>JAQUPF010000006.1 GCA_028716845.1 bacterium | reverse complement strand
GGCGGCCGCCGCCGCCTGGGTCCTGCTGTTCCTCCCGGCCGCGCGCCGCCGCGGGGGGGCGCCGTGAGCCCCCCCCGGGAGGCGGTCATCGCCGGGGCCGGGGTGGCCGGCCTCACCGCCGGGTATCTCCTCGCCCGCGCCGGGTTCCGCGTCACGGTGCTCGAGAAGGAGCGGTCGGTCGGCGGGCTCGCGCGGAGCTTCCGGTACGGGGACTTCGTCTTCGACGTGGGGCCGCACCGCTTCCACACCGACGACGCGGAGGTCCTCGCGTTCATCAGGCGGATCCTGGGCGGCGAGTGCCTCCTCATGCCGCGGCGGAGCGGGGTCCGGCTCTTCGGCCGCTACCACGACTGGCCGCTCCGGCCGTCGACGCTCCTCAAGCTGCCGCCCGGGATCATCGCCCGCCTCGCGGCCGACCTGTGGCGGCGCCGCCCGCCGGCGGGGCCGAGCTTCGAGGAGTACATCCTCCACCGCTACGGGCGGACGCTCTACGAGTACTTCTTCAGGGCCTACACGCTGAAGTTCCTCAAGCGGCCGCCCGCCTCGATCCACGCGGACTGGGCGCGGATGGGGATCGACCGGGCGGTCATCGACAGGAATCTGCGCATGGGCACCCTCACGGAGGTGCTGCGGAACGCCCTCCTCCCCGTGCCCGTCCGGACGGAATTCATCTACCCCGCGCGCGGCGGCATCGACACGTTCGGCCGGAACCTCGCCCGCGAAATCGAGCGGGCGGGCGGGGCCGTCCGCACCGGCGTCGCCCCCGCCGCGATCGAGCGGGGAGGGGAGGGGATCGCCGCCGTCCGCCTCGACGGCGGCGAGCGCCTCCCGGCCGACGTCCTCCTCTGGACCGGCCCCCTCCACGACATCTGCGGCCTCGCGGGGGCGGCGCGGCCGGCACTCGACTACCTCTCGGCGATCCTCTACAACGTCGAGATCGAGGGGGAGCCGCGCGTCCGCTACCAGTGGTGCTACTACGGCGAGGAGGGGGTGTCGTTCAACAGGGTGAGCGTGCCGCGGTATTTCAGCGCGGCGACCTGCCCCGCCGGGGCGACCGGCCTCGGCCTGGAGGTCACCTGCGGGCGGGAGGACGCGCTCTGGCGGGAACCGGAGGAGCGGGCCGGAATGGTGGCGGCGGAGCTGGAGCGGGTCGGCCTCGTCCGGAGGGGGGCGCGGGTCCGCGCGGTCCACGTCGAGCGGGTCGAGAACGTCTACCCCGTCTACACGCTCGACTACAGGGACCGCCTCGAACGCGCGACGCGGCCGCTCGCGGCGCTCCGGAACCTCGCCCTCCTCGGGCGGACGGCCGCCTTCTGGTACAACAACATGGACCACTCCATCCGGGCGGGGATGGCGTGCGCCGCCGACGTCATCGGGGGCAGCCTCCGGCCCGCCTACAGGGGCCATGCGCTCGAACGGAACGCAGACGGCGGCTGAGCCGCCGGCCGTGTCGGTCATCATCCCGACGCACGACGCCGCCGGGACGATCGGCGCCTGCCTCGATTCGGTCCTCGCGGCGGGCGGCGCGGGCGTGGAGGTCATCGTCGCCGACGACGCCTCGACCGACCGGACGGTCGAGATCGCCTCCTCCCGCCCGGTCCGGATCCTCCGGAGCCGCGTCAACCGGGGATCGGCCGCGGCGCGGAACGAGGCGGCGCGGGCCGCGCGGGGCGGCATCCTCGTCTTCATCGACGCGGACGTGCTCATCCCCCCGGGGGCGCTCGAGCGGATCAGGCGCCGCATCGCCGACGGCCCCTGGGACGGCGTCGTCGGGATGCTCGGGCGGGAGGCCGCCTACCCGAACCTCGCGAGCTTCTACAAGAACGCCTACATGCACTACACCTACAGCCTCCTCCCGCACGAGATGGGAGTCTTCTACACGAGCATCGCCGCGATCACGGCCGGGGCGTTTTTCGCCGCCGGCGGCTTCGACGAGCGCTACCGGCGGGCGACGATCGAGGACACGGATTTCGGCGTGCGGGCGCGCGCGCGCGGCAGCCGCTTCCTGCTCGACAAGGGGATCCTGGTGCGGCATCTCCGCCACTACAGCCTCGCCGGCCTCCTCCGGACCGGCTTCCTGCGCACCTCCGGCGTGGTGAAGATCATCCTCAGGTCCGCGGCGGGCCGGGGGGGGCGGAAGACCTACCTGACGTCGCCGCGGCAGTTCACCGGCGGCATCGCCCTCTCCCTCGGCGCCTGCCTCCTTCTGGCCGCCGCCCCCCTCGCGGGGACGCCCGCGCTCCTCGGGGCGCTCATCCTCGTCCTCCTCGCCCTCCTCCTCAACAGGGGGTTTCTCGGCTTCATCCTGCGCGAGGGGGGCGTCCGGCGATGGGCGCAGTCGGTCCCGCTCATGATCGCCGACCAGGTCGCCCACGGCCTCGGGGCCGTGCACGGCGTCGTCACGTTCGCCCTCGGGCGGAGGTACTGAGATGGGCACCGCGGCGACGGCTCGCCGGCTCCTCTGCCTCGCGGGGGTCCGGCCGTTCCCCCTCTACCTCGTCTTCTTCGTCACCGACCGCTGCAACGCCCGCTGCCGGCACTGCCTCTTCGGCGACGGGACCGTGTACCCGGCCGTCGGCCGGGAGCTCTCGCTCGGCGAGATCGAGGCGGTCGCGCGGACGGTGGGGCCGCTCCTCTTCCTCCTCCCCACGGGCGGCGAGCCGTTCCTTCGGGACGACCTCGCCGATATCGTCCGCGTCTTCCACGAGGCGACCGGCGTCCGCGACGTGGCCATCCCGACGAACGGGAGCCTCACCGCCGCGACGGTCGCCGCGGCGGAGGCGATCCTCGCCTCCTGTCCGCGCATCCGCCTCGGCATCGACGTCTCGCTCGACGCCGTCGGCCCGGCGCACGACGGGATCCGCGGCGTCCCCGGCCTCTTCGAGAAGGCCGTGGCCACGTTCCGGGCGCTTCAGGGGATCGCCGCGCGGGACCGGCGCCTCGAGGTGAACATCGAAACGACCGTCTCCTCCCTGAACGACCGCCTCCTCCTCGAGAACTACGACTACTTCGCGCGGGTCCTCAGGCCGTCGGCCCTCTTCACCCTCCTCGTCCGCGGGCGGCCGCGCGACCCGGCGTGCCGGCCCCCCGACATGGAGCGGTACCGGGCCTACGCCGACCGGCTCGAGCGCGGCCTGCTCGACGGGGAGATCTCCGGCTACCGCGCGATGCCGCTCGCGGACGTCGTGAACGCCAAGCGGATCGTCCGGCACCGGCTCATCGCGCGGATCGCGCGGGAGCGGCGCTGCCTCGTCCCCTGCGCCGCGGGGCGGCTCGGGGCGGCGCTCTTCGCGAACGGCGACGTCTACCCGTGCGAGCTCCGCACCGACCTGAAACTCGGGAACGTGCGCGAGGAGCGGTACGATTTCTCCCGCATCTGGCGGGGCGCGGCCGCGCGCGGGGCGCGGAAGCGGATACGGCGGGAGCGGTGCGCCTGCACCTACGAGTGCTTCCTCACGCTCAACATCCTCTTCAGCCCCCGCTTCTGGCCGGCGCTCGCGAGGCAGTGGCTGCGGCTCAAGGCCGCCCGCCTCTCCCGCCGGGTCAGGAATCGTGGTAAAATAAGTTGATGAAGCGGATCCTCGGCATCCTCGCCGCGGCGGCGGCCGTCGCCGGCGCCCCCCCCGCCGCCGCCCAGGTGCGGCAGCTCTTCGTCTGCCTCCGCGATGCCGTCTCGCACCCCGGCCATAACGACCGGGTCTTCAGGGTCCCCCTCGAGGGGCCGCAGGCGTACACCCTGATCGAATTCGCCGGTCCCTCGGACGGCATTTCGATCCCCGCCGTCATCGCGGTGCACCCCCGCACCGGCCGGCTCTACGTCGGCAACATCGGCACCGGGAAGCTGCTCGAGTTCGAGATCGGCGCCGGCGGCGGCAGGGCGGGGATGCGGGAATACGGCGTCTTCCGGTTCGAGTTCGGCGGCGTCACCTACGAGCCCCACTTCTTCAGCATCGCGATCCGGCCGTCCGACGGCCGCATCTACCTCGGCTCCTTCTACGGCCACCGGGAGATGAAGGGGATCTTCATCATGCGCGAGGACGGGACCGGCGCGGACCGGCTCGTGCGCGAGCGGGCGTCGGACTTCTATTTCTACGACGAGTGCTGGATCGACTTCGATCCCGGCGATGACGGCGTCGTCTACGCGGGGACCGGCTTCGAGAACCACCTCCGCATCTTCGACGCCGACGACGGGACCGACCTCGGCTTCCTCGAGAGCTACGACGGGATCGCGTATCCCGCCGTCGCCGACGGCTGGTACCTGCCGCACCAGTTCTTCATCCCGGGCGCGGGCGGGGGCCACGAGCTCGTCGCCTGCGCGTACCGGCGCGGGGGCGCCGCCAACCGCTACCTCCTCCGGTTCGACCCGCGCGCCGACGAGTTCCTCGGGATGCTCCCCTCGGACTCCTCCCCGCTCTGGGTCGGGAGCAACATCTTCGACTTCGCGAGGGACGCGGAGACCGGCGCGGTGTACGCCGGCGCCTTCTACGGCATGGTGTACGAGATCGCCGCCGATTTCGGCTCCATCGCCGACCTCGCCCCCGCCCTCGGCATCCCGCAGCAGGGGCAGAGCAGGGTCGCGGTCTCGTACGGCTGGAGCGACGGCGCCGACACCGACGGCGACGGCCTCACCGACGGCGACGAGCTCACCCTCCACGGGACCGACCCGTTCGATCCGGACTCGGACGGCGACGGCGTTTCGGACGGGGACGAGGTTCTCATCCACGGAACCGACCCGCTCGACGCCGACACCGACGGCGACGGCTTCAGCGACGGCCTCGAGATCGCCGGCGGCAGCTGCCCCTTTACGCCGGGCTGGACCGCCGCACGCATGGCGTTCCGCGTGAGCTTCGGCCCCGCGGGCTCCTCCGGCGCCGGCTCCTTCTCCGTCGACGCGGGCCGGCCCTGGGATGCGCGCAGGGGATACGGCTGGCCCGTCCCGTAGCGCCCCCCGCCGCCCCCGAGAAGAAGAACCACGCGACCGCTGATTGACACGGATTCCCACGGATCTCCACGAATATTCATTCTGTTTTGCCGCGGATTTTCTCGGATTGGCGCGGATGACGGATACTTCCTCCCGCCGCAGAGATCACGGAGACCACAGAGCATCCGGAGGAGGCATCCCGTTCAGTCTGCATTCACCGGTTTGAATCAGCGGGAGAACCACTATCCTCCGTGTTCTCTGTGTCCTCTGTGGCGCGACACATCCGCGTGGATCTGCGCCCATACGCGGCGGCGCCGTTCCGCCCTTTCCGCTTGCATTCGGCGGCTGCTGCTGCTACCGTGATGCGTTGCCCGACAGGAGGCCGATCGTGTTCGTCGAGTGCCTTTCGATTCTGACCGCCGCCGCCCTCGCCGCCGCCGCGCCGCGGCCCTCGGCCACGGCGACGCCCGTGCCGGCCGCGGCGATCGACCTCGACCGGTTCACCGTCTCCGGCGTGGGCCTCGAGTCGACCGCCGGGCAGATCCTCGAGGCGCTCGGCCGCCCGCAGGAAATCCAGACGATCTCCGCCGCGCTCGAGGAGAAGGACCTCTCGGAGGACGACATCCCGCTCGAGAAGCGGCCGCCCGAGCGGATGCGCGGGCAGGTCGTCTACGCCTACTTCAACAGGGGGATCCGGATCGTCCTCGAGGAGGGGGAGGGGAAGGTCGAGCGCATCGACTGCTTCATCGATCCCTCGCCGCCCTACGCGCGCCTGACGGGATCGTTCGTCCAGCCGATCCCGATCCCGGTGCGCCACGTCGACATGCTGCGCCCGCTCGCCCGCCAGATCTACAAGGACCGGCGGACCGCCTTCTTCCTCAGGAAGGACGACCGCGCGCCCCTCCGGGAGGCCGCCGTGCTCTCCTTCAGCGCGGACGGATGGCTCTCGAGGGTGACCTTCAGGTGGGAGGAGAACCTCGAGATCGACCTCGACGGCCTCGGCGTGGCGGGCCTCCGCCTGGGCGACAGCCCGCAGCGCGTCCTCGAGCTGCTCGGCCCGCCGGACGCGTACGGCGTCCGGGGGAGGGCCTACGCCGGGACCTGGCAGCGCGAGGGGATCCGGGTCGTCGCGGGGAAGCGCGGCGCCGGCGTCTCGCGGATCACCGTGCACATGGCCGACTTCGACGGCGGCTTCGCCCAGCCGCTCACGCTCACCGCCCGGAAGGACGCCTTCCGGGAGCACCTCGGCGGCAGGATCTACCAGGAGGAAATGGCGAGGATCTGCGCCTACCGGGAGGGGGAGCCGCTCAGCCCGGGGAAGCTCGTCCTCGCCTTCGACGAGGATGACCGCCTGCACATGCTCAGGATCGAGCGGACCGAGAACGTCCGCGCCGATTTCGACCGCCGGGAGATCGCCGGCGTCGGCGTCGGCGCCTCCGCCGCCGAGGCGCGCCGGGCGCTCGGCCCCTTCGGCAAGTGGCGCGCGGTCCGGCGGGGCTTCGTCCTCGCCTTCCCGCGGCAGGGCCTCCGGCTGACGACGGCGAGGGCGGGCGACGATCCGGCCGGGCGCCGGGACGGGAAGGCGGCGCCGAGGTGGGGGGAGATCGGGCCGGTGCGCAGGATCGACGCCCAGATCAAGGACAGCCGCGGCCTCTACGGCGCGCCGTTCAGTTTCGCCGACACCATGGACGACTTCAGGAAGAAGGCGGGGCGGCGGATATTTCTCGAGAAGGGCGACGCCCTGTTCTTGAGCGAGGACGGGAGGCCCCCGGACCGCGGCGTCGCCGCGGTCGTGACCTTCGACCCGGCGGGCTGGCCGACGGCGGTCGCCTTCAGGGAGTTCAGGGACCTTCCCGTGGACATGAAGGCGTTCACGGTCGCGGGGGTGGGGCTCGGCACGCACGCCGACGAGGTCCAGCGCCTGCTCGGCAGGCCGGACCGGGCGCGGGCGATCGCCCGGGACAATGTCGCCGTCTTCTCCTACCTCGACGAGGGGATCATGGTGGTCATCGAGCGGATGGGCCGGACCGTCTGCAAGATCGTCATCGACATGGAGCTGTTCGAGGGTTCATTCGTCCAGGACCTGACGGCCGACTCGAACGCGGACGAGTTCGAGAAGGCGCTCCACGCCCAGATTTACAAGGCGGACGAGAAGAACCTCTGGTTCACCCCCGACGGCGCCCGGCCCACCTGGGAGGACGGCGCGGTCTCCTTCGGCCTCACCGGCGAGGTGGACCGGATCACCTTCCAGACGCTCGCGGTGAAGAAGGACGGCCTGCTCCGGGAGATCACGCGGGAGCTCGACTGACGGCCGCCCGGGAGGCGTTCGGATGGCAGAGGAACTCGCCTTCGTCATCATCAATCCCTACACGATCAGGAAATCGCGCACCGGCGGGGTCATCGGGCGGCTCCTGTCGCGCAGCAGCCTCGACCTCGTCGCCGCGAGGATGTTCGCCCCCTCGGCGGAGCTCGTTCGCGATTATCTCGAGGCCATCCCCGCGGACCGGTCGGCGCCCCACTGGCAGGTCCGCTCGCTCATCCGGGATTATGTCCGGCGCGCCTACGCCCCCGACGGACGCGGCTTCAGGCGCCGCGTGATGTTCCTCCTCTTCCGCGGCGAGAACGCGGTCCGCGAGCTGAACGAGCACGTCGTGGGGCCGATCACGCGCCCGAGCCTCTCCGGGGAGACGATCAGGGACACCTACGGGGACTACGTCAAGGACGACGACGGCACGGTGCGCTACTTCGAGCCCGCCGTCCTCGTCATCCCGTCCCCCGAGGACGCCGCGTCCTCCCTCCGGGTGTGGGCCTCGTACGCGAAGACCGACGGCGGGCTCCTCAGGGACGTCGTGCCCTGGCAGCCGGCGGAACGGGACCGCGTCCAGGAGACCACGGTCCTCATCAAACCGGACATCTTCAGCTCGAGGAGCATCCGGGCGGGGAACATCATCGACATCTTCTCGAAGGCGGACCTCTACATCATCGGCGTGAAGATCCTCCGGATGAGCGTGGCCCAGGCCGAGGAGTTCTACGGGCCGGTGCGGCCGCTCCTCTTCGAGAAGTTCCGGGGGCCGGTGACCGAGCGGGCACGGCTCGCGCTCGAGCGGGAGTTCGGCGTCGGCCTCCCCGAGGAGGCGGCGCGGGAGATCGGCGAGCGGCTCAACCGCCTCGTCGCCGGGGACCAGTTCGACCAGCTCGTCCGGTTCATGACCGGCCGCGACCGGAACGCCGTCGCGCCCGGCGAGCGGGAGGCGCCCGGCCTCGTGCGCTGCCTCGCGCTCGTCTACCAGGGGGTCGAGGCGGTGCGGAAGATCCGCGCCATCATCGGGGCGACCGACCCGAGCAAGGCGGAGGCGGCGACGGTCCGACGGGAGTTCGGGCGCGACATCATGATCAACGCCGCCCACGCCTCCGATTCCCCGGAGAACGCGCGCCGGGAGATGGAGATTGTCCGCTTCGCGGCGGACGACGTCGGACCGCTCATCGAGGCCTCCCTCGCGGGGGGCGGCTGACGGGGGCGTTTCAACGGAGGGACGGATGCGGCAGGATGCACTCTCGGCCGTGATCGGGGCGGTGGAGCCGTCGGCGACGCTCGCCATCGACGCGAAGGCCAAGGCGCTGAAGGCGGCGGGGAAGGACGTGGTGGGCTTCGGGTCGGGAGAGCCCGACTTCGACACGCCCGAGCACGTGAAGGAGGCTGCCCGCCGGGCGATCGCCGCGGGCTGCACGAAGTACACGCCGGTGGCGGGGACGCTCGAGCTGCGGGCGGCGGTCGCGGAGAAGCTCCGCCGCGACAACGGCCTCTCGTACGAGCCGGGGCAGATCGTCGTCTCCTGCGGCGCCAAGCACGCCCTCTACAACGCCGTGCGGGTCCTCTGCAATCCCGGCGACGAGTTCATCATCATCTCGCCGTACTGGGTCACCTACCCGGCCCAGGTTGTCATGTCGGGCGGCCGGCCGGTCTTCGTCGAGACGTCCGCCGCCGACGGCTTCCGGCTCGACCCGGAGCGGCTCCGCAGGGCGGTGACGCCCCGGACGAAGGCGATCATCCTCAACAGCCCGAACAACCCGACCGGCTGGGCGGCGTGCCCGGGAGAGCTCGAGGCGGTCGCGGCGCTCGCCCTCGACCGGGGGCTCCATGTCATCTCGGACGAGATCTACGAGAAGATCATCTACCCGCCCGCCGCGCACGCGAGCATCGCCTCCCTCGGCGGGGAGATCAAGCGGCGCACGATCGTCGTCAACGGGGTCTCCAAGTCGCACTCGATGACCGGCTGGCGGATCGGGTACCTCGCCGCGGAGCCGGCGATCGCCGCGCTCGCCGAACGGCTCCAGAGCCACAGCACCTCGAACCCCGATTCGATCGCCCAGGCCGCCGCCGTCGAGGCGCTCAGGGGCGACCAGTCCTTCACCGCCATGATGGCCGGCGAGTTCCGCGCGCGCCGGGACTCCATCGTCGGCCGCCTCCGCGCCGTCCCCGGCGTCTCCTGCACGATGCCGATGGGGGCGTTCTACGCGTTCCCGGACATCAGCGGCACCGGGATGGGCTCGATGGCGCTGGCCGAGGCGCTCCTCGAACAGGCGCTCGTCGCGGTAGTCCCCGGCGCGGCGTTCGGCGCGGACGGCCATGTCCGCCTCTCCTACGCCACCTCGATGGAGAACATCGAGCGGGGGATGGACCGCATCGAGGAATTCATCCGCCTGAAAACCGCGGGGGGGTGAGGACCCATGCCCGGCACCATCGCGCTCGCCCCCGACGGATCGCTCGTCGTCCCCGACGCCCCGGCCATCCCCTTCATCGAGGGGGACGGCGTGGGGCCCGAGGTCTGGGCGGCGGCGCGCCTCGTCATCGACGCCGCCGTCGGGCGCGCGTACGGGGGGCGGCGGCGGATCGAGTGGCGGCAGCTCCTCGCCGGCGAGCGGGCCGTCGCGGCGGGCGGCGACCTCCTCCCGGAGGAGACGTTCCGCGCGATCGAGGCGCACCGCGTCGCCATCAAGGGCCCCCTCACGACGCCGGTGGGCGGAGGCCACCGCTCGCTCAACGTGACGATCCGGCAGCGGCTCGACCTCTACGCCTGCGTCCGCCCGGTGCGCTACCTCGAGGGGGTGCCGTCGCCGGTGCGGCACCCGGAGAGATTGGACGTCGTCATCTTCAGGGAGAATACCGAGGACGTGTACGCGGGGATCGAGTGGCCCGCGGGCAGCCCGGAGGCGGAGGAGCTCGCCTCGATCCTGCGGGACCGGTTCGGCGCCGCCGTCCGGCCCGGCTCGGGGATCGGGATCAAGCCCATCTCGGAGGCGGGGAGCAAGCGGCTCGTCCGGATGGCGGTCCGCTACGCCCTCGCGCGCGGGCGGCGGAGCGTCACCCTCGTCCACAAGGGCAACATCATGAAGCACACGGAGGGGGCGTTCCGCGAGTGGGGCTACGAGGTCGCGGCCGAGTTCCCCGGCCGGGTCGCGCGCGAGGGGGAGGAGGCGGGCGGGAAGGTCGTCATGAAGGACCGGATCGCTGACTCGATGTTCCAGCAGGTCCTCCTCAGGCCCGACGAGTACGACGTCATCGCCACGACCAACCTGAACGGCGACTACCTCTCCGACGCCTGCGCCGCGCAGGTCGGCGGCCTCGGCATGGCGCCGGGGGCGAACATCGGCGACCGGGCGGCGGTCTTCGAGGCGACGCACGGGAGCGTCCCTCGGCACGCGGGGAAGGACAGGGTCAACCCCGGCTCCCTCATCCTCTCGGGCGTCATGCTCCTGGACCACATCGGCTGGAGGGAGGCCGGCGCCCTCGTCGTGGACGCCCTCCGGCGGACGATCGCCGACCGGACGGTCACCTACGACCTCGCCCGCCAGATGCCCGGCGCCCGCGAGGTGCGGTGCAGCGAGTTCGCCGCCGCCGTCGCCGGCAACCTGTAGGCGTACGGTCGCCGGCCTTTCCCGCGATTCAATATTTCGATAAACGATTAATGTCAATCTTTCATGGGTCCATGAAGCGGGGGGGCGAGGGAAAATATTTCATTCGGTACCGTTTGCAGGGCAGTATATTAAGAAATATTCGCGCGCCGGCTTGTTTCCGCGCTTGACGGCGGAGGACGGATTTACTATATAATCGTACTGCTGCCGACACTTCCGCTTGCGAAGAGTGGGTGACAACCCACTTTTTTTTTTGGAGGGCGCGATAGACGGGGGTTCATCATGAATGGCGAACTGCTTGCCGTTTTCGAATACCTCGAGAGGGAGAGGGGAATCAGCAGGGACGATCTGATCGAGGCGGTCCAGAGCTCGCTCGTTTCCGCCGCCCGGAGGATCGCCGGCGCGACCGCGAACGTGACCGTCCGGATCGACCGGGAGACCGGCGCGATCAGGGGGTTCGTCGAGCGGAAGGTCGTCGAGACGGTCACCATCCCGGATGATGAAATCGCCCTCGATGCGGCGAGGAAGGTCAATCCGGAGGCGAAGGTCGGGGACGTCATCCGCCGGGAGATCAGCGCGAAGGGGCTCGGCCGCATCGCCGCCCAGACCGCCAAGCAGGTCATCATCCAGCGCATCAGGGACGCCGAGCACAAGATCATCTTCAGCGAGTACAAGGACAGGGTGGGAGAGCTCCTGAGCACCGTCGTGCGGCGCTACGAGCGGGGCGACGTCATCCTCGACCTGGGCAAGGCGGAGGCGAAGCTCCCCTCCTCGGAGCAGTGCCCCCGGGAGGGGTACGGCATCGGGCGGCGGCTGAAGGTCTACGTCGTCGACGTGCGGGAGACGTCGAAGGGGCCGGAGATCATCGTCTCGCGCAGCCACAACGAGCTCGTCCGCAAGCTGTTCGAGCTCGAGGTCCCGGAGATCCTCGAGGGGACGGTCAGGATCGACGGCATCTCGCGCGATCCCGGTTTCAGGACGAAGATCGCGGTGAGCACGACCACCGAGAAGGTGGATCCGGTGGGGGCGTGCGTCGGCATGCGCGGGGCGCGCGTGAAGGACGTCGTGCGCGAGCTGAACGGCGAGCGCGTGGACATCGTCCGGTGGAGCGAGGACCCCGTCGTATTCATCACGAACGCCCTCTCGCCCGCCCGGCCGCGCGAGATCAAGATCACCGGCGAGCGCGAGGCGGAGATCATCGTGGACGACGACCAGTTCGCCCTCGCCCTCGGCAAGAAGGGGCAGGGGATCCGGCTCGTCGCAGACCTCACGGGATGGCGGGTCGACATCAAGCGGGCGAGCGACCGGGAGCGCGAGGAGCGCGAGGCGGGGGTGCCGGTGTCCGATCTCCCGGGCCTGGGCAGGAAGGTCGTCGCCGCCCTCGCGAAGGCGGGCTACGGGGCGCTCGGCGATCTCCGCCGGGCGACCGTCGGGGATCTCGTCAAGCTGCCGGGGATCGGCGACCGGACGGCGGAGAAGATCGTCCGGTCGGCCGCGGAGTACCGGATCGAACCGCCGGAGGAGACCGTCCCCGAAACCGCACCGGCGGCCGAACCGGCCGCGGATGCCGCGCCCGGGGAGGAACCCGTCGGAGCGCATGAGGCCGCGGAGGAGCGGCGGCCCCCCGAGGAGGCCGCGGTCGAGGAAGGGCCCGAAGCGGCGGAACCGGCAACCGGGGAGGGGCCGGAGCAGACCGGGGAGGCCGGGCCGGAGGATCAGCCGCCCGGCGGCGAAGGCGCCGAGGAGACGGCGGAAGAAGCGGGGGAGGAACCGCCCCCCGAGGGGGAGGCGGAACGGCAATAGCCCGGCGGCCGGGTGAACGATCACCGGTCCGCCGGCGGCACGGCTGCGCGAGGGCGGAATGAACGAGATCTAGGCGAAGGGGGGATGGGGCGTGGGCATTCGAATCTATACGCTGGCGAAGGAGCTGGGGAAGGACAACAAGGAGATCATCGCGCGGCTCAAGGCGATGGGCGTCGAGGTCAAGAGCCACTCGAGCACCATCGCCGATGAGGTCGCGGACCGTCTGCGGCAGGAGCGCCCCGCCGCCCCCGCCGCGAAGGAGGCGGCGCCCCCGAAGAAGGCCGCCGGGAAACCGAAGGCCGCCCCCCCGCCGTCCGCGGCCCCGCCGAAGGCCGCGCCCGGGAAACCGAAGGCGGCGCCTCCCGCCCCTCCCCCTCCGAGGATCGCACTCACCGCGCCGGTGACCGTCAGACGGCTCGCCGAGGGGCTCGGCCTCCCGCCGGGCGACATCATCACGAGGCTCATGAAGTTCGGCGTCATGGCCGCCATCAACCAGACCCTCGACGCCGACACGGTCGAGATCATCGCCCACGAGTTCGGCCGCGAGGTCTCCATCGGGCGGGAGCGTCCCGAGGCGCCGGCCGCGCCCCCGAAGCGGCTCGTCCCGAGGGCGCCCGTCGTCACCTTCATGGGCCACATCGACCACGGGAAGACCTCGCTCCTCGACGCCATCCGGCGGACGCGCGTGGCGGAGCGCGAGGCCGGCGGCATCACCCAGCACATCGGCGCGTACGAGGTCGCCCTCGACAAGGGGAGGATCACCTTCCTCGACACGCCGGGTCACGAGACCTTCACCGCCATGCGGGCGCGGGGCGCGAACGTGACCGACATCGCCGTCCTGGTCGTGGCCGCGGACGACGGCGTCATGCCACAGACGCGCGAGGCGATCGACCACGCCCGCGCGGCGAAGGTGCCCATCATGGTGGCGGTCAACAAGATCGACAAGCCGGGCGCCTCCCCCGAGAAGGTGCGGGGCCAACTGCTGGAGGCGGGCTTCACGCCGGAGGAATACGGCGGACAGACCATCTTCTGCGACGTCTCCGCCGTCACGCGGCAGGGGATCGACCACCTCCTCGAGATGATCGTCCTCCAGGCGGAGGTGCTGGAGCTCAGGGCGGACGCCGACGCGGCTCCCGAGGCGATCGTCATCGAGGCGCGGATGGATCGGGGGAGGGGCGCCGTCGCGACGGTCCTCGTCAGGAGCGGGACGCTCCGCGTGGGCAATCCGATCGTCTGCGGCCCGTACGCCGGGAAGGTGAAGGCGCTCTTCGACTTCCGAGGCGGGCGGGTCGTCGAGGCGGGACCCTCCACGCCGGTCGAGGTCCTCGGCCTCGACGGCGTCCCGCAGCCCGGAGAGCTGCTCACGGTCCCCGCGGGCGACCGGGAGGCGCGGCGCATCGCCGAGGAGCGGCGGATCGATCGCGCCGCGGCCGGGGGCGCCGCGGTCTCGAAGATGACGCTCGAGGAGCTGTTCTCGAAGATCTCGGCGGGGAAGGCGAAGGAGCTCCTGCTCGTCATCAAGGGGGACGTGCAGGGATCCGTCGAGGCGCTCCGCGACGCGCTCGTGAAGCTCGGGACGGAGAAGGTCGCGGTGAGCATCCTCCGCTGCGCCGTGGGAGACGTGAACGAAAACGACGTCATGCTCGCCGCCGCCTCCGACGCCGTCATCATCGGCTTCCAGGCGCGCATCGACGTCGCCGCCAAGGAGCTCAGCCGCCGGGAGAGCGTCGAGATCAAGCTGTACAACGTCATCTACGAGGTCATCGAGGACGTCCGCAAGGCCATGGAGGGGCTGCTCGAGCCGGCGATCCGGGAGACGGTGATCGGCCGCGCCGAGGTGCGGCAGGTGTTCCGGGTCGGGAAGGGAGACCGCGTGGCCGGCTGCCTCGTCGTCGATGGGAAGGTCACCGAGAACGCGCGCGCGCGCGTGATCCGCGGGGAGAAGATCATCCACGAGGGGACGATCGCCTCGCTCCGGCGGTTCAAGGACGCCGTCCGCGAGGTCAGGGGCGGCACCGAGTGCGGCATCCGCCTCGCCGGGGCCGTCGACCTGCAGGAGGGCGACAGCATCGAGGCGTTCACCATGGAGAAGGTCCCCCAGCGGCTGTAGGGCCGCCTGCGCGAAGAAACAAGCCACCACGGATTGGCACGGATCCAACTACAGTCAATAGTTAAAGGTCCAAAGTCGAAGGCATCAGGGTTTCCGCCGCGGATTGACGCGGATGATGATGAATCTCCGCGGATGCGACGAAAGAACAATCCGTGCCCATCCGGCAATCATCCGTGAAGATCCGTGGTGCGGAGTGCATTATCCGCCGCGGATCGCGCGGGATGCGAAGTGCGGGATACGAGCGCCACGGCGCAATCGGATTCCCCGTGAAGCGGGAAACGGGAAACGAGAAACGGTGGGTATGATCATCGGACTCATCGAATTCCGCCTGAACATGCCCGGGAACCGCTCCCTCAAGGACAAGCGGACGGTCGTCAAGTCGCTCAAGGACCGCGTCCGGCGCCGGTTCAACGTCGCCATCGCCGAGGTGGACGCGCACGACCGCTGGACGGAGGCGGTGCTCGCCGCGGTGACCGTGGCCTCGGACGGCGCCTACGCCCACCAGCTGCTGGAGGCGGTCGCGGGGCTCGTCGGGGGGGACCGGGACGCGATGCTCGCCGATTACCGGATCCAGATGCTCTGACGGGGGCCTGACGATGACGCGCAGGACGGAACGGGTCGAGCGGCTCATCGTGGAGGAGGCGAGCGCGATCATCCTCCGGGAGCTGAAGGACCCGCGGGTCGGCTACGTCACGGTCACGGGCGCGCGGGTGAGCCCCGACCTCTCGCACGCGAGGGTCTTCGTGAGCGTTCTCGGCGACGCCGAGGCGAAGGAGCGGACGATGAACGGCATCCGGAGCGCCGCCGGCTTCATCCAGCGGCTGCTCGCCGGCAGGGTGCAGCTGAAGGTCATTCCGCACCTGGAGTTCGCCCTCGACGAGACGCTGGACCGGGGCCTCCACATCATGGATCTGCTCAAGAGGATCGAGGATGAGAGGAAAGAGGATGCGGGAGAAGGTCCCGCGGGCGGTGGCGCGGCTCCTCCGGGAGCATGAGTCGTTCGTCATCTGCGGGCACGTGCGGCCGGACGCCGACTGCGTCGGATCCGAGCTCGCCCTGGCCCGCGCCCTCGTCCGGATGGGGCGGCGGGTCGAGGTCTGGCTGCCCGACCGGGTCCCGGCGAACTGCCGGTTCCTGCCGGGGAGCGGCGCGGTCCGGCCGCCGCGCCCCTCGGCCGACGGCTTCGACGCCGTCGTCGTCCTCGACACGCCGCGCCCCGAGCGGACGGGGGGGGCGGCGGCGGCCGTGCGCGGGGCGGCGAGGACGGCCAACATCGACCACCACCCGAGCAACGAGCGGTGGGCCGGCGTGAACTGGGTCGAGCAGGGGGCCGCGGCGACGGCGGAGCTCGTCTTCCTCATCCTGCAGGAGCTGGGGGCGCGGATCGACGCCGGGATCGCCACCTGCCTCTACGCGGGCCTCACCACCGACACCGGCCGCTTCTCCTACGGCAACACGACGCCGTTCACGCACCGGCTCGCCGCCGAGCTCCTCGATCGCGGCGTCGACCCGGAGGCGGTCAGCGACCGGCTCTACGCGCAGAACCGCCCCGAGAAGCTCCGTCTCCTCGCCCCCGTCCTCGGGACGCTGCGCGTCGAGCTGAGCGGCGCCCTCGCCTGGGTGCGCATCGGGAGGGAGATGTTCGCCCGGAGCGGCGCCGTTCCCGAGGACACGGAGGGCTTCGTGAACTGCGCGCGCGACATCGCCGGCGTGAAGGTCGCCGTGCTCCTCGAGGAGCAGGCGGACGGCCGGGGGATGCGCGTGAGCCTCCGCTCGCGCGACGGGCGCATCGACGTCAACAGGATCGCCGCCGCCTACGGCGGGGGCGGCCACCGCGCGGCCGCCGGGGCGCTCATCCGCGGTGCCCCGGGGAAGATCGAGAGGATGGTGCTCGGCGATGTCAGAAAGGCGCTCAGAAAGCTCCCCGGAGACGGGCGGCATCCTCGCCGTGCGAAAGCCGGCCGGGATGACGTCGCATGACGTGGTCGCCGCGGTGCGGCGCCGCTTCGGCTTCCGGCGCGTCGGGCACGGGGGCACGCTCGATCCGTCGGCGGAGGGGGTGCTCGTCCTCGGCCTCGGCCGCGCCGCGACCCGCCGCCTCGGCGAGTGCATGGCGGCGGCCAAGGAGTACCGCGCCGTGATGACGCTCGGGACGACGACCGACACCCAGGACGCCGAGGGGAAGGTCACCGGGCGCCGCGAGTGGGCCTCGGTGACGGAGGGGCGCCTCCGCGAGGTCCTCGCGGGGTTCAGGGGGGAGCTGCGGCAGGTCCCCCCGATGTACTCCGCCCTCAAGCGCGGCGGCGTCCCCCTCTACGTCCTCGCGCGGCGGGGAAGGGAAGTCCCGCGGGAGCCGCGGGCGGTCCGCATCGACGAGATCGAGCTGATCCGGTTCAGGCCGCCGGACGCCGAAATCAGGGTCGTCTGCTCGAAGGGGACCTACATCCGGACGCTCTGCGCCGACATCGGCGAGGCCCTCGGCTGCGGGGGGCACCTGAAGCGGCTCGTCCGGACGAGGGTGGGGCGGTTCCGCCTCGACGGCGCCGTGGCGCTCGACGCGCTCCTCGACCGCACCCCCGGGGAGCTCGAGTCCCTGCTGCGCGCCGCGGACGGGGGAGCGGGGCGGGCGGATTCATGAACGTGGCGCGGGGACTCGGCGGCGATGCGGCCCGGCGCGCGCGTTCGGTGGTCCTTGCCGTCGGCGTGTTCGACGGCGTCCACCTCGGCCACCGGAGGATCATCGGGACCGTCGTCCGCGAGGCGGCCCGGCGCGGCGGGACGGCGGCGCTCCTCACCTTCGACCCGCACCCGCTCGCCGTGGTCGGGACGGGGCGCGCCCCGCGGCTCCTGACCACGATCGAACACCGGCTCCTGCTCCTGGGCCGTCTCGGCCTCGACCTCTGCATCGTCGTGCGGTTCGACCGGCGGCTGGCGGCCCTCGGGCCCGGTGCCTTCGTCGAGCGGCGCCTCGCCCGCTCGCTCGATCTGGCCGCGATCTGCGTCGGCCCCCGCTTCCGGTTCGGCCGGCGGCGGGAGGGGACGACGGCGCTGCTGCGGGGGATCGGGGCGCGGCGGGGGTTCGACGTCGTCGCGGTCGGAGGGGCGTCAATCGGCGGCGTGCGCGTGAGCTCGACCGCCGTGCGGCGGATGGTACGCCGCGGCGAGATCGCGCGCGCCTCCCGGTTCCTCGGGAGGCCGTATTCGATCTACGGGACCGTCGTGCGGGGAAAGGCGCTCGGCAGGGCGCTGGGCGTCCCGACCGCGAACATCGACGTCGCCGGCGAGCTCCTCCCGCCGGCCGGCGTCTACACCGCCTCGGCGGCGGCGGGGGGGGGCGCCCCTCGCCCCGGGGTCCTCAACATCGACTTCGACGGAGGCGTCGAGGTGCACCTCCTCGGCTTCAGCGGCGATCTCTACGGCGAGCGGCTGGAGATCGCCGTCGGCCGCCTCCTGCGCCGCGAGCGGCGGTTCAGGAGCGCGGCGGCGCTCGCCCGCAGGATCAGATGCGACATTGAAATCGCCGCCCGGATGCTGCATAATCATGCCGCCGGGCCGCATGCCGTTCATGCGGCGCGGGCGTGAGCACGGGATCCCGCTCTGGGCATGCCGAATCGCCGACGGCGCGCGCGGAGACGGGGGATGAGGGAGGGCCCGACCAATGGCGCTCGAAAGGGAGAAGAAGGCGCACCTGCTGCAGGAGTTTCGGCTGCACGACTCGGACACCGGATCCGCCGACGTGCAGATCGCGCTCCTCACCGCGCGGATCAACGACCTCGCGGATCACCTGAAGACCCACCGGAAGGACCACCACTCCCGGCGGGGGCTGCTGCGGATGGTGGGCAGGAGGAGGAAGCTCCTCGACTACCTCCAGCGGGTGAACGAGGAGCGCTACAAGGGGATCATCAAGCGGCTCGAGCTGCGGAAGTGATCGAAACCGAAAAGGGAAGGAAGGACGCGACACCATGGCACACACAGTCAGCGCGACGATCGGCATGAAGGAACTCATCATAAAGACGGGCAAGATCGCCCGCCAGGCGCACGGGGCGTGCACGGTGCGGTACGGCGACACCGTCGTGCTCTGCACCGTCACGGCGGCGCCGCGGCCCCGGGAGGGGATCGACTTCTTCCCCCTCTTCGTGGACTACCGGGAGAAGACCTCCGCCGCGGGGATGTTCCCCGGCGGCTACATCAAGCGGGAGGGGCGGCCGACGGAGAAGGAGATCCTCACCATGCGGCTCACCGACCGGCCGCTGCGCCCCCTCTTCCCCGGCGGCTTCCGGCGGGAGGTGCAGGTCATCAACGCTGTCCTCTCCGCCGACGACGAGAACGACCCGGACATCCTCTCGGTGGTGGGCGCGGCCGCCGCCTGCGCCCTCTCCCCCCTGCCGTTCACGGCGGCGATGGGGTGCGTCCGGATCGGGAAGATCGGCGACCGCTGGATCGTGAACCCGACCTACAAGGAGCTCGACGAGAGCGCCCTCGAGCTGGTCGTGGCCGGCACCGAGAACGCGATCATCATGGTCGAGGGGAGCGCCCGCGAGATCCCCGAGGAGGAGATGCTGCGCGCCCTCTCCCTCGCCCAGGAGGAGATCGCGAAGATCGCGCGGATGGTCACGGAGCTCCGCGCGGCGGCGGGGAAGGAAAAGGAGCCGCTCCCGGCCGCGACGGATGACCCGTCGCTCGCCGGCGACGTGGAGGCGTACGCGCGCGGGCGGATCGACGAGACCCTCCTCGTCAGCGGCAAGAAGGAGCGGCAGGCGGCCGTGGCGGCGCTCCGGGGCGCGACCGTGGAGGCGATGCGGGAGCGGCACCCCGGGGCGGACCCGGAGGCCGTCGAGGACCTGTTCGACGACGTCGAGAAGGCCGCCGTCCGGCGGCTCATCCTCGAGCGGGGGGTGCGGTCGGACGGCCGCGGCCCCGACGAGATCCGCCCCATCACCTGCGAGGTGGGCATCCTGCCGCGCACCCACGGGAGCGCCCTCTTCACGCGCGGCGAGACGCAGGCGCTCGTCATCACCACGCTCGGCACCGTCCAGGACCAGCAGCGGCTCGAGGCGTACGAGGGCGAGAGCGCGAAGAGCTTCATGCTCCACTACAACTTCCCGCCGTTCAGCGTGGGCGAGGTCAAGCCGGTCCGGGGCCCGGCCCGCCGCGAGATCGGCCACGGCGCGCTCGCCGAGCGGGCGCTCCTCGCCGTGATGCCGAAGGACTACACCTACACCGTCCGCGTCGTCTCGGACATCCTCGAGTCGAACGGCTCCTCCTCGATGGCGACCGTCTGCGGCGGGAGCCTCTCGCTCATGGACGCCGGCGTGCCGATCGGCGCGGCCGTCGCGGGGATCGCGATGGGCCTCGTCCAGGCCGACGGGCGCGCGGTCGTCCTGAGCGACATCCTCGGCTCCGAGGACGCCTGCGGGGACATGGACTTCAAGGTCGCCGGCACGAGGAACGGCATCACCGCCTTCCAGCTCGACAGCAAGATCGAGGGGATACGGGCGGACCTCCTCCGGGAGGCGCTCGAGAAGGCGCGGGTCGGCCGGCTCCACATCCTCGACCGGATGGACGCCGTCCTCGCCGCGCCGCGGCCCGCGGTCTCGCGGTACGCGCCGCGGATCGTCAAGTTGAAGATCCCCGTGGACCGGATCGGCGACCTCATCGGCCCGAAGGGGAAGCACATCAAGAAGATCTGCCAGGAGACGGGCGCGGAGGTGGACGTCGACGACGACGGCACCGTGAGCGTCGCCTCCACGAGCGAGGAGAGCCTCCGGAAGGCGGTCGAGGCGGTGCAGATGCGCACGGCCGAGGTCGAGATCGGGAAGATCTACCGCGGCATCGTCAAGAGCGTCCTCGATTTCGGTGCCTTCGTGGAGGTGCTCCCCGGGAAGGAGGGGCTCGTCCACATATCCAGGCTCGCGGACTACCGCGTGCCGAAGGTGACGGACGTGGTCAACGTGGGCGACGAGGTGATGGTGAAGGTGACCGATATCGACGACCAGGGACGGATCAACCTGAGCCGCCGGGCGGCGATGCGGCCCGAGGGGGAGCAGGACGAGGAGCCGCTGCGCAGGAAGGGCGGTTCCCGACCGCCGCGGCGGAGAAACCGGCACGGCTGACGCGACGCCGCGAGCGCCGGCGTCCCGGCGCACACCGCCCCACCCGCCGCCGCACCCGGCGACCCCCGCCCGCCGCGGGGCCGGGGTGGTGCGCGCGGATCGCCGCGCGGCGGGGAGAGGGAGGCGCTGTTCCCGGTGAGGATCACGTACGCCATCGTCTGCTGGACGGTCGCCCTCCTGCTCTCCTTGAGCCTGTGCACGTATGATCCCCAGGACATCCCCTACAACACGACGCACCCGAACGCGCCCGCCGCCAACGCGGTCGGCGCGATCGGTGCCTGGGCGGCCTTCTGCCTCCTCTTCGCGGTCGGCCTCGCGGCGTACCTGACCGTCCCGCTCCTCGTCTACGCCGGCGCCGGGATGCTGCGCCGCGCGGAGGCGCCTCCGCCGGCGGAGTGGTGCTCGCGCGCGATCGCCGCCGTCCTCATCGTCCTGACCGGCGCCTGCCTCCTCGAACTCCGCCCGCCCGCCGCCGCGGCCTCCTCGGCGCGGCTGCTGAACCTCGTCGGCCCCGGCGGCATCGCCGGCAACGTCCTCGTCATGAACGCCCTCCTCCCCTACGCGGGGTACGCGGGGTCGGTCATCGTCTGCGCGAGCCTGCTCCTGGCCGCCGTCCTCGCCGTCACCCGCTTCGGCGCCGCGTACCTCGCCGGGAGGCTCCTCGGGCGGACCTGCCGGGCGGTCTCACGCTCGGCGAAATTCTCCCGCGAGGTCATCGCGCACCGCCGCCGCACCGTCCCGATCAGCATGCGGAAGGTCCGCGTGCGGCCGTTCGAGCGGACGTTCCGACGGCGGGGGAAGGTGAAGATCCAATCCCCGCCGCGCGAGGCGCAGCGCGAGCTTGTGCCGGCGGGCGGCGGCGCCCCGGCGGGCGGCGGCGCCCGGCGGCCTCCGTCAACGCCGCGGCCGCGCGCGCGGCCGCCGGCGGGCGACTGGCGGCATCCCTCGATCGACCTCCTCCGCGACTCCGCCGCGCCGAAGGGGAAGCAGGTCGAGGAGGATCTCCAGCGGGGCGTGGACATCCTCCAGGGGACGCTCAAGGAGTTCGGCATCGACGCCGAGGTGGGGAACGTCATCAGGGGGCCGGTCATCACCCGCTACGAGGTCCATCCCTCGCCGGGGGTCAAGGTGCAGCGCATCACCACGCTCGCCGACGACCTCGCGCTCGCCATGGCGGCGAGCAGCATCAGGATCGTCGCCCCGATACCGGGGAAGTCCGCCGTCGGCATCGAGATCCCGAACACGAAGGCGACGCTCGTCACGCTCAAGGAGATGCTCCTGTCGAAGGAATTCAGGGAGTCGCCGATGGACATTCCGCTCGCCGTCGGCAAGGAGATCTCCGGGCACGCGGTCTTCGCCGACCTGCGGGAGATGCCCCACCTCCTCATCGCCGGCTCCACCGGCTCGGGAAAGACCGTCTGCATCAACAGCATGATCCTCAGCATGCTCTTCTCCTGCGCGCCGAGCGAGCTCAAGCTCATCCTCATCGACCCGAAGCGCGTCGAGATGACCCACTACCGGGACATCCCGCACCTCCTCACCCCCGTCGTGACGGAATCGAGGGTCGTCGCCCAGGTGCTCCGATGGGCGGTGCGGGAGATGGAACGTCGCTACGGGGCGTTCTCGCGGCACGTCGTGCGCGACATCCTCGGCTTCAACGCGAAGGTCAGGCAGCGGGGCGCGGACATCCGCGACGAGGCGGGGGAGCCGGTCGAGCCGCTGCCGTTCATCGTCATCATCATCGACGAGCTCGCCGACCTGATGCTCGTGGCGCGGAAGGACATCGAGGACCCGATCATCCGCCTCGCGCAGATGGGGCGGGCCGCGGGGCTCCACATCATCCTCGCGACGCAGCGGCCCTCCGTGAACGTCATCACCGGGCTCATCAAGGCGAACTTCCCCACCCGCATCGCCTTCAAGGTGGCCTCGAAGGTCGATTCCAAGGTCATCCTCGACACGATGGGGGCCGACAAACTCATCGGCTGCGGCGACATGATCTTCATCCCGCCCGGCGCCTCGAGGCGGCTCCGGGTGCAGGGGGCGCTCG
Source organism: bacterium (assembly GCA_028716845.1). Classification (GTDB taxonomy): domain Bacteria; phylum Auribacterota; class Tritonobacteria; order UBA1439; family UBA1439; genus JAQUPF01. The sequence goes on along the minus strand of JAQUPF010000006.1, from coordinate 129,883 downwards.
TCTCGGACGCGGAGATCGAGGAGGTCGTCGCCTTCGTCAAGACGCAGGGGGCCCCCGAGTACCGGGACGACATCCTGACGTTCGAGCCGGGGGAGAAGGCGGCGTACGAGGACATCGACGACGAACTCTACGAGGAGGCGGTGCGGGTGGTGCGGCAGCTCGGGCAGGCCTCCGCCTCCATGCTCCAGCGGCGGATGCGGATCGGCTACGCGCGGGCGGCGCGGCTCGTGGACATGATGGAGGAGCGGGGCGTGGTGGGGCCGCAGCAGGGGAGCAGGCCGAGGGAGCTGCTGTGAGCCGGCCCGTCGCCGGATCGGGCGCGCGCGGGCGCGCGGAATCGCTGAACGGAGGTTCGTGATGGAATCCATCGGAAACTGCCTGCGCGCCGCGCGGGAGGAGCAGAAGATCCCGATCGCCCAGGTGGTGCGGGACACGAAGATCAGCGAGAAGTACATCGCGGCGCTGGAGGAGGGGGACCTCTCGCGGCTGCCCGCGGCGGCCTACACGAAGGGCTTCATCAGGATGTACGCCGAGTACCTCGGCCTCGACCCGCAGCCGCTCCTCGACCGGTACGCGGGGGAGGCCGCCCCCTCGGCGCGGCAGGCACTCCAGGTCGAGGGACCGCCGCCGCCGCCGTTCCCCTGGCGGCAGTCGGCGATCGGCCTGGGGACGGCGGCGGTCGTCATCGCGGCGGCGCTCGCCTTCGTCGGGACGTGGCGGTCGTGCGAGGACCGGCGCGAGCGTCGCCTCTCCATCGGCACGGAGGAGATGGAGACCCTCCCGATCCCGACGCTGCCGACGGCCCTCCCCGAGGGGCCGCCGGGCGGCGAGCCCGCCGCGGCGCTCGAGGAGCCGCCCGCCCGGCGGACGCTCGGCGCTCAGGCGCGCGAGAACGTCTGGATGAAGGTCTACACCGACGGGGAGTTGCGATTCCAGGGGACGATACGGAAGGGAAAGGAGGAATCCTGGACCGCGGCGGAGACGTTCGACGTCCGCGTCGGCAATCCGCGGGCGGTCGACCTCTCCCTCGACGGGAAGCCCGTGCGGGATGCCGGCAGCAGGGAGGCGCAGAACATCGCCGTCGACCGGGACGGGAAGATGACCTTCTACAAGGGGAAGATGCGGGTTGAGTGACGGAGCGGTCGGGCGATCGGGTGAGGGGCGCATGGCGATACGGGTCGGCATCACCAGTCTCGGCTGCGCTAAGAACCTCGTGGACTCCGAGGTGATCCTCGGCTACGCGCGGCGCGGCGGCCTCCGCGTGTGCGAGGAGCTCGGTGAGGCGGAGATCGTCATCGTCAACACCTGCGCATTCATCGCCGAGGCGGAGGAGGAGGCGCGGGAGACTATCGGCCGGCTCGCGGCACTGAAGGCGGCCGGAGCCCTCAGGGGCCTCATCGTCGCCGGCTGCATGCCCGCCCGCAGGGGCCGGGCGCTCGCGGCGGAGTTCCCGTCGGTGGACTATTTCCTCTCGCCCGGCGAGATCCCGGCCGTCGCGCGCGTCGTCCGTTCGCTCTTCGGCGGGGGGCGGCGCCCGGCGGGCGCCCGCGGGCGGCTTCGGGCCGGCTGGTTCCTGTACGACCACCGGAGCCCGCGGCTCCGGCTCTCCCCGCCGCACACCGCCTACGTGAAGGTGAGCGAGGGGTGCGGCAACCGGTGCAGCTACTGCCTCATCCCCTCCATCAAGGGGCCGCTCCGCTCGCGGCGGCCGGCCTCCGTCGTCCGCGAGGCGCGGTCGCTCGCCGCCGCGGGGGTGCGGGAGATCAACCTCATCGCGCAGGACACCACGGCGTTCGGGACCGATAGCGGCGGCCGGAGCCGGCTCCGCGGCCTCCTCCGCGACCTCGCGCGCATCGAGGGCCTCGCCTGGATACGCCTCCTCTACGGCCATCCGGCCCGCTGGACGGACGATCTGCTGGAGTGCATCGCGGCCGAGCCGCGGGTCTGCGCCTACGTCGATTTCCCGCTCCAGCACGTCTCGGACCGGATCCTCCGGGCGATGAACCGGCGGATGACGGGGCGGCAGGCCGCCGCGCGACTCCGGGCGGCGCGCTCGATCATCCCCGGCGTGACGGTGCGGACAACCTTCATCGTCGGCTTCCCCGGCGAGACGGAGGGGGAGTTCCGCGAGCTCCTCGACTTCGTGCGGGAGGCCCGGTTCGAGCACCTCGGGGCGTTCATCTACTCGCCCGAGGAGGGGACGGCCGCGGCCCGAATGGCGGGCGGGGTGCCGCCGGCGGTCCGGCGCGAGCGCCTCGACCGCCTCATGGCGCTCCAGCAGGGGATCGTGCGGGAGCAGAACGAGCGCATGGTCGGCCGGACCGTGACCGTCATGGTGGACGGGGAGGCCGACGGGGGAGGGTTCGCCCTGCGGGGGAGGACCGAGGGGGACGCCCCCGACGTGGACGGCACGGTGTACATCTCCGGAAACGGCGCCCGCCCCGGCGACCTGGCGGCGGTGCGCGTCACCGGAGCGATGGAGTACGACCTCGCGGGGGAGCTCGTCCGGGGGGCGGGTGAGGGGGCCGCGTGAACGTGCCGAACTGCCTCACGAGCCTGCGGATCGTCCTCGCCTTCGTCTTCCTCTTCCTCCTCTGGATCCGCGTGCCGTACAACATGCTCGCGGCGTGGATCGTCTTCGCCCTCGCCGCGCTCACGGACGTCTACGACGGCAGGCTCGCGCGGCGGTACGGCGCCGTGACGGACTTCGGCAAGCTCATGGACCCGGTGGCCGACAAGATGATCATCTGCGCCGCGTTCATCTCGTTCGTGCAGCTCGGGGCGACCCACGTGCCCGCCTGGATGGTGGTGATCATCATCAGCCGGGAGTTCATCATCACCGGCATGCGGCTGCTCGCCCTCGGGAAGGGGCAGGTCCTCGCCGCCGGCCGATGGGGGAAGCACAAGACCGTCTCCCAGGTCGCCGCCATCATCATCATCCTCACCTTCCTCGCCATCAGGGACGTCGCGTTCGGCCTGGGGACAGGGGATCGGTTCAACGAGCTCTTCGAGGCGCACTTCGCGAACTTCGCCTGGTGGCTCATGCTCCTGACGACCGCGCTGACCGTCGGCTCGGGGCTGTGCTATCTGTCCGAGAACCGCTCGCTCTTCCGGGAGGGGCGCGGCAGGGGGGGGCGCCCGGACGCGGCGGGGGGAGGGATGCCGTGAGGCGACTCGCGGTGGCCGTTGCGACGTGCCTCGGGGCGGGGTACGCGCCCGTCGCCCCCGGAACCGCCGGCGCGGCCGTCGGCCTTCTCGTGGCGATTGCCTGCTCGCCGTGGCCGCTCCTGTACGGCCTCGTCGCGGCGGCCCTCTTCTTCGGCGGCGCGGCGGCGGGGACCGCCGCGGAGGCCTCGTTCGGCCGGAAGGATTCCCCCCGGATCGTCATCGACGAGGCGGCGAGCATGCTCGTCACGTTCGCGGGACTCCCCCTCGGTCCGGCCGTCCTCGCCGCGGGATTCGCGCTGAACCGCATCTTCGATATCGTCAAGCCGCCGCCCGCCCGCGCGCTCCAGGAGCTGCGCGGCGGATGGGGAATCATGCTCGACGATCTCGTCGCCGGCATCTACAGCAACATCGTCCTGCGGATCGGGCTCGCCCTGTTCACGAGATGAATCCGTTCGCCGCGGTTGTCCCGCCCGGGGTCGAAGGCCGCGGGCCGCGCGTCCGGCGGTCGTTCCGGCGCCGGTGGATCCCGGCGGCGGCCGTCGCGCTGGCGGTGGCCGCCGGCGCGGGCGACGCCGGCGCCTTCCGGCCGCTCTCCCGGACGCCCTCCTTCCGGACCGCCGATGAGGCGTTCGAGTTCGCCCGGACGCTCGAGCGCGAGGAGCGGCACCGGAAGGCGGCGGACGCCTACCAGAAGGTGGTGGATGATTTCCCCTCCTCTCCCCTCGCCGCCGAGGCGCAGTTCCGGGTCGCGGAGATGCTCGAGAAGGCCGGCTATTTCTACCCCGCCTTCGGCGCCTATCAGGCGGTCCTCGACCGCCACCCGTCGTTCCCGAAGGTCAACCTGATCCTGCAGCGGCAGTTCCGGATCGGGAACCTGTTCCTGCAGGGGAGGTCCGTCGGCTTCCTCAGGATCAACCCCGCCGGCTCCACGAAGCGCGCCATCACCATCTTCACGAAGATCCTCTCCAACGCGCCGTTCAGCGAGCTCGCCCCCAACGCCCAGTACAACCTGGGGCTCGCCTACCTCGAGGCGAGGCGGTACACCGAGGCCGTGATCGAGTTCGAGAAGATACCGTTCCGGTACCCGCACAGCGAGTTCGTTCCCCAGGCGAAGTACCAGCTCGGGGTCTGCGCCTACCGCCAGGCGGTCGCGGCGCCGTACGACCAGGAGGCGGCGCAGGAGGCGATGAACCGGCTCTCGGAGTTCATCCGCGACTATCCCGGCGACCGGAACGTCGAGCCGGCCAAGGAGATGCTCGCCGAGATCGAGGGGAGGAAGGCGGAGGCCCTCTACCAGATCGGCCGTTTCTACGAGGAGCGCGGGAATCCCCGCGCCTCGCTCATCTACCTCCGGGAGGTCATCAGGGATTACCCGCTGACGCGGTACGGCGAGAAGGCACGGAAGATCGCCGCGCGGGAGGAGCGGAAGCTCGAGGCGGTCGAGGCGGTCCGCGCCGCCCGGGAGGCGTACGACGAGGCCGACCGACTCATCCGCGGCCAGCGCGCCGCCATCGCCGCCGTCACGGGGAAGGGGCGGCGGCCGTGGCAGATCTGGAAGTACCTGGTCGCGCCGACGCTGACCCCGGATGAGACGACCGAGGTCGAGGAGCGGCGGGAGCGGATCGCCGCCCTCGAGGAGCGGCTCGCCCTCGCGCGGCTGGACCTGGCCGAGCGGCGGGAGCTGATGCAGAACCGGGTGCGACTCCTCCGGGCGGAGGCGGCCATCGAGAAGGTCGAGGACGAGCTCCGCGCCGCCCAGGTTGACCTCCACGTCGCCCAGGGCAGGCTCGCGGGGGTCGGCGACCTCCCGGAGGGGGGGGCGGCGGTCCTCGAAACGGCCGCCCGGGAGATCGCGCGGAAGGAAGAGCTCGTGCGGAGCAGGGAGGCGCAGCTCGAGCGGCTGCGGGCGGAGATGGAGGGGATCGCCGCCCGCGGGGAGGAGGGGGAGCGCCGGATCAGGGAGCGGTACGGGACGCGCAGGGAGGCCTTGCGCCCCCGGAAGGAGGAGCCGCCGCCGCCCGCGGAAGCGGAAGCGGAGGAGGAGTGGGAGGTTCCCGCCCCCCCCCTCCCGCGCCGGTTCCCGTGGCCGTTCGGCCGGAAGGCCGCGCCCGACGGGAGCGAGGTCCTCGAGAAGTGCGAGGGGCTCTACCGGGAGGCGGAGCGGCTCATCGATCTGGCGGACGGTGCGCGGGCGGAGGGGAACTGGCTCGAGGCGCGCCGATCGTACGACGCCGCCGCCCTCCGGCTCATGGAGGTCCGCGGCGCCTGGCCCGCCTACCGGAGCGGCGACGTGGAGCGGCGTCTCCGGCAATGCCGCGAGGGGCTCGAACGGGCGCACCGGGAGGGCGTGGCGCAGCAGTTCGCCGAGCTGTCGTCGGACCTGGAGGCGCGGATCCGGGCGAACCCCGCGGACGCGGACGCGCTGTTCTCGCTCGGCGACCTCCGCCGCTACCGCGGCGAGACGGACGGCGCGGTCGAGGCGTACCGGGCGGGGCTCGAGGCGCGGCCCGGCGACCCGAGGGGGCTCTCCAGCCTCGGATCGATCTACATGGAGCAGCGACGGATGCGGGCGGCGGCCGCCTGCTACGGGAAGGCGGTCGAGGCGGCGCCGGGCGACGCCCGGGCGCGCCACAACCTGGGCGTCGCCCTCCGGGAGATGGGCGATTACGAGGGGGCGAGGCGCGAGATGGAGCGGGCACTCGAGGCCGACCCCGACCACGCGCTCTCGTACCTGAGCCTCGGCCAGCTGTACCATTCCGCCTTTCGTGACCGGGAGGGCGCGGCCGCATACTGGGCCCGGTACATCGAGCTGAGGCCGGACGATCCCCGCTGCGCCGCGATCCGCGAATGGCTCGCGCGGGAGCGCGCCCGCGCGGGCGCGGAACGGGGCGGCGCCCGCGGCGGCATCCTGCGCCGGCTGATGGGATATCTCGCGCCGCGGCGCGGGGACGCGCCGCCGAATGAGCGGTCGTCGTTGGGGAACAATCCGTTGCCTTCCGGCCCTTGAAAGGATATAGTACGGAGCGCCGCCGGGGAGCCGGCTGCGGAAAGCGAGAGGGAGACGAAGGAAAGAGGGGGGGGAGAGATGAAGAGAATGCGCGCCCGGACGGCGGCGGTGCTCGCCGTCGCCGTGCTCTGCGGCTGCGGGTACCGCCTGGGGTCGGTGAACCCCGACGACCCGATCAAGACGATCTATATCCCGCAGGTGAAGAACAGGACCACGGAGCCCGCCCTCGAGGCCCGTGCGACGAGCAGGATCGTCACCGCCTTCCAGGTCGACGGCACCTACATGGTCGTCAACGAGGAGGACGCCGACGCCATCCTGGATGTGACGCTCGCCACCTACAACAGGAGCGCTCTCCGGTTCGACAAGAATGACATCACCAGGGAGTACCGCCTGACCATCGGGGCGGAGGTCATCCTGCGTGACGCCAAGACGAGGAAGGTGCTCTGGTCAAGCAAGCGGGTGGAGGGGGAGCGGGCGTTCTTCGTCACCGTCACGCTGCCGCAGTCGGAGCGGATCGCGGTGCCGCTCGTGCTCGATGACCTGGCCACGCACATCGTCGAGCGCGTGACCGAGCGCTGGTGAGGGGGGCCGGCGGCTACGCCGCGGGGGGCATCTTCGAGAGCCGCGACTTCCTCCGGCTCGCCGTGTTCCGGTGGATGATCCCCCGTTTGGCCGCCTTGTCGAGCGCGGAGGCGAGGGAGGGGAGGAGCGCGCGCGCGGCCGCCGTCTCGCCCTTCCGGAGGAGCGTGCGGTACCGCTTCGAGAGGGTCCTGAGGGCCGATTTCACCCGCGCGTTCCGCAGCCGCTTGCGCTCGTCGGCGCGCATGTGCTTCAGGCCTGATTTCCGTGTCGGCATGCCGTCATTCCTCCTCGGGTCGCCCCGCGGCCGGTAGGCCGGGGCATCGTGTGAGGCGCAACTTGTAGCACCTCCCGCCGCCGTTGTCAACCGTGCCGGGGAGGACATTCCCCGGACATGCATGCTGAAAATCCATAACTGGCTCACAGGTAGAGAAATGCGATAATACGCACCTGAACCAGCGCCGATGCCAAAAAGAAGGCGGCAACGGTGGTTGCCGCGGAGGGCACAGAGAACAACAGAGGAGACCGGGCCGGGATATCTCACGTTGTGGGACATGATGGGGATGTTCTCTCTGTGCCCGCTTCGTGATCTCTGTGGCACGCATTGAAGCTGATACTCCAATAACAGTGGAAAGGCCGGCCCCGGCGGGCGGCCGGGCCAGGGGGGATCGGAATGCGCACCATCCGCATCGCGCGGTCGGCGTCCGTCGTCGGCGCCGCGACGCTCGTGAGCCGGATCCTCGGCCTCGCCCGCGAGATGGTCATCCTCAATCTCTTCGGCACGCACCTCACCGACGCCTTCTACGCCGCCTTCCGCCTCCCGAACACCCTCCGCTACCTCATGGGGGAGGGGGCGCTGAGCGCCGCCTTCATCCCCGTCTTCAGCGACTGCCTTCACAAGAGGGGACGCCGGGAGGCCTGGGAACTCGCCACCGCCGTCCTCCTCTGGCTCCTCGTCGTCGCGGGGGGTGTCGCCGCCGCCGGCATGCTCTGCGCCCCCTGGATCGTGCGGACGCTGCTCGCCGGATTCGCGGCCGACCCGGAGAAGCTCGCCCTCACGGCGGGGTTGACGCGGTGGATGTTCCCCTACATCGTGTTCGTGTCGCTCGTGGCGCTCTGCATGGGGATCCTCAACTCGCTCGGGCATTTCGCCATGCCCTCCCTCGCCCAGGCCGCCTTCAATCTCACGGTCATCCTCGCCGCCTTCTTCATCTCCCCCCTCTGGGGGGCGGAGGGGGGCGACCGGGTCTTCGCCCTCGCCGTCGGCGTCCTCGCCGGCGGCGCGGTGCAGCTCGCGATGCAGACCCCCGTCCTCCGCCGCCGGGGGTTCCGCCTCTCGTTCGGCAGGGTGTGGCGGAACCCGGAGATCGGGCGGATCGCGCGGCTCGTCGTCCCCGCCCTCGCGGGCCTGGCGGTCTACCACGTCAACCTCATCGTGGACAACCTGTTCGCGTCGTTTCTGCCGGAGGGGAGCATCACCTACCTGTTCGCCGCCAACCGCCTCATCCAGTTCCCGATCGGGACGTTCGCCATCGGCATATCGACCGTCGCCTTCCCGCTCATGGCCTCCCGCGCCGTGGCGGGCGACATCGAGGGACTGAAGGAGGCGCTGACCTACGCGCTCCGGCTCTGCTTCTTCATCACCATCCCCGCGGCGGCGGGGCTCATCGTCCTCGGTAGGCCGATCATCCGGCTGCTCTACGAGCGCGGCGAGTTCCTCGCGGACGGCTCGACCGACCCCACCTACTGGGCCGTCCTCTTCTACGCCGTGGGCGTCTTCTGCATCGGCGGGGTCTCCGTCGTCGTCAGGTGCTTCTACTCCCTCCAGGACACGCGGACCCCCGTGCGCGTGGCCTGCGTCGCCGTCGCCGTCAACATCATCCTCGACATCGTCCTCATGGGGCCGCTCAGGCACGGCGGCCTCGCCCTCGCCACCTCGCTCGCCGCCGCCGTCAACCTCTCCATCCTCCTCCTGCTCCTCCGGCGGCGGCTCGGCCTGCTCGGCCTCCGGCGTGTCGCGCGCTCGCTCGCGAAGATCGTCCTCGCGACCGCGGTCATGGCGGCGGTCGCCTGGATCGTCTTCCTGTACGCGGGGCGCGCGTGGCCGGGCGGGGAGACGGCCGCGAAGGCGCTCCGCGTCTTCGTCCCCCTCCTCGCCGGCGTCGGCGGGTTCCTCGCCGCCGCGCGCGCCGCGCGGGCGCCGGAACTCGCGGAGCTCGCGCGGGAGTTCCGCTCGCGCGGGAGGAACAACATGAACCACTCGCCACGGATCCCCGCGGACCATTGACGGATGGGCACGGATCGGAGAGCAGGAGCGCGTCGTTCGCATCTCGCCCGATCCGCGGCGAAAGACAATGCTTTGCCGCGGATGAACGCAGATCCAGTTCGCGATGATGAATGCAGATTGAACGGGTTGCATCCTCCGGATTCTCCATAATCTCTGTGATCTCTGTGGCGGGAGGGAGTATCTGTCATCCGCGTCAATCCGCGGCGAAAATAATGAACCCCGAGCCACGGATCTGCACGGATTTCCGACGGGTATCCACGGATTTCACTTGAAGAGTATCAGTGCGGATCCGTAATGATCCGTGGTCATCCGTGGTGAATTGGTGCTTCTCCACTGGATTGATATTCAATATCCCGGCGAATTCGGGGTTGACGGGAATCCGCGCCTTGTGTACAGTGCCCGCTTCACAAACGGGCGGCGGGCGGCGATGCCGCGTGGAGCGAGAGGTTGGAGGCGCGGCCGCGCATGTCCCGCCGCGGCGGAAGGGAGGTGGTGAAGATGCGCGCGAATTGTTCAGGGAGACCTATACGGAGCCTTGTCGCGGCCCTGGTCGCCGTCGCGGCGGTCATGGCCTTCGCGACGGAAGCGTCGGCCGCATGGCGTCTGGTCTACGCGGAGGACTGGAGCACGGGCACGGGCGGGTGGAGCCCCTGGCAGTCGCGGCTTCCGCACCTCCGCCCCGCCCGGCGGATCCACGTCGGGCACCCCCTCGGGCAGTACGTGATCCTCTTCACGGGGAGCTGCGGATGGGGGGCCCGTGCCAATTCGCTGCCGCCGGTTCCCGTCAAGATCGTCACGAGGGTCTACACCGAGCGGAGCGTCCGGAACGCCATCTCGGTCAACGTCCGGAACAGGAGCGGCGGGCTCATCTACAAGTACAGCCTCGGCAGCAACAACATGGTTTCGGCGAACTGCCAGGGCGCCGCCGACCAGCCGGTGAATCTCGGCGATCTCACCTACAAGAGGAGGCACCCGTACGACATCATGTCCATGTACCCCGGCGGGAACGGGTACTACCTGGGGCTGCGGGACGCGGTCACGGGTGAGGAGAGGTGGAGCCGCCGTTTCAACAACACGAAGGGCGGCGGCGCGCCCGCATGGCTCGACATCGACCAGGAGGGGGGCGCCGCCACCGCCTACCTCGGCCGGGTCGAGGTGTGGCTGGACGACGGAAGGTAGCCGCCGAGGCGAAACCGCGCGTCCTCGATGAGGCGCGCGGGGAATGAGGTCTCAGGCCGGCGCCCCTGTAGGGGCGCCGGCTTGCCGTCTCCCCGCGGGCATGTGCTCCCGCCCCCCCGGAGACCGGCTGTTCCCGGAAGGATCACGAATCCCCCGCCGAAGAATCGACGAACCGTTTCCCGGTCAAGCGGATATGCGCATTATCTTGTGCATTATTTTGTTGACATGAATAAAAGAACTTGCTAAAAGGCATCCGATTTGAAGGTGGGTGTTTCCATCGGCGGGGCGCAGGTCCGGGGATCGGTTCCCGGGCGCCCGAAAGGAGAGGGCCATGAGAAGGGGGATCGCGGCAGCGGGCCTTGTCTTGGGGTTCGTCCTTCTCCTCCTGCCTCTTTCATCGCGCGCACAGCTCGCCGATTCGCCCTGGCCGATGTTCCACCAGAACATCAGGCACACGGGATTGAGCAAGGCCCCCTATAGGGGGTCGGCCACCCCCTCCCTGGCGTGGAGCTTCAGGACGGGCGGCGACGTCCTCTCCTCTCCCGCGATCGGAACCGACGGGAGGGTCTTCTTCGGCTCGAAGGACCATCGAATCTACGGCGTTCATTCCAACGGGCTCCTGTCGTGGAGCTATCGGACGGAAGGGCCCATTGGGTGCGCGGGCCCCGCGATAGATGCCGATGGAAGGGTGTACATCGGCTCCACGGATCATTACATCTACTGCGTCACATCTGACGGCAATCTGTCCTGGCGCTATAAGACGGCGGGGCCGATCGAATGCAGTCCCGCGATAGACGATGACGGGAGGGTGTACATCGGCTCCGAGGACCATCGCCTCTACTGTTTTCAGTCCGGCGGTGCGCTGGAATGGACCTACAAAACGGGCGGCATGATCAACTCTTCTCCCGCCATAGACCCGGATGGAAGGGTCCACGTCGGTTCATCCGATGCCCGCATGTACCAGCTGGACGGGGACGGGAACCCGCTGTGGAGCTATGCGACGGGGGGCGCGGTCAATTCCTCTCCCGCGATCGGAGAAGACGGGAGGGTCTTCTTCGGCTCGATGGACGGCCGCCTCTACAGCCTCGATTCCGACGGAACTCTCGACTGGTACTTCCAAACGGGTGCCTCCATCGGCCGCTCATCCCCCGCGATCTGGGTTGACGGGAGGGTGGTCATCGGCTCGCATGACGGATATGTCTACTCCATTGAGTCGGACGGGACGTATGACTTCAGCTGGTACGTGGGATGCGAAGTGGATTCCTCGCCGGCGATCTGCCGGGCCGGGAGGATATACCCGTACGTTGCCCAGATCGATTCGGAAGAGCTGATATGGAAGTGGGGAACCGGCTGCGACGCAGAGTTCAACACGCTCGGATGCACCTTCTGCCCATCTCCGGCCATCGATATCGAGAGGGAGATCGAGGGGACATCGTACGGGAGGATCTACATCGGCTCCGCGGACGATAACCTGTACGCGATCTCCGGGCCGGCGGAAGGCCCGCTGGGAGGCGGACTGAATGAATCCTCTTTCGAGCCGGGCGACCGCTTCGAGGCGACGTTCCGGCTGAATCAGGACATCGCGGAGCCGTTCACGGCGTACGCGGTCGTGCAGCTCCCGGACGGCTCGATGCTGAACGCCCGCACGCTCGACGCCCCCCTCCGGCCGGTCGCGAGGAACGTGCCGGGGCTGCGGGCGGGGTACGCGTACACGATCGTCCACGAGGTCCCCGCCGGCGCGCCGCCCGGCCCCTACAGCGTGATGGCGGGGTGCTTCAGGCCGGTCGGGCCGATCCACGGTCCCTGGAACGCGTTCCTCCTGTCGACGGTCCCGTTCACGGTGGAGTAGGGGAGCGCTCCCGCTCAGCCGATATCCACGGCCCGGTACTCGCCGAAGCCGGGCGGCATCCAGCGCGCGCGGGTCGGGACGATCTCGATGAGGACGAACTCGGGGTCGTGCTCGTCGGCGAAATGGTTCCGGACGCGCGGGTTGAGCGCCAGGAGCTCGCGCTTCCGCTCGGGGCCGCCCGAGAGGTCCGCGCGCCCCTCCACCCGGAGCTGATGGTTCCGCCTGTCCACGAAGCACACCTCGACGCGCGGATTCTCCTCCATCTCGCGCACCTTGCCGCTCCTCCGCCAGGTCGAGCTCAGCAGCCTGCAATCATCCGTCACGACGAACGCCATCGGGCGCACCCGCGGCTGCCCGCCCGCCTCCGTGGCGAGCATTCCGTGGCCCGCCCCCCTGATGATCTCCCGCGCCTCGTCTGTCGTCATGGCATCTCCTCCCGTCCCGGCCGAATCTTCCGGCCGTAGTTCTGATCAAGCGCATCGCAAAGACGAATCTGTCGTGTCACCTGTCCGTTTCCCCGCGCGCGCCATCAGCGACACCCCCGCCAGGATGAGGACCGCACCCGCCATGAGCAGCAGGGTGGGGACCTCGCCGAGGAGCGCCATCGCGACGAGCGCGCCGGAGAGGGGCTGGATGAACTGGAAGCCCGCCGCCGTCGCCGCCCCGACGAAGTGGAGCGCCCTGTTCCAGAAAAGGTACGCGAGGGCGGTGTTGATGAACGCCAGGTAGAGGATCGCCCGGAGGGCCCCTCCCGTCAGGGCGCACGGCCGCCCCCAGACGCTCTCGGCGAGGGCGAACGGGAAGAGGAGGCCGGTCGCCGCGATCACCGTCCACGCCCCCGCGACGGCGCCCGGCATCCTCCCCGCCGCGCGCTTCGCCATGACCGTGTAGAGCGCCCAGCTGCACTGCGACGCGAGGATGAGGATGTTCCCCCCGAGGGAGGCATAGGACGCGCCACCGGGCAGGAGCGAGGAGCCGGCGACGCAGGCCACGCCCGCGATCCCCGCGGCGAGCCCCGCCGCCGTCCACCCGCCGAGCGGCTCGCGGAGGATCGCGAGGGCGAGGAGCGCGGTGATGAGCGGCGGGGCCCCCGAAAGGAGCGCCCCGGAGATCCCCGTCGTGAACGCCATCCCCAGGTTCATGAACGTCACGAAGGCGGCGCCGCCGGTGACGCCGAGGAGGAGGACGGTCCCCGTCTCGCTCCTCGGGACGCGGAGCCGCCCCCCCATGCAGAGGGCGAAGAGGAGGCCCGCCAGGCCGTAGCGGAGGAAGGCGAGCGTGAACGGGGGGATGTCCCGCAGGACGTACCTGGTCACCGGGTAGGAGGCGCCCCAGATGGCGACCGCGGCGACGAGCATCGGGTACGCGGAGAGGGATCTGGATTTCATCGCGCGTGCAGATGGTACCTCAATCCCGCTGCATTTTCCCGAAATTCGTCGCCCCGTCGCACACACCCGGCGCGGGCAGAGAAATCGGGGCCCGTCACGGGGAAACTCTCGGCTATCGGCCTCGGGCTCGCCGCCCCCCTCTTTTTTGAGGAAGAATGCACTTTACCTTTCTATGACATTCTACTACCCTCAAGTGGCGGAGCGACACTGCACGGATGGCAGTTCTTCAATTGAAAGGAGGGGTTATGAAACAGAGAACCGCGTTCACCGTCCTTTCAGCTTGCCTCTTGATCCTCTCTGCAATCCCATTGCTTCAAGCGCAACTCGATGCAAGCAGCCCCTGGCCCATGTTCCAGGCTGGCGTGAGGCACACCGCCCAGAGTTCGCACATTGGCTCGGTAACGGGGAGGCTCCACTGGAGCTATGCGTTTGAAGGGGACTACCTCGAATCCCAACCGTCGATTGGATCCGACGGGCGCGTCTATATAGGCACATACGACGAGAATATCACCGCCCTCTCGCCGGAAGGCGCCCTCCTGTGGAGCTACAAGACAGGCTCGAATCTCGATTCGGTCCCCGCCATAAACTCTGACGGGATGCTCTATGTCGGCTCCCAAGACCGTCATCTCTACGCATTCACATCGGCGGGGGTTCTGTCATGGAGCTATACAACCGGGCTATCGGTTCGCTCGTCCCCCGCCATAGGGGCGGACGGGAGAGTCTATTTCACATCGACCGAAGGCAACCTTTACAGGATTACCCCACAAGGCGTTCTCTTGTGGAGCTACGACATCTTGAACACGGGACTGGGGGTATTTTCCTCACCCGCCCTGGGTGTGAATGAGATGGTATATGCCGGGTCCGACGATAATGCGCTCTACGCGGTCAACTCCAACGGGGTGTTTGCCTGGAGCTATGTGACGGCCCACTGGATACGTTCCTCTCCCGCCGTCGGGTCCGCCGGCCAGGTCTACGTCGGATCATATGACGGCATGTTGTATGAGTTGACGTCGTCGGGCGCACTCTCATGGAGCTACCATGCGAGCCCAAGGTGGTATTCCCCCGCCGTGGGCTCTGACGGCCGTCTGTATGTCAACTCCGCCTTGAACCTGCTCTACGCGTTCTCGCCGAACCGCACGCTGCTGTGGAGCTACGAAGTCTCAAATGATGTGACCGGAACTGCCATCGACGCGGAGGGACGCGTCTACTTCAGTTCCTATGACAACACGTTGCGGACTCTCCTCTCAGACAGCTCGTCCCTCTGGAGTTACACGATGGGCAACTACAACTACGTCGGGCCCGTGATTGCTCACGATGGCACTGTCTACCAGGCTTCGGCTGATAACGTGCTCTACTGCTTCAGGGACCCGACGCCGACCCCTACCGCGACGCCGACGCCGCCGATCGACCTGACGGCGGACAAGGCGGAGTACGGGCAGGCCGACCGGATCTCGGTCACCGCGGACGTGTGGCCGATCCTGACGCCGTGCCACCCGTTCGTGCGAATCATCATGGCGGACGGGCGAACGCTCTACTACGAGCGGGGGAGGGGATTCGTGATCTCGCCGACGCCGTACCTCGGATTCAAGGGGGGGCCGATCACGGTGCTGCAGCCGATCCTCGGCTACCCGGTGCTGGAGGCGGGGTTCAGCGGGATCACCCCGGGGCCATACTTCCTCGAGGGCGGTGCGGTGGATATGACGCGGACGACCTCCGCCTCGAACCTGGTCTACTACGGGACGGTGGACAGAGAGGAGCTGACAGTGCAGCAGTAACCTGCCGATAGTGGAAAGCATTTGAACAGGATGATGTACCGTTGTCCACGCTGAATCGGGACACGCTGAATCGGGAACTCGCCGGTGTGAAGCGCTCTGTCACGGTGCCCAAGACCAGGAGCGGCACGCAGATAACGATCAACAGGTCAGTCCACAATGTATGTCGCCGCCGTTTTTTGCTTTGAACTTTAAACATTAGACCGTACACTGTAGACGGCGCCAGCGTAGCTCAATCGGCAGAGCAGCGCATTCGTAATGCGCAGGTTATCGGTTCGACTCCGATCGCTGGCTCCAGAACTACCGTTGATCGTTTCTCGTTTATCGTTTCCCGGGGGAATGCGGCTGCCTAGGTGGAGCGTTTCTCGTTTCTCGGGATGGCGGCGATTCAGGGTGAGCGGGCCGTCGTTTCCCGTGAACAGGCGCGTGTGGAGCAGGATCCCGCCCGTGCATCGCAATCCGTGACGCGCCCCATCAGCGGCGGGACGCCGCTCTCAGAATGAGCGTCGGCGGCTCGAGGGGGGGATGCCGAGTTCCTTCCTGTACTTCGTGACCGTGCGGCGGGCGAGCGCGATCCCCTTCCCCTTCAGCAGGTCGATGACCTGCTGATCGCTCAGCGGCTCCTTCGGGTTCTCCCGCCCGATGATCTCCCCGATCATCCCCTTGATGGCGTTGGCGGCGACGGCGTCGCCCCCGGCCGTCGAGATGCCGGTCGAGAAAAAGTATTTCATATCATAGAGGCCGTGCGGGGTCTGGGCGTACTTGCCCGCGATCGCGCGGCTCACGGTGGACTCGTGGATGCCGAGGGCGTCGGCGACCTCCTGCATCGTCAGGGGCTTCATACGGGAGGGTCCCTCCTCCATGAATCCCCGCTGCCGGCGCACGATCTCGCCGGCGATGTTGGAGATGGTGTGCTGGCGCTGCCGGATGTTGCGGATGAGCCACTGGCCGTTCTTGATCTTCTCCCGTATGTAGGAGCGGTCGCCCTTGTCGGTGCCGGGGGCGGAGATGAGCTTCCGGTACAGGTTGCTGATGCGGAGGTGCGGGATCCGGTCGTCGTTCAGGATGACGGTGTAGCCGTCCCGATCCTTCTCGATGAAGACGTCGGGGGTGATGTACTGCGCCTGCTCGACCGAGAAGACGCGCCCCGGCTTCGGGTCGAGCGTGGCGATGAGGTCCGCGGCGCGATGCACCTGCGCGGGGGAGACCTTGAGGGCGCGGGCGATCGAGGAGTACTTCCGGGCGCCGAGCTCCTCGAGGTGCCCCTCGACGATCCTCGCCGCGAGGCTCTCGCGCTTGCCGAGGCGGTCGAGCTGGATGAGCAGGCACTCCCTGACGTTGCGGGCGCCGACGCCGACGGGGCTGAGCGTCCGGACGAGGGAGAGCATCCGCTCCACGTCCGCCTCGGGCTCGCCGATCGACCGGGCGATCTCGGCGACGTCCGACTGGAGGTAGCCGTTGTCATCGATGTTGCCGATGAGCGCCTCGCAGATGCGCCGCTCGCGCTCGTCGAGGAGGAGGGGGCCGATCTGGTCGAGCAGGTTCTCCTGGAGCGTCTCCGGCTTGACGATGGAGGCCTCGAGGAATCGTCGCCTCTCCTCGTCCTCCTCCGAGTACTTCCGGTGAGAGCCGCTCTGGCGGAAATACTCCCTCCACTCGTCGTCGATGGCGGCGAGGCGGCTGAATTCCTCCTCGAAGCTGAGCTCGTCCTGATCGCCGGCGGCGGTCGACCCCTCGTCCGCGGTCTCCTGCCGCTCGATCTCCTGCTGCTCCTCCTCCTGGAGATCCTCCTCGAGGACCGGGTTCTGCGTCATCTCCTGCCGGATGACCTGCTGGAGCTGGAGGAGGGGGAGCTGGAGCAGCCGGATCGCCTGCTGCATCTGCGGCGACATGATGAGCTTCTGTATCTGCCGCTGCGACTGTTCGAGTCGAATGGCCACGGCTCTCTCCCCCGCGCACAGCATAGAACGTTCCGCGGGCGCCGTCAATGGCCGGCGGCGGAAAAAAGGTTTGCGCACCCCCTCCGAGAATGCTATGGTACGTGCACGCTAGGGTTGGGGAGGGCATCATCCAGACAACCGGTTAGATGCGGTCTTCCGTCAGTTCCCGTTGTGCCGTTCTTCTCCTCGCCGGAGTCGCCGCCGCCGTCATTCCCCCGCGCGGCGCCGATTCGGCGCGCTCCAAGCGCAATGCCCGCTGGAGATACATCGTCATCCACCACAGCGCCACCCGCCAGGGGAACGCCCGCCTCATGGACAAATACCACAAGAACACGAAGCGGATGGCGAACGGCCTCGCGTACCATTTCGTCATCAACAACGGGACGGCCGGCCGGCGGGACGGCGAGGTGGAGGTCGGACGGCGATGGGAGGAGCAGCTCGCGGGGGGGCACGTCCGGCAGAAGTGGCTGAACGAGAGCGGGATCGGCATCTGCCTCGTCGGCAACTTCAACCGCACGTCGCCCACGAGGGCGCAGATGAAGTCGCTCGAGAAGCTCGTCAACCGCCTCTGCTCGACCTACGGCATCCCGCCGGGCTGCGTCAAGGGGCACAAGGATTTCGACGGCGAGCGGACCGTCTGCCCCGGCAAGAACTTCCCGATGGCGGAGTTCAGGCGGCAGATCGGGAAGCAGTCCTGATCCGCCCCGATCCTTCCCCCGCGAACGTCGGATCCATGCCTTTGCCGCCGCGGATTTCCGCGGGCCCGCCTGCAGCCGGTGGTTGAAAGCACGGGGTCGAAGGAAGAACAACAAATCGACCGCGGATTGAAACGGATTATCACGGATCCTCGCGGATCCGTGGTGGGTGGTGCATTGTCTCGCGGAATGGGGGGGCGCCGATTTTTGTAATGGCGTTCCGGCGGGCGGGGAGGGTATAATGACGCCCTCCTTGCGGCGCGTCCGCGTATCCGGCGCGTCCCGTCGAACCGGTGCGGAAGTGGTGGAACTGGCAGACACGCAAGGTTGAGGGCCTTGTGGCCTTAAATGGGCCATGGGGGTTCAAATCCCCCCTTCCGCACCATAAAAACAGTTGATCGTTTCTCGTGTATCGTTTCTCGGGGGAAGGCAGCCGTTCACTTGTATCGTTTATCGTTGATGGCTTCAGGGGAGATATGAGGAGGATCATATGGCGGTGAAGATAGGCATCAACGGCTTCGGCCGCATCGGCCGGCAGGTCTGCAGGATCCTGCAGCGGAAGGGGAACGAGGGTCTCGTCGTGGCGGCGGTGAACGACCTGACGGACGCCGGCACGCTCGCCCACCTCTTCAGGCACGACTCGGTCCACCGGCGCTTCGAGGGGAGCGTCGAGACGCGCGGGGACTCCCTCGTGATCAACGGGCGCCCGATCAGGGTTCTCTCCGAGAAGGACCCGGCGGCGCTGCCCTGGAGGGAGCTCGGCGTCGAGATCGTCCTCGAGTCCTCGGGCGTGTTCCGGAAGAAGGAGCAGCTCCAGCGGCATATCGACGCGGGGGCGGGGAAGGTGCTCCTGACCGTCCCCGCGAAGGGCGAGATCGACGCGACGGTGGTCATGGGCGTCAACGAGGGGACCATCAGGCCCGAGCACCGCTTCGTCTCGAACGCGTCGTGCACGACGAACTGCCTCGCCCCCCTCGTCAAGGTGCTCCACGAGGCGTTCGGCGTCGAGCACGGCCTCATGACGACCATCCACTCCTACACGAACGACCAGCGGATCCTCGACCTCCCGCACAAGGATCTCCGGCGCGCGCGCGCGGCCGCCGTGAGCATGATCCCGACGACGACGGGCGCCGCGGTCGCGGTGAGCAAGGTCATCCCGGAGCTGAAGGGGAGGCTCGACGGGATGGCGATGCGCGTTCCCACTCCCAACGTCTCGGTCACCGATTTCGTCGCGGTCACGGCGCGGCCGGTGTCGGTCGAGTCGGTCAACGCCGCGATGAAGGCGGCGGCGGAGGGGCCGCTCAGGGGCATCATCGAGTACTGCGAGGAGCCGCTCGTGTCGGTCGATTTCAACGGCAACCCGGCCTCCTGCATCTTCGACTCGCTCTGCACGATGACGATGGGCGACCGGATGGTCAAGGTGATCGGCTGGTACGACAACGAGTGGGGATACTCCTGCCGCTGCGTGGACCTGCTCGCCCTGCTCGCGGGGAGGCGGTGACCGCCGCGCAGCCCTCGGGGGGACGTCCCATGCGCAAGCTCTCCATCGGGGACCTGGACGTGCGGGGGAAGCGGGTCCTCATGCGCGTCGATTTCAACGTGCCGCTCGATCCGCACGGGAACGTGTCGGACGACGGCAGGATCCTCGCCTCGATCCCGTCGATCCGTTACGTCATCGACCGCGGCGGGATGCTCATCCTCATGTCGCACCTCGGCAGGCCGAAGGGGAAGCCGGTCCCCTCGATGAGCCTCGCCCCCGTCTCGGCGCGCCTCGGATCGCTCATTGACCGGCCGGTCCGCCAGTGCGGCGACTGCGTCGGCGAGGAGGTGCGCGGGATCGTCGCGCGGATGCAGCCGGGCCAGGTCGTCATGCTCGAGAACCTCCGGTTCCACCCGGAGGAGGAGGAGAACGACCCCGGCTTCAGCCGCGGGCTCGCGTCGCTCGGCGACCTGTACGTGAACGACGCCTTCGGCACCGCCCACCGCGCCCACGCGTCCGTCGAGGGCGTCACGCACCACGTCGCGCAGGCGGCCGCCGGCTTCCTCATGGAGAAGGAGATCGAGCGGCTGGGGGGGATCCTCTCGAGCCCCGAGCGGCCGTTCGCGGCCGTCCTCGGCGGCGCGAAGATCTCCACGAAGATCGCCGTCATCGAGCGCCTCCTCGACCGCGCCGACTGCGTCATGATCGGCGGCGCCATGAGCTACACCCTCCTCCGCGCGAAGGGGGTGCCGGTCGGCGGCTCCCTCGTCGAGCCGGACCTCGAGGGCGTCGCCGCCGCGCTCCTCGGGAAGGCGGCGCGCGCGGGGAAGGCCCTCCTCCTGCCCGTGGATCACCTCGCCGCCCGCGCGGTGGAGGCGGGGAGCGAGACGCGCCTCTTCGACGGGGAGGGGATCGGGGACGGCTGGATCGGCGTCGACATCGGGCCGGCGACCGTCGCGCTCTACGGGGAGCGGATCGGATCGTCGAAGACGGTCTTCTGGAACGGCCCGATGGGCGTCTTCGAGATCGAAGATTTCGCGAGCGGGACCGAGGAGATCGCCCGGGCGGTCGCCCGCCCCGGCGTCGTGAGCGTCGTCGGCGGCGGCGACTCGATCGCCGCCCTGCGGACGTTCGGCCTCGAGGAGAAGGTGACGCACGTTTCCACGGGGGGCGGGGCCTCGCTCGAGTTCATCGAGGGGAAGACGCTCCCCGGCATCGCCGCCCTGACCGACAAGGAATGTTGAGCCACGGAGTACACGGGGGGCATGGAGATGCAGCGGAGGGAAAACGGAAAAGCGCGCGGTCGGGTGTCGCGGAATGCCGAATATCCGCGGCGGTCCATCCCCTCTGCGGTCTCTGTGATCTCCGCGGCTGAAACGGTCCGGTGGATCGCATGAGGCGGCCGCTCATCGCCGGCAACTGGAAGATGCACAAGACGGTGGGGGAGGCCATCGAGCTGGTGGCGGCCCTCAAGCGCGAGCTGTACGACGAGCGGAAGACCGAGATCGTCGTCTGCCCCCCGTTCACCGCCCTCGGAGCGGTCGGCGAGATGCTCGAGGGGAGCGTCATCCGGCTCGGCGCGCAGGACTGCTACTGGGAGACGGAGGGCGCCTACACGGGCGCCGTGAGCCCCCGGATGCTCAGGGATGCCGGGTGCGCCTTCGTCATCCTCGGCCACTCCGAGCGCCGGCGGTCCTTCGGCGAGACGAACGAGACCGTGGGGAGGAAGATCGCGGCGGCGCTCGCCGAGGGGCTCACGCCGATCGTCTGCGTCGGCGAGACGCTCGAGAAGCGGGAGCAGGGCGTGACCGACGAGATCATCCGGAAGCAGCTCGACGGCTGCTTCGCCGCGCGGGACGAGGGGGTCCTCCGGGCGTGCGTCATCGCCTACGAGCCGGTCTGGGCGATCGGCACCGGCAGGACCGCGACGTCGGCGCAGGCCGCCGCCGTGCACGCCCTCATCAGGATGTGGGCGCGGGAGCGCCACGGCCAGGGGGCGGCGGACGCGCTCCGCGTCATCTACGGCGGGAGCGTGACGGCGGACACCATCAAGGGGATCATGCGGGAGGACGGCATCGACGGCGCGCTCGTGGGCGGGGCGAGCCTCGACGCGGCTTCGTTCTGCCGCATCGTGCGGTATTATACCTGAGGAGGCATCAATGCTGTTCATGCTGGTCGTGGCGGTCCATGTCACAAGCTGCGTTCTCCTCATCGTCGCCGTTCTCCTCCAGTCGGGCAAGGACGCGGGGCTCTCCGGCGCGTTCGGGCTCGGCGGGGGCGGGCAGACGATATTCGGCGCCCGCGCCGGCGACGTCCTGGGGAAGGTGACGATCGTCCTGGCCGTGACGTTCATCGTCTCCTGCCTCCTCTTCACGCGGCTGCGCCCGGCGGGCGGGAGATCCATCGTCGGGGCCGTCGGCGAGGAGGCCGCCCCCGCCGCGGCGGCGGTCCCGCCGGCACCCGAGGCGCCCGCCGGGGCGGCGGGAGAGGCCGGCGGCGACGCCGGGTAGCGCCGCCGGGCAGCCGATCCACCGTCGGGGGGCGGGCGGTGGATATTTTCCGTCCGGGGCCGCCGCGGGAGGGGCGCGCATGGGGGGTACCCTGCTCGAGGTCGAGGATCTCGTCGCCGTCTACCATTCCGACGACGGCATCGTCAGGGCGGTGGACGGCGTGTCGCTGCGGCTCGACGAGGGGGAGACGCTCGGCCTCGTCGGCGAGAGCGCGTGCGGGAAGAGCGCGACGGCGCTCGCGATCATGCGCCTCATCGGCCCCCGCGAGGGGACGATCGCCGGGGGCCGCGTGCGGTGGAGGGGGACGGATCTCCTCGGCCTCACGGAGCGGGAGATGCGGCGGATCAGGGGCGGCGAGATCGCGATGGTCTTCCAGGACCCGTTCGCCTCGCTCACGCCCGTGCTGACCGTCGGGCGGCAGCTCGCCGAGGCGATCATGCTCCACAGGGGGATCGGGCGCGCCGCGGCGATGCGGGAGGCGCGCGACGCCCTCGCGCGCGTTCACATCCCCGTGCCCGGCGAGTGCCTGCGGGAGTACCCGCACCAGCTCTCGGGGGGGATGCAGCAGCGCGTGATGATCGCGATGGGGCTCTCCTGCCGGCCGCGGCTCCTCATCGCGGACGAGCCGACGACGGCGCTCGACGTGACGATCCAGGCGCAGATTCTCGCGCTCCTGGAGGAGGTGCAGCGGGACAGCGGGATGGCGCTCCTCCTCATCAGCCACGACCTCGGCGTGGTCTCGAGGATCGCGGGCCGGGTGGCGGTTATGTACGCGGGGAGGATCGTCGAGGAGGGGCCCGCCGGCGGGCTCCTCGACGCCCCGCGCCACCCGTACACGCGCGCCCTCCTCCGCTCGATGCCGCGGCTGGGGGAGCGGCGCGGCCGGCTCGAGGCGATCAGCGGGAGCGTGCCGGACCCGCTGCGATACCCGCCGGGCTGCCGGTTCCACCCGCGCTGCCTGATGCGGCGGGAGGTGTGCGTCGAGAAGGAGCCCCGCCTCGACGAGGTCGAGCCCGGCAGGCGTTCCGCGTGCCATTTCGCGGCCCTGCTCGGCCCCTGAGGCGGGCGCGGCGGCAGGGAGGAGGTGCTGGACGATGAGCAGGCACTCGAGTTTCGGCGGGAGCGGGAAGATCAAGACGAAGCGGAACGTCCTCAAGCGCTTCGAGCGGATCGACACCCTGAAGAAGGCGGGGAAGTGGAAGGAGGGCGACAGGGTCCTCGGCCTGCCGAAGACGCGGGTGGACTGAGGTCGCCGCCGCGTCGCGCGGGGGGGCGGTCCGGGTGAGGCAGCGGCTCCAGAAGATCCTGGCGGCGGCCGGCGCCGGGTCGAGGCGGTCGTGCGAGGCCCTCATACGCGCCGGGCGCGTGCGGGTCAACGGCCTGACGGTGACGGCGCTCGGCAGCGCCGCCGACCCGGCGGCCGACGTGATCACGCTCGACGGGAGGCGGATCGGCGCCGAGGAGAAGGTCTACGTGGTCCTCAACAAGCCGCGCGGCGTCCTCTGCACGCGGCGCGATCCGCGCCGGCGGCCGACGGTGTACGGCCTCCTCGCGGAGGTGCCCCAGCGCCTCTTCACGGTCGGGCGCCTTGACTTCGACGCCGAGGGGCTCATCGTCCTCACGAACGACGGCGCCTTCGCCGAGCGCGTCGCGCACCCGCGCGGCGAGGTGTGGAAGACCTACATCCTGCGGACGGCCGCGCCGCTGGCCGCCGCCGCGAGGGCGCGGATCGAGCGGGGGATCCCGATCGACGGGCGGATGACGTTGCCCGCCCGCGTCGTCGAGGCGCGAGCCGCCGCCGGCGGCGGAACGGTGACGGTCAGGATCAGGGAGGGGCGCAAGCGGCAGCTCAAGCGGATGTTCGCCGCCGTCGGCTGCCCCGTCCTGGCGCTGCGGCGGACGGCGATCGGCGGGCTGCGCCTCGGCGGCCTCCCGCCCGGGTCGTTCCGCGTCGTGTCGAGGGAGCACCTTGAAAAGATGTTCGAGAGGTGACGGCCGGGGATTCGCGCGCGACGCGGGGAGTGCGTGCGCGGCCGCCCTGTGCCTCGTCGCCGCCGCGACGACCGCGGAACGGCTGAAGTTCCCGTGCGCGGGCGAGGTCGTCGCAGACCGGGCGAACGTGCGCGCCGGGAGGAGCCTGAACTACGAAATCGTGGCGACGCTCGAGCGGGGCGAGCGGGTGACCGTCACCGGCCTCGAGGGCGGCTGGTTCGGGATCGTCCCCCCGGCCGATGTGCCGCTCTGGGTGGCGAGCCGCTACGTCGCGGACGGCGCGGTGATCTGCGGGCGGCTCAACGTCAGGGCGAAGCCCGCGCTCAAGGCGAACGTCGTCGGCGCGCTCTCGCGGGGCGACCGGGTCGAGGTCGTCGAGGAGGGTGTTGACTGGACCAGGATACGGGCGCCCTCGAGCGCGGCCTGCTGGGTGAGCGCCGAGCTGATCGAGCTCCACCCCCGCGAAACGGCGCCCGGGAAGCCGGCGGCCGCAGGGGAGGAGGAGCGGCCCGGGCCGCCGGCATCGCCGCCGGCCGAACGGAGGCCGCCCCCCCGCGTCTTCGAGGGCACGATCAGGAAGGCGGACGAGGCCGGGGTCCCCGGCGTCCGCCACCGGCTCGTCGCGGGCACGCTCTTCAGGCGGACGGCGTGCCTGATCGTCTCCGAGACGATCAACATCGCCTATTTCGAGGGGGACAGGGTCCGCGTCTGGGGATACGAGGTCGCCCGGAGCCCCGCGGGCACGCCGATCGTGGACGTGCGGCGGCTCGAGGTGGAGTAGCATGCGATTGAAGACGTTCCGGGGCGGGGTGCACCCGCCCGACTGCAAGGACCGCACCCGCGATCTCCCCATCCGCCGCGCCGCGTTGCCGGCCCGGGTCATCATCCCGCTCGGCGGGGGCGGGAAGGCCCGCCTCCGGCCGCTCGTCGAGCCGGGCCGGCGGGTCCTGACGGGCGAGAAGATCGCGGAGGGGGAGGGGGCGCGCGCGGTGCCGGTTCACGCGAGCATATCGGGCGCCGTCTCCCTGATCGGCGAGACGCCCGTTCCCTACGGCGGCACGGCGCCCGCGGTGGAGATCGAGGGGGACGGCAGGGACGAGAAGGCCTGGGAGGGGACCGGCATCCCCGACCCGGTCCGGGCGGCGCCGTCGGAGATCATAGCGAGGATCAGGGAGGCCGGGATCGTCGGGCTGGGGGGGGCCGAGTTCCCCGCGCACGTCAAGCTGTCGCCGCCACCGGGGAGGACGATCGGGCACGTCATCATCAACGGCGCCGAGTGCGAGCCGTACCTCACCGCCGACGACCGGCTCATGCGGGAGCGCCCCGGCGACGTCGTCGCCGGCGCGCGGCTCCTCATGCGCGCGACCGGCGCGGCGCGCGCGACCGTCGGCATCGAGTCGAACAAGCGCGAAGCCCGGGAGGCGGTCGCCGCGGCGGCGCGGGCGTTTCCGGAGATCGAGGCGGTCCTCGTCGAGGTGAAGTACCCCCAGGGCGCCGAGAAGCAGCTCATCCGCGCCCTCCTCGGGCGCGAGGTCCCCTCCGGGGGCCTCCCCGCGGACGTGGGCGTCGTCGTCCAGAACGCGGGGACCGCGGTCGCGGTCTGGGAGGCGTGCGCGCTCGGCAAGCCGCTCTACGAGCGCGTCGTGACCGTCTCGGGGCCGTCCGTCCGAGAGCCCGCCAACCTCCTCGTCCGGATCGGCACGACCTTCGCGGACCTCCTCGCCCAGTGCGGCGGCCTCGCCCCGGACGCGGCGCTCCTCATCATGGGGGGGCCGATGATGGGCATCGCCCAGTGGACGGCCGAGGTGCCGGTCGTGAAGGGGACCTCGGGGATCATCGCCCTGCCGTCCCGCGGCATCCCCGCCGAGCGGCCGTGCATCCGCTGCGGCCTCTGCCTGACGGTCTGCCCGATGGGGCTCTCCCCGTCGCTCATCCGCCGGGCCGCCGAGCGCGGGGCGTGGGAGATCGCCGAGCGGTACGGCGTCCTCGACTGCATGGAGTGCGGCGCCTGCGCCTACGTCTGCACGACGAGCAGGGGGCAGGTCCAGCACTACAAGCGGGCGAAGATGGAGATCGGGAAGAGAGGGAAGCGGTGAGCGAGCGGGTGTTCATCCTCGCCCCCGGGCCGCACGTCGGCACGGGCGATTCGGTCGCCCGGGTGATGTGGCGGGTGAACATCGCCCTCCTGCCGGCGCTCGCCTGGGGCGTGTGGTCGTTCGGTCCCGCGGCGCTCGCGCTGACCGCCGCCTGCGTGGCGAGCTGCATGGCCGTGGAGGCGCTCGTGGAGCTGCTCTTCGGAAGGGCAATCACGGTCCGCGACGGGAGCGCCGTCGTCACCGGCCTCCTCCTCGCCTTCAACCTGCCGCCGGGCGCGCCGCTCTGGTTCGCGCCGGTCGGGGCGCTCGTCGCCATCGCCGTCGCGAAGCTGGCGTTCGGCGGCCTCGGCTTCAACATCTTCAACCCGGCCCTCGCCGCCCGGGCGTTCCTCATGGCGTCGTACCCCGCCCGGATGACCTCCTGGCGCCCCTACGGCGCCTGGGACGCCGTCTCGGCGGCGACGCCGCTCGGCATCCTCAAGGAGCGGCTCGACCTCCCCCTGCCGTCGTACGCCGACCTGTTCCTCGGCCGCGTCGGCGGCTGCATCGGGGAGACCTCCGCCCTCCTGCTCCTCGCCGGCGCGGTCCTGCTCCTCGCCGGGCGCGACATCACCTGGCACACGCCCGCCTCGTTCCTCGGCGCCCTCGCCGGCATGAGCCTGCTCGTCGGCGCCGACCCGCTCCTCGCCGTCCTCGCGGGCGGGGCCGTTCTCGGCGCCTTCTACATGGCGACCGACATGGTGACCGCCCCGCTCTCCGGCGGGGGGAGGCTCGTCTTCGGCGCCGGCTGCGGGATCATCACCGCGGTGATCCGCCGGTGGGGCGGCTATCCCGAGGGGGTCTGCTACTCGATCCTGCTCATGAACGCCTTCACGCCGCTCATCGACCGGTGCACGCAGCCGCGGCGGTTCGGCTCGCGGCGGGGGAGGGGTTGATGCGCGAGACGCTGAGGCTCGGCGCGCTCCTCGCGGCCGTCTGCGCCGCGAGCGGCCTCGCCCTCGGCTTCGTCCAGCGGGCGACGCAGCCGCGGATCGAGCAGGCGGCGGCACGCGAACTCGCCGAGTCGCTCGCCGTCGTCCTCCCCGGCGCGGCCGGATTTTCCGGGGCGAGGGAACGGCCGCTCCCGGGCGGCGGATCGGTCACGTTCTACGATGGGTACGGCGCCGACGGCCGGATCGCCGGCTACGCCCTCCCGGCGGAGCGGCAGGGATACCAGAGCCCCATCCGTGTCCTCGTCGGGATCGCGACGGACGGGACGGTGACCGGCGTGCGGGTGCTCTCGCAGGCCGAGACGCCGGGCCTCGGCGCCCGCATCGAGGAGACGGAGGCGGGGGAGTCGCTCTGGGCCCGCATCGGGCTCCTCTTCGGCGGGCGGGGCGGCGGAGACGCGCCGTCCCCGCGGCCCTGGTTCCTCGAGCAGTACGCCGGCCTCCGCGCGGACGAGATCGTTTTGCGCGGGCCCGCCGAGTCCGGCAAGGGGATCCACGCCGTCACCGGGGCGACGATCACGAGCCGCGCCCTCACCGACGCGGTCCGGGATGCGGTCGGGGAATTCATGCGCGCCGGCGTCCCGGAGGAGGGGAGGGGCGGATGAGCGCGGCGCGCGGCGGTCCCGAGGGGGCCTGGGGCCAGTTCAGCAAGGGCGTCTTCAGGCTCAACCCGATCTTCGTCATCATCCTCGGCCTCTGCCCCGCCCTCGCCGTCTCCGTGAGCGTCGCCAACGCCATCGGGATGGGGGCGGCGGCGACGTTCGTCCTCCTCGGCTCGACCCTCGTCGTCTCGTCGCTCATGGGGACCCTCAGGCGGTTCTTCAGCCCCCCCCTATACCGGCAGGTGCAGCGGATACGGATCCCGATCTACATCGTGGTGATCGCGTCGTTCGTCACCATCGTGGACCTCGTCATGCACGCCTGGGCGCCGGCCCTCCACGCCCGCCTCGGCATCTTCGTCCCGCTCATCGTCGTCAACTGCATCATCCTGGGCCGCGCGGAGGCGTTCGCCTCGAGGCACGGCGTCGGCGCCTCGCTCCTCGACGCGCTCGGCATGGGGCTCGGCTTCACCCTCGCCCTCTGCCTCCTCTCCGCCGTCCGGGAGCTGCTCGGCGCCGGGCGGCTGTTCGGCGCGCCGGTCTTCGGCCCCGCCTTCAGGCCGGCGCTCGTCATGACGCTCGCCCCCGGCGCCCTCATCACCCTCGGCCTCCTCATGGGCCTGTTCCGGTACCGCCGGCTGCGGAGGGGGGACGATGGACTTCTTTGAGCTGCTCATGATCTTCGTCGGGGTGGTCCTCGTCCACAACTTCATCTTCTCCCGCTTCCTCGGCCTCTGCCCGTACGTCGGCGTGAGCGAGCGGATCCCCTCGGCGATGGGGATGGGGATGGCGGTCATCTTCGTGATGACGATGAGCTCGGTCATCACCTGGGCGGTGTACGAGTGGGTCCTCGTCCCCTGCGGGATCACCTACCTGTACATCATCGCCTTCATCCTCGTCATCGCCTCGTTCGTCCAGCTCGTGGAGATGTTCCTCCAGAAGTCGGTCCCCGCCCTCTACCGGGCGCTCGGCATCTACCTGCCGCTCATAACGACGAACTGCGCTGTCCTGGGCGTCGCGACGCTCAACCGGCAGGAGTTCTTCGGCACCCCGGGGAGCCTGCTCAAGTGCGTCGTGCAGGGGTTCGGCGGGGGCGTCGGCTTCATGCTCGCGATGGTCATCATGGCGGGGATCCGGGAGCGGCTCGATCTCGCCGACGTCCCCGAGGCGCTGAAAGGGATCCCGATCGCGCTCATCACGGCGGGACTCATCTCGATGGCGTTCCTCGGCTTCTCGGGGCTCTCGTTCTGAACGGGCGGACGCGGTGAACATCATCCTCTATTCGGCGGCGGTGCTCGGGGCGATGGGGCTCCTCCTCGGCCTCGGTCTCCTCCTCTTCGCGCGTATCTTCGCCGTCGGGATCGACCCGAGGGTCGAGCGTATCCTCGAGGCCCTCCCCGGCCTGAACTGCGGCGTCTGCGGCTTCGCCGGCTGCGCGGCGATGGCGGAGGCGCTCGCCTCGGGAAAGGCGAAGGCGAGGCAGTGCGCCCCCGGCGGGCCGGCCGTCGTCGAGAAGGTCGCCGCGATCCTCGGGACGGCCGAGGCCGCCGCGGAGCCGCGCGTCGCCGTCGTGCGCTGCCAGGGGGGGACGGGGGAGTCGAGGAAGCGGGCCGTCTACGGGGGCGTGCCCGACTGCGTGTCGGCGGAGCTCCTCGAGGAGGGGGTCAAGGCCTGCCGGTACGGCTGCCTCTGGATGGGGTCCTGCGCCCGCGCCTGCCCGTTCGACGCCATCCGCATGGGCGGGGACGGCCTCCCACGGATCATCGAGACGAGGTGCACGGCCTGCGGCAGGTGCGTCGAGGTCTGCCCGCGGGGCATCATCACGCTCGTCCCGCGGAGCCAGAAGGTGTATCTTGGGTGCATGTCGCGCGACAAGGGGAAGAAGGTGAAGGAACTCTGCGCGAAGGGGTGCATCGCCTGCGGCCTCTGCGCCCTGCCGAAGGTGACCCCCTCGCGAAAGGTGGTCATGGAGAACAACCTCCCGACGTTCCCCGCCGACTGGGAGGATTTCGGGACCGCCGTCGAAAAGTGCCCCTCGGGCTGCTTCGTCGTGCGCGCCGGGGCGCCGGGAAGGGGATGACGATGGCCGCGATACTGGACGGGAGGAGGATCGCCGCCGAGATCCGCGCCTCGGTCGCGGAGCGGGTCGATCGCCTGCGGCGCGCCCGGGGGATCGTCCCCGGCATCGCCTTCGTCACCGTCGGCGAAGATCCCGCCTCGCTCGCCTACGTGGCGATGAAGGACCGGGCGTGCGCCGAGGCCGGCATCCGCTCGTGGCAGTTCTCCCTCCCGCGCGACATATCCGAACGGGAGGTCCTCGAGCGGATCGCCGCCCTCGCGGCCGACCCCGCCGTCCACGGGATCCTCGTCCAGTTGCCGCTCCCCGGCCACATCGCGGCGGCGGCGGTGCAGTCGGCGGTCCCGCCGGAGAAGGACGTGGACGGCTTCCACCCGGTCAACATGGGCAGGCTCCTCCTCGGGGAGGAGGACGGATTCGTCCCGTGCACCCCCGCCGGCGTCGTCGAGCTGCTCGTCCGCTCCGGCGGCTCGTGGGAGGGGAGGGACGTCGTCGTCGTCGGGCGGGGCGCCATCGTGGGGAGGCCGCTCGCCGCGCTCCTCATGCGGAAGGGCCCGCCGCTGAACGCGACCGTCACGGTCTGCCACACGGGGACGCGGGACCTCGCCCGGCACACCCGCCGGGCCGACATCGTGGTGGCCGCCGCGGGAAGGCCGCGCTTCCTGACGGCGGAGATGGTGCGGGAGGGGGCGGTCGTGATCGACGTCGGGATCAACCGGGTGGACGACCCCTCCTCCCCGCGCGGCTACCGGCTCGCGGGGGACGTGGATTTCGAGGGCGTCTCGCGGAAGGCGTCCGCCGTCAGCCCCGTCCCCGGCGGCGTCGGGCCGATGACCATCGCCATGCTGCTCTCCAACACCGCGCGGGCGGCGGAGCGCCGGGCCGGCTGACGGCCGGCGCGCGGCCCCCGCGCCCCCGCGCCTCGCGGAGACGGCCTCAGTACTCCCAGGTCCCGGCGATCAGCCAGCCCCTGTCATCGACGCGTTCAGGCGGCGCGTCGAAGGCGATCGGGTCGCACGGGGGGAACTTCCCGATGAGGATCAGCTTGACCGCATAGCGCCCGCGCGGGAGGCGCGGCGGAATGGCGAAGAACTGGCGCGAACGGATCGTCTCCCCCGTCCGCCACTCCGGGGTCGGGTACAGGTGATGGCAGATGCTCCGCGGCTGCGCGGGCGCGCACTCCCCCGCCGCGTTTTCCACCCGAATGTACATGGAGAGATCGTCGGGCACGGGCGCGGTCGCCTCCCATGACGTGGTGAATACGATCTGGTCCCCGAGCCCGTCCCGCACCGTGGCCGCCTCACATTCCCGCAGCGCGAGGGGGCCGAAGCGCGCGATCGGCTCTGGCGGCTCCCGCCCGCCAGGATCATGCTCCACCGTTTCGTAGAGGCGGAGGAGATCCTCCCGCCCCCGCTCGTACAGCGCGACCTGGTCCCATACCCGCACGAGGCCGAGCTGGTTGTCGGCAAGGTAGCGCCTGAACGCGGCCTCGCTCGTCCCCGGACGGGAGTACCACACGAAGGTGATCCAGTCGCCGAGGTCGATGAGGGCGTACCGGATGTCCGAGCGCGGCTCATGCCGCTCACGGAAGGAGCCGATCTCGCCGGAGAGGACCCACGCGAGAAAGTCCAGCTCCTTCCTGTTGGAGAGGAAGGAGCAGAACCCGAACGTCGTCGCGGCCGGCACGCCGTCGGGGACCATGCGCGCGAGCGCGCGCTTGGCGGGGGCGCGGAAATCATCCCCCGGGAGACAATCCGCCGCCCCCTTCCAGGTCCTCGAAAGGAGGTGGAGCTGGGGGCCGAGGAGCCAGCTCGCGATCACCCCGACGGCGAGGACGGATCGCAGCGCGATGCGCCGTGCCGCGGCGGGCCGCAGCGCCCGGGCGAGCCTCGTGAATCCCCGTATCCCGGCGAAGAATATGAACGGGATGAGGAGGGCGTTGTACTGGAGCGCGATGTCCGCGATATCCCGTCGGTCGCTCGCGAGGTTCAGGAACAGGTTCGGCGCGCAGAGGAACAGGGTGCCGGGACTCAGCAGCGGGGTGAACGCGAGCGGCGCGAACAGCTTGACGAGATAGCCGAGCCTGTGGGGCGCCAGCAGCACCCCCGCGAGATGGAGGGGCCGCGTCGCCATGGTGCGGAGGAGGCCGCCGGGCGATCCGCCGACCTCCCGGTAGAAGATGAGGTAGGGAGACATTCCGCCGCCGCGGAGGTGGGGGAGGAGCCAGAAATAGTACACGCCGAACCAGCCGGCGCCGGCGGCGAGCGGGACCGCCCACCACCGCCATCCCCTCTTCTCCCAAAGGGCGCTGATGCCGAAGGTGACCGCGATGAAGGAGACCTCCTCCCTGCACGAGAGGGCGAGGGCGAGCGATGAGAGAAAAAGGGGGTACCGCCCCGTTCGGAAGAAATAGTACGCCCACGCGAGAAAGAGGGGGGCGAGGATGAGGCCGTTCGGGGGCCGGAGGGCGAGGTAGCCGACCGGCGGATACAGCAGGTAGAGGACGAGGAAGGAGAGCGCCGCGACGGGACGGCCGGTCTCCCTCTTCGCGAACAGGTGGATCGGCCAGGCCGTGAGGGCGAGGAATATCACCTGCGTGAAGAGGAGCATGAGGGGGGACTGCCACAGGGCGTACGCGGGGAGGAGCAGGAGATAGATGAACGGGGCGTGGAGCTTCAGGTAGTTCCCGCCCTCGATCGAGGTCTCGAGGAGATCGCCGCGCAGGCCGTTCCACATGATCTGGTTCGCGACGGCGAGGTCATGGTCGTTGTAGCCGAAATTGAGATACTTCGCGCGGCACGAGAGACAGAATGCCAGGATGAAGATGAGGATCAAAACGGCCGAGATGAAACCGCAGGCCCTCGCCGACATGCCGCCTCCCCCTCCGAGCGCGCGATTGCGCGCACTACTTTACCACAGGCGGTCGGAGCCCTCCTCCATGTATCCGCTTCGACCTACCGGATCCGTCGCCGGATGTGCTATTTTTCCATCCATGGCCGATGTCTCCGGGTTGCTGGCATTCCCCCCCGTTCTGAACGCCGCCCTCGAGTCCCGCTCCGTTCAGCGCCTGATCGGCCTGATCGAAGGAGGAAAGTCGGTGCGCGTCTCGGGCTGCACACGCTCCGCGGCAGCCTACCTCATCGCGCTTCTCCGTGCCCGCGCGGGAAGGACGGTCGTCGTTTTGACCGCGGGGCCGCGCGAGGTCGAGGAGGCCGCGGAGGATCTGAGGACATTCGGCGGGGGGGAGGTGCTCCCGTTCCCGGCGTGGGAGACGCTCCCGGAGGAGAAGATCGAACCTCACCCGGACGTTCTCGGCGACCGGTTCCTCACGCTCGCGCGCCTCGCGGGCATGCGGGACCCCGCGGGGGGGATTTCGCCGGAAGGCGCGCCCCCCGCGATCATCGTCACGTCGCTCCGGGCCGTCGCCCAGCGGGTGGCGCTGCCTCGCGCGTTCAGGCGTGAGACGCTGGAGGTCGCGCCCGGCCGGTCCCTCCCCATGGGGGAGATTCTCCGGCGCCTGGAGGAGGGGGGATACCGCAGGGTCGACATGGTGGAGGAGAAGGGCGACTACTGCGTGCGGGGCGGTATCGTGGATTGCTTCCCTCCCGCCGCCGAGTACCCCTTCCGGATCGAATATTGCGGCGAGGGGATCGAGACGATCCGGACGTTCCACGCGCAGACGCAGCGCTCGATCGGGAAGGTCGAGCGGATGATCGTGACGCCGTTCTCGGAGTTCGGTCTGCTGGCCCGTCAGGGGGGGGATCTCGGGACGCTCCTCGACTATCTGCCGGCGGACGCGCTCCTCGCCCTCTCTGAACCCGCCGAGGTCCGCCGCCTGCTTGATGCACTGGATCAGGGGGGCGACCACCTGCTCTCGCGCGGGGAGATGCACGCGCTCCTCTCCCGCCTGCAGACGCTCTCCCTCTCGTCATTGCCCGGCGGGGCGGCGGCCCCCCCGTGCGAGACGATGGAGATCGCATTCGAGTCCATGGAGCCCTACCGCGCCCTGTCCCTCGCGCGCGAGCTGGGGGCCGACCGGGAGAAGCGGATATTCGGCCACGTCGCCGACTGGGCGGGGGAGGGGATCCGGACGGTGATCGTCTGCAACACGGAGGGGGAGCGGGCGCGCCTCGCGGAACTCCTCAAGGAGCGCGGCGCGGCGCTCCCGGCGGGGAGCGCCGTCGAGGTGGGACGGCTGAGCGGCGGCTTCCTCTTCCGCGAGGGGCGGATCGCCCTTCTCACCGACGCGGAGATATTCGCCCGCTACAAGGTCCGCCGGCCGCGGCGGCGGTTCAGGGGGAGGGCGGCGCTCCGGGAGTTCACCGAGCTTCGGCCCGGCGACCACGTCGTCCACGTGCACCACGGCATCGGCCTCTACCGGGGCGT
This sequence comes from bacterium, assembly GCA_028716845.1. GTDB lineage: Bacteria > Auribacterota > Tritonobacteria > UBA1439 > UBA1439 > JAQUPF01. The sequence goes on along the minus strand of JAQUPF010000006.1, from coordinate 95,890 downwards.
GACGCGGCTCGAGAAGGACGGGGCGGAGCGGGATTTCCTCTGCATCGAGTACGACGAGAAGGCGAAGCTCTACGTGCCGATCGAGCAGGCGGGGCTCGTCGAGCGCTACATCGGCCTCGGCGCCTCGCCGCCGGCGCTCGACCGGCTCGGGGGGGCGCGGTGGAGAAACGCCTCGGACGCCGCCCGACGCGCGATCTTCGACTACGCCGCGGAGATCCTCCGCCTCCAGGCGGTCCGCCGATCCGCGCCCGGCTTCGCCTTCCCGCCCGACGCCTCCTGGCAGAAGGAGTTCGAGGACGCGTTCATCTGGGAGGAGACGCCCGACCAGGAGGCCGCCATATCGGAGATCAAGCGGGACCTCGAGCGGCCGCAGCCGATGGACCGGCTCGTCTGCGGCGACGTCGGCTACGGCAAGACCGAGGTGGCGATGCGCGCCGCCTTCAAGGCCGTCATGGCGGGGCGGCAGGTCGCCGTCCTCGTCCCCACCACGGTCCTCGCCCAGCAGCACTTCGGCACCTTCACCGAGCGCTTCGCCGACTACCCGGTCCGGATCGAGATGCTGAGCCGTTTCCGCACCGACCGCGAGCAGCGGGAGGTCGTCGAGGGGCTCCGGCGCGGGACCGTGGACATCGTCATCGGCACCCACCGCCTCGTCCAGGCCGACGTCGGCTTCAGGAACCTGGGCCTCGCGATCATCGACGAGGAGCAGCGCTTCGGCGTGCGGCACAAGGAGCGGCTGAAGACCCTCCGCCTCGTCGTGGACGTCCTCACGATGACGGCGACGCCCATCCCCCGGACGCTCTACATGTCGCTCTCGGGGATCCGCGACATGTCCGCCATCAGCACGCCGCCCGAGGACCGGCTCGCCATCGAGACGGTCGTCGCGCCGTACGACGAGCGGCTCATCCGGGAGGCGGCGCGGCGCGAGCTCGCCCGGCAGGGGCAGGTCTTCTTCGTCCACAACCGCGTCGAGACGATCGGGCGCGTCCGGGAGCGGCTCGAGCGCCTCCTCCCCGATGCCAGGATCGCCGTCGGCCACGGCCGGATGCCGGACGACGCCCTCGAGGAGGTGATGCGGCGGTTCGTCGAGGGGGCCGTCGACGTCCTCCTCTGCACCACCATCATCGAGTCGGGGCTCGACATCCCGAACGCCAACACCATCATCATCGACCGGGCCGACCGCTTCGGCCTCGCCGACCTCTACCAGCTGCGGGGTCGGGTCGGGCGGTACCGGCGCCGCGCCTACGCCTACCTGCTCTACCCGCCGGAGGGGGTCGTCGCCGACGACGCCCGGAGGCGCCTGAAGGCGATCGTCGAGCACTCGGGCCTCGGCTCCGGCTTCAGGATCGCCCTGCGCGACCTGGAGATACGCGGGGCGGGCAACATCCTCGGGCCGGAGCAACACGGCCACATCGCGGCGGTCGGCTTCGACCTCTACTGCAAGCTCCTGAAGCGGAGCATCGCGGCGCTCGAGGGGCGCGACGCGGGCGGGATCGATGAGGTCGAGGTGAATCTCCCGTACGCGGCGGGCCTTCCCGCCGACTACATCCGCTCGGAGGAGTGCCGGATCGACCTGTTCAAGCGCCTCGGCGAGATCGCCGCCGCGGCGGAGGTCGACGAGTTCGCCGCCGAGCTGAAGGACCGCTTCGGGCCGCCGCCGCCGGAGGCGGAGGTCCTCATGGAGGTCTGCCTCCTGAAGATCGCCGCGCGCGGGCGGGGAATACGGTCGGTGGCGGTCCGGGAGGGGAGGATCATCGCCGTGCGGGGAGGGGAGGAGATCCGCCCCGGCGGCCGCTACCCCCGCGTGACGGCCGCCGACCCGCTCGATGCGGTGCGGGAGATCAGGCGGCGCATCGAGGAGATCGCCTGACCGCCCATGCGCGGCCGCGGCCGGGCGTTGAGAGCGGAAAGCCGGGCGGACAAAGAGCCAATCGGCCACGGATGTACACGGATCATTACGGATTCCCACGGATGATTGCCGGGAACAATCCGTGAATATCCGTGAGAATCCGTAGCCATCGGTGGCGGATCGGTTCCTGTTGCGGCGGGGGCCGCCAGGGGTGAAAAGAGGCTTGCCGATCATTGTCGGTATGCGATAATGGTGGCCGTTCGGCATCAATGAGAGGGGTGTCAGGATGCAGGTTGCCGTCATCGTCATCATCGCCGTCGTTCTCGTCGCCCTGATCGCCGTCAGGGCGAAGCAGAGCAAGTAGCCGGGGCGCGGCACGCCCATCCCCGCGGCGCGCGGGCCCGGTCCCGGCCCTTGCGGCGAGGTTGTGCATCGTACGGTCGCCATGCGCGGCAGGGGACCCCGGTCCATGCACGATTCCCCCATCGGCGCCGTCCGCGAGACGGCCCGTCACCGAAGGCGGGCGCTCGCGGCCGGCCTCCTCCTCCTCGCCCTGCTCGCGCCCGCCGCGAGGGGCGAGATCAAAGAGCAGATCGTCGCGATCGTCGGCGACGAGATCATCACCTACTCTGAACTCGAGCGGATCCTCGCCCCCGTCTTCGAGCAGTACGAGCGGCTCCACTCGGGCGCGGAGCTCTTCTCGATGCTCCAGAAGGCGCGGCGGGAGATCCTCGAGCAGATCATCGAGGAGCGGCTCGTCCTCCAGGAGGCGCGGCGGCGCGACATCCGCGCGCAGATGGGCGACGAGTTCGCCCGGGAGGTCGACCGGGTGATCGCCGAGGTCCGGCGGCGGTTCCCCTCGGAGGAGGAGTTCGTCAGGCGGCTCGAGCGCGAGGGGACAACCCTCGAGCGGTTCCGCGCCGAGCAGGAGGACCGCACCCTCGTCCGGGCGATGCTCATGAAGGACGTCTCCTCGAAATGCACCGTCTCGCCGGCCGAGGTGCGGCGCTACTACGAGACCCACAAGACGGAGTTCGAGGAGCCGGAGCGGATCCACGTCAGCCAGATCTGGATGAAGGAGGACCCGCAGCGGTTGGGGCGGGCCGAGGAGCGGGCGCGCGAGGCGCTCGGCATGATCGAGGCGGGGCGGCCGTTCGCCGATGTCGCGAGGGAACACTCCGACTGCCCCTACGCGGCGCGCGGGGGCGACTGGGGCTTCATCTCCAGGGGGCACTGGACGAGGGAGCTCGAGGACGCCGCCTTCGCGCTCGAGCCGGGAACGCACAGCGGCCTGGTGCGCTCCAATCTCGGCTGCCACATCATCAAGGTGCACGAGCGGCGGCACGCCTCCTTCAAGCCGCTCGACGGGGTCTACGCCGAGATCGAGAAGCGGCTCTTCGCGGAGAAGATCGAGGCCCGGCGCGTGGAATACGTGGAACGGCTCAGGCGCCGCACCTACATCTCCGTCGTGAAATGACGGGGGAGGACGGCATGGCCCGGCGGGCGCTTCTCCTGATCACCATGGGCGACCCGGGCGGCGTCGGCCCGGAGGTGGCGGTCAGGGCGGTCGCCTCGGCCGCCATCCGGAAGATCTGCCGCCCGGTCCTCGTCGGCGACCCTGCCGTCTTCGGCAGGTGCGCCGGGGCGGCGCGCGGGCGCGTCCGCCTCGTCCCCGTGCGCGGGGTCGGGGACGCACGCCCGCGCGGCCGCCTCGTCCCGGTCGTGAACCCGTGCGGGACGGTCCCCGGCCACCGGTGGGGCGCGGTCCGCGCCGCCCACGGCGCCGCGGCGATGGCGTGCGTCCGCTACGCCGCGCGCGCGGCGATGGAGGGGCGGGCCGACGGCGTCGTGACCGCCCCCATCTGCAAGGAGGCGATCCACCGCGCCGGCTGGCCCTTCCAGGGGCACACCGACTACCTCGCCGCCCTCACCGGCGCGAGGGAGCACGCGATGATGCTCGCGGGGCGCGGCCTCCGCGTCGTCCTCGTGACGGTCCACGAGCCCCTCGCCCTCGTGAGCGGCATGGTCACCCGCGCGGCGGTCGGGCGATCGATCCGGCTCGCCCGCGACGCCTGCGTCGGCTTCGGCGTGCGGCGCCCGCGCATCGCCGTCTGCGCCCTCAATCCGCACGCGGGGGAGGGGGGCGCCTTCGGGAGCGAGGAGCGGCGGGCGATCCTCCCGGCCGTCCGCGCCGCCGCGGCCGCCGGGATCGACGCGGCGGGCCCGTTCCCCGCCGATACCCTCTTCACGGAGCGGCGCCGGAGGCGGTTCGACGCGGTCGTCGCCATGTACCATGACCAGGGGCTCATCCCGCTGAAGATGCTCGCCTTCGACGTCGGCGTCAACATCACGCTCGGCCTGCCGATCGTCCGGACCTCCCCCGATCACGGGACGGCGTTCGACATCGCGGGGGCCGGCCGCGCCGATCCGGCGAGCATGATGGAGGCGATCCGGTGCGCTGCGGCCCTGTGCCGTCGCCGATGAGCGGGCCGGTCGAGGTCCCGCTCGCCCCCGGGGCGGTCGGCCGGAGACTCCTCGCCCTGGGCGTGCGGCCGAGCAGGCGGCGCGGGCAGTCGTTCATCGCCAGCCCGAGGGCGGCCGCCGCGATCGCCCGCGCGGCGGACCTGTGCCGCTCGGACGCGGTCCTCGAGATCGGCCCCGGCCTCGGCGGGCTGACCGCCGAGCTCCTCCGGAGGGCCGGCCGGGTCGTCGCCGTTGAGAGCGACGCGCGGCTCGCGGGGTGGCTCCGCGTTCTCTTCGCCGGGCGGGAGTCGTTCGAGCTCGTCGAGGGAGACGCCCTCCGGGTCGACCTCGAGCAGATTTTCGCCCGCCTCGGCCGGGACGGCGGGCGCGTGAAGGTCGTCGCGAACATCCCGTACTCCATCAGCGGGCCGCTCATCGGCCGGATCCTCGAGTCGGCGGGGGGCGTCTCGCTCATCGCCCTGACGGTCCAGGACGATCTCGCCCGCAGGATCGCGGCGTCGCCCGGCGGCGGCGAGTACGGGGCGTTCAGCGTGTTCTGCCAGTACCACGCCGAGGTCAGGAAGGTCGTTACGCTGCCGCCGTCGGCCTTTCATCCCCGGCCGGGGGTGGTGTCGGCGGTCGTCCTCTTCCATCCGCGGGCGCGGCCGCCGCTCGCGGCGGCGGAGGAGGAGGCGTTCTTCGCGCTCGTGCGGCTCCTCTTTTCGGAGCGCCGGAAGACGGTCGGCACGCTCCTCCGGCGGGCGTTGCGCGGGACGGCGGCGTCGGGCCGCCTCGCGGAGGTGTTCGCGGCGGCCGGCGTCGACCCGGGGTCGAGGGCCGAGCGTCTCCGGATTGACCAGTTCGAATCGCTCCGCGCCGCGCTCGCCGCGGCGGGGGGCACGATCGGGGAGGGAACCACATGCGGGGCGGGATGAGGGCATGGTTGGCGATATTCGTCGCCGCGTGCGCCCTCGCGGGCGGATGCGAGCGCGGGACGGCAGAGCGGGATGCGGAGGGGGAGGGGCCCCGTCCGTCCCTCTCCGGGCGCCTCGTGTACCAGCGGTGGGAGGGGGAGAAGAGCGAGATCTGGGTCATGGACCTCGCCACCTCTTCGAGCACGCGCCTGACGGAGAACGACGTCCTCGACGAGTACCCGCGCTGGTCGCCCGACGGGACGGAGATCGCCTTCTACTCGGACAGGGACGGCACGCGGCAGATCTATATCATGAACGCCGACGGCTCGGACGTCCGCAAGGTCACCGGCCGGCTCCCGATCAACGAGGATCCCACCTGGTCGCCGGACGGCCGGCGGATCTGCTTCTGGGGGCAGGAGCGGAAGGGGGCGCCGGAGAACCTCTTCATCATCAACAGGGACGGCACCGGCGCGCGGAACATCACGAACACGCGGCGGGGGGCGAGGCGGGTGCCGGCCTGGTCGCCGGACGGCAGGCGGATCGCCTTCACCTCCAACATGTTCATGAACCACCAGATCTACGTCATCAGCGAGGACGACGGCCAGGTGCGGCTCACGACCAACCCGCGCGGCACCTGCCGGCCGCGCTGGTCGCCCGACGGCCGGCGGATCGCCTACTCGGACGGCGGGTACGGCGCGAGGAAGAGCATCGACATCTGGGAGATGGACCCCGACGGGGGGAACAAGACGCGCCTGTCGGACGGCGGGGGGAGCAACTACGATCCGACCTATTCGCCGGACGGGTCGAGGATCATCTTCTCGTCGGACAGGACGGGCCGGTACGAGCTCTACGTGATGAACAGGGACGGCTCCGGGGAGACGCGCCTGACGTCCAACGGCGATTACACGCGCTTCCCGGACTGGACCCGCTGAGGGCCCGCCCTCACGGCTCCTGGGGGACGTTTTCCCTGATCGGGCGGCCCCGCCGCCGCCGCGGAACGCGCGGGGGCATCCCCCGCCGCGCGGCCCCGCCGTGCCCCTCCTCGCCGACCCTCGGTTCGTGCTCGGGCGGGTGGGGCGCCTCCTCCTGCGGCTGCTCCTCCTGCGGCTGTTCCTCGGCGGGCTCCTCCTGGGGCGTCGGCTCGGGGGGCTGTTCCGGCGGCGGTTCGGGCGGCAGGGGGGCGGGGACGCCCGACTCCATGACGGTGACCGCGCTGATCCTGACGACGCCGTCCACCCGCCGGGAGCGCGTCGCGTAGCTCGCGAGCAGCCGGTCGAGGAGCTGCTCGACGCCGGCGTCGGTCATCTCCAGGGTCACCCGCGCGCTCTTCCCCGTGTACTGGTTGAAGGTGATGCCGCTCTTCGCGGAAAGGTCCCTGAGGATCTCCTCCACGCTCGCCTCGTTGGCGCGGACGCTCACGCGGCCTTCCGTATATTCGAGCTCGAACCGGCCCGGCGGCGGGAGCGGGAGATCAGGCGATGCCCAGGCCGCGCAGAGGAACGCGGCGGCAAGAACAGGCGCGACGGTCACGACCCGCATGATCGCTCTCCCCGGCCGGCATCATAATACGTCGCGCGGGAGAGGACAAGGCGTTTCCTGAAGTAGCGGAGCGCCGTCACCGACCCGCTCCCGAGGGCGAGGGCGAGCGCGGCGGTCGCCGCCGCGTGGGCGATGTCGAACGGGAGGGAGGCGGCGGTCACGGCGATCCAGGTGCGCGCGTCGAGCGGACGGACGAACGCGCACCAGTACAGGAGGTTCGTCGTCCAGCCGAAGAGGACGCCGCAGAAGGCGCCGAGGGCCGCGAGCCGCCACCTTCCCGCGGCGGGCGAGATGGAACCGGCGATACCGGATACGCCGCCGCATGCCCCCCATGCCGCCATCTGCCAGATCGTCCACGGGCCGTGGCCGAGGAGCATGTTGGAGGAGGCGGCGGCGAACGCCCCGACGAGGAATCCGGTGCCGGGGCCGAAGACGAAGCCGGCGAGCATGACGATGAACGTCGTCGGCTGGACGGCGGGGAACGCCGCGAGGGGGATGCGGCCGATCGCCGCGAGGGCGGCGAGGCAGGCGACGAGGGCGACCTCCTTCGAAGAGGCCCCCCCCCGCTCGTAGCGGCGGAACGCCCAGCCGACGAGCATGAGCGCGGCGGCCGTCGCCCAGAGCCCCGGGTTCATCCGGCCCCCCCCCGGCCGGCAAGGAGGCGGCGGGCGTCCCCGACCGTGACGACCCCCGCGGCGGCGCCGCGGAACAGCCTGCTCACCTGCGGCGAATAGAACGGCTCGCCGTGGAACAGGTCGCGCGGCCTCCCCTCCTCGACGACCTCGCCGCCCGCCAGGAGGACGACCCGGTCGGCACGTTCGGCCGCGAACTCGATGTCCTGCGTCGCGAGAACGACGCAGCCGCCCGCCGCCGCGTGCGCCGCGATCGCCCCCCCCGCGCGCTCCCTGAGGAGCGGGTCGAGGCCGCGGACCGGCTCGTCGAGGAGGAGGACGGGCGGGGCGGCGGCCGCGGCGGCCGCGAGGGAGACGCACTGCCGCTCCCCCGCGCCGAGCTCCCGGGGGTTCCGGCCGGCGAGGTGCGCGACGCCCCACCGCCGCATGACCTCCTCCGCGCCCTCCCGCCCGAGGCCCGATGCCCGCAGCGTGAAGGCGACCTCCTCCAGGACCGTGTCGTGGAGGAGGAGCGTGTCGGCGTTCTGCGGCAGGAAGCCGCAGGCATGCGGAGAGGGGGCGCCGCCGGCGACGGCGACGCTCCCGGCCGGGAGGGGGATGAGCCCCGCGGCGGCTTTCAGGAGCGTGGTCTTCCCGGCGCCGTTCGGGCCGATGAGGGCGACGACCTCCCCCGCGGCCGCGACGAGGCCGATGCCGCGGAGGGCGACCGCGCCGCCCGGGTAGGCGAAGCGGGCCCCCTCGATGACGACGAGCGGCCCGCCGCTCGGGCGGGGAGGGGGAGCGGGGGGCGGCCCGAGGGGGAGGAGCGGCGCGAGCCGCGCGCGGGCCTCGCGCACCGTGAGCGGCGGCCCCTCCAAGCCCGGCGGAAACAGCCGCGCCACCGGCGGCAGGAAGAGGGGGGCCGCCTCAGCCGCCCAGCGGCTGAAGGCGGCGGGTGCGCCGTCGAAGGCGATCGCGCCGCCGTCGAGATGGAGGACGCGGTCGGCGACGCGGAGGCAGTCCGCGAGCCGCTCCTCCACGAGGACGATCGTGCAGCCGAGGTCGTCGCGGAGCCGGGCGAGGAGGCCGAGGAGATCGCGGGCCGCGACCGGATCGAGCCGGGAGGTCGGCTCGTCCAGGATGAGGACGGCCGGTTGCATCGCGACGGCCGCGGCGAGGACGATCCGCTGCTGCATCCCGCCGGAGAGCTCGTCCGTCCGGGCGCCGAGGAGGCCGGTGACGCCGAGCGATTCGGCCGCCTCGACGACGCGCCGGGCGACCGCCGCGGGCGGGAGGCCGAGGTTCTCGGGGCCGAAGGCGATCTCGCGCTCCGCGGTCGCCATGAGGAGCTGGCGCTCCGGCTCCTGGAAGACGAACCCGATCTCGGCGTGGAGGGCGCCGGCGTCGAGCTCCCGGAGCGGCCGGCCGCGGTACCGGACGTCGCCGCCGAACCTGCCGCCGAAGAAGTCGGGGACGAGCCGGGCGGCCGCCCTCGCGAGCGTCGTCTTGCCGCTCCCCGAGGGGCCGGTCACGAGCGCGAGCTCGCCCTCGCCGAACCGGACGGTCACGTCCTCGAGCGCGGGACGGGCGGCATCCGGATAGGAATAGGTCAGCCGCTCGAGGTCGAGAATGCCCATCATGCACCGTCCCGGGCGGGGATGAAGCCGGCCGAGAGGAGGACCGCCACGGCCGCGAGGAGGGGCAGCCCGCCGGACCGTATGAACGGGCCTGCGACCGGGTAGAAGACGGCGGACCCCATCCCCCTCCACGCGCCGGCGAGCGCGAGGGCGAGCGCCGCGACGGCGCAGCCGGCGATGACCGAGTCCCGGGTGCCGGGCCGGCGGCGGCGAGGGCGGCGGCGCCTGGCCGAGCCGAATGCCCGGCAGGAGAGCGCGATGGCGATGTCCCACGACCCCTCGAGCGAGGAGACGAGGAGGGCGCGGAAGAGGTGGCGGGAGGCGAGGATCCTGCCGGGCAGCGGGCCGGCGAGGCGGACGCCCCGCGCCCGGAGCGCCTCGCGGATCCCCGCGAGGTCCCGACGCATCCTCGGGATGAGGAGGGCGGCGAGCGCCGCCGTGAACGAGGATTTCGGCGCGGCGCGGCCGAGGAGGTCGAGCGCATCCTGGAGCGTCGAGAGCGAGGCGAGGAGCCGGCAGGCGCTCACGACGACGAGGACCCTGAGGCCGGCGCTCGCGCCGAAGAGGAGCGCCTCGAGGCTCACGGACGGCTCGCCGACGAGCGGGAGGGACGGGCCGCGCCAGAGGAGCGTCGTCCCGGCGTGCGAGAAGATGACGTTGAAGACGGCGAAGGAGAGGGCGAGGGCCGCGGCGGGGGCGATCGAGCGCCGCCACGCGCGCCACCCCTCCGCCGAGATGATCTGCGCGGCGGTCAGCGCCAGGAGCGCCGCGAGCCAGGCCGGGTTCGACCAGAGCATGCCGAGGATGAGGACGGCGCCGGCGTGCGCGAGGGCGGCCGCCGGGTGGAGGGGCGCCGCTCGCCGGGGCCGTCCGCTCGCGCGGTGGTGCATGCGTGCCGGTTCAGTGGTTGACGGCGCAGACGGCGTCCAGGTCGAACCCGGATGAGCCGCCGCCGCTCGCCGCGCCCATGTCAAGTATGTGGCGGACGCGGTCGCCGTTCATGTCGGTCAGCCAGTTGTCGCCGGTCGAGATGATCCGGACGTACCGTATCCAGGGGAGGCCGACCTCCGCCAGGTCGAACCGGTCGCCGCCGGCGGCGGCCGCGCGCGGATCGGGGGAGAGGTTGTTCGAGAAGACCGGGTTGACGCCGGCGAACCCCCTGAAGTAGCAGTACGGGTTGTGGAGGTTGAGGCCGCCGGCGTCGTCGTAATGGGGGATGAAATCGAACGGGAAGGTGTAAAAACGGGCCCCGTCCATGCTCACGGCGACGACCGCCGGCTCCATCCACCGCTTGTGCGGGTCGCCGCCGACGTAGAAGACGTTCTCGAAGACCACGAGGTCCGCCCCCGGGCCGTCCGTGACGATGTTGTCGGTGAATTCGAGCGTGATGCTCCCCCCGTACGGGGCCGAGGCGCCGCCGTCGGTGTTCGGCCGGGCGTGGAGGGAGACGACGTCGGTCGATCCGTAGACGATGCCGCCTCCCTGCGGGGGGCCGAGCGCGCGCGAGAGACTGCCGGAGCCGAAGCCGCCGGGGCTGAGGGGCCTGAACGCCGCGACCGCGTCCGCGAACGGATCCGCGGGGCCCCTCGGCGTCACCTCCCGCGGCATGACGGCCGCCCTCCCGCCCGCGTCCGCCTTTCCCTCGGCGCCGGCGAGGGTCACCGGGAACGCCGCGTAGTGGTACGTGACGTTGTTCTCGAGTCCGGTGTCGAGGAAGTGGGGATCGGTCCCGGTGTAGACGGCCGTTCCGTCGCCGGCGTGGGCGGGGTTCGGATAGAGGGCGCGGACGAGGACGGTGTGCGAGTAGGCCGGATCGCGCGGGTTCTCCCAGGTGATGCCGGCCTTCCGGTCGCTCGGGGTGGCCCTGAGGCCGCTGACGGCGATCTCCGCGGTCTCCCCCTCCAGGCGGAGCGTGAAATCCCTGGAATCCTGCGCCGTCTCGAGATCGGTGACGGTCACCTCGATCGCATAATCCTCGGCCGTCCCCGACGGCGTTCCGGAGATCGTCCCCGACGCCGCGTCCAGGACGAGCCCCTCTGGCAGTCGGCCGCCGGACAGCGTCCAGCGGTACGGGGGGAGGCCGCCGTCGGCGTCGAGCTGCGCGCCGTACGGCGTCCCGATGAGGCCCTGCGGCAGGCGGTCGGTGACGATGACGAGGCCCGTCGAGTGGACGGCGAGAAGGAGCGCCGCCGCGTCCTCCGCCCCCTCCGAATCGGTCACCCGCGCGACGAACTCGAACTCTCCCGCCCCGCGCGGCGTCCCGAGGATCCGGCCGCCCGCCGCGTCGAGCGACAGGCCGTCGGGGAGCGCGCCGGCCTCGATCCCCCAGCGGTACGGCCCGATGCCCCCCTCCGCCTCGAGACCGGCCTCGTACGCCGCCCCCGCCTCCGCGCCGGGGAGCGCCGCGGTGACGATCGCGAGTTCGCGTGGGCGGACGGCGACCGAATATTCCGCGGTGTCGGCGTTCCGGTCGGCATCGCTCACCCTGATCCTGAACGTCTCCCGCCCGCTCGCCGACGGCGTGCCGCGGATGAGGCCGTCCTCCCCGCCGATGGAGAGGCCCTCCGGCAGGGTGCCCGAGGAGACGGACCAGGCGTACGGCGGCGTGCCGCCCTGCGCCTCGAGCTGCGCCAGGTAGCGCTCGTCGACGCGGGCGTCCGGCAGCGTGCCGGTCACGAGGTAGAGCGGCGTCGTGATGATACCGGCGGCGATCGGGACGAGGATGTCCGAGGAGGCCATCACCGTCATCACGTACCGGGATTCCGCCTCGTCGCCCCCCTCGTCGCTCACCGTGAAGCCGACCTCCCTGCTCTGGACCGATGCCGGGGTGCCGGCGAGCGCGCCCGACTCGGCGTCCAGGACGATGCCGTCGGGGAGGGCGCCCGACGAAACCTTCCAGGCGTACGGCGGCTCGCCCCCCTCCGCCGCGAGCTCCGCGCCGTAGGGGCGCCCGACGGCGCCGAAGGGAAGTTGCTCCGTGGCGATTTCGAGCGGCGGGGTCTCGTCCGCCTCCTCCTCGGCCGGTGTCTCCGCCGTCTTCTCTTCGGGGGTATCGGTCGCGGCCGCTTCCTCTTCCTTCGGCTGCTCCTCCGTATCTTCCTCCCCAAGGGGGGCGGCGGCATCGGTCTCCCGCGCGGCGGCGGGCGCAGCCGGTGTCTCCGCCGCCGCGGGGGGGAAGGACGGATCGTTGATCGCGCGCGCCGCCGGAGGGGGCGAACCGGACAGCAGGGGGGTGGCGCCGGTGACATGCAGCGTCCCGGAAGGGCGGTCGCCGCCCCGGTCGCCGACGGCCGGCGTCGCGGCGCCCCGCGGGCGCGACACGCGGCCCGCGGCAAAGACGACAATGACCGTCGCGACGGCGAGGATCGCAAGGAGTCGGTATCTCATGGCAAAGAAAAAGCCCTCCGGGCGGGCGAAGGGCATGTGAACGGGAAACAGCTGGCTTCTCTCACCCCGGAGAATGACTGCTGCGAGGTTTCCTGGCTCGTGGCTCTCTTCCGTCCGCGGGCCTTCCCGGCGCAGCGACCTCATCGATCCACTGCGCCAGTGACCGGCGGCCTGACACGGCGCCACTTACAGTTGCGGGGGCAGCGGCGGCTTTTCACCGCCTTCCCTCATCAGGGCATTTCCAAAGAACGCGCCGCCATGGTAAACCATCCGCCCGCCGCCGTCAAGCCCGCTCGAGGAGGGAGTTTCGAGTGGCGAGCGAGAATCCGGATTCTCAGCCGCGGAGCGGATTCCCAATGATCATTACGGATTCTCACGGATAATACCTGGTGAGGAATCCGTGAATATCCGCCAGTGATCCGTGCGAATCAGCGGCTGGTGGTCCATTGATGCATCCGGGGCGAATAATATGCCCATGGACCGCCCGTTCATGGCATCATCATGGGGCGGAATGAACACCGACGGCATCATCCACGCGCTCGACCTGTTGGGCATGGCGGCGTTCGCCTTCTCCGGCGCGTTGCGGGCGATGCGGCGGCGGCCCGATTTCGTCGGCATGACGATTCTCGCCGGGGCGACCGCGATCGGCGGGGGATTGATCCGCGACACCATCCTCGGCGGGGGCGCGGCCATGCTGCGCACCTGGCACTACCCGGCCGTCATCCTGGCGAGCGTCGCCGTGACGGCCATGTTCCCCTTCCGGCTGACGGAGCGCGAGACGTTCTTCCAGTATTTCGACGCCTTCGGCCTCGGCGTCTTCTCGGCCATCGGGGCGACGATCGCCTGGCGGAACGACATCGGCTTTCTCTGGATGCTCTTCATCGCGGCCATCAGCGGGGCGGGGGGCGGCGTCATCCGCGACGTCCTCCTCAACAAGATGCCGCTCGTCCTCTACAGGGAGATCTACATCACCGCCGTCGTGATCGGCGCCGCGGCGATGTGGGTCGGAAGGCGCTTTCTCGGGATGGGCGAACTGGCCTGCTTTTCGATCGCCATGACCATCACCATCGTCATCCGCATGGCGGCGATCCGGCGGGGCTGGTCACTTCCCCGGATCGGCGCCCGGGGAGGCCCCGCCTGATCTCCGGGCGCGGGTGCGGGAGAGAAAAAAAGAGGCCCGTTGAAGGGCCTCTTTTCCGCACGCAAACGGCGCTGGAGCTATTTGCCTTTTTCCTGGGCGAATTTCTTCCAATCCTCGCCGCCTGAATCCTTGCAGTACTGCTTCCAGACATCGGGGTCCGCCTGCTTCTCGGCGGGGACCATGTCTTTCCCGCAGCACTTCAGGTCGCAATCGAGCTCTTCGCAGGCCTCGATCACGACGACCTTGATGCCGCATCCGGCCTCGGGCTCGCACACGAGCACATCACCTGGCTTCAGCTTCATCTACACAACCTCCTTTTAAAAGTACAATACCAAACCCGCCGCCCGAAATGCAACGGGAAACCGCCGCAGGAAACAATTCACCGATCATGACGGATTCACACGGATAATCCCCAAGGAATATCAGTCGGGATCAGTCAATAATCCGTGAAGATCCGCGGCGGTTGGTTCATGGTACCCGTGAGGAGCGGGGCGTATTCGAGGCCGCCGGAGAAGAATGCCGCCATCCGCCGCCGCGCCGAGGGCCGGCGGGCGAGCCGGCGAATGAGCAGCTCGGCCACTCTCCCGTTGAAGAAACGGTTTCTGACGATGAGCGCCGCCCTGTGGCGCGAGTCGAGGACGGCGGCGAGGCGCGCCCCGTAGTCCGCGGGACGGCCGGCGAGGAGCGCCTCCGCGCAGACACGGGCGGAGACGAGCGAGAAATGAATCCCCTCGCGCGTGACCGGCTCCGCCACACCCGCCGCGTCGCCCACGAGCGCCCAGCCGTCGCCGCAGACGGGGCCTCCCCGCCCGCCGTGGGTGGGCACGAGCGCCGCGTAGGGACGGGCGCCGCGGGCGTCGATCCCCGGGAAGAACCGGCGGAGCCAGTCCATGATCTCCGACCGGAGCGTCCGCGCGTCGCACCCGTCGAGCGGGGCGCCGATGCCCGCCGAGGCCGTGTCGGGCCGCGGGAAGATCCAGGCGTAGGCGGCCCGCCGGCGGAGGAGGCCGATGACGATCGTCTCCTCGTCCAACGGCGGGCAGTACCAGCCCGCGCAGAGCGAGAGAGACGAGACGGGGAACCGCCCCGCGAGCGTCCGGCGGGCGATGCCCGCCGCGCCGTCGGCGCCCGCGACGAAGCGCGCCGCATGCCCGGCGACATCCGTCGTGAGCACCCATCGCCCGCCCTCGCGGCGCAGCGACCGGACCCGCTCCGGGACGATGCGCGCCCCCGCGGCCCGCGCCCGCTCCCGCAGCTCGGCGTCGAAGCGGGCGCGGTCGAAGACGCTGACCGGCCGGCTGATTTCCATGTCGCAGCGGACGCCGGCGGGGGAGAGGAGGGCGATGCGGCGTATCTCCCTCCTCGGCGAGGAGAGGCCGGCGAGAAAGGGGAACTCGTCGAAGGTCCGGGCGGGCACCCCCCCGCCGCAGTGCTTCGGGGGCGCGGCCGGGTCGTGGAAGAGCGTCACCGGGACGCCGCCCTCCGCGAGCGCGAGCGCGAGCGACGAGCCGGCGGGGCCGGCGCCGATGACGGCGACGGAAAGTGGGCTCTTCATTCCAGGGCGCTTTTCCCGGGCAACAGGCGCGCGAATAGTTTATCATAGACGGAAATACCGCGGACCGCACCCGATGAAGACATTGAGAACGCTCGTCTCGCTCGCCGCCCTCCTCCTCGCCGGCGCCCGCTGCGCCGCGCCTCCCGCTCATCCGCCCGCCGTCGATCGCCGTCCTCCGGTGTCCGTCGCCGACCTGGATCGGTACCTCGGGAGGCGCTGGTACGGCCTCTACCTCGTCGGCCGGAAGATCGGCTACGCGGAGTCGGAGATCGCGCGGACGGAGCTCGAGGGGCAGGAGGCCGTTTCGGTCTCGCTCTCGCTCCACGCGAAGGTGGCGATGCTCGGCGTCCCCCAGGAGCTCGCCGTGACGGAGCGACGGGTGTACGTCCTCGGCGAGGGGCTCGCCGCATTCGAGACCTCCAGCGAGGCGGCCGGGAGCTCGCTCAGGATCAGCGGCAGGGTCTCGGACGGCGCCCTGCGCGTCACCTCCGCCATGGCGGGGAGGGAGCGCGTCACGGAGACCGAGGCCCCGGACGAGCTGTTCGAGGACTACATCGCGGAGGGGCGGCTCGTCCGGGAGGGGGCGAGGGAGGGGGACAAGATCGCCTTCACCCAGTACCAGCCGACGCTCGGCAGGAGCGTCACCGCGGTCAGCCGCGTGAAGGAGATCC
The DNA here is from genome assembly GCA_028716845.1 of bacterium. Lineage (GTDB taxonomy): Bacteria > Auribacterota > Tritonobacteria > UBA1439 > UBA1439 > JAQUPF01. Next base: position 80,123 of record JAQUPF010000006.1, on the reverse strand, counting down.
GGACGAGGCCGATGGGGGGCGTCCCCACCCGCGTCTATGTCGTCGAGACCGCGATCCGGGAGATGGGGATCGCCTCGACCTCCATCCTCGCGGAAGACGGGGAGGTGCTCGAGACGCAGATCGGCGGGGGATTCACCATGCGGCTCGAGGAAGAACGGACCGCACGGGACATCGACTACAGGAGCGACGTCCTCCTCTCGACGGTCATCCGGCCGGCGGAGCCGATCGAGCGCCCGGGCGCGGTGCGGCGGATGAAGGTCCGGCTCACCGGCGTCCGCGACCGCGAGCTCCTCATCCCGTCCGAGCGGCAGACGTACACCGTCGGGCGGGGCGGCGACGCCGTCCTGGTCGTCGCGGTCGAGGAGATCGATGGCCTCGAGGCGCCCGCCATCCCGCTCCCGCGAGAGCGCTTCCCGGAGGAGCTCGCGCCCACCATCTTCATCCAGAGCGACAGCCCGGAGGTGATCGAGCGCGCCCGCGCCGTCGTCGGCGACGAGCGGGACGCCCGCGCGGCGAGCGACGCGCTCGTCCGGTGGGTCCACGCGAACGTGCAGAAGCAGTTCAGCGCATCCCTCTCGAACGCCCTCGACGTCCTCGCGACGATGAGCGGGGACTGCACCGAGCATTCCGTTCTCTTCGTGGCCCTCGCGAGGGCCGTCGGCCTCCCCGCGCGCGAGGTCTCGGGGATCGTCTACACCGATGAGGACGAGAGCTTCTACTACCACCAGTGGGCGGAGGTGTTCGTCGGGAAATGGATCGCCGTCGACCCCACCTACGGGCAGGTCCAGGCCGACGCGACGCACATCATGTTCGCCCGCGGCGATCTCTTCTCCCAGGCGCGGCTCCTCAACCTCATCGGCGCGCTGGGGATCGAGATCATCGAGTACGAGCATGGCGACTGACCGATTCCTCCTCGCCGCCGCCCTCGCCCTCTGCCTCGCCGTGCCGGCCGCCGCCGACGAGGCCGCGCGGCTCAACAACGAGGGGGTGGAGGCGCTCGGGAGGGGCGACACGGAGGAGGCGGTCTCCCTCCTCGAGGCCGCGCGCCGGCTGCAGCCCGGCAGCGACATCGTCGCGAAGAACCTCGCCGCCGCCTACCTCCGGAAGGCCGAACGCCTCATCGCCGCCGGCGCCGCCGGAGACGCCGTCCACTGGCTCGACGAGGCGCTCCACGCGGGCGCGCGGGACGCCGTCGTCGCCAACAACGTCGCCGCCGGATACAACGACGCCGCCGCCCGATTCCTGGGGGAGGGCCGCTACGCGGAGGCGGCATCGCTCCTCCAGACCGCCGTCGGCCTCAGGCCGGACGACACGACCCTCCGGACGAACCTCGGCCTCGCCCTCTATCGCGACAACCGGCGCGCGGAGGCCCTCGACGAGTTCCGCGCCGTGGCGGCGGCCGATCCCGACAACGCCCTCGCGCGGAAGATGTCCGGCCTCCTCTACTACTGGCGGGGGCGGATGGAGGACGCGATGGGCGAGCTCAGGGCCGCCGCCGCCCTCGCCCCGGGGGACGCCGAGGTGCGGGAGGCGCTCGCGAAGATCGAGCGCGAGTACCTCGTGGAGAAGGAGTTCGACGTGGACACCCACGTCAACTTCACCGTGAGCTTCGAGGGCCGGAAGGACTACCGGGTGGGGCGGGAGGTCATCGACGCCCTCGAGGAGGCCTGGAGCCGGGTGGGGCGGGACCTCAACTTCTACCCGCGCGAGCGGATCGCGGTCGTCATCTACTCGGGGAGGCAGTTCCGCGACCTCCTCGACAAGCCGAAGAACGTCGGCGGCCTCTACGACGGCAAGATCCGCGTCCCCGCCGGCGGCCTCGACACGGAACGGGACCGGGAGCGGCTCCGGCGGGTGCTCCTCCACGAGTACGCCCACGGCGTCGTCCACTTCCTCACGCACAACCGCTGCCCCCTCTGGCTCAACGAGGGGATCGCCGAGTACATGTCGGAGCAGTGGAGCGAGACGAAGGGCCGCCGCCTCCGGGACGCCCTCGGGCAGGGGAGCCTCATTCCGATCGCGGAGCTGTCGGCGGTGATCGCCGATCCTTCATCGAAGCGGATCGGCCTCGCGTACCTTCAGGCGCACTCGATCGTCCGGTTCATCGCCGACCGGCACGGCGTCTACACCCTCCGGCGGATCCTGGACCGGATCGACGCGGGCGACGACATCGACGCCGCCCTCCGCGGCGCCCTCCCGGTCGGCCTCGAGGGCCTCGAGGGGGAATGGCGGGACTCCCTCAAGTAGGAAGAACCAATCCGCCGCGGATCCTCACTACAGTTCAAATACGAACGACGCATTGCAGATCATGCCCGGGCGTGACGAGTTCCTCGACATCGACTTCCGCCCGCCGTTCCGGCGGGGGATCCTGGTCGCCTTCCAGCACATGCTCGCCATGTTCGTGGGGATCATCACGCCGCCGCTCATCATCGCCCGCGCCCTCGGTCTGGGCGTCGCGGAGACCGGGTTCTTCGTCAGCATGGCCCTCTTCGCCTCCGGGGCGACGACGTACATCCAGGCGCGGCGATTCGGCCCGCTCGGGTCGGGCCTCCTGTGCGTGATGGGGACGAGCTTCGCCTTCGTGCCGGTGTGCCTCCAGGCGGGGGCGATGGGCGGCCTTCCGCTCATCCTCGGGATGGGCATCGCCGTCGCGCCGGTCGAGGCGGCGCTCAGCCGCGTCCTCAGGCGCGCGCGAAGGGTCTTCCCCCCGATCGTGACCGGGACCGTGGTGACGCTCATCGGCCTGAGCCTCATCAGGGTCGGGATGACCGACCTCGCGGGCGGCTTCGGCTCACCCGATTTCGGGAGCCCGCGCAACCTCGCGATCGGCTTCTCCGTCATGCTCGCCATCATCATGCTCAGCAGGTTCGGACGGGGCCTCGTCCAGGTCGGGGCCATTCTCCTCGGCCTCGCGGCCGGCTACGCGTTCTGCGCCCTCCTCGGAATGGTGGACTTCTCCCACGTGGCGGAGGCGGGCTGGATAAGCGTCCCCGTTCCGCTCCGCTACGGCCTCCGCCTGGACGCGCGCCTCCTGATCCCGTTCGCCATCGCGTACGTCGTCACGACGGTCGAGTCGATCGGCGACATCACCGCGGTCTGCGCCGTCTCGAGGCTCCCCGTGACCGGCGATTCCTACTGGTCCCGGCTGCGCGGCGGCATCCTCTCGGACGGCATCGGGAGCGCGCTCGCGGGCCTCTTCAACTCGCTCCCGAACACGACCTTCAGCCAGAACATCGGCGTCATCCAGCTCACCGGCGTCGCCTGCCGGTCGGTCGGCCTAATGGTGGCGGCGATCCTCGCGCTCCTCGGCGTCCTCCCGAAACTCGCCGCGATCGTGAGCGTCATGCCGGCCCCGGTCCTCGGCGGGGCGACGATCACCATGTTCGGCCTCGTGGCGGCGGCGGGCATACGGATCGCGGTGGGGGCGGGCCTCGCGGGGAGGAACCTGATCATCTTCGCCTCCTCGACGGCCGTCGGCCTGGGCGTGGAGTTCGTGCCGGAGGCGCTCGGGGGGCTCCCTGAACTCGCGCGGACGGCCCTCGGCTCGGGCCTGAACATGGGCGCCGTCTTCGCCCTCGCCCTGAACCTCATCCTTCCCGAGGATTGAGGCGAATAGTTTTTTCCGCTGAATAAGCCGCGCGCGGAAAAAACTATCGGGCGATTTGAAAGGGGTAAAGATTTGCCTCCCAATACCCCCAATACCTCTTCAACTCTCTGAATCCGCGGCAGAGACCATTATCTCCGGGGTTTCGGTGGGGGCCTGGAATACGCGCCGGGGATTCTCCGGGAGCGCGTTCAGCCGGGACAGAGGGCGCGGAGGGCGTCGAGGTACTCCGCGGCGCGGGCGTCCCAGGAATGGCGCCGCGCGTTGTAATCCCTCGCGCGCCTGCCGGCCTCCTTCCGTTGCCCCCTGTCGGAGAGCAGCCGGCCCACGGCCGCGGCGAACTGTTCCGGCCGGCCGGGCGGGACGAGGAATCCGTTCCCGCCGTCCTCGATCGCGTCGCGAATCCCCTCGAGGTCCGACGCCACGACGGGCAGGCCCGCGCACCCCGCCTCGAGGGCGACGAGTCCGAACCCCTCGACGTCGCCGGGGACGGCGATGTTCGGCATGACGAAGACGTCCGCCGATCCCATGAGCCCCCGGACGAGCGGGTGGGGGAGGCGGCCGGGGATGAGGACGGCACCGGCGGGAACGCCGCGCGCCGCCGCCTCGATCGCCTTCCTCTCCCGTCCCTCTCCCACGGCGAGGTAGACGAGTCCCGGATGGCCTCGGAGCAGGATCGGGAGTGTGAGTTCGATGAAGACGGCGATCCCCTTCCGTTTCACGAGCCGGCCCACGGTGATGACGAGCGGCCGGTCGGCCGTGACGCCGCGCTCGTCGAGCCACCGGCGCGCCGCTGCTCTTTCATCCTCGGAAGGTGCGTGCGAGGCGGGGTCCACGCCGTTCCTGATGGTGAAGCACCGGTCGGGAGGGATGCCCATTGCGAGGGACAGTTCCGTCGTGCCGCCGCTCACGCCGATGACCCTGTCGAGCCGCCGCAGGCAGAAGCCGATCTTCGTCCGGTAGAGCGGGAAGCGGAAGGTGAGGTCCCTGCCGTGCGCCGTGACGGCGACCGGCCGGCGCAGGAGCCGCTTCAGCGCGAGGCCGAGCGGCGCGAGGAGGGCGTCGCCCAGGTAGATGACATCGGGCCTCCGCCCTTTCGGGAGGAGGAGCGACCGGAGCAGGGCATACGGGAGGAACAGGGGCAGGAACATCTGCGACCCGCCCCACGCGATCACCGTCGCGTCGGTCCGCGCCGCGAGCCGGCGGATGAGCTCGTAGTTCATCCGCTGCATCCCGCCGACCGACGGCGGGTGCTTCCTCGATATGCAGAGCAGTCTCATTCCCGCCCGCCGCGCCATCATCTCCGAAGCCGCATCCCGCTCCCGCCACCCGGCCGGATCCGGCGCGGATTTCCCACTACACTACCACACCACGCCTCCCATTCCCAACCCCGCCGGAGGAAACAGAAGAATAGCATGCAGGACAATAGCAGCGGGAAATGACACAGCAGGAAAATAACGCTTGATCTAGTGATGCCTATGTGATATAAAGACACCATATTATATGCCCCAGGCGGCCGCCACGGAGTTGTCGCGGCCTGACGCCTGATCGAAGTATCAACCTTGACCTCCGGGGATGGCGCAAGCTTTGGGACAGATGGGAGGAAAACATATCGCGGTCATTGCCCTGCTACTCGGCGGCCCTATGTGTGCCGCCTGTCAACACATGCACGGGTCGGGAACATCCGCCTCGAAAGAGCAGGCAGCGGTAACCTCCTCCGCCCTGGCACTGCGGACTGCACAAGAGTTTCTTGAAGAGAAGAAGGCAGACACTTCCCGTCACGACATGTCGAAACCGGAAGGCATTCAGGAAATCAGGATTGAAAACCGAAGGGCATGGCGCGTGTCGTGGAAATCGAAAGAATTTTCAGGGAAAGGCGGGCATCTTGTGGTCATCGTGCACGAGTCCGGGAGATGCGAACGGGGATGGGGGGAATGACGGCTCCCGTCAACCACCTGAACGCGACATGTGAGAACCGCACCGGCGCGCGTCTTTCCCTTGCGTGTTAGGTGGAGCGTTCGATAGGAAGATGATCAGAATATCCAAATTAGACGCCGCAAGGCGTCAGCTCTTGACAGCGATTCGTCTGTGGTTCCACGATGTCGACATCGTCTCAACACACACTCTGGCTGCGGCCGCGTTCCACGTGACAGAAGATGTGTGCAACAGTTCAAAGGCGCTACCGGATTCCATGTTGAGCCAGATGTACGACATGATCAAACCCAAATATAGAGAAGAAGTGAAGAAAAAGTTCCGCCAGAAGTTCAATAAGACAGCGAACTTCCTGAAGCATGCTGCTCGCGATCCCTCGACTCTGCACTACTTCGATCCGGATCAAACTGAACTTCTTCTCTTCATGGGGGTGCAGCAGTACAAGTCGCTCAGCAAAGACAATATTCCGGAGATGAAACTCTTCTCCATTTGGTTCATGGTCAATCATCCGGGCGTTTTCGACGAGATTATCTCGTTGCCCATAAGCCTGCAGGCCAAGAACCTGTTCGGGACCAACAAGACACAATTCTACCAGGAGCTCTTGCCTCTGGTTCAGGAGTACTATACATAGACTATTGAAAGACTCAGTCGAGGCAACGCGTATATAGCCGCGCGCCTCACTGCCGGCGTTGGGCTGCCAGAAATAGAAGGACATGAGCGATCAAACGCCGTTCAAAGGCTACTTCAAGGAACTACACGCTGTGGCCCAGCAGGGGGACGCGCGCGAAGAAAGCTTTTACCCCGCGCTGGCCGCCATGTTGAAAACGGTCGCCGATGAAACCGGGCGGAAACACGTCCGCGTCACCACGCTCCCAAAGCCCACTGACGCCGGAAACCCTGACTTCCGCCTCTGGAACGGCACTGACCGGATTGTCGGCTATGTCGAGGCGAAGAAGCCGACGGAAGAACGCCTTGACGTAATCGAGGAGTCTGAACAACTCACCCGCTACCGGAGCACGTTCCCCAATCTGATTCTGACGAATTTCTTCGAGTTCCGCCTGTACCGGAACGGAGAACGGATACAAACGGTCCTTGCCGCCCGGCCTTTCGTGCTGACGCGCCTCCGTATAACTCCGGTCGTCGAAAAGGCGGACGACCTCCATGCTTTGCTCGACCGTTTTCTCGATTTCTCCCTGCCAAAGGCATTCACGGCGGAATCTCTCGCCGTGGAACTGGCCAAGCGCACCCGCTTCCTGCGTGATGTCGTTGACCAGCAACTCGCACAGGAGCAGGACGCGCCCGGCGTCCTGTCAGGGTTCTTCGAGGCTTTCCAGACCTATCTGATCGGCACCTTGACGCCGGAGGATTTTGCCGACCTCTTCGCGCAGACCATCACCTACGGTCTCTTCGCGGCCCGGACCCGCGCCGGCGACGGTTTCAGCCGGCGCGCCGCCTTCGACAGCATCCCCCACACGATTGGCGTCTTGCGCGACCTGGTCCGCTTCATCTCGCTCGGCGACTTGCCCGAGCAACTGGCCTGGTGCGTCGACGACATCGCCGAAGTGCTGGCCGTCGCGGACGCCCCCGGTATTCTCGACCGTTACTACCATGAGGGCAAAGGCAGTGATCCCATCGTCCATTTCTACGAAACGTTTCTGGCCCAGTACGACCCCGCCGAACGCGAGCGGCGCGGCGTCTATTACACGCCCGAACCAGTCGTCGGTTACATCGTCCGCTCGCTCCACGGCATCCTCAAGAGCGATTTCGGCAAGCGCGACGGCCTCGCTTCCGACGGCGTGACTCTGCTCGATCCGGCGGCCGGCACCATGACCTTCATCGCCCGCGCCGCGGAGTTGGCTGTCGCGGAGTTTGAAGCCAAGTACGGCAAGGGCGGGCGCGCCGACTTCATCCGCCGCCACATCCTCAGGAACTTCTACGCCTTTGAGCTGATGATGGCCCCCTACGCCGTCGGCCATCTCAAGATGAGCTTCTTCCTCGAAGAACTCGGCCACCGACTCGCCGACGACGAGCGTGTGCCCTTCTACCTCACCAACACCCTCGACAACGAAGAACTGGAACAAAGCCGCTTGCCGGGCTTCTCCGCCCTCGCCGAGGAATCCCGTCTGGCAGGTGCGGTCAAGAAGAAAACCCCGATCCTTGTCATTCTCGGCAATCCGCCGTATTCCGGCATCTCCTCAAACATGGGCGAATGGATCACCGGTTTGATCGAGGATTACAAATACGTGGACGGGAAACACTTCGGCGAGAAGAAGCACTGGCTTCAGGACGATTACGTCAAGTTCCTGCGTTTCGCCCAGTGGAAGATCGAGCAGGCCGGGCGTGGCGTGGTCGGCATAATCACCAATCATGGCTACCTCGACAATCCGACCTTCCGAGGAATGCGCCACTGCCTTATGCGCGCATTCGATGACATCTACATCCTCGACCTGCACGGCAATTCGCTCAAGAAGGAGACCTGCCCGGACGGCAGCCCCGACAAGAACGTCTTCGACATCCGCCAGGGCGTCTCCATCGCATTTTTCGTAAAGCGCGGCGGCAAGACAAAGGCTGATGCCGTGGTCCACCACGCAGAATGCTATGGCCTTCGCGAGGTCAAGTACGCCTGGCTGAATGATCATGACCAGAAGAAGACCCGTTGGCAGAAGCTTGAGCCCAAGACGCCGTTCTACTTCTTCGTTCCCCGTAACGAGGACGCCGCCGACCAGTATCGGTCCTTTGTTCCTATTGGCGATATCTTGCCTCTAAACGTCACGGGAATCGTGACCGCCCGTGACGGCTTTGTCGTGGATTTCGACAAGAGCGCTCTCCTTCGGCGAATCGGCCAGTTCCGCGACTTGAATATGACCGACGAGTTCATACGCCATGCATACAAACTAAAGGACACACGCGGTTGGAAACTGGCGGCTCGACGGAAGGACCTGGCAGGACTGGAAGACTGGCGCGACTACGCTGTGCCATGTCTCTACCGCCCCTTCGACGTTCGATCGCTCTACTATCATCCTTACATGGTCGACTGGGGTCGCCCCGAAGTTATGCGCCACATGCTGGCCGGGCACAATTTGGCGTTAATTACGGTTCGCCAGGTAGCGGAAGGCATTTTCAATCACGCATCTGTGTGCAATAGCATTGTGGAAAGTCGAATCACCTTGAGCAACAAAGGCATTGCTTTCGTTTTCCCCCTCTACCTCTACCCGACGGCTGACCGGGAAGACCTCTTCGCCCAGCACGAACCATCCGAACGCAAGCCGAACCTGAACCCGGCTATTGTCGCCGCGCTGGCGGCGGCCTACGGCAAGGAGCCGACACCGGAAGACGTGTTCCACTACATCTATGCCGTGCTCTACGCACCCGGCTACCGGACGAAATACGCCGAGTTCCTGAAGATGGACTTTCCCCGCATCCCGTTCACGGCGGACGCCAGGCTGTTCAAGAAACTCGCCACGCTTGGCGAGAAGCTGGTGGGATTGCATCTGCTGAAATCGCCCGACCTTGATCCGCCTGCCTGCCGGTTTGATGGAGAGGGGAACAACCGCGTTGAGAAGGACCGCAAGAACGGCGTGCGTTACGACGCGAAGACCAAGTGCGTCTACATCAACGCTGCCCAGCACTTCGCGCCCGTGCCGGAAGCGGTCTGGGCCTACCAGGTCGGCGGCTATCAGGTCTGCGAGAAGTGGCTGAAGGACCGAAAGGAACGCCGCCTCGAACTCGACGACATACGATCCTACTGCCGCATTGTGACCGCTCTTGGCCGTACCATCGAATTGCAGAGTGAGATTGACGCGCTCTACCCCGAAGCGGAGCGGGAGACCGTCTCTATAACCGGATCGGAAACGAATACCGCGACAAACAGCCCAACAAAGGGGTCCAGGCGCCGGCGTACCCGCCGCGCGTAACCCTTGTCGTTAGGCAGGAAGAAAGGAAACTATGTCGAATCTACAATCGTCAGTCCGGGGATATGTGGAATCCGCAGGGTTCAGGGTTCTGCTTCAGGAGAGCGATTGCCTTGTGGCCGACAAGTTGGTACTCGGCCACGACCGTGACACGCTCATCGTTTGGACGCCGTCAGTGGGGAGCGATCCTGCCCGTGCAGAAGCTAGTCTGCTGAGCCGTATTCGGGCAATCCAGGCAAACTACCCAGATGCGAAGACTCGCCTGCTTGTGCCCTTCCGCGGGGGATTTTCGCGCGATTTCCTACAGGCACTTGTGGAATGTCGAATCGCGCGCTTGGCGCCAATCCAGTTCTTCGACACGGCTTTCAAGCACGAAGACGCGCCAAGAGCCGCGACTTCGGCAATCGCGGAGGTCCGCGCCCTTGGGGCGGAACAGAAGCGGGTTCCGCAACCCTACAAAGTGGAGGTCGCCAGTTCAGAGCCAACTCATGACGACCTGCTTGCGACACTGGCTGAGGCGCTTCCCAAAGCGAAGGGGTCAACACTCCGCATCGTAGTCGGAAGGGCGGGCATCGGCAAGTCCTTCCTCTTCCGCTCACTCTTTGTGCGCCTTTACAACGAATTCATCGCTGCCAAGACTCAACAAGAGACCGGAAGACGTCCCATCCCCTTCTTGCCTGAACACATGAAGGGCATCTATGCCCTGAGAACAGAAGCTTTGATCGACAACTTCCTTCGGACCGACGTGGCTTCGCCTGTGGGACGTGAAACTCTCGAGTGGTTGCTCGTCAATGGCTACGCCACTTGGCTGCTTGACGGTCTTGATGAGATATATGCTGGTGACCCTGCTTTCTTCGACTATCTCCTTGATCTCCTGACACGCAAGGACTCGAAAGCGCAGATTACCCTATGGTGTCGGGACTCCTTGCTCACCACGTCAGATGCGTTTGCGGAGTTCCGAGAGCTTTGTTGTGGCTCCGCCGTCCTGGAAATCTACCGATTGCTAGAGTGGCAGCGGCCTTCCAAGCGACACTACGCTTGGCTGCAGCTTGAGAGATGCGCTCCGCGCACGGAGGAAAAGGACACCGCACCCGTTGCGGAGTTCATGCGCAAGCTAGACGAGTCACCAACGTTACGCACACTGTCCGGTCTACCGTTTTACTGCCACGTTCTGCTTCAGCACTTCGGCGAGGGCCGCCTTGACGACTTCCAAGATGATGTCCAGATGCTCAACTGCGTCGTAGACCGGATGATAACGCGAGAGGTCAATAAAGGGCTGCTTGACCGTTCCCTCTTCGTACCCAACGGCCTTGAGGAGTGGCTTGAACAGATCGCCGTCAACTACGTGGAAGGACAACGATACGCAGAAATCGCCCGCGATGAGGCGCTTGAGTTTGGTGAGTTGGTCCTCCGTGATGGCCTGAAAGCAGAAGAGAGGAATCACATCCTGATAAGCCTGCTTCAATTCCCGTTGTTCCGAGCCGGTGCGGAGACGGGACGGATTGCTTTCACCCACGATCTCATTGCCGAAGCACTGGCGGCGCGCGGATACTTGCGTGTTCTCTCGAAGAACCCGTCCTATCTGGTGCCTCGCCTAGTCAGGATTGATCTCGAAGACCCGACTCTTCTTCGCTTCATGGCGAGCAGTCTAACCACTGAAGCGGAAACGGGAGTGATCGGAGCAATCCAGCGTGGCGAAGTTCAAGGCCGCGGTATCGCGGTAATGCTTACACTCCTCCTGCTTTCCAGGCCCGAAAGGGATCTCCTGAAAAGGATCAAGGTAAATTTCGACTTTGCCGATCTCGCTGGTGTGCAATTTCGGCGTCGTGATCTCTCCGGGCTGTCGTTTCGACAGGCCGATCTCTCGCACACGGTTTTCGAGGATTGCGATCTCACTAAAACGCAATTCGAGGGTGCCTATATGGACCGTACCCATTTCGACGGTGACAACCAGCTCGAGGATGCGCAGTTCGGGGACTTGAGCCGGGTTCAATCGATCTGGCGTGGCAAGAAACACATGGATGATCTCGCCGAAATCCGCAAGTGGCTGGCCCGTGCCACCGGCCATCCCGAACTTCCGGGCGAACCATGCCCGACGGCGCTGCAACTCGCACACCTATTCGGCAAGTTCATTACCCCATTAGGTCAGCCAAGACGCGACGACCTCAAACGCCAAGGATTGGTGGCTGGAAGGCGCTACGCGAATGCCTCATCGCCTGATGCATGCTTGGATGAGGCCATCCATTCCGGCTACGTCACAGGGCCGGATTTCCGTGACCGTTTTCGCCGCGCCCAGGGAGACCGGTATGCCGAAATGGTCAGATTTGTGCGCGACGGCAGCGTCAGCGATGGCCTGGGCCAACTCATCGCTGGCCTTTGCAGGAGACGGGGGTGCATCCACCAGATTCGCGTGCCGGTCCAGGATTCCGGTCGGCGATGAGTTTCGGTGCTTAGGGTCAAAGCTTCATTCTTTACAGATGATGGGTTGCGTGTGCTCGTTCGGGCGATTTATAGAAAAGGGATTGGGGTCAGACCTCTACTATTGACTAATGATTTCGCCTGACATGAATGGAGCAGGCGCTCATGACGTGCCGCGCCCGGCGGCGCGAGCAGGTCATTCGAGCGGGCGCCTTCCTTCGGGACCGACGCCTTGCCGGCGCTCCGCGCCGAACGCGCCGCGTTCGACTGCCCGCACCGTTCGCGGGTGCCGCTCAATTAGGTCGTTGGTATGCTACGGGCCAGGGATCACTGGTATGTACGCTGACCGAAAAGCAGAGGAGAGATGATATGGCACAGTGCCGATGGTGTGATAAGCGAGGCTTCTTCTTGGCAGTTGATTCCAATGGGCTTTGCCGAGATTGCCAGCCACTCATTATCGAAGTGCGGAGCAGGGTTCGCGTTCTCGAAGATTCAATGCGGTTGGTCCGCGAAGGCAAAACCTTCGGAACTCGCCTGTCCCGTTGTGACCTCGTGATTGAACACGCTGTACATCTTGCAAAGTTCGAGCGAAAGGGTGTCCCGACAGTTTCGCCATCTCCATCAGTCATCGTGTCAAGGTACCGAGCACTTCGAACCCGCCTCATACTTGATGAAGCCAACACAGTCGCTGACAAGGCCCGGGAAAAGGCCAGCGTAGCTTCGACTCCAAAGGCACGGGAGAGAGCCCTCGCGGCTGGCATCTTGAAGGTGCGCGAAGTGGCCGAAACACTTGATGATACCTCCGGTGTCAAGACATTGGAGCAAAGACTTCGGCACGAGATCCATCGAGTCACGCTTGATGGGTTCTTGGAGGCTGCGCGCAAGGCAGAGTTCAAGGGCAACGTCAGGAAGGCAATCGATCAGTACAAGGAGGCATTGTTCTTTATCCGAAACGATGACATCGATGACACGCAACAAGAGTCTGAGATAAGCGAAATCGAATCCAAACTTAAAGAGCTTGGCGATACATAGTGGTCGGTACGGGTACGGGCTAGTGGGAGCGCCGAAGGGATTAAGACCTCTAATATAAGGGATTGGGGTCAGACCTCTACTATTGACTAATGATTTCGCCTGACATGAATTGAGCCGACCTCATGACCTGTCGCGCCCGGCGGCGCGAGCAGGGCATACGAGCGGGCGCCCCTCTCTGGGCCGACGCCTTGCCGTCGCTCCGCGCAGAACGCTCGGCGCTCGACTTTGCGCTCATCCCCATTCAGGTCGTCCAGTCAATTCGGAGAGAAATGAGCTTGGACAATGGTACCGGTCAACACAACTGCTATAGCGTTAGCCGCTCTATGCCATATAACTGTACATATTATAATATTGCTATTGCCTGCGTTATCTGATATGTTATTTTCGTGAAATTGACCCGCTTCGAGTGGGATGAAGATAAAAACGGGAAACAAGCTCAAGCACGGCCTCTCATTCGAAATCGCCCAGTATGCCTTTGCCGATGCCAGACGTGTGATTGCCGAAGACCTCAGCCACAGTGGGCGAGAAAAGAGATATTTCTGTTTCGGCAAAGTAGGCGATGACGTCATTACGGTTCGGTTCACGTATCGTTTTGGCATGATACGCATATTTGGAACAGGGTATTGGCGGAAAGGAAGGAAGAAATATGAAGAAGAAAACAAAGTCCCTCAATGAACCGATCGGCGAATATCGCGTGATAAAGGATTTTCTCCCTTCACCCAGGCATCTTGCCTTTAAGGAGGAAAAAGTCAAAGTCACGATCGCCCTAAGCAAAGCCAGCGTGGAATTCTTCAAGGAGGAATCGAAAAAGCACCATACGCAATATCAAACAATGATAAGAAGATTACTCGATTACTACACAGCCCGGCAACAGAAGCGCCTGACAAGCGGCTCAGGCTGACGCAGGGAAGTACGGCTTCCCTGGGCAGGAAAGAATCAGGGTAACCTGCTATTGACCAAGAGGCTTTGCCGAATAATGCGTTCCAGCCGGCCGAGCCCCGAGGACTCGGCGGCTGAGATTACTCCTTGATTGATGGAAAGAGAGTACAAAATGAAAGAATACAATCCCCATTTGCAGGCCGCATATCTCGAGGTCGTCGATAATCAGCTCAGGGACAACAATCCCCCCGAAACGAAAGAAACATTTGAAAGATTGCTTGCGGAGGGTCACTCCGCGGAAGATGCCAAGTTGCTGATCGCGCAAGTTGTCTGTCTGGAAACCTACTATATACTCAAGCATGAGGAGGATATTAACCGCGAGAGGTTTGTCCGGAATCTCAGGATGCTGCCGAAGCAAACAGAGGAGGAATAGCTGGAATTGTGTTGGGTGTCGGATCTTTATATTTTCACATGATGGATTGCGAGCGCTCGTCCGGGCTATTTGTAAAGAGTAAAGATTTGACCCCCGAATGTGAAAGGGAGGTGTGGCATGAGATTCTACGCGCTGATTGTCCCGCTCGCGGCAGCGGCCTTATGTGGATGCAGAGCAGTCGCCGATCATCATGCCCCGCATGCGAAGAGAATGCCCGCCGATGCGATAGTCGGCCACTGGAGGGATGCCCTGAATAATCATGCGGATCGGTATTTCAGCCGGGACGGCAGGACGCTGAGGATCAGTCCCATCAAAGACCATTTCATCGGGACATACGAAATCGTCCGGCAGGATGCCGATGAGCGGCTCCTGGAATTGAAGATTGTCGACACCGTCCCCGGTTCCGGAAGAGAACATCGCAGAAGGTTGCTGGGGAACTTCTCGGAGGATTACAGGACCTTCTCGGGGCGGAATCTCTCTGCCGGCATGATGCAGTTCTCCCTCGAATATGTCGACGACCGGCAGGGCATCCCGGACGCGGAATCACGGCAGATGAAGAAGTACCTGGAAGAGGCGAAAGAGAACTACCACGCCTCGACGGCGAGGTTGGCGGGCATGCGGGAGGACATAGACGGCACCAGGAGCGCACTGGAAACCGGGGCCCGGGAACTGCAGGAACGGGTGGAGGAGCTGCAACAGCAGATTTCAGAATTACGGAAGGAGATCGAAGACATCCGCGGCGGTGGCGAGGACCGGATTGTCCGGATTCAAGAGGAGGAAGCCGTGCCTCGATCGGACGACCCCGGCGCACATCAAACGCAGCGTGTCGAATCCGCTGTCGCCGACGCGATAGACGAAGATCGACAAGAAAAAGCTGAATAACCGGGGTGTAACTGGGGTCGGACCACGATATCATCTTGGGCAGCAATGGATTGCGGATATTTTGAGCTCAAGATAGCCCCTTAGAAGCGATTTTCAGGGCCTTTTTCACGCTCTAAGGGCCTCTCATTACTGATCGAGCATTCGCGGCTGATCGGCGGCGCTCGGTTCCGGAGGTCGGACATGGACATGAAATACCTCCCGATGGTGGCCGCGCTGTGCCTGGCGGGGTGTACCGGGATCCCGGAAGGCGTGCGGCCGGTCGATGGCTTCGAACTGGAGAGGTACCTGGGGAAGTGGTACGAGATCGCGAGGCTGGATCACCCCTTCGAGCGGGGCCTGACGCGCGTCACGGCGGAATACGGCATGCTCGAAGACGGCGGCGTCAGGGTCGTGAACCGGGGATATTCCGCCACAACGGACTCATGGAAGCAGGTCGAGGGGCGGGCGTATTTCGTCAAAGGACCGGATCGGGGGCACCTGAAGGTATCGTTCTTCCGCCCTTTCTACGGCTCGTATGTTATTTTCGGCCTCGACCATGCGCATTATCGGTACGCGCTCGTATGCGGGCCGAGCAGGTCCTACCTGTGGATTCTGGCCAGGGAATCCCGGCTCGCGGCGGCGATTCAGGACGCCCTCGTGGCGAAAGCGGCCGCAAACGGTTTCGACACGGGCAAATTGATCTTTGTCGATCACGACTGACCGAGGACGAACATGTCTCATCACGCCGTCGTGGAAGGCATGATCCCGTTCAAGGGATACAACGTTTGGTACCGCGCCGTCGGCGAGCGCGGGGGAACCGACAAGCTGCCGCTCTTGTGCCTGCACGGGGGACCGGGCGCGGCGCATGACTATCTGGAGCCGCTGGAGGCCGTTGCCGCATCGGGGCGACGCGTTATCTTCTACGACCAGCTCGGTTGCGGAAACTCCGACCGCCCGCACAACCCGGCGCTCTGGACGGTGGACCTGTTTCTTGAAGAACTGGCCGCAGTCAGGGCCGCGCTCGGTCTGGAACGGCTGCACATCCTGGGACAATCATGGGGCGGCATGCTGGCCATGCAATACGCACTGACGCGACCTGCCGGGGTTGCGTCGCTCGTCATCGCGAGTTCCCCCGCCAGCATGCGCCAGTGGGTGGCGGAGGCCAATCGACTGCGCGCGGAACTGCCGGCCGATGTCCAGGAAACACTCCTGCGCCACGAGCGGGCCGGCACGACGGACGATCCGGCCTACACCGAGGCCATGATGGTGTTCTACCAGCGCCATGTCTGCCGCCTCGATCCCTGGCCCGATTGCCTGAACCGATCCCTGGAGCAGCTCATGCGGGATCCCGAGGTCTATCACGCCATGAACGGGCCGAGCGAATTCCACGTCACCGGCAACCTCAGGGACTGGGACATCACCGGCCGGCTCGGCGAAATAGCCGTCCCGACGCTCGTCACCTCCGGCCGCCACGATGAGGCCACCCCCGCCATTGCCGAAACCGTCCATAAGGGCATCCCCGGCTCCCGCCGGGTCATCTTCGAACAGAGCGCACATGAATCCCACATCGAAGAGCCGGAGTTGTACAGACAGGTGCTGATCGAATTCCTGGAGGAGGTGGAACAGGCCTCGTTCAAATCGGCATCCAATTGCGGGGAAGGAAATCGCGAACGACCGCATCCGCCGGTCGGGCCGCCTCCCGCCGCCGCCTCAGACGGGGAGATGGTGCTTGACCTGCCGCCCTGATGTGAGATATAGATAAGGCGTCAACAGCCCCATTCGGGGCAGAAAGGAGATGGGAGATGACGGGTGAGGAGAGAGGCCGCATGCCGCTGATCGGCGAGAAGGCCCCGGAGTTCGAGGCCGAAACGACGCAGGGGAAGATCACGTTCCCGAAGGACTACAAGGGCAAATGGGTCATCTTCTTCTCCCACCCCGCGGACTTCACGCCCGTCTGCACGACCGAGTTCATGACGTTCGCGAGCATGGCCGACGATTTCAGGAAACTCAACTGCGAGCTGCTCGGGCTGTCCATCGACAGCACCTACAGCCACATCGCATGGCTGCGCACGATCAAGGAGCGGATCGAGTACAAGGGCATGAAGGGCGTCGAGGTCATGTTCCCGGTGATCAGCGACCTCACGATGGAGATCTCGAAGGCCTTCGGGATGCTCCAGCCCGCCGCGAGCTCGACGCAGGCCGTCCGCGCCGTCTTCATCATCGACCCCAAGGCGATCGTCCGCGCCATCCTCTACTATCCGCTCTCGAACGGGCGGAACATGCAGGAGATCAGGCGGCTCCTCGTCGCGATGCAGCACTCCGACGAGCACGGCATCGCGACGCCCGCGAACTGGGAGATCGGCGACGACGTGATCATCCCGCCGCCCGGGTCATGCGGCGTGGCGAAGGAACGGGTCGAGGGAGCGGGGAAGGACTACACGTGCCTCGACTGGTTCCTCTGCCTGAAGAAGTGCCCGCACGGGAACTGAACCCGGCCGGCCATCCGCGTTGCGGGCAAAGGGGCGCGGCGCATGTGCGTGCCTCGCCCCTGAAGCGATCTGTCCGCATGCGCGGGACGTAGAGAGGCCCCGGGCGCGGTTTCGGCGCCCGGAACGGGAGGGAGGGACCAGTCATGCCGGATTTCGGATCGCCCTTCTCGGGGCTCGCGAGCGACAGGAAGCTGACGGATGAGGAGCTCATCCGGGCAGTCAGGTTCATGGTCGCCGCGGAGTACGAGGCGATTCAGCTGTACATGCAGCTCGCCGAGTCAACGGACAACCGGCTCGCCATCGAGGTCCTGAAGGACATCGCCGATGAGGAGCGCGTCCACGCGGGCGAATTCCTCCGGCTCCTCCGCGAGCTCACGCCCGACGAGGAGAAGTTCTACGCGGAAGGGGCGGACGAGGTCGAGGAGGAGATCGAGAAGCTGAAGTAGCCCGCAGGCCGAGCGGCAAACCCGTCCGATGGGGGGCGTGCCGCCCCCCGGCGAACGCGCGCGATGCCGGTGCCGGTCGCGCTCACCGGGAGACACGACATGAAGGAGAGGCGCATCTTCGTCACGGCGAACGACCACCGGCGACTCGACGAGCTGCTCTCGGTGGCGGGAACGTTCAACTACAGGGACCGGAACGACCTGAAGTCGCTCGAGGCGGAGCTCCGCACGGCGGAGATCGTGGAATCGAACGAGGTCCCGAAGACCGTCGTGACGATGAACACGCGGCTCAGGTTCCGTGACCTCGACGACGGGGAGGAGACGGAGATCACGCTCGTCTTCCCCGCCGATGCCGACATCAACGAGGGGAAGATGTCGGTGCTGGCCCCCCTCGGGACCGCCCTGCTGGGCTATTCGAAGGGCGACACCATAGAATGGACCGTTCCCGGCGGGAAACGGCGGATCCGGATCGAGGAGATCCTCTACCAGCCGGAGGCGGCGGGAGACCTCCACCTGTAGGGGCGCGCCTGGAGCGGGGTTTCCCGCTCCGGGCGGCCGGTCGGCCGCACTGCCGAAGAGGCGGGAAGGAGGTGATGCAATGGCGGGGAAGAAGAAGGTGAACGGCGTCAACGTGGACCAGTTGCTCGGCACGATCGAGCAGATCAAGGGGAATGCCGAAATCGCGCGGTTCCAATTCCGCGCGCGGAACGAATGGATTGACGGCGCGCACAACCGCGCGACGGTCAAGACGTTCCGCGGCGCGCTGAAGGAGGATGACTCGCGGGAGCGGATGGCCTTTGAGATCGACGAGCCGCCCGTCCTGTGCGGGCGGAATCTCGGCCCCAACCCGGTGGAGTATCTCCTCGTGGCCCTGTCAGGCTGCCTGACGACGAGCCTCGTCGCCCACGCCGCCGCGCGCGGCATCGAGCTGCGGAAGGTGGAGTCCCGGTACGAGGGCGACCTGGACCTCCGGGGCTTTCTCGGGATATCCGAGGATGTCCCCGTCGGGTACAAGGAGATCCGGATCTATTTCAAAATCGAGGCGGACATTCCCGAGGAGCGGAAAGAGGAGCTCCTGCGGATGGCGCAGAAATATTCGCCGGTGTTCAACAGCATCGCCAGGCCGGTGCCGGTCTCCGTTCAGCTCGACCGAAATTGAGGGGCGCGGCATGAGGGCCGCCGACGCGGGCGGGCGCTGGTCGCAGCGCGTGACCCGGACCAGCGACGCCCTCGATCTCGAGCCCGGCGTCTTCACGCTGGAGGACCCCCGCGCCATCGCCCGCTCGCTGAAGCGGTCGGCGGAGCGGAGCGGGCGACGGAAATCGGAACCGTACCGGTCGGCGATGTCGATGCTGACGTTCTACATCAACCGGGCGGGGAGGAACCTGCCCGCCGACCGGCGAGCCCGGCTCCAGGCGGCGAAGGACGAGCTGCGCGCCCTCTACGGCCGCCCCCGCCGGAGTGGCAAACCTCTATGAAATCCATCGAGGAGATGACGAGCGCCGAGTTGGTGGCGAATTCCAGGGAGGTGGATCTCGGGGAAATCCAGAGGTGGTCAAGGGTTGAGCGAAAATCAAGGGAGTTCAGGCGGTTCAAGCGCCTCATCGTCGGCGCCGACGCCGGCCGCCGTCCTCATCGCCCCCCGCCCGGCTCGAGGAGCCGCAGCCGTTCGGCGTTGACGACGACCACCCCGGCATCGTCCGCCGCGCGCCCCTCCACCGCGAACGGCCCCGGCGACGCGAGGAGCCGGCCGTACCGCCGGTAGGGGCGGGGGAAGAGCACAATCTCGAAGAGGGCGGTCGTGTCCTCCATCGTGATGAACCGCATGTAGTCCCCCCTCGACGTCCGCACGCGCTTCGAGCAGACGATCCAGCCGAGAAGCTCGACCCGCTCGCCCGCGTGCGCGCCGAGATCCGCCGCCGCGAGGCGGCCGTTCCCCGTTTCGACTCCGCACGCATCGAGCGGGTGGCGGGAGGCCCAGACGCCGAGCGCCTCCCGCTCCATGGCGAGCCGGGTCGCCCCGTCGCAGTCGGGGGCGATCCGGGCGGGGGAGGGGAGGGACGGGGAGGGGGCGAGGGGGAGGAGGGGCGTCTCGTCGCGGCCCGGCGCGGCGCCGAGGAGATGGAGCGCGCGGAGGAGGGCGGGCCGGCGGCCGAAGGCGTCGCACGCGCCGCACGTGACGAGCGCCTCGGCCTCCCGCCTGTCGGGCCGGACGCGCTCCAGAAAATCGGCGAGCGAGGCGAACGGCCCGCCGTTCTCCCGCGAGCCGGCGATACGATCCATCGTCCCTCCCTTCAGCCCCTTCACCTGCAGGAGTCCCACCCGGATCCAGCCGGGGCCGGCGGTGTAGGCGGTCCCGCTCCGGTTGACGTCGGGCGGGCGGATCCCGATCCCCATGCGGCGCGCCTCGTCGAGGTAGGCCTGCGCGTGGTAGAAGCCGCCGCCGTTGGAGAGGACGGCGGCCATGAACTCCTCGGGCCAGTGCGCCTTCAGGTAGGCGACCTGCATGGAGAGGAGGGCGAACGACGCGCTGTGGGCCTTGCAGAAGGCGTAGCCGGCGAAGCTCGCGATCTGCCGCCAGATCTCGGCGGCGGCCGCCGGCCGGATGCCGCGGGACGAGGCGGCGGCCGCGAACCGCCGCTCGAGCGCCTCCATCGCCTCCCGCGAGCGCGCCTTCCCGCTCATCGCCCGGCGGAGGAGGTCCGCCTCCGCGAGCGTCATCCCGGCGACGAGGTGGGCGACCCGCATGACGTCCTCCTGGTAGATCATGACGCCGTGCGTCGCGGCGAGGACGCCGGCGAGCGCCGGGTGGAGGAAGGCGGTCTTCTCGCGGCCGCGGTGGCGCGCGACGTACTGCCGCAGCATGCCGCTCTCGGCCACCCCCGGCCTGATGACGGAGCTGGCGGCGACGAGGTCTTCGTAGGAGGCGACGTCGAGCTTCCGCAGCAGCTGCCGCATGGCGGGGCTCTCGATGTAGAAGCAGCCCATCGTGCGCCCCTCCCGGATGAGCGCCCGCGTCGCCTCGTCGCCGGCGACCTCGCCGAAACGGTCCACGGGGGGGACGACGCCGCGGTTCGCGACGACCGCGGCGACGGCGTCCTCGAGGACGGCGAGCGAGCGCTGGCCGAGGAGGTCGATCTTCACGAGGCCGATCGCCTCGGCGGCGCGCATCTCGTACTGCGTGACGGCGATCCCCTTCGCGGCGATCTCGAGCGGCGCGAGGCGGGCGATGGGGAAGGGGGTGATGACCACGCCGCCGGTGTGGACGCCCAGGTGGCGGGGGAAGCCGTCGACGGCGGCGGCGAGCCGCGCGATCGTCCGGAGCGGCTCGCGCCCGAGGGGGAGGGAGCGGCACTCGGGGAGGAGCGCCCGGGCCCTCGCGAGGGAGGAGGCGGGGGCATGGGGGAGATGGGCGGTCCAGCGGTCGATCTCCGCCGCCGGCACGCCGAGCGCCTTCCCGATCTCCCGCACGGCCGAGCGGGCGCCGAAGGTGGCGAGCGTGGAGAGCATCGCCACGCGGTCGGCCCCGTGCCGCCGGTAGACGTACCCGATCATCTCGTCGCGGCGCCTCCAGCCGAAGTCGAGGTCGATGTCGGGCGGGCTCCCCCGCTCGGGATTGAGGAAGCGCTCGAAGAAGAGGTCGTGCGCGACGGGGTCGACGTGCGTGATCCCCAGGCAGTACGAGACGATGGAGCCGGCGGCCGACCCGCGGCCGATGGTCGGGATGCCGCGCCGCCGCGCCTCGGCGACGATGTCGTGGACGACGAGGAAGTACGGGGAGAACCCGAACCGGCGGATGACGCCGAGCTCGTGCCGCAGGCGCTCCCCCGCCGCGCGCCGCCGGGACGGGACGTAGCGCGCCGCGAGCCCCCGCCGGCAGAGGGTCGCGAGGCGGCCGTCGGCCGTCTCGCCCGGCGGCAGGGCGACGCGGGGCAGGTGGCGGCGGCCGAGCGGCAGATCGAGGTCGCAGGAGCGGGCGATGCGGCCGGCGTTCTCCACGGCCTCGGGGCAGGAGGAGAAGAGGCGGCGCATCTCCTCCCCGCTCCGGAGGAACGCCCCCGGCGGGGCGAGGATGCCGGTCGGGACCGTCGCCACCGTCGCGCGCGCCCGCACGGCGGCGAGGACCCGGTGAACCTCGTGCCCCCCGGGGAGGGCGAAGAGGACGGGGCCGGTGGCGACGGGGGGGATGCCGAGACGGCCGGCGAGGCGGGCGAGGCGGGCGATCGCGGCCCCGCCCGCGGCCGCGGGGATCTCAAGGTAGGCCGAGGGGGGGACGGGCGGGCGCAGGAGCCTGACGGCGTGCCCCGCCCCGAGGATGACGACGACGTCCCGATCGCCGCGGCCGAGCTCCTCCCGGAGGAGCGGGGCGAGCGCCGCGGCCCCGCCGCCGGCGAGGTGGAACGACGTGATGAGCGCGCAGAGCCGCTCGTAGCCGGCGAGGTTGCGGGCCAGGATGACCGCCCGCGTCCCCCCCGCCCGCATCTCGGCGCCGGTGATCGGCCTGATGCCCGCCGCGCGCGCCGCGCCGTGGAAGGCGACGGCGCCGTAGAGGCCGTTCGTGTCGGTGAGGGCGAGCGCCTCCATGCCGAGGGCGGCGGCCCGCTCCGCGAGCTCCTCGACGCGGCTCGCCCCCTCGAGAAAGGAGTGGCAGCTGTGGCAGTGGAGATGGACGAACGCGCTCATCGCCGGCCGGGGAAGATGCACTCCTCACCGCGGATCTTCACGGATTCCTGACGGATGCAACGACAGTTAAAAGCGGAAAGTTGAAAGTACAAAGTGGAGATCATCATTCTTTCGACTTTGAACTTTCAACTTTGGACAGTAGTTTGGATCAGTGTCCCTCCGTGGTGAATTGGTGCTTTATGGAGACGCCGGGATCGATGCTCGTCCCCGCCCGGATCGCCCCGCCGCCGTACTGCTCCCTGATGCGGTCGAGGCCCGCGTAGAGCCGCTTGAGACGGGCCCGGTCCGGCCCGGCGATGAGGCGGGGCTGCCAGTCGCCCCCCGTGAGATTCGAGAGGCGGACGCCGACGAGCCGGATCTTCAGCCGCCGGGTCCAGGTTTTTCCGAGGAGCGCCGCGGCGGCGGCAAGCACCTCCCGGTCGATGTCGGTCGGCTCGGCGAGCGTCGCCGAGCGGGCGACGGTGGCGAAGTCCGCGTAGCGGAGCTTGAGCGTGACGGTCCGCGCCTGCCTCCCGTCTCCGCGGAGCGACCGGCACGACTCCTCCACGAGCGCCGAGAGGCGCGCCAGGACCGCGGCGCGGTCGAGGATGTCCTCGGCGAACGTCGTCTCCCTGCCGACGGAGCGCGCCTCCGCCGGCGGCGAGACCGGATCGTCGTCCCTCCCCGCCGCCGCCTCGGCGATCCGGGCGCCCGCGGCGCCGAATGCGGCGGAGAGGAGCCGCCCGCCGGCGGCCGCCAGGTCGCCGATCGTCACGATCCCCATGCGCCGGAGCGCCTCCTCCGTGCGGGGCCCGACGCCGGGCATTTCGCGGACGGGGAGCGGCGCGAGGAACTCCCGCTCGCGGCCGGGCATGACGTAGAGGATGCCGTTCGGCTTGGCGCGCGCCGAGGCGATCCGCGCAGTGAGCTTGTTCCGGGCGACGCCGATGGAGGAGGCGAGGCCGGTCTCCCGACCGATGTCGCCGCGGAGCGTCTCGGCCGCGAGGAGCGGGTGGCCGCGGAGCAGGCGGGTGCCGCTCATGTCGAGGTACGCCTCCTCGATCGAGAGCGGCTCCACGTCGGGCGTGTAACGGTCCAGGATGCGGAAGAGCCGGCCGGAGACGGCGGCGTAGTCGCCGAGGGCGCAGGGGAGGAAGACGCAGGAGGGGCAGAGCCGCCGGGCGCTCGCGAGCGGCGCCCCCGCGCGGATGCCGCACCGCCGCGCCTCGTACGAGGCGGAGGCGACCACGCCCCGCCGTGCCGGGTCGCCGCCCACGACGACCGGCCTCCCCCGCAGCCACGGCCGGCGCAGCCGCTCCACCGACACGAAGAAGGCGTCCACGTCCAGGTGGAAGATGACCCGATTCATGGAGGCCCCGCCGCCCATGCGAAGCACCAATCGACCGCGGATTACAACGGATGATTGCGGATCACCACGGATCCGATTGCAGCCAAAAGTTACAGGTGAAAAGCGGAAAGAAACCGATTTTCAGCCGCAGATGAACGCAGATAGGCGCAGATCTGATACAACGCAGCGATGCTCTTTCTCTGTGTCCTCTGTGACCTCTGTGGCGAATCGGAATCTGCGAATATCCGTCGATGATCCGTGAATATCAGTGGCGCGTGGTGCATATTTTTATCCTCGGCGAAACAATGCGCGCGGATTTACCGGTACTTCCGGAGCACCGCGACCACCACCCCCTGGATGACCAGGTCGCGGGGGTGGACGGCGATCGCCGGCACGGCGGGATTCGCCGGGACGAGCGCGACCTTCCCCGCCCGCCGGCGGAACTTCTTCAGCGTCACCTCCTCGCCGCGCAGGAGGGCGACGACCGTCTCCCCGTCCTCCGCGGTGCTCCGCCGCTCGACGACGACGTAATCTCCGTCCCGGATCTGCTCGTCGATCATCGAGTCGCCCTTCACCCGCAGGACGTAGGTGTTCCCCGATCCGGCGAACTCCGCCGGCACGGCCATCGTCTCCGCGGAGGGGAGCGCCTCGATCGGCCGGCCCGCGGCGATGCGGCCCAGGAGCGGGAGCTCCACCGCCGCCGCGCCGATCGCCCCGGGGGGGACAAGCTCGATCGAGCGGCTCCGGTTCCAGAGGCGGCTGATGGCGCCCTTCCTCTCGAGGTTCACGAGGTGCCGGTGCACCGTGGCGGGGGAGGAGAGGCCGAAGCGCCGGCCGATCTCCTCGATACTCGGGGCGTAGCCGCGCCGCCCGATGAAATCGCCCAAGTAGTCCAATATCTGCCGCTGCCGCCTCGTCAGGGGAGCGCTGACGACCGTTTCTCGTTTCTCGTTCATCGTTGATCGGGGAATGGCGGTTGTTCGGCTTGACCGGGCCGCCGCCTCCCGGGGCTTTCGGCCGGTCCCCGCCCCCAGTCTCCATAACCAGCGTAGGCGAAAAAAAAGCGAAAGTCAAGCCGAAAACACGGCGACCCGCCGCGGCCGGGATGTCGTGTTTTCGGCTGTGGTGGATTGGTGCTTCGAACGGCGGTGAGGTCAGGGGGAGGGGACCGCGGCCAGGGAGCGGACGGCCTCGATCTCCCGCTCGGCGCGGGCCTCGTCCCAGCCGAGCTCGGCGCCCGCGAGGGCGGCGCAGGCCCGGAGGCATTCGTCTCCGGGGCAGCCGGCCGAGCCGAGCTCCGTGCGGCGGAAGACGACGTCGGCGAGCGTGCGCGCCATCTCGTGCCGGACGGCGTGGACGACCTCTGCGGCGGTCACGTACCGCTGGCCGGGGACCGGCGCGGCGAGCGACCCGTCCGACCCGATGAGCGAGAGGATGTCGCCGAGGGACGAGCCGTAGTGGTAGACGAGGTGCGTCATGCACTCGGCGCCGATCCAGGGCGGCCTCGAGCGGACCGCCCCGTCGAGGAACTCCTGGAACCGCTCGATCATCCCCCCGCGGACGGGCACGCCGGCGCTCCGGCTCCCGACGAACGGCCGGCCGAGCTTCAGGAGGGCGAGGTCGACGGCCCGGGAGGCCACGTCGCGGGCGGTGGTGTATTTCACGCCGATGATCGAGACGATGTTCTCCCAGCCGTCGCGGCGCGCGTGGTCGATGATCCGGTAGTGCTTGAGGAGCGTGACCTCGCCGCTCCCGCGGCGCACGCCCCGCATCGGGAGGAGCCCCGCGTAGACGGCGCGCACGTCCTCCCGGGTGAGGCGCGCCACCGGGTAGGCGCTGTTGATGTCGCCGAGGAGGCGGTCGATGTCGCGCCCGTCGACGCGGAAATCGTCCGGGTCGCCGCCGTAGGGGGCGTGGGCCGTCCCCGCGAGGGCGGCGTCGCGCCAGGGGGCGACGAAGAAGAGGCGCGATCCCCTCCCGACGATCGCGTCCTCCGCCATGGTCTCGTGGCGGCAGGACAGGCCGGCCGCGCAGGCGCTGATGAACGGCCTCGTGACGAGGTTCATCGCGGACGAGAGCCGGAGGGAGGGGCGGACCGGGCCGAGTCGCCCGAGGAGCACGTCCGTCCAGGGGCCGGCGGCGTTCAGGACAACGCCGGCGCGTATGTCGAACTCGCCGCCCCCGAGCCGGTCGGCCGCCCGCGCCCCGAGGACCCTCCCGCCGCTCGCGATGAATCCGGTCGCCTCGACGTAGTTCGCCGCGCACGCCCCCTCGTCCGCCGCCGAGAGGATGAACGAGAGGAGCAGGCGCTCGGAGTTGTGGGTCTGGCAGTCGTGCCAGAGGGCGCCGCCGGTGAGCCCCTCGCGGGCGACGCCGGGAAGCAGTTCGAGCACCTCCGCCCGCGACAGGATGCGGCCGGCGGGCAGCCGCTTCTGCGGGTCGTCGATCCAGTTCCGGTCGAAGCCGACGAGGTCGTTGAGGAGCATGGCGACGGCGAGCGCCTCCCGGCCCTTCGTGAAATGCCCGTAGGTCGGCATGAGGCAGGGGAGGGGATGGACGAAGTGGGGGGCGATCTGCATGAGGGTCCGCCGCTCCCGGATGGATTCCCGCATGCGGACGACGTCCGCCTGCTGGAGGTAGCGGAGGCCGCCGTGGATGATCTTGAGGCTGTTCTGGGAGGTCGCCGCGCCGAAGTCGCCGCGGTCGATGAGGGCGACCTTCAGGCCGCGGAGCGCCGCGTCGCGGGCGGCGCACGCCCCGTAGATGCCCGCGCCGATGACGAGAATGTCGAACCGCTCGCCGGCGAGCCGCGCGGTGTCCCGCTTCATCGAGGAGGCGCCCGGGGTGTCCTGCACCGGTCAGCCCGCCGGATTGTCCCGCCGGTCACGCACCGGCCTCGCCGGGATCCCGTAGGCGACGGCGCAGGCGGGAATGTCCCTGTTCACGAGCGCGCACGCCCCGATGACGGCGTTGTCGCCGATCCGCACGCCGTCCAGGATGACGGCGTGCGCCCCGATCCAGACGTTCTCCCCGATGACGACGCCCCCCCTCGAGACCATCCCCTGCGCCGCGACCGGCACGTCGAGACGGTCGAAGGCGTGCCCGCCGCCCGCCGTGACGAAGCAGGAGGACGCCATGAGGAGGTTCGGCCCGATCTCGAGCGAGCTGATGGAGGAGAGGATGCAGTGCGAGCCGATGCTGCCGCCGGGGCCGAGCGTGATGCGGCCGTTCTTCGTCCGGAGGATGGAGCCGCGGGAGATGACCGTGCCGCCGCCGATCTCGATCCGGGCGTCGGGCCCGCCGCGCGCGTCGAGCGAGCAGTAGTCGTCCACGGCGACATTGTCGCCGAGGAAGATCTTCGACGGGTGCCTGACCGTGAGCCCCTTCCCGAGGATGATCCCCCGGCCGGCGCCGCCGAGCATCGAGCGGTAGAAGAGCCGCCGGAGGGCGATGCCGAGCGCGCCGGGGACGTTCTCGAAGAGGAGGATGCGGAGCTCATACCCGAGGAGGGCGCGCAGGCCGCCCTCCCCGACGGAGAGGCGCATGTATTTCCGGAGGGCGCCCCCCCCCGAGCCGTAGAGCGTTTCGCGCAGGTTCTCCCCGCCGTTTCCCTTCATCCGATCCCTCCCGCCGCCAAAGCACCTTACTATACCATTTAGAAGCACACATTCACCACGGATTACCACCGATCAGTACGGATCCACGCGGATAGAACCACAGCCGAAAGTTGAACGTTCAAAGGGGAACGAACCTGATTTTCAGCCGCGGATTCTCACCGATCGCAACGGATAATACCGCGAAACGATCCGTGAAGATCCGTCAATAATCCGCGGGGATCCGCGGCAAGGAGTACATATTCTCATCCGCGGCCGGGCGGCGGCGATTGTCAATGCGCGGCGGCGGCGATATAATCAGCTCCATGAAGCGCGTCCGCATCATCGCCGGCGGCGTCGTCCAGGGCGTCTGTTTCCGCTACTATGCCCAGCGCACGGCGGACTCGATCGGGGTCACCGGATGGATCCGCAACCTCCCCGACGGGAGGATCGAGGCGGTGATCGAGGGCGGCGACGCGGAGGTGGACCGGATGGCGGCATGGTTCAGGCACGGTCCGCCGGGGGCGTCGGTCGAGGAGATCAGCGCCGCCGTGGAGCCGTATGCCGGCGAGTTCCGCGACTTCCGCGTGCGCGCGTAGCCGGGGCGAGACGGTCGTTTGACACGCACATGCCGAATTGATAAGATACGGCCCATTCTGGGTCCGACGCCATGAAAAAACGGGTCTTCAGCGGCATACAGCCGAGCGGCATCCTCCATGTCGGCAATTACCTGGGGGCGATCAGGAACTGGGTGGAGCTCCTCGACACCCACGACTGCATCTTCTGCATCGTGGACCTCCATGCCATCACCGTCCCGTACGAGCCGGCGGAGATGCCGGGGCGGATCCTCGACGCGGCGGCGGGCTACATCGCCTGCGGCGTGGACCCGGCCCGATGCACCATCTTCGTCCAGTCGGACGTCCACGAGCACACGGAGCTCGCCTGGTACTTCAACACGGTGATCCCCGTGGCGTACCTCGAGCGGATGACCCAGTACAAGGAGAAGTCGGCACAGTTCAGCGAGCACGTGACCATGGGGCTCCTCGACTACCCGGTCCTCCAGGCCGCCGACATCCTGCTCTACAAGGCGGAGATCGTCCCGGTGGGGGAGGACCAGGTCCAGCACATCGAGCTCGCCCGCGACGTCGCCCGGAAGTTCAACAACCGATACGGCGGCATCTTCCCCGAGCCGGCGGCGCGGGTCGGGAGCGGGGCGAGGATCCTCGGCCTCGACGGGCAGGCGAAGATGAGCAAGACGCTCGACAACTACATCGCCGTCACGGAGACGCCCGAGGAGATCTGGAGGAAGCTCTCGACGGCGGTCACCGACCCCGCCCGGAAGCGACGGACGGACCGCGGCAACCCGGACGTCTGCAACATCTTCAGCCTCCACCGGCTGTTCTCGAGCGCCGGGGAGCAGGCGCGCGTCGCGGAGGGGTGCCGGACCGCGGGGATCGGCTGCCTCGACTGCAAGCGGATCCTGGCGGACAACATCGCGCGGGAGCTCGCGCCCGTCCGGGAGCGGCACGCCGCGCTCAAGGGGAAGCGGGACTTCATCGAGGGGGTACTCAGGGAGGGGGCATGCAGGTGCGGGGAGATCGCCCGGGGCACGATCCGGGAGGCGAAGGCGGCGATGGGGCTCCTCCGCTGACGGCGGGGGAGACCGACGACCGGGAGCGCATGCTGCGCGACATGCGCGCGTGCAAGGTCGCGCTCGAGCTCTTCGAGGGGCCGCTCGACCTCCTCCTCTTCCTCATCAGGCGGGAGGAGGTGGACATCTTCGACATCCCGATCATGAAGATCACGGACCAGTACCTCCAGTACCTGGACCTCATGCGGATGCTCGACCTCGACGTCGCGAGCGAGTTCCTCGTGATGGCCGCCACCCTCCTCCAGATCAAGTCCCGGATGCTCCTGCCGCCCGAGGAGCGGCCGCCGGCGGAGGAGGGGGAGGAGGACGAGGACCCGCGCATGGCGCTCGTCCGCCAGCTGCTTGAGTACAAGCGGTTCAAGGAGGCGGCCGGGTTCCTGTCCACGATGGAGGGCGGGCAGCACGACGTCTACCCGCGATATGTCGAGCGGAGCTTCCTGCCGGAGGCGAGCGACGCGCCGCTGCCGGAAATCAGCATCTTCGATCTCATCGGCGCCTTCTCGGAGGTCCTCCGGCGCTGCACCGGCGACCCGCGGGAGATCGTCGAGGACCGGTACACGGTGACCGACAAGATCGCGGCCATCCTGGAGATGCTCCGTTCGCGGCCGGCCATCCGGTTCAGCGACCTCTTCGGGGCGGCGCTCGTCAGGGCGGAGGTGGTGGCGACGTTCCTGGCGCTGCTGGAGCTCATCCGGATGAAGCGGATCGCGGCGCACCAGCCGCGGCCGTTCGCGGAGATCGAGATATGCGCCGCGTGACGGGCGCGGCGGAGGGGCGGGGATGACCGCGGGCGGGATCAAGCCGATCGTCGAGGTCCTCCTCTTCTCGGCGCAGGAGCCGCTCCGGCCGTCCGAGATCCGCCGCATCCTCGAGGGGGAGGGGCAAGTGACGGAGCGGATGATCAGGGGCGCCGTCGAGGAACTGCGGGAGGAGTACCGTGCCGGCGGGCGGAGCTTCACCATCGCCGAGGTCGCGGGCGGCTTCCGGCTCGAGACACTCCCCGACTACGGGGGCTGGATCAGGAAGCTGCGCGCGGCCCCGCCCCGCCGGCGGCTCTCGGCGCCGTCGCTCGAGACGCTCGCGATCATCGCGTACCGGCAGCCGATCACCCGGGCCGAGATCGAGGCGATCCGCGGCGTGAACATCGACGGGGTGATCGAGAACCTGCTCGACCGGGATCTCATCGAGACGAAGGGGAGGAAGCAGGCGATCGGGAAGCCGCACCTCTACGGGACGAGCAGGAAATTCCTCGAGCATTTCGGCCTCGCGAGGATCGAGGATCTCCCGCAGATCGACGAGCTCCGGCGGGCAGCGGGGATCACCGCCCCGGCCGCCGCGCCGCCGGCGGAGGAGGGCGCGGGGAAACCGCTCGTCTGAGCGGAGGCGGAGGGGCGCATGAGGATCGACGAGCTCAGGAAGAAGATCGACGCCATCGACCGGCGGATCGTCGCGCTCATCGCGGCGCGCACGAGGCACGTGCTCCGCATCGGGCGCATCAAGAAGGCCTCGGGGAAGGGGATCTACGCCCCCGAGCGGGAGCGTGCGGTGTTCGAGCGGCTCGCCCGGCTCGACCGGGGACCGCTCCCCCTCGCGTCGCTCCGGGCGATCTGGCGGGAGATCATGTCGGCCGCCATGGCGATCGAGAAGGAGCTCGTGATCGCCTACCTGGGGCCGGAGGCGACGTTCACGCACGAGGCGGCGAGGAGCAAGTTCGGGAGCTCCGTCGGCTACGCCCCGGCGGTGAGCATCGCGGACGTCTTCTCGCAGGTGGAGGGGGGGAGGGCGGACTACGGGGTCGTGCCGATCGAGAACTCGATCGAGGGCGCCGTCACGCACACCCTCGACATGTTCATGGACGCGCGCGTCAGGATCTGCGCGGAGATCTACCTCGACATCTCCCACTGCCTGCTCGCGAACTGCCCGCGCGCCGCGGTGCGGACGATCTACTCGAAATCGGAGGTCTTCGGGCAGTGCCGGTCGTGGATCAGGGGCAACTTCCCGGCGGCGGAGCTCGTGGATGTGTCGTCCACCGCGAAGGCCGCCGAGATCGCCGCCCGGGAGAAGAACGCCGCCGCGCTCGCGAGCGAGCTGGCCGCCGAGATCTACGGCGTCGGGGTGCTCGAGCGGGGCGTGGAGGACAGCGGCAGGAACGAGACGAGGTTCCTCGTCATCGGCCGGAGCCACGCGGCCCCGAGCGGGGACGACAAAACCTCGATCATGGTGTCGGTGGCCGACCGGGTGGGGGCCCTCCACAGGATGCTCCTGCCGTTCAAGAAGCACGGGATCAACCTCACCAAGATCGAGTCGCGGCCGTCGAAGCGGAAGGCGTGGGAGTACTACTTCTTCATCGACCTCGCCGGCCACATCGAGGACGAGCGGGTCCGGAAGGCGCTGAAGGAACTGGAGCGGCACTGTGTCTTCATCGAGCATCTCGGGTCGTACCCCCGCGCCCGGTGAGCGCGGCGGCCCGGAACGAGAGACGCGGGCCCCCGCGTCGGGAGGCGCACATGATCGGCAAGGCGATACGGCTTGAGCGGATTATCAACAGGGCGAGCAGGCGGACGGTCATCGTCCCGATGGACCACGGGATGACGCTCGGCCCCATCCCCGGCATCCGCGACATCAAGACGACGATCGACCAGGTGGTCGAGGGCGGGGCGAACGCCATTATCCTCCACAAGGGGATGGTGGAGGCGGGCCACCGGGGCGGCGGCAAGGACGTCGGCCTGATCGTCCACCTCTCCGCCTCGACGTCGCTGAGCCCTTCCCCGAACGCGAAGGTGCTCGTCTGCAGCGTCGAGGAGGCGATCCGCCTCGGGGCGGACGCGGTGAGCGTGCACGTGAACCTCGGCGACGCCATGGACACCGCGATGATTCGCGACACCGGCGACGTGTCCCGCGCGTGCCGGCGGTGGGGGATGCCGCTCCTCGCGATGATGTACACGAGGGGCGAGAAGATCAAGAGCCAGTTCAGCGTCGAGTGCGTCAGGCACGCCGCGCGCGTCGGCGCGGAGCTCGGCGCCGACATCGTGAAGGTGAACTACACGGGGGACCCGGCGTCGTTCAGGGAGGTCGTGGAGGGATGCCCCGTTCCGGTCGTCATCGCCGGCGGCGAGAAGGTGGAGACCGACAAGGACCTGTTCCGGATGGTCGCCGGCGCCCTCGATGCGGGCGCGGCGGGGGTGTCGATCGGGAGGAACGCGTTCCAGCACGAGGACCCGATCCGGATGGTGCAGGCGATCGGGCGGATGACGCACGACGGCTGGGACCTGGAGCGGGCGCTGAAATACCTGAAGGGGAAATAGCCGTTCAGGCGGCGGAGAGTGCGGGATGAAGAAGGTATGGGTGAAGGCGATCCCCTGGGACAAGGAGGCGGTGAAGGCCGCCCTCGAGAGCGGGGCCGACGCCGTCATGGTGGAGGAGGGGAGGTCGGCGGAGGTGAAGCGCCTCGGCCGCATCCGCACCGTCGCCCCGGACGGCGACATCCGGCTGGGGGAGGAGGTGGTCGAGGTCGAGATCCGCGGGAAGGCGGACGAGGAGCGGGCGCTCCGCCTCAGCAGGGACCGGACGGTCGTGGTCCGCTGCGGCGACTGGAAGATCATCCCCCTCGAGAACCTCATCGCGCAGCGGCGCGGCCTCTTCGCCGAGGTGAAGAGCCTCGACGAGGCGCGGACCGCCGTGCGCATCCTCGAGCGGGGGGTGGACGGGATCGTCCTCCACACGGCCGACCGCTCCCAGATCATGCGGACGATCGAGGAGGTGCGGCGGTCGGGCGAGCGGATCGGCCTCGTCGTCGCCCGGGTCACGCGGGTGGAGCGGCTCGGCATGGGCGACCGGGTCTGCATCGACACCTGCACGAGCATGGGCGCGGGGGAGGGGATGCTCGTGGGGAATTCGAGCGCCGCGATGTTCCTCGTCCACGCGGAGAGCGTCGAGAACCCGTACGTCGCCCCGCGCCCGTTCAGGGTGAACGCCGGCGGCATCCACGCCTACACCCTCCTGCCCGGCGGGAGAACGAGCTACCTCTCCGAGCTGCGGACGGGCGGCGAGGCGCTCATCGTCCGCCATGACGGCGCGGCGCAGCCGACCATCGTCGGGCGGGTCAAGATCGAGAAGCGCCCCATGCTCCTCGTCGAGGCGGAGGCGGAGGGGAGGCCGGTGACGCTCATCCTCCAGAACGCCGAGACGATCCGGCTCGTGCGGCCCGGCGGCGCCCCCCTCTCCGTCGTCGAGATCGGGGAGGGGAGCGAGGTCCTCGCCTCCCTGGAGGAGGCGGGACGGCATTTCGGCGTCAAGGTGGAGGAGACGATCACCGAGCGATAACCCCTGGCCTCCCGCCCGGGGTCCGATCGGTCCGGCGCGTTCCGATGCCTCTCTGCGGGAAGATCACCATCGTGGGCCTCGGTCTCATCGGCGGCTCCGTCGGGCTGGCGGCGCGGCGGCGGCGCCTCGCCGCGCGCGTCGTCGGGCTCGTGCGGAGGAGGGAGTCGGTGCGGGAGGCGGCCAGGCTCGGCGTCGCGGACGAGGCCACGCTCGACCCCGCCGCC
Source organism: bacterium (assembly GCA_028716845.1). GTDB lineage: Bacteria > Auribacterota > Tritonobacteria > UBA1439 > UBA1439 > JAQUPF01. Next base: position 46,320 of record JAQUPF010000006.1, on the reverse strand, counting down.
GCGCTCCGCGGGGCCGACGTCGTCATCCTCGCCGTCCCCGTCGGCTCGATCGCGGGCGTCGCGGCGCTCGTGCGGCCGCACCTCGCCCCGCGGTGCCTCGTCACCGACGCGGCGAGCGTCAAGCGGCCGGTGGTCGCACGGCTGGAGCGGGCGTTCCCGGGGGGGGCGCACTTCGTCGGCGCCCACCCGATCGCCGGCTCCGAGCGGAGCGGGATGGCGGCCGCCCGCCCCGACCTGTTCGAGGGGAGCGTCTGCATCATCACCCCCACGCCGCGGACCGACCGGGGCGCGCTCCGGTCGGCGCAGGCGTTCTGGGAAGGGCTCGGGGCGCGGGTCGTCCGCATGAGCCCGGTGCGGCACGATCGGATCATGGCCGCCGTGAGCCACCTCCCGCACCTCGTCGCCGCGGCCCTCGTCAACAGCGTGGCCGGCGGCCTCGGCTGCGGCTCTCCGGCACTCGGCTTCGCGGGAACGGGCTTCAGGGACACGACGAGGATCGCCGCGGGCCCTCCGGCCATGTGGTCGGAGATCCTGATCGCCAACCGGGGCCATATCCTGCGCGCGGCCCGGTCATTTCGCCGGGAACTCGACCGGGTCGTCTCGATGCTCGAGGAGGCGGACGGAGCCGGTCTCGACCGGCGCCTCGGTCGGGCCGCCGCCGCCCGCCGCCGCGTCCGATGCGCGAATCACGGGTGCGAGGATAATCGCCCTGTTGCGGATGAACGGTAATCCCCGGCCATTCAGAGGAGGAAATATGAAGTCCCTGGCGTGCGCGGCCGCGTGCGCGTGGGCCGTCGCGGTGCCGGCGGCCGCGGAGACGGTGACGGTCGAGGTGCCCGCCGACAGGCCGTTCGTCGAGACGGGGGTGACGCTGCGTCGGGGCGAGCCGTTCCGGATAACGGCATCCGGAGAGATCGAGGCCTTCCGTCGCCGCCGCTGGAGCCGTGACGGGTCAGACCGACTGGTCGGCCCGCGCGGGACCTACAACTGGCGTGATTCGGTCGCGAACGAGGCGTTCCCCCTCGCGGCCGCGGAGCGGGGCCCCGCGCCCTGCTACTGCCTCATCGGGAGGATCGGCGGCGGCGAGCCGTTCTATGTCGGCGCCGACCACCGGGGGGAGGCGGCGGCCGACGGGCCGCTCTCCCTCGGCGTGAACGATTTCGATTTCAGCGACAACACGGGGTCGTTCACCGCGGAGATCGCCGCCGGGGACGCGGCGGCGGCCCCGCGGGAGCGCGACGACGTCGTCTTCGACGCCGACCGGCTCCCGGCGGGCGGGCCGGTCGCGGACGCCAATGTCGTCCTCATCTACGTGGACGGCCTCCGCCCCGACGTCCTCAGGGAGATGGCGCTCGGCGGCCACCTCCCCGTCATCAGGGAGATCTTCTTCGACGCCGGGACGGAGTACGCGAACGCCTTCGCCGGTTTCCCCTCCAGCACGCTGCCGAGCAACGCGACGATGTACACGGGACTCTTCCCGAACCGGCTCCCCGTGCGGGAGAATAGTTTCTTCGACCGGCACCGGCTGAAGGGGGACACCTTCCTGCAGCCGTTCGGACCGCCCCTCGCGGCCGACCGCATGCGGCCCGTCGGCCTCAGGCGGCTCTGGACCGCCCTGCGGCGGGCCTCGCGGGAGGACGAGATCCCGCTCCTCCAGGACCATGTCGCCCGCGCCGGGATGGCCTACTACTCGACGGTCAAGCCGGTCCTCCCGTACTCGCCGCCCGACCGCTACGAGGTGGACGCCTCCACGGTCGTCCCGCCGTTCATGTTCCACCGGGCGCTCGATTACGTCGACCGGTTCAACACGCGGTACGGCCACGACCTCGTCATCCAGCCCGACGCGCGCGTGATGAACTACTGGCTGCCGGGCGTGGACCACGCCTCGCACAACGCTGCCCGCGCGCAGTTCGGAGGCTCGCGCAGGGCGATCGCCGCCCTCGACCCGCTCGTCGCCCGGATCATCGCCGAGCTCGAGCGGAAGCGGATGCGCGACCGCACCTACCTGATCCTCTTCGCCGACCACGGCACCGCCGGCGGAAAATCGCGGCTCCTCCAGAAGGTGGACATCGGGCGGGATCTATTCCACAAGCCGCTCGTCGTCGAGGGGGGCGCGATGGCCGGAGGTTCAGGGATGGGCTGGAACGTCCGCTGGTTCGACGACTCGTACCTCCGGAAGGGGCCGGATCGGAGGAGCTTTGTCTCCATCGACCACGGCGAGGGGGAGTGCGCCGTGTACCTGCCGTTCGCGAGGATCGACTCCGGCGACTGGCGGGAGCGGAACGGCCTGCGTGAACTCATGGATTACGGCGTCTCGCCCGGCCGCCGCGCCGACCTCGTCGAGCGGATCCTCTCCTGGGATCTCTCCGGCGAGAACCTCTACCCGGAGGCGGTCACGGGCCGGCCCGTCCGCTTCGTCCTCGCCAGGGCGGGGGAACACCGCGCCGTCGTCTTCGGCCAGGACGGCGCGGCGGCGGTCATCGAGCGGCGCGGGGGGGAGGGGGGCTCGTACCTGTACCGGTACCTGCCGGTGACCGGCATCCGGCCGGACGCCGCCGGCGGGATCTCCTTCGAGGAGACCGCCGACAATGACCCGTTCGGCTACATCGCCGCCGGGATCCCGGTCTCGTGGCTCGGGGAGTTCCGCGGCGAGCGCGAGTGGCTCGAGCGGACGAAGTACCTCGAGATCCCCGACGGCGTGACCGCCGTCGCCCACCAGCTCTTCTGGGACGGCGCCGCGGCGGCGCGCGAGGCGCGATACTCCCCCGACATGGTCCTCGTCGCGGCCCCGGGCTGGTCGTTCGAGCCGCCGGAGGATCCGTCCGGGGGGCACGGCTGCCTGGACGCCGAGGCGGTGCGCATCCCGCTCCTCGTCGCCGGGCCGAACGTCCGCCCGGGCGCCATGCTCGCCGACGCCGTCCGCACGGCCGACATCGTCCCCACGGTCCTCTCGCTCCTCGGGATCGATCCGGCCCCGGGCGCGTTCGACGGCAGGCCCCTCCCCGGATTCCTCGCGGCGGAGGGGGAGGAGGGTCCGGTCTCCGGCGGGGGCCCGGCCGCCGAACTCCTCGCGCGAATCCCCTCGGCGTCGGAGCCGGCGGCGGCCGCCGACATCGTCGCGGACTACGACCGGCGGCGGGAGGAGAAGGCCCCGTCGTTTCTCCACCCGGACACGCGGTACGTGGGGCACGACCTCGAGCGCGCGACCGACCTGCACATCGTCGGCGCACACGTCCTCGGCCTCCTCAACCGCGAGATCTTCACCGATCTCGACAACCTCTTCGACCTCGCCCATCCCGGGGAGAGGAAGGAGCCGTTCAACGGCGCCTTCGACGCCCTCGTACGCTCATACGACCGCCTCCCCGACCGCTATCCGAAGGAGCGGCTGCGCGAACTCATCTTCGCCCTCCAGATCAGGGAGGTGACGCTGGGGGAGGCGCCGCCGGTCATATTCATGAGCGTGACGGGGCTCGCGGGGAGGGGGGTGCTCTTCAGGGCGCAGCTCCTCATCCGATTCCTCGAGCACCTGCTGGAGGACATGGACGCCGCGCTCCTCGCCCCGGTTCCCGGCGACGACGTGCGCGTCCTGAGCAACGCGAACTACGTCCTCCACGGCGTGCGCGAATCCATATCGAAGATATCCTGGGGGCTGGCGCACTACGTCGGCAAGGCGCTCTACGACGGCGTCTACGCCGTGGAGAAATGGAACGAAAAGGCGGTCCGCGCCGCGCGGGGGCAGTGACGCCTGATGAGGGCCGTCCGTCACGTTCGGTTTTCCGGGCAGCCGTGGTCGATGCGGCTCCCATTCCGGCGGTCATCTCCGCGATAGCGGAGATCCCGCGTGGTCTCTGTGGCTGAAAACATGATCGACTTCCTCATCGGCTACGTCATCTTCCTCTTCGTCATCTCCGTCCACGAATGCGCCCACGCCTGGACGGCGGACCGCTACGGCGACCCCACGGCGCGGCTCATGGGGCGGATGACGCTCGACCCGTTCAGGCACATCGATCCGTTCGGGACGGTCCTCATCCCGCTCTCGCCGCTCCTCTTCGGCCTCCTGGGCGGCGGCGCCCCCGCCGGCTTCCGGCTGTTCGGGTGGGCGAGGCCGGTCCCCGTCAATCCGCTGAAGGTCCGCCCGTGGCGCCTCGGCAACGTCCTCATCAGCGTCTCGGGCTGCGCCTCGGGATTCCTCGTCGCCCTCGCCGCCGCCCTCCTCCTCCGGGTGGTGCGGATCGAGCCCGCGACCTTCGTCCTCCTCAGGATGGGCTCCCTCGCCGTCTGGCTGAGCCTCTTCAACCTCATCCCCGTCCCGCCGCTCGACGGATTCCACATCCTGACGGGCCTCGCCCGCATCGACCCCCGGCGGATCGCCGCCCTCGAGGCGGCCGGGCCGTGGCTCCTCCTCGTTCTCATCAACACCCCGTTCATCGGCGGGATCCTCGGCCCCGCCTACGCCCTCCTCTTCGGCGGCGCATTCAGGGCGATCGCCGGCATCTGACTCACCAACCACTTCATGCACTCCAAACCACGGATCCTCACGGATCATTGACGGATATTCACGGATTGCACTTTCAACTTTCGACTTACAACTTTGAACGGTAGTTGCATCCGCGTGAATCCGCGGTGGATTGGTTCTTCGTTCATCCTGGCGTTCGAATTTCGGCCCCGGCCGCCGCTACTTGCTCTCATTATTCCTTTGCGCCGGACGCGGCGGCGGTGGTACCATGTTCCCGTCTCCGGCCGACCGGGCGGATGGAACCGTCGACGCGGCGGGGCGTGGCGCAGTCCGGCTAGCGCGCTTGAATGGGGTTCAAGAGGTCCCGGGTTCGAATCCCGGCGCCCCGACCACCGCGGCGGTTCCATCCGCTCCGCGTGTCACGGTATACCGGCCGGAGCGGCACTCCATGACGCTGCGCGGCAAATCGATCCTCATCATCGCCGTCACGTTCGCCGCCCTCATCCTCGGCCTCCATGTCGCCACGCGCCTGATCCTCCTCAGGGGCTACGCGGCTATCGAGGAGAAGCGGACGCGGGAAAACGCGCACCGCGCGCGCAACATTCTCCTGATCGAGATCGAGACGATCTCGAGCCTTCTCCATGATTGGTCGGCGTGGGACGAAACGTACGAATTCGTCGCCGATCCCGGCGGGAGTCTCGACTACATCAGGTCGAACCTCGTCGACCAGACCTTCAGCAACCAGAAGCTCAACCTCATCCTCTACGCGGACACGGAGGGCCGCGTCGTCCACGCCAAGGCGTTCGATCTCGAGCGGAGCGCAGAGGTCCCGTTCGACATCCTCCTCGAGGGGTGCGATCCGGATGAGATCGACCTCCTCCTCCGGAACCCCGACCCCATGGCCGCCATCGCCGGCATCCTCCTCACGTCGAAGGGCCCGATGCTCGCCGCATCACGGCCGATCATCGACAGTCCGGAGAAGGCGCCGCCGCGCGGGAGGCTGCTCATGGGACGCCTCCTCGGCCCCGGCACGGTCGAGCGGCTCCGAAAGATCACTGAGCTCCCGATCGAGGTCGTGCGGCTCGACGATCGGGGCCTCCCGCCGGATTACGGGGATGCGCTCGCGGCGCTCGACCGGAAGGACGGGAGCGCCGTCCTGACGCTCGGCGACCGCACCATCGCCGGTTACGCCCTCGTCCCCTGCATCACGGGAAGGCACGGCGTCATCCTCCGCGTGATTAGGCCTCGTGAAATCTACCTCCAGGGCAGGGCGACGACGACATCCTTCATCGTCGCACTCCTCGTCTGCGGAGGCGTGGTCGTCGTCTCGATGAGCGTGCTCTTCCAGCGGCAGATCGTCTCGAGGATGTCATCACTGAACCTCGCCCTGGCGAAGATCGGCTCGGGCGGCGATCTCTCGGCGCGCGTCCCGGTCACCGGCAGGGACGAGGTCGCCGAGATCGCCATGGGCGTCAACGGGATGCTCTCCTCCCTCGAGCGCACGCAGCATCTTCTCCGGGAGGGCGAGGAGCGGTACAGGGGCATCGTCGAGAACAGCCGCGACGTCATCATGCTCACGCGGCCCGACGGGATCATCGACTACGTCAGCCCGGCGGCGCGCCACGTTTTCGGCTACGAGCCGGCGGAGCTCATCGGCCGGGAGCCCGCGATCGTCCATCCAGAGGATGACGCCATGGCGCGGGAGGCGCGCGGGCGCGCCGTCCGGGGTGAGGGCGGTTCGGGTATCGAGTACCGGGTCGTGACGAAGACCGGCGCGACGAGGTGGGTTTCCCATTCCTGGTCGCCCCTCCGCGTCGGCGGCGAGCTCCGCATGGTGGTGAGCATCGTACGCGACATCACCGACCGGAGGCGGATGGAGGAGGACCTCGTCAGGACGCAGAAACTCGAATCGGTCGGCCTCCTCGCCGGGGGAATCGCCCACGACTTCAACAACATCCTCACCGGCCTCTGGGGCTACCTCTCCCTCGCCCGCGAGGCGGCCCGGGACGACGAGCGCGCCTCCGAACTGATCAGGGCGGCGGAGGAGGCGGCCGGCCGGGCGGGCGAACTGACGCAACGGCTTCTCGCCTTCTCGAAGGGGGGGGCGCCGCTCGCCCGCCCGGTGCGGCTCGGCCGCGTCATCCGGGATGCCGCCGGTCTCGCAACGAGCGGCTCGAGCGCGCGCTGCGAGCTCGCCGTCCGCGACGACCTCTGGCCGGCGATGGCGGACGAGGGCCAGATCGCCCAGGTGGTCGGCAACCTCGTCATCAACGCGGTCCAGGCGATGCCGCAGGGAGGGGTGATCCGGATCGAGGCGGGGAATATCCCGGCGGGTGACGAACGCCCCGCCGGCCTCGCGCCGGGGAACTATGTGATGATCGCCGTCGCCGACCGCGGGATCGGGATTCCGGCGGAGCACATCCCGAAGATATTCGACCCGTACTTCACCACGAAGCAGACGGGGAGCGGCCTCGGCCTTCCGATCTGCTATTCCATCGCGCGGAACCACGGCGGCGCCGTCACCGTCGAGTCGACGCTCGGCGAGGGCTCTACGTTCCGCGTCTTCCTCCCCGCCGTCCCGGAGGCGAGCGTCCCCGAGGAGGAAAAGGAGGAGGCGGCGCACCGCGGCGAGGGGCGCATCCTCATCATGGACGACGACGACGACGTGCGCGCGGTGGCGGGCAGGATTCTCCTACACCTCGGCTACGAGCCGGCGTTCGCGCGGGACGGGGAGGAGATGCTGCGGCTGTACCGGGAGGCCCTGGCCTCGGGCGAACCCTTCCGGGCGGTCATCCTCGACCTGACCGTCTCCGGCGGGATGGGCGGTGAGGAGGCGATGCGTCGGCTCGCGGGGATCGACCCGCGGGCGCGGGCGATCGTGTCGAGCGGCTACGCGACCGATCCGATCATCATGAACTACGCGCATTTCGGCTTCAGCGGCTTCGTCGAGAAGCCGTACCGGATCGAGGAGATGGCGGCGGAGCTCGAGCGGGTGCTCGCGGGTTGACCGGGGAGGGGCGCCGCCGCGGCGGCGGGGAGGGACATTGTGTCGAATCCGTTGAGCGGTCTCGCGCGGCTGAAGAAGGCGGCGGCGGCGAGGCGCTGGTTCGCGGGCCGGCGCCTCGTCAACCACGGCATCGGCCCCCTCGGTGCCTACGCCTTCCGGCACTTCATGCCGCCCGCGCTCGTCGTCTCCCTCTACCACGGCGACGAGGTTGCGCGGTACCTGGAGCCGGAGTGGCCGACGAAGGTCATCTCGTACGAGCGGATGAACGGCGTCCGCCTCACCGACGCCGGCGATTTCCACGTGAACTTCATGCGGGACCACGCCGGCGAGGTCCTGGAGGCGGTGGCTGGCCCCAAAGGCGAGATCTGCCTCGCCCCGTTCGCGCCCTCGTGGGTCATCCACGAGTTCCTCTTCACCCGCGCCCCCGGCTGGCGCCTCCTCTCTCACTCGAAGATCATGCAGGATTTCTTCGAGTTCAAGGCGCGCCTCGCGATCGAGGCGGACCGGATCGGCATCCGGATGCCGCCCGCGAGCAGGGTCATCCCCTTCGGCCGGCTCGAGTACGGGATGCTCGCCGGCGAGTATCCCGGCGGCTTCGTCCTCCAGACGCCGCTGTCGGCCGCCGGAAGGGGGACGGAGTTCGTCTTCAACCGCGGGGAGTTCGACCGGGTCATCGAGGAGAAGCGCCGGCTCATGGGGGAGGCGTTCGACGGCACGCCGGTGAAGGTCACGCAGTTCCTCTCGGGGCCGAGCCCCAACTGCACCGGCTGCGTGGTGAACGGGACGGTCGCCGTCTCCCAGCCGGACATCCAGGTCGTCGGCGACCCGTACTTCGTGAAGACCCCCGGCCAGTACATCGGCTCCGACTTCACCGTCAGGGCCTTCACCCCCGAGCAGACGGCGCTCATGCACGAGACGGTGCGGCGGGTCGGCCGGTGGATGGGATCGCTCGGCTACCGAGGCACCTTCGGCGTGGACTTCCTCTCGACCGTGGACGCGGACAACCGCATCAGGGACATCTACGTGAGCGAGGTGAACGCCCGGATCGTGGGGGAGTACCACTACCTGGCCGACTTCCAGGCGATGCGGGACTGCGTGCCGCTCGGCTTCTTCCACCTCGCCGAGTGGCTGGGGATACGGGAGATCACGCCGGCGCAGATCGAGGCGTACAACGGGTCGCTCCCCGAGGTGGAGGGCTCCGCCCTCGCCCTCTACACGAAGCAGAAGGGGTGCTTCAGGGCGACGGGGGGGATCACCGCCGGCATCTACCGGATGGAGGGCGGCGTCCCGGTTCGCGTCCGCGACGGCTACCTCGCCTCGCACACGAAGGGCCCCGACGAGTTCGCCATCACCGCCGGCGTGCCGTGGGAGGGGCTCGTCCTCGGCCATCCCCGCTACGGCGACCACAACGTCAACATCTGCTACCTCTACACGCGGGACAGCATCGTCGACCCCTCAAACTACCGCCTCGTGAGCGAAAAGTGGCGCCGGATCGCAGACGCCGTCACAGCCGCGTTCAAGCTCACCCCCTGCGATCCGAAGCCGCTCCTCAAGGAGCAGGCCTGATCCGCCGCAACAACAGGAACCAATCCACCGCTGATCCGCGCGGATCAGTACGGATACCCACGGAATGTTCCTTCAACTTTCCACTTTCAACGCGGCATAGTGTTCCTGCCGCGGATGCACGCCAATTTGCGCGGATTGCAACCCGCCACAGAGATCACAGAGACCACAGAGTGATGACCAAACCCGTCATTCTCCGTGTCCTCTGTGGCCTCTGTGGCAAAGAAGTTCATCTGCGGTTATCTCCGACAATCCGCGGCTGAAACAATGAACACCGAGCCACGGATCTTCACGGATGCTTACGGATATTCACGGATTTCAACTGAAAAGGATCTGTGGAGATCCGTAATGATCAGTGCCTGTCCGTGGTGGATTGGTGCTTTTCCACTCGCCACCCGCCACCCGTCACTCCCAATCTCCTTGAATCCGGGCGCCCTTTGCGCTATCGTATCCGCGATCGGGAGGAGGCGGGGGTGAAGAGAATCGACATCGGCCTCATCGGACTCGGGACCGTGGGTTCCGGCCTCGTCAGGGCGCTCGAGGCGAACGGGCCCCTCATCCGGAGGAACAGCGGCCTCGACATCCGGCTCCGCCTCGTCGCCGAGCGGGACTGGCGCCGGCGCCGGGACGTCCGCGTCCCGAGGCGCCTCCGCGCGGCGGACGCGCGCGCCCTCATCGCCGATCCCGGCGTGGACATCGTCGTGGAGCTCATCGGAGGGTGCGGCGACGCCCGGCGCTACATCCTCGAGGCGCTCCGGCGCGGCAAGCACGTCGTGACCGCCAACAAGGCGCTCCTCGCCGAGCACGGCCGCGAGATCCTCGGCCTCGCCCAGGCGCGGGGGCTCGACCTCTACTACGAGGCGAGCGTCTGCGGCGCCATCCCGGTCGTCAAGGCGCTCCGGGAGGCCCTCGTCTCCAACCGGATCCGCTCGGTCCTCGGCATCGTGAACGGCACCTGCAACTACATCCTGTCGCGGATGACGGAGGCGGGGATCGAGTTCGACGAGGCCCTCCTCGAGGCGCAGGCGATGGGCTACGCCGAGGCGGACCCGCGCCTCGACATCGACGGGCTCGACTCCGCCCACAAGCTCGCCATCCTCGCGACCATCTCGAGCGGCGGCTGGGTGCCCCTCGGGGCGGTCCACGCGGAGGGGATCGGCGGCGTCACCGCGGTGGACATCCGGTACGCGCGGGAGTTCGACTACGTCGTCAAGCTCCTCGCGATCTACAAGCGCGAGGGGCGCGCCGTCGAGGCCCGCGTCCACCCGACGCTCATCCCGTCGGGCCACCTCCTCGCCTCCGTCGGCGGGGCGTACAACGCCGTCTGCGTCCGCGGCGAGCCGGCCGGCGACATCGTCCTCTACGGCCGGGGCGCGGGGCGGGAGCCGACCTCGAGCGCGGTCCTCGCGGACATCGTCGACATCGGGCGGAACATCGCCCGGGGCTGCTGCGGCAGGGTCCCCGTCGTCGCCGCGCGCATGGGGCGCGCGCCGGTCAGACCGGTGGAGGAGATCGAGACGGCGTACTACCTCCGCTTCTCCGTCATCGACCGGCCCGGCGTCCTCGCCGGGATCACCGGCATCCTGGGCCGGCTCGGCATCAGCATCGCCTCCTTCCTCCAGATCGACCGGCGGGCGGGGAGCGTCGTCCCGGTCGTCATCATGACCCACCGGGCCCGGGAGAAGGACGTGCGCCGGGCCCTCGCCCGGATCGACCGGCTGCCGTTCGTGAAGGCGCGGACCATGCTCATCCGCGTCGAGGCGCGCATCTGACGGGGGCGCCTGGCGGCCTGGACGCACACACGCGATGAAATACGCTGTCCTCATCGGCGACGGCATGGCCGACTATCCGATCCCGGATCTCGGCAACCGGACGCCGCTCGAGCTCGCGCGGACGCCCGCGCTCGACCTCCTCGCCCGGAGCGGGGCGGGCGGCACCGTGCGCACCGTTCCCGATGGGATGGAGCCGGCGAGCGACGTCGCCAACCTCGCCATCCTGGGGGTCGACCCGTCCCGGCACTACACCGGGCGCGGGCCGCTCGAGGCGGCGAGCATGGGGATCGACCTGGAGGACGACGAGATGGCGTTCCGCTGCAACCTCGTCACCGTCTCGGACGGGAGGATGGCGGACTACAGCGGCGGCCACATCTCGAGCGCCGAGGCGCGCGTCCTCATCGAAATCCTCGCGGGGCGGTTCGCGGGGCGGGGTGTCCGCTTCCAGTCGGGGGTCGGCTACCGGCACCTCCTCGTCGTCCCGAGGCGGCTGCTCGAGGACGGGGAGGGGCCGCTCCGCTGCGTCCCGCCCCACGACATCACGGGGAAGGCGGTCGCGCCGCACCTGCCGGCCGGCCGGGGGGGGAGGTTCCTCCGCGAGATCATGCAGGCGTCGCACGTCGTCCTCGCCGGCCACCCGGTCAACAGGGTCAAGGTGGACCTCGGCGAGAACCCGGCGAACATGATCTGGCTCTGGGGCGGCGGCGGCAGGCCGCAGGTCACGACGTTCCGCGAGTCGCGGGGGATCGACGGCGCGGTCATCTGCGCGGTGGACCTGATCAAGGGGATCGGGCGGGTGCTCGGCATGGAGGTCGTCGACGTCCCCGGCGCCACCGGCTACTACGACACCGACTACGCCGCCAAGGGGCGGGCGGCGGTCGAGGCGCTCGGCCGGGTGGATTTCGTCCTCGTCCATGTGGAGGCGGCCGACGAGGCGAGCCACAACGGCGATCGATCCGAGAAGGTGCGGGCGATCGAGCAGTTCGACGCGAAGGTCGTCGCCCCCGTCGTGAAGGCGCTGCGGGCGGCGGGGGAATTCCGGGTCCTCGCCCTCCCCGACCACGCGACGCCCCTTGCCCTCCGTACGCACGTCGCCGACCCGGTGCCGTTCGCCGTCTGCGGCACGGGCGTCGAGCCGGACCGGATGACGGCGTTCAGCGAGCGGGCGGCGCTCCGCGGGTCGCTCGTCGTGGGGGAGGGGTGGCGCCTCATGGACCGGCTGCTCGGGCCGCGGCCGGCGGAGGGCTAGGGGGATGGCGGTCGTCGTCCACAAGTACGGGGGGACCTCGGTTGCGGGCCCCGAGCGGATCAGGACCGTCGCCCGCCGGGTGGCGCGCGCGCGGGAGGCCGGCGACCGCGTCGTCGTCGTCGTCTCGGCGATGGGGGACACCACCGACGAGCTGATCGCGCTCGCGGGGAGGGTGACGGCGAACCCGCCGGACCGCGAGCTCGACATGCTGATGGCCACGGGGGAGCAGATCACCGCGGCGCTCCTCGCCATGGCCCTCGGCGACCTCGGCGTGCCCGCCGTCTCCTTCACCGGCAGCCAGGTCGGCATCATCACCGACAGCGCGCACCGGAAGGCGAAGATCCTCGAGATCAGCACCGAGAAGATCGCCGAGGAGCTCGCCGCCGGCAACGTCGTCGTGGTCGCCGGGTTCCAGGGCGTGGACCACCGGCGCAACATCACGACGCTCGGCCGCGGCGGGTCGGACACCACCGCCGTCGCGCTCGCCGCCGTCCTGGGGGCCCCGTGCCTGATCTTCACCGACGTCGACGGCGTCTACACCGCAGACCCGTGGATCGTTCCCGGGGCGCGGAAGATCGGGCGGATCGCCTACGACGAGATGCTCGAGATGGCGAGCCTCGGGGCGAAGGTGCTCCAGGCCCGCGCGGTCGAGTTCGCGAAGAAGTACGGCGTCAGGGTCGAGGTGCGGTCGAGCTTCAGCGACGCGCCGGGGACCGTTCTCACGGGGGAGGCGGACGACATGGAAGACATGGTGCTCCGGGGGGTGACCGTTGACCGCGACGAGGCGAAGCTGACCATCCTCCACGTCCCGGACCGGCCCGGGATCGCGGCCGCCATCTTCGGCTCGATGGCGGAGGCGAACATCAACGTGGACATGATCATCCAGAACGTGAGCGCGAAGGGGTTCACGGACGTCTCCTTCACGGTCGCGCGCGACGATTTCAGGAGGGCGACGGCGGCGCTCGAGGAGGTCGTCGGGCGGATCGGCGCCGCGGGGATGACCTCGGACGAGGACATCGCCAAGGTGTCGGTCGTCGGGGTCGGGATGAAGAGCCACCGCGGCGTCGCCTCCACCATGTTCTCGGCCCTCGCCCGGGAGGGGATCAACATCGAGATGATCTCGACGAGCGAGATCAAGATCTCGTGCGTCGTCGAGGCGAAGGACGCCGACCGCGCCGCCCGCGCGGTGCACGAGGCGTTCGGGCTGGGACGGCGGGAGGGGGACGCATGAAGACGGTCCGGCTCTACGACACGACGCTGCGGGACGGGACGCAGGCAGAGGGGATCACCTTCTCGAGCGCCGACAAGCTCCTCATCGCCCGGAAGCTCGACGAGTTCGGCATCCACTACATCGAGGGGGGGTGGCCGGGCTCGAACCCGAAGGACATCGAGTTCTTCCGGCAGGTGAAGGCGCTCCGGCTGCGGCGGTCGCGCGTCGCGGCCTTCGGCAGCACGCGGCGGGCCGGGACGCGGGTCGCCCGGGACCAGAACGTCATCCGGCTCCTCGAGGCGGGGACGGAGGTGGTGACCGTCTTCGGCAAGTCCTGGATGCTCCACGTCCGCGACGTCCTCCGGACGACGCCGGAGGAGAACGTGCGGATGATCCGCGATACGGTCGCCTACCTGAAGGGGAAGGGGAAGGAGCTCATCTACGACGCGGAGCACTTCTTCGACGGCTTCGAGGACGACCCCGACTACGCGATGCGGACGCTCCTCGCGGCGGAGGAGGCCGGCGCCGACACCATCGTCCTCTGCGACACGAACGGCGGGACGCTGCCGCTCCGCCTCGGGGAGATCGTGGACGAGGTGCGGCGGCGCGTCCGCGCCCCGATCGGCATCCACTCGCACAACGACGCGGGAATGGGCGTGGCGAATGCGGTCATCGCCGTGCGGCACGGCGCCGTCCACGTCCAGGGAACGATCAACGGCTACGGGGAGCGGTGCGGCAACGCGAACCTCATCGGCATCATCCCGAACCTCGTCCTCAAGATGGGGATTCCGTGCGTCGATCGGCCGCGCCTCGCGCGGCTGACGGAGCTGTCCCGCTACGTGGACGAGATCGCGAACATGGCGCCCGACACGAGGGCGCCGTACGTCGGGGCGAGCGCCTTCGCCCACAAGGGGGGCGTCCACGCCGACGCGGTGTGCAAGAACCCGCGCGGCTACGAGCACGTCCCGCCCGAGGCGGTCGGGAACGCCCGGCGCGTCCTCGTCTCGGAGCTCTCGGGGCGGGCGAGCGTCTTCATGAAGGCGCGGGACCTCCGGCTCTCGCTGCGGAGGGAGGACCCCGCCCTCCCGGCCGTCCTCGCCGTCGTGAAGCGGCTCGAGAGCGAGGGGTACGAGTTCGAGGCGGCGGAGGGATCGTTCAAGCTCCTCGTGGAGAAGGCGCTCGAGCGGCACAGCCCGTTCTTCGACCTCGAGGGGTTCCGGGTGAGCGTCGAGAAGCGGCGCGACGGGACCCTCATCTCGGAGGCGACCATCAAGGTGAAGGTCGGCGGCCGGTTCGAGCACACCGCGGCGGAGGGGGACGGCCCGGTGAACGCCCTCGACAACGCCCTCCGCAAGGCGCTCACGCCGTTCTACCCGTCGATCGAGGAGGTGCAGCTCGCCGACTACAAGGTGCGGGTCCTCAACGCCCGCGCCGGCACGGCGGCGAAGGTCCGCGTCCTCGTGGAGTCGGCGGACGAGGAGGCGAGGTGGGGGACGGTCGGCGTCTCCGAGAACATCATCGAGGCGAGCTGGCAGGCGCTCGTCGACAGCGTCGAGTACAAGCTGATGAAGGACAGGGTGCGGACCCGGGCGCGGCGCGGGAAGGGGAGGTAGCCGGGGGGAGATGGAGATCCCGACGAGGTACGACCCGGCGGCGGTCGAGGAGCGCTGGTACGCGGCGTGGGAGGCGCGCGGCTATTTCACCGCGCGACCCGGCGGCGGGAAGCCGTACGTCATCGTCATCCCCCCGCCGAACATCACCGGCATCCTCACGATGGGGCACGTCCTCAACAACACCCTCCAGGACATCCTTGTCCGCTGGAAGCGGATGCAGGGGTTCGAGGCGCTCTGGCTGCCGGGGACCGACCACGCGGGGATCGCCACGCAAAACGTCGTCGAGAAGGAACTCGCCGGGCGCGGCGGCTCGCGGCGGGCGTTCGGTCGGGATGCGTTCCTCGAAGAGGTGTGGCGCTGGCGGGAGCGGTACGGCCGGACGATCATCCGGCAGCTCAAGCGCCTCGGCTGCTCCTGCGACTGGACGAGGGAGCGCTTCACGATGGACGAGGGGCTCTCGCGGGCCGTCCGGGAGGTCTTCGTCCGGCTCCACGAGAAGGGGCTCGTCTACCGCGGCACGTACATCATCAACTGGTGCCCGCGCTGCCACACGGCGCTCTCCGACGAGGAGGTCGAGCACGAGGAGCACGACGGCCGCCTCTGGCACATCCGCTACCCGTTCGCCGGACGGGACGGGCACGTCACCGTGGCGACCACCCGTCCCGAGACGATGCTCGGCGACACGGCCGTGGCCGTCCATCCCGCCGACGAGCGCTACCGGGGGATCGTCGGCGCGGCCGTCCGCCTCCCCGTCGTCGGCCGGGAGATCCCCGTCATCGCCGACGAGTTCGTGGACCCGAAGTTCGGCACGGGGATCGTGAAGGTCACCCCCGCCCACGACCCGAACGACTTTCTCATCGGGGGGCGCCACGGCCTCCCCGCCGTCGTCGTCATGGACGGGAGCGCCGTCATGAACGAGCGGGCCGGCGAGGAGTTCCGGGGGATGGACCGGTTCGAGTGCCGGGAGGCGCTCGTCCGGCGACTCGAGGAGCTGGGGCTCGTCGAGAAGGTGGGGCGCCACCGGCACGCGGTCGGCCACTGCTACCGCTGCCGGACGGTCATCGAGCCGTCCCTCTCGCCGCAGTGGTTCGTGCGGATGCGGCCGCTCGCCGCCCCCGCCCTCGAGGCCGTCCTCGGCGGCCGGATCGCCTTCTTCCCGCCGCGCTGGGCGAAGGTCTACCGGAACTGGATGGAGAACATCCGCGACTGGTGCATCTCCCGGCAGCTCTGGTGGGGCCACCGGATCCCGGTCTGGTACTGCCGCGCCTGCGCGTCGCGGCCGGGGGCGGCGGACGGGGCGGGCGTCATCGTCGCCCGGACCCCGCCGGGGCGGTGCCCGTCGTGCGGGGGGACCGACCTCGTCCAGGACGAGGACGTCCTCGACACCTGGTTCTCCTCGTGGCTCTGGCCGTTCTCCACGCTCGGCTGGCCGGACGACACCGGGGACCTCCGCGCCTTCTACCCGACGACGTGCCTCGTCACCGGCCCCGACATCATCTTCTTCTGGGTCGCCCGCATGATCATGGCGGGGCTCGAGTTCATGGGCGAGGTCCCGTTCCGGCACGTCTTCTTCACCGGCATCATCAGGGACCTCCAGGGGCGGAAGATGAGCAAGTCGCTCGGGAACTCCCCCGACCCGCTCGACGTCATCGAACGGTACGGCGCGGACGCCCTCCGCTTCACCATCGCCCGCCTCAGCCCCGTGGGGCAGGACGTCTACTACGCGGACGAGAGCCCCGAGCTCGGCAGGAACTTCGCGAACAAGATATGGAACGCCGCCCGCTTCGTCCTCATGCACCTCGGCGACGAGGCCCCGCCCGAGGGCCCCGCCGCGGCCGCCGAGGACCGCTTCATCCTGAGCCGGTTGAACGGGACCGTGCGCGCGGTCACGAAGGCGCTCAATGCCTACCGCTTCAACGAGGCGGCCGAGGCGCTCTACGACTTCTTCTGGCGCGACTACTGCGACTGGTACATCGAGATGGTGAAGCCGGCGCTCCAGGCCGGGGGGGGGGAGGAGGCGGATCGGTCGCGCGCCGTCCTCCTCCGGTGCCTTGAGACGTTCCTCCGGCTCCTCGCCCCGTTCATGCCCCACCTCGCCGAGGAGATCTGGCAGCGGCTGCCGGGGAGGGAGGGCGAGTCGGTGACGAGGCGGCCGTGGCCACGGGCGGAGGGGAAGCGCATCGACGCGGAGCTCGAGGCCCGGATGGGGCGGAAGTTCGACGTCATCCGCGCCGCCCGCAACCTCCGCAGGGAGTACAACGTGCCGCCGCGCGCCGAGATCTCGGTGACGGTGAAGCCGGCCTCGCGCGGGGAGGAGGAGATGCTCCGCGACCGGCCGGAGGTCACCGCCCGCCTCATGGGCGCGGGCGAATTCCGGGTCGATCCGGCGTTCACGCCCGGGCCGTCGACGGCGGCGGCCCCCACCGCCTCCGGGACGATCGTCTGCGTGGACCTGGCGGGGGTGGTGGATCTCGCCGCCGAGCGGGCGCGGCTCGCGGGGGAGCTGGAGCGGATCGACGCGGAGATCGCCGGCGTGGAGCGGGAACTGGCGAACGACCGGTTCCTCGAGAAGGCGCCCGCGGCGGTGGTCGAGCGGCGGCGCGCCAGGCGGCGGGACCTCGCCGAGCGGCGGGCGCGGGTCGAGGCGACGCTGGGACACCTGCCGCGCGCCTGAGCGCGCGGGCGTTCAACCCCCGGGGGAACCGTGCACGAGCCGGTCGTTTTCCGGAATGGGGGACAGGCGATCCACGGGAGCCTCCACGTCCCCGGCGCGCCGCACGAGCCCCCCTTCCCGGCGCTCGTCATGCTCCACGGCTTCACCGGGAACAGGATCGAGTCGCACCGGCTCTTCGTGAAGGCCGCCCGGCGCTTCGCCGACGACGGCATCCTCGCCCTCCGCTTCGATTTCCGCGGGTGCGGCGAGAGCGACGGCGATTTCGAGGATCTCACCGTCGACGGGGAGATGGCGGACGCGCGCGCGGCCCTCGAGTTCGTCCGCCGGCGCGATGACGTCATCCGCGACCGCGTCGGCCTCCTCGGCTTCAGCTTCGGGGGGGCGATCGCGGCGTGCGTCGCGGCGGCGCCCGGCGCCGACGTCCGCTGCCTCGTGCTCTGGGCGGCGGTCGCCGACCTGCGGCGCGCCTTCACGCTGAAGGCGACGGAGCGGATCGTCTCGGACTTCGGCAGGCGCCCCGTCCACGACCTCCACGGGAACGCCCTGAGCCAGCGGCTCCTCGACGAGCTGTTCGCCTTCCGCCCGGCCGAGCGGGCCGCCGGTTGGCGCGGCCCCGCCCTCGTCGTCCACGGCGCGGAGGACCGGGGGGTCCCGCCGGATGACGCGGCGCGCTGGCGGGAGGCCCTGTCCCGCGGCGGGGAGGTCGAGGTCAGGATGATCGAGGGGGCGGGCCACACCTTCGCCGGCCTCGCCTGGGAGGCGGATCTTCTGGAGACGACGGCCCGCTTCCTCGCGCGTCGCCTGGCCGGCTGAGCCGGTCTACCCGAGCGCCTCGCGGACCTTCGCGGCGAGGGCCTCCACGGAGAACGGCTTCTGGATGAAGTGCACCCCCTCCTCCAGGATGCCGCGCCGGGCGATCACGTTGCTCGGGTAGCCCGAGAGGTAGAGGCACCTGATCCCCGGCTTGATCGCCGCGAGGCGCCCCGCGAGCTCCCGGCCGTTCATCTCCGGCAGGATGACGTCGGTGAGGAGGAGGTGGATCTCCCCCGCGTGCTCCCCGGCGACGCGGATCGCCTCCGCGGGCGTCCCCGCGGCGAGGACGGAATATCCCAGCCCCTCGAGGATCCTCCGCGCGAGGTCCAGGATCGCCTCGTCGTCCTCGACGACGAGGACCGTCTCCGCGCCGCCGGGCGCCGGCTCGGCCCGCGGCGGGGCCCCTCGCGAATCCGGCTCCGCCTTCGCCCGCGGAAGGTGGATCGTGACCGTCGTCCCCTTCCCCGGCTCGCTGTAGACGTTGATGAAGCCGTCGTTCTGCCGGGCGATGCCGTAGACGGTCGCGAGGCCGAGGCCGGTGTGCTCCTCCGGCCGCCTCGTCGTGAAGAACGGTTCGAAGACGCGGGAGAGGGTCTCCGCGTCCATGCCGCAGCCGTCGTCGCTCACCGAGAGGACGACGTACTCGCCGGGGACGAAGCCGGCGTGGGAGGCGCAGGAGGCCTCGTCGATGTCGGCGTTCCTCGTCTCGACGGTGATCCTCCCGGCGCCGGCGATGGCGTCGCGGGCGTTGAGGGCGAGGTTCGTCAGCATCTGGTCGACCTGGGACGAATCGATCCGCACGTTCCACAGGCCGCGGCCGGGGATCCACTTGAGGTCGATGTCCTCGCCGATGGTGCGGCGGAGCATGCCGAGCATCTCCGGGACGGTCTCGTTCAGGTCCAGCACCCTCGGCGCGATGGTCTGCCGGCGGGCGAAGCCGAGGAGCTGGCGGGTGAGGTCGGCGGAGCGCTGCGCGGCCCTGCGAATGTGGAGGAGGTCCTCATGCAGGGTACCCTCCGGCGCCGCCGCGCGGAGCGCGAGGTCGGCGTAGCCGAGGATCGTCTGGAGCGTATTGTTGAAATCATGGGCGACGCCCCCCGCCAGCCTGCCCACGGCCTCCAGCTTCTGCGCGACGAGCAGCTGCGTCTGCAGCCGCCCCCGCTCCTCCGCCGCACGCGCGCGCTCGGTGATGTCCCGGAAGCTCCACAGCCGTCCGATCATCTTCCCGTCCGCGAGCAGGGGGCGCGAGTACCGCTCGAACAGCCGCCCGTCCCTGAAGGCGACGGTGCCCCATGACTCCGTCTCCGTCCGGTAGAGCGTCCGTACCTTCTCGAGAAATGCCTCCGGTTCCGCGAGCTGGTCGAGGACGAAGTCGAGGAGGGCATTGTCATCCGCGGAGGCGGCCACCGTCTCCGGGATCCGCCACAGTTCCCTGAAACGCGCGTTCAGATGCGTGACGCGGCCCTCCATGTCGACGACGAGGATGCCGTAGGCGATGGACTCGATGACGGCCTCCAGATCGTACGCCGCCTTCTCGAGCGCCCGCTGCGCCTCCCGCTCGGCGGTCCGGTCGCGGAAGACGAGCACCACGCCGGCGACGGCCCCGCCCGAGTCGCGGATGGGGGCGCCGCAGTCGGCGATGGGGCGTTCCGCTCCGTCGCGGGCGATGAGGATCGTGTGGTTGGCGAGGCCCACCACCACGCCCTCCGCCGCGACCCGGCGCACCGGGCTCTCGACGGGGCGGCGCGTCTCCTCGTTGATGATCCGGAAGACCTCCTCCAGCGGCCTTCCTCGGGCCTCGTCCTGCGGCCAGCCGGTGAGGGCCTCGGCCGCGGGGTTCATGATCTCCACCCGCCCCGCGGCGTCGGTGGCGATCACGCCGTCCCCGACGCTCATGAGCGTGATTCGGTAGCGCTCCCTGCTCTCACGGAGAGCCGACTCGGCCATGTACAGCACCTGGTAGTGGGCCTTGCCGCTCCGCAGCCAGGCCGCGACGAGGGCGGCGGCCACGGTGGCGATGAGGCCGAGGAGGAGGGCGAGGATGAGAGCGGACCGGACGCGCCAGTCGGCGAACGCCTCGGCGGCGTCGACCTTCGCCACGATGTACCAGGGGGAGTCGGGAACCGCCCTGATGACCGAGACGACCTCGACGCCCCGGTAGTCCTCCCCCCGCACAATGCCCTCCCTCCCGAGGACGGCCATGACCGCCGGCACCTCCGTCTGGTGGAGCGGGATGCGCAGCGAGAGGGCCGCCCCGGGCAGGTGTCGCGGATCGTTCAGGAAGAGGGCATGGTCGCCGTCCCGCCTGACGAGGATTGTCTCGGCGCTCCGGCTGGGCGAGGGCCACGACTGGATGAGGGGATGGAGGAACCGGCGGACGTCATTGCGGAGGATGACCGCGCCGACCGGTTCGGCCGTCTCCCCGCTCCCGGCGAAGAGCGGCGCGACGACATCCAGGTGGTGCGGGAGGTCGTCCGGGCCGGCATGGAGGTCGGTGAGGAGGTGGCGCCGGTCGCGGATCGCCGCCGCGATGGCGTTCAGGGCCTCGGGGTGGATCGGGCCGGTGCGGCCGCTCAGGCTCAGGCGAACATTGCCGTCCGAATCCGCGAGGAGGACATCATGGTAGCCGTAATGCTCCCGGAGGGCGCCGAACCGAGCGAGGAAGTAGTCCGCGTGCTCCGGTTTCGGATCGGCCATCCATCGGGAGACCCCCTCGATGAAGAAGGGGCTCCGCGCGAGCTCGACGGCCTCCGCGAGATGATCGAGGCGCCATTCGGCGATCTGGTCCGCCTTCAGCCGCGCAATTGCCTGGAGCTCCCGCTCCACGACGTCGCGCACGTGGCGCTCCTGCGCGCGGTGGAACCATCCGCCCGCGGCGAGGAGGATCGCCGCCGCCAGGGCGAGGAGAAGCTTCAGCCACCGTGGAAACGCATCCGTGCGCCTCGGGGACAAGGGGGGCTCCTCCCGTCACCGCAGCGTGATGTCGCGGCCGTCCTTGATGACGTGGAGCGGGGCCTCGTGGTTCCAGATTGCCTCCCAGACGCTCTCCGCGCGGAGGACGACGAGGTGGGCGCGGTTCCCCTCCTTCAGGCCGAACTCCCTGATCCCGAGGGCCTGCGCCGCGCGCGTGGTGATGAGGTCGTAGAGGATCTCCATGTCCGCGACCGTGATCATCCACATGAGGTGCGCGGCGAGGAAGGCGACCTCGAGCATGTTGTTCCGGCCGAACGGGTAGTAGGCGTCGGCGATGTCGTCCTGGCCGAGGGCGATGCCGACGCCGGCGGCGTGGAGGTCGCGCACGCGGGCGTGGAGGGGGCCCGTCTGCGGATCGCTCACGACGCCGACGCGCGCCCTCTTCAGCAGCGCCTCGATCTTCCGGTAGTACGGCTCCGGGTAGAGCGCCATGGCGCGGGCGTGCTGCGCCGTCACGCGCCCCTCCCAGCCGATCTCGATGGTCTTCAGGATCAGTTTCTCGAGGGTCCGGAGGCCGGGATCGCCCGCGTCGTCCACGAGCATGGAGACATCCTTGTTGTATTCCCGGGCGAGGGAGAACATGAGGTCGACGTGCCGCTGGGCGTCGGCGTCGGTGTACTCGATCCAGGGGATCCCGCCGACGACGTCCGCCCCCATCTCGAGCGCCTGCCGGACGTAATCCTCCGCGCCCGGGTCCCGCACGAGGCCGTCCTGGGGGAAGGCGACGACCTGGATCTCCACGCGGTCCCTGAACTCATCCCGCGCCTTGAGGAGCGCCTTGATCCCCTCGAGCTTCGCCTTCGTGTCGGTGTCGGCGAAGGCCCGGATGTGCGTGTTGCCGAACCGGACCGCGAGCCCGGCCGCCTTCCGGACGTTCTCGATGATCCACTTCTCGTCGTAGCGCTCCTTCACGCGGGCCGCCTGCTCGATGGCCGTCATCGCGCCCCCCATCGAGCCGCTCGTGTAGGAGCTGAGGGCGTCCATGCCGACCATCGAGAGCGTGTAGACCTTGCAGAGGTGGAGGTGGCCGTTCACGAACGACTCGGTGACGAGCCGGCCGCCGGCGTCGATCTTCCGCTTCGCGCCGCCGCCGAGGCGCGGGGCGATCTTGAGGATGCGACCGTCCCGGATGCCGATATCGAGCGTCTTCCCCTTCGAGAAGCGCGTGCGCGCGTTCCTGATGAGCAGGTCGAATTTCACCGTCTCCCTCCTTTCGCCGGGCCGGGGCCCCGGCATCCGCCCAGGGGGCCATTATATCGGAATACCCCGAATCCGCAATCTCCTTGCCGGGGGGACAAGGCACCAATCCACCACGGATCGGCACGGATCCAAACTACAGTCCAAAGTTGAAAGTTCAAAGTCGAAAGAATGATGAACAAATCAACCGCGGATGAGAAGGCAGCCTAAAGGAACAGGGTTTTCGACGCGGATTCACGCGGATTCTTACGGATAATCGCGGATCGGAGTGCAGCGAGGAGGGATGAGGTTCTTGCCGCGGATTATTTCCACTTTGAACTTTCAACTTTCCACGTTTAACTGTAGTTGCATCCGCGTGCGTCCGCGGCAAAGGCGATGACATATTGACTCCGGGGCGGCCGGCTGACAGAATGAAGCCATGGCGAAACTGGAACGGGAGATCGTGCGGGACCTGGTCGCGCGTTCGCTCGCGGAGGACGTGGGGAACGGCGACATCACCACGCTCGCCACGGTCCCCGCCGACGAGGAGGTGGGCGCGGAGATCGTCGCCCGTGAAGAGTGCGTGGTCGCCGGCCTGCCCGTCGCCGAGGAGACGTTCAGGCAGCTCGACCCGAGGGTGCGCTTCGAGCGGCTCGTCGAGGACGGGTCGGCGGCGGAGCGCGGCGGCAGGCTCGCCCTCGTCTCCGGCCTGGCGCGCGCCATCCTGACGGGCGAGCGGACGGCGCTCAATTTCCTCCAGCGCCTCTCGGGGATCGCGACGCTCACGCGGCGGTTTGTGGATCTCGCGGCCGGCACCGGCGCGACGATCCTCGACACCCGGAAGACCACGCCCGGCCTCCGGCACCTCGAGAAGTACGCGGTCGAGGCGGGCGGCGGGATGAACCACCGGATGGGGCTCTACGACCGGGTCCTCATCAAGGACAACCACCTGCGCATCCAGGCGCGGTTCAGCGCCGACGCCGTCCGCCGGGCGGTCGCCTGCGTCCGCGAGCAGTACCCGGCCGCCCCGGTCGAGGTGGAGGCGGACAGCCTCGAGGCGGTGGAGGCGGCGGTCGGCGCGGGGGCTGACTGCATCCTCCTGGACAACATGACGGCGGACGAGATGCGGGAGGCGGTCGCCCTCGTCGCCGGGCGCGCGGCGACGGAGGCCTCCGGCGGCGTCACGCTCGAGAACGTGCGCGAGGTCGCCCGCTCCGGCGTGCAGTACGTCTCCGTCGGGGCGCTCACGCACTCCGCCCGGGCGGTGGACATCAGCCTGGAAATCATGCTGCCGGAATGAGCCGCCGCCCGGAATGACCGCCGTGGACCCCGACAGGGAGGACGTCATCGTCGGCGAGCTGCTCGGCGCCCCCGCCTACGTCTCAGGCGAGGAGATCGCGCGGCGCCTCCGCATCTCGCGCACCGCCGTCTGGAACCGCGTGAACGCGCTCCGGCGGCTCGGCTTCCAGGTCGAGTCGCATCCCCATCTGGGCTACCGGCTCGTCCGCGCGCCCGACGCCCTCCTGCCGGCGCTCGTCTCCCACGGCCTCGTCGCGGAGATCGTCGGGCGGCGCATCCTTCATTTCGAGGAGCTCCGCTCGACGAACGACGAGGCAGAGCGACTCGCGCGGGCGGGGGCGCCCGAGGGGACCGTGGTCGTCGCCGAGCGGCAGTCCGCCGGGAGGGGCCGGATGGGGCGCGCCTGGGTCTCGCCGCCCCGGAAGGGGATCTACCTTTCGGTCATCCTCCGGCCGGCGATGCCGCCGTCGCGGACGGCGTTCCTGACGCTCTGCGCGGCGGTCGCCGCGGCCGACGCGGTCCGGCGCTGCGCGGGGCTCCGGGCGTCCGTGAAGTGGCCGAACGACGTGCGGCTCGGCGGCCGGAAGGTCTGCGGCATCCTCACCGAGCTCGCCACGGAGGCCGACCGCATCAACCACGCCGTCGTCGGCGTCGGCGTCAACGTGAACCACGACCCGGCCGACCTCCGGGGCCTCGAGGCGACGTCGCTGAAGATCGAGTCGGGGGGGGAAGTGGAGCGGGTCGGCCTCGCCCGCGCCCTGCTCGAGGAGCTCGACGGCGGCTACGCGGCGCTTTGCGCCGGCCGATACGGCGACATCGTCCGGCGGTGGCTCGAGGTGTCGGACACGATCGGGCGCCGCATCCGGGCGGAGTCGCTCACCGGCGAGCGCCTGGAGGGGGTGGCGACCGGGCTCGACGAGGACGGCTGCCTCCTCATCCGGCTCGAGGGGGGTGCGACGAAGCGGATCACGGGCGGCGACGTGCGCATCATCTGACGCGGACCGCCACGTCGGCGGAGGGAGCGAGGGGACGCATGAGGAGCGGGAGGGGGGAGGCGGATCTGTTCCTCGCGATCGACTGCGGGAACACGACGACCCATTTCGGCGTCTGCAGCCGGGACCGGATCCTCGCCGATTTCAGGATCCCGAGCGACGAGCGCGCGCTCCTGCGGGAGGCGCCGGGGGCGATCGCGGCGAGGATCCGGGGGGAGGGCGCGCCGGGCGGCGCGATCATATCGAGCGTCGTGCCGCGTCTGCACCGCGCCCTCGGGCGCCTGTGCGGGCGCGTCGGCGCCCGGCCGCTCTGGCTCACCCACCGGACCCCGACGGGGATTCACCTCCTCTACAGGCGCCCGGCCGAGATCGGGGCCGACCGGATCGCGAACGCGGTCGCGGCGCACGCGCGGTACGGCGGGGGCGTCATCGTCGTGGACATCGGCACGGCGATCACCTTCGACTGCATCTCCCGCTCGGGGGCGTACCTCGGCGGCGTCATCGCGCCGGGGCCGGCGATGGCGCGCGGGGCCCTCGCCGCGGGGACGGGTCTCCTGCCCCTCGTCGGGCCCGGCATGCCCGCCGGCGTCATCGGGAAGAGCACGGCGCACGCGGTGCGGGCGGGGACCGTGTTCGGCACGCGGGCGCTCATCGCGGGGATCGTGGACGGAATCAGGAGGGAGATGGGCGGGCGGCCGAAGATCGTCTTCACGGGGGGGCAGCTCGTCCACATCGTCCAGGGATGGCGGTACCCGAAAATCGTCGAGCCGCTCCTCACGCTCGATGGGCTGCGGATCATCTACGGCAGGGTCCGGCCCCGCCGCGCGGGATGAAGATCGCCATCGGCATGTCCGGCGGCCTCGACAGCTCGACGGCCGCCGCGCTCCTGAAGGAGGCGGGGCACGACGTCATCGGCGTGACCCTGGACGTGTGGCGCGGCGGCTGCGCGACGTCGCGCGAGGACTCGTGCTGCGGCGAGAAGGGGATCGAGGCCGCCCGGTCGGCGGCGCGGGCGGTCGGCATCCGCCACCGTGTCGTCGACGCCCGCGCCGAATTCATCAGAAAGGTCGTCGGCCCCTTCTGCGAAGAGTACGGGCGGGGACGGACGCCCAATCCGTGCGTCCGCTGCAACGCCGCCGTCAAGTTCCCCGCCCTCGCGGCGTGCGCGGACGAGGAGGGGGCGGAGCGGATCGCCACCGGTCACTACGCCCGCGTGCGGGAGGAGGGGGGGCGGTTCCTGCTCCTCCGCGGCGCCGACAGGAGGAAGGACCAGGCATATTTCCTGTCGCGGCTCGGCCAGGATATCCTGCGCCGCGCGCTGTTCCCGCTCGGCGATCGCACCAGGGAGGAGACGGGCCGGACCGCCGAACGGCTGGGGATCGCCGCGTTCGCGCGCCCCGAGAGCCAGGAGATCTGCTTCATCCCGGGCGACGATTACAGGCCGTTCCTGCGGGAGATGGGCGGCGCCGATGAGCCGGGCGACATCCTCGACGTCGAGGGGAGGGTCATCGGCCGCCATCCGGGCATACGGTTTTTCACGGTGGGCCAGCGCAGGGGGCTCAACGTGGAATCGAACGAGCGGTTGTACGTCGTCGCGATCGATCCGGGACGGCGGGCCGTCATCGTGGGGAGGGAGGACGCCCTCGCGCGGGAGGGCTGCGTCGTGACCGGGCTGAACTGGATCGCCTTCGACCCGCCCCCCGGCGGTTTCCGCGCCCTGACGAGGATTCGGTATAATCACGCGGGCGTCATGAGCGCCGTGCGGCCGGCGGCGGGGGGGACGGCGGCCGTCCGGTTCGACGATCCGCAGAAGGCCGTCGCGCCGGGGCAGGCGGCGGTGTTCTACGACGGCGAGACGGTCCTGGGGAGCGGCTGGATCGAGGCCGCGCACTGAAGGGAGGGCCCCGTGGAAGAATGCATATTCTGCGCAATCGCCCGCGGCGAGATGAAGGCCGCGATCGTCCATGAGGACGAGGAGGTCGTCGCCTTCAAGGATATCGAGCCCCAGGCGCCCGTCCATATCCTCATCATACCGAAACGGCATATCGCGGGGCTGGCGGAGATGACGCCGGAGGACGAGGCGGTCGTGGGCAGGATCGCGGGGCTTTCGAGGAAGCTCGCCGAACGCTTCTCCTTCTCCCAGTGCGGGTTCCGGCTCGTCGCAAACTCCGGCCCGGATGCCGGCCAGGCGGTCGCTCACCTCCATTTCCACCTGCTCGGCGGGAGGAAGTTCCGTTGGCCGCCGGGATGACGGCCGGACGGCCCAAAGCGGCGTTCTCGCGCGCGGGAGCCGCCGTCGGCGAGCTGCTCCGCCGGAGGGCGCGCACCCTCGCCGTCGCGGAGTCGTGCACCGGCGGTCTCGTCAGCCACATGATCACCCAGGCGCCGGGGAGCTCCGGCTATTTCCTGGGGGGGATCGTCGCCTACGCGAATGACGCGAAGGTCTCCCTCCTCGGCGTCCGCGCCTCCACGCTCGAGCGCCGGGGCGCGGTGAGCGGGGAGACGGCCGCCGAGATGGCCGCGGGCGCCCGGCGGGCCTTCGGCGCGGACATCGGCCTCGCGGCGACCGGCATCGCGGGCCCTGGCGGGGGGAGCGAGGAGAAGCCGGTGGGGCTCGTCTACATCGCCGTCGCGGCGGGGCGCGGTCGGCCGCTCGTCCGGAGATGCCGCTTCACGGGCGGCAGGGCCATCGTGAAGGAGCGCGCCGCCGCCGCCGCGCTCGCGCTCCTCGCCCGGCTGCTCCGCGACCGGGGGGAGAGGCCGTGAGCATCCGTCTCTTCATCGCCGCCGCGCTCGGCGAAAGGGAAAGGAAGGCCCTCGAGATCATCCAGGGGCGCCTGCGGCGGGAGCTCCCGGCGGTACGGTGGGTCAGGCCGTCCCTCATCCACCTCACGCTCCGGTTCCTCGGCAACGTGCGAGAGGCGGACATCCCTCGCATCACGGAGATCATGGGGCTCGTCGCCGTCGACAACAGGCCGTTCACGGTGAAGTTGAAAGGGGTCGGCGCCTTCCCGAGCGTCCGGAGCCCGCGCGTGATCTGGATCGGCGTGACGGAGGGGACCGGGGCGCTCGTGCGGATGGCGGAACACCTCGCCGTCCTCCTCGAGGACATGGAGATCCACACCGAGGAGCGGCGCTACACCCCCCACCTGACGCTTGGGCGCGTCCGGGAGCGGGGCGGCGGGAAGGTCTTCGAGAGCATCCTGCCGCTCTACGCCGGGGAATCCGTCGGCGCCATGACGGTGCGGGAGTTGTGCCTCATCCGGAGCGACCTTTCCCCGGACGGACCGGCGTACACCACCCTCCACAGGAGCCCCCTCGGCTGACCCGCCCCTTCCATGAGGGGGGCGGATTTTTCCTCTTTTCCGGGAATAATTCGCCCGCCCGCTTCGTCTTATAGAGCGGGGAGGAAGACACGCGCGGATGAGGCGCACAATCTCGTTCTGGCGGCGAAATGCGGTGTGATATAATGCTACACTCGGAAAGAAAAATGTCGGCGGCGCCTCTCAAGGGCGCCCGGGAGGTGGCAATGGCGCAGAAGGGAGAGGTGCGGGAAGTGCGGATCGACGAGGGGAAGGGGAAGGCGCTCGAGATCGCGCTGTCGCAGATCGAGAAGCAGTTCGGCCAGGGCGCCATCATGAAGCTCGGGGCCCAGGCCGCGAAGGTCACCATCCCGACGATCAGCACCGGTGCCCTCACGCTGGACATCGCCCTCGGCATCGGCGGGGTGCCGCGGGGGAGGATCATCGAGATCTACGGCCCGGAGTCGTCCGGGAAGACCACGCTCGCCATCACGATCGCGGCGAACGCCCAGCGGGCGGGCGGGACGGCGGCGATCATCGACGCCGAGCACGCGTTCGACGCGGGCTACGCGCAGAAGATCGGCGTCGACCTCGACAGCCTGCTCATCTCGCAGCCGGACTGCGGCGAGGACGCCCTCAACATCGCCGAGGTGCTCGTCCGGAGCAACGCGGTGGACATCGTCGTCGTCGACACCGTGGCGGCGCTCGTGCCAAAGGCCGAGATCGAGGGGGAGATGGGCGATTCGCACGTGGGGCTCCAGGCGCGGCTCATGTCGCAGGCGCTCCGGAAGCTCACCGCCAGCATCAACAGGTCCAGGACCTGCTGCCTCTTCATCAACCAGATCAGGGAGAAGATCGGCGTCATGTTCGGCAGCCCCGAGACGACGCCGGGCGGGCGGGCGCTCAAGTTCTACTCGTCCATCCGGCTCGACCTCCGGCGGATCGAGAGCTTCAAGAACAGCCAGGGGGTCATCATCGGCAACCGGGTCAGGGCGAAGGTCGTGAAGAACAAGCTCGCCCCCCCATTCCGGACCGCCGAGTTCGACATCTTCTTCGACGAGGGCATCTCGCGGGAGGGGACGATCCTCGACGTGGCGATCCAGCACGGGATCGTGGAGAAGAAGGGGGCCTGGTTCACCTGCGGGGGCGAGCGGCTCGGCCAGGGGAGGGAGGCCGCCCGGCTCGCCCTCAAGGGGAACGCGAAGCTCGCGAAGGAGATCACGCAGGCGATCAGAAAGAAAATCGAAGGCGCATGAAGCGGTACCTCACGGTCCTGGCGCTCATGGTGATCGCCGCCTCGGCCGCGGTCGTCTTCGTCGCGGAGTTCCAGGAGGGGGGGCCGATCCCGGCGGCGCGGCGGCGGCCGCCCCCGGTCGCGCCCGCCGGGCCCGAGCTCTCCATCGAGGAGGTCGTCGAGCGCATCAACCCGGCCGTGGTCGCGATCGACACGACGGCGCGGCGCGCCGTGCTGCCGCCGTCGGGCGACCCGCTGCTCCGGCTCTTCATGCGGGGGCGCGCCGTCGTCACGGAGGTCGAGGGGATCGGGGCGGGGGTGATCTTTGACGCGGACGGGTACGTCCTGACGAACGCCCATGTCGTGGGCGGCGCGCACGAGATCCTCGTCACGCTCGCCGACGGCAGGCAGCTGGAGGGCCGCATCTGCGCGGTCGATCGGGAACGGGACATCGCCCTCGTCCGGCTCCCCGAGCGGGGGCTGCCGGTCGCCCCGATCGGCGACTCGGAGGGGCTCGACGTCGGCCAGTGGGTGCTCGCGTTCGGCAACCCGTTCGGGACCGCGTCGCGCGGCGCGACGGCGTCCGTCTCCATGGGCGTCGTGAGCGCGCTCCAGCGGAACCTGCGCGTCGCCGGGCGGCCGTACGGCGGTCTTATCCAGACCGACGCGGCCATCAACACCGGCAACAACGGCGGCCCGCTCGTGGACATGAGCGGGAGGGTCGTCGGGCTGAACACCCTCGTCGTGGCCCCGGCGGGCGCGTCGGCGGGGTTCGGTTTCGCCATACCGATCAACACGGTGCGCGAGGTCCTGGACCGGCTGCTCCGGGAGTGCGACCGGCCGGCCGGCCCGGCCGGGGCGCGCTGACGGAGGAGGGCCGCCCCGTGCGGAGGCGGAAGCGGCGCGGCGGGGGGGAATCGTCGCCGGCCCGGTGCATGGACGCCGCCCTGCGGCTCCTCTCGCACCGGTCGCGCACCGAGGAGGAGCTCCGCCGGCGGCTCGCGGGCGGCGGTTTCGCCGCGGATGACGTCGAGCACGTCTGCGGCCGGTTGAAAGAGCTCCGCTACGTCGACGACCGCGCCTTCGCCGCCGCCTGGGCGAAGGCGAGGACCGGCGCGCGGTGCCGGAGCGACTGGCTGATCAGGCGGGAGCTCCGGGGGAAGGGGATCGACGCCGCCCTCGCCGAGGAGGTCGTCGGCGAGGCGTACGACGGGGAGCAGGCGTTCGCCGACGCCTGCGGCCTCGTCCGGGACCGGGTGCGGCGGAGCGGCTTGCGGGACCCGGTGAAGCTCCGGGCGCGGCTCCAGAACCTTCTCCTGCGGAGGGGGTTCGACCGCGATTTCATCCGCGGGGTGCTCGCGACGGCGTTGGGGGGCGGTGCCGGCGGGGAGGACGAAGGCGGGACGGATGAAGGCGAATGAGGTGCGGGAGCAGTTCATGGAGTATTTCGCCGCGCGCGGCCATCGCCGCGTGCCGAGCGCGCCGCTCGTCCCCGCGGACGACCCGACCCTCCTCTTCACCAACGCGGGCATGAACCAGTTCAAGGACGTCTTCCTCGGGACGGGCGCCCGGGACTACGTCCGCGCCGTGAACGCGCAGAAATGCATGCGGGTCTCCGGCAAGCACAACGACCTGGAGGACGTGGGGGCGGACACCTACCACCACACCTTCTTCGAGATGCTCGGCAACTGGTCGTTCGGCGACTACTACAAGCGAGAGGCGATCGAGTGGGCATGGGATCTCCTCACGAGGGTGTGGCGGGTCGATCCGGGGCGGCTCTGGGCGACCGTCTTCGTGCGCGACGACGAGGCCGCCCGGCTCTGGCCGGAGGTGACCGGCATGCCGCCCGGGCGGGTCCTCCGCTTCGACGAGCGCGAGAACTTCTGGGAGATGGCCGAGACGGGGCCATGCGGCCCGTGCTCCGAGATCCACGTCGACATGGGCGAGCGGCACTGCCGCCGCCGGGGCGAGCCGGGGCACCGGTGCGTCGTCAACGGCGGGTGCGGGCGGTTCATCGAGATCTGGAACCTCGTCTTCATCCAGTCCAACAGGAACGAGCGGGGCGAGTTCGAGGATCTCCCCCGGCGCCATGTGGACACGGGGATGGGCTTCGAGCGCCTCGTGGCGGTCCTCCAGGGGGTCGATTCCAACTACTCGACGGACCTGTTCCTCCCCGTCATCGGCGCCGTCGAGGAGCGCGCGCGGCGGGCGTACGACGCGGACCGGAAGGACGCCGTCGCCTTCAGGGCGATCGCCGACCACGCGCGGGCGCTGAGCTTCGCCGTCGCCGACGGGGCGATGCCGTCCAACGAGGGCCGCGGCTACGTCCTCCGGATGATCCTCCGGCGGGCGGTCCGCTACGGGCGGATCCTCGGCATCGAGGAGCCGTTCCTCTCCGCGCTCGTGCCGGTCGTCGCCTCCGTGATGGGGGAGGCGTACCCCGAGCTCCGGCAGCACCGTGAGCACGTCAGCCGCGTCATTCTCTCCGAGGAGGAGCGGTTCCACAACACGCTCGCGTGCGGCCTCGAGATGCTCGACCGGATCATCGGGGCGGCGAAGGAGGGCGGGAAGGGCGTGATCGCCGGCGACGACCTGTTCCGCCTCTACGACACGTACGGCTTCCCGGTGGACCTGGCCCGCCTCGTCGCCGGCGAGGAGGGGCTCGCGGTCGACGAGCGCGGCTTCGAGGCGCTCATGGAGGATCAGAAGGAGCGGGCGCGCGCCGCATGGAAGGCCGCCCCCGCGGCGGCCGGCGGCGGCGTGCACGACGAGATCGCCCGCCGGGCGGGGCCGACCGTCTTTCGCGGCCACGAGTGCACGGCGGCGGACGCGTCGGTCGCCGCGCTCGTCCGGGACGGGCGCGAGGCCGGGGCGCTCGCCGAGGGGGAGGAGGGGGAGATCGTCCTCGACGAGACGCCGTTCTACGCCGAGGCGGGCGGCCAGGTCGGCGACCGCGGCAGGATCTACGGCGACGGCGGCACCGCCGAGGTGCGCGACACGCAGGCCGCCGCCGGCGGGATCGTCTCCCACCGGGTGAAGATGCTGAACGGAAGGATCGGGGCGGGGGAGCGGGTCCGCGCCGAGGTCACCGGCTCCGCGCGGCTCGAGACGGCCCGGAGCCACACGGCGACGCACCTCCTCCAGAACGCCCTCCGGCAGGTCCTCGGCGACCACGTGAAGCAGGCCGGCTCGCTCGTCGCCCCGGGCCGGCTCCGCTTCGACTTCACGCATTTCGCCGCCCTCTCGCCGCGGGAGATCGAGCGCGTGGAGGAGATCGTCAACGCCCGCATCAGGGAAAACGCGAGGGTCTCCGTCTACGAGATGCCGTTCGAGGAGGCGCGGCGGAAGGACATCATCGCGATCTTCGGGGAGCGGTACGGCGACCGGGTCCGCGTCGTCGACGTGGGCGGCTACAGCAGGGAGCTCTGCGGCGGCACGCACGTCGGCGCGGCCGGGGACATCGGCCTCTTCGCGGTCACCGGCGAGTCATCGGTCGCCGCGGGCATCCGCCGCATCGAGGCGCTGAGCGGCGAGGCGGCGCTCCATTACCTGCGGCGGCGCGAGCGGCAGGTCCGCGAGATCGCCCGGCTGCTGAAGGCCGACCCGGACGCGGTCGTCGACCGCGTTGAGGAGCTCCGCCGGCGGAAGAAGCGGATGGAGAAGGAGGCGGCCCGGCGGCGGGAGGAGGCGGCAGACCCGGACGCGCTCGCAAGGGAGGCGCGCGACGCGGGGGGCGCGCGGCTGGTGGCGGCGGAGGTCGCCGGCCTCGACCCGGACGCGCTCCGGGGCGCCGCCGACCGCGTCGTCGGGAGGCTCGGCAGCGGCGTCGCGCTCCTCGGCTCGCGCGCCGGCGGGAAGGCGCACCTCGTCTGCATGGTGAGCGAGGACCTCGTCGGGCGGGGGCTCCACGCCGGCGAGATCGTCGGCGAGGCCGCCCGCGCCGTCGGCGGCAGGGGCGGCGGCAGGCCCCGGATGGCGCAGGCGGGCGGACCGGAGGCGGAGCGGCTGCCGGACGCCCTCGCGGCGGCTGAGGGCATCGTCGCGCGGATGCTCGCCGGCGGGTCGGGGAAGGGGAGGAAGAAATGACCGGGGACGCCGTCGGCCGCTCGGTCGAGAGAATCATCGAACAGGTGCGCGCGGGCGGCGACGGGGCCCTCATCGAGCTCACGCGCAGGTACGACCGCGTGCGGCTGCGGCGCGCCGACATCGCCGTCGGGCGGGAGGAGATCTCTCGCGCCGGCCGCCGGGCGGGGAAGGCGTTCCGGGTCCTCCTCCGTTCGGTCGCCCGGAACATCGCCGCCTACCACGAGCGGCAGCGGCCTCGCCCGGCCCTCTTCAGGAACGCGCACGGCGCCCGGGTCGGCTGGCGCCATGTCCCGCTCGACCGGGTGGGGGTGTACATCCCCGGCGGGACCGCGCCGCTCGTCTCCACCGCCCTCATGACGCTCGTCCCCGCGCGGGTGGCGGGGGTCGGGGAGGCGGTCGTCTGCACGCCCCCGGGTCCGGGCGGCAAGGTGAACCCGTACCTGCTCGCCGCCTGCCGCGAGCTCGGCGCCGCGCGCGTCTTCCGCGTCGGCGGCGCCCAGGCCGTCGCCGCCATGGCGTTCGGGACGGAGACGGTCCCCCGCGTGGACGCGGTCGTCGGCCCCGGGAACCGGTACGTGACGGAGGCCAAGCGCCGGCTCTACGGGACCGTCGGGATCGACATGACCGCCGGGCCGAGCGAGGTCGCCGTCATCGCGGACGGGACGGCGGACCCCGCGCTCGTCGCGGCCGACATGCTCTCGCAGGCGGAGCACGACCCGTCGAGCGGCGTCGCGCTCTTCGCGACGTCCGCCGCGCTCGCGCGGGCCGTCCGGCGGGAGCTCGCCCGGCAGGCGCGCGGCCTGCCCCGCGCGGCGATCGCTCGCGCGGCGCTGAAGGCCGGCGTCCGGATCGTCGTCTGCCGGTCGCTGCGGGAGGCGGCGGATCGCGCCGACCGGATGGCGCCCGAGCACCTCGAGGTCATGACGAGGGACCCGCGCGCGGTCGCGTCGGACGTCCGGCACGCCGGCGCGGTCTTCGTCGGGCCCTGGTCGGCGACGGCGCTCGGCGACTACGTCGCGGGGCCGAGCCACGTCCTCCCGACGGGGGGGACGGCGCGCTTCTTCTCGGTCCTCTCGCTCGAGCATTTCATGCGGCGGGTGAGCGTCATCGAGTACGACCGCCCGTCGTTCGGCCGGGCCGCCGGCGCGGCCGAGGCGCTCGCGGCGATCGAGGGGCTCGACGCGCACGCCCGCGCCCTGCGGATGCGCCGCAGGCCGCGGAGGAGGAGGTGAGGGGGATGGGGATCGTCCGCCGCGCCATCGAGCGGATGGAGGGGTACCGGCCCGGCGAGCAGCCGTCGGACGGAAAGTTCATCAAGCTCAACACGAACGAGAACCCGTACCCGCCGTCGCCCCGCGTCCGGGAGGCCCTCGCCGGCGAGGCGGAGCGGCTCCAGCTCTACCCCGACCCGCTCGCCGAGGCGCTCCGGGAGCGGATCGCCGGCATCCACGGCGTGCCGAAGGAGCGGGTGATCGCCGGCAACGGATCGGACGACGTCCTCACGATGGTCATGCGGACCTTCGCCGAGCGGGGAGACCCGGTCGCGAGCCCCGTCCCCACCTACACGCTCTACGAGACGCTCTGCGGCATCCAGGGGGCGCGCTACCTCCCCGTCCCGTACCGGGAGGACTATTCGCTCGACCCCTCGGCCGTCCCCGCGCGGGCGAAGGTCGTCTTCGTCGCGAACCCGAACTCGCCCTCCGGGACGCTCCTCCCGGCGGCGACGCTCTCGGCGATCGCCGGGCGCATCGCCGGCGTCCTCGTCGTGGACGAGGCGTACGTGGACTTCGCGAGGCGCGACTGCCTCGACCTCGCGAGGAGGCACGAGAACGTCATCATCCTCCGGTCGCTCTCCAAGTCGTTCTCGCTGGCGGGGCTCCGGCTCGGCTACGGGATCGCGCGGGAGGAGATCGTCTCGAACCTCCGCAAGGTGAAGGACTCCTACAACGTGAGCCGGCTCGCCCTCGCCGGCGGCCTCGCCGCCCTCGGCGACCTCCCCTGGATGCGGGAGAACGTCCGGAAGGTGGTCGCGACGAGGAGGCGGCTCACGGCGGGGCTCCAGCGGCTCGGCTTCGGCGTCCTGCCGTCGGAGGCGAACTTCGTCCTCGCCTGCACCACCGGCTACCCGGCGCGGCAGATCCACGAGCTGCTGAAGCGGAAGCGGATTCTCGTCCGCTACTATGACACCCCCCGGCTGCGCGACTGCATCCGCGTCAGCGTGGGGACCGACGAGGAGACGGAGGCGCTCCTCGTCCAGATCGCGGAGATCATCGGCGCGCGGATTCCCACGGGCGGGAAGGCAACCCGCGGGAATCCGCATGGATAACGGAGGGGTCCGACATGCGGCGGCGAACGGGGGAGGTGCGGCGGAAGACGCGGGAGACGGACATCCGCGTCCGGGTCGATCTCGACGGCGGGGGGACGGCGGACGTCCGCACCGGCATCGGCTTTTTCGACCACATGCTCGAGATCTTCGCCCGGCACGCGCGCATCGACCTGAAGGTCGTCGCGAAGGGGGATCTCCACGTGGGCCAGCACCACACGGTGGAGGACGTCGGCATCTCTCTCGGGGAGGCGCTGCGGGAGGCGCTCGGCCGGAAGGAGGGGATCGGCCGGTACGGGTTCTTCGCCGCCCCGATGGACGAGGCGCTCGCGACCGTCGCCCTCGACCTGAGCGGGCGACCGTACCTCCGCTACGGCGTCCGGACGGGGAGGCGGAAGATCGCCGGCTTCGACCTCGGCCTCGTCGAGGAGTTCTTCAGGGCGCTCGCATCGAGCGGCGGCATCACCATGCACGTGGAGCTCTCAAGCGGCAGGAACCCGCACCACATCGTCGAGGCCGTGTTCAAGGCGACCGCGCGGGCGTTCCGGATGGCCGTGGCGCGGAGCGGGCGCGGCATCCCCTCCACGAAGGGAAGGCTCTAGGGAGGCGGCCGGTGGGGGACGTCGTCATCGTCGATCACGGGATGGGGAACATCCGCAGCGTCGAGAAGGCGTTCGAGGCGTGCGGCTGCACGGCCGCGGTGTCGCGCGCCCCGGAGGAGATCGCCCGCGCGGCGGCGCTCGTCGTCCCCGGCGTCGGGTCGTTCGGGGACTGCGCCGCGAACCTCGACCGGTTCGGCCTGCGTGAGGCGATCCTCGACTTCCTGCGCGCCGGGAGGCCGTACCTCGGCATCTGCCTCGGCCTCCAGATCCTCTTCCCCTCGAGCGAGGAGTCGCCGGGGGCCGAGGGGCTGGGGCTGTTCGAGGGGGCGGTCCGGCGCTTCCCGGAGGGGCTGAAGGTGCCGCACATGGGATGGAACACGCTCTCGCTCGAGGGGGCCGCCCCCTGCCCGCTCTTCCGCGGCATCGGGGATGGGACGTACGCCTATTTCGTCCACTCCTACTACCCGGAGCCGGCGGACGGCGCCGCCGCGGCCTCCTCGACCGAGTACGGCGTCCGCTTCGCCTCGGCGCTGTGCCGCGGCCCCGTCATGGCGACCCAGTTCCATCCCGAGAAGAGCCAGCGCGCGGGGCTCGCGATGGTGCGGAACTTCGTCGAGCACGCGCGGGCGGCGGCACCATGATCGTCATCCCGGCGGTGGACATCAGGGAGGGGCGGTGCGTGCGCCTCCACCAGGGGCGGGCGGAACGGGAGACCGTTTACGGCGACGACCCGGCGGCCGCCGCGCTCCGCTGGCAGCGGGAGGGGGCGGCCCGGCTCCACGTCGTCGATCTCGACGGGGCGTTCGCCGGCGAGCCCCGGAACCTGGACGCCGTGCGGGAGATCCTCTCCCGCGTCTCCGTTCCCGTGGAGTTCGGCGGGGGGGTCCGGGAGATCGGCGTCGTGCGGCGGCTGTTCAAGATGGGGGTGGACAGGATCGTCCTCGGCACCGCCGCCGTCCGGGACGGGGAGCTGCTCGCCGCCGCCGCGGCCGAGTTCGGCCGGCAGGTCTTCGTGGGGCTCGATTCGAGGGAAGGGCGGCTGGCCGTTGACGGATGGCGGCGGATTACCGCCGTCGGCCCCGCGCAGCTCCTCGATCGGATCGAGGAGAGCGGGGCGGGGGGCGTCATCTGCACCGACATCGCGCGCGACGGCGCGCTCTCGGGCCCGAACACGGCGCTCCTCGACGAGATCCTCGCCGCGACGGCGCTCCCGGTGGTCGCCTCCGGGGGGATACGGAGCGCCGACGACGTCGCCCTGCTCGGCGCGCTGCAGGGGGGGCGGCTCCACGGCGTCATCATCGGGAAGGCGCTCTACGACGGGGCGCTCACGCTCCGGGAGGCGATGCGCGCGGCGGGGGGGGCGGGTGATGCTCGCGAAGAGAATCATCCCCTGCCTTGACGTCAGGGACGGCAGGGTGGTGAAGGGGATCAACTTCGTCCGCCTGCGGGACGCGGGCGACCCCGCGGAGGCGGCGCGGGCGTACGACGAGGCGGGCGCGGACGAGCTCGTCTTCCTCGATATCACCGCCTCCGCGGAGGAGCGGGGCACCATCCTCGACGTCGTCCGCCGGACCGCCGAGATGGTCTTCACGCCGCTCACCGTCGGCGGGGGAGTGCGGTCGCTCGAGGACATCCGGGCGCTCCTCCTCGCCGGGGCCGACAAGGTATCGATCAACACCGCCGCGGTGGAGGAGCCGGACTTCGTCTCCGCCGCCGCGCGCGCGTTCGGGTCGCAGTGCATCGTCCTCGCGATCGACGCACGGCGGCGCGACCGCGGGTGGGAGGTCTGCACGCACGGGGGGAGGACGGCGACCGGCCTCGACGCGGTCCTCTGGGCGCGGCGGGGGGCGCGCTGCGGGGCGGGCGAGATCCTCCTCACGAGCATGGACGCGGACGGCACCGGGAACGGCTACGACATCGAGCTGACGCGGCGGGTGGCCGAGGCCGTGCCGGTGCCCCTCATCGCCTCGGGCGGGGCGGGCACGCTCGAGCACCTCCGCGAGGCGCTGGCCGACGGGAAGGCGGACGCGGCCCTCGCGGCGTCCATCTTCCATTTCGGGACGTACACGATCAGGCAGGCGAAGGCGTACCTGCGGGGGAAGGGGGTCGAGATCAGGCCATGAAGATACTGGAATCGCTCAAGTTCGACGAGGCGGGCCTCGTCGCCGCCGTTGTCCAGGACGCCGCCAGCGGCGAGGTCCTCATGGTGGCGTACATGAACAGGGAGGCGGTCGCGCGGACGATCGAGACCGGCCTCGCGCACTTCTGGAGCCGCTCGCGGGGGAAGCTCTGGCTGAAGGGGGAGTCCTCGGGCCACACGCAGGCGGTGCGGGAGGTCCGCCTCGACTGCGACGGCGACGCCCTCCTCCTCCGCGTGGAGCAGAAGGGGGGGGCCTGCCATACCGGGTACCGCTCCTGCTTCTACCGGCGCGTCCTCCCCCGCGGGGAGGGCGCCGAGACGTCCGGCGAGAAGGTGTTCGATCCCGGGACCGTCTACGGGTGAGGGGGCCATGTTCAGGCCGGGCATCGAAGAGTTTGTGAGGATGGCGGGGGAGGGGAACCTCATCCCCGTTTCGAAGGAGATCATGGCCGACATGGAGACGCCGCTCTCCGCCTTCCTCAAGCTCGACAGCGGGGGGCACGCCTACCTCCTCGAGAGCGTCGAGGGGGGGGAGTCGCTCGGCCGCTACTCCTTCCTCGGGAGCGCGCCTGAGCGGATCTTCACGGCGAGGGGGGGGGCCGTCACCGTCGAGGAGGGAACGGCCCGGCGCCGCATCGACTCCTGCGGCGACCCGCTCGCCGTCCTCAAACGAATGCTCGCGGCCTACCGGCCGGTTTGCGTCCCGGGCCTCCCCCGCTTCTCGGGGGGGGCGGTGGGCTACCTCGCCTACGACGCCGTCCGCTACTTCGAGCGGATCCCGGATTCCAACCCGGACGACCTCGGCCTCCCCGACATGCACTTCCTCTTCACGGACACGATCCTCATCTTCGACCACGTGCGGCACACCATCACGATCGTCTCCAACGCCCACGTCACCGGCCCGCCGGCGCGCGCCTGGGAGGAGGCGGTGCGGAAGATCGAGCGGATCGAGGAGCGCCTCAGGCGGCCCGCGGCCGCCCCGCCGCTCGAGCTCGCCCCGGCCGCCCCGGATCCGGCGTTCAGGTCGAACATGACCCGCGGCGAGTTCGAGGACGCGGTCCGCCGGGCGAAGGAGTACATCCGGGCGGGGGACGTCATCCAGGTCGTGCTCTCGCAGCGCCTCGAGGCGGACGTCAGCTGCCCGCCGTTCAGCGTCTACCGGGCGCTCCGCTCCATCAACCCGTCGCCGTACATGTTCTACCTCCGGTTC
Source organism: bacterium (assembly GCA_028716845.1). Lineage (GTDB taxonomy): Bacteria > Auribacterota > Tritonobacteria > UBA1439 > UBA1439 > JAQUPF01. The sequence continues at coordinate 6,626 of JAQUPF010000006.1, read as the reverse complement.
GAGGACACGCACCTCGTCGGCTCCTCCCCCGAGATCCACGTCCGCCTCGAGGAGGGGACGGTGGAGGTGCGCCCGATCGCGGGGACGAGGCCGCGGGGGTGCGACGAGGAGGAGGACCGCGCCCTCGAGCGCGAGCTCCTCGCCGACCCGAAGGAGCGGGCGGAGCACATCATGCTCGTGGACCTCGGGCGCAACGACATCGGCCGCGTCTGCCGCTACGGCACGGTCCGGCCGGCGGAGCTCATGGCGATCGAGCGCTACTCGCACGTGATGCACATCGTCTCCGACATCCGCGGGCGGCTCGCGGACGGCATGGACGCCTTCGACGTCCTCCGGGCCTCCTTCCCCGCGGGCACCGTGTCCGGGGCGCCCAAGATCCGGGCGATGGAGATCATCGACGAGCTGGAGAACCGCCGCCGCGGGCCGTACGCCGGGGCGGTCGGCTACTTCAGCTTCACCGGCAACCTCGACTCCTGCATCACCATACGGACGATCCTCATGAAGGGCGGGAAGGCATACGTGCAGGCGGGCGCCGGCATCGTCGCCGATTCGGTCCCCGAGCGGGAGCACGAGGAGACGATGAACAAGGCGAGGGGGATGCTCAGGGCGATCGCCATGGCGGAGGGGATGCGGTAGGCGGCAACCCGCGGGACGGAGAACGATGCTCCTCGTCATCGACAACTACGACTCGTTCGTCTACAACCTCGTCCAGTGCTTCGGCGAGCTGGGGGAGTCGCCCGCCGTCCGCCGGAACGACCGGATCACGGCGGCGGAGGCGCTCGCCCTCCGCCCGGCCCTCGTCGTGATCTCCCCCGGCCCGGGCACGCCGGCGGAGGCGGGCGTCTCGGTCGACATCATCAGGGCCTTCGCCAGTTCGGCGCCCGTCCTCGGCGTCTGCCTCGGGCACCAGTGCATCGCGGCGGCGTTCGGCGGCGAGGTCGTCCGGGCGGAACGGCTCATGCACGGGAAGACCTCCCCGATCCGCCACGCGGGCACGGACCTCTTCGAGGGCGTCCCCGACCCGTTCGAGGCCACGAGGTACCACTCGCTCATCGTCCGGCGGGAGACGCTCCCCGATTGCCTCGAGGTCACCGCCGAGACGGAGGAGGGGGAGATCATGGGCATCAGGCACCGCCGCCACCCGGTCTGGGGGGTGCAGTTCCATCCCGAATCGATCCTCACCGGGGAGGGGATGCGCATCCTCGGCAATTTCCTCCGGCGGGGACGCGCCGCGCGCGATGGGTGAGGAGGGGATGGGGAGGGGGTGGAGGGAGATCGACTCCGGCGAGCGGTCGTCGCCTGAGACGGCGCGGCCGGCGGTCCTCGCCGCCGCCCGGGCGCGCTACCGGTTCGCGCTCGGGGCCTGCCACGGGAGGGCGGTGCTCGACATCGGGTGCGGGGCGGGCCTCGGCATGGAGATCCTCCTCGGGTCGGCCGCGTCGGTCACGGGGCTCGATCACTCCGCCGAAACGCTCGCCGCGCTGCGCGCGCGGTCGCCCCGCGGGGGCGTGCGGCTCGTCGCGGGCGACGCGCGCCGCCTCCCGTTCGGGGAGGGCCGCTTCGGAGCCGTGACGGCGTTCGAGGTCATCGAGCACCTGGACCGGCCCGAGGCGCTCGTCGAGGAGGCGAGGAGGGTCCTCCGGGAGGACGGCGTCCTCGTCATCTCCACGCCGAACAGGCCCGTCTACAGCCCGCGGGGGACCTGGCTCGACTACCACGTGCGGGAGTACGACGCCGGCGAGCTCCGCCGCATGCTCGGGCGCGTCTTCCCGTCGGTCGAGCTCCTCGGGCAGGCGCACCGCTCGATGGACGCCCGGCTCGACATGCACCCGCTCAACAGGATCTTCTACCCGATCAAGCGGCGGCTCGATCCCGGCGGGCTCGTTCTCAACCGTCTCCGGGCGGCGTACGTCTATGCGCGGTGGGGCGAGCGGCCGGGCGACTGCACGGAGGAGCGGTTCCCGGTCGAGGGCGAGGGCGTGGAGCGCCTCCCGATCCTGGTTGCGGTCTGCCGGACGCGCCGGGCGGGAGGAACGGGCGGCGATGGAGGGGAGGGCGCGCGGCGGGGGAACGCCGGCGCCGCGGCGACGGGAGGGAACGCATGAACGGGCGGCAGGAGGGGAGAGAGGGCGGAATCGCCGGGGTCGGGGGCTTGCGCAGGGCCGCGCGGGGGGTCGGCATCGCGGCGGTCGTCATCGGGGGCGCCGATCTCCTCGCCATCGCCCTCTCCGTGTTCCTCGCCCTCTCCGAGGGGCGGCCGGGCTTCGCCGACGTCATGCAGATCGTCTCCGGCATCGCCTTCGTTTCGCTGATCCCCGCCGCGCGCCTCGCGTCCGGCTGCGGCCTCCTCAGGGCCCGCCCGTGGGGGCGCACGATCGCCATCGTCGTCTTCACGATCGACTTCCTCCTCGGCCTCGCGAACGCCGTCATCATGGCCGTCAACTGCCATACGATCAGGTTCGCGCCGGAGCCGCTCTACGACGCGCTGCTCCTAAGGGCGTCGCTCCAGGTCTGGCCGACGTACCTGATGGCGCTCGTGGGGCTCCTCATCGTCGCCGTCCTGTCGAGGAGCGGGATGCGGGAGGCGCTCGCGGGCGGCGGCGCAGGGCGCGGGGCCGCATGACGGCGCGTGCGGCGTGCGAGGTGCGGCAGCTCGCGGTGGGCGGCCTCGACCGGAACTTCTCCTACCTCGTCGTCGAGCGGGCGAGCCGCGAGGCGGCGCTCATCGACCCCGCGGGCGACGCCGGCGTCATCCGGCGGGCGGTCGAGGACGCCGGCCCGCTGCGGCCCCGCGCCATCCTCCTCACCCACTGCCACCGCGACCATTGCGACGGGGCGGCCGCCGCGCGCGCCTTCTTCGACGCCCCGGTCGCCGCACACCCCGCCTGCGCGTACCCGCACGAGATCGACCTGGAGGACCGGGGGCGACTGCCGCTCGGGGGGATCGAGATCGAGTGCCTCCACGCCCCGGGGCACAGCGCCGACTCCGTCGTCTACCGGCTGAGCGACGACACCGCGCTCTTCACCGGCGACACGCTCTTCATCGACTGGTGCGGGTACTGCGACCCGGCGGCGCTGTTCCGGACGATGCGCGACGTCCTCCGGCCGCTCGCGGACACGAACGAGGTCTACCCGGGGCACGACTACGGCCGGTTCCCGCACGCGGCGCTCGGCGCGCAGAAGCGGGAGAACCCGTACCTCGCCGCGACGGAATTCGCCCGTTTCCGCGAGGAGCTGAAGCGCCTGTGAAGGAGGCGGCGATGCGTTTCCCCGATCTCGCGCGGATTGACATCCTCATCAGCATGGGCTATCCTGCGGCGGAGAGGGGAGGGGAGAGGAGGAGGAAGGCGCCCGGGGAGATCAGGCGCTGCCACACGGAGCGTCCGACGTGAGAATCGTCACCCTGATCGAGCGGCGGCGGCCGTTCGTGTCGTTCGAGTTCTACCCGCCGAAGGACCGGGCCGCGTGGCCGGGATTTCTCCGGGAGGCCGCCCGGCTCCGCGCCGCCGCGCCGCTCTTCGTGTCGGTGACCTACGGCGCCATGGGGAGCACCAGGGACACCACGCTCGAGATCGTCTCCCGCCTGAAGCGCGAGATCGGCCTCGAGACGATGGCCCACCTCACCTGCATCGGGGCCTCCCGCGAGAACCTCGACGCCTTCCTCGACGCCCTCGCGGGGGACGGCGTCGACAACGTCCTCGCGCTGCGCGGCGATCCGCCTCGGGAGGGCGGCATGCCGGACCTCGGCGCCGCCGACTTTCGCTGTGCGGCCGACCTCGTCTCCCACATCCGGGAGCGGCACCGGGAGATGGGGGTGGCCGTCGCGGCATACCCCGAGGGCCATCCCGAGGCCCCGAGCCCCGAGGAGGACCTCGCCTTCCTGAAGGGGAAGTTCGACCGGGGGGCCGATTTCGCGATCACGCAGCTCTTCTTCGAGAACGAATCGTACTGGCGCTTCCTCGACCGCGCCCGGCGCGCCGGTATCGAGGCCCCGCTCGTCCCGGGGATCCTGCCGATCCTCAACCTCTCGAGCGCCGAGCGCATCGTCTCCCTCTGCGGGGCGCGCGTCCCGCCCGCCTTCCTCGCCGAGCTGCGCGAGGCGCGCGAGCGGAGGGGGGCGGAGGAGGTGCGGCGGCTCGGCGTGCGGTACGCGACCGACCAGGCCCGCGAGCTGCTGCGGCGCGGCGCGCCTGGCGTCCACCTCTACACGCTCAACAAGGCCGACGCCTGCCTCCAGATCGTCCGGGCCCTCGGGATGGGGGGGGAGGAGCCGTGAACGGCCTCTTCGCGCAGCCCGTGTCGTCCCTCCTCGCCGTCATGGGACTCGGCTACCTGCTCGGGCGCGTCCGGATACGGACGATCTCGCTCGGGCCGAGCGCGATCCTCTTCGTCGCCCTCCTCCTCGGGGCATTCGGATTCACGGTCCCGAAGATCATCGGCGACCTCGGCGTCGTCCTCTTCGTCTACGCCGTCGGACTGCAGGCGGGGCCCCGTTTCTTCCACACCTTCAGGCGGCGGGGGATCCCGTTCGCCCTCATCGCGCTGGCGGTCGGGGCGGCCGGCGCCGCCGTCGCGGTCCTCGCGACCTTGCTGTGCCGGGTCCCCGCCCCGCTCGCGGTGGGGATGTTCACGGGGGCGCTCACGAGCACGCCGGGCCTCGCGGCCGCCTTGAACGCCACCGGAGACCCGTCGGTCTCCGTCGGTTACGGGATCGCCTACCCGTTCGGTGTCGTGGCGGTTGTCCTGTTCGTCCAGGTCCTCCCGAAGATCCTCGGCGCCAGCCTGGCAGAGGAGGAGCGTGCCGAGGAGGCGGAGGCCGGCGTCCGGGTGGCGCGGCGGCAGTTCGTCGTCCGGAACCCCAATTTCACTGGGCGGCCGCTGAAGGAGCTCCGCCTCCACGAGATGGCGGCCGCGAACCTGACGCGCCTCCGGCGGGGGAGCGATATCCTGCCGGTCACGGCGGAGACCTGCTTCATGACCGGCGACGTCGTCTCTGCCGTCGGAGGCGAGGCGGATCTCGACCGGCTCCGCCTTATCCTCGGCGAGGAGACGGAGGATCCGGACCTCATGCGGTCGGGCGCCGTCGACGCGCGGAACGTCCTCCTCTCCTCGGCCGAGATCGTCGGCCGGCCGCTCTCGGAGCTGCGGCTCGTCGACCGCTTCGGGATCATCCTCACGCGGGTCCGCCGGGACGCGATGGAGTTCATCCCGACGGCGCGGTTCGTCCTCGAGATCGGCGACTCGGTGCGCGCGGTCGGCGAGCCGTCCGCCTGCGAGGCCTTCGCGCGGTTCGCGGGGCAGCAGGAGAAGCGCATCCACGAGACGAACATGACGGCGCTCGCCGTCGGGATGGCGGCCGGCGTCGTCGCGGGGATGGTGCCGATCGGCCTTCCGGGAGGCGTCACGCTGCGGCTCGGCCTCGCCGGCGGGCCCCTGATCGTCGGCCTCCTCCTCTCCCACTACGGCCGCGTGGGCTCGTTCAACGTCCGGACCCCGCACGCGGCGAAATACATACTCCGCGAGCTCGGCCTCGCCTTCTTCCTCGCCTGGGCGGGGGCGGGCGCCGGCGGGAGCGCCGCGCCGGTGCTCCGGGAGCACGGCCTCGCGCTCGTCCTGCTGGGGGCCGCCGCCACCGCGCTCCCGATGCTCGCGGGGCTCCTGCTCGCCCGGCGCCTCTTCTCGCTCGACATCCTCACCACGCTCGGCGTCATCTGCGGGAGCATGACGAGCACGCCCGCCCTCGGCGCGGTCTCCGCGTCAACGACGTCGGAGCGGCCGGCGGTCGCCTACGCGGCCGCCTACCCCGTCGCCCTCATCGCGGTGACGGTCTTCGCCCAGCTGCTCGCGCTCATCCTGTAGGAGGAACGGCCCGCGCCGCATGATGGACACCGCCTTCCTCGTCGTCACGAACCGCTGCAGCCGCCGGTGCGCATTCTGCTTCTATTCGACCGGCTATCTCTCCCCGACCGCCGGCGAGATGGACGCGGCGGGGCTCTTCTCCGCGCTCGAGCGGCTCGCCGGGATGGGGATCCGGCAGGTCATCATCACCGGCGGCGAGCCGCTCCTCCGCCCCGAGACCGTCGAGGTCGTCCGGCGCGCGGCCGCGATGGGCCTCGGGACGCTGCTCCTCACGAACGCCGATCCGCTCGACGCCCGCGCCGCCGCCGCCCTCGTCGATGCGGGGCTCGGGGGGGTTTCCCTCTCGGTGAACTCCCCCGCGGACGCCGCAATGATCGACCGGGTGCTGCCGTCGCTCGGCGGCGGCCGGCTCGCCGTCACGGCGACGGTCGTCATGAGCGGCGCGAACGCCGCAGACCTCAGGGCGCTTTACGACTGGGCGGCGGCGCGCCGGATCGGGATCATCCTCCAGCCCGCCTTCGTGCCGCCGGGGGCCGAGGGGGAGGCGGAGCTCTCGCCGCGGCATTTCGGCGCCGAGACATGGCGGCGGGCGGCGGGGCTGCTCGAGGAATGGGGGAAGGCGCAGCCGCACGCGGCCGCCTACGTCCGGTACATCCTTGCCCTCTACGGGAAGGGGACGGCGCGGCCGCCCCGCTGCGGGATGGGGACGGACGCCCTCGTCGTCGACTGCGACGGTGCGGTCTACCCGTGCTTCCACCGGCGGGATC
>JAQUPF010000005.1 GCA_028716845.1 bacterium | reverse complement strand
CGCCGACGGTCGTGAAATCCCCCCCCGCGTAGACAGTGCCGGCGCAGACCGCGATGGCCCGCACGGTGCTGTTGAGGTCGGGATTCCAGTCGGTCGCGGTCCCGGAACCGGCGGCGTGGAGCGCCGCGAGGCAGTTCATCGACGCGCCGCCGATCCCGGTGAATGCCCCTCCCGCGTAGACGGTGGCGCCGCTCGCCGCGAGGGCGCACACGGGGCCGTCCGCGTCCGGGTTCCACGACGTCGGCGCGCGCGCCCCGACATCGAACGCCGCGACATGGTTTCTGTCCTCGCCGGCGACGGTCGTGAATTCCCCCCCCGCGTAGATCGTGCCGCCGTCCGCCACGAGGGCCAGCACCCTGCCGTTCGCGTCCGGGTTCCAGGCGGTCGCGGCGCCCGTGTCGCCGTCGATCGCCGCGAGGTAGTTCCTCTCCTCGCCGCCGATCTCCGTGAACGCACCCCCCGTGTAGACGGTGTCGCCGCCCGCCGCGAGCGCGTACACGGTGCCGTTCGCTCCCGGGTTCCAGGCGGTTGCGGCGCCCGTCCCGGCGTCGATCGCCGCGATGCGGTTGCGCACGTCATAGCCGACCGTCGTGAACCTCCCGCCGGCATAGACCGTGTCGCCGTCCGCCGCGATGCTGTACACGTAGTCGCTCGCAGTCGGGTTCCAGGCGGTCACCGCGCCGGTCTCGGCGTCGATCGCCGCGAGGTAGTTCCTCGCCTCGCCGCCGATGTACCAGAAGGCGCCCCCCGCGTAGATCGTGCCGCCGGCGGCGGCGAGAGCGAACACGGCGCTGTCCGCGTCGGGAGTCCAGTCGGTCACCGCCCCCGTGAACGCGTCGACCGAGGCGATGTTCTTCCTGTACGCGGCGCCGATGCTCGTGAAGTACCCCCCGGCATAGACGGTCCCGCCGCTCACCGCGAGGGACCACGCGGGCCCGTTCGCGCTCGGATTCCAGGCGGTCACCCCGCCCGTCGCGGCGTCGACCGCCGCGAGGTAGTTCCTCCCCTCGCGGCCGATGGTCGTGAAGGCGCCCGCCGCGTAGACGGTCCCGCCGTCCGCCTCGAGGGCGAAGACGTAGGAACCGGGCGACGGTTCCCACGCCGTCGCCACGCCCGTTCCCGCGTCAATCGCGGCGAGGTGGTTCCTGATCAGACCGCCGATGTGCGTGAAATAGCCGCCCGCGTAGACCGTGCCGCCGCTCACCGCGAGGGCGTTCACGGTGTTGTTCGCGCCCGGGTTCCACGCGGTCGCCGCGCCTGTCCCGGCGCTGATCGCCGCGATGCTGCTCCTCGCCTCGCCCCCGATGTTCGAGAAGCTCCCCCCCGCGTAGATCGTGGTGCCGGTCATGTCGGCGCGCACCGCGAGCGCGAACACGCTGCCGAGCGCACTCGGATTCCACGCGGTTGCCGCGCCCGTTTCGGCGTCGAGCGCCGCGATCCTGCTCCTCGCCTCGCCGCCGATGTGCGAGAAGGTCCCCCCCGCGTACACCGTGCCGTCATTGACCGCGAGGGCATGCACTTCATAGTTTGCGTCCGGGTTCCAGGCGGTCGCCGCGCCCGTTTCGGCGTCGAGCGCCGCGATATAACCCCTCTCCTCGAGGCCGATGTGCGTGAATTCCCCCCCCGCGTAGAGGGTGCGGCCGCTCAGTGCGAGGGTCCGCACGGTCCCGTTCGCCTTCGGGTTCCACGCGGGATCCACGCTCCCGTCGGCGAGGACGCGCGCGATGTTGCTCCTCCCCGCGCCGCCCACGCGCGAAAAGGACCCGCCTATATACCAGCCGCCGGACCCGTCCGGAACGGCGGCGAGAACCGCCCCGTTCACCTTCGAAAACGTTTCGGCCGCCGTTCCGGTTGACGCGTCGACCGGGACGCCGCCGCCGGTGCTCGGGCCGACGTGCGTGAAGTTGCCGCCAAGGTAGACGGTGTTCCCCACCCGCTCGATGGCATACACGTACGCGTTGGCGACCCACGTGTTCTCGTGGGGGGTGTCCGACTGCGCGGACGCAGAGGGCGGGAGGGACATCGCGGAGATGATCGACGCCGGGACGGCTGCCAGGAGCGTCATCAACCGCGGACGCCGCATCAGAACCCGTCGTCCGAGGCCGGTGAAAGAGATCTTTCGCATTGCATGCTCCTCCGGTTGATGACGGGTCCGCCTCCGCGCGGAGTATCGTTCCGCGCCGGCCGGAATGGTTGCGGGTTTATATCACGGTTGCAGGTCGCCGGGCAACCGGAAATGTCGTCCGTTTCGTTCGTCCGGAATGTCGTTCCCCGCGCATGCCGGATCCCGGCGCGCGCTCAGCAGGTGAGGTGGAAGGCGCCGACGACGCTCGGATCGCCCGCGCGGTCGTTGTATTCCCGCACGGCCGCCGCGGTCCGCCGGGCGATGAGCCGGACGCCGCGCCCCTCGAGGAGGGCGGCGACCGCCGAGGGCACCCGCATCATCCCCATCGCGCCCCTCCCGACGACGAGCGTCGAGGGGCGGGCGGCGAGGATCTCCTCGAGGTCCCGCTCGTGGAGGGCGTGCCCCTCGAGGCGCCGCCAGTCGGGGCGGACGCGGTCGTGGAAGACGATGACGTCGCTCCGGTACTCCCCGCCGCCGATGACGATCCTGCCGAACGAGTAGTCGTCGATCCTCATCGCCGATCAGTATACGCCCGCGACGATCCGCGTCAATCCGCGGCGGGAACGTTGCGCCCCGCCGCGGTCAGAACACGCCGTCGATCGCCGTGCCGCAGCCGGGGCACGCCCTCCCGCGCAGGTTGTTCTCGACGACCCGGAAGCCCCGCCGGCGGATGAGCATCGCCCCGCACGAATAGCAGCGCGTGTGCTCGCTCTCCTCCCCGGGGACGTTGCCGCCGTAGACGTAGCGGAGGCCCTCCTTCCGGCCGATCAGGCAGGCGCGGCGGATGGTCGAAACCGGCGTGGGGGGGAGGTCCGTCATCCGGTACGAGGGATGGAAGGCGCTCACGTGCCAGGGGATGGCGGGGTCGACGGAGGCGAGGAAGCCGGCGATGCGGGAGAGCTCCTCGTCGGAGTCGTTCTCCGTGGGTATGACGAGCGTGGTGACCTCGACCCATATCCCCATTTCGCGCATGAGGCGGATGTTCCGCCTGACCGGCTCCAGGCTCGCGCCCGTCCGGCGCCGGTGCGTCTCCTCGTTGAAGCCCTTCAGGTCGACGTTCGCGGCGTCGAGGAGGGGGCGGGCGTCCTCGAGCGCCTCGGGCGTCATGTAGCCGTTCGTCACGAAGTTGTTCCCGAGGCCGCGGCCGCGGGCGATTTCCGCCGCGTCGAGGGCGTACTCCATGAAGACGGTCGGCTCCGTGTAGGTGTAGGAGATGCTCCGGCAGCCGTGGCGCTCGGCGGCCGCGACGACGTCGGCGGGGGGGAACTCCTCCCCCTCGATCATGCCGCCGTGGTCGCGGGGGAGCTGGGCGATGCCGGCGTTCTGGCAGTGGAGGCAGCGGAAGTTGCAGCCGACGGTGGCGATCGAGAGGGAGGTGGTGCCGGGCAGGTAGTGGAAGAACGGCTTCTTCTCGATCGGGTCGACGGCCGCCGAGACGGCCTTCCCGTAGACGAGGGAGTGGAGGACGCCGCCGCGGTTCTCCCGGACGCAGCAGCGGCCCCGCTTCCCGTCGGGGATATGGCAGCGGAACTCGCAGAGGAAGCAGTCGACCGCCCCGCCGGCCGCCTCCCTCCACCACCTCGCCTGTTTCATGAAGCACCAATCTACCACGGATTGACACGGATCATTACGGATTGCAACGGATTGCGAACTGCTTCCTCTCGTTGTCGAGCATGAAACGCCTGAACTGGGGTTTCATCCCGAAATTGAGCAACAGACCAACTTCAAGTCTTGTGGATTTCAAGTAGTTTATGAGTTGCGCCTCATGACCGGGAACGATTGATTCGGCCGCCTTGATTTCAACGACCACCGCATCGTTCACGACCAGGTCGGCGCGATACTCGCCGACGATATTCCCCCGGAAGTGGACATCGATTCCCTTCTGCTTCTCGACGGTCAGCCCATATCCCTTGAGCACGATATGAAGTGCATTCTCGTAGACCGATTCCAGGAAACCGCTCCCGAGTTCGTTGTAGACCTCGAAAAAGCCCCTGATGATATTGTCTGTGATGTCGCCGTGCTTGAGCGTCCCTTCGATCATCCGAATCACCGTCCCAAGAAACAGTATCAGTGAATATCCGCAAGAATCCGTGTTGATCCGTGGTGAATTATTTTCTTATTTTGAATCCCGCGGCAAAGACATTAGCCCTTCACGCAGATCATGGGGCGGAGGCGGGCGACCTTCCGGCTGACGCCCGCCCCCTCCATCACGTCCACGACCGCCGTCACGTCCTTGTAGGCGCCGGGCGCCTCCTCGGCGGTGCCGCGGAGGCTGTGGGAGCGCACGAGGATCCCGCGGGCGCGGAGCTCGGCGACGACCCGCTCGCCGCGGTACTCCCGGAGCGCCTGCGTGCGCGACTTCAGGCGGCCCGCACCGTGGACGGCGCTGCCGAACGTCTCCTCCATCCCCGCCGGCGTCCCGCGCAGGATGTAGGAGCAGGTCCCCATCGTCCCCCCGACGAGGACCGGCTGGCCGACGTCTCGGTAGGCGGCGGGGATATCCGGGCTCCCCGGTCCGAAGGCGCGCGTGGCGCCCTTCCGGTGGACGAGGAGGAGCCGCTCGGCGCCGTCCACGCGGTGCCGCTCGAACTTGGCCGTGTTGTGACCGACGTCGTAGAGGAGGCGGACGGACTCAGGGGGGATGCCGAAGACCCCGCTCACGCACCGGCGCGCGAGGTGGCCGATCGCCTGCCGGTTGGCGAAGGCGCAGTTGATGCCGCAGCACATCGCCGAGATGTACTCCCGCCCCTCCGGGCTCCCGATCGGGGCGCCGACGAGCTCCCGCTCCCGCACCGGGAGGCGGTACCGCTCGCTCGCGCGCTTGAGCTTCGGGAGGTAGTCCGTCCCGATCTGGTGGCCGAGGGCGCGGCTGCCGGTGTGGACGGCGACGAGGACCGCGTCGAGGGCGAGGCCGTAGGCGCGGGCGGCCTCCCCGTCGTGGATCTCGTCCACGTACTGCACCTCGATGTAGTGGTTGCCCGATCCGAGCGTGCCGACCTGGCGGAACTGCCGCTGTTTCGCCTTCTCGCTGACGTTCGCCGGCTCCGCCCCCGCGATGCAGCCGTTCTCCTCGATGTACTCGAGGTCCTCCTCGATGCCGAGGCCGCGGCGAAGGACGAATCGGGCGCCGGTCCGGAGGAGGTCCTCCACCTCGCGGCGGTTGAGCCGAATGTCGCCCTCGGATCCGAGCCCCGCCGGGACGCCCCGGAACAGCGCCTCGGCGAGCTCCGCCTTCCGCGCCTCGACCTCCCGCCGGGAGAGGCCGGTGCGCATCGCGCGGACGCCGCAGTTGCAGTCGAAGCCGACGCCGGCGACCGTGACGATCCCCTCCCCGGCGTCGAAGGCGCCCACGCCGCCGATGGGGAAGCCGTAGCCCGGGTGGATGTCGGCCATCGCGAGCGAGAAGCGGCAAATCCCCGGCAGGCAGGCGACGTTCCGGACCTGGAGGAGGGCGTTCCACTCGGCCTTCGGCTGCTCGGCGAGGAGCTGGTCCATGATCGCCCGGTCGGCGTAGATGCGGCCGGGGACGAGCATCGGGCCGGTCTTCGGGATCTCCCAGACGTACTCGGAGACCTGCCGGACCTCGACCGGGCCGCTCATGCGGGCCCCCCCCGCGCGTCGTCTACCGCCCGCGCGAGCACCTCGGGCTCGGGCGTCCCGATGCAGAACCGCCTGCCGTCCCTCAGGACGAGCTGCACGACGTGCGACCCGGAGACCCGGAAGGTCCACCCCATCGGCGTCCACCGGATGCCGTACCCGTAGTACCACGGGGCGCGCTCCACCCGCACCTCCGCGATCGCGTCGAGCGGGATCCGCCTCCTGACGAGCCCCGGCCCGAACGAGGCGAGGACCGACCGGTCGTCCACCTCCACGGTGAGGGAGTGGAGGAGGGCGAGGGCCGCGAGGAGGACGACGAGGATGACGAAGATCGACGCGCGGAACCCATAGGCATTGAGGAGGTTGGCGAGGATGATGATGCCCGCGCCGAGGATGACGATGAGCGCGTTGCCGATCTGGACGTTCCTGTACCGCGGCCTCATGGCGATCCCCCTCCCCTCGTCGCGCGCCGCCCCCTCACAGGTCGACGACGCAGCGGACCGTCCACGCCCCCTCCCGCTCCCCGACCGACAGGCCGAGATAGGAGGCGGCCTTGACCTCCTGGCCGAGCCGCCCATCGAGCGCCGCCGGCGAGGCACCCCGCGCCGCCGCGCTGAGGCGCCACCCGTCCGCCGTCCGGGCGATCTCCCGGACGCGGCAGCCGGTGAAGACGAGGCCGCGGAGGCCCTGCTGCGCGAGCAGCTCGTTCAGGAACTCCACGAGGAGCTCCTCGAGCGAGGGGGCGGCCGCCTCGATCCCGACCTCCCCGCCGCCCGGGGCGTCCCCGCCCCGCACCATGAGGCCGATCATCGCGCGGGCCGCCTCGGCGAACGCCTCCTCGGGCGTCGCCCCCGTCGCCTCGATCCCCGCGTCGGCGGTGTGGTCGAGGTAGCGGTACGTCATGGCCCGGGGGCGGACGGGCGGGAGACGGCCCGGGCGCGCCGCCAGTCGAACGACCGCCGGTGGATCGCGCACGGCCCGTGCTCGCGGAGCGCCCGGATGTGCTCCGCGGTGCCGTAGCCCTTGTTCCGGGCGAAGCCGTACCGCGGGTAGAGGCGGTCGTAGCGGAGCATGATCCGGTCGCGGTGGACCTTCGCGACGATCGAGGCGGCCGCGACGGAGAAGATGGTCGCGTCGCCGTCCACGATCGCCTCCTGCGGCGCCCCGATGCCCGGGATATGCCTGCCGTCCACGAGGACGTGCTCCGCCGCGATCTCCAGATCGAGGAGCGCGCGCCGCATCGCCTCGAGCGACGCCCGGAGGATGTCGAGCCGGTCGATCTCCCCGTTCGATGCCGCCCCGATGCCGACGCTCAGGGCGGCCTCCCGGATTCTCGCGTCGAGGGCGACGCGGCGCTCGTGGGTGAGGACCTTGGAGTCGCGGACGCCGGGGATGGAGACGCCGCGGGGGAAGATGACCGCGGCGGCGACGACGGGGCCGGCGAACGGCCCCACGCCCACCTCGTCCACGCCCGCCACGTAGCTCACCCCGCGCGCCCAGAGCGAATGCTCGCGCTCGAGCATCCGCTCGATGCGGCCGGCCTCCTCGCGGCGCGCCGCCATCCGGCGCCGCAGTGCGGCGGCGAGTCCCCGCGCGCCCGCCCGCGGGTCCGCCTCGAGCGCCGCGAGGTCCCCCTCCGGCGGCGGCTCGCCGCCGAGGGCGGCCCCGATCTCGTCGACCGTCAGCGCCGACCAGTCCTTCATGCGTGTCGCGCCCCCCTCCCGCGGAGGGCCCGCCCGCCGGGTCACGCCCCGAACTTCGCGAGTTTGCGCGCGTGGGCGAGCAGGATCGGCATCAGGTGGACGGAGGGTCTCAGGCCCAGCGCGCCGCCCGCGCACGCCGCCTCCGTGAAGCGCCCGCGCCCGCCCCGGCAGTACGGGGAGCGGAGGAGGAGCGGCACCGGGTGCCAGGAGTGCATCGCGAGCGCGCACGGCGTCGAGTGGTCCGCCGTCACGGCGAGGACGTCCGGCTCGAGCGCGAGGAGGCGGGGGACCATCGCGTCGAGCTCCTCGATCGCGGCGACCTTCCCCGCGAAGTCGCCGTCCTCGCCCCTGCTGTCCGTCTTCTTGAAGTGGAGGTAGAAGAAGTCGAAGCCCCCGGCGTTCGACGCGAGCGCCGCGAGGTCCTCCTCCGCGGAGGCGGTCTGCGGGGCAACGGTCATCCCGACGAGCCGGGCGAGCCCCCGGTACATCGGGTACTGGGCGACGGCGAAGGCCCGGAGGCCGTAGCGGTCCTCCATCGTGGGGAGCGGCTCGTACCGGGCGAAGCCCCTCAGCAGGATCGTGTTCGCCCGCTCCTCGCCGGCGAGGATGCGCCCGGCCTGCCCGATGACGCGGTTGAAGGCGTCGGCGGTCCGCTCCGCCGCGGGGTCGACCGCCCGTGCCGGGAGCGGCGGGACGCCGAGCGCCTGCGGGTCGGTGTCGTGGATCTCGCCGCGGAGGCCGTCGCCGCGGAGGACGAGGAGCCCGCGGTGTTCCTTCACCGTCTCGATGAAGAGCTCCGTCCCCGCCGGCGCCTCGAGGCCCGCGCGGAGCTTTCCGACGACGCGCCGGTTCTCCTCGGTGGAGATGCGGCCGGCGCGGCGGTCGGTGAGGTTGCCGGCGCGGTCGGCGGTCGCGAAGTTGAAACGGGCGGCGACGTCCCGCGGCGTGAGCCGGAAGTCGATGCCGAGCCCCTCGAGGACGCCGCGGCCGATGTTGAATTTGACCGGGTCGTAGCCGAAGAGGGCGAGGTGCGCGGGGCCGCTGCCGGGGGTGATCCCGGGGCCGACCGGCTCGAGGAGACCGAGTGAGGAGACGCGGGCGAGGGCGTCGAGGTTCGGGGTGCGCGCGGCCTCGAGCTCCGTGGGCCCGCCGGGCTCCATCGGCAGGCCGCCGATCCCGTCGGCGACGACGAGGAGGATCCTCCGCCCGTTCCGCTCGAGCAGCCCGCCGATCACGCCGATGAGTTCCTCGCCCCGCACCGCCCGACCCTCCGTTCGCTCATTGTCGACGCTCACCTTTGCGCCGGAAGAGTATCGTCCCCCGCGCGAGAGCTCCCGGTCCGGCGCCCATTCCCGCCTGAATCTCTTCTTCCGTATAGACGAAAACGTCCACTCCCATGCCGATGTGGGAAAAGTGGCGCGTGAACTCGGCGGGACGATCAATGAAGCGCCTTTCCGTTCCGTCCACGATGATTGCGATGTCAACGTCGCTGTGAGCGGTCGCTCTCCCCTGAGCGGCTGATCCGAACAGGATGACTTCCCTGACGTTTGGATGATTCCTCGACAGGGCGGCGGCCGAGCTGACCAGTTCCCGGTGCAGCAACTCTCTATCCAGCCAGAACACCCTTGCAGAACCGTATGATTGTTTCCGCACCGGCGATGGCACCGCGTGCATCCTCCTCGGTGATATACCTGCCCGGGAACCCGGAGACCCAGCTGTTCGGATAGCGGGAGGGGATATAGTACCTGTCGAGCCTCCTGCCTTCATCGAGGAGGGAATCCTCCACTGGCATCCTTTCCCCGAGCCCCGTGAGCAAATCCAGAACGGAGTGGCCCCATGCCTCCGCGCCGATTTTCTGATAGACCGCCTTCGCCGCCTTCTCGGCTGATTGCTGGGCGATGAAGCACGCCCACTCGAAAAAACCGGCGCCCAACTGGACACGCGCGCTCTCGAGGTCCCGCTCGGCCTGGCGGTACCAGTCCCGGCTCCTCTCGGGCATCTGAAGCGACCTCCTCCCTGACGGTGACGTGTAATAGTATCGGTCAGGGCGGGGGCAAAGTACACACTATTCCGGACTATCCGGACAGGCGGTGGAGGGGGGGGGCGACGCTGTCGGGCGCGCGGCGGCCGCCGGCCCGCGGCGGGGAAGGCGGGGCGGGCGGCGATGCCGCGCCGCCCGCCCCTTCGCCCGGTCGCCTAGTTGTCGATCCGGAACGGCGTGGTCGCCAGGAGGAAGGCGTCCTCCGGTTTCGTGACCGGCTGGCCCGGCGTGAAGAAGCCCGCCATCACCCGGTAGTCGCCGTCCGGCGCCCCGCCCGGGACGTTCAGGTTCATGAGCGGGTACGTGAACGGCGCGTCGAGCCGCGGGACGTTCGTCGCCACCGGGACGATCTTCTTCCCGAGCGTGATGCAGTCCAGCATGGAGCCGTCCGGGAGCTGCACGACCGCGTAGGCGTTGAACGGCTGCGCGACCGTCTCGTTCAGCCGGAACGTCGCCTGGAACCGGTCGCCGATTTTGAACGACGACCCGTTCAGGAGGATCTCGGCCTGCGGCACGGGGGTCGGCGTCGGCGTGGGGAGGGCGTAGGAGAATATGGTGCCGATATCGTTCGTCCCTCCTTCCTCGGACATCCCATAGAGCGTGTAATCGTGGAACAGAAGGCCGCTGTACTGGCCGGGATACTCTCCGTCGTTTGGCATACTGGCAAAGCTGTGGAGGACGGTGTAGCCGCCGCCGTCCGTGCCCATCGTGAAGATCGCCCCGTAACCATACGTGCCGCCGCCGGTCCCTCCCCACGTGGTCGCCCCGTAGAGGGTCCCGTCCACGAGCGTCAGGTCGCCCATGGGCCAGGCGGCGTCCTGGGCCCCGGTGAAGTCGAAGCTGTGAAGGAGCGTGAACCCCGTGCCGTCGGGTTTGATGGCGAAGACCGCCCCCTCGTCGTTCGCGCCGCCGTAGTAGGCCAGCCCGTACAGTGTGCTCCCGTCGGAGACGAGGGTGCCGCACGGGGTGGTGCCGTCGTCAGGCGGGCCGGCGAAGTCATGGATGACGGTGAAGCCGCCCCCCGCGGCGTTCATGGAGAAGATCGTCCCGTAGTCGTTCGCGCCGCCGTAGTAGGTCATCCCGTAGAGCTTGCTCCCGTCGGAGATCAGGCCGCCGCGGGGGCCTCTGCCGTCGTTCGGGGTGCCCTGGAAGCTGTGCATGGTCGTGTAGCCGGTGCCGCCGGTGTTGATGGAGAAGACCGTCCCCTCGTCGCTCGTGCCCCCATACCTGGTCATGCCATAGAGCTTGCCGCTTTGGAGGAGGAGGCTGCCGTACGGATAGTTGCCGTCCGTCGTGGCGTTGAAGCTGCGGAGGAGCGCGAGGCCGGTGCCGTCGGGCTTGATGGAGAAGATCGACCCGTAGTCGTTCGCACCGCCGTAGTAGGTCATCCCGTAGAGCTTGCTCCCGTCGGAAACGAGGGTGCCGATAGGATGCGCGCCGTCGGCGGGCTGGCCCGCGAAGTCATGGATGACGGTGTACGCGCCGCCGTCCGGATTCATCGAGAAGATCGTGCCCTCGTCAATTGCCCCGCCGTAGTTGGTCATGCCGTACAGCGTGCTCCCGTCGGCGCACAGACCGTTCACCGGATACGAGCCGTCATCCGGCTGGCCGGCGAACTGGTGGAGGACGGTGTACTGCGCGAGCGCGGGCGACGCGACGCACGCGCACAGCGCCGCCACGGCCGCAAATGCCAATGCCTTTTTCACGGGGTGCCTCCTTTCGCACGGGGGACACGCGGGGAAAAAGGGCGCGTCCCCCGGGACGCGCCCGTCATTCCCCGTATTGCTATATGCCGCCGGGCACATAGCGTCATGTTCCCCTCCGATTCGAATTTCTACCACAGCCGGGCGCATGCAATCAAGAACAAATATCAGTATTAGTCCGCGTCGATCCGTGGCGAATTTCCGCTTTGTGGCCGGGATCGTGATTGTTCTTCAGATTCTCCTTGCCGCCCGCCGGGTCCCGTACTACAATCCCGCACCTCACCGGGCGGATGCGCGGCGCGCGCCGCCGGAAGGGGGAGGACGATCCCATGGCAATCGAGACGAAGGTCGATTCGATCCTGAAGGCACGGCTCGAGGAGGCCGACTACGGGCGGCTCGCGGCGGTGGCGAACCCGGCGCTCCACCGGTTCGTCGCGGACGCCGTCGAGCTGTGCGAGCCGGCGGCGGTGTTCGTGGCGGACGACTCGGAGGAGTGCCTCGCGGAGACGCGCCGGCAAGCGGTAAAGATGCGCGAGGAGGCGCCGCTCGCGACGGCCGGCCACACGGTCCATTTCGACGGGCCGAAGGACCAGGGGCGCGACCGCGAGGTGACGAAGTATCTTGTGCCGGCGGGCGACTCGCTCTCGCCGGCGCTCAAGCAGATCGGCCGGGAGGAGGGCCTCGCCGAGGTGCGGGGGCTGCTCAAGGGGGCGATGCGGGGCCGGACGATGATCGTCCGCTTCCTGTCGCTGGGGCCGGCCGGATCCGCCTTCTGCATCCCCTGCGTGGAGTGCACCGACTCCTGGTACGTCTCCCATTCCCTCGACCTCCTCTACCGGCCCGGCTACGAGCAGTTCGGGCGGCTCGGCGGGGAGGCGCGCTTCTTCGCCACGCTCCACTCCGCGGGGCGGCTCGACGGGCGGATGGTGAGCGCGGAGCCGGAGAAGAAGCGCATCTACATCGACTACGGCACCGACACCGTCTACAGCGTGAACACGCAGTACGCGGGGAACACCGTCGGCCTGAAGAAGCTCGCCCTCCGCCTCACCATCCGGCGCGCCGACGCCGAGGGCTGGCTCGCCGAGCACATGTTCCTCATGGGCGTCCGCGGCCCCGGCGGCCGGAAGACCTACCTCGCCGGCGCCTTCCCGAGCGCCTGCGGGAAGACCTCGACGGCGATGCTCCCCGGCGAGACGATCCTCGGCGACGACATCGCCTACTTCCGCGCCGTGGACGGCGCCTGCCGGGCGGTGAACGCCGAGTCCGGCATCTTCGGGATCATCCAGAACGTGAACGAAAAGGACGACCCGACGATCTGGGAGGTGCTCACCACCCCCGGCGAGGTCATCTTCTCGAACGTCCTCGTGAAGGACCGCGTCCCGTACTGGCTCGGCATGGGCAGGGAGATCCCGGGCGAGGGCGAGAACTTCTCCGGCCCGTGGCGGAAGGGGAAGCGCGACGCCGCCGGGGCGGAAATCCCGCCGGCCCACAAGAACGCCCGGTACGCGGTGGCGCTCAGGGCGCTCGCGAACTGCGACCCGGAACTCGACAACCAGGCGGGCGTCGAGCTGCGGGGGATCATGTACGGCGGCCGCGACGCGCGGGCCTACGTCCCCGTCCAGGAGGCGTTCGACTGGCGGCACGGGATCGTCGCCTACGGCGCCTTCCTCGAGACCGAGACGACCTTCGCCATCATCGGGAAGGAGGGCGTGCCCGAGATCAACCTGATGAGCATCCAGGACTTTGTCTCCATCCCGCTCGGAAAGTACGTCCGGAACAACCTGGAGTTCGGGGCGCGGCTCCGCCGGCCGCCGGTCGTCTTCGGCGTGAACTACTTCCTCCGGGGCCCGGACGGGAAGTTCGTCAACGCCGTCCGGGACAAGCACGTCTGGGTGAAGTGGATGGAGCTGCGGGTGCACGGCGACGCGGAGGCGCTCGCGACCCCCACCGGGAAGATCCCGCGCCTTGAGGACCTCCGTCGGCTCTTCCCGGAGGTGGTCGGCCGGGAGTACACCGAGGAGGACTACCGCGCGCAGTTCACGATCCGCGTCCCGGAGAACCTCGCGAAGATGGACCGGGTCGAGGCGTTCTTCCGGGAGCACGTCCCGGACGCGCCGGCGGCGGTCTTCGAGGTCGTCGCGGAGACGCGCGCCCGGCTCGAGGGGGCGCGGGCGAGGTTCGGCGAGCAGATCGGCCCCGAGACGTGGGGCTGAGGGGCCGCGCGCGCGTCGCGCCGAGCGTCCCTGTTTGAGCCGGCGTGTTCCGCCGGAAAGAGGAGGGGGGCCTTCCGGCCCCCCTCCGCGGTGTCCGGATTCGCCGCCCTACTGCACCGTGACATTCTTGACGGACGCATACCCGTCGATCGGGAGGAGCGGCGGGATCCCCGCGGGGACGAGCTCGACGACGATCGTGTAGTCGCCCGCCGCGCCCGCCGGGATCGAGGCGATGGTGAACAGTTGCCCCGTGTACGGCGCCGCGAGGCCGGGGACGTTCGTCGCGAGCGGCAGCGCGCCGTTCCGGAGCGCGGCCGGGTTGCCGAGCGTGAAGGAGTAGGAGACGCCGTTCGGGCCGAGGATGACGCCCCAGGCGTCGAACGCCTGCGCGAGCGGCTGGACCGCGACGTCCACCGTGAAGGCCCCCCCCACCGCCGGCGCGAGTGAGCTGAGCGTCAGGCGGAGCGGCGGCGCCGGGGGCCGCAGGAACTCGATGCAGTTCTCGAGCAGCTTCTCCATGTCGGGCCCGAACACCCCCGGCGTGATCCCGAGGAGGATCGTCCGGCCCCCGTTCCCGATGACGATCGCCGCCAGGAAGTCCATGGTCGTGGGGGTATAACCGGCCACCGCCGTCGCGCCGTCGAGCGGCTCGAGGTAGAACCCGTCGACCATGCAGGGGTCCTGCACGGGCGCCAGGTCGGGGACCGTATTGGGGGTGGTGAAGATCGGATGCGCCGCATCCCAGCGGTGGACGGTTTTCGGGGTCTCGTAACTGTCGCCGATGGCCGCCCCGAAGACCCCCGCCATCGTCGGGTCGAGGTCCCAGTAGCTGAGCGCGCAGCGGCCGCCGTTCCGGATGTAGTCGGACAGCGCCGCGAGCGCGGTGCCGCCGATGTATTCATTGTACTCGTCCACGAGGACCAGATCCCATTCCGTGCCGTCCGTGAGCGCCGCGAGGAAATCGTCGCCGTTGTCCGTCTCGGTGAAGGCGAGGCCGAGATTGTTGAGCGCCCCGGGATAGTACGGCGTGCTCGGATCGCACTGCTCGTTGAGCAGCAGGATGTTCGGCTGGAACGCCTGCGCGTCCGCGATCGCCGGAACTACCAGCAGG
Organism: bacterium; assembly: GCA_028716845.1. Taxonomy (GTDB): domain Bacteria; phylum Auribacterota; class Tritonobacteria; order UBA1439; family UBA1439; genus JAQUPF01. The sequence goes on along the minus strand of JAQUPF010000005.1, from coordinate 145,620 downwards.
CAGCAGGCAAGAACCGCGTGCATCATTTTCATCGTCGTATCCTCCCTCCGGCGGCCGGCGGGGCCGGTCCGCCCGCGTGGAGATTCACATTCCCGCCGATACCCGTGTGCCGCCCCCGTCATGGCCGGCGTCCGCTCACCTCCTCTCCCTCCGTCACGGAACGGCCGATACTGCACCCCGACTGAATGGACTATTTGTTATCTCAAGGTGGAATGCGAGCCGGGAATGCCGCTTCTTATCAATCGGCATCCGCCCGCAATGCACGCCTCCGGCACGGCGGGCCGCAATCAACACTCGATCCCCCGCCGCGCCTTCACGCCGCGGCGGAAGTAGTGCTTCACCTCGCGCATCTCGGTGACGAGGTCCGCCCGCCGCTTGAGCGACGGGTGCGCCCCTCTCCCGGTGATGACGAGCTCGACCGCGCGCGGCTTCAGGTCCGCGAGGCGGAGGAGATCCGATACGGGGAAGAGGCCGAGCCGCGCGGCGACCGCCGCCTCGTCGAGGATGACGAGGCCGTACTTTCCGGACAGGAGCGCCGCCTCGGCGGCCTTGAGCCCCTTCCGGGCGGCGGCGACGTCGGCGGGGGAGGGGGCGCGTCGGATGAAGCAGCCGCGCCCGAACCTCCGCACGGTGACGGCCGGGCGCAGGCGGGCGAGCGCCCGATCCTCGCTGTAGCCCCTCCCCTTGATGAACTGAACGATGAAGACGCGCATCCCGGCGCCCGCCGCCCTGAGCGCGAGGCCGAGCGCCGCGGTCGTCTTCCCCTTCCCGTCGCCCGTGTAGAGCTGGATGTACCCCTTCATCCGGCGCGCACCGAGGGGCATTCTAGCACATCCGCCCGCCTCCTACCGGACCTCGAAGGCGTTGGAGTTCTCCACCGGCAGGTCGAGCCGGACGAACTGTCCGGTGGCGCGGTTGACGAGCGCCGCGGCGAAGACGTAGGTGCCCGTGTAGGCGGATGACGGCGGCACGGCCACCCGCAGGGAGCCGGTCGCCACCGCCTCGTTGAAGGCCACGTTCGTGAAGGCGGGCCCCCGCACCCTCCCCGTGTAGAGGTACGCGCCGGCCATGTTCGGGCCGAACAGGTACACCGCGCCCCCGCCGAGCGCGTCGTCCACCGTCGAGGGCTTGCCGACGGCGATCGGGTCCCGGATCGCGGCGACGTACACGTCAAGCGGGACGCCGACGAAGCCGTACCGGCCGGCGAGGGCGCTGAAGGCGAGCGTGACGCTCCCCCCCGGCGCCACGACCGGCGGCCCCGCGGCGAGGTTGATGCAATTCGTCCCGGGGACGGGCGTCGGGCCGGGGCCCGGCTCCGGCGCGTAGACCCACGAGGCGCACGGATCGAAGACGTTCATCACGATCAGCTCGGCGAAGTTCCATTGCTGCGAGAAGGGGCCCTGGTACGGCCCGCCGGAGGCGCGCCCGATCCCCAGGAAGCCCTCCCTCCCCGCCGGGCCGCTGTTGTCGGTGTACGGATGCCAGAGGGCGCAGTGCCGGTGCCCCCACGCGCTGCCGCTGTCCTCGTACATCCACATGTAGACGGACCGCTCGACCGGCAGCGGGATGCTCGTCCCGCTGGTGACGAAGACGGCGAGGTTCTCGGCGACGTTGAGGGAATCACGGCAGGCGCCGATGGCGGGGTTCTGATCGAGGCGCCACCAGGGATTGTGGCCGTCCGCGTTGTGGTCGAAGGCGTCGTTCGCGAGGAGGTAGTCGGCGTAGTTCTGCGCGACGCCCGTGACGTTGGACTCGACGCCGTGGAGCGGCGCGACGCCTCGGTCCTCGCGCTCCCGATTGATCAGCCACAGCGCCTTCTGGCCGTCGGAGCGGGCGTCCCATTCCGCCTGGGAGGGCATCGAGAGCGACGGGACCGCGGTCCCGAGCTGGGCGTTCTCCGCCGCGCGCGCGTCATTGAAGGCCTTCTGGATGTCGGCAACGCCCGATGTGCCTGCCGACCATTCGATATCGGCGATCGGATCGGTCGGGTAGGCGAGCTTGCAGCGCGGCTCGCACGGCCTCCCGGTGGTGCGGGCCTCATCCCCCTCCGCCGGTGCTCCCCCCGCGATCACCATCCCCGCGAGGACCGCCACTGCTCCCGCCATTCTCATGTTTCCCCTCCGCATGCGCCGCCCGGCCCGCCGTCAGCGCCCCCCCCGGGGGGGGATGGCACGACCCCCCCCCGGAAACCGATCGAGCGATGCGCGCCCGCTATTTCACCGTCACGGCGCGCTCGTCGACGTACCCCGCGATGCAGCTCTCCGGGCCGGTCGGCGTCGTCCCCTCGGGCACGAGGCCCACGATCACCCGGTACGATCCCGCCGCGCCCTGCGGGATCGCGAGGTCGAGCAGCCGCCCCGTGTAGATGGTGCCCAGCCCGCCCACGTTCCGCGCGAGCGGCCGCGCGCCGCTCCGCACCTCGCCGGGCCTTCCGAGGACCATCGAGTAGGAGGAGGTGTCTCCGAGGATGACCGCCCACGCGTCGAACGCCTGCGCGATCGGCTGGACCTCCACGTCCACGGTGAGGCGGTCGCCCGCGCGGAGGACGGTCTTGTTCAGCATGATGGCGAGGGGGAGCGTCGGCAGGTCGAAGGCGTAGAGCGTGCCGGAGTCGCTCGTCCCGCCTTCGAAAGTGGTCCCGTAGACCTTCGACCCGTCGGTCGCGAGAGGTCCCGAGGGAAGGGCGCCGTCCGGGTCCGACGGGTCGTCGATCCCCTTGAACTCGTGGAGGACGGTGAATGCCCCGCCGTCGGTGCGCAGCGAGAAGACGGTCCCGTAATTGCCCGCGCCGCCGCCCATGGTCGTGCCGAAGAGGCGGCCCCTGTCGGCCATCAGGCCGGTCATGGGCAGGGCGCCCCGCGAATCGTCCTTGAAACTGTGGAGGACCGTGAAGTCGCCGCCGTCGGTATTGATGCCGAAGACGGTGCCCATGTCATCGCCCCCGCCCGCGATCGTCGTCCCGAACAACCTGCCCTCCTCGAGGACGAGATCCCCGAATGGCGCCAGGCCTTCGCCGGCGGTTTCGCCGAACCGGTGCAGTACCTCGAAGCCGGCGCCGTCCTTCCCGATCGAGAAGAGGACGCCGTAGGAGTCCGGCAGGCCGCCGCCGAACCCCGTCATGCCATAGAGTTTCGAGCCGTCGGAGACGAGGCCGCCCCTCGGAAATTGCCCGTCCGGCCCGCTGAAATGATGCAGAACGGCGGGAGTGTCGAAATCGGTGGAGACGGAGAAGATGGTGCCGCAGTCGTCCTTCCCGCCGAGCGTGGTCATCCCGTAGAGCGTTCCGCCCTCGAGGAGGAGCGGCCCCGTTGGCTCTGCGCCATCCTCCTTGGGAACGCCCTCGAACTCGTATTTGATGTTGTATGTCCCGTTCTCGATGGCGAAGATGGTCCCGAAGGTCCAGGTGCCGCCCAATTCCGTCACGCCGTAGAGCGTGCCGTTGTCGGCGACGAGGCCGCCGCGCGGAGAGCTGCCGTCGTTTGGATCATTCCCGAAGTCGTGGAGGACCGTCTGCTGCGACCCGGAGGGCGTGAACGTGTAGGCGGTGCCCTCGTCGTTCGCGCCGCCGCCCACGGTGACGCCGTGGATCGAACCCCCCGAAAGGAGGAGGGCGTCCCAGGGCACCGCCCCGTCGCCCGGCGGGCCCGCGAAACCGTGCAGGACCTCGTACCCTTCCGCGCCCGCGCACCAGTGCGGTGCGCAGAGCAGGACTGCCGCCGCCATCGCCGCGATTCTCATCGTGCGCCTCCTCACGTCACATATCCTTTCCGGCCTCCGGCGGGCGCCGCCCGCCGGCAGGAGACGTAAAAAAACCGCATCCCGAAACAGGATGCGGCCGCGGCTTCCGCCACCGCCCCTCTCCTGTCGGCGACACGGGCACACTCATGCGATACGACCCCGAATCAAAGCATATACCAAACCTCCAGAAGCAGGGAAGAACTATTCTTATTTCAGTGTGAGGGCCGGAAACCGCTTCCAGGAATCGACCGTCGAGCGATCGGCGACGAGTTGTCAGCGCCTTCCGCGGTTGGTGCCCGGAGAGCGCGGCGATCCGGTGAACGCGCGCCGTCCGCCGGCACACGCAAGCCCGCCCGATCGCCCGATCCCGGGATCGCCTAATCGCCGACCCGGAACGGCCCGGTCGCGACGAGGAAGGCGTCCTTGAGGCCGGTGATCGGCCCCGACGGGTCGAAGAACGCCGTGATCACCTCGTACCGTCCCTCAGGCGCGCCCGCGGGGATGTTCCGGTCGATGAGCGGGTAGGTGAAGGGCGCGTCGAGGCGCGGGACGTTCGAGGCGACCGGCCTGAGCGGCACGTCGAGCGTGAGGGCGTTCAGCATCGAGCCGTCCGGCAGTTGCACGACCGCGAAGGCCGTGAAGGGGCGCTCGACGGAGCGGTTCAGCCGGAAGGTCGCCCGGAGCGCGTCGCCCGGCCTGAACGAGGTGCCGTTCAGGACGATCTCGGCGTCGGGCGCGGGGGCGGGCGTGGGCGAGCCCGTCGGCGTGCGGGTGGGCGCCGGCTGGCCGGTCGGCGTTATCGTCGGCGTCGCGGTCGGTCCCGGCGTCGCCGTATCGGTGGGCGTGGCCGTCGGCGTGGGCGTGTCGGTGGGCGTGGCCGTCGCCGTCGGCGTCCTGGTCGGCGTGGGCGTGGGAGGCGACACGCCTATCGCGTAGAGCCGGGTGTTGCGCGACCCCACGTAGATCCTCCCGTCGGAACCGATGGCCGGCGAGGAGTTGACGCGCGCATTGGCCCCGGTGTAGAACGTCCAGATGAGCGAGCCGTCCGAGTTGAAGGCGTAAATGGTGTTCGCCCGGGAGCCGACGTATATCCTCCCGTCGGCGTCCAGGGCGGGGGAGGACCACACATCATCCCACATGTGGTAGCTCCAGGACAGCGCTCCGTCCGAGGTGAAGGCGTAGAGGTGGTTGCTGTCCGATCCGACGTAGACCGTCCCGTCGCTCCCGATCGCGGGCGAGGAGAAGACCCCGTCGGTCTCCACGCCGGGGCTCGTGGTGTAGCTCCAGGAGAGGGCGCCCTCCGGCGTGAAGGAGTAGAAGAGGCCGAAGCCCTGTTCGACCCCGAGGTAAATCCTGCCGTCCTGCCCGATGGCGGGGGAGGAGTTTCCGGGGGGACGCCAGGTGATGAACGTCCACGCCGCCGTCCCGTCCGAGTCCAGTGCGTAGATCCGGTTGCCGCGGGATCCGACGTAGATGGTCCCGTCATCGGCAACGGATGCCGCGTTCAAGGTGCCGAACGGCATATTGTAACTCCAGACGAGCGACCCCGACGAACTGAAGCGATAGAACATGCTGGCCATCGACCCCACGTACACGTCGCCGTCGGGGCCGATGACGGGCGGGGACTCGACCCAGTTGTTGCCCGTGAAGTAGCTCCATAGGAGCGAGCCGTCGGAGGAGACGGCGTACAGCCGGCCGCCCTGGGGCGACTGCTCGCCGTCGCCGACGTAGACGGTGTCGTCCGCGCCGACCGCCGGGGAGGATGCCACCACGCCCCCGGTGAGGTAACTCCACCGGAGCGTGCCGTCCGGCTCGAAGGCGTACAGGTTGTTGTCGTATGCGTACGTGGTGCCCGAGCCGACGTAGACGGCGCCGTCGCTCCCGATCGCGGGGGATGAGTGGACGTCGCCGGCCGTCTGGTAGCTCCAGATGAGCGTCGGCACGGTCGGGCCCGAATACGAGGACCTGCCCGTGAGCGCCATGTTCTGGCGGAACATGGGCCACGGGGAGGCGCCCGACGGCGCGGGCGTCACCGCAAGGAGCGCGAGGGCCGCCGCCGACCTGAGCATCACCTTCATCGAAGCCCCTCCTGTCTGCCGAGCCGCGCGCGGCATTGTATGCAGAGTAATGGTTATGATAATCGATCAGTATATCACGGAATCGACCGGGTGGGAACTCCATGCCGACACGGGGAAGCAACCGCTGATGCGAACGGATGCCCGCGTGAATCGGCGGCGGCCGGGCGCCGATTTCGCTTGCGCGGAACGGGGCCATTCCGTATATAGACGCCCTGTGGGGGAGGCGGGCCGATGCACTACCTCGACGAGTCGCACATATTCCTGTTCCTCGTGCAGCTCTTCGTCCTCATCACCTGCACGCGAGGGCTCGGGGAACTGTTCCGGCGGTGGCGGCAGCCCGCGCTGACGGCGGAACTGCTCGTCGGGATCGCGCTCGGCCCCACGATCCTGGGGCGCCTCCTGCCGGGGCTGCGGGAGGCCCTCTTCCCGCCGGACGCCATCCAGCAGGGCATGCTCGAGACGATCGCCTGGCTCGGCGTGCTCTTCCTCCTCCTCGACACCGGCACCGAGATCGACTTCTCGATCGCGTGGCGCCAGCGCGGCAGCGCCTTCGTCATCGCCCTCTCCGACATCGTCATCCCGATGGCCGTCGCCTTCGCGGCGGTCGTCTTCCTGCCGGCCCGGTACATGGTGGACCCCGGCCAGCGGTTCGTCTTCGCGCTCTTCATGGCGACCATCATGACCATCAGCGCGATGCCCGTCACGGCGCGGGTGCTCCACGACCTGAACCTGCTGAAGGCGGACCTCGGCTTCCTGGTGATGTCGGCCCTGGCGGTGAACGACATCATCGGGTGGGTGCTGTTCACCATCATCCTCGGCGTCTTCTCGCGGGCGGCCGTCGAGGCGGGCCCCGTCCTCCTCATCTTCGCCGCCACCGTCGGCTTCGCCGCGCTGGCGCTCACCCTCGGCCGGCGCCTCTCGACGAGGGTGTTCGACGCCGTGCGGGCGCGCCGCCTCCCGGAGCCCGCGAGCTCGCTGACCGTCACGGCCGTCCTCGCGCTGCTCTTCGGCGCCTTCACGCAGGGGATCGGCATCCACGCCCTCTTCGGCTTCTTCATCGCGGGGGTGGTCGTGGGCGAGGCGAAGAGCCTCTCAGAGCAGTCGCGCGGGGTGATTGCCCAGATGGGGCACTCGCTCTTCGCGCCGCTCTTCTTCGCGAACATCGGCCTCAAGATCGATTTCGCCGCGAGCTTCGACCTGCCGCTCGTGCTGCTCATGTGCGCCGTCGGCATCGCCGGGCGCTACCTGGGCGCCTGGCTCGGCGTGACCTGGACCCGGGTGCCGCGCGTCAACCGCGACCTGATCTCGATCGCGCACACGCCCGGGGGGGAGATGCAGATCGTGATCGCCCTTCTCGCGGGGGGGGCGGGGCTCATCACGACCGAGGTGTTCGTGGCGATCGTCTTCAGCGCCGTCTTCTCGTCGCTCATCATGGGGCCGTGGATGGCGAGGTCCCTGGCCCGGCGGGCGGCGGTCGCGCCGGCGGCGTTCCTCGCGCCGGAGGCGGTCAGCGCGGACCTCCGGGCCGCCACGCCCGAGGAGGCCATCGGGCGGCTCGCCGCCCTCCTCGCGCGGCGGCCCGACGCGGCCGACCCGGAGACGATCGCGGCGGGGGCGATGGCGCGCGAGCGGGAGTTCGGCACGGGGATCGGCGACGGCGTGGCGGTCCCGCACCTGCGGCTCGACGGCCTGAAGGACCCGGCGCTCGCCTTCGGGCGCTCGGCGGAGGGGATCGACTGGGACGCACCGGACGGCGCGCCCGTCAACAACGTGTTCCTCCTGGCGACGCCGTCGGGGGCGGCCGACCTCCACGTCCAGATCCTCTGCGCCATCGCGCGGGCCATGGCGCCGCCGGAGAACCGCTCGCTCGTCCGGAGCGCGCCGGACGCGCCGGCGCTGCACCGGGTCCTGACGTCGCTGCTTGCCCCCGGGGAAAACAGCAATCGGGGTCAGCGGATGGTGAAGGGGTTTGAGTTCTCGACGGGGAGGCCGTCGGTGCGGACGGGGCCCTCCCTGCCGCTCGAGGCGCCGTAGTAGAGGACTGCGGCGAAGACCCATCTCCCCCCGACGCCGCCCGCGGCGGGAATGGCGACCGTCACCGAGCCGAAGGGCAGGGTGTCGGGGAAGCGGACGGCGCGGTAGGCCGGCGTGCCGACCCTCCCCTCGTACCGGTAAAACTCCTTCATGCCGGGCCCGAAGATGTACACGTCGCCGCCGGCGAGCGCGTCGTCCACGCTCGAGGGGCCGTCCGCAACGACCGGGTCGCGGATCGCGGCGACGTAGATGTCCACCGGCCTCCACCAGTACTTGTACTCGAGGTTGGGGGCGAAGTAATCGAGCGTGACGGCGCCGCCGGGGGCGACCTCGTCGGGGCCCGCCTCGAGGTTGAAGTAGTTGGGCGTCGGCGTGGGCGTCGGCGCGGCGGGCCCCTCGAAGACGTAGAGCCGGTTGTCGTCGGAGCCGGCGTACACGCGGCCGGCGTCGCAGATCGCGGGCGAGGAGTTGATCTTCCCGCCCGTCGCGTAGCTCCAGGCGAGGGCGCCGTCGTCACCGACGGCGTACATGTTCATGTCGTGGGAGCCCAGGTAGAGGATCCCGTCCCCGCGGAGGGCGGGCGAGGAGACGATATTCCCGCCGGTCGCGTAGGACCAGCGGAGCGCGCCGGAGGGAGTGAGGGCGTAGAGGACGTTGTCCTGGGAGCCCACGTAGGCCGACCCGTCCGCCCCGAGGGCCGCCGACGACCAGACCTGGTCTCCTGTCCCGTAACTCCACAGGAGGGCTCCCGCCGACGAGAGCGAGTAGATCCTGCCGTCCCACGAGCCGGCGGTGACCCGCCCGTCCGTACCCAGGGCGGCCGTCGAGTGGGCCTTGTCGCCGGTCTCGTAGTTCCAGGCGAGGGCGCCGCCCGAATCGAGGGCGTAGATGCGGTTGTCCCCCGCCCCCGCGTACACCTTGCCGTCGGATCCGACCGCGGGCGACGAGTACACGTCGGCCCCCGTCTCGTAGCTCCAGGCGAGTGAGCCGAGGGAATCGAGGGCGTAGATGCGGTTGTCGGACGAGCCGAAGAAGACCGTGCCGCCGGATCCGACGGCGGGAGACGAGTAGAGGTGGCCGTCCCCGCCGGTCTGGTAGCTCCAGGCGAGCGAGCCGAGGGAGTCAAGGGCGTAGATGCGGTTGTCGGAGGAGCCGAAGAAGACCGCGCCGCCGGATCCGACCGCCGGGGACGAGTACACGTCGGCGCCGGTGGCGTAGCTCCAGACGAGCGTGCCCGACGGCGAGAGACGATAGACGCGGCCATCACGCGCGCCGAACAGGACGTCCCCGCCGGGACCGACGGCGGGGGACGAGAAGACGTCGCCGCTTGCCTCGTAGCTCCAGGCGAGCGCGCCGGTGAGCGGCCCCTCATGCGGAGAACGGCCGTCGCGCGCGGCGTTCCGGCGGAACATCGTCCAGGGCTCCGCCGCGGTCCCCCCGACGGCGGCAATGACGGCGAACGCCAGGACGGCAAGTCGGCTCGGCATCCCCGGTCTCCCCCCGAATGAGACCGCCAGCATACCACACCGGGCCCGTTTTCTCACAATGGGTTGACATTTTCATGACAACAACCGGGCGGCGGCGTGCGACATTACAAACGAGAAAGGGAGGGCGCCATCCTCCCGGCGTCGTCCAGGAGAGGGGCGGGTGATGATTCCACGGCGGGCGCGGGTGCGGCAGGGCGGCGCGGGTCGTTCGCGCGCGCTCGTTTCGGCGCTCCTCGCGGCGCTTTTCTTCCCCGTCCCGGCGGCGGAGGCCGGCGGGGCCGCGCCGCTCGAGGAGGCGGAGCGGGTGATCGTCCTGCGCGAGGGCTCGTCCCCCGTCCAGGGGATCCGACTGCCGCGCGGAGAGGAGGGGATGGAGCCCGAGCCGGACGGACGCCCCCGGGACGTCTACATCCTCCGGATGGAGCGGCGCGCCGTCGGGAGGGAGATCGAGATGCTCCGGCTCCAGCGGGCGATCCTCGCCAACCAGCTCGCCCTCCTCCGGGCGGTGAACGCCGCCGCGGTCCACCAGCGGCGCGTGGACAGCCGGACGGCCAGGACGGAGGCGGCGGCGCGCGACATGACGCTCGGCATGCGGGCGCAGGCGGCCGAGACGGACCGGCTGCGCGGGGAGACTGCGTCGACCGGCGCGAGGGTCATCGACATCGCCCGGACGACGAACGAGATGGCGGCGACCGTCGAGAAGATCAGGAAGCAGATCCGTGACCTGGACGGCGCGATCAAGGACATGGAGATCGACTTCGAGCAGCTGGGGCGGGCGATCGGGGACATGGGCGACGTGCTCTAGCCGGCCGGGACGGGCCTGCGCGGATGAGAGGCGGACGATGAGGATGCGGCGGGGTGCGGGGCTGCGGCTCGCGGCGTGCGCGGCGGCCGTCTGGGCAGCCGCCGCCTCGGCCGGCCCCGACGGCGGACCGCCGGCACCCGGTGACGCGGCGGCGAGGCCGGCGCTCGACGCGATCGAGCTCCTGCTGCGGGGCGGCCTTGCGGGGGCGGACGACCTCGTCCGACTGAACGACGCGGCCGCCGGTTTCGGCGGCGGGGCGCCCGGCATCTCCCCCGCGCGGGGCGTCGAGGGGCCGGCGGCGGGCGCGCCCCTCCCCGGGAACGTCTACATCCTCCGCGTCGAGGGGGCGGGGGACGCCGAGCGGCAGATCCATCTCCTGCAGACCCAGCGGGAGATCCTCAGGAACCAGCTCATCCTCCTCAAGGCGCTGGGCGCGATCGCGAACCACCAGGCGCTGCTCGGCTCGAGGACCGCGCGCGTGGAGAACATCGTGCGGGACGTCGTCCTCGGGATGAAGTCGTCCCGCGGCGAGACGCACAAGCTGGTGGGGGAGGTGGCCGGCACCGCCGCTCGGGTGACGGACATCGCCGGGACGACGGCGGAGATGTCCGTCACGATGAAGGAGATCGGGAAGGGGATCCGCGGCGTCGAGGGGACGATCAAGGACATGGACGTGATGATCGAGCGGCTCGCACTCAACGTGCGCGACCAGGCCTCGGCCCTGGATGACGGCTTCCGGATGATGGAGCGGCGGATGGAGGACGGCCTCGACGACCTGCGCCTCGACGGCGACCTCCGGGCGGACGACATGAGCGGGTTGCTGGAGGAGATGCTCTCCGACGGCGGCGACTGAGGGGCGTCTCCCTCCGGTCGCGTGTCGGCAACGAAGAAGGGGCGGCGGATGAACCGGCGGCGGGTGGTCATGGGAGCGGCGGCGGTCGCGGCGCTCCCCGCGCTCCTCGGCGCCCAGCCGGCGGAGGGGCCGGAGGCCGACGGCGCGATGGGCGTCGTGGAGGAGGCGATCGGACGCGGGGGGAGGGTCATCCTCAAGCGGGTCGACTACCTGGACGGCGGGGCCGGCGCCGGGGATGAGGCCGGCGCGGTCCGCAGCAGGACGTACATCGAGATCGACACCCGTGCCGCCGTCCCGGTCGACGAGGATCTCCTCCGATCGCAGGAGCGGGTGGAGGAGGGCCAGCGGGAGATGCTGCGGGCGGTCGATGCGATCGGTCGGTCGCAGGAGCGCCAGGCCGGCGCGCTCGGGACCATCGAGAGCAGCCAGGCGGACATCTCGTCGGGGATGCGGGGCGACGCCGCCGCCCTGGAGGCGGCGCGCGAGGCGGACGCCGAGGCGGCCGACGGCGCCATCGGCGACTCCCGGCGGCTGCTGGGGGAGATCGAGCGGGAGATCCGGTCGCTCTCGGGGGCGGTGGGCGAGCTCTCCTCCCGCGTGGAGGCGGCGGGGCGCGGCCCCGCCGGGGACGCGCCATGAGGGCGCTCGCCATCTGCCTCCTCCTCGCGCTCGTGGCGGCCGCCGCCCCGGCGCAGGTGACCATCCAGGCCCTCCGGGGCGGCGAGGTGGATGACCGGGTCATCGACTCCCGCCGCCTCGTCGGCCGGAAGGTCGTCGTCACGGACTACATGGGCGACTTCAACCAGAACTTCCCCGAACTCGAGCGGAAGCGGGGGTTCCGCGGCCCGTACTTCCTCCGGTTCAACCTCAGGGACTCCAAGCTGCGGTGCCTGGTCTCGAGGTACGACCTGAAGAACATGCAGCGCCTCGACCCCATCCGGAAGAACGACAGGGTCACGGTCGCCGGCAGGATCGAGCAGCTCGCGGCCGGCATGAAGCGGTTCAGCAATCCGTACTACGTCCTGCGGGTGAGCCGGATCGAGGCCGGCTGGGCGCTCGCGGAGGAGCACGACGTCTTCGCCCCCTTCCCGCCGGACGCCGCGCACGAGGAGGCGGCCCCGCACGAGGTCGCGGCGGCCCCGGAGGAGTACGCGGGGGAGCACGTGCAATTCACGGACCGGTTCTCCCTCGTCTCGACCTTCTTCACCACCTACGAGCGGGACCTGAACCTGGACGGCGCGCGCGCGCTCAAGTTCTACCTGGAGGATTTCGGCGTACCGTGCTACATGCCGAACACGGAGGCGAACCGTGAGGCGCTCGCGGCGCTCCGGTCGGGGGAGGCGGTCTCGGTGCGCGGCCGCCTCAGCGTCTGCCCCGTCGACGGCGACGCGCTCGTCCTCTTCTCGGTGCGCTCGATCGCGCGCGTCCCGTAAGGGGAATCAGCGGCCGCCGCCCGCGGCCCCCTCGAGGATTTTCTTGCAGAGCATGCGGACGATCCGGTGGAACGACCGCTCGGTCCGGAGCGGGTCGAGGTCGTCGTCCGTCGTGAGGTGCGCGAGGTCGCGGTAGCCGAGCTCGATCGAGCGCCGCAGGCTCCCGAGGGCCTCCCGCTTCCGGCGGAGGAGGCTGAGGGAGCAGGCGAGGTTGTAGTGCGCGACGGGGTCCTCCGGCCGGAGCGCGGTGATGCGCCGGTCGATCTCGAGCCCCTCCCGGTAGCGCCCCGTCCGGGTGTAGGCGTCCCCGAGGAGCGAGAGCGCCTCGACATACAACGGGTTCTGCCGTATAATCGCGGCGTAGAACCCGATCTCGAAATCGAGGTCGCCCGCCGGCGCGCCCGGCGGCGCGTTTCCATCGGTTCGCATCGCGGTCACCACCACTATGAGTACCACCGCCCGCGCGGGATGTCAAGGCGGCGACGGGAGGTTCCATGGCCGGGGTTGAGCGGTACATCGAGGCGCACGCCGACGAGTTCCTCGGCGAGCTGAAGGATCTCTGCCGCATCCCCTCGGTCGCCGGGAACGCGGCCGCCCTCGCGGCGGCGGCGGCGTGGATCGAGCGGGTCCTGCGGCGGGACGGGGCGCGGACGGAGCTGTTCGAGTTCCCGGACGGCCCGCCGATCGTCTGCGCCGAGGCGGGCGACGGCCCGGTGACGCTCCTCGTCTACAACCACTACGATGTCCAGCACCCGGAGCCGCTCGACCGGTGGCGGACGGAGCCGTTCGAGCCGTCGGTCGCCGGCGGCCGGCTCTACTGCCGGGGTGCGAACGACGACAAGGGGAACCTCATGGCGCGCATCCACGCGGTGCGCGCCCTCGCGGCGGCCGGGGGGCTTCCGCTCAAGGTGAAGTTCCTCGTCGAGGGGGAGGAGGAGTCGGGCGCCGGGGAGCGCCTCGCCCGGTTCGTGCGCGGGCACGCGGAACTCCTCCGCGCCGACGGCTGCCTCTGGGAACTCTCCTGGAAGGACGCGAAGGGACGCCCCATCGTCACCTGCGGCCTCAAGGGGCACCTCGCCGTCGAGCTCACGGCGCGGGGCGCGCGCACCGACATGCACTCCTCGAACGCGGCGATCGTCCCGAACCCCGCCTGGCGCCTCGTCCACGCCCTCGCCTCGCTCCTCGACGCCGGCGACCGGATCTCGATCGACGGGTGGACGGACGAGGTGCGGGCGCTCACGCCGGCGGAGGAGAAGGCGGTGCGCCGGATCCCGTTCGACGAAGAAGGGTTCAGGGCGCAGCACGGCCTGCGGGGGTTTGTGCGGGGCCTGACCGGCGGGGACCTCGTGCGGGAGTACCTGTACGCGCCGACCTGCGCCATCTGCGGCCTCCACGCCGGCTACACCGGGCCGGGCTCGAAGACGGTGCTCCCCGCCGAGGCGTCGGCCAAGCTCGACTTCCGCTTCGTCCCGGACATGACGTCGGAGGCGATGCTCGCGCGCCTCCGCCGCCACCTCGACGCGCGCGGCTTCGCGGACGTGGAGGTCCGGTCGCTCGGCCGCTTCGTGCCCGCCGCCACCGGCACCGGGGACGCGATCGTCGAGGCGGCCGCCGCGGCGGCGCGCGAGACCTCCGGGCGGGAGCCGATCGTCTACCCGGTGGCGCCGTGGAGCGGCCCCCTCGGCGAGGTCTGCGGGACGCTCGGCATCCCTTCGGTGGCGTTCGGCATCGGGAACCCGGAGTCGAACGACCATGCCCCGAACGAGAACATCGTGCTCGACGATTACTTCGAGGGGATCCGCTGCATGGCGGCGTTCATGCGCCGCTACGCGGCGGCGCGGCGGCGGCCCCCCGGCGGCTGAGGGGGGCGGAGAGGAGGCGGACCATGCCGGCGATCACGTTTCTCGGCCACGGCGCGTTCCTGGTGGAACTCGAGAAGGCGCGGCTCGTCATCGACCCGTTCCTGAGCGGGAACCCCGCCGCGGGGTGCGGGCCGGAGGCGGTGGAGGCGGACTACGTCCTCCTCACGCACGGCCACCCGGACCACCTCGGCGACGGCATCGAGATCGCGAGGCGTTGCGGCGCGACGATCATCGCGCCGTTCGAGCTGGCGACGCACTGCGAACGGCAGGGGGCGCGCGTCCACGCGATGCACATCGGAGGGGCGCACGATTTCCCCTTCGGCCGCGTGAAGCTCACCATCGCCTTCCACGGCTCCGGGCTGCCCGTGGAGGACGGCATCCTCTATCTGGGCAATCCGTGCGGCTTCCTCGTGATCGCGGACGGCGCCACCGTGTACCACGCGGGCGACACGGGCCTCTTCTACGACATGAAGCTCATCGGGGAGATGAACCGGATCGACGTCGCCCTCCTCCCGATCGGCGGCAATTTCACGATGGACGCCGACGACGCGGTGAAGGCGGCGGAGCTGCTCGGGGCGGGGCTGAGCGTGCCGATGCACTACGGCACCTTCGACGTCATCAAGGCCGATCCCGCGGACTTCGTCCGGAAGGCCGCCGCGAGGGGCCTCCGGGCGAAGGCCCTCGCCGTCGGCGAGCGCCTGGTCCTTTGAAGGGGAGGGGCAGTGACGGAGACCGCCCGCCGTCTCGCGCCGCTTGTTGCGGCGGCCCTCGCCGCCGGCTGCGGCCGGCCGGTTCCCCCCGCGACCCCCACCCCCACCGGGCGGAACGTCGTCCTGATCACCATCGACACCCTCCGGGCCGACCATCTCTCCGGCTACGGCTACCACCGGAAGACCTCCCCCTTCCTCGACTCCCTGGCCGCCCGCGGCACGCTCTTCAATAACGCCTGGGCCACCTCCTCCTGGACCCCACCCTCGATGGCCTCGATCTTCACCGGGCTCTCCCCCCGGAGCCACGGCGTCATCCACGGCCAGATGGACGCCGCCCGGAGGAGGGTGATGGAACAGCAGATGCTGGTGGCGGATTTCCCGGTGATCGCCGCCCACCTGGCCGAGAACGGCTACACCGCCTTCGGGATCTCCACCAACCTCCATATGACCGAGGCCAACGGCTTCGACCGCGGCTTTCGCCGCTTCGCCAATCTCGGTTTCTCCCGGGCCCCGGCGGCGAACCGGGCCTTCGAGGAGATGCTCCCCGAGATCCGCCGATCCCGGCCGTATTTTCTCTGGATCCATTACTTCGACCCCCACGACCCCTACTTCCCCTGTCGGCCCTGGATCACGGCATACAACCCGGACAAGACCTCCTACCGGAAATACTCGCACCGGACGATGAAGAAGCTCCGGGAGATGCTCGATGAGATCAGGTCGGACCCCGCCGCCCCCCAGGCCCTCCGCGACCTCTACGACAGCGAGATCAACTACACCGACGACCATATCCGGGCCCTGGTCGAAGCCCTCCCCGACTCCGACAACACGCTGTTCATCGTCACCTCCGACCACGGGGAGGAGTTCCTGGAGCGGGGCGAGCTCGGACACGGCAGCTCGCTCTTCGAGGAGCAGGTCCGGGTGCCGCTGATCATCGCCCCCGCCGGGGGGGCGCCGGCGGCGCGGACGGTCGAGCAGCCGGTCTCGATCATGGACATCTTCCCCAGCATCTGCGAGGCGGCGGGTGTCGCGCCCCCTGCCGGGCTCCAGGGAAGGTCGCTCCTGCCCCTCACGGCCGGCGGCCCGGAGGATATGGACCGGGCGGTCTTCGCCGAACTCAGCCGGGCCCGGGCCGCCCGGCAGCAGGAGGCGATCCGGCGGGGGGACTGGAAGTTCGTCCGCCGGGGCGGCGGGGGGGAGCGGCGGGCTCTCTACAACCTGGCCCGGGACCCGGGAGAGCAGCGGAACCTCATCGGGGAGGAGCCGGAGCGCGCCCGCTCCCTGGAGGGCGAGTTGGAGAGGTGGCTGGAAGCCCACCGCCTCTTCGAAGCACCCCCGGCGGACGAGCCGCTGGGGGAGAAGGAGATCAAGGAGCTGCGCTCGCTCGGGTACCTGAACTGAGCCTTTCCGGAAGGCCCTCGGTTATGATGATGACCGGGCTGAAGAAGAAGCACCTCGTTGTCCTGGTCGCCCTGGCGGCGGTCCTGCCTTTCCTGAACAGCCTTTCGGGCGACTTCGTCTGGGACGACCGGACCCTGATCCTCCAGGACTACAAGCTCCAGCACCTGAATTACTTCTCTTCCCTCTTCCTCCGCGACTACTTCGAGCACGCCGACGAGGAGATCAAGTACGGCTACTACCGGCCGCTGGTCAGCCTCTCCCTGATGGCCGATTTCTCCCTCTGGGGTCCCCGCCCCTTCGGCTTCCACCTGACCAACGTCCTCCTCCACGGGGCCGTCTCGGCCCTGGTCTTCCTCTTCCTCTCCCGGCTCTTTCCCCGGCGGGGAGGGGTCGCCCTGGCCTCGGCCCTGGTCTTCGCCGTCCACCCGGTGCATTGCGAGTCGGTGGCCTGGATCTCCGGCCGGACCGACCTGATCGCCACCGGGCTGATGCTCTCCAGTCTCCTCGCCCTGGCCTCCGCCCCGGCCCGGAGATGGGGGCTGCCCCTTTCGCTCCTCCTCTTCCTCCTCGCCCCCTTCGCCAAGGAGTCCGCGCTGGTCCTGCCTCCCGTCGCGGCCGCCTACCTGGCAGCCTTCGAGCCGCAATGGGCCCGCCGCCGGGCGGGGAGGCTGGTCCTTCTCTACGGCCTGGCCGCCGCCGTTTACCTGACGCTGCGTTTCGCCGTCGCCGAGGTCAAGACCGGGGCGGTGGCGGTCCTGACCCCGGCGGAGACGGTCTTCTCATCGCTCTCCACCCTCCTTCTCTACCTGGGCAAGATCCTCCTCCCCCTCAACCTGACCGCCTACATCACCAACCCGCCGGCCTCCTCCCTCCTCGATCCGCGGGCGGCGGCCGGGGCGGCGATCCTGGCGGCGATCCTCTTCTGGCTGGTCCGGTCCTGGCGGAAGGGGGACCGCCCGCTGGTTTTCATCCTGGCCTTCGCCCTCGTCTCGCTCGCCCCTCTTGCCAACATCGTCCGGATCAGCGGCCCCGCCGATATGGGGTTCCCGGCCGCGGAGCGTTTCCTCTACGCGCCGTCCATCGCCCTGATCGCCGCCGGTGTCGCCCTCGTCTCTTATCTCCTGCGCGGGCGCCGGCCGCGGGCGGTCCTGACAGTTGGAGCGGTTCTTGTTTTGGCCGTCCTGACGGTTCGCCGCAACGCCGTCTGGCGGGACGAGGGGGCGCTCTTCGCCGACGCCCTCCGCTCCAGCCCGAATGCGCCGCTCCTCTGGAACAACCTCGGCGTCCACTACAGCAGGACGGGGCGGCACGAAGAGGCGGTGCGCCATATCGAGCGGGGCCTGTCGCTCGCCGGTCCCAACCCGCGGCTGCTGGTCAACCTGGCGGCGGCCATGCGGGATGCCGGGCGGTTCGAGGAATCGCTGGCGCTCCTCGATCGGGCGGCCGCCGGCCGGGTCCCGGCGGCGATCCGCCACAACCGGGGCCGGGTCCTGGCCGCGCTCGGCGATGACCGGGCGGCGGCCACCGAGCTGGAAGAAGCCCTGAAACTCCATCCCGCCCGGGTCGAGATCATGATCGACCTCGCCGAGACTTATAAGCGGCTGGGGTTCTATGACCGAGCGGAGCGGGTTTACGAGCAAGCCCTCGAACTGCATCCCGCGGCCGCCCTCTGGAGCAACCTCGGCGTGGTCCGAAAGCTCGCGGGCGATCTCGAGGGCGCCCGGGCCGCCCTCATGAAATCGCTGTCCCTCGATCCGGGGGCGTCCGCGGCCCGGGGAAACCTCGGCGTCGTCCTCGCCCGGATGGGGCTGTACCCCGAGGCGCTGCGGGAGCTCCGGGCCGCCCGGTCGCTCGACCCGGCCAACCTCGACGCCGCCAACGCGCTGGGCGTCCTCCTCGCGCAAACGGGTGAGGAGTCGCGGGCGGAGGGGCTGTTCCTCGAAATCGCCCGCGACCACCCGGGCAACGGCGAGGCGTACATCAACATGGGGATCCTGCAGCACCGGCGGGGCAGGAAGGAAGAGGCCGCCCGCTGGTTCGAGCGGGCGCGCGCGGTCGCCCCGGGCGATCCCCGGGTCGCCGCCTTCTTCCGGGAATCGGGGAGATGATCTGGAGCAGGCCCTTGCGCGCGGTCGCCGGTTTTGGTACAACCGCACGAAGTCATCGGCATCCGCACCATCCGACGGAGGGGCCTCATGAGAAGATTGCACCGGCTGGCGCTGTCCCCCTTTCTCCTTCCGATTCCGTTCGCCCTCACGGCCCATGCCGACACCGGCGGGCCCGACGCCTTCGGCTACTGCTGGATCGACAGCAACCTCCCCGCCCCCCAGGAGCCCTTCTCCTGGTTCGAGATCGCCCCGCCCCAGGGGGGATCGGGGACCGAGCTGACCGGCCTGACCGGGAGCGACGACGACTGCGAGTCCGCCCCGATCGGCTTCAGCTTCGACTTCTACGGCAACACCTACACCGAGGCATGGGTCTCCTCCAACGGCTTCATCACCTTCGACTCCGCCGGCTGCGACGCCTACTCCAACCTCTGCATCCCGAACCCGAACAACCCCAACGCCGCCGTCTTCGCCTTCTGGGACGACCTGGGCCTGTTCCTTAACCCCTCCTCGGCGGTGTATTACGAGACCCTGGGCTTGGCCCCCGGCCGGGAGTTCGTCGTCGAGTGGTACCGGGTCCCCCACATCAACGATACCGAGTCCCGTCTGACCTTCCAGGCCATCCTCTACGAGGGGTCCAACGACATCAGGGTCCAGTTCAACGAGATGTCCGACGGCACCGTAGATTACGCCGGCGGGCGGTCGGCCACCCTGGGCATCGAGAACGACGACGGCACCGACGGCCTTAACTACTTCTGCCCGACGGGGACGCCCGTTCCGGGCCCCGTCTACGACGGCCTGGCGATCCGCTACACCCTCTCCTGCCGGACGCCGACGCCCACTCCCACCATGACGCCCACGGCGACGCCCACCGGGACTCCTGAACCCACGGCGACGCCCACCGAGACACCCGCACCGCCGACGAGCACGCCGACAGAGACACCCGGGCCGACGTTCACGCCGACCGAGACACCGGTCGACACGCCGACGCCCACGGCGACGCCGATCGACTGCGACGACGCGGTGATCGAGCTCAGCGCCGCCGTCCTCGTCCCGGCCCAGGAGGTGAAGTTCTTCGGCTGCGTGCCGGCGGTGCCCGACGGTCCCATCGATGTCTATCTCGTCGTGATCGACCCGGCGGGCCGAATGTACTCACTGCTTCCCGGCGGGGGCGTGCGGCGCGGGGCGGCGCCGTACTTCAAAACCATCTCCAACCCGTCCGGGTGCACCTGCCGGGACCTCTTCGCGCACGTCGTCTGCGAAAACCCGATGCGGGGAATCTGGACGGCGGCGCTCGCCGTCCTGCCCGCGGGCGCGGAGGCGGAGGCGTCGAACGCGCTCTACCTCTCCACGGTTCGAAGACGTATTATATAATATATTCCGCGGGAATGAATTGCGATATATTTCACCCCGCCGGCGTTCTTCGACCCATCGGAGCCGTTCAGGAGGAGGGATGATGCATTCCCGGAGACGAGCGCTCCATTCATTGTCCCGTAGGGCGGCGGGCCGCTCCCTCGCCGCTCCATTCCACGGCATGGCTCGCATGGTCCTGCCGCCCGTCGCGGCATGCGCCTTCGTTCTTGCGCCCGCCGCGGGCGCCCGCGGCCAGGGGCAGGACGACCTCGTCTTCATCCACCACTCGTGCGGCCAGAACTGGCTCGCCGACGGCGACGGCGGCCTCGAGGCCGCCCTCCTCGCCAAGCCCTCCATCGACGAGCGGAACGACATCTCCTACAGGACCGACCTCGCTCCCGACGCCGGGCGGCCCGACTCGCTCGACCCCGTCCCGGGCGACAGCACGAACATGGACCACTGGATACGGTGGTTCAACGACTACCTCGGCCGCGTCCGGCAGCACGGCTGCGCGACCGGCTCGAACCGCATCATCATGTTCAAGAGCTGCTACCCGATCAGCAACGTGACCGGCGACGGGAGCGAGCCCGGGGATCCGTTCAGCTCGAGCCAGACGCTCGCCAACTACAAGGCGGTCTTCCGCCACCCCTCGGGGCCCGGGAACACCTACTCCAGCGGCGATCATTCGTACAAGCCGCTCGGCGACATCTTCGCCGAGCATCCCGGCGTCCTCTTCATCGTCGTGACGGCCCCGCCGCGCCACTACGCGCCGTGGGACGCGACGACCGACGCGGAGGCCGCGCGCGCCCGATCGTTCAACGACTGGCTGAAGACGGAATGGCTGGACGCCTACCAGGCCGCCCACGGCGGCCTCAACAACGTCGCGGTCTACGACTGGTTCGACTTCCTCGCCTACCCGGGCGATCACGCCACGCGCCCCAACCGCCTGCGATGGGAGTACGGCGGGGCGTCCGGCGATTCCCATCCGAGCACGGCCGCGAACCAGGCGTCCACGGAGGATTTCGCGACGGGCGACGGGAATTTCCTCGACGCGGCGTTTCTCCGGTGGGAGCGGGGGACGGACCGGATCAACTTCCAGCCGGCGGCGGCCGCGGTGCCGGGGGCGTTCGTGTTCGACGACGGCTCCGCCTACGGGAGGCGGTGCGCGTACGGATGGCGGTAGGCCGTCCGGCCGCGGAACGATGCACCCCGAGCCGCGGATTGAAACGGATCATGACGGATCTCCACGGATTGAGGAGGATCAGTGTGCATCCGCAATGATCCGCGGCAACCCGTGGTGAATTGGTGCGTTATATTCTTCGGATGGATTGCGGGCGGGGGATGTGCTATTATGTAAATGATTCAATGGCTCATTGAAAAACGGGGGTGAAAGGATTCGACTGTCGTGCGCGTTCATCGGCTGCATGCAGAGGTTGTCAGGAGGCCTCTTAAAACACCTGGCGCAATCATAACTGCGGACGAGCAGTTAGCCCTGGCCGCTTAATACGGCGGTCACGCCCCTCCGCGGCCCGCCTGTGGCGGCGGAACGGGCGACGGAATACAGGCTGGCCGAGGGTTTCCTCTCCCGGGGCCCGAGGCCATCGTCTTCCGGGAGATAGCGTCCCCGCTATCCCGCCCCTCGGAGATCGGGGATGCGAAATCAAAGATGGGGCTGAGCATGGAGATGCCGGTGCGGCCGTTCGGCAGGACGCGGGTTCGATTCCCGCCACCTCCACCATTTATCGGCATGGGCCCGCCGCCGGGCGGGCCCGGCCTTTTCCTGCGGGTGCCGTGAATGAGAGGAGGAGACGATGAACCGGAAACTGTTCCCAGCGGCGATCGCCGCGATTGCGTGCGTGGCGCTCGTCTCCTGCGCCTGCCGGTGCCCCTGGACGGCGGCCCGGCCGGCGGGCGTGATCGGGACGGTCGCCGCCGAGGCGGCGGTGAAGGACGGGGTCCGCGAGATCACCTACGAGCAGTTCATGCGGATCAGGAACGCCGGGGAGGCGTACGTCCTCCTGGACGTCCTCGACGAGGACAGCTTCGCCGAGGGGCGCATCCCGGGGGCGAGGAATTTTCCCGTCGGCACGATCGACCGGGAGTCCGCGGAGAAGATGCTGCCGGGTGAGACGCCCGTCGTCGTGTACTGCGGCAGCTTCCTCTGCCCGGCGAGCACCGCCGCCGCGAAGAAGCTCTCGGCGCTCGGCTACACGGTGCTCGACTACAAGGGCGGCATCAAGGAGTGGACCGAGAAGGGGAATCCGCTGGAGCGGTGACGTCCTCCCCGCCGAGCGGCTGGACGAGGTTCACGGCCCGCGCGTCCTCGGTCTCCTCGACCCACCGCTCGCAGTCCCCGAGGTCGCCCGTGAAGCCGAACTCGCCGGCGATCTGCCGGACGGCAGCGGGGTGCGGCAGGTTCCCGCCGCCGACCGATATCGAGATGTGCCGCATCCAGCCGCCCGGGTGCTCCTCGATCGAGAAGACGACGCGGAACCCCATCGGTATCTCGCAGACGAAGCGCGGGTCGTAGCCCACCGCGCGCCGCCTCCCCGCCATGATGTCCCGGAGCATCCGGAGCGGCAGCGGGTGCCGTCGGGCGTGATCGGCGACGCGGCGGATCTCCCCCCTGATCCCGTCGTCGAGAATGAGCGCCCTCACCCATCCTCCCCACCCGCCGTGGGCGCCGCGCCGGCGCCCGCGCGGCTTCCGGCGGCCCCGCGGCGGGTGTCGAACGGGCGGAGGAAGAGGATGACCGGGGCGGCGAGGTAGGAGTACGAGGCGAGGAGCGGCCCCACCGTCGAGAGCGCGGCGGCGACGATCGAGACGCACGGCAGGACGAGCCCCCTGTTCCTGATGGCGCGCACGTGCGCCTCGCTCATCTGCGGGTCCACGAGCCGGCGCCCCTTCGAGGCGTAGGCCCAGTTCCAGAAGAAGAGCGCGCCGATGACGAACATGTTCACCGCGAAGATGAACTCCGCGAGCGTCTCGGCGGGGTAGTTGCCGACGAGCGACGTCGTGAACGGGACGACGCCGACGGCCATGAGCATGAAGATGTTGATCCAGATAAGCACCCGGTCGACCCCCCTGATGAAGTGGAACTGCTGGTGGTGGATGAGCCAGAAGATCGCGAGCAGGACGAAGCCGAGGGCGTAGTTGAAGAAATCCTGGACATGCCGGGCGAGGAAGCCCGGGAGGCCGAGGTGGATGTGGTCCCTCCCCTTGCCGGGCAGGTCGATGGCGAGGACGAGGAGCGTCATGGCGATGGCGAAGATGCCGTCGGTGAGCGCCTGGAGGCGGTGGGCGGTCATCAGGAAGCGCGTCGAGTCGGGATGCCGGGCGGCCATGCGCCGATGATACACGATCTTCCGCCCGCGCGCCAGACGGGGATGCGCCGGACTTCCCCCGGTTTCCTGGAAAAGTTTCAATTCCTGCCCTAAAGATTACAGAGCGGGCACAGGGGGCACAGAGAGAAGATCCCCGTCATGTTGTCGAAACGTGAGATGTCCCGGCACGGTGTCCTCTGCCTTTCCCTGTGCCCTCTGTGAATACCGTTGCCGCCTTATGCATTTCCGGGGAAGGATGCCATCGGAGATGCGGGGGGGCGGCGGGGGGGATGTGCTATAATGGGTGCGGTCCGGAGGACGGGCATGGTGAAGCGGAGGACGGCGATCGGGATGCTGCTCGCCTCGTGCACGGCCGTCGCGGGGTGCGCGGATTTCGCCAACACGCGCAATTTCGCCGCCGTGGGGACTGTCCTGGGAGCGGGCGCGGGCGTCGCCATCGGCGCCGCCACCGGCCACGTGACGGAGGGGGTCCTCATCGGCGCGGGCCTCGGCGGACTCGGCGGCGGTCTCGCCGGCTCGCAGATGGAGAACTACCAGCGGAAGAAGGTCGAGCGGGAGCTCCTCCAGGGGGTCCAGCAGGACATGCTCTCCGTCGCCGACCCGATCGCGGGGAAGGGCCCCGGCAGGTGGGAGATCGCCCGGCGGCCCAAGTGGGTCGATACCTCGCAGAAGAGGCGCGTCTGGGTCGAGGAGAAGGTCGTGGACGGGAAGCTCATCCCCGCCCACTTCGAGGAGCGCGTGATCCCGGCCGGCTACTGGGTGGAGGAGGAAGAGAAAGTCTGGATCGAGGAACCGCGCGCGGGCGCCTCCCGCGCCCCCTGAACCCTCGCGCCGCGGCGGCCCCGCGCGCCATGCATCCATGAAGACGCCTCCCCATACCGCGACCGGCCCCCTTGCCGACCCCCTCCCGCCGGAGGAGATCGTCGAGCGGAGGCTCGAGCGCGTCCGGCGGCGGGCGAACCTCCTCCGCCTGGAGGCCGCGGTCTCCGATATCGCGGCGGTTTCGCTCGGCGCCCTGTTCGTCGGGTACGTCCTCGCCCGCCTCGACCGGCTCTCCCCGGCGGCCGCGGCGGCCCTCGTCGCCGTTCCCGTCTGCGGGGCGGTCTTCCGGCTCCTCCGGGCGCGCCGGCGCTGGACCGGCAGGGGCGCCGCCGCCGCGCTCATCGACGGGGAGATGAATCTCAAGCAGCGCCTCGTCACCTTCCGGGAGTACGCCGCGCACCCCGTCAAGCCGCGCCTCTACGAGCGGCTCGCCCGGGACATCGTCTCCGAACTGGACGATTCGAGGATCCGGGCGATCCTTCCTCACCGCGTCCCGCCGTCCGCGTTCGCGGCCCTCGCCGTCATCCTGGCGCTCATCCTCGATCTCTCGATCGGGACGACCGGCCTCAGGGATGAGACCGCACCGCCCGGGGAGGAGCAAATGGCGCTGGCGGAGGAGGAGGACGAGCCCGGCGTTCCGACGCCGACGCCGGAACGGGAGCGGGCCGGGGCCGAGCCGGAGCCCGAGCGGTACAAGGACTCCCGGCAGATGGCGAAGATGCGGCAGGAGCTGCTCCAGACGATCCAGGGGATTTCGCAGGAGCTCGATCGGCTCGGCGGCGAGGGGGCGGCCGAACCCGCGGGGACGCGGGGAGGCGCGGACGCGTCGGACGAGGGCTCGGCGGGGGAGCGGGAGGGGGACTCCGCTGAGAGGCGGCAGGGCGACGCGGCGAACGGTGAGCGGGCGGCGGAAGCGGAGAAGGGACGAGGCGGCGAGAGTGCCGCCGAAGGCGCGGCGACGGGGGAAAGCGGCGACGCGGCGAGCGGTGATCCCGACCCGGGGCGCGGCGAGCGGAGCGACGAGGGACTGCGCGCCGGCGAGATGTCTCCCGGGGGCGGCGGGAGTCTCGGATCGCTCTCGGCGGGTGCCGGCGGTGAGCCGTCCGGAGAGGAACAGGCGGGCGGCGGCGCGGGTGCGGCCTCCGCCGGCGCGGCGGCCGGCGACGAGGGGAAGCGGGGAAGCGGGGACACGGCGGGTGGCGCGGCGGCCTCCGCCGGCGCGGCGGCCGGGGAGAAGGCGGCCGGTGAGAAGGCGGCCGGCGAGCGTGCAGCCGGCGAACCGGGGGCCGGCGAGAAGACGGCCGGCGATATGGCGGCCGGTGAGCGTGCCGCCGGCGAACCGAGGGCCGGGGAGAAAGCGGCGGGCGAGGGCGCCTCGGGCGTCGCGGCGGCCGGTGAGAAGGCGGCCGGCGATATGGCGGCCGGTGAGCGTGCCGCCGGCGAACGGGGGGCCGGCGAGAAGGCGGCCGGTGAGAAGGCGGCCGGCGAGCGTGCAGCCGGCGAAACGGGGGCCGGCGAGAAGGCTGCGGGCGAGGGCGCCTCGAGCGGCGCGGCGGCCGGTGAGAAGGCTGTCGGGGAGAAGACGGCCGGCGATATGGCGAAGGGGGGAGAGGTCGGGGCGGAGAGGGGAGAGAAGACCGGAGAGTCGGACCGGGGAACGGCGGGAATGCCCGACAAGGCCTCGGGCAGCCGGCCGGGGAGCCGGGAGTCCGGAATGGAGCATGGAGAGGCGGCGATACCGGTGCCGCAGGCGGGCGCCGGCGACGCCGGGACGATGCGGCAGGGTGGTTCCACGGCGGGAGAGGCCTCGGCCGAGGAAGCGGCGGCACGGGAGGGAGGGGACGCCGCCACGGAGGATGCGGCTTCCGGCGACGCGGGGAAGGGGAGAGAGGGCGAGACGGCGAAGGAGACCGATGGAAAGCCGGAGAAGGGGGAGACGGCGGATCTGAAAACGGCGCCCGCGCCGGGCGGCGGGATGCACGATCCCCGCACGGCTCCCGCTCCGATCGAGCCCCCGGCGGGGATGACGGAGAAGGTGTACATCAAGCTCACGGGCGAGGAGGAGACGGGACGGCCCACGAGGCGCCTCACGCTCTCGCCCTCGGACGGCGGGGAGGGCGCGGCCGACCGGCGGCCGGTCACCGCCGTCGATCCGGACGCGCGGCTCTCCGCCGAGCAGGCCGGGGAGGACGCCGTCGGGAGGATCCCGGTCCCGCCCGAATACCGGCACATCATCAGGAACCTCAACGCCGGAGGCGCGGAATGACCGGCGGGCGGCCGGCGAGCCCCGATTATTCCCCGTGTTCTCCGCGTGCCCGCCGGCTATAATCATCGCCCGCAGGGGAAAGGATCTTCCATGGCAGGATCGCGGCGCAGGTTCGAGGGAAAGGACGCCATCGAGGAGTTCCGCGAGGTCTTCCTCGCCATCCGGGACGAGATCGGGAAGGTCATCGTCGGCCAGGAGGAGATCGTCGAGGGCGTCCTCGTCAGCCTCTTCGCCCGCGGCCACGTGCTCCTCGAGGGCGTGCCCGGCCTCGGCAAGACGCTCCTCGTGAAGTCGCTCAGCAGGGCGCTCGGCTTCGAGTTCAAGCGCATCCAGTTCACGCCCGACCTCATGCCCGCCGACATCATCGGCACGCAGCTCGTGACGGAGGGGGATCACGGCTCGAAGCGGTTCGAGTTCTCGCCGGGGCCGGTCTTCACGAACGTCCTCCTCGCGGACGAGATCAACCGCGCCACCCCCCGCACGCAGTCCGCCCTCCTCGAGGCGATGGAGGAGCGGCAGGTGAGCGTCGGCGGCGTCACGCGCCCGCTCGACGAGCCGTTCTTCGTCCTGGCGACGCAGAACCCGATCGAGATGGAGGGGACCTACCCGCTCCCCGAGGCGCAGGTGGACCGGTTCTTCCTCAAGGTCTTCATCGACTACCCGACGTCGAGCGAGCTCCAGGAGATCCTCCGGCGGACCACCGCGACCCGGTCGGGCGACATCAGGCCGGTCCTGCCGCCGGAGACCGCCTCCGGCGACCTCCTCCAGATGCAGCGGCTCGTCCGCGAGGTGCTCGTCTCGGCCGAGGTGGAGCGGTACGTCATCGAGCTCGTCACCGCCACGCGCCCGGACCGGCGGCGGGCCGGCACGCCCGAGGCGCGGATGGTGGACCGCTACGTGAGCTACGGCTCCAGCCCGCGCGGCGCGCAGGCGCTCGTCCTCGCCTCCAAGGTCACCGCCCTCCTCGACGGCAGGGCGAACGTGAGCTACGACGACGTGGACCGGGCGCTCGTCCCCGCCCTCAATCACCGGGTCGTCCTCAACTTCGAGGCCGAGGCCGACCGGGTGGACGCCGAGGCGGTCCTCCGCCGCGTGCGGGACGAGGTGAGGAAGGCGCATCGGCCGCCCGCCGCGCCGTGACGCGTCCCGGGGGCACCCCATGCTCACGCAGATCTTCACGCCCGATTTCCTGCGCCGGCTCGAGGCGCTCTGCATCGCGAGCATGAAGGAGTTCCGCACAGCGCGGAAGGGCGACCGCCTCTCCAACATCAGCGGCACGAGCATCGAGTTCGCCGATTACCGCAAGTACTTCCCCGGCGACGACATCCGCCATATCGACTGGAACATCTACGGCCGCACCGAGCGCCTCTACCTCAAGACGTTCAGGGAGGACATCGATTTCTCCATCCACGTGCTCCTCGACGCGAGCCGCTCCATGCTCTACCCGGAGCGGGACGGCAAGTTCGGCTACGCCCGGAACCTCGCCCTCGCCCTGAGCTACGTCGGCCTCACCACCCACAGCGCCGTCAAGGTGGCCGCCTTCTCCGACCTGGAGACCTCGGACCGGCTCAGCGACACCTCCTTCATCAACGGCACGCCGTTCTTCACGAGGCGGAGCGGCATCTTCAGCGTGAGCGACTACCTGTTCGGCATCAGGCCGGGCGGGGGCACCGATTTCGCGGGCTACCTCCAGCGCTACACGAGCATCACGAGGGGACACCGCGGCGTCTTCATCGTCCTCTCCGATTTCCTGTTCGACCCGGAGGGCCGCCGCCGCGGCCTCAACCTCCTCCGCTTCCTCAACTACGACGTGAAGGTCATCCAGGTCCTCGGCCCCGGGGAGATGGACCCGTTCCGCGACCTCTCCTCGGCGGAGGTGGTGGACGTCGAGACGAGGGAGAGCAGGATGATCTCCGTCACCCCCGCCGTGCGGCGGCGGTACGCGGCGGCGCTCGAGGAGCATATCGGCGACCTCCGGCGGTTCTGCCGGGCGAACAGGATCATCCACGCGCTCGCGCTCACCGACGGGGACCTCGAGTCGTTCGTCCTCCGGGAGCTGCCGCGCCTCGGCATCATCAAGTAGGAAAGGGCCCGGGGCGACATGGGCATCGCCAATCTCTTCGGCCTTCTCTCCCTCCTCTCGATCCCGGCGCTCGTCCTCATCTACTCCTTCAGCCGGCGTCGGCGGCGGGTCGAGATCTCGAGCATCATCCCCTGGCGGCTCCTCCGGGAGAGCGTCGTCCGCTCGAGCCTCTTCCGGGCGGACCTGCTCTTCATCCTCCAGCTCGCCGCCCTGCTGGCCCTGGCCGCCGCCGCCTGCCGCCCCTACTGGCGGAGCGCCGCCGCGGCGGCGCGCGGCCGGCACCTCGTCCTCGTCCTCGACCGGTCGGCGAGCATGCAGGCGGTCGAGGGGGGCGCGACCCGATGGGAGCTCGCCCGGCAGCGGGCGCTCCGGATCGTCCGCGGCCTCGGGCCGGCCGACCGCGCGACGGTCATCGTCTCCGGCGCGGCCCCGCGCGTCGTCGCCGCCGGCGAGGCGGACGCGTCGGCGCTCGCCCGGCTGATCGGCGGCCTCGAGGCCGCCGACACGCCGGACCGCATGGCGCCCGCCGTCGAGACGGCGTTCGCCCTCCTCCGGGAGGGGGAGGATGAGGCGGGCGAGGTCCACATCCTCACCGACCGGAGCGCCGCCTCGCTCGGCCTCCCCGCCGGCGGCGGCCCCGCGCGCCTCTGGCGCGTCGGGTCGCCGAAGGCGAACGCCGCCATCACGGGCGTCGCGGTGTACGGGGACCCGTTCGCCGCCGGCGAGGGGGTCTCGGCCTACGTGACGGTGGAGAACTTCTCGGACGCCCCCTTCTCGGGGACGCTCAGGGCGGACGCCGGCGGGCGGGAGGTCGGCTCCCGGCCGGTGCGCCTCGCGCCGGGCGGGTCGCTCACCACGCGCGCCGGGGAGCGGTTCCCGGAGGGCCTCCTCAGGATCTCGCTCGAGCCGACTGACGCCCTCCCCGTCGACAACACCGCCTGGGCGATCCTCGCCGGCGGGCGCATCTCGCGGATCGCGCTCGTCACGAGGGACGATGCCTGCGCGGCCCGCATGCGCGCGCTCGCCGCCGCGATCCCCCGCCTTGCCCTCGACGTGCACTCGCCCGCCTCGTACGCGTCGGCGGACCTCGAGCGGGCGCAGGTGGCGATCTTCCACCGCTGCGAGCCGGAGCGGCATCCCCCGACGAACGTCCTCGTCATCTGCCCGCCGGTGCGGAGCAGGATGCTGCGCGTCACCGGGGAGTGGGTGACGGGGCTCTCCTTCCTCGACTGGGACGAGTCGCACCCGGTCGGGAGGAACCTGCGCGGCCTCCATGCGGTGCCCCTCGGTGGATCGAGGATCATCGAGACGCCCGCCTGGGCCCGGCCGGTGGTCATCTCCGCGACGACGCGCGGCGACGTCCCGCTCGTCGTCTGCGGCGAGACGGAGGGCCGCCGGGCGGCGGTCATGAGTTTCGACCTGTGCGACGCCCGGCTCGGCGAGGGGGAGTCGCTCCCCCTCCTCATCCTCTTCCTGAACGTCCTCCGGTGGCTCGGCGCCGGGGACGCGGACGGGGTGCGGACCGGCGAGGCCTACAGGACGCTCGCCCCCCCCGGCGGGCCGGGGCGGTACACGGTCGTCACGCCGGGGGGGCGCCGGGAGATCGTGCCCGCGGAGCCCGGCGGGCCGATCGTCTTCGGCGCGACCGAGGAGGCGGGCCGCTACGTGCTGAGCGGCGGCGCCGTCTCGCGGGAATTCGTGGCGAACCTCTGCGACCGGACGGAATCGGACCTGCGCGCCGACCCCGAGGGCGAGGACAGGGCGGCGCTCGCGGCGGTGCTGGCGGCGGGGCCGCCCCCCGACGCGGCGCCGCCCGACCGGAGCGCCCTCTTCCTCCTCCTCGCCGGCGCGGTTCTCGGGATCGAGTGGATCCTCTGGGCGGCGCGCGCGGCGCGCGCCGGCCGGCCCGGGGAGGATGAGACGGCGGCCGCCGGGAGCGCCGCGGGGGACGAATGACCGATATCGCGGCAATCATCCAGCGGATCGCGGCGGGGTGGGGGGTCGAGTTCTCCCGCCCCGGATTCCTGCGGCTCCTCTGGCTCGCCCCTCTCGTCTGGGCGGCGGGCGCCGTCGCCGCCCGGCGCGGGGCGGCGGTCTCGGTCGCCGCCGCCGCCGCCCTGCGGACGGCCGTGCTCCTCCTCGCCGTCCTGCTCCTCGCGGGGGCGGGCGTGACGGTCGAGGAGACGAGGCCGGGCGCGGTCATCGCGGCGCTGGACGTCTCCGACAGCATGGGCGAGGAGGGGAAGGCGTGGGCGCGGGAGCGGGCGGCGGAGATCCTCGAAGGCGCCGGACCGGATGCGCAGAAGGGCGTCATCTTCTTCGCGCGGGGATCCCGGATGAACCGCCCCCTCTCCCGCGACCTGCCCGGCGACCGGTTCGACGGCGGCCTCGCGACCGACGCGACCGACATCTCCTCCGCGATCGACGGGGCGGCGCTCGCCCTCCCCTCCGCGGGGCCGAGGCGGCTGGTCGTCCTGAGCGACGGCAACGAGAACCTCGGCGACGCCCGCGCCGCCGCGGCCCGCGCCGCCGCCCGCGGCATCAGGATCGACTGCCTCTCGCCGCCCGCGGCGGAGGGGGGCGGCGCGTCGCTCAGGCGGCTCGATCTCCCCGATGAGATTCGGGTCGGGGAGCCGTTCACCGCCCGGATCATCGCCTTCAACGCGGGCGCCCGGCCGGTCCCCTCCACGCTCGCCGTCAGAGACGGCGGGGCGCTCGTCAGGGAGTGGCCCGTCACCCTCCAGCCCGGGACGAACGCCTTCGAGCTCCCGTACGCCGTCGCGTCGCCGGGCGTCCGCAGGATCACGGCGTCCGTCTCCCCGGTCGCGGCTGACGGCGGGACGTCGCTCGCCGCCCCGCTCCTCGCGGTCGACCGACCGAGGATCCTCTGCCTGGCCGGGACGGGGGAGGGGAGGAACTTCCTCGCCGAGGTCCTCTCGACGCGCGAGATCGAGGTGCGGGTGGGCGGCGTCGAGCTGTTCCCGGCGTCGTTCGACGACCTCCTCGCCTACGACTGCGTCGTCCTGTCGAACGTCCCGCGCGCCGCCCTCGGTACGGATCGCATGGAGATGCTCCGGCGCTACGTCCGCGACGAGGGGGGCGGCCTCGTGATGCTCGGCGGCGCCGACAGCTTCGGGCCCGGCGGGTACCGGCGGACGCCGGTCGAGGAGGTGCTCCCCGTCTCCATGGAGGGGGCGGTGCCGTTCGAGCGGGAGAAGGCGGCCCGGCTCTGCATCATCCTCGTCATCGACAAGTCGGGGAGCATGGGGTTCGGCTTCGGGGAGAAGATGATCGCCGCCCGCCGGGCCGCCGAGGAGCTCGTCAAGCAGCTCTCGCCGGACGACATGGTCGGGATCATCCCGTTCGACTCGTTCCACACCGTCCTCGTGCCGCTCGAGGCCGTGGGGGCGAGGAAGGCGGCCGTCATCGACCGCATCAGGATGATCGAGCCGGGGGGGGGCACCCGCATCGCGGGGGCGCTCGAGGCGGCCCTCTCCCAGCTGGCGGCGGCCCGCGGCAGGGCCAGGCACGTCATCCTCATGACCGACGGGCAGACGCACGACATCAGGGAGTACGACTACCGGGGCCTCGTGGCGGCGTACTCCCGCTCCGAGGTCAGCATCTCCACGATCGGCATCGGCAGGGACGCGGACAGGGATTTCCTCCGCGCGCTCGCCCTCGGGACGGGCGGCGAGTACTACTACGTCCGGGAGTCGTCGACGCTGCCGATGATCGTGCTCGAGGACACGAGGAGGGTCCTCGAGAAGTCCGGCCTCGTCGAGGAGGCGATCCGGCCGAAGATGGGGCCGGGCAGCGAGATGCTCGCCGGCATCAGCGGCGAGCAGATCCCGACCCTCCTCGGCTACGTCATCACCGCCCCGAAGCGGGGCGCCGAGGTGGCGCTCTACACCGACGTCCGGGGACTGCGGGACCCGATCCTCGCGGGGTGGCGGCACGGCCTCGGGCGGGCCGTCGCCTTCACGTCGGACGTCGAGGCGCGCTGGTCGAGGGAGATGGTCGGCTGGGGGATGTTCGCCAAGTTCTGGGCGCAGGTCGTCAGGTGGGCGATGCGCGAGCGGTCGCCCGACCTCTACCTCGTGCGGGCCGGACCCGCCGCCGCCGGCAGGGAGCGCCTCGAGCTGGAGACGTTCGGCCCCGTCGGCGAGGAGGTGTCGTTCCGGCTCTCCGTCCCGTCGCACGCCCCGGGGAAGCGGCGCGTCGTGAGCCTCCGGCAGACCGCCCCCCACGCGTACGGCGGCGAAACCGCCGCGCTGCCGGCGGACGCGGACATGGTCGTGGTGGAGCGGGTCGAGGAGGGGAAGGTGACCGTTCGGAAGGAGGCGGCCGTCCTGCGCCGCGCCCCGGCGCCCGACAGAGGCCCCGAGTCCATGGTAGCGGGGCCGGACGAGGGGCTCCTCGGGGCGCTCGCCGCCGCGGCCGGCGGCCTGCTCAATCCGCCGGCGGACGCGCTCTCGTTCCCGCCCGAGGTCGTCCCGGCGAGGCGGAGCGCCCCGGGGCGTCTCATCGCGCTGCTGCTCCTCGCCCTGCTCGGGGACATCGCCGTCCGGAAGTTCCGGACCTGAGGCGCGGCGTCAGCGGCCGACCTTGCCCACGAGCTCGGTGATGAACGACGGCATCGACGGGGACCTGAAGTCGGGCGGCGTCCTCCACTCGGGCGGGACGTTGATGGTCTTGAGCTGGTCGATGTGCCGCACCTTCGTCGTCTGGAAGTCCCTCACCGCGCCGTTCAGGAACCAGACGCGGGTGACGTTCGTCGACGGCGGGATGATCCACCAGTAGTCGTCGATCGGGTTGGGGATCCCCCATGAATCCCTGGCGTAGTCCCACGCCTCGATCCTGTCGGCGCCGATGTAGCCCTCCGAGATCTGTTTCGGTTGACCGAACACGGCGGTGACCTGGTCGGCGGTCATGCCCTGGCCCAGCCGCGAGACGTTCATGGTGCCGCAGCCGGCGGCGGCGACGATGAGCGGCAGAACGGCGCAAGCCTTTCTCATGACTCCTCCTTTCGCGGGCGCTCGCCCTCCCCCTGCACGGCGGGATGGTACCACACGCCCGAGCGGAGGTGAAGCCGGAATCATCGGCCTGTCAATCCTCAGCGGTCTCGCCATGCTCGAGGCATCACTCCGTCACCAGCCGTACACCTTCACGCCTGCGGGGCCCCAGTGCTCAGCGAGCGGCTCGCCCTCGTCAGGATAGCACGGCCCGAGAATGCCCCTGAACGAGAGCGGGTATCCCCGCAACGGCTCGGGCGGCGGCGCCGGCTGGAAGTTGACCTCCACCGAACGGCCATCGGGCGCAGGGCTGGCGACTTCAGTCAGCGCCGCGTCATAATACGTCGCCCCGTCCACATCCACGTACAGCGTCACCGGCTCGACAACGGTCACGAGCGCCGGCAGATACACCGGTATCTCCTCACCCGCCGCGTTCTTGATCAGCAGCCGGTCCCCCGCCGCCGTCTCGATCGCCACATGCCCCGGCGTGATCCGCACCGCCACGGGGCCGACCGGATAGCTGTCAGCCGCCGTGAACTCATTGTTCCCGCACCAGACCGACCCCATCTCCGTCCCCGTCGGATCGGTCGCGAGTGCGAATATGAACTTGAACCCCTCCCCCTCACCCGCCCGCGGCAGCTCCACGCGCATCCCCGTCACCGACCCCGCCGTCAGCGGCGAAGGCACGGGTCCAGTTCCTGTCGTGAAGGTGACTATATCTCCGTCGGCCCAGCCGGCGGAGTTGTGCGCCATCGCCTGGTACTCATAGGTCGTCTCCTCCGTCAGGCCGGTTATGGCATGGTTGAACGTTCCGGTGCCGAAAGAACCGGCTTCGGTCCATTCGGTCCAGGCGGGCGCTCCCACCTCGCGCCAGCGGAATCCCCTCTCGTCCGCGTTCTCGTCACCGGTGTCCGTTATCTCACCGTTCAGTGTGGCTTCCGTGGCTCCCACGCTTGTGGCCGGATCCGTGTCGACTGAGGGTGGAACAATGTCGTTGGCCCGCTGCATGTAGACGGAACCCTGGACGTTTCGAAAGTCGATCCAGACGACGACGGCCCCGTGTACGCCGTCGGTGACTATCCGGCTGGACGACGACGCCGCGTCGCTGCCGGTGAGTTGCCTCAAGGCGAGACCGCCGGCATCCCACTGCGCGACGCCGGCCGCGTCGACCTTCTGCGCGTAGACGTCACGGTTTCCGCTGCGGGAATCGCCCCACGAGACGATAACTCCTCCAGCCCCGTCCGATACCGGCTTCGGAGCGTCAGTGTCGCTGCCCGGAATCTGCCTCAAGGCGAGACCGTTGATATCCCACTGGACCACGCCGGCCGAATCGACCTTCTGCGCGTAGACATCCAGGTTCCCCCCGCGGGCGTCGTCCCAGCACGCTATCGCGCCGCCGGAGCCGTCCGGGGCTATCCGGGGCGAATGGGCGTGACTCCCGGGGATTACCCTCAACGCCACGCCGTTGGTCGTCCACTGCGTGATACCCGCCGAGTCAACCTTCTGCGCGTAAACGTCTCCGACCCCTGATCGCAAATCTTGCCACGCCACGATGGCTCCGCCCGAGCCGTCCGCCGCGATCTGCGGAGACCACGCGTATCCGCCCGTGCTCCGAAGGACGACACCTCCCGGTGTCCACAGCACGTTCCCCGCCGCGTCGACTCTCCGGACGTATATCTCGTATCCGCTGCGGATGTCCCTCCAGGTGACGATCGCGCCGCCCGCGCCGTCCGTGGTGATCTGCGGATCGTACGCGTTCTCACCATAGGGCCCGCGAACCGCCACGCCGCCGGGCCCCCAGAGCACGCTGCCCGACGCATCAATCCGTTGAGCGTAGACGTCGTTGTACCCGGCGCGGACGTCAACCCAGGTGACGATCGCTCCGCCGAGACCGTCGGGTCCCGCGTGGTGACCGGCGGCGTGGGCATTCACAGATTCCAGCCGGACTCCATCAGCCGTCCAGAGAGGCGTGCCGGACCGGTCCACTCTCTGGGCGTACAGATTTCCCCAGCCGGACCGGTAATCGACCCAAACGACGATGGCGCCGCCCGCGTCGTCGGATACGGCTATCGGGCCGTACGCTGCCCCGCTGCCACACAACCGGACACCGTCTTCGACCCACGCGGGGGAGCCGCCGGCATCGACCTTCTGAGCGTAGATATCGTTGGCGCCGTTGCGATTATCCCACCACGACGCGATCGCTCCACCGGACCCGTCTGATGCCAGGGTTGGTACGTCCGCAGTCCCCGCGGTATCGGGTCCGCGCACCAGGACTCCGTCGGGTGTCCACATGACCCCCGCGGAGCAGCTTGCGGCCGACAACAGGAAGCCCAGGGTCAGTACTGCTGCAACAAGCGGCGTTTTCCCCGATGGCCTTGCGAATGAGAGTCGTGTGGGCATACGGATTATCCTCCGGGAAGCATTGTTGAGTATCCGAGAAAAAGGAACATGTATATTGTAACACATAGCGGTTCGGGGCGTTATCCATCCGAAGGGCCCCAATTTCTTCTATCCGCGATCATCCGTCAGTGATCCGTGCAGATCCGCGGTCAATTGGTGCTTTATGCACATGGGCATCGGCCGGGGCTTCTTGCGGCGGCGGGCGCCCGCCGATATAATGGTTCCATGATGCAGCGGATCGGACGGTCGGCCCTGCGGCTCTGCGTGCCGGCGGCCGCGCTCCTGCTCGTGGCCGCCTCGGCCCCCCGCCGCTCGGTCTTCGAGGGGCTCGAGATCGTCGAGAGCGAGCGGGGCGGGGGCGTCGAGATCCTGTCGCTGGAGGATTCCTCCCCGGCCGCCCGCGCCTCCCTCATGCCGGGCGACCGGATCACCGCCATCGGCGGCAGGCGGATCGCCGGCCTCGACGATTACGTGAAGGTTTCGAGGGGGCTGAAGGACGCCGCCGCGCCGGTCACCGTCGAGTACCACCGTGACGGCATCCGGCGCGCCGCGGAGCTCTCCCTCCGGAGCGCGGTCCTGCGGGAGAGGTGGGGACTGGCGATCATCCCCTGGAGCGACGCGAAATCGAGGGGCGGCGCCGACTACTGGCTGGACCGGGCCCGGGCGAAGATGCGCGAGATCGAGCGCGCCGGGCGGGGGGCGGTGACGCCGCGGGATTACGGCGAGGCCCTCCTGTCGCTCTTCACGGCGCTCGAGGACCGGCCGGACGCACTCGCCACCGCCGTCCTCATCGGCCGCGCCTACGGCGACCTGGCCGCCCACTACGAAGCCCGGGGGGAGCGGGGGAAGGCGGTCTGGTGCCTCCGGCGCGCCGCCCTCGTCTACGGGAACACCGTCCGGAAGGCCGACGGGATGCAGGACCTCGTCCTCGTCAGGGACGCCCTGGGCGATCTCCGGAAGACCCTCGCCGCGATGGAGCGGTGATCAGGCGGTAGGTGTCGCGGGCGATCACGAGCTCCTCATTGGTGGGGATGACGAGGGCGGCGACGCGCGACCGCGGCGTCGAGATGACGGTCTCCCCCCGCCCGTTCCTCTCCTCGTCCAGCTCGAGCCCCAGGTGCGCCGCGTAGGCGAGGATCCGGGAGCGGATCGGCGCGCTCCGCTCCCCCATGCCCGCCGTGAAGACGACCGCGTCGATCCCCCGCATCGCCGCCGCGTAGGCCCCGATGTACTTCGCCACCCGGTAGGTGAAGACGTCGACGGCGAGCGCGGCCAGCCGGTCGCCCCCCGCCGCCGCCTCGAGGATGTCGCGCATGTCGCGCCTGCCGCATATCCCGAGGAGGCCGCTCCCCTTGTTGAGGAGGTCGCTCATCCCGGCGATCCCCATCCCCTCCCGCTCCATGATGTAGAGGGGGACATAGGCGTCGATGTCGCCCGAGCGGGTCCCCATCACGAGGCCCTCGAGCGGTGTGAATCCCATGGAGGTGTCCACGGAGACGCCGCCCTCCACCGCCGCGACGCTGCAGCCGTTGCCGAGATGGCAGGTGACGATCCTGAGGCCGCCGATCGGCCTGCCGAGGAGGCGGGCCGCCTCGCGGGCGACGTACATGTGGGAGGTGCCGTGGAAGCCGTAGCGGCGGATCTTGTGCTTCAGGTACATCCCGTACGGGATGGCGTAGGCGTACGCCCGGGGGGGCATGGTCTGGTGGAAGGCGGTGTCGAAGACGGCGCACTGCGGCACGCCGGGCAGGAGGCGCGCGCACGCCTCGATGCCGAGGAGGTTCGGGGGGTTGTGGAGGGGGGCGAGCTCGCAGCATTCCCGGATCGCGGCGAGGACGGCATCGTCCACGAGGACCGACTCCGCGAACCGCTCGCCGCCGTGAACGACCCGGTGGCCGATCCCCTCGATCTCGTCGAGGCGCCGGAGCACCCCCGTCCGGGGGTCGGTGAGGAGCGCGATGATCTCCCCGATCGCCTTCCCGTGATCGGGAATCTCCCGGGAGAGGACGAGCGGCTCGCCGCCGTCGACCTCGTGCGTCACCATGGAGCCGGGGATGCCGATCCGGTCGGCGAGCCCCTTCGCGAGCCGCTTCTCCTCCGCGTCGACGGAGAAGACCTGGTACTTGATCGAGGAGGAGCCGGAATTCAGGACGAGGATCTTCATTGCGCAAGGTAGGGTAGCACAGCGGGCCGCCCGCGGGGAGCGAAAAGCGCCGCCGCGGATTTCCGCGGATCAACGCGGATCGAATAATCGAAGGCAGACAGGATTGGATCGTGTTTTGCCACAGAGTACACAGAGAACGCAGAGGATATTGCAGCTTCCGACTTTGAACGTTCAACTTTGAACTGTAGTTTGGTCCGCGTTTCGAAGCGCATTTTTTTATTCTTTTTTCTGGCCAGGCGCCGCGGCATGCATTATGCTCTCCGCTGCACGACGCGACGGCCCCCCTACGGGGGCCCCGCCAAGGAGAAGCCGATGGATCCTCGACTCTCTCTCGCGCCGGTATGCGCCCTGCTCGCCCTCCTCTTCGCCGCGTATACGCTCCGCACGATCTGGCGCGAGGGAGAGGGGACGGACCTGATGCGGAAGCTCTCCGGGACGATACGTGCGAGCGCCATGCTGTACATCAACACTCAGTGGCGGTACGTGGTGGTCTTCGTGGGCGTCCTCGCCGTCGTCCTCGCGGCGCTCATCCGGCCCCTGACGGCCGTCTGCTTCGTCCTCGGCGCGGCGCTCTCCGCGGCCGCCGGCTACGTCGGGATGTGGACGGCGACCTCGGCGAACGGGCGCACGGCCCAGGCGGCGACGCGCGGCGTGGCGGCCTCGTTCAGGGTCTCATTCGCGAGCGGGACGGTGATGGGGATGTCCGTCGTCGGCCTGGGGCTGCTCGGCCTCTCCCTCGCATTCATCGCGGTCAATGCCGTCCTCGCCGGCTCGCCGATGGGCGAGATCGTCAACGTCGTGGCGGGCTTCTCGCTCGGCGCGAGCTCCATCGCGCTCTTCGCGCGCGTGGGGGGAGGGATATTCACCAAGGCGGCTGACGTCGGGGCCGATCTCGTCGGGAAGGTCGAGGCGGGCATCCCCGAGGACGATCCGCGGAACCCGGCCGTCATCGCGGACAACGTCGGCGACAACGTCGGCGACATCGCGGGGATGGGGGCGGACCTCTTCGAGTCCTACGTCGGGTCGCTCCTCTCGACCATGCTCCTCGGCGCGGCCGCGATCCTCGCCCTCGCGGGGGGGAGGGGGGCGAACCTCATCCTGGGAGCCGGCGCCGCCGGGATGCTTGCGGGCGTGCCGCCGTTCAACCTCGTCCTCCTGCCGATCCTCGTCGCCGCCGTCGGGATCGTCGCCGCGATCGCCGGCACGCTGTTCGTCCGGACCGACCGGCGGGAGAGCGGCGCGATCCACGCCGCCTTCAACAGGGGGCAGCTCGTCGCCCTCATCATCACGGTCGCGGCGACCTACGAGCTCGCGACGCGCATGCTCGGGAACTACGGTTCGGGGGTCTTCATCGCCTGCGTCGCGGGCCTCGCCGCCGGCTACCTCATCGGCCAGGTCACCGAGTACTACACCTCGTACGAGCGCGCCCCGACCCGGCTGATCGCGCGGGCGTGCGAGACCGGTCACGCGACCGCCATTATCATCGGCTTCGCGAAGGCGATGGAATCCACCCTCCTCCCGACGCTCATCATCGGGGGCGCGATCTACGCGGCGTACTGGTGCGCCGGCCTGTACGGCGTCTCGGTCGCCGCCGTCGGGATGCTCGCCACGCTCGGCATCTCGCTCGCGGTCGACGCGTACGGCCCGGTGGCGGACAACGCGGGCGGCATCGCGCAGATGGCCGGGATGGACGCATCGGTCCGCGAGATCACCGACATGCTCGACGCCGTCGGCAACACCACCGCCGCGATCGGGAAGGGGTTCGCCATCGGGTCCGCGGCCCTCACCGCCCTCGCCCTCTTCACGGCCTACGGCATCGCCGTCGATCTCCACGCGGTGGACATCATGCAACCCCCGGTCTTCATCGGCCTCATCATCGGCGCCATGCTCCCGTTCCTCTTCTCCTCGCTCACCATGATGGCGGTCGGGCACGCGGCGGGAAGGATCGTGCGCGAGGTCCGCCGGCAGTTCAGGGAGATCGCCGGGATCATGGACGGCGACGCGGAGCCGGACTACGCCCGCTGCATCACCATCGCGACCTCGTCCGCGATCCGCGAGATGATCGCCCCCGGCGTCCTCGCGGTCGCCGCCCCGATCGGCGTCGGCCTCCTCCTCGGCAAGGAGGCGCTCTCCGGCCTCCTCGTCGGCTCCCTCGGGGCGGGGTACATGCTCGCTGTCACCATGGCGAACGCCGGCGGCGCCTGGGACAACGCGAAGAAGTACATCGAGCAGGGGCACCACGGCGGCAAGGGGTCGCACGCCCACAAGGCGGGGGTGACCGGGGACACGGTCGGCGACCCGTTCAAGGACACCGCCGGCCCCGCGATCAACATCCTCCTCAAGCTCATGGCCATCGTCGCCGTGGTCTTCGCCCCGCTGTTCCTCTGATTTCCCGCCGCGGCTCCAAGGCGCCAATCCACCGCGGATTTCCGCGGATCAACGCGGATCGAATAATTGAAGGCGGGCGGGATTGGATCGTGTTTTGCCACAGAGTACACAGAGAACGCAGAGGAAAACTACAGTTTAAAGTTGAACGTTCAAAGTTGAAAGTCGGGAGGGGAATGGATTGGAGTTTCGGCCGCGGATCGGCGCAGATCCAACTACAGTAGATAGTTCAAAGCAGAAGGCCGAAAGCGGAAAGCGGACATAATTGCTTGTTCGTGCATGAACGTGAATGAATCCCGCGTCCGAGTTCATGCGTGTTCAACCGCGGTTGAGTTGCTCTCATTCATCCGCGAAAATCCGCGTGAATCCGCCGCGAAAACTCAATAGCTGCGTGAATCCGCGGTAAAGGATATCTTCTGCTGCGGCGCATGCGATGGACGAAGGACGAACGACGAACCGGGGATCAGAGGGCGTGGGCCTGGACGACGGTGACGGCGGAGACGCCGACGACGTCATCGGCGGAGCAGCCGCGGGAGACGTCGTTGACGGGCTTCGCGAGGCCCTGGAGGATGGGGCCGTACGCCTCCGCCTTCGCGAGGCGGTGGACGAGCTTGTAGGAGATGTTGCCGCTGTTCAGGTCGGGGAAGATGAGGATCCGCGCCTTCCCCTCCACGGGGCTCCCGGCCGCCTTCCGTGCCGCCACGGCGGGGACGATCGCCGCGTCGACCTGGAGCTCGCCGTCGATGACGATGTCCCCGTTGTCCGGGAAGCGCCGCGCCGCCTTCGCGCGGGCGATGTCGGCGGCCTCGGCGACCTTCTTCGTGAGCGGCCCCTTCGCCGATCCCTTCGTGGAGTAGGAGAGGAGGGCGACCACGGGGGGGATGCCGAAGTGGAGGGCGGTCTCCACGGTCTCCACGGTGATCTCCGCGAGCTGCTCGCTCGTGGGGCTCTCGACGACGCCGCAGTCGGCGAAGGCGAAGACGTCCCGGTCGAGCACCATGAAGAAGAGGCTCGAGACGAGCGAGCAGCCCTTCTTGCACTTGATGATCTGGAGGGCGGGCTTGATCGTCTCGGCGGTCGAGTGGGTGGAGCCGGAGACGAGGCAGTCGGCGGCCCCCTTGTACACCATCATCGTGCCGTAGTAGATCCAGGAGCGCATCGCCTCGCGCGCCTGGTCGAGGGTGACCCCCTTGTGGCGGCGCAGCTCGAAGAAGGTCTTGGCGTACTCCTCACGGTCCTCCGCCTCGGCGGGGTCGATGATGGTGATCCCCTCGGCGCTCGATCCCGTCGACCTGAGGCACTGGAGGATCGAGTCGCGCCTGCCGAGGAGGATCGGGGATCCGATCTCCTTCCGCGCGATGGTCGCTGCGGCGCGCACCACGCGCTCGTCGTGCCCCTCGGGGAGAACAAGCCGCTTCGGTTCGCGCCGCGCGCGCTCGCAGACATCGGCGAGGAAGGCGCTCTTCTCGGGCATGGTTGACGATCTCCGCTCGACGGCCCGGGAGCGGCGGCCGGCGAACGGGGGAAGTGTACACGAAGCCTCTCCGGAGCACAACCGCAATCGGCATGACGAACCGCTTCACCGCGGATGCAACTACAGTTTAAAGTTGAACGTTCAAAGTCGGAAGCTGCAATATCCTCTGCGTTCTCTGTGTTCTCTATGGCGAGGTACAACCGCTTGAATCCGTGGAGATCCGTCATGATCCGTTCCAATCCGTGGCCCGGGGTTCATTGTTCCGCCGCGGGACGCGCGCTGTGCGGCCGGCGGTATGCTACCATGGGGCAGCCATGGGCGCGCGGCGGGCCGTCTGCATCGGCATCGACGATTACCCCGGCGAGGGGATGGACCTCGCCGGCTGCGCGAACGACGCGCGCGCCTGGGCGCGGCTGCTCGTCGGCGGATTCGGCTTCCGGCGGCGCGACATCCGGCTCATCCTCGACCGGGAGGCGTCCCGGGACGAGATCCTCGCCGCGCTCGACGGCCTCGTCGCGGGCGCCCGCCCCGGCGACGTCTGCGCCTTCGTCTTCTCGGGCCACGGGACCTGGGTCCCGGACGCCGGCGTGCCGGACGAGTCCGACGGCCGGGACGAGGCGCTCGTCCCCCGCGAGGCCGGTTTCGACCGGCTCATCCTCGACGACGACCTCCGGCGGCGGCTCGACCGCCTCCCCGACGGCGTCTCGTTCACCTTTATCTCCGACTCGTGCTATTCGGGCACCGTCACGAGGATCGCCCCCGCCGGGCGGACCGGCGCCGCGATCCGGTTCCTCCCCCCGCCTCCCGGGATCCGCGCCCGCGTGGCGGAGCGCAGCCCGCTGAAGAGACGGATCCTCGCGCGGAGAGAGGAGGAGATGACGGAGCTGCTCCTCGCCGCCGCCGCGGCGGACGAGCCGGCAGCCGAGGACGACTTCGGGGGGACGCGGCGTGGTGTGTTCAGCCATTTCGCCGCGCGGGCGCTGGAGGACGCCGGCCCCGGCGTCACCTATGCGGAGTGGATGGCGCGCGTCGCCGACAGGGTCGCGGCCGCCGGCTACGCCCAGCGGCCGCAGCTCGAGGGCCCCGCCGCCGCGAAGCGCCGCCCCCTCTTCTCCCCCTGCTGACCCCGGGCGTTCATGGCGCCCAGCCGGGTGGCATCCGCAGGGCGGGCTCGGAGGCGTGGAGGGCGCGGACCTCGGCGAACGGCACCTCGCCCGCCGTCGCCTCCGCCGCTCGGTCGAGCAGGCGGTACTCATCCGCCGTCGGCTCCCTCTCGCGCGACATCAGGGCGTTCCAGTCCCAGGGGAGCAGCTCGAGGCCGTTGAGCGCCATCACATCGCGAACCAGGTTGCCCCTGACAAACCAGAGTCCGTGCATATCGAAGATGCCGCAGCGGTCGGGATCGAGCGTGCCCGCCCGGCAGCGCCGCCACGCCTCGCCCGCGGGGACGAACGTCCCGGGGGGGAGGTCGAACGGGTCGAAGGCGATGCCGAGCGCCTTCACCTGCACTTCGTCGAGCTGCGGGTCCACGCGCACCC
Organism: bacterium; assembly: GCA_028716845.1. Taxonomy (GTDB): domain Bacteria; phylum Auribacterota; class Tritonobacteria; order UBA1439; family UBA1439; genus JAQUPF01. Next base: position 102,276 of record JAQUPF010000005.1, on the reverse strand, counting down.
AGCGGCCCCTCGGCCCGTCCCAGTGCTCGACCACCCAGTGATCCTCGTGGCGCCCCGGCGTGAAGTACGTGGCGAATCCGCACCGCGCGCGCGCCGGAATCCCCGCGTGGCGCAGCATCGAGCAGAGTAGGACCGCGTGGTCGCGGCAGTTGCCCACCAGGCGCTTCAGGGGCTCCCGCCTTGCCGTGAGCGGCCTCGGGTCGAGCTCGGCGATCCTCGCGAGCATCCGCTCGACGGTCCGGAGGTTGACCTCCCTCTTCCGCTCCTCCGGCAGCGTCACGCCGTACCTGTCGGCCCAGAAGACGTGGAGCATCACGCCCTGGACGACCCCGCAGAGCCCCCGGACGTCGCGAGGAAGGCCCGCGTAGAGGCCGGCGTGCCTCCCGGGGTCCGTGACCGGGCCCTGCGTGCGGTAGAACCGCCGCGCAGCGCCGTCCCCCGCCCACGCCGGCGCATGCCGGCACCCCGGCAGCGCGGCGGCGAGAAGGCACGACAGCGCCGCGCCCATCAGGCGGGTCACCATGCGCCCCCCTTCTACCTGAACAGCTCCGGCCGCAGCCTCCCATCCATCAGCGCCTTCCACACCTCCGGGCGCCGGCCGAACCACGTTGACTGCCACCACGTGTAGAGCATCACGACCACCGTGAGCAGCGCCGTGACGATCTCCCCCCAGCCGCGGAGGCGGACCATCCGCACGACGAAGTAGATCACGGCGAGCGTCATGAGGATGTGCCCGGCCTGCGGGATGAGGTTCATCCCGTCCCAGCCGAAGGTGGTGAGGCCGAGCGTCCCGTACCGGAACATCAGCCCCGCGCCGACCGCCATCAGGGGGCGCTGGCGGAGAAGGTAGCCGAGGCAGAAGACGAATATGCTCGGCGCGCAGGAGTTCATCGCGAGCCACCCGTCCACCCCCGCCCCCAGCATCCCGGTGAAGTAGAGCGTCGAGTTCGCCGCCATCAGCAGATTGAGCGCCACCAGGACCCACCCCGTCCTGTCGCGCCTGAAGCAGGCGCACGCCGACTCCGCGTGCATCGTCTCCTCCCCCGGTCCCACCCCGTCACCCGTGCGTCAGTTCCGCGCCCCAGTCGAAATCGGCCGAATCCTCATACCATTTCGGCCAGTGGCCGCACCATTCGGGGACCGCCGCGTCCCGGACCCGCTCGATGGAGGGGTGGTACGGTTTCAGGTCGACGATCGGCGTACCGTCCTCGGCGTCGATCCAGGGGATGTGGACCACGCCGGCGGCGCGGTCGATGCCCAGTACGGGCGCCACGCTGACCGCGATCGGGTTCGGGCGCGCCGGCGAGCGCGTCGCGAACACGCCGAGCGTCGCCGGGCCCTTCCGGTACGGCCGCTCAGACCTCACCGCGCTGCGAGGGCCGGCGTCGTCGAGCAGGTGGCACCACCAGAGGACGTCCACGTGGCTGAAGCCCTCGAGGCCCTCCAGACCCGCCCGGTACTCCTCCTCGACCTCGAGGCGGAACCCGTTCTCGTCCGCCCTGACGAATCCTATCGGGGACACCCTGAATTCCTTCTTTTCCATTCCATTGTCTCCCTTCGCAGCCGCGTGCGTGGGCGAGGAAACCACCCCCGCCCGTGGCGTAAACGCAAAACGCAAGATCCGACCCCGGCGGTCAGAGCGGCTTCACCGGCATGCAGATGTCGACCGTGGCTTCGCCCTTCGGGTCCGCGTCGGGGTCGCCGTGGTAGAACTCCAGGCAGGGGGAGTCGCCCGGCTGGTAGCCGCTCGACGGGAACCACTCGCCCATGAGCGACCCGAAGACCGGGCCGATGTCCTGCGGCCTCCCGCGCCAGCGGTAGACCGCGTACCTGCCTCCCGGGAACTCCTTCACCGATACCGGCCCCTCGGCGTTGACATCGGCGCCGATGGTGATGCAGGCGTCGTACCGGCACCTGGCGGCCGGCGTGATTTCGGGATTGTCGTAGGAGGCGCCGATCACCTTCGCCTGGGGGCAGCAGAGTCCCCTCGGGCCGGCCCACCTGAAGAGCGTCTCGTAGGCCTCGTGTATCGCCTCCTGGTCGTACCCCCTCCTGCTCCGCACGTACGCGACGCGGTACGGTGGCAGCTCTCTCACCTCGACCTTCATGCCGCACCTCCTCTGGTGTGGGGTTGATCGTTGACGCCCCCCACTGTACCCGAGGGGCCCGCGCGGCGCTTTGCCCGGCTTGCGTTTCGTTTTGCGCTCCTTGCTTTCCTTCGATGCCTTCCGCCTCCGCCACTCGGAGGCGCTCATGCCGAAGTGGGCGCGAAAGGCGCGGGCGAAGGTTGCCGACGAGCCGAAGCCGCAGTCGAGCGCGATGTCGGTGACGCTCCTCCCCTCGTCGTACATGAGAGAGGCCGCTGCCTTCTCCAGCCGCACGCGCCGCACGTGGTCGAAGAGCGTCTCTCCCGTCATCGCCGTGAAGAGCCTGTGGAAATGGTAGGGGCTGAAGAGGGCGGCGCGGGCGATGGCGACGACCGAGAGGTCGCCGTCGAGATTGGCCCGGACGTAGTCCATGGCCAGGTTGATCCGACGGCCGTATTCCGCCTCGAGCGCCGCGCGCCGCGCGTCCATGACGGACGCCATGGTAGCATACCGGCGACCCGCCGGCCGCATACCGCCCGCGCCGCGGCGAAACGATGAACCCCGGGCCGCGGATTGGAACGGATCATGGCGGATCTCCACGGATGCAACTACAGTTCATCCTGGGATATCCGCGCGGATCCGCGGCAGGAACGTTGTGCGCCTGCGTCAATCCGCTGCAGAAACTCCACCTCATTCCGCTTTGCACTTCCGCTGTTCGGCTGCGGTTGCACCCGTGCCAATCCGTGGTGGATTTGTTCTTGTTGCCGGGGGGCTGATTCGGACACCCCGGCGATTTCCCGCCGATTCCACTTGCCGGGGATGATCGATTTTGGTAGATGTACAACGTGTAATGGCTGCCTTCAATTGATCCGGCCCCTAGCCCCCCTTGACAGGGAGGCGGAGGGTATGTATTATTAGGAATTAATACTGGAAAGGGGGCCACGATGAAACCGGCCCGGAAGTTCAGGGTCACGAAGCAGCGCGAGGTCATCCTCGACGAGCTGCGGAAGGTCGTCTCGCACCCGACCGCCGACGAGGTGTACCGGATGGTGCGGAAGCGCCTCCCCCGCGTCAGCCTCGGCACCGTCTACCGCAACCTGGAAATCCTCTCCCAGAACGGCCTCCTCCTGAAGCTCGAGATGGCCGGCACGCAGCGGCGGTACGACGCGACCACCGCCAATCATTACCACGTGCGCTGCACCTCGTGCGGCCGGGTAGTGGACCTCCGCATGGACCCCCTGCCGGGCGTCGAGCGGCGGATCGGCGACGCCTGCGGCTTCACGATCACCGGCCACCGGCTCGAGTTCGAGGGCCTCTGCCCGCGGTGCGGGCGGAGAAACTGACCGCCGCCGGGGCGCGGCCCTTCCCGGCACCGAAAGGAGGATCGGCATGACCGCCAGGCTGCAGGTGTACAAGTGCGGGATGTGCGGCAACATGGTCGAGGTGATCGGCGCGGGGGCGGGCGCCCTCGTCTGCTGCGGCGAGGAGATGGCCCTCCTCGTCGAGAACACCGTCGACGCCGCGCGGGAGAAGCACGTTCCCGTGATCGAGAAGACCGACCGCGGCGTGCGGGTGAAGGTCGGCTCGGTCCCCCACCCGATGGAGGAGAAGCACTACATCGAGTGGATCGAGATCATCGCCGACGGCGTGACCTGCCGGCGCTTCCTGAAGCCGGGCGACGCGCCGGAGGCGGAGTTCTGCATCGCCGCCCGCGCCGTGACGGCCCGCGAGCACTGCAACCTGCACGGCCTCTGGAAGGCCTGAGGCCCCGGAGGCAAACCGCGATGCGCATCGAGGAGCGTGACGGCGCGTTCGTCGTCGCCGACTTCAGCGGCACGGAGGCGTTCAGGATCGCCTGCGCCATCGAGCGCGACGGGGCGCGCTTCTACGACGCCCTCGCCCGCGCGGTGACCGATCCCGGGGTCCGCTCGACGCTGGAGTTCCTCGCGGGCCAGGAGCGGGAGCACCTCGCCTTCTTCGGCCGGGAACTCGAGCGGGAGCGCGCCCGGGCCGGGGACCCGTTCGAGGAGGACGACCTGCTCGCGTCGCTCGAGAGCGGCGTTTTCGGGCCGCTGCGGGAAATGCGGGACCCCGGCGCCGCCGTCGCCCGGCCGGCGGAGGCGCTCCGGATGGCGCTCGCCGTCGAGGAGCGGTCGATCCTGTTCTACGGCTGCTGCCGCGAGCGCCTCGGGAAGGAGCCGCGGGAGGCCCTCGCCCGCATCATCGACGAGGAGCGTCGGCACAAGGCGCTCATCGAGGAGATGCTCGCCCGGTACGCCTGAGCGCCGGGCCGGCGGGAACGGAGGAGGTGGGATGATCAATCCGAAGATGCAGCAGGCGCTCAACCTGCAGATCAACCGCGAGCTCTACTCCGCGTACCTCTACCTCGCGATGGCCGCCTACTTCGAGTCGGTCGGCCTCGGCGGGTGCGCCAACTGGATGGCGGTGCAGGCGCAGGAGGAGCTCACGCACGTGCAGCGCTTCTACCGCTACCTCGTCGAGCGGGGGGGGCGGGTGAGCCTCGATGCGGTCGCGAAGCCCCCCGCCGAGTGGGCCTCGGCGCTCAACGCCTTCGAGGAGGCGCTCAAGCACGAGGGGAAGGTGACCGGCTACATCAACCAGCTCGTGAGCTTCGCCCTCGCCGAGGAGGACCACGCCACGAACAACTTCCTCCAGTGGTTCGTCGCCGAGCAGGTCGAGGAGGAGGCGTCGGCGGAGGGGGTCGTGCAGCGGCTCCGGCTCGTCGGGGAGTCCCCCGGCGGCCTCCTCATGGTCGACCGGGAGCTCGCCGGGAGGGTGTTCACCCCGCCGCCCGCGGCGGGCGACGCCGCCGGCGCCTGACGGGGGAGACCGGCCGATGATCGTTCCACTCACCGACGCCGACTTCGACCGGGAGGTCCGCGGCTCCGCCGGGGCATGGGCGGTGCTCTTCTCCTCGCCCTGGTGCGGGGCGTGCGGCAAGGTCGCCCCGCGGTTCGAGGCCGTCGCGGCGCGGTGCCCGGGCGGCCGGTTCGGCAAGGTGGATATCAGCGCGCACCCGAAGGTCGCGGCGGGGCTCGGCGTCCTCGGCATCCCCGCGATCGTCTTCTTCAGGGACGGGGAGGAGCGGGGGAGGGCCTCCGGCGCCGTCTCGGAGGAGGAGATCGAGCGGGGGATGCGGGGGATCCTGTGATCGAGTCCATGATCGAGAGCCTGGAGGCCTCCCTCCAGTCCTCCTCCGCCCTCGCCCTCCTCATCGCCTATCTCGGCGGCATCCTCGTCAGCTTCACCCCCTGCGTCTATCCCGTCATCCCGATCACCGTCGCCTACATCGGCGGGCAGAGCGGCGGCTCGAAGGCGCGGAGCTTCATCCTCTCGCTGGCCTATGTCCTGGGCATGGCCGCCACCTACACGGGCCTCGGCCTCGCGGCGGCGCTCACCGGCGCGCTCTTCGGCAATATCCAGACGAGCCCCTGGACCTACATCGTCGTGGCGAACGTCTGCATCCTCCTCGGCCTCTCCATGCTCGACGTGTTCGCCATCCCCCTGCCGGGGTTCGCGGCCGGGTCGGGCGGCGCGGCGGGGGGGCGGAGGGGTTTGCCGGGGGCGGTCGCCGTCGGCGCGGTCTCCGGCCTCGTCGTGGGGCCGTGCACCGCGCCGGTCCTCGCCGCCCTCCTCGGCTACGTCGCGGCGCGGCAGAACGTCGCGTACGGGGCCGCCCTCCTCTTCGTCTTCGCATTCGGCATGGGGACACTCCTCATCCTCGCGGGCACCTTCTCCGGCATCCTCGCGGGCCTCCCGAAGGCGGGGGGGTGGATGGTGAGGGTGAAGCGGCTCTTCGGATGGATCCTCATCGTCCTGGGCCAGTATTTCCTCGTCACGGCCGGCACGCTCATGATCTGACGGCGGTGCAATCGGAAAGGAGACGCGCATGAAAGCGGGCGGTGCGAATCTGTTCGGAATCGCGGCGGGACTCGCGGTCGCCTTCTGCCTCGCCGTCCCCGCCGGGGCCGCCTCGAAGACGGGCGTCGCCAGGGGCGAGAAGGCCCCCCCCTTCACCCTGCGGGACCTCGAGGGGAACGCCGTGAGCCTCGGCGACCACGCGGGCAAGGTCGTCCTCATCGTCTTCAGCACGACCTGGTGCCCCCACTGCCGCACCGAGATCCCCGAGTTGAACAAGCTCCACGCCAAGTTCGCCGACAGGGGGCTCGTCATCCTCAACGTGGACGTCCAGGAGAGCCGGGCGAAGGTCGCCGCCTTCGCGAAGAAGTTCGGCATCACCTACACGGTGCTCCTCGACGCCGACGGCGCGACGGCGAAGGCGTACGGCGTCCGCGGCGTCCCGTACAACCTCCTCGTCGGCAGGGACGGCACGATCATCTGCACCCGCTGCGCGCCGCTCGAGAAGCAGGTGGAGAAGGCCCTCTCGGCGGGGGGCGGCGAGTAGAAGGCGCCCGCGCGGCGGGAGAAGGGAGGACGGCATGGCCGGGATCACGAAGGAGCAGTTGATCGACCTCCTCAACAGGGACCTCGCCCTCGAGTACACGGCGTGCGTCCAGTACACGCAGCACCAGGGGGTCCTGAAGGGGGCGATGTACCAGAGCATCCAGAAGGAGCTCGTCGTGCACGCGCAGGAGGAGCTCGCGCACGCGACGGCGCTCGCCGCGCAGATCGACTACCTCGGCGGGGTCCCCACGGTGGAGATGCCGGCGCCGAAGACCTCCCGCGACAACGTCGAGATGCTCGAGCAGGACCTCGAGGGGGAGAACGACGCCATCAGCCGGTACATCGCCCGGATACGGCAGGCGGAGGAGCTGGACCTGTACCATCTCGCCGGGCAGCTCCGGAACATCCTCGCGGTGGAGCAGGAGCACGCGATGGATCTCGGGCAGGCGCTCGGCAGGTGAGCGGCGCACGGAAAGGAGGCGCGCGATGCGGAAGCTGAGGAAGGGCGACAGCATGGTGTGCGTCCCCTGCGGCAGGGAGGTCGTGGTGAGCAGCGCGGGCGTCTCGGGGACGACGATCTGGTGCTGCGGCGTGCCGATGAAGGGGAGGGCCGCGCGGAAGACGCGCGCCCCGAAGAAGCGGAAGTCCCCCCGGTCGTAGTGCTTCGCGCGCGCGGAAAACGGCGCCCGGCCCCGGCGCGGGCGATCGCCGCGGCGCTCATCGCCGCGCTGCCGGCGCCCTCGTGCGCCCGCCGCGGCGCGGAACACGGAGCCTCCCCCGCCATGGAACGGGCAGGCACGAACCGTCTCGCCGCGGAGAAGAGCCCCTACCTCCTCCAGCACGCCTCGAACCCCGTGGACTGGTACCCGTGGGGGGACGAGGCGTTCGAGGCCGCCCGGCGCGAGCGGAAGCCCCTCTTCATCTCGATCGGCTACTCGACCTGCCACTGGTGCCACGTGATGGAGCGGGAGTCGTTTTCGGACGCGGAGGTCGCCGCCGCCCTGCGCGACGGCTTCATCGCCGTGAAGGTCGACCGGGAAGAGCGGCCGGACGTCGACAGGGTCTACATGGAGGCCTGCCTCGCGATGACCGGCGGCGGCGGCTGGCCCCTCACGGTCCTCGCGACGCCGTCGGGCGAGCCCTTCTTCGCCGGGACCTACTTCCCGAAGCGGTCGCGCCGGGGACTGCCGGGCCTCCTCGACCTCCTCGCCGCCGCGCGCGACCGCTGGCGCGAGGACCCCGCGGCGATCGAGCGCGCCGCCGCCGGGATCCTCGCGCGGCTCCGCGAGACCGCCGCCCGCCCCGCGCCCGGCGACCCGCCGGGGCGGGAAACGGCCGATCGCGCCGCGGGGGAGCTCCGGTCGCGGTTCGACCGCGCGCACGGGGGTTTCGGCGGCGCGCCGAAGTTCCCCTCCGCGCACCTCCTCACCTTCCTCCTCCGCCACGCGCGCGCCGCCCCCGCCGACGACGGGATGGTCCGGACGACGCTGGACGCGATGGCGCGCGGCGGCATCTTCGACCAGCTCGGTTTCGGCTTCCACCGCTACGCGACGGACGAGCGGTGGCTGGTGCCCCATTTCGAGAAGATGCTCTACGACCAGGCCATGCTCGCGATCGCCTACACGGAGGCGCGCCAGGCGACCGGCGATCCCGCGTGGGAGGCGGTCGCCCGGCGGACCATCGAGTACGTGCGCCGCGACATGACCGCGCCCGGCGGGGCGTTCTTCTCCGCGGAGGACGCCGACAGCGAGGGGGAGGAGGGGCGCTTCTACGTCTGGACGCCGGCGGAGATCGAGGAGGTCCTCGGGGTCGAGCGCGGGCGCCTCGCCTCCCGCTTCTTCGGCGTCACGCCGGCGGGGAACTTCGAGGGGGGGCGGAGCGTCCTCCACGTCCCCGTTCCGCCGGACGAGTTCGCCCGGCGCGAGGGGATCGACCGGGCGGCGCTCGACCGGACGATCGAGGAGTGCCGCCGGCTGCTGCTGGCCGCGCGCGGCCGCCGCGTGCGGCCGCACCGGGACGACAAGATACTCGCCGACTGGAACGGCCTCATGATCGCCGCCCTCGCGAAGGCGGCGGCCTCGTTCGACGAGCCCGCCTACGCGGAGGCCGCCGCGCGGGCCGCCCGCTTCATCCTCGACCGCATGCGCGCGGCCGACGGGACGCTCCTCCACCGGTACCGCGACGGCGAGGCGGCGATCCCCGGCTTCCTCGACGACCACGCCTTCCTCGCCTGGGGGCTCCTCGAGCTCTACGGCGCGACGTTCCGGCCGGAGTGGCTGCGCGAGGCGCTCGACCTCGCCGACCGGATGCGTCGCCGCTTCCGCGCGCCGGGCGGCGGCCTCGCCTTCACCGCGGCGGGCGCCGAGCCGCTTATCCTCAGGCCCGCCGACGCCCACGACGGCGCCCACCCGTCCGGGCAGTCGGTCGCCGCGGCCGTCCTCTTCCGGCTCGGCCGGATGACGGGGAGGGAGGAGCTGGAGGAGGCGGCCGCCGACTGCCTGCGGGCGCTCTCGGGTGCGGCGACGGCGTCCCCCGCCGGCCACGCCCACCTCATGAGCGCGGTCCTCGATGCGCTCCGCCCGGGGCCGGAGATCGTCATCGCCGGGGATCCCCGCCGGGCGGACACGGGGCGGCTCGTCCGGGCGGCCCGCGCCCCGTTCATGCCGGGCGCGGCGATCCTCCTCCATCCGGGCGGCCGGGCGGGCGCCGAGCTCGAGCGGCTCGCCCCGTTCGTGAAGGGGATGGGAACGGTGGACGGCGCGGCAGCCGCCTACGTCTGCGAGGCGTACGCCTGCGCCCTGCCGGTCACGGACGCCGATGCGCTGGCGCGGATGCTCGGGTCGTCCGGGCGGCGATGAGGGGAGATGGACGACATGAAACGCGCGATCGCGGCCGCGGCGGCGCTCGCCGTCGCCTGCCCGGCGGCGGGCGGCCGCCGGGATCCGGGGGGAGGTGATTCAATCGTGACGATCAGGCTCGTGTCCGCGGCGTTCAGGGACGGGGAGGCGATCCCCCGGAAGCACACCTGCGACGGGGCCGACGTCTCCCCGCCGCTCGCCTGGGAGAATCTCCCGGCGGGGACGAAGGGGATCGCGCTCGTCTGCGACGACCCGGACGCCCCCGCGGGGACGTGGGTGCACTGGGTCGCGTGGGACATCCCCCCGGAGGCGGAGGGCCTTCCGGAGGGCGTCCCGCCCGCCGGGGCGCTGCCGGGGGGCGGCAGGCAGGGGGTCAACGATTTCGGGAAGACCGGCTACGGCGGCCCCTGCCCGCCGTCGGGCACCCATCGCTACTATTTCAGAGTCTACGCCCTCGACGCCGTTCTCGGCCTCTCCGGGAAGGTCACGAAGGAGCGGCTGCTTCAGGCGATGCAGGGACGCGTCCTTGCCGAGGGTCGGCTGATGGGGACCTACCGGCGGTAGGCGGCCATGTTCGCGGACAGGCGGGACGCGGGCCGGCGGCTCGCGCGGGCGCTCGAGCCGTACCGGGGGAGCCGGCCGATCGTCCTCGCCGTCCCGCGGGGCGGGGCCGAGGTCGGCTACGAGGTCGCCCGCTCCCTCGGCGCCGATTTCGATCTCGTCATCGCGCGCAAGCTGCCGTTCCCGGACGAGCCGGAGTCGGGGTTCGGGGCGGTCGCCGAGGACGGGAGCGCGTTCATCTTCCCCCGGGCGGCCCGCTGGGTCGGCCCCGGGACGATCGAGCGCGTCGCCGCGCGCGAACGGCGGGAGATCGGGCGGCGGATCGCCGCGCTCCGCGGCGGCAGGCCGCTGCCTGACCTTCGGGGCAGGACCGTCATCCTCGTGGACGACGGCATCGCGATGGGCTCCACGATGCGGGCGTGCCTCATGCTCTGCCGGAGGGCGGGCGCGGAGCGGGTGGTCGTCGCCGCGCCGGTCGCGGGCCCGGAGACCGCCGCGGCGTTCGCCCGCGAGGCCGACGAGGTCGTGATCCTGGAGACGCCGCCCTTCTTCCGGGCGGTGGCGCAGGTCTACCGGAGATGGTATGATCTGGATGACGCCGAGGTCGTGGCGATCATGCGGCGGTGGGAGCGGTCGGGAAGGGAGGCGCGCGATGGCCGGGAAGAGGATTGAGGCGACGGTGGTGGAGGCGTTCGGGCGGGAGTTCGTCCAGGGGAACGTGCCGGAGATCAACGAGGTCAGGTGCATGGGCTGCACGCACTGCGTCGTCCTCTGCAGGAAGCTCGGCCCGAACGTCCTGGAGGTGAAGGGCGGCGTCGCCGTCGTGGCGCGGCCGGAGAACTGCATCGGCGACGGGGCCTGCATGACGGCCTGCCCGACGAAGGCGATCTTCCTCATGAGCCGGCCGACCGGGACGAGGCAGCCGGCGCTCTGAGGTCGTTCGGATGCGCGAACTGTCGGTGCTCATCGGCGGGCAGGCGGGGGACGGCGTCAACCAGGCGGGGATGCTCGTCGCCCGCCTCCTCGCCCGGCTCGGCTGGCGGGTCTTCGTCGATTACGACTACCCGTCGCTCATCCGCGGCGGCCACAACTTCTCCCTCATCAGGGCGGCCGACCGCCCCGTCGGCGTCTCCCGCGCGCGGATCGACTGGCTCCTCGCCCTCGACCGCGCGACGATCAACCGGCACGCGGGACGGCTGCGGGATCCGTCGCGGGCGGTCTTCGATTCCGACGCGGGGGCGTCCGGCGGCCTCGGCATCCCGCTGAAGGCGGTCGCGAAGGAGGCGGGCGCGCCCGCGATCGCCCGAAACTCCATCCTCGCCGGCGCCTTCGCCCGCTCGACCGGCATTGCGTGGGACGTCCTGGAGAAGGTGTTCCGCGCCGAGGTCCGGCACGCCCTGGACGTGAACCTCGCGCTCGCGCGGCGCGGGTATGACCTGGCGGAGGAGCGGGAGCGGATGGAGCCGCCGGGCGGCCGTCCGCTGCCGATTCTCACGGGCAACGAGGCGTGCGGCCTCGGCCTCGCCGCCGCCGGCCTCGACGCCTACATCGCCTACCCGATGACGCCGAGCTCGGGGATCCTCCATTTCATGGCGCAGACGGGGGGAAATTTCGGGGTGACGGTCATCCATCCCGAGAGCGAGATCGCCGTCATCTGCATGGCCCTCGGCTTCGCCTACGCCGGCAGGAGGGCGGCCGTCGGGACCTCCGGCGGCGGGTTCTGCCTGATGACGGAGGGGCTCAGCCTCTCCGGGATGGCGGAGGTGCCGGTCGTCGTCGTCGTCGGCCAGCGCCCCGGGCCGAGCACGGGCCTCCCCACCTACACGGCCCAGACGGAGCTGCGGTTCGTGATGAGCGCCGGGCAGGGCGAGTTCCCTCGGCTCGTCGTCGCCCCGGGCGACGCGGCGGAGGCGCACGCCATGGCGGCCGCCGCCCTCGGGATCGCCTGGAAGTGCCAGGTCCCCGCGATCATCCTCACGGACAAGGCGATGGGGGAGGGGGCGTACTCCCTCGACGCCGGCCCGGCGGCCGTGCCGGAGCCGCCGCTCCTCTGGGACGGCGGAGGACGGTACGGGAGGTACCGGATCACCGACTCGGGCGTCTCGCCGCTCGCCTTCCCCGGCGACCCGCGCGCGACGGTGAAGGCGAACAGCTACGAGCACGACGAGGACGGCATCACGACCGAGGCCCCCCGCGTCGCGGCCGCGATGCAGGAGAAGCGCCTCCGGAAGTCGGCGATCCTGGCGGCGGAGGCGCGGCGGATCGGCGGCGTGGGGGTGTACGGCGACGCGGCGGCAGAAACGGCCGTCGTCTGCTGGGGGTCGAACAGGTGGCCGTGCGCGGAGGCGGGGGGGAATCTCGGGATGCGGGTCGTCCACGTGCGGGTCCTCGAGCCGCTGCCGGTCGACGAGATCAGGGGGGCGCTCGAGGGCGCCCGGCGGGTGATCTGCGTGGAGAACAACGCGACCGGTCAGCTCGCCGCGCTCCTTTCGGCGCGCGGGGCGGCGGCGGACCGGACGGTCCTCAGGTACGACGGCCGGCAATTCCTGCTGGAGGAGCTCGAGGAGCGGCTCCGGGAGGCGGCGCAGTGAGCGAAAGGGACCTCGGGACGGCGGCGGCGAACACCTGGTGCCCCGGCTGCGGCAACTTCGCCGTCCTGAACGCCTTGAAGGCGGCCCTCGGGACGATCGGCGGGGAGCGGGGGGGGCTGGAGAAGATCGTCCTCGTCTCGGGGATCGGCTGCCACGCGAAGATCGCCGACTACGTCAACGTGAACAGCTTCTACTCGATCCACGGCAGGGTCGCCCCGGTCGCCCAGGGGATCAAGTGCGCCGATCCCTCGCTGACGGTCCTCGGCTTCGCGGGCGACGGCGACGCCTACGGGGAGGGGCTCGAGCACCTCCTCTTCGCGGCGAAGCGGAACACCGACATCACGATGGTCATCCACGACAACCGGGTCTACGGCCTCACCACGGGCCAGTACACCCCCACCTCGCCGCTCGGTTTCAGGGGGAGGTCCACCCCCGGCGGGACGGTCGAGCCGCCGCTCAACCCGCTCGCCCTCCTCCTCGCTGCCGGGGCGAGCTTCCTCGCCCGCGGCTACTCCAACCGGATGGAGCTCCTGAAGGAAACGATCGCCGCGGCCGTCGCCCACCGGGGGTTCGCCCTCGTGGAGGTGCTCCAGGTGTGCGCGACCTTCTTCAACCGCTACGCGGACTACAACAAGCGGGTGTACGAGCTCGAGGGGCACGACCCCTCCGATTTCGAGGCCGCGATGCGGCGGGCGCGCGAGTGGGACTATACGGGCGACGCCCCCATCGCCCTCGGCGTGTTCTACAGGGCCGAGCGCCCGTCGTTCGAGCGGGCCGCACGCGCCGAGGCCGCCCCGGACAGGGCCGCGGCCGTGCGGGCGTTCCTCGACGGCCGCGCGGAGGCGTGAGCGGTGCGCCGCGACGCAATCGTGCCCGATCCTGGTGTATGGCATCGACGACGGCGCCCGGCTCGTGGAGATCGTGGAACGGAAAGGGGGATTGACATGAGACGCACCGCGCTCTTCATCGCGTTCATCCTCGTCGCGGCGCCCGCCGCCTGCCTCGCGTCGCAATCCGCCGGGCTCATGCGGCGGGCGGAGAACCTGATGGACTCGGCCCACGCCGCCGCCGCGCGCGGCGACGTCGCCTCCGCGGAGGGAAGGTACCGTCTCGCCGACGGCATCCTCGCGGGGATCCAGGAGAGGGACCCCGGCCATTCCCCCCTCGAGGTGCGCGCGCTCAGGGAGCGCTGCGCCGACGAGATGGCGGCGCTCGCGGGCGAGGAGGTGCCGGAAGTCGCCGTCCACCGCGAGGAGGCGCCGCTCCCGCAGGACAGCGTGCGCGTCTGGAGCGAGATGCGCCGGGAGGGGGGGCGCGACAGGAGCGGGCAGGGGCTCGCCCAGCGGGTGCGGAAGACGGGGGAGGGGGAGTACGAGGTCGAGAAATACGCCGTCCACATCTACCGGTCCGGGGGGGAGACGGCCGCCTCCTGCACCTGCCCCGACTTCATGTACCGCGCCCTCGAGGGCGGCTTCGCCTGCAAGCACATCTGGGCGGTGGTGTTCAGCGAGCGGCTGCTCGGTCCCGGACAGTGAGGGGCGGGGCCGTCATCGCGGCCGGGGCACGATCCTGAAGACCTCCCCGCCGAGGTCGCAGATGTAGAGTTCCCCGTCGGCGTCCTCGCCGAAGGATGAGACAAGGTTGATCGCGAAGCCGCCGCCGGGCGCGAGGTCGGCGGTGCGGTCGGCGAACTCGGTGACGTTCGCGCCGTCGAACCGGAAGCTCCAGATCCGGGCCGTGCAGAAATCGGCGAAGAAATAGGTCCCCGCCAGCCAGGGCATGGCGCTCCCCCGGTAGACGGAGCCCCCCGTGACGGAGCAGTTCCCGCCGGCGTGGGAATAGTCGTGGACGGGGAAGACCATCTCCGCCGGCGGCGGGCAGCCGCCCGTGTCGTAGGGAATGCTCCCCTCGTAGCAGCGCCAGCCGTAGTTCTCGCCGCCCGCGCTCGCCCCCGGCTGGAAATCAATCTCCTCCCGCTCGTCCTGTCCGACGTCGCCGGTCCAGAGGTCGCCGGTTTCGCGGTCGAAGGAGGCACGCCAGGGATTCCTGAGGCCGTAGGCCCATATCTCGTCGAGGCCGGGCCCGTCCGCGAACGGGTTGTCCGGCGGGATCCGGTAGTTGCGCCCCGGGTCGCCGGGGAAGTCGTCGCCGTCCACGTCGATCCGGAGCATCTTCCCGAGGAGCGAATCGAGGTCCTGGGCGTAATTATGGGGATCGCCGCCGCTCCCGCCGTCCCCGGAGGTGATGTAGAGGTAGCCGTCGGGGCCGAATCCCATCCAGCCGCCGTTGTGGTTTTCATACGGCTGGGGGATCGTGAGGACGGTCTGGGCGCTCGCGGCGTCCGCGATGTCGGGGTCGCCGGAGACCGTGTAACGGGCGATCACCTTCGTGCCGCCCGCGTCGGTGTAGTTCACGTAGAAGAAGCCGTTGTCGGCGTAGTCGGGATGGAAGGCGAGGCCGAGGAGCCCCTGCTCGCCCCCGGTGGAGACCGGGGAGATCGAGAGGAACGGAGCGGGGAGGAGCGCGCCGGTCCCTAGATCGAGGATGCGGACGCGGCCCGTGACGCCGTCCCGCTGCTCGACGATGAAGATGCGCCCGGGGTCGCCGGGGGCGTGCGTGACGTACAGCGGCCGGACGAGGCCGCCGGTGACGCGCACGGTGGAGAGGAGTCCGTGCCACCCGTAGCCGCGCGCGACGCCGAAGCCGCCGAGGCTCTCCGGGAGGGAGAGGGCGGGGCGCCGGATCCCCGCCGGGCCGATATCCACCGCGAGGCGCGCGGGGACGGATGCGGCGTCGAGCGGGTCGGAGCCCGAGAGGATCTCGATGGAGTCGCCGAAGCCGTCGTTGTCGTCGTCCGCATCCAGGATGTCGGGAACGGAATCCCCGTCGAAATCGTTCTCGAGCCCCGCGGCGATCACGTACGCGAAATGGCTCCCCGGGTCGCGGTGGGAATAGAGGGCGATCCCGCCGCTGGAGAAGGCGGTGTCGGTCGCCCGGAGGATCTCCTCGCCGTCGAGGATGACGAGGATCGAGGCGCCGCCCGCCCTGATCTCGACCAGGGAGTCGTTCCCGGGCGTGGGGGGCGAGGAATCCTGGGCGAGGACGGCCGCCGAGCCGCCCGCCACGCGGACGAGGCGGCGGTAGGAACCGTCATGGGACATCGAGAAGCGGTAATAGTTGTCGGGGTCGCCGTAGCGGAACATCACGCCGATCGCCCCCCCCGTCGCCGGGCGGAGCCGCGCCTTCACGTAGTAGTCGGTCCATGACGAGTCCCCCGTCCAGGCAAAGGTCCCCGGGTACAGGGGGGAGACGTCCGTGTGGACGGCCCTCGTCTGGATGAGCCCTCCCTCGACGACGTACCAGTTCGAGGGGCCGCCCGAGACGCCCTGGTCCACCACGGTCCACCCGGCCATGTCGCCGTCGGAGAAGTTGTCCGTGAACGGGAGGGCGGCGTGGACGGAGGGGGCCGCGCAGAGGATGATGGCGCATGCCGCCCCCCTGAATGCCCGCCTGACGCCCGCCGCCGCTCCCCGGAATGTCGTTCCCATCTCCAGGCCCCCCTTCGTATCTCTACTCAACCGATAACTATTATCATGATTCCGGCGCCGGCTGTCAACGGAAATTATTGCCCCCCCGGCCGGCCCGTCCGCGAGGCTCCCTGTTCCGCCCGCCCCGCCCCGTGGTATGATACCCGCCTGCGGCCGGCCGCGGCGATCCGGGGCCGGAGGCGAACGGGGGAGGGCATGGAAGCGGGGAGCGGGATCGCGGTATCCGCGCGGGGGCTGGTCAAGACCTACGGGGCCCTCACGGCGGTCGCCGGCGTCGATTTCGAGATCCGGGAGGGGGAATGCTTCGGCTTCCTCGGCCCCAACGGCGCCGGCAAGACCACCACCATGAAGATGATCTACTGCTGCCTGCCGCGGACGGGCGGCGATCTCGCCGTCATGGGCCTCGACCCGGACCGCAGCCCCGCCGGGATCAAGGCGCGCATCGGCGTCGTCCCGCAGGAGACCAATCTCGACACCGACTTCACCGTCCTGGAAAACCTCCGCATCCACGCCCGCTACTTCGGCGTCCGGCGGCGGGAGGCGGCGGCCAGGGCCGCCGAGCTGCTCGCCTTCGTCCGGCTCTCCGAGAAGGCCGGGGCGGAGGTGGACGCGCTCTCCTCCGGGATGAAGCGCCGCCTCCTCATCGCCCGGGGGCTCATGAACGAGCCGCGGCTCCTCATCCTCGACGAGCCCACCGTCGGCCTCGATCCGCAGGCGCGGCACCTCGTCTGGGACCGGCTCCGCCGGCTTGAGCGCGGGGGCGTGACGCGCATCGTCACCACGCACTACATGGAGGAGGCCGCCGAGATCTGCGACCGCGTCGCCGTCATGGACGGCGGGAGGATCCTCGTGACGGGCCGCCCGCGCGACCTCATCCGCCAGCAGATCGGGGAGGAGGTCATCGAGATGGTGCCGTCGGAGGAGGAGCGGAGCGCCATCGCGGCGGATATCGCGGCGTTTCCGGCGCGCGTCGAGCAGGCGGGGGAGAAGCTCTCCATCTCGTGCGACGACTGCCGCCCGCTCATGGCCCTCCTCTCGGAGAAGGGCTACCGGCGGATCACGCGGCGGCCGGCGACGCTCGAGGACGTCTTCCTGAAGCTCACGGGGAGGGATCTCGTTGAGTAGGGTGAGCGGCAAACTCTGGCGCGTCTGGCGCCGGAACTTCGACTCGTTCAGGAAATACCTGCACGTCAACGTGCTCGGCAATCTGGGCGAGCCGTTCCTCTACCTCGTCGCCATGGGGTACGGCCTCGGCAGCTTCCTCGGGGACGTCGACGGCGTCTCCTACGTCCGGTTCCTCGCCCCGGGCATCGTCGTCTCCTCGGCGATGTTCGCCGCGGCGTACGAGTGCACCTACATGAGCTTCCTCAAGATGGTGCACCTGAAGACGTACGACGCCATCATCGTCACGCCGGTCGGCATCGAGGACGTCGTGGCGGGGGACATCGCCTGGGGGGCGACGAAGTCGCTCATGAGCGGGACCGCCATGTTCGCGGTCGCCGCGGCGCTCGGCCTCGTGGAGTCGTGGTGGGCGCTCCTCGTCCCCCTCCTCGCCCTCCTCGTCGGCTTCCACTTCGCCTCGCTCTCGATGCTCGTGACCTCGGTGAGCCCGAACTTCGACTCCTTCAGCTACTTCTTCGAGCTGTTCGTGACGCCCCTCTTCTTCTTCTCCGGCATCTTCTTCCCGCTCGACCCGTTCCCCGCCTGGATCAGGATCGCCTCCCGGCTCTCCCCGATCACGCACGCCGTCGATCTCTCCCGGGCGCTCATGCTCGGCCGGCCCGCCCCGACGCCGCTCGCGAGCGTGGCGGTCCTGGCCGTGACCGCCGCCGTCCTCTTCCGGTGGAGCATCGCCCGGATGCGCCGCCGCCTGATCCGCTGACCCGGAGGAGGGCGCGCGGTCGTTGCGGTGGCGGCGGGGACGCGTCTCATCAACGGACCGGGGACGGCCGCCGGATTTATTCCTCGGAGAGCGTGAGGGACCTGATCGCGATGCGGGGGACGTCGCGCTCCCCGTCCGCGCCGGCCTCCCCGGGGACGTCGAGCGCGATGGTCAGGATGCCGCCGGCCGTGGATTCGCCGGGGATGGAGGACGCGTACTCCCGCCAGGATCCTGTCACGTGCCAGACATCGGTCCGGCTCCCGTTGACGTACAGCTCCACCGTGCCGGCAGGGGGCCCACCGGGACGGTCGAAGGCGGCGAGCGTGGCCCGAAGCCCCAGGCCCGCCTCCGTCCGCGTGACGGGGATGACGAGCGACGGCATCCCGGCGATGCCGGGGATGACATCGATTGGAACATCAAGACAGTGATACCGGCGCTCCAGATGCACATGCTCGATGAACGAATAGAGCTCTCCGCCCGGTTCCCACCCCGTCATCTGATAACGCTTGTAGGTGCCGTGCTCGCCGAAGGTGATGGCCGTTCCGGGGCTGTACATGCCCGCGCCGTCGCCGCCGGGGAGCAGCATGCGTCCCGTCCGGCGCCATGCCGCCGGACACCAGACCATTCCCGATACGACGAATTCCCTCATGGATGAGAGATAGGGGCGTCCCCATTCGGGTCCGTCTACATGGTAGAAGAATCTCCTCTCCCTGCGTTCCCCCTCCGCGACATCGAGCATGGATCTCCCCGGGAAATCGGCGTCGAGCTCCAGTATGTCCGCCACTGTTTTCGGGATGTCTCCCAGCGTCACCGGGGCGTCGCTGACACGCATCCTGCCGGTTGCACGGGGCGGCTTCACCAGGACCAGGGGATGTCCCAGCGCCATCACCATCCGTTCCGCGTCCCTCCCCGCATCCCCATCGCCGGCGCAGCGCTGCAGCATGTCGGCCGTCGGCGGGAATTGATACCCCTGGCCGTGGTCAGCCGCGATGACGATCATGGAATTGTCGTAGACCCCGATGTCCCGGAGGACGCCCAGGTATTTCTCGAGGAGGCGCAGTGTCGCGATCGCCTGCCTCCTGTACGAGGCCCCGACCCACGGCATCTCCTCGTACTCAAGCCGCTCGTTGAGCGTGAACGGCCAGCCGGGGATCATGACATGGAAGTACTTGAAGGTGGGCTGCGCGAACCGCGCATCGGCGCGCAGGATCATCTCCTCGAACGGGCCCACCTCCCTGTGGAGGGCGGGGCCGACCGCACCGAGGTCTCCCTTGCCGCCCCGCACCATGTAGTCGTCGACCCACCGCTCGATCAGGCCGCTGTAGCCGGTCCAGACGCGGCGCTTCGCCGCGGTGGGGAGATATCGCAGGAGGGTGACGTCGTACAGATGCGCAAGGTTGTTCATGTTCACAAGGGCGCGCCACGGCTGAATCTTTGTGTTGGAGGCGATACTCATTTCGAAGGTCCGCATTGCAGTGTTTGTCACGTGCACCTGATAACCGTTCTCTTTCAATACCGTGGGCAGGGAGCGGGAGTGGTAGGCGGACCTGATGAATGTCTGGATCGGTACCGTATTGTCATAATACAGCCCTGTCATCATGAGGGGGACGCTCGGGTTGGTCATGGGAAAACCACCGAGCGCGTTCCGGAAGAAGGTGAATCCGTCGAACACGTCCCTGTGCCGGCTGTCTTCCCCGATAATGGATTGAAACAAATCGTTCTGGAAGCCGTCGGGGACGATCAGTATGACGTTATTCTCGGGCGAGAAACTGGGGAGGACCCGAGTATCGGCCCAGTATCCATTGGAGCTTAGTTCCTTCGGGGACTCATAAATGAGATGGACGAGACCGAGCGCCTGCACGAGGGAAAGGGCAGCGCACCAACCCCGTGCCGTCCGGGACAGGAAGCGGGAGCCGAGGAGCGCGGCGGCGCAGACGGCGATCCAGAGGGCTCCGTCCAGCACGCCCTGCAGGCGGAGCGCCTCCCAGCGGATCTCCGAGCCGTCCAGCACCCCCTGCCACCAGCCAATGATGTTCCCCTGGATCCAGAGGAGGTACGAGATCGCGATGAGGAGGCCGGCGATCCTCCGCCGCTGCCCCGGCGGCAGGAGCCGGGTGAGGAGGAAGATGAGGGAGGCGCAGAAGAGAGCCGCCACGGCGAGGTGCGGAATGATATCACGGGCAAAGAACGGGTATTCGGGGAGGTTTGTATAGTAGATGAAGAGCGGACCGAAGAGGCAGAGCGTGGCGGCGAGCAGGGCGGCGGCAGGGAGAACCCCGTCGGGCGTCGGTCCCCCCGGTGCGCGTTTCACGATCCCCCCAAAAGCGATTTCATGCCCGTGCAGGGAACCTCGATGCCGTCGGATGACGGAGCGCGATGGGGCGGAGTCTTCACCGCGCCCCGCCGTCCCGTGGAGTCAAAAAGGGAGGGCGCCATCACACTCACATCATGATAACACACAGCAACCGGCCGATTCAAGGCGCCGGGCCCGCGCCGGGCCCGCGTCGGCGTCGACCGATTGCCCCGCGCGTCTCCGTTTGCTAGGATGGCGCCGGGAGGAAGGTCGCGATGACGATGCTCATCATGCTCCTCGCGTTCCTGGCCGGCGCCGCGGTGGGGATCGCGATCCTGTTCAGGGGACGGGCGCGGGCCGAGGCCGAGCTCGCCCGGCTCAGGGCGGAGGGGGGCGCGGCCGGGGAGAAGATCCGCTGGATCGAGGACGCCCGGGGCTCCCTGTCGGACGCGTTCAAGGCACTCGCGAGCGACGCCCTGCGCTCGAACGCCGAGCAGCTCGCGCGGGGGGCGCGGAGCGAGATCGAGAAGGTCATCGACCCGGTACGGGCGAACCTCGACCGTCTCGACAAGTCGGTCCGCGAGATCGAGGGCAGGCGGGAGGGCGCCTACGCCGATCTCGGCCGGCACCTGAAGCAGCTCGGGGAGATGCACGCCGCCCTCCAGACGACCACGACGACGCTCGCCCAGGCCCTCCGGTCGCCGACGGTCCGCGGCCGCTGGGGCGAGACGCAGCTCCGGAACATCGTCGAGGCGGCGGGGATGGCCCCCAACGTCGATTTCGTCGAGCAGGCGAGCGGCGAGGCCGGCCGTCCCGACATGATCATCCGCCTCCCGTCGGGGGGGATCCTGCCGGTCGATTCGAAGGCGCCGCTCGAGTCGTACCTCGCCGCGACCGAGGCGCGCGACGACGGCGTCCGCCGGGCGAAACTCGACGAGCACGCGCGCGCCCTGCGCGGGCGGGTGCGCGAGCTCTCCGGGAAGGCGTACTGGTCGCAGTTCGAACGGTCGGCCGATTTCGTCGTGATGTTCGTGCCGAGCGAGGCGTCGCTCAACGCCGCCTACGAGCGAGACCCCGGCCTCTTCGAGGAGGCGATCGGGAACAAGGTGCTCGTCGCCTCGCCGGTTTCCCTCCTCGGCCTCCTGAAGGTCATCGCCTACGGCTGGCAGCAGCAGACGATCGCCGAGAGCGTGTCACGCATAAGGGAGGAGGGCCGCGCCCTCTACGACCGTCTCGCGACGTTCGTCGGGTATGTCGCGGACGTGGGGAAGTCGCTCCAGAAGTCGGTGACGGACTACAACAGGGCGGTCGGATCGCTCGAGACGCGGCTGATGCCGTCGGCCCGGCGCTTCCGGGAGATGGGGATCGCCGCCGACGAGATGCAGCCGCCGAAACAGGTCGAGACGCAGCCGAGGGAGCTCGTCCCTCCCCCCGAGAACGGATGACGGGGGGCGCGGACGGCGGATGGGGGGATGCGATGAGACGGCGATGGCTTGCGGCGCTCGCGGCGCTCATGTTCCTGCCGGCCGCCGGCGCGGCCGCGCAGACCGCGCACGAGGCGCTCAAGGTCCTCCTCGCGGCGCATGAGGAGGTGCGCGGGGAGCTGCACGGCATCGGGACCGACCTGGAGGCGGCCGCGGGCCGCCTCGCGGAGACCGGCCTCGAGGGGGACGGCGCCCGGAGAATCCTCCTCGGCATCCGCGAGGGCCGTCCATGGGCGGTCGACCGCGCCACCGTCAGCCCCGGGGGCGTCCTCCTCGCCGTCGAGCCCGAGTTCTACCGGAAGTACGAGGGGATGAGCATCGCGGGCCAGCCGCACGCGGCGAGGGTCCGGGAGACCGGCCAGCCCGTCATGAGTCAGGTGTTCCGCTCCGTTGAGGGCCTCGACGCGGCCGCCGTCGCGCATCCCGTCCGCTCCGGCGCGGGCGGCTTCGCGGGGGCGGTCAGCTTCCTCTTCAGGCCGAGCGAGATGCTGGCGACGGTCATCGAGCCCGTCGCGAAGGGGACCGCGGTGGAGGTCTGGGTGATGCAGCCGGACGGCCGCGTCCTCTACCACACGCAACGCGGGATGATCGGCAGGAACCTCGTCGCCTCGCCCGCCCCCGCGCACGACCCCCGGCTCCCGTCGCTCGCCGGCCTCGTCGCCCGCGAGCGGATCGGCTCGGCCGTCTACGAATCCACGGACGACCTCACCGGCAGGCCCGCGGAGAAGCAGGCGCACTGGCTCACCGCCGGCCTCCACGGCGCGGAGTGGCGCATCGTGGCGGCGGCCGCCTCTCCGGCCGGCGCCTCGGGACGGATCGAGGCGATCCTCCGCGAGGAGGCGGACGCCCTCATCCGGACGCAGGTGCAGATGGCGGTGAGCATGCTCCAGGCGGTCTACGAGAAATACCAGCTCGGGCAGATTTCGCTCGATCGCGCGAAGGCGTTCTCCGCCGACCTTCTCCGGGGCCTCCGCTACGGCGACGGCGGCGACGGCTGTTTCTGGGCCGACACGACCGACGGCGTGAACGTCGTCCTCCCCGGGCGCGATGACGCGGAGGGCAAGAACAGGTTCGACGACGTGATCGAGGACCAGTACTACGTCCGCGAGATCATCGCCAGGGGGAGGCAGCCCGGCGGCGGCTACACCGATTACCATTTCCCGAAAGGGGACGGCAGGACGCCGCTTCGGGCGAGGGCCTACAGCCTCCTGTTCAGGCCGTTCGGGTGGGTGGTGGGGACGGCCTACCATGTCGACGACCTGGAGCGGCGCGCCGCCGCGCGGATGAAGGGCGACGGGAAATAAGGCCCCGGCGCGGGTCGGGGGAACCCGGCGATTCACCTGAACAATAATTCTTCCTAACAACTGACATTTCATTTACAATTGGGTGACAATCGCCCCGATCCGGGATGCGATCCTGATGATGGGAAAGGAGATGCGCGCATGAGCCCGGTGGTCCGGATACTGGTCGGCATGTCGGGGCGTCGGCGGTGCCGCGCGGCGGCGCTCGTCCTTTCCCTCGTTCTCCTCTCCGCGCCCGCTCTCCTCCCCGCCCAGTACCTCGACATCTGGTGTGTCTGGGGCGGCGGAGGCTCCGGCACGGGGGTCCTCGTCAGGGGGCCGAACGGCACGGTGGTCCTCCTCGACCTGGGAGGCGGAAACACCTGGGCGAATTCCTGCAAGGCGTTGATGGACGCCAACGGCATCACCCAGATCCATTACACCTCCGCGGGGCACTATGACAGCGATCATGTCGGCGGTCTCGACAATCTCGTGGATCTCACCGGCGGCAACTCCGGCACGGGCCACTCACCGAACGTCGGGACCGTGTATTTCTATGACCGCGGGGGGAGCAAAAGACAGGACAACTCCGCCATCCCCTCCGACTACTACAATTTCGTCACCCAGACCGCGAGGAGAAGGACGATCAAGGTGGACGGCACCGAGGACATCGACCTCGGCCACGGCGCTATCCTTCGCTGGCTGACCGTTGGGCAGGCGGATGCCGGGACCACGCTCCACGTGCGGCGCAGGCCCGACGCCCTGAGCACGAGCGAGAACGACATGTCCGCAACCTGCCTGATCACCTACGGCGGCTTCGATTTCTACTTCGGGAGCGACGCGGAGGGGAACAACGAGGCCCAGGTCGCCAATGTCGTGTCGGACCTCGGCAGGGACGTTGACATCCTCCACGTCGATCACCACGGCTCGGACACCTTCGGCATCAGCTCGCCTGAGTTCCTCTCCGCCATGAATCCGGAGTTCGCCGTCATCTCGGTCTGGAGCAACTCCAATGGCCACCCGCGCCGGACCACGGTCGAGAACCTCCAGAAGGTGGTCGAGCAACAGCCGCAGCGGATCATACGGCTCCACCCGGGAGACGTCGTGAGATCTACGTGGGCCCCGGAGAATATGCAATTCTGCCACACGACGAACGGCCATCTCAAAATCTCGACGGATGGTATTTATTACACGGTGAGCGGCAACGGCGTCAACGTCACCAACCTCGCCGACGAGGCGTCTCCTCCGCCCCCTCCCCCGCCGCCTGATCCGAGGGCCGCGTTCACGGCGACACCCGGGACGGTTCCCGCCGGCGGCGTGATGGATGTCGAGTGGGCGCTCAACGACATCGCGCCGCGCGTGGACGTCTACTTCGGCGCGGAGACGCCCGCGGGCGCGTTCGTGACGATGCGGTCCGACATGCGCTTCAGGCCGGGGATCGCGCCCGTCCTCACCGATTTCAACGCGGCCGGGAACCCCTCGGGCCGCTTCTCCTTCACCGTCCCGCTCCAGACCGACGAGGGCGAGTACACGCTCATGGCCGTCTGCGTCGACCCCCGGCAGTCCCCCATGCAGCCCTCGAACTGGGTGACCGGCCTCGCGACGCAGACCGTCTTCGTGCAGTGACCGCCGGCGAAAGAGGCCGGCCGGTTGCGGGCGCCGCCGGGCGGATGAAGATGGGCGGGAGAGACCCGGCGCGGGCCGCGGGAAGTCCCTGCGGCGCCCCGGCGGGAAAACCCCCTGAACACTGACATTCTCTTCACATTTCCATGACACGCGGGATCCCCACGGATGCGATGCTTGTGGCGGGAAAAGGGGGTGGAGGCGTGATCTCGATGATGCAGGCAGGCGGCGGCACGGCCCGGCGCAGGCGCGCCCGCGCGGCGGCGCTCGTCCTCTCACTCCTGTTCATCGCCGCCCCGGCCCTCCTCTCCGCCGGCTCGCTCGACATCTGGTGCGTCTGGGGCGGCGGGAGCTCCGGCACCGGAACGGTCATCAGGGGCCCGGACGGCACCGTCGTCCTCTACGACCTGGGCGAGGCGCGCACCTGGGCCCAGACCGCGAAGCAACTCCTCGACCGCGAGGGGATCCACTACATCCACTACGCGGTCGCCGGCCATTACCACACCGACCACATCTGCGGGTTGTACCACCTCGTGAACCTTATGGGCGGCGTTGCCCGGGACGGCTGGGCCCCGGCGTTCGGCACCTTCTATGACAGGGGCGGGTCCAGGCAGTCCACCGGCTCCAACATCAACGCGGACTACCTCAACCTCGTCAACCGGTCGGGAAAGAGGAGGACCGTATGGGTTGACGGGACGTCGGATATCCACCTCGGCGACGGGGCGGTCCTCCGCTTCCTCACGGTCGGCGCGCCCGACACGCAGAAGGCGATCTACGTCCGCGGCCGTCGGGACATCACGAGCGGCATCACCGAGAACAACAAGTCGATCACCGCCCTCGTGACATACAAGCACTTCGATTTCTACGTCGGCAGCGACGCCGAGGGGGGGGCGGAGAACGCGGTCTCCAGGGTCGTCGCCGATGACTTCGGCCGCACGGTGGATGTCCTGCACGTGGACCACCACGGCTCGGACACGAACGGCACCTCCTCCTCCTCGTTCCTCCAGGCCATGGGCCCCGAGGTCGCCGTCATCTCGGTCTGGAACAGGAACGGCTACGGCCACCCGCGCAGGACCACGGTCGAGCGCCTCCAGCGGGTCGTCGAGCAGAGGCCGCAGCGGATCCTCCGGCTCGCGGCGGGAGACACGAACAGTCCGGACTGGGCGCCGGAGAACATGGCCTACTGCCACACGACGAACGGCCACGTCTCCATCACGACGGACGGCCACTCGTACACGGTGAGCGGCAACGGCATCAACGAGCCGGGCCTCGTGAACCATCCCGTGCGCGGGGCGCCGCCTTCCCCGGCGCCGCCTCCGCCTCCCCCGGTCCCGCCGCCAGATCCGCGGGCCGCGTTCACGGCGAGCCCCGGCACGGTCGCCGCGGGCGGCGAGCTGACGGTCGAGTGGGCGCTCGACGACATCGCGCCCCGCGTGGACGTCTACTTCGGCGTGGAGACGCCGACGGGCGCGATAGTGACGATGGGGCCGGACACTCGATTCAGGCAGGGGATCGCCCCCGTCCTCACCGATTTCAACGCGACCGGGAACCCCCGGGGCCGCTTCTCCTTCGCCGTTCCTCCCGACACCGACCCCGGCGCCTACACGCTCATGGCCGTCTGCGTCGAGCCCCGGCAATCACCCGAGCGGGGCTCGAGCTGGGTGACCGGCCTCGCGACGCAGGCAGTCGTCGTGAAGTGACCGCCGGCCTCCCGCGGTTCGGTTGCCCCCCCAGTATTCGCGCGGCTTCGGTTCTGTCCGCTTGTTGCGTTCGGCTTTCAACTTCTGGCGGTGGTTGAATCCGCGTGCATCCGCGGCAAGGCAATCGCCTCCTCTTTCCCCGCGGCGGCGAATACGCCTGGCCGGCCGCCCCGCGCGGCGATATAATGAGCGGTGCGGAGGGGCGCCGTTCGCCGCACCGTTCCGCCCGCTGAAATGAAGTCCGTTCTCGGAAAGGATCTCGCCGCGTACTTCGAGGGCCGCCGGGGGACCGGCGTCCTCGCCACCGCCGACGCCTCCGGCAGGGTGAACGCGGCGCTCTACGCGCGGCCGCACATCCTCGGCGGGCGGCGCGTCGCCTTCATCATGGCCGACCGCCTCACCCGGGCGAACCTGCGGTCGAACCCCCGCGCCGCCTACCTCTTCGTCGAGCGGGGGCCCGGCTGGAGGGGCGTCCGGCTGCACCTGGAGATGACCGGCGAGGAGAGGGACAGCCCGCGCATCGCGAGGCTCCGCCGCCGGCGCATACCGCCGGGGGAGGTTTCGGGGCCGAGGTACCTCGTCACGTTCCGCGTCGTCCGGGTCCTCCCCCTCCTCGGAGGCGGCGGCCGGGCGCGCACCCTGCCTGACGCATTCACGACGAGGAAATGAGAAACCGGGATCCGGCGGACTGGCCGATCATGATGCGGGGAGAATGGTTTCGCCGCTTGATCCCTTCCATCAAACTGCGGAGTTGTCGCTCCCCCGCATCCTCCGCCATGCCGAGTCACCGGTTGCAGCGTGCGCGTGCATGCAGCGGTCGATCGGTGAAGATCATGGTGTAGGGGAAATACATCATATCCTTTTCCGATGCAGGAGGTTGTATAATACGTCTTCTACTATTGGCGGGGGGGTTTGCCGCCGGCTTCGCGAACACGCTCGCCGGGAGCGGCTCGCTCATCACGCTGCCGCTCCTGATCCTCGCCGGTCTGCCCCCCACCGTCGCGAACGGGACGAACCGCGTCGCCGTCCTCCTCCAGAGCGTGGTCGCCGCCGGCGCCTTCCGGCGGCACGGCCTCCTCGACCTCCCGCGCGACCTCCGCGCGGCGATCCCGGCGGTCGCCGGGGCGCTCCTCGGGGCCTGGATCGCCTCGGGGCTGGGCGAGGAGATCATGCGCCGCGCGATCGGCGTGATGATGCTCGCCATGCTCCCCGTTCTCGCGGCCGACCCGAACCGGTGGGTGCGGGGGAGATCCCCGGCCGGCCCGGCGCCCCGGGCGTGGTCCCGCTTCGCCCTGTTCTTCGCCATCGGCGCCTACGGCGGCTTCATCCAGGCGGGCGTCGGCATTTTCATCGTCGCCGGCCTCGTCCTCTGCGGCGGCTACGACCTCATGCGGGGCACCGCCGTCAAGGTCCTCATCGTCCTGTGCCTGACGCTCTGCGCCCTCGTCGTCTTCGTCGCGCGGGGACAGGTGGCCTGGGAGCCGGGCCTCGTCCTTGCCGCGGGGACGATGCTCGGCGCCTGGACGGCGGCCCGGCTGGCGATCCGGGGAGGGGCCGGCTTCGTCCGCTGGGCGCTCCTGGCCGTCGCCGCCGCCTCGGCCGCCGCCCTCCTCATCCCCTGAATCGGGGTCAGACCTCTACTCTATACTACTAAAGCCGGCCGGCGTGGTATAATGGCGGCATGGCGAGACCGCTGCGGATCGAATATCCGGGAGCATGGTATCACGTCACGAGCCGCGGGAGCGAGCGGGGTCGGATATTCGGGGACGACAGAGACAGGGTGCGATTTCTCGAGGCGCTGAGAGAGAGTATCGAGCGGTTCAAGGTGGAAGTGCATTGCTACGTCTTGATGAGCAATCACTTCCACTTTTTGCTCAGGACGCTTGAGGCGAACCTGAGCAGGTTCATGCAGCGGTTCAATACGGCCTACACGACGTACTACAACCTGCGGCACCACCGTGCGGGGCACCTGTATCAGGGGAGATTCAAAGCGATCGTGGTGGAGGCGGATGAGTACCTGAAGGAGCTGAGCCGGTATCTGCACCTGAATCCGGTGCGGCTGAAGAAGTACACGGAGCTGCCGGTCGAGGAGAGGGCGAAGATACTGAACGGGTACAGGTGGAGCAGCTTCCCGGGGTACATAGGATCAGGGAAGCAGGATGCGTTCGTGACGTATGATGTGGTGCTGGACTCTATGGGGGGAAACAACAAGGCGGGCAAGAACAGATATCGTGACTTCGTCCTCTCCGGGTTGCTCAAGGGGGCCAGGAGCCCGCTCGCGGAGGCGCGCGCGGGCGTGGTGCTGGGGACAGACAGCTTCATCGAGTGGGCGAGGAAGACGTTTATCGAGGGACGGGAGTGGGTGCGGAAGGAACAGCCGCAGACCCGCATATTGCAGGGCACGACCCCGATGAGGGAGATCGCGCGGGTGGTGGGCGAGGAGTACGGAGTGAAGCCCGAGGATCTTTTGAAGGCGCACTCGCCGCACAGGGAGGCGCGGCGGGTGCTGATAGAGATGAGTTGCAGGCTGAACATGAGCCATGAACCTCTCCAGAAGCTGGGAGAGAAACTGGGGGGGATAGGGGGAGCCGCCG
The DNA here is from genome assembly GCA_028716845.1 of bacterium. Lineage (GTDB taxonomy): Bacteria > Auribacterota > Tritonobacteria > UBA1439 > UBA1439 > JAQUPF01. Next base: position 73,350 of record JAQUPF010000005.1, on the reverse strand, counting down.
TGGCGAACGCTCATATGCGGTTTCAGGGGAAGATATCGAAAGATCGGAAACTGCAGATGCGCCTGATGCGGGTCCAGGACCGGCTTGTTAGTATAAAGTAGAGGTCTGACCCCGATACTTTCCTCCGGGCGAGGGCTTCCGCGCAGGCCGTCCGGGGTATATACTAAAGGGAGGCGGGTGCTGCATGTACAAGATCGGCGTCATCGGGACGTTCGGCGTCGGGAAGACGACGTTCGTCCACCGCCTCTTCAGCGAGCTCAAGTACCGCGCCTTCCAGGTTGAAATGGTGCCGGAGCTCTCCCGCCTCTGCCCCTTCGACATCAACGAGAGCGGGTCGGTGGCGCGGGGGCAGTACTGGATCCTGAAGGAGCAGATCCGCCTCGAGCTCGAGCACGCCGAGCGGCTGCCGGACTTCCTGCTCTGCGACCGGTGCGTGTTCGACAACACCATCTTCGCCGAGCGGGGCGCCGAGCTCGGCTACGTGGACCCCGCCGTCTATCGCGCCATCAAGCCGGCCTCGGACAACTGGCGGCGGACCTACTCGTTCCTCGTCTACATATCGCTCGACGACCACCTCCGGCTGAGCCGCAACCGGGGGATGGAGGACGGCGTCCGCTCCACGAACGAGGAGTTCCAGGTGGACATCGACCGGCGCATCAGGGAGGCGATCGGGGAGGCGCGGGACGACACGCTCGTCGTCGGCGGGGGGCTGAACAGGCGGCTGGACATGACGATGGCGTTCCTCGCCGAGCGCATCGGCGACGACCGTCTGCGGAGCATGGAATTCGCCCTCGACTGAGGGGAGGAGGCCGGGATGAGCGCGCGCAACCTGATTCCATGGTTCGTTGTTCTCTCCGCCGCCGCGATGCTCTGCGCCCCGCGGGACGGCCGCGGCCAGCCGGCGCCGGACGAGCGCTACAGCGTGGGGGCGGGGATGCGGAGCGACCTCGACTACTACGATCCGTACCAGGCCTCGCGGGAGGATCCGTACGACTCGTTCAAGGATCGCCTTCCCCCCGTGGCCTCGACGCCCGTGCCCGGCGCGGCGGGGGGGAGGATCGCGCCGCGATCCTACCCCGCGGGGAGGGATCCGTATTACGACATGCGGTCGGACACCCCCTACTATGACTCCTACGGCCGGGTGAAGTACGGCCCCCGGGAGCTTCCCGAGACCGACCCGCGCGGCGCGCAGATCGGGCGGGACTGGTACCGGAACATGCCCTACCGGAACCCTCCGCGGGGCGGGCCGGAGGACCGGAGGGAGGCGTTCTGACCGCCGGGGCCTCTCCGGAGGCGGATGAGGGCCGCCCCCGTTCGTCCCGGACGCGGCTCTCGGACCGCGTCAACATCGGCGCCGCCGCCATCACGCTCGTGGGGGCGCTGACCGCCGCCTCGTTCCTCCTCGAGGGGGCGCACCCCGCCTTCCGGGTCCTCACGCCGGTCCTCCTCTGCGGCTTCATCGGCGGCTTCACCAACACCGTCGCCATCCGGATGCTCTTCGAGCGGTACCGGTTCCTGCCCGGCTCGGGGGTCATCCTGAAGCGCCGCAGGGAGATCATCCACTCGCTCGCCGCCTCCGTCGAGAAGTACATCATCAACCCCGAGATGCTCGAGGCGCGGCTCCGGGAGGCGATCCGCCGGGTGGACGCCGACCGGGTGCGCGACGCCCTCAACGCCCTCCTCGACGAGTTCCGGGAGGACCTCGTCTCGTACGCCGTGTCCGACGCCGTCCGGGAGAAGATCCGCCGCGCCCTCGGCGAGCGGCTGGGGCTCCTGGGGAGGATCGCGCACTGGACGGGGATCAGGGACCTCGACGAGGCCGCCGGCGAACTCCAGGCCTCCGTCGCCGAGCAGCTCGATGGGTTCAAGGTGGACGACGCGATGGTGGAGGCGGTCCTGGAAAGGACCGGCACGATCGAGGTGTTCCTCTTCGGGCGGTCGCACCCGGTCGTGCGGCGGCACTACGGCGCCGAGGAGTCGCTCGCGCAGCTGCTCCTCGACCGCTTCGACGTGAAGGCGGCGGTCGTGGAGCGGCTGTCGCAGTATCCCCCGGAGAAGATCCGCGACATCGTCGAGGAGAACATCCGGCGCCACCTCGCCTGGCTCGAGGTCTTCGGCGTCATCCTCGGCATGGCGTTCTCCGGCCTCTACTTCATCGCCCGCTGACCGCCTCGGTCGACCGTGCCGCGGACGGACTGGAATGTCTTCCGCACGGCGGATCTCCACGGATTGATGATAGACAGTTCGTCGTTCGCATCCCGTATTTCGCATCTCGCGAGATCCGCGGCGAGCCGATCACCTCCTCTTTCCCCTTTCGACTTCGGGCTGCAGCTGTATCCGTGGAGATCCGTACTGATCAGCAAAAATCAGCGGTGGATTGAGGCTTCTCGCCCGCGGCGGCGGGGTATATAATGGTGCGGTTTCCCCGGAGGGGGAAGGGAGGACCATGAAGATCGTGATCGGCGTCGTCGTCGGCGGGGCGGCGGGATTCCTCCTCGGCCACTTCTCGAGGTGCGCCGGCGGGGGATGCCCGCTCGCCGGGAACCCGTACGTGAGCACGGTCGTCGGGGCGGTGATCGGCGGCCTCGTGGCGGGGGGGATCTGAGGCGCGGCGATGCGGCTGTCGAGCGAGGTCCTCGATTTCTTCGGGCGGCAGAACTTCGTCATCATCACCACCGTCGGGAAGAACGGCGTCCCCCACAACGCCTGCAAGGGGATCGTCAAGGCGTACCGGGACGGCCGCGTCTACCTCCTCGACCTCTACTGCGGTCGGACGTACCGGAACCTCTCCGCGAATCCCCGGATGAGCCTCGCGGCGGCCGACGAGCACCGCTTCCGGGGATACTGCCTGAAGGGAAGGGGGGCGATCGTCCCGGTGGAACGGATCGCGCCGTCCGTCATGCGGGAGTGGCGGCGGCGGATGCGGAGCCGCATCACGCGGCGGATCATCCGCAGCGTCCAGGGCGACAAGGGGCACCCGCGGCACCCGGAGGCGCTCCTCCCGGCGCCGAAGTACCTCATCGCCCTCGCGGTGGACGAGGTCGTCGACCTGACGCCGGGCCACCTCAAGTGACGCGGTCCCCGGAGCGGCGGGAGCCGATCTTCATCCTGGGGATCAGCGGGAGCCCGCGCGCGGGCGGGAACACCGACCTGCTCCTGGAGGAGGCGCTCCGGGGGGCGCGCGCGGCGGGCGCCCGCGCCGAAAAGATCGTCGCCAACGCCCTCCGGATCGCCCCGTGCCAGGAGTGCGACCGGACGAGGAGCGACGGCACCTGCCGGATCAGGGACGACATGCGGGAGGTGTACGCGAAGGTCGCCGCGGCGGACGCCATCGTCGTGGCCACCCCCGTCTTCTTCGGCAGCGTGAGCGCCCAGCTGAAGATCCTGGTGGACCGGTTCCAGTGCGCCTGGATCGCCCGCCACCGGCGGGGGCGGGAGCCGTACGACCGGGAGCGGGCCTGCGCCTTCATCTGCGTCGCCGCCTCGGAGCGGCGCGACTTCTTCGAGAACGCCCGGGCGGTCGTCCGCCATTTCTGCGCGACGGTGCGGGCGCGATGCGTGGAGGAGCTGTTCTGCGGCGGGCTCGAGGCGAAGGGCGCGGTGCGCGGGAGGCCGGAGGCGCTCCGGCGGGCGCGCGAGATCGGGCGCCGGCTCGCCGGCGGCGCATCCAGGGGCCGCCCGGCCGCCCCGGCGACATGAGGAGAGGAGGATGCCATGGAGAAGCGCGTGGTGGTGTACAGCACGCCGACGTGCCCCTACTGCGTCAAGGCGAAGGGGTTCCTGAAGGAGAAGGGCGTCGCCTTCGAGGACGTGGACGTGTCGGCGGACCGGGCGCGGGCGGATGAGATGGTGAAGAAGTCGGGCCAGATGGGCGTCCCCGTCCTCGACATCGGCGGGGAGATCGTCGTCGGCTTCGACCGGGAGCGGATCACCGCGGCGCTCGGCCTCTAGGGGAGGGGAACGTGCGGCCGAAGAGGGTCGTGCGGGTGCGCGTCGCGAGGAGGGTCCGCGCCGACGAGGTCGTCCGCCTCTACCGGGCGGCGGGCTGGTGGCGGGAAGAGTACTCGTCGAGCCCCGCCCGCATCGGGGCGATGGTCCGCGGCTCGCTCTGCTTCGTCGGCGCCTTCCGGGGGCGCCGGATGGTGGGGATGGGGCGGGCGATCTCGGACGGGGCGGGCGACGCGTACCTCCAGGACGTCACGGTCCTGCCCGCCTGGAGGGGCCGGGGGATCGGGCGGGCGATCATCCTGAAGCTCCTCGACGTCCTGCGCGGGCGCGGGATCGAGTGGATCGGCCTCATCGCCGAGCCGGGGCACGGCCGCTTCTACCACGGGCTCGGCTTCAGGGAGCTGAAACGATGCACGCCGATGGTCTGGCGGGAACGGCGGTGAGCGGGGCCTTCCTCGACCGCTTCCGGGAGGTGCGGCTCGCCGACCGGGACGCCCTCGCCCCCGCGCTCGCGGCGGCGGGGAAGCCCTCCTGCGACTACACCTTCACGAACCTCTACATCTGGGGCGGGATCTACGATCTCCGCTGGCGGCGGGACGGGGATCGGATCCTCGTCTACAGCGGGAGGGACGACGTGCTCTACATGCCGCTCGGGCCGACGCCGTCGCCCGCGGAGCTGGCGGCATACTCGGACGTCCTCGTCGCGGAGGGGAGGAGCGGCGGCTACGTCCTCGTGGAGGCGGCCTACGTCGAGGGGACGCCCGCCCTCGCGGATTCCTTCGCGGCGGATGAGGACCCGGCGAACGCCGACTACGTCTACTCCTCGAAGGCGCTCGTGGAGCTGAAGGGGAGGCGGCTCCACCGGAAGAAGAACCTCCTCTCCCAGTTCCGCCGGAACAACCCCGGCTACCGGTGCGCCCCGATGGAGCGGTCGCGGGCGGCCGAGTGCTTCGCCCTCGCGGAGAAATGGTGCGAGGAGCGGATCTGCGAGGAGATCGGCTTCGAGCACGAGACCTCCGCCCTGAAGCGCGCCTTCGACGCCTTCGAGGCGCTCGACCTCCGGGGGATCGTCCTCGAGACGGGCGGCCGCCTCGCCGGCTTCTCGATCTTCGGCGAGTTGAACCGGGACACGGCGGTCGTCCACTTCGAGAAGTACGACCCGGCGCTGAAGGGATCCTCGCAGGCCGTCAACTGGGAGACGGCGCGCCTCCTCGCGGACCGGTACGCGTACATCGACCGGGAGCAGGACCTCGGCATCGAGCGGCTTCGGCGGGCGAAGCTGTCCTACTGCCCGGCCTTCACCGTGCGGACCTACCGCCTCCGCCGGCGGGCCGGGGAGGGGAGCGGGGCATGAGGAACTGGCACCCCGTCCTCCAGGCCCTCCTCGCGACGCTCTTCACCTGGGGGATGACGGCGATCGGGGCCGCCGCGGCGCTCGCCCCGTGGCGGCTCAGCAGGCGCCTCCTCGACGGGATGCTCGGCTTCGCCGCGGGGGTGATGATCGCGGCGAGCTACTGGTCGCTCCTCGCCCCCGCGATCGAGATGTCCGCGGAGATGGGGTGGCCGTCGTGGTTCCCGCCCGCCGTCGGCTTCCTCCTCGGCGGCGCCTGCCTCCGGCTCGCCGACGCCTTCCTCCCCCACCTCCACCTCGGCTTTCCGCTCGCGGAGGCGGAGGGGGTGCATACCTCCTGGCGCCGGACGACGCTCCTCATACTCGCCATCACGCTCCACAACATCCCGGAGGGGCTCGCGGTCGGCGTCGCCTTCGGCGCGGTCGCCGCGGGGATGCCGGCGGCGACGTTCGCCGGCGCGGTCGCGCTCGCCATCGGCATCGGCCTCCAGAACCTGCCCGAGGGGACGGCGGTCTCCATGCCGCTGCGCCGCGAGGGGGTCTCGCGGTTCAGGAGCTTCTGGTACGGCCAGCTCTCCGGCACGGTCGAGCCGCTCGCCGGCGTCGCCGGCGCCGCCCTCGTCCTGGTCGCCCGCCCGCTCCTCCCGTTCGCCCTCGCCTTCGCCGCCGGGGCGATGATCTTCGTCGTCGTCGAGGAGGTGGTGCCGGAGGCCGAGCGGGGGGGGAACACCGACTTCGCGACGATGGGGACGATGCTCGGCTTCACCGTGATGATGATGCTCGACGTGGCGCTCGGCTAGCGCCCGCCGCCGGACGGGGGAAAGAAGGACGAATGTACCACGGAGTGACGCGGAGCATTACGGGTATTCACTGATACACCTCAGGCACAATCCGTGAAGATCCGACGCTTATCCGCGGAGATCCGCGGTGACGCGGCGCATCGGCCGGCCGACGGCCGGGAAGGAGGGGGGGGATGGACGGGGACCTGGATCTCGCGGCGCTCTTCAAGATCACCTACGGCCTCTACATCGTCACCTCCTGCGACGGCGAGCGGTTCACCGGCCTCGTCGCGAACACGGTCTCGCAGGTGACGGCGGAGCCGCCGCGGATCTCCGTCTGCATCCACAAGGAGAATCTCACCCACGAGTACATCACCAGGAGCGGGGCGTTCGCCGTCTCCGTCCTCGACGAGACGGCGCCGCTCAAGTTCATCGGGATATTCGGGTTCAACTCGGGGAGGAAAATTGATAAGCTGTCGAAGGCCTGCTGACGGCCCGGCGTGACGGGCTGCCCGGTCGTCACCGAGAACGCCCTCGCGGTGTTCGAGGGGAAGGTCGTCTCGAGCGTGGACGCGGGCACCCACACCGTCTTCATCGCGGACGTGGCGAGCGCCCACGCCCTGAAGGCGGGGAGGCCGCTCTCCTACGCGTACTACCGGGAGCACCTCCGCGGGAAGACGCCCAAGTACGCGCCGACGTACATGCCGGCGAAGGCCATCGAGTCGACGAGGGAGAAGAGGGAGGAGGACGCCATGAAGAAGTACATCTGCGACGTGTGCGGCTACGTCTACGACCCCGCCGAGGGCGACCCCGACAACGGCGTCGCCGCCGGCACCCCGTTCGACAAGCTCCCCGACGGCTGGGTCTGCCCGGTCTGCGGCGCCGGCAAGGACCAGTTCTCCCCGGAGGGGTAGTTCTCCCCGGAGGGGTGAGGGCCCGCCGGGCGCGGGCGGCGCCCCTCCCCGCGCATCCTCGGGATCGATGGGCTTGCAGGCAGGCATCATCCGGTTCTCCGTCGACCATCCGCGGCTCGTGGTCGCCCTGACGCTCGCGGCCGCCGCCGGCTGCGCCGCGCTCGGCGTCACGACCGGCGCGCGATCGGGGTGGGAGATCGTCGACACCGACCCGGAGAACATGCTCGCCCCGACCGAGGAGGTCCGCCGCTTCCACGACGGGACGAAGGAGGAATTCTCCCTCCACGACATGATCGTCGTCGGCGTCGTGAACGAGGAGGACCCCGACGGCGTCTTCAACCCCGCGACCCTCTCCCGCGTCCTCAGGCTCACCGAATTCGCGAAGGGGCTCGACGGCGTCATCCCCGGCGACGTCATCGCCCCCTCCGAGGTCGACAACATCGAGCAGGCGGGGCCGGGGGTCCTCCGCTTCGAGCGCCTCATGGCGGAGCCGCCCGCCGACCGGGAGGGGGCGCGCGAGGTCCGGCGGAAGGCGCGCAACCACCCGATGCTCGACGGCACGCTCCTGTCGGAGGACGGGAAGGCGCTCTGCCTCTACGTCCCGATCCGGGAGAAGCGGTTCAGCCACCGGGTCGCGGGGCTCCTCCGCGCGGAGGCGGCGCGGCTCGGGATGCGGGAGATGGACGGCCGCCGCACGGACGGCGACGCCTTCGGGATCACGGGGCTGCCGGTCGCCGAGGACACCTTCGGCGTGGAGATGTTCAGGCAGATGGCGGTCTCCGCCCCCCTCGCCATGGCGGTCATCCTCCTCCTCATGCTCCTCTTCTTCCGGAAGTTCGTCCTCGTCCTCTCGCCGATGATCGTGGCGGCGCTCGCGGTCGTCTGCACGATGGGGCTCCTCGTCGGCCTCGGCCACACCGTCCACATCATGAGCTCCATGATCCCGATCTTCCTCATGCCCATATCGGTCGTGGACTCGGTGCACATCCTGAGCGGCTTCTTCGAGCGCTACCGGCGGATCGGCGACCCGCGGGCGGCCGTCATCTCCGCCATGGAGGAGCTGTTCACGCCGATGCTCTACACCTCGCTCACGACCTTCGCCGGCTTCGCCTCCCTCGCCCTCACCCCCATCCCCCCCGTCCAGACGTACGGCGTCTTCGTCGGCGCGGGGGTGATGATCGCCTGGGCCCTCACGGTCACCTTCATCCCGGCGTACACCACCTTCATCCCGAAACGGCGGCTCGACGCCTTCGGCGCCGGGGCGGGGGAGGGGGCGGGGATCATGGCGGCCCCGCTCGCCGCCCTCGGCCGGTTCGCCGTCGGCCGATCGAGGATGATCATCGCGGCGACCGTCGCCGTCATCGCCGTCTCCGCGTGGGGGATCAGCAGGATCCGGGTCAACGACAACCCCACGAAGTGGTTCGTGCCGTCGCACCCGATCCGCGTCGCCGACCGGGTCCTCAACGAGCATTTCGCGGGGACCTACATGGCGTACCTCGTCCTCGACCCGGCCTCGCCCGCCGCCCCCGACCCGGACGGCCTCGCGGCGCGGCTCGCGCCGGCGGCCGCCCCCCTCGGCGCGGCGGCCGGGGAGCTCGGGGCGCTCATCCGGGAGCGGGCGGCCTCGGCGCGGACGGAGGCGGAGCTCGTGGCCGCGGTCGACGACTGGTGCGCCGACCGAGCGGCGGAGGCGCCCGACGAGGAGGCCCCGCGCTGGGAGGCGCTCCTCGGCCTGCTGTCGGAGGAGCGGGCGCGCGCGGACCTCTTCAAGCGGCCGGAGGTGCTGCGGTACATGGAGGGGCTCGAGCGGGCGGTGGCCTGGGACCGCCTCGTCGGGAAATCGAACTCCGCCGCCACGCTCGTGGCGCACGTCCACCGGGAGCTCCGGAGCGGCACCGCGGCCGACTTCCGGATCCCCGACACCGCCCGGATGGTCGCCGAGTGCTACATCCAGGCGCAGAGCGGCCACGACCCGGAGGACCTCTGGAAGCTCGTCACCCCCGGGTACGGGAGGGCGAACGTCTGGATGCAGCTCAGGAGCGGCGACAACCGGGACATGGAGGCGGTCGCCCGGGCGGTCGAGCGGCACATGGCCGGCGCCCCGCCGCCGCTGCCGCTCATCAGCCGGTGGGCGGGGCTCACCTGGGTGAACGTCGTCTGGCAGGACCGGATGGTGAGCGGGATGCTGGGCTCGCTCCTCGGCAGCTTCCTCGTCGTCTTCCTCATGATGGCCTTCCTCTTCCGCTCCTTCCTCTGGGGGATCCTGTGCATGGTACCGCTGAGCGTGACGATCACGTTCATCTACGCCCTCATCGGGATCTCGGGGAAGGACTACGACATGCCGGTCGCGGTGCTCTCCTCGCTCACGCTGGGGCTGTCCGTGGACTTCGCCATCCATTACCTCCAGCGCGCGCGGGAGTGCGTCGCGCGGACGGGGGAGTGGCGCGCCGCCGCGATGGAGATGGCGGGGGAGCCGGCCCGCGCGATATCGAGGAACGTCATCGTCATCGCCGTGGGGTTCACGCCGCTCCTCCTCGCCCCGCTCGTGCCGTACCGGACGGTCGGCTTCTTCATGGCGGCCATCATGGTCGTGTCGGGGGCGGGGACGCTCGTCATCCTGCCGGCGCTCATGACGGCGCTCCGCCGGCGGCTCTTCGCGCCCCGGGCGCCCGCGGCGGCGTGCAGCTGCGCGGCCTGCCTCGCCGTCGGCCTCGCCGCGACGGCCGGCACGGCGTTCGTCCTCCACCAGTACCGCCTCACGGGATGGGGGGGGACGACGCTCGCCGCGGGCGGGCTCGTCGTGGGGGCGATGCTCGCCTGCAACCGCCTCGCGCGCCGGCGGGCCTGTCTCGAGGAGCTCGGCAAACCGGAGGGAGGGTCGAAATGATGAGGACAGCTGCTGCGGCACTGTGCATCCTCGCGGCGTCCGCCGCGGGCGCGCGCGGGGAGGAGAAGGCGCCGACGGCCGAGGAGATCGTCAACCGCGCGAACCTCGTCGCGTACTACGCCGGGGCGGACGGGCGCGCCCAGGTCGAGATGACGATCACCGACGGCCGGGGGAGGACCCGCGAGCGGCGGATGACCATCCTCCGGCGGAACGTCGCCGAGGGGGGCGATCAGAAGTTCTACGTCCACTTCCAGCGGCCGGCCGACGTGCGGGGGATGGCCTACCTCGTCTGGAAGCACGTCGGGCGCGACGACGACCGGTGGCTGTACCAGCCGGCGCTCGACCTCGTCAAGCGCATCGCGGCGGGTGACAAGCGCACGAGCTTCGTCGGCAGCGACTTCCTGTACGAGGACGTCTCGGGCCGCGGCCCCGAGGAGGACGTCCACGAGCTCCTGCGGACGGAGGGGGAGGCGTACGTCATCCGGAGCACGCCGAGGGAGCCGCGGGGCGTCGAGTTCGCCCGCTACGACGTCTGGATCGACCGGGCGACCTTCATGCCGATGCGGGCGGAGTACTTCGACCGGGCCGGGAAGAAGTACCGGGTCGTCGAGGCGCTCGAGGTGCGGGAGATCGGGGGCCACCCGACCGTCGTCCGCTCGAAGGCGAACAACCTCGAGAGCGGCGGGCACACCGTCTCGGTCTTCAGCGACGTGGCGTACGGCGTCGGCCTCCCCGACGACATCTTCACCGAGCGGTACCTCCGCCGCGCCCCGACGAAATGGCTGAAGTAGGGCCGCGGTACGCGACGCGCCCGATGAGAGGCGCGCTCCCCCTCGTCGCCCTCTGCGCGGCCGCGGCGGCGGTCCCGGCCGCCGCCGACCCGCCCGAACAGGCGCCCCGTCCGGCGCTCGAACGCGCGCGGGATGGGGTGGAGGAGGCCCGTCGCCTCATCCCGTTCGAGATCCACGGCTTCAGCGAGGGCGCCCTCGGCTGGCTCCCCGACAGGAACCGCCTCATCCGGAACCACTCCTTCAACCTGATGGAGGGGCGCGTCCAGCTCCAGACCACCTACCGGCCCGAGCATCCCGCCTTCCTCCCCGATTACGGGACCGCCCTCGCCGTAAAGACGGATTTCGTCGGCGACGGCGTCGAGGAGCGCTTCCGCGTCGAGTTCAGGGAGCTCAACGCCCGGTTCACGCCGCTCCACTGGCTCGACGTGAAGGCCGGCCGCCAGATCCTCACCTGGGGGACGGGCGACCTCATCTTCCTCAACGACCTCTTCCCGAAGGACTGGGTCTCGTTCTTCGTCGGCCGCGACGACGAGTACCTCAAGCGCCCCTCCGACGCCCTCCGCGTGAGCGCCTTCAGCGGCGCGGCGAACGCCGATTTCGTCCTCATCCCGTTCTTCACCCCCGACAACCCGATCCGCGGGGAGCGGCTCTCGTTCTACGACCCCCTGCTCGGCCGCATCGCGGGGGAGGACAGCGTCCTCCACTTCAACCGCCCGCCGCGGACGATGGACACGATGGAGTACGCGGGGAGGATCTACCGTTCCGTGGGAAGCTACGAGCTCGCCGCCTACGGCTTCAAGGGGTTCTACAAGCAGGCGCTCGGCGTGGACGACCCGGCGGCGGGCGACCTCTTCTACCCCCGGCTCACGGCCGCCGGCGCGAGCGCGCGCGGGCCTGTCCCGGCCGCGGGGGGGATCGGCACCGTCGAGTTCTCCTGGTACAACTCGGAGGACAACCGGCGGGGGCGCGACCCGTCCGTCGAGCCGCCGCAGCTGCGGTACCTCGCGGGCTACGAGCGGGACCTGTGGACGGATTTCACCCTCGGCCTCCAGTACTACGTCGAGCAGATGCTGGACCGCGCCGCCTACCGGGAGGCGCTGCCGGACGGGGCGCCGTACTCGCGCGACGAGTTCCGCCAGCTCCTCACCTTCCGCCTCACGCAGCGCCTCTTCAGCCAGAACGCGACCGCCTCGCTGTTCGTCTTCTTCAGCCCGACCGACGCCGACTTCCACCTCCGCCCCCGCTTCGGCTGGAACCTCACCGACCGGTGGAACGTCACCGTGGGGGCGGACCTCTTCGGCGGCAGGCACCCGTACACGATGTTCGGCCAGCTCAAGGACGACAACGCCCTCTACGCCCGCCTCCGGTACAGCTTCTAGGCGTTCCCATGGGCCTGGCTTTTTCCCTGGACTTTCCCCCGGCATGTGCTACCCTTCACCCACAATTCAAAAGCCGCAGTAATAGCTAACCTCTTGCTGTCCATAGAGTAGCAACTATCAAGCCGCGGTCGCCCCGGAGCAGGCAGTTCAAGCCGGGGCCATTCCAGACCGCCGCCTGGCTTGTGACAGCAGGTCAATGTTGTCAAGGAGGTTTGAGATGAGGGCCGTTATCGCAATTCTCGCCGCTTGGGCGGCAATCGGCGGCGCGTTATCCTCGGCCGACGAGTATGTGCAGGGCGAGGGCATGGTGGGGACCGCCTCCTGGTATTCGAAACGGGACCCCGGCATACGGCAGACGACCGCGAACATGGAGGTGTTTTGCGACCGGCAGCTCACGTGCGCCGCATGGGGCATGCCGTTCAACACGCTCCTCAGGGTCACGAATCTCAACAACGGGAAATCGGTGGTCGTGCGGGTCAACGACCGGGGGCCCGCGAGGCGCCACGTCCGGAAGGGACGCATCATCGATCTCACGCGGGGCGCCTTCGGGAAGATCGCCGATCCCGGCGAGGGCCTCATCCCGATCGAGGTGCTCCCGCTCGGGAACGGCTGAACGCCCGGCGCCCGACGGGCGCCCCCCGGCGTGTGCTATATTTATGGGCGTGCGGTCGCCGCACGGGGGATGCCGCCATGCATATCTTCAGGGGGAAAACGGCCGTCGCCCTGCTCGCCGCCGCCTGCCTCGGCGCCGGCTTCGCGGCGGGGACGCAGGTCGGCAGGGTGAAGGAACGCCTGCGGGTCCGGACGAGGAAGGTGGTCTTCTCGGGGCCGCACACCTTCACGCTCGCGGGCAGGGTCCACTACCCGCCCCGCTTCCCCTGGTCCCGGCATCCCGGCATCCTCTTCGTCCACGGCACGCTCCCGAGCGGGAAGGACACGGCGCTCTACCGGCTGCTCCTCCCCGCCCTCGCGCGGAAGGGATACCTCGTCCTCAGCTTCGACCTGCGCGGCTTCGGGGAGTCGTACAAGATATCGCGGTTCCGCGTCCCCCAGGACCTCGACTTCGTCACCGACACCCGGGCGGCGCTCGATTACATGCTCGCCAGGCTCCCCGTCCGGCGGGAGGAGATCACCGTCGCGGGGCACTCGCTCGGCGGAAACCTCTCCTTCATCGTCGGGGCGACGTCTCCCGAGGTGCGGAACATCGTGAGCATCGCGCCGGGGAACTACAAGTTCCCGGAGGCGTACCCGCCGGCCGTGCGGCGGCAGTACATGGAGAAGCTCGAGCGGGCCGTCGGGCAGCCGGTGGGGGAGGAGTACTGGATGCGGCTCGTCCGGCCGCTCAACCTGTTCCAGTACCTGCCGATCGAGGGGCCGAAGAACGTCTACTTCATCCTGGCGGACGGCGACTGGCCGGACGTCAGGCGCTACACGGAGAATCTCTTCGAGCAAATCGAGACGCCGAAGGGGCTCGTCATCGTCCCGCACGCGAACCACAACTTCGGCACCGAGTATGACACGGGGAACGAGGTCGTCGACCCCCGCCCCATCCGCACCCTCGCCGCGGAGATCGACACCCTCATCGACTCCGCGAGCGGCCGCTGAGCCGCCCGATCAGTCGACCACGCGCAGGCGGGCGGGGTCTGTCACGGTGAGCCTGAGGAAATTCCCCTCCTTGTTGATCATGCCGGTGGCGATGACCTTTTTCCCGTTGTAGTAGGAGGCGGCGTCGCTGCGGAACTTCCCGAGGTCCGCGGCCGGGATCTTGACGGAGATGTACGCGGTATAGTCCTTGTGGAAATTCAGGTAGAGGTTCCTGCTGCGCGAGGAGAGGTGCGTCCCCACGATCGTCCCCTCGACGGTCTTCGTCTGGCCCGTGTAGTTGCCCGCATCCGTGAACGGTATCGCCCCCGCCACGGGCGCCGCCGCGGCGGGTGGCGGCGCGGCAGCGGCGGGAGGGGCCGCGGCCGGCGGGGCCGCCTCCGCCGCTCCCCTGATGTGCCATTTCAGGCCGCAGTAGGGGCACCATCCGTCTTTCAGATCGCTCGAAACCTGGTAGACGTTCGAGCATTTGAAGCACTTGAGGGTGTTGTACCGCTCGACGGAGTAGACGGGGACGGACACGGGTGCCGGCGCCGCCTTCCGTGCGACGGGCGCCTCCCTCGCCGGGGGCGGCGGCGGCGCCGCGGCCGGGCCGGCGGTCACAAGGTGCTTGAACTTGTCGAGCGTCGCCGGCCCGATCCCCTTCACGCGCCGCAGGTCATTGACGTTTCGATAGGGCCTGCCCTCGATGATCCGCCCCGCCATCACGGGACCGATGCCGGGAAGGCTCTCGAGCTCCTTTTGCGAGGCGGTGTTGACGTTGATCTGGCACGCGGCCTCACCCGCCCAGATGAGGACCAGCGCGATGACCATCGCCGGGGCGAAAAACCTCTTCACGATGCACCTCCCTCCCGTCGGACGCACGCCCATCGCATGTTATAATTATGCATGAAGAATGCGCCGCATGTCAAGGAGCGGATCTCCTCGTGGCAAAGCGGATCTCCTCGGTGGCTGGTTTTGGCGACGGATGACAGCTCAATGGGCTGTCGGGCAAATGTAATTACTCTGATTGTACAGGAGATATGGCAGTATCCTTTGCAATGGTGGGCCGAAGCGCCGAGGAAAGGGGCGCCGGCGTGGGAGATCCTGCCGCAGGAAGCCGGGCCGGGCGAAGTGATACTCTCGAAGCGCAACGAGCTCGGCGTGCTGTCCAATTTCGCCGCGACGTGGGAAAAGGTGCGCCAGAATCCCGACGTGAAGAAGGTCCTGCTCTCGACCGGCGATCTCGTCCTGAGGCCGGATCACCGCCAAGGACCCAACGCGCCCGCGGCGTGGCGCTACTACGACATCCTCACCGGGATAAGAACCAGGTTGCGGGGTGAGAAGAGCGGCGTGAGGCGGTAACGGCAAGTATCCTGCCTCCACTCTCTAGAACAGGGTCGCAGGTTGCGATGATCACGATCTCGTTCAATGCGTTCTCCTCCCTCGGGCCGAAGCTTGCGGCCGCGGGGAAGGGCTTTGTGAACGAGCGGATCGAAGTGGCGAACGGGACGACCGTTCTGGAACTCATCGCGAGGTGCGGGCTCCCGGAGGACGAGGTGGACGCGGTGTTCCTGAACGGGAGGATAGTCCCGTGGAATCGAGAGCTCCGCGACGGCGACCGCGTGGCGCTTGTTCCGCCGGGCACACCGGGACCTTACCGGGTCCTGCTCGGCTTGAGAGGGCCGTCGCAGCCGCGGCACCCTTCACGCACGCGCAATGAAGGGACTCCGGGATCCGGCCGTGATGAGTGAGGGAAGGGACTGAGTGCCTCCAGGGCGGGACATCGCTCCATGCTGTTGAACGGCCGGTCGGGGAATGCTATAGTGGCGCGACGTCGGGCCCGTAGCTCAATGGCAGAGCAGCGGACTCATAATCCGTTGGCTGTAGGTTCGAGTCCTACCGGGCCCACCAGCACTGCGGTGAAGAGTGAAAAGGTCGGGCCGAGAAGCCCGGTTGACTTCGCCCATATATCGTATTAACATACATCGCCGGTACGGAATGGGGAGTTGCGTGGAGCGGCATCCACCGACGGGGAGACGTCACGCGCGCGGGAGCGGCGCGGCGCTCCCCGCCCGCCGCGTATCCGATCATGCCCGCCGGAATTCACCCTGCCAGCACGAATCGCGCTGCCCGGTGGTGTAACGGTAACACATCGGCCTTTGGAGCCGAGTTTCGAGGTTCGAATCCTCGCCGGGCAACCAGTACTGCAGGGATTAGGGATGAGGGGAGAAGGGGGAATGGGATTATTGAGTGGATTGCGGGGCGGGGGCGGGGTGGGGGAGAGGGAAGCGCGCCATGAATAAACTGTCGTGCATTATCCTCGCGGCGGGCGAGGGGACGCGGATGAAGAGCCGGTGCGCGAAGGTCGCCCATGCGCTCGCCGGCAGGCCGCTCCTCGCCTGGGTCCTCGACGCGGCGCGGTCCGTCGCGCCGGAGCGCATCATCGTCGTCATCGGCCACGACGCGGAGCGGGTGCGGGAGATCGCGGGGGAGGGGTGCGAGTTCGTCCGGCAGGAGGAGCAGCTCGGGACGGGCCACGCCGTGGCGCAGGCGATGGCGCTCCTCGAGGGGTACGAGGGCGACCTCCTCATCATGAGCGGGGACGTCCCCCTCATCCGCCCCGGGACGCTCGCGCGGCTGGTCGGGGCGCACCGGGACGCCGGCGCGGCGTGCACGCTCCTGACGGCCGTCTTCAAGGACCCGAGCGGCTACGGGCGGGTGATCCGGAGGACGACCGGCAGGGTGCAGAAGATCGTCGAGGAGGAGGACGCCTCCCTCTTCGAGAAGGCCGTGGAGGAGATCAACGCGGGGCTGTACGTCTTCCGCGCGCCGGAGCTCGCGGCCGCCCTCGCCGGCCTCTCGCCGGAGAACCGCCAGGGGGAGTTCTACCTCACGGACGCCGTGGGGAGCATCGCGGCCGGGGGGAAGCCGCTCGAGGCCGTCCAGACGGAGACGCCGGGCGAGGTCCTCGGCGTCAATTCCCGGGAGGACCTCGCGCGGATCGAGCGGATCCTCCAGGGGAGGATCCAGGGGGCGCTCATGCGGGACGGCGTCACCATCGTCGATCCGTCGACCACCTACATCGCCGCGGACGTCTCCATCGGCCGCGACACGATCATCTACCCGTTCACGGTCATCGGGGGCGGCGTCCGCATCGGCGCGGATTGCCGCGTCGGGCCGTTCAGCCACGTCCGGGCGGGGACGCTGCTCGAGGACGGCGCCGAGGTGGGGAACTTCGTCGAGGTGAAGAACTCGGTCATCGGCGGCGGCACGAAGGCGAAGCACCTGAGCTACATCGGCGACACCCTCATCGGGAGCGGCGCGAACATCGGCGCGGGAACGATCACGGCGAATTACGACGGCGTGCGCAAGCACCGGACGATCATCGGCGACGGGGCGTTCATCGGGAGCGGGACGACGCTCGTGGCCCCCGTGACGGTCGGAAAGGGGGCGGTCACGGGCGCCGGGTCGGTCGTCCTGAAGGGGCGGGACGTCCCGGACGGGGGGGTCGTCGCCGGCGTCCCGGCGGCGCCCATCAGGAAAAAAGGGAAAAAATGACGCCCGAGCGGAATAAATCGGGCGGTCGCATCGTCTTATAGGACGGGAGGAGATCCATGGCCAGGATAAAGCTTTCGGCGAAGGTGCGGGGGGAGCGGGGGACGAGGGAGGCGCGGCGGATCCGCCGGCGCGGCGAGATCCCCGGCATCCTCTACGCGCAGGGGAGGGAGAGCCTCCCGATCGGGATGGACGGCAAGGAGATCCAAAAGATCATCAGGGGGCGGGGGGGGGAGCACGCGATCATCGACCTGGAGGTCGCCGGCGGCGGGTCGGAGAAGCCGCTGACCGAGACGGTGATCGTCAAGGAGGTGCAGCGGGACCGCCTGAAGGACACCGTCCTCCACGTGGATTTCGCGGCGATCTCGATGACCGAGACGCTCACCGCGGAGATCTCCGTCGTCGACACGGGCACGGCGGCAGGGATCGCCCAGGGCGGCATCCTCGAGCAGATCCTCCGGGAGGTGGAGGTGGAGTGCCTTCCCGCCGACCTGCCCGAGCAGCTCGCCGTCGACGTCTCGGCGCTCGACATCGGCGACGGCATCAAGGTGAAGGACATCACGCTGCCGCCGGGCGTGAAGATCCTGAACGATCCCGAGCTCACCGTCTTCACCGTGTCCGTCCCGAAGGTGGAGAAGGTGGAGGAGGCCGCGCCGGAGGAGGCCGCGGCGGCCGCCGAGGCGGCGCCGGCGGAGGGCGCGGAGAAGGAGCCGGCGGAGGCGGAGGAGAAGAAGGAGAAGAAGGAGAAGAAGGAGGAGGCGAAGGGGAGGGAGAAGAGCTGATCGGCCGCCCCTCGGGGGAATGAAACTCGTCGTCGGATTGGGCAACCCCGGGGAGGAGTACCGGGGCACCCGGCACAATGTCGGCGCCGAGGCGGTGGAGCGCCTCGGCGAGCGGGCGGGGGCGGTCTTCCGGCGGAGGTGGCGCCTCCGCGCCCGCGCGGCGCGGGCGCCGGTCGGCGGGCGGACGCTCACCCTCGCCCGGCCGCAGACGTTCATGAACGTGAGCGGCGCCGCGGTCGCCGCCCTCATGCGGTGGGAGAAATGCGCGCCCGCCGACCTCCTCGTGGTGACCGACGACATCGCCCTGCCGCTCGGGAGGATCCGGATCAGGAAGGGGGGCGGCGCCGGGGGCCACAAGGGGCTCGAGTCGGTCATCGGGGCGCTCGGCACGGAGGAGTTCCCGCGGCTCCGCATCGGCGTCGGCCGGCCGGCGGGGGGGTGGGTGCCGCATGTGCTCGGTCGGTTCGGCCCCGGGGAGGACGAAGAGGCGGCGCGGGCGATCGAACGGGCCGCGGAGGCCGTCGAGGAGATCGCGCGGTCGGGGATCGAGGCGGCCATGAACAGGTTCAATCCGCCGGCCGGATGACGCCGCCGGTTTGCGCCTTGTGAGGGGGGCGGCGCTTTGGTAGGATGTGGATCGGCGTGCCGGCAGCGGCCGGCGGAACGAGAGGAGCGGGTCGAGATTGAAAGAATACGAGGGGATGTTCATCCTGCGGGCGGACCTGCCGGAGGAGCAGGTCGGCAAGGCCGCCGAGGAGATCGCCGCCGAGCTGGAGAAAGCGGGGGCGACGATCGAGGAGAAGACGCTCGGCTCGAAGCAGCGTCTCTCCTACACGGTCGGCAGGCAGCATGACGGCTGCCCGCTGTGCGTCCGCTTCCGGGCGAAGCCGGCGGTCCTGGAGGGCCTCACCCGGCAGTTCGGGAAGAACCAGAACGTGCTGCGGCACATGTTCGTGCGAGGGGGGGAGCGGCCGCCGGCCGAGGGCGCCGGCGCTCAGGCCGCGGGCCACGAGCGGAGGTAATCATGGCATCGTTGAACAGGGTGTTCCTCATCGGGAATCTCACGAAGCCGCCCACGCTGCGCTACACCCCCGGCGGCTCGGCGGTCGCGGACCTGAGTCTCGCGATCAACAGCTCCTACACGAACAAGGCCGGCGAGCGCAAGGACGAGGTCTGCTACGTGGACATCGTCGCGTGGGGGAGGCAGGCGGAGACCGCGGCGGAGTACCTCACGAAGGGATCGCCGATCTTCGTCGAGGGCCGGCTCCAGCTCGATTCGTGGGAGACCGGCGAGGGGGAGAAGCGGAGCAAGATCCGCGTCCGCGCGGCGCGCGTGCAATTCCTCGGGCGGGGCAAGGGATCGCCCGCCCGCCCGGCGGCCGAGGCGGTCGACGAGCCGTCACCCGCCCCCGACAGCGAGGGCGGAGAGGAGACGCATCGGGCGGACGACGAGCGGGAGAGCGACGTCCCGTTCTGATGATGGGCGTGCAAGGGCGCGTCGGCGCGGGGAGATCTGAATGAAACGCAAGTTCACCAAGAAAAAGAAATGCAGGTTCTGTACCGACAAGGTCGTCGAAATCGACTACAAGGATGTCCAGCTCCTCCGGAAGATGATCACGGAGCGGGGGAAGATTCTGCCGAGCCGGATCACCGGCCTCTGCGCGCGCCATCAGAAGCGCCTCTCGCGGGCCATCAAGCGGGCGCGCATTCTCTCGCTCCTCCCCTTCGTCGCGGAGTAGGCCGGGCGGACGCCGGCGGGAGAGGCGGTCGTATGGAATCGGAAGTCATACTCATGCAGGATGTGCCGGGCCTCGGCGCGCAGGGCGACGTCCGGCGCGTCGCGCCGGGCTACGCGCGGAACTACCTCTTCCCGCGGAAGCTCGCCGCGCCCGCCACGCCCAAGTACGTCAAGATGCTCGAGGAGGCGCGGGTGCGCCGGGAGGCCGAGGCGCGGCGCGAGGCGGAGCGGATGCGCGCGGAGGCGGATCGGCTCAGCCAGCTCTCCTGCACCATCTCGATGCACGCCGGGGAGGACGGCAAGCTCTTCGGTGCGGTCACCGCGGCCGACATCGCCGAGGGGATCGGGCAGCTCGGGTTCGCCGTCGACAAGCGGCAGGTCGAGCTCGCGGAGCCGATCAAGGATCTCGGGGTCTTCACGGTCGACGTGCGGCTCCACGCGGAGACCGTCGCCCGCGTGAAGGTGTGGGTGGTGCAGAAGTGACCGGACCGGGGCCCGTGGGGCGGCCCGCCTGAGGGGTGTCCCGTCCGGCCTGCGGCCCTTCCGGGGGGCGTATGGGCGCGCGAGAAGCGGTTCTGGACAGACTCCCGCCGCAGAGCCTCGACGCCGAGCAGGGCGTCCTCGGGGCGATGCTGCTCGACAAGGACGCCATCGGCCGCGCGATCGAGTCGATCGACGCCGAGAGCTTCTACCGGGACGCGAACGCCAGGATCTTCGCGGCCATCGTCGAGCTCTACGACTCGAACCGCCCCGTGGACATCGTCACCCTCACCGAGCACCTCAAGGACCGCAAGGAGCTCGAATCGGTGGGCGGGGCGGCGTACGTCAGCACGCTCATCGACGCCATCCCCTCGCCGTCGAGCGTCGGCCACTACCTCGACATCGTCCGCGAGAAGGCGATCCTGCGCCGCCTCATCCGCGTCTCCTCCTCCATCGTGGACCGCTGCTACGAGGGCGGCGAGGAGGCGAACGAGGTCCTCGACGACGCCGAGCGGCAGATATTCGAGATCTCGGGACGGCGGCAGCTCCAGGGCTTCGTCCGGATCGGCGACCTCATCAAGCACAGCATCGAGACGGTCGAGAGCCTTTACCAGAAGAAGGAATACGTCACCGGCATCGCCTCCGGCTACACCGACCTCGACACCATGACCGCCGGCTTCCAGCCGTCGGACCTCGTCATCATCGCCGCGCGCCCCTCGATGGGGAAGACGAGCCTCGCCCTCAACATCGTCGAGCATGCCGCCGTCAGCGAGCGGATGCCGGCGGCGGTCTTCAGCCTCGAGATGGCCAAGGAGCAGCTCGTCCTCCGGATGCTCTGCTCCCACGCCCGCGTGAGCGCCCACAACGTCCGCACCGGCTTCATATCCGAGAAACACGACTTCCCGAAGCTCGTGAACGCCGCCGGCAAGCTCGCCGCCGCCCCCATCTTCATCGACGACAGCCCGTCGATCTCCGTCCTCGAGATGCGCGCGAAGGCGCGCCGCCTCGCGGCGCAGGAGGGGGTCCGGCTGATCGTCGTGGACTACCTCCAGCTGATGCGCAGCTACGGCCGGAAGATCGAGAACCGGCAGCAGGAGATCTCGGAGATCTCGCGCTCCCTCAAGGCCCTCGCCCGGGAGCTCAACATCCCCGTCATCGTCCTCTCCCAGCTCAACCGGGAGGCGGAGGCGAGGCCGGACCATCGCCCCCGGCTCTCCGATCTGCGGGAATCCGGCGCCATCGAGCAGGACGCGGACGTCGTGATGCTCCTCTTCCGGGAGGAGTACTACGAGCCCGACAACGAGGAGGTCAAGGGGCGGGCCGAGGTGATCATCGCCAAGCAGCGGAACGGCCCGGTCGGGACGGTGAAGCTCACCTTCCTCGAGCAGTGCACGCACTTCGAGAACTACACGGAGCGGGGGGATGAAACGGACGCCGTCTAGCCGCCGTCTCCGCCGCCTCGCGGCCGCCGCCCTCCTCGCGGCGTCCCTCGGCGCCGGGGCCGCCCTCTGCCTCGAGTGCGAGGGGGAGCGTATCGAGGCGGTGTCGGTCCTCGGCAACCGGACCGTGAGCGACGTGATGATCCTCAACCGCCTCGAGACGCGCGAGCAGGGCCTCTTCAGCGAGGAGACGGTGAAGGGGGACGTCAAGCGCCTCTACGAGCTCGGCTACTTCAGCGGCATCAGCGTCGACGTCGAGCGGGTGGACGGGGGGATCAAGGTCGCCTTCGTCGTCCGGGAGAAGCCGGAGCTCATGGAGATCGTCATCCGGGGGAACGAGGAGATCGGCTCCCACCGGCTCCTGCGGGAGATCAGGTCCCTGCCGGGCGAGGCGCTGAACGAGCGGCTGCTCGTCGAGGACGTCGAGGCCCTCAGGCGGCTCTACGCCGACGAGGGGTTCCCGGTCGCGCAGATCGGCCACGAGATCGTGCCCCAGCAGGACGGCCGGGGCGCGATCGTCCTCGTCACGGTGCACGAGGGGCCGCGGCAGGCGATCAGCCGCGTCTCCTTCCTCGGGAACGACCACGTCCCCGCCCGCACGCTCTCGGCGCTCATGCAGACGAAGCGGCGGGCGCCCTGGCCGCTCTACCAGTGGCCCATGAACTACCTCTATTCGAAGGGGCTCCTGAACGAAGAGGCGTTCGCCGAGGACCTCGAGCGCCTCCGCGCCCACTACGCCTCGCTCGGCTACGTGGACATGAAGGTGAGCGGGGTGGAGCGGTCGGTCTCCGCGGACGGGCGGTTCATCGACCTCGTCGTCCGGATCGAAGAGGGCCAGACCTACGACGTCGGCGAGGTGACCTTCGCCGGCAACAGGATCTACGACACCGACGAGCTCCGCCGCACCCTCTCGATGGGGAGCGGCGCGACGTACAGCCCGGTCGGGCTGCAGGCCGATTACGCCGCGATCCGGGGGATGTACTTCTCCAAGGGCTACACGGACGCCGAGGTCTCCGTCGAGCGGACGCTCAACCCGGAGACGGGGAGGATCGACATCGCCTACGCCATCCAGGAGTACGACCCCTACTACGTCGGCAGGATCGACATCCGTGGGAACACCCGGACGAAGGACAGCGTCATCAGGCGCGAGATGAGCGTCATGCCCGGCGACGTCTTCAACAGCCTCAAGGTCCAGCGGAGCAAGGAGCGCCTCCAGAACACGGGCTACTTCGACGCGGTCGAGATCACCGCCGCGCCGCGCCCCGGCGAGCGGGCCCAGGACCTGAGCGTCGACGTGGAGGAGGGGAAGACGGGCCAGCTCAGCTTCGGCGCCGGCTTCAGCTCCATCGACGGCTTCGTCGGCTTCGCGGAGGTTTCCCAGAGCAACTTCGACATCCGGAACTTCCCCCACTTCACCGGCGGCGGCCAGAAGCTCCGCCTGCGGGCGGAGATCGGCTTCGAGCGGCAGGATCTCCTCGTGAGCTTCACGGAGCCGTATTTCCTCGGGCAGCGGCTCGCGGCGGGATTCGACCTCTACTCGCGGAGCAGCCAGTACCTGAGCGACTACTACGACGAATCGCGCCTCGGCGGCGCCCTGCGCCTCGGGAAGGGGTTCGGGGAGTTCTTCCGGGGGGACCTCGTCTACCGGCTCGAGCAGGTCACGCTCGACGTCGACGACGACGCCTCGGAGACCCTCCTCGAGGAGGACGGCAGCACCATCCTGAGCTCGGTGAGCATCGGGGTCACGCGCGACACCCGCGACTCGATCATCTTCCCCACCCGGGGGGCCGTCTCCACCATCACGGCGGAGTTCGCGGGCCTCGGCGGCGACGCCGATTTCATGAAGATCGAGGCGCTCGGCAGCCAGTACTTCGTGCCGATCGAGCGGTTCCCCGACCATGTCGTCCGCGTGGCGGGCGGCGCGGGCCTCGCGAGCTCGTACGGCAGGTCGAGCGAGGTCCCGCTGTCGGAGCGGTTCTTCCTGGGCGGCGGCGACTCCATCCGCGGTTTCGAGTACCGCGACGTCGGTCCGCGGGATTCGAACGACGCTCCGATCGGCGGCGACGCGATGGTGGTCGGGAGCATCGAGTACACCTTCCCGCTCATCTCGCGCATCCGGGGGGCGGCGTTCTTCGACATGGGGAACGTCTACGAGAAACCGGGCGATTTCATGGACGGGATCGTCGCCTCGGTCGGGGCGGGCCTGCGCCTGAACCTCCCGATCGGGCCGATCAAGCTCGACTACGGCATCCCGGTCATCACGGACCAGTGGACCGAGGGGGAGAACGGCGCGTTCAATTTCAACGTCGGGACCATCTTCTAGCAGGCGCGGGACGGGGGAATGACGAACGGCGGGCGGGCGGCGGCATGGGCGGCGGCGATCGTCGCGTGCGCGCAGGTCTGCGCGGCGGCGGGCAAGATCGGCTTCGTGGACATGGAGAAGGTGTTCGAGCGCTACCAGAAGACGGTCGACCTGAAGGCCCGGCTCACGCAGGAGGGGAAGGAGCGGATCGCCGAGCGGAAGGTGATGGTAGAGGAGATCAACCGGCTGAAGGACGAGGCCGACCTCCTCCGCGACGAGGCCAAGCGCGGCAAGGAGGCGGTCATCGACGAGAAGGTGAAGGCGCTCTACGGGTTCGAGGAGAAGGTGAAGCGGGAGGCGCTCCAGAAGCAGGCGCGCCTCCAGGACGAGATCATCGGCGAGATACGGGGCGCCATCGCCGAGGTCGGGAGCGGCGACGGGTACGACGCCCTCTTCACCTTCACGGGGGACGACGTGGGCTACCATGCCGTCCGGCTGGACGTCACCGACAAGGTGCTGAACCTGCTGAACAGGAAATACGGCGAGGGGCGGAGATGAGTGCGTACCGGCGGGAGCGGCGTAAGGCCTTTTGTTCCAGCCGCGGATGAGCGCCGATTGTCGCGGATGCTGCAGCATTGAGTGCGGAGCAGGAGAGATATCCTGATGTTGAGCCACAGAGTACACAGAGGGCACGGAGAAAGGGTGCAGCCCTGTATTGGAAAAGGAACAGTCACCTGTCGGATATGATGGAAGATCTGCGGGAATCTGCGGCAACGAATGTCATCTCCATCGTCTCTGTGATCTCTGTGGTTGCGTTGCCGAATGCGGCCGAGGAAGGTTCGCCGTGATGGGGATCCAGCCGTCGCGGCGGGAGGGGAGTCGTCGATGAAGATGGAGCTGCGTGAGATCGCCTCGCTCCTCAACGGCGAGGTGGAGGAGGGAGGGGACCTCGTCATCACCGGCGCCTCGGGGATCAAGGAGGCGCGCGAGGGCGACATCACCTTCCTCGCCAACCCGAAGTACGCCCCCCTGCTCGAGACGACGCGCGCCGCCGCCGTCATCGTCGAGAAGGGGTGGGAGTTGAGCTGCGCGAAGCCGCTCGTCCGCGTGGAGAACGCCTCGCTCGCGTTCGGGGCGCTCATCGAGCGCTTCGGCCCGAAGAAGATCGAGTTCCCCCCCGGCGTCCACCCGATGGCGGCGGTGAGCCCGAAGGCCTCCCTCGGGAAGGACGTCCACGTGGGGCCGTTCGCCGTCGTCGAGGAGGGGGCGTCGATCGGCGACCGTTCGATCGTCAGGAGCGCCGTCTACATCGGGCATGACGCGAAGGTCGGCGCCGACTGCCACATCTACCCGAACGTCACCATCCGGGAACGGTGCGAGATCGGCGACCGGGTGATCATCCACGGCGGGACCGTCATCGGCAGCGACGGCTTCGGCTACGTCGCCGTCAAGGGCGTCCACCACAAGATCCCCCAGATCGGCCGGGTCGTGATCGAGGACGATGTCGAGATCGGCGCCAACGTCTCGATCGACCGGGCGCGCTTCGACCGGACGATCGTCCGCCGGGGGACGAAGATCGACAACCTCGTCCAGATCGCCCACAACTGCGACATCGGCGAGAACAGCATCATCGTCGCCCAGGTGGGCATCTCGGGCAGCACCTCCATCGGCAAGAACGTCATCCTCGCGGGCCAGGTGGGCGTCGTCGGCCACGTGACGATCGGCGACAACACGATCATCGGCGCCAAGGGCGGCGTCTCGAAGAGCATCCCCCCCAACTCCTACTACATCGGCCTGCCGGTCATGGAGGCGAAGCAGTACAAGAAGACGCACGCCGCACTCAGCCGTCTCCCCGACCTCGCGGCGAAGGTCAAGGAACTCGAGCGGAAGCTCGCCGACCTCGATCGGCGCCTCCCCGGCCATGCAGCGACAGAGAACGATTAAGACCCCCGTCGGCCTCACGGGCGTCGGCGTCCACACGGGGAACAAGACCCGGCTCGTCTTCAAGCCGGCGCCCGTCGGCGCGGGGATCCGGTTCGTGCGGACGGACCTGCCCGGCGCCCCCGAGGTGCCGGCCCTCGCGGAGAACGTCTCGAGCGTGCGGCGGGGGACCACCATCGCCGCGGGCGCCGCCGAGGTCCACACCGTCGAGCACGTCCTCGCGGCGATGCGGGGGTGCGGCGTCGACAACGCCGTCGTCGAGCTCGACTCCAACGAGCCGCCGGTCGGGGACGGGAGCGCCACGCCGTACGTGCGGATGATCCGGTCGGCCGGCCTGGCGGAGCAGGAGGCGCCCCGCGAGGAGCTCGTCGTCCGCGAGGCGGCGTGGGTCGCCAAGGACAACGCGGCCATCGCCGTCATCCCGGCCCCCGAGTTCAGGGTGTCCTACACGATGGATTTCAGGCGCCCCTCCCTCCCCGCCCAGTTCGTGAGCTTCACGATGACGGAGGAGACGTTCGAGCGGGAGATCGCCCCCGGGAGGACGTTCTGCTTCTACGACGAGATCGAGGCGCTCGTGCAGCAGGGCCTCATCAAGGGGGGGAGCCTGGACAACGCCGTCGTCATCGGCGACGGGGCCATCTACAGCAAGGAGCGGCTGCGTTTCCCCGACGAGTTCGCGCGCCACAAGGTGCTCGATCTCATCGGGGACCTCACGCTCGTCGGGAGGCGCCTGCGCGGCCACGTGATCGCGATGCGGTCGGGCCACGAGCTCAACGTCGAGCTCGCCCGGTCCCTCGCGGGGCGTGCGGGGAAGGCGGCGCCGGTCGTCCCGCCCGCGCACCGGACGGAAGGAGTCATCATGGACGTGAACGAGATCAAGCGCGTTCTCCCGCACCGTTTCCCGTTTCTCCTCGTCGACCGGATCATCGAGGTGAAGGGACGGGAGCGAATCGTCGGGATCAAGAATGTCACGGCGAACGAGTTCTTCTTCCTCGGCCACTTCCCCGAGAAGCCGGTCATGCCGGGCGTCCTCATCGTCGAGGCGCTCGCGCAGACCGCGGGCGTGCTGATGCTCAACACGGATGAGAACATCGGCAAGCTCGCCTTCTTCATGGCCATCGAGGAGGCCAAGTTCCGCAGGCCCGTGGTGCCCGGGGACCAGCTCCGGCTCGAGATCGAGGTCATCCGCTGGAAGTCGAAGACCGGGAGGGTCCGCGGCAGGGCGCTCGTGGACGGCCAGGTCGCGGCGGAGGCGATCCTCAGCTTCTCGTTCATCTGACGCCGCCCCTCTCATGAGGACCATCCACCCCACCGCGATCGTGGACCCCCGGGCCGAGCTCGGCGATGACGTCGAGGTCGGCCCCTACTCGATCATCGGCCCCGACGTCCGCATCGGGCGCGGGACGGTCGTCGGCCCGCACGTGGTCATCACGGGGATCACCGAGATCGGCGAGCGCAACCGGATATTCCAGTTCGCCTCGATCGGCGAGATCAACCAGGACCTGAAGTACCGGGGCGAGCCGACGCGGCTGCGGATCGGGAGCGGGAACACGATCCGGGAGTACGTGACGATCCAGGTCGGCACCGTCACGGGGCGCTCGGAGACGGCCATCGGGGACGACAGCCTCTTCATGGTGTACTGCCACATCGCCCACGATTGCGAGATCGGCGACAACTGCATCCTCGCCAACGCCGCGACGCTCGGCGGGCACATACGCGTCGAGGAGGGCGCCATCATCGGGGGGCTCGTCGGGATCCACCAGTTCTGCCGGATCGGGACGCTCGCCATCGTCGGAGGCTGTTCGAAGGTCGTCCAGGACATCCCCCCCTACATGATGGCGGACGGGCATCCCGCCGCCGTCCGGGGGGTGAACCTCGAGGGGCTCCGGCGGCGGCGGTTCAGCGCCGACGCCGTCAGGGAAATCAGGGCGGCGCACAAGGTCCTCTTCCATTCCGGCATGAACGTCTCGCAGGCGATCGACCGCCTCAGGACCGAGTTCCCCTCCTCGGAGTCGGTGGCGAGGATCGTCGGCTTCATCGAGTCCTCGGGCAGGGGCATCGCCCGGTAGCGCCTGAACGGCCGGCGCGGAGGTTCGCATGCGGAGTCTCGGCCTCATCGCGGGGAGCGGCGGGCTCCCCGCCGCCATCGCGCGGGAGGCGAGGGGCAGGGGGGTTGAGCGGATCGTCGCCGTCGCCTTCCCCGGCCAGACGCCGGCCGACATCGGGCGCGCCGCCGACGAGGTCCACTGGGTCCGCGTCGGCCAGCTCGGGAAGCTCATCAGGGCGCTGCGCGCGGCGGGGGTGACGGAGGCGGTGATGGCCGGGCGGCTCGAGCCGCGGCTCGTCATCAGCGAGCTCCGGCTCGATCTCCGCATGCTCGCGCTCGCCGCGCGCGTCGCGGACCGTCGCGCCGACACGGTCCTCAGGGCGATCGCGGAAGAGATGGAGCGGGACGGCATCCGCCTCCTCGATTCGACCCTCTACCTCAACGCGCTCATGGCGCGCGAGGGGCCGATGACGAGGCGGCGGCCCGGCGCCGCCGCGGCGGAGGACATCCGCTTCGGGGCGGGGATCGCCCGCGAGGTCGCGCGGCTCGACATCGGACAGATCGTGGTCGTCAGGAAGAAGGCGGTCGTGGCGGTGGAGGCGATGGAGGGGACGGACGAGACCATCAGGAGGGCCGCCCGCCTCTGCCCGAAGGGGATGGTCGCCGTCAAGGTGAGCAGGCCGCGGCAGGACATGCGCTTCGACGTCCCCGTCGTCGGCGGGGAGACGATCGGCCTCCTCGCGGAGGCGCGGGCGGCCGCCCTCGCGCTCGAGGCCGGACGGACGATCATGCTCGACCGGGAGGCGTTCCTCCGGCGGGCGGACGAGGCGAGGATCGCGGTGGTCGGGATCTGACCCCTGCCCGGAGCATCAAGAACAAATCCACCACGGATTCTCACGGATCATTACTGATACCCGCGGATCTAGATATGACGGAGTGCGAGGGACGATGTACGCGCGACGAACGTGGAGTAATGTTGTTGCCGCGGATATGCGAGGATCCGACCGGGGTAACCATCAAAGACGGAAAGTGGAAAGGGGAGGACAACGCCTTGCCGCAGATTCACGCAGATGGACGCTGATTGAACGGGGATGGAAGGGGGAAGTTGACTTGGAACTTTTCTTTTCTCCACGGGGATCTGCGGCAATCTGCGGCGAAGCTATTATTCCCTTTTTCGACGAGGGCCACGGGGGGTGCGGGGTGATGCGGGAGCGGAGGATATGACGGAGGGGGAGCGGCTGCGCGTCGCCGTCGTGGGGGTGGGGAACCTCGGGAGGCACCACGCCCGGATCTACGCCGACATCCCCGGCGTGGAGCTCGCCGGGGTGGTGGATATCGACGAGCGGGCGGCGTCCAGGATCGCGCGGGGGCTCCGGACGGAGGCCTACGCGCGGCTCGCCGACGTCCCGGGACGGCTCGACGCGGTGAGCGTCGTGGTGCCGACGGACGTCCACCGCGCCATCGCCCTCGAGGCCATCGGCCGCGGCGCGCACGTCCTTCTCGAGAAGCCGATCGCCCTCACGACCGCCGAGGCGACCGAGATCATCGAGTTGGCGCGCGCGCGCGGGCTCGTGCTCCAGGTGGGGCACATCGAGCGGTTCAACCCCGCGATCCTCGCCCTCCGCCGGATCCTCACGAAGGTCGGCTTCATCGAGGTCCACCGCCTCTCCCCCTACAAGCGGCAGGGGACGGAGGTGGGGGTCGTCCTCGACCTCATGATCCACGACATCGACATCATCCTCAACCTCGTGCGCGCGCCGATCAGCGACATCCAGGCGGTCGGCATCCCCGTCCTGAGCCCGAGCGAGGACATCGCGAACGCCCGCATCCGCTTCGAGAGCGGCTGCATCGCGAACCTCACCGCGAGCCGGATCAGCTTCGACAAGATGCGGAAGATCAGGATCTTCCAGAGCAACGCCTACATCTCGCTCGACTACTGGAAACAGGAGGGGGTGATCTACCGGCGGGTGGGGGACCGGATCGCGCGGGAGCGGATGCCGCTCGAGAAGGACGAGCCGCTCAAGCTGGAGATCCTCTCCTTCCTCGGGTGCGTCCGGGCGGCCGGCCAGCCGGTCGTCCCCGGCGAGCACGGCCGCTACGCCCTCCAGGTGGCGTCGGATATCACGCGGCTCCTCCAGGAGAACCCCCTCTACCGTCGGGCGATCGAGGAACAGAAGACGTCCCCGCCGCTCGACCTGGGCAGGCTGCTGTGAACAACCCCGCACCGCTCGTCCCGCGCGCCGGCGGAGGGCCGCGCGGCCGCCTCCTCGTGGTCGCGGGGGAGGTCTCCGGCGACAAGCACGCGGCCAAGCTGATACGGGAGATCAGGCGGATGGCCCCGGGGATCGAGATCCACGCCGCCGGCGGCGAGCGGATGCGGGCGGCGGGCGCCACGCTCCTCCATGACCTCGCCTCCCTCGCCGTCCTCGGCTCGGTGGAGGTCCTCCGGCACTACCGGGAGCTCCGGCGGATATTCCACCGCCTCCTCTCCTTCATCGAGCGGGAGCGCCCCGCCGCGGTCGTCCTCGTCGACTACCCCGGCTTCAACATCCGGCTCGCGAAGCGGATCCGGCGCCGGCGGCTCCCCGTGCGGGTGATCTACTACATCTCCCCCCAGGTCTGGGCATGGGGGATGCGCCGGAAGCGGACGATCGGCCGGACGGTGGACCGGATGATCGCCATCCTCCCCTTCGAGAAGGAGTTCTACGCGGACACGGCGATGCCCGTCGATTTCGTCGGGCACCCGATCCTCGAGGACATCCGGACGGACGCGGACCCGGGGGAGGTGCGCGCGCGATGGGGGGCGGGGGCCGGCGCGCCGGTCGTCGCCCTCCTGCCCGGCAGCCGGTGGAACGAGGTCCGGCGCCACGTGCCGGTGATGCTCGGGGCGGCCGCCGTCGTGCGCGCCGGGATGCCGGCCGCCGAGTTCGTCATGCCCGATCCGCCCGCCCCCTTCCGGGAGTTCGTCCGCCGCCACGTCGCGGCGTGCCCCGTCCCCGTGCGGCTCGTCCCGGAGAGCCTCTACGACATCGTGCGCGCCTCGCGCCTCGCGATCGTCGCCTCGGGGACGGCGACGCTCGAGACGGCGTGCCTTCTCACGCCCATGGTCATCATCTACAAGGTGGCCTGGCCCACGTATCTCCTCGGGAGGATGCTGGTCCGGCTCCCCTACATCGGTCTCGTCAACGTCATCGCCGGGAGGATGATCATGCCCGAGTTCATCCAGCGGCGGGCGACGCCGGCGGCGGTCGCCGGGGCGGCGCTCGGCTTCCTTCTCGACGGGGCGCGGCACGAGCGGGCGGTGGAGGAGCTCCGGCAGGTGCGGCGCCGCGTCGGCGAGACCGGCGCGAGCGCCCGCGCCGCCCGAGTGGTCCTCGCCGAGCTCGCCCGGGCGTCCCATGCCGCCCGCGCCGCGACCCCCGCGCCGGCGGCGGAGGCGACCGTCACATGAGGACGTTCATCCGGCTCCTCCGGTACCTGAAGCCGTACAAGTGGAAGCTGATGGTGGCCGTCATGGCCATGGTCGCCTTCACGATCCTCCAGAGCGTGAGCATCATGTCGCTCGTGCCGATGGTGGACGTCGTCTTCAACGGGAGGGATCTCGCCATCCCCGACGACGTCAGGATGCCGTTCCGGCCCGAGGTGCAGGAGCTCGTGGACTACCTCAACACCGTGCCGCGCTACCCCAACATGCTCAACATGATCGTCCTCTTCGTCCTCATCTGCACCTTCTTCAAGGGGCTCGCGGACTACCTCCACGAGGTCATGCTCGAGTACGTCGGCCAGGGCGTCGTCAAGGACCTCCGCAACCACCTCTACCGCCACATCCAGTCGCTCTCGATGGACTACTTCGACCGACAGCGCACCGGCGAGCTCGTCTCCCGGATCAACTACGACGTGAGCTTCGTCCTCGAGGCGGTCTCCGGGCGGTTCGCGAAATCGCTCATGGACTGCATCCAGCTTCCCGCCTACGCCGTCATCGCCATCTGCATCCAATGGCAGCTCGCGCTCCTCACCATGATCGGCCTCCCGTTCCTCCTCTCCCCGATCGGGATCGTGGGCAGGAAGGTCCGGCGGCTCACCAAGCGCGCCCAGGAGAAGGTCGCGGACATATCCTCCATCCTCTTCGAGACCATCTCCGGCATCCAGGTGGTGAAGGCGTTCTGCATGGAATCGTACGAGGGGCGCCGGTTCAAGAACGAGAACCGGACGCTGTTCCGCGTCATGGTCGCCACGGTCAAGAAGGCCGCGATCCTGAGCCCGCTCACCGAGTGGGGGGGGATGATCGTCGTCGGCTTCCTCTGCTACTACGGCGCGCGGCTCGTCATCAAGGGAGACCTCACGGTCGGCCTCTTCGTCGTCTTCATCGGCTGCATGGCCTCCATGATCAAGCCGCTCAAGAACATCGGGAAGCTCAACGTCGGCTTCCAGAAGGCGATGGCCGCCGCGGACCGCATCTTCTCCCTCCTCGACACCCGCCCGACCATGTGCGAGCGGCCGGACGCGGTCGAGATCGGCCGGATGCGCTCGGGGATCGTCTTCGAGGGCGTCAGCTTCGATTACCATGACGCGGAGGCGGGGGTGCTCCGGGGGATCGACCTCGAGGTGCGCGTGGGCGAGATCGTCGCGATCGTCGGGCCGAGCGGCTCGGGGAAGACCTCGCTCGTGAACCTCATCCCGCGGTTCTACGACCCGACGGAGGGACGGGTGCGCATCGACGGGGTCGACCTCCGGGACGCCACGATCGCGAGCCTCCGCGGCCAGATCGGGATCGTCACGCAGGAGACGATCCTGTTCAACGACACGGTGCGGAACAACATCGCGTACGGGCGGCTCGAGGCGCCGTTCGAGCGGATTGCCGCGGCGGCGGCGATGGCGAACGCGCACGACTTCATCTCCGAACTCCGCGACGGCTACGACACGGTCATCGGGGAGAAGGGGGAGATGCTGTCGGGCGGGGAGCGGCAGCGGCTCGCGATCGCGCGCGCCGTCCTCAAGGACCCCGCCATCCTCATCCTCGACGAGGCGACCTCCGCCCTCGACACCGAGTCGGAGCGGCTCGTCCAGGACGCCATCGACCGGCTGATGCGCGGCCGGACGGTGTTCGTCATCGCCCACCGGCTCTCGACCGTCACGCACGCCGACCGCATCGTCGTCCTGGAGGACGGCCGGATTGTGCAGACGGGCAGGCACGACGAGCTCGCGTCCCGTCCCGGCCTCTACCGGAAGCTCTACGAGATGCAGTTCGCCGGCTGAGGCCCGCCGCGTCCCCGGGAGGGAACGATCGCGTGAACGACAGGCTCCTTCGCCTCCTCTGCCGCCGCGGCCTCCCCGCCGCGATCCGGCTCCTCGGGGCGACGATCAGGACCGACTGGGTGAACGACGGGCCGGCCCTGGCGCGGGGGAGGGAGGGGAAGAACTGCATCTACTGCTTCTGGCACAACCGGCTCCTCCTCATGCCGTACTACTACCCGCACCTCCGGCGGCGCAAGAACCTCTGCGCCATGACGAGCATGAGCAGGGACGGGGAGTACATCGCGCAGGTCCTCGGGGGATTCGGATTCGAGGTCGTGCGCGGCTCGAGCAGCCGCGGCGGGGAGGCGGCGCTCCTCGACATGGCGGCCATGCTCGCCACGGGGCTGGACGCCGCCATCACGCCCGACGGCCCCCGGGGCCCCCGCTACCGGGTGCAGCCGGGGGTCGTCATCCTCTCGCAGATGAGCGGCGTCCCGATCTACCCCGCGACCTACGACATGCGGCGGAAGCGGCGGCTCGCGAGCTGGGACCGGTTCATCGTGCCGATGCCGTTCACGAAGGCCGCGTTCGTCATGGCGGGCCCGATATCGGTGCCGGAGAATGCCGACGCCGCCGGGCGCGAGGAGATCAGGCGGCGGCTGGAGGAGACGATGCGCGGCAACGACCGGGAGGCCGCGCGGATGCTCGGCATCGAGGCGGACTGAGGCGAGGGCGCCCCGTTCGCGTGGAAAGGCCGTCCCCCCGTCGGGGAGACGGCCTTTTCCTCTCCGATCCGTCCGGTCCGGCTACCTCGCCTTCGGGCGGGTGTCGAGGACGATCTCCACGTTCCGCCAGGCCTTCCTCGGCTGGACGGTGAGGATGCAGGACTGCCCCGCCTTCTCGTAGTAGCGGACGCTGCTCCGGAAGTCGATATAGCTCATCTCCTGCCAGCCGTGGAGCGGCATCTGCTGCTGGTAGAAGGCGAGCACGTTGTTGACGCCGCTCCTGCCGGTGTAGACGAGGCGGCCGACCCGCACCATGTCGTTCTGGAACGAATAGGAGTCCTTGCGCTTCAGCGTGAAGCCCGCGGGCACGGGGATGTCCTCGAACGAGACATCGGTGCTGAACTGGACGCTCGGCACGCCGCCGGGCTGGTCGGCCTTCCTGCAGCCGGACACGCAGCCGACCGCGGCCGCCACGGTGATCGCCAGCAGGCACTGGCACAGCTTCCTCATGATGACCCTCCCCGATAGTGGCGTCGCTCCCGCCCCGCCGCCGGGGCTTCGGAACTTCCGGAATATCGCCGACATCATACGGCCGGCCGGTTCCGACTGTCAACAGCAAATCTCCCGGCCTTTCCCCGTTCCGCAGCGGGGAAAGGCCGGTCATTGGCGGATTGAACGGGCCGTCCCGGTGCGATAGAATGCACCTGCGAGCGGTGACGCGGCCGCGGGGGAGGCGGGGACGGATGGGCGCTGAGCGGGGGGCGGGGGATCGCGGGGGGAGGCCGGCGGCGGCCGATTTCATCCGCGAGACGGTCCGCGAGGACGTCAGGGCGGGGAGGAACGGCGGCCGCGTGGTGACCCGGTTCCCGCCCGAGCCGAACGGCTACCTCCACATCGGCCACGCGAAGTCGATCTGCCTCAACTTCGGCGTCGCCGCCGAGTTCGGCGGCAGGTGCCACCTCAGGTTCGACGACACCAACCCCGAGAAGGAGGAGCAGGCGTACATCGACTCGATCATCGAGGACGTCCGCTGGCTCGGCTTCGACTGGGGGGAGCACCTCTACTACGCCTCCGACTATTTCGACCGCTTCTACGAGTACGCGGTGCAGCTCGTCGGGGAGGGGAAGGCGTACGTCGACAGCCTGCGCGGCGACGAGATCCGGGAGTACCGCGGCACGCTCACCGCGCCGGGGCGGGAGAGCCCGTACCGGGACCGCCCGGTGGCGGAGAACCTCGACCTGTTCCGCCGCATGCGGGCGGGCGAGTTCGCCGACGGGGCCCACGTCCTCAGGGCGAGGATCGACATGGCCTCGCCGAACCTCAACATGCGCGACCCGGTCCTCTACCGGATCCGCCACGCGACCCATCACCGGACCGGCGACCGGTGGTGCATCTACCCGATGTACGATTTCGCCCACTGCCTGTCGGACGCGATCGAGGGGATCACCCATTCGATCTGCACGCTCGAGTTCGAGGACCACCGGCCGCTCTACGACTGGATCCTCGACGAGCTCCGCGTCGGGCGCCACCCGCGCCAGATCGAGTTCGCCCGCCTCAACCTCAGCCGCACCGTCCTGAGCAAGCGGCGGCTGCTCGCCCTCGTCGACGGGGGGGCCGTCGCCGGATGGGACGACCCGAGGATGCCGACGATCGCGGGGCTCCGCCGGCGCGGCTACACCCCGGAGGCGATCCGGGATTTCTGCGCCCGCATCGGCGTGGCGAAGAACGACAGCGTCGTGGACGTCGCGCTCCTCGAGCACTGCCTGCGGGAGGACCTCAACCGGCGCGCCCCGCGCGCGATGGCGGTGCTCCGGCCGCTCCGCCTCGTCATCGAGAACTATCCGGAGGGGCGCGTCGAGGAGCTCGAGGCGGCGAACAACCCGGAGGACCCGTCCATGGGGACCCGGAGGGTGCCGTTCTCGCGCGCCCTCCTCGTCGAGCGGGACGACTTCCGGGAGGCGCCGCCGAAGGGGTACCACCGGCTCGCGCCGGGGCGCGAGGTGCGCCTCCGGTACGGCTACCTCGTCACCTGCACGGGCGCGGCGAGGGACCCGGCGACGGGCGAGCCGGTCGAGTTGCGCTGCACCTACGATCCGGCCACGCGGGGCGGCCACGCCCCCGACGGGCGGAAGGTGCGGGGGACGATCCACTGGGTCTCGGCGGCGCACGCCCTCGGGGCGGAGGCGCGCCTCTACGACCATCTCTTCACGGGGGACGACCCGGCGGGCGGCGCGCCGTCCCTCAATCCCGGCTCGCTCGAGCGTCTGGCGGGCTGCCGCGTCGAGCCCGCCCTCGGCGGCGCCGCGCCGGGGGCCCTGTACCAGTTCGAGCGGCTCGGGTATTTCCGCGCCGATCCGGATTCCGCCCCCGGCCGTCCCGTCTTCAACCGGGCGGTGTCGCTGAGGGACACGTGGGCGAAGATCGAGCGGGCGCGCGCCGGCGGGGGGGCGGCCCCTCGGGGAGGGAACGAACCATGAAGCGGTTGATCATCTGCATCCTGGTCCTGCTCGCGCTGTTCGCGTGGGCCGCGCACAGGAGCGGCGCCATCGAGCGCGTGGAGACGAGCGTGCGCTCGTCGGTGCCCGGCGTCCCGGACCGGACCTCGGTCGAGTACCGTTTCCGCAGGGACCGGTTCGAGCGCTACGTGCGGAGCTTCTGGCGCTGACTGGGGAGGGCCGTCCGCCATGGACGAGAGCAGACCGACGGGCGGCGCGGAGGGGGAGAGCGGCGCGCTCCTCCGGGCGCGGGAGGCGCTGAGCCGGGCGCGGAACGTCCTCGACGGCGCCGCGCCCGCCCCGCCGGCTGCGGCGGCGCCCCGGCCCGATCCCCCGCCCCGCCTTCCCCCCCGCCGCGCATCCCGGCGCGGCCTGCCGCTCGTCGCCGCGGCGGCCGCCCTCCTCGCCGCCGCCCTCGCCGCCGCGATCCTCCATTCCAGGGCGCGGGTCGCGTCCCTCCAGCGCGAGGTCGCCCAGATGTCCGCGGTCGCCGCGGCCGCCCAGGAGGAGCACCGGCAGGCGCTCGCCCGCTACTCGAAGATGGTCGAGGACCTGGAGGGGGAGGCGCGACGCCTCGCCGAGGAGCCCGCCCCCCCGCCGCGGCGCAGGAAGTTCCTCGGCCTCTTCTGATCCGATTCCCTCGGGGTTCCGCAACGCCCCCTACCCGAGGGTCTTCCTGAACTTGAGGGCGCTGAAGACGATGACGACGAGGCCCATGACGAACAGGGCGAGGATCTGGGGCCAGAGGATGTCGATGCCGACCCCCTTGAGGAAGATGCCGCGGAGGATGACGAGGTAGTAGCGGAGCGGGTTCAGGTAGGTGACGTACCGGATGACGACCGGCATGTTCTGGATCGGGTAGGTGAAGCCGGAGAGGAGGTTCGCGGGGAAGAAGAAGAAGAACGAGGAGAGCATCGCCTCCTGCTGGGTGGACGAGATCGTCGAGATGAAGAGGCCGATGCCGAGGGTCGTGAGGAGGTAGATGATCGTCGCCCCGAGGAGGAGGAGGACGCCCCCGCGCATCGGGATGTCGAACCAGGCGACCGCCACGATGACCAGGACGAACATCTCCCCGACGGCGATGACGGCGAACGGCGTGATCTTGCCGAGGATCAGCTCGATCGGCCTCAGGGGGCTCACGATGAGCTGCTCCATCGTCCCGATCTCCTTCTCGCGGACGATCGCCATCGCGGTGAGGAGGAGCGACATCACCGTCACGATCAGCGCGATCACCCCCGGCAGGTAGTAGTCCGTCGACTCCAGGTTCTCGTTGAACCAGGTCCGCACCCGCATGTCCACCGAGGGGCGCGCGGGCGCCCCTCCCGCGTACGTCGCCTCCCGCCCGGCGAGGACGCGCCCCGCGTACTCGTCGACGATCTGGCCGGCGTAGCCGAGGACGATGCTCGCCGTGTTCGAGTCGGTGGCGTCGAGGATGAGCTGGAACGGGGCGCTCCTGTTCCCCCGGATGTCCCGCCCGAAGCCGCGGTCGAAGCGGAGGACCGCGCTCGCCCGCGCCCTGTTGATGAGGCCGGCCTGTTCCCGGTCGGTGGAGATCGCGTACCGCGCCCGGAAGTAGCGCGAGTAGGTGAAGGAGCGGATGAGGTCGCGGCTCTCCCTCGTGTTGTCGAGGTCGTAGACCGCGACGGGGACGTTCCGGACGTCCATGTTCGCCGCGTAGCCGAAGACGATCACCTGGACGAGGGGGGAGACGAAGATCATCGTCCGCATCCGCGGGTCGCGGAAGACCTGGAGGAACTCCTTGATGAGGATGCTCCTGATCCGCTCGAACATGGCCCTCTCCTGCGGGATGGGCACGCCCCGAATGGCTGCCCCCTCCCGCGAAACGAGAAACGATTCTTCTGAGCGGCCGCCTTCCCCCGAGAAACGATCAACGAGAAACGGCGGTCAGGCGACCTTCTTCCTGAACCTCCGCACCGCGAGCAGCGACACCGCCGCCGCGAATATGAACAGGAACAGCGTCTGGGTCCAGAGGTCGCGCAGCCCCACGCCCTTGAGGTAGATGCCGCGGAGGATGACGATGAAGTAGCGCGCCGGGATGAGGTACGTCACCGCCTGGATGACGGCCGGCATGTTCCAGATCGGGTAGACGAAGCCGGAGAGCAGGAACGCCGGGAGGAAGGTGGTGAGCATGGCGAGCTGGCTCGCGAGCCGCTGGTTCATCGCCTCGACCGAGATGAGGATCCCCATCATGAGGGCGCCGGCGAGGAAGAGGGAGCTGAGGGCGAGGAGGAGGAGGACGCTCCCGCGCACCGGCACGCCGAAGACGGCGACCGCCAGCACCACCGCGACGAGGAGGTCGAAGAGGCCGATGCAGAAGTAGGGGATGAACTTCCCCGCGATGAGCTCTCCCGGCGTCACGGGGGTGGAGATGAGCTGTTCCATCGTCCCGCGCTCCCACTCCCGCGCGACCGTGAGCGAGGTGAGGAGCGCGGCGATGATCATGATGATGACGACCATGAGGCCCGGGATGATGAAGATCCTGCTCTCGAAGTTCGGGTTGAACCACGGCCGGGGGCGGAAGATGACGGGCAGGGGGTTGACGACGCCCCCCGCGCGCGGGGGGCGCGCGCGGAGCCCCTCGTTGTAGCGGTTCACCACGCTCGTGACGTAGCCGCGGGCGATCGTCGCGGTGTTGGCGTCGCTCCCGTCGAGGAGGAACTGGACGGGCGTCCGCGCGCCCGACTCGATCGCGAGGGAGAAGTCCTTCGGGATCACCATGCCGATGAGCGCCTCGCCCCGGTCGATCCGACGCACGATGTCGCGGTAGGTGTCGGCGTACGCGTAGACGTCGAAGTAGCGCGAGTTGCTGAAATTGAGGATGAAATCCTTCGCCGTCTGCGAGTTGTCCCGGTCCCAGACGACCGTGGGCACGTTGTCCACGTCGAGGGTGAGGGCGTAGCCGAAGAGGACGAGGAGGAGGACCGGGATCGCGAGGCCGAGGCCGAGGCTCCGCGGGTCGCGGCGGATCTGGAGGGCCTCCTTCCTCGCGACCGCCGTCACCCTCCCGGCGTTCACGCGCCGCCTCCCCCCGCCGTCCTGCGGTCCTCCCCCTCCCGCGCGTCGTACGTCTCGATGAGCGAGACGAAGACGTCCTCGAGCGAGGGGGTGATCTTCTCGGGGCGGCAGCCGCGCGCGCCGCCCTCCTCGAGCGCGGCGCCGATCCGCGGGCCGACCCTCTCCGCGTTCTCCACGACCAGGTGGAGCGCCGAGCCGAAGAGCGCCGTCTCCCTGACGCCCTCGACGTCCCGGAGACGGTCCGCCCATGCCTCGGCGCCCGGCATCCGGAGTTCCATGACCTCGTCCGTCATGCACCGCGTCTTCATCTCGAGGGGGGTCCCCATCGCGATGATCGTCCCCCGGTAGATGAGCGCCATCCGGTCGCAGTTCTCCGCCTCGTCCATGTAGTGGGTGGTGACGAAGACGGTCACGCCGGCCTTCGCGAGGTCCTTGATCGTGCTCCAGAAGTTGGCCCTCGTGATCGGGTCCACGCCCGAGGTGGGCTCGTCGAGGAAGATGATGCCGGGGTGGTGCATGATGGCGCAGCCGAGGGCGAGCCGCTGCTTCCAGCCGCCGGAGAGGGTGCCGGTGAGACTCGATCGGAACTCGCCGATCCCCGCGGCCCGGATGACGTCCTCCTTCCGGGCCTCCTTCTCCGCGGCGGGGATCCGGTAGATGCCGCTGTAGAAGTCGATGTTCTCCTCGACCGTCAGGTCCTCGTAGAGCGAGAACTTCTGCGACATGTAGCCGATATGCTCCTTGATCCGCCGCTGCTCCCGGGCGATGTCGAACCCGCCGACCTGTCCCGATCCGGCGGTGGGGGGGAGGATGCCGCAGAGCATCCGGATGGTCGTGGACTTGCCGGCGCCGTTCGGCCCGAGGAAGCCGAAGATCTCGCCGCGCCGCACCTGGAAATTGACGCGGTTGACGGCGGTGAAGGCGCCGAACCGCTTCTCGAGGTCGCGCACCTCGACCGCGATGTCGCCGCCCGCCGCCTGCTCGCTACGCCGCATGGCCGTGGGTCGTGGACTGCTCATGGCCGCCGATGATCCCGATGAACGCCTCCTCGAGCGTGCCGGCGCCCCCCTCCGCCTTGATCGCCTCGGGGGTGTCGCACCGCAGGAGCGACCCGCGGTAGATGAGGGCGACGCGCCGGCAGCGCTCCGCCTCGTCCAGGTACGAGGTGGAGTAGAGGATGCTCACCCGCTCCTTCAGGAGGCCGTAGAGGATCTGCCAGAAGTCCCTCCGGGAGACCGGGTCGACGCCGTTCGTGGGCTCGTCGAGGAAGAGCACCTTCGGGGTGTGGATGAGGGCGCAGGCGAGGCCGAGCTTCTGCTTCATCCCGCCGGACAGGTTGCCCGCGAGCCGCCCCTTGAACGGGGTCAGGCCGCTGAAGCCGAGGAGGCGGTCGATCCGGCCCGCCCGCTCGGCGCGCGGGACCCGGTAGATGTCGGCGTAGAAGTCGATGTTCTCCATCACCGTGAGGTCCTCGTAGAGGCCGAAGCGCTGCGACATGTAGGCGATGTCGCCCTTCAGCGCCTCCGCGTCCCTCGCGATGTGCCTGCCGTTCACCCAGCCGTCGCCCCCGGTGGGGTCGAGGATGCCGGTGAGGAGGCGCATGGTGGTGGTCTTCCCGGCGCCGTCCGGGCCGACGAGGCCGAAGATCTCCCCCTCCTCGACGGCGAAGGTGAGGCGGTCGACGGCGGTGAGGGCGCCGAACCGCCGCGTGAGGCCGCGGGTCTCGATGGCGGGCATGGTCAGTCGACGGCGATGTACGCGTCCGCGGGCATGCCGGGCTTGAGGTCGAGGCTCGAGTTGTCCACCCGCACCTTGATCCGGTAGACGAGCTTCACCCGCTCCCGGGTGGTCTGGATGTACTTCGGGGTGAACTCCGCCTCCTGGGAGATGAAGGAGACCTCCCCGTCGTACCTTTTTCGGGGGTAGCTGTCCGTCATCACGAACGCCTTTTGCCCGAGCTTCACCCGGCCGAGGTCGGTCTCGTCGATGTAGGCGGTGACCCAGATGTTGTCCAGGTCGATCGAGGTGAAGACCGGCGCCCCCTCCTGGACGACCTCGCCCGGGAGCGCGCTCTTGACGAGGATGAAGCCGTCGAGGGGGGAGGCGAGGTCGGCGAAGCCGAGGCGGGTCTCGGCGAGTTCGAGGCGCGCCGCGAGGTGCTCGACGTTCGCGCGCGTGGAGTCGGCCCGCGTCTTCGCCTCGTCCCTCGCCTGCGCCGCGACCGCGCCCTCGCGGAACAGGTTCTCGGCGCGGATGTAGTCGATCGAGGCGAGCTCGCGCCTGAACTCCTCCGCCCGGAGCGCCGCCGCCGCCTCGTCCCGGATCTTCACCAGTTCGTCGGTGTTGAGCCGTGCCACGATGTCGCCCCGCTTCACCACCCGCCCCTCGTCGGTCAGGAGCTCGACGATCTGGCCGCCGACCCGGAACGAGATGCGCACGTTGTCCCCCTCGATCGTGCCGGAGACCTTGAGGGTCCCCCGCTCGCGCAGCTCCCTGCACCGGATGCAGACGCCGAGCAGCAGCAGGATGACCGCCGCCGCCCCCGCGACGAGGAGGAGCCGGCGCCTGTTCCCCCGGAGCGACTTCACCGCCCGCACCGCCGCGTCCCGCGCGCGCGCAACCGCCTCCTGTGTCTTTCCCATCGCTCTATTCCTCCGTGAGCACGCTCTCGCCCATCGTCCGGTGCAGGTAGGACTTCGCCATGATGTAGTCGTAGATGCCGCCGGCGAGGTACTGCTCGGCCTGGCTGAGCGAGACGAAGGCGTCGATCACGTCGAGGTTTGTGCCGACGCCGTTGTCGAACCGCACCTCGGAGAGGCGGAGCGCCTCCGTCGCCTCGACGATGTTGTCCCGCTGCGAGTCCACGATCGCCTGCGCCTGCCGCAGGTCGAGGCACGCCCGCCTGACCTCCACGGCGACGCGCTCGAGGACGTCCTCCCGCTCGAGCCCCGCCTGGGCGTACCGGGCCCAGGCCTCGTCGACCTTCGACTTGGTGTAGAAGCCGTCGAAGATCGGGACGGTGACCGACACCCCCGCCCGCCAGAGGCTGTGGCGGGAGGCGAGGAGGTCCCCGGCCGAGTCCGCCGCCGTCTCGTATCGCAGGTTCGCCGCCACCTGCGGGAGCCGGCCGGCGCGCGCCTGCCGGACCGACCACTCCCCCATGTCGACGCCGAGCGTCCGCAGGATGACCTCGGGCTGCCGCTCGAGGGCGGTCCTGAGGAACGACTCCTCGTCGATCCGGACCGGGACGTGGAGGAGCGCGTCCCGCGGGAGGATCGCGGCGCGCATCGGGAGGCTGAGCAGCTTCTTCAGGTCGGCCTCGGTCAGGTCGATCGCGTTCCGCGCCTGGACGAGCTGGGGGACGAGGAGGGAGACGTGGATCTTCGACTGGAGGAGGTCGAACCGGGAGGCGGTGCCGTGGGCGTACTTGTCGCGCACGTTTTCGTAGTGCGACCGCGCCTGGGCGACGAGGTTCCGCGCGATCCGCTCGTTCTCGGCCGCGAGCAGGAGGCCGTAGTAGAGCCGCTTCGCGTCGAGCTCCACGTCGAGCCTCGTCGCGCGGAGGGTCTCCTCCTGGACCCTGATCCCGATCTGCGCCTTCCGCAGGGCGGCGAGGTTCGCGCCGCCCGTGTAGATCGGCTGGTCGACCGACGCCCCCGCCCGGATGTCGTTCTCGTAGCCGGTGAAGAGGCCGATGTCCTTCTCCGTCTCGCCGGCGAGCGGGACGGCCTCGCCGAGGACGGCGTCGTTGCGGGTGTAGCCGCCGTCCACGTTCACCTTCGGGAGGAAGGCGCTCACCGCGCCGAGCCGGGCCGCCTTCGCCGCGCGGATCTCCTTCTCCTGGATCTGGATCCGCTTGTTGTTCGCGAAGGCGGTGCGTATGGCGTCCTCGATGGACATCGGGACGGGGGCCGGCGCCGCCGCGCCCGCCGGGAGGGCCGACGAGAGGATGAGGAGCCCCGTCAGGGCGGGGGCGGTTCTCCGTCTGCACGCCATCGGTGGGGCGCCTTTCCTCGCGCAGGGTCTGCGGGGGGGGCGCCGCGGCCGCATTCGCGGTGAGGGGCCGGCACCCCCATGGATATCCTGCTATTATGGCCGTCGCGCGCCGCCCGTCAAGACGGAATCGGCGCCCGATGGACCACGCACCACGGATCCGCACGGGTGAGGTTGCAGCCGAAAGACAATGACTTTGAACTTTCAACTTTGTGCTGTAGTTGCATCCGTGTCGATCCGTAATCATCCGTGTGAATCCGCGGTGAATTTGTTCTTCATGCCGCCGGGCGGGGTTTTTCGGGGCGGCGGCCGCGCGCCCCTGCTATAATGGCGGCGATGACGGCGATCCCGATCGGGCGGCGGCACGTCTACATCCTCACGCTCCTCGCCCTCCTCCTCTTCTTCACCGGCCTCGGCCGGACGGACCTCTGGGGCGACCTCGTGGCGCGGAACGCCTGGATGGCGCGCGAGATGCTCCAGCGGGGGGAGTGGATCGTCCCGTACGTGAACGGCCACCCGGACCACGAGAAGCCGATCCTCTGGATATGGGTGCTCGCCCTCTTCTCGATCCCGCTCGGCGTCAACGAGTTCAGCGTCCGCCTCCCGACCGCCCTCGCCGCCCTCGGGAGCGTCTACGCGGTCTACGCCCTCGGCGGCCGGATCGCGGGTCCCCGCTGCGGCTTCCGCGCCGCGCTCATCTACATGACGGGCGTGAAGGTGATGCACATGGCCCGGACGCCGCGGATCGACATGTCCCTCACCCTCCTCATCGCCCTCGTCATGCTCTCCTTCTGGCGCGGCTACGCGGACGGGGCCCGGCGCCGCTCCGCCTATCTCCTGGCGGCGGTCTTCGCGGCGCTCGCCTTCCTCGACAAGGGGCCGGTCGGCGTGATCGTCCCGGCGGGCGGCATCCTCCTCTTCCTGCTCGCCGCCGGCGACCTCCGCCAGCTCCGGGCGCTCCTCGCGCCCCGGAACATCATCGCCTTCATCGCGGTCGCCGCCCCCTGGTACCTCGCCGTGAGCCTCCGGACGGCGGGGGCGTTCCCGCGTGAGTTCTTCCTCCACCGGAACGTGACGGTCTTCGCGGCCTACACGCGATCGCAGCCGTTCTGGTACTACGTGCCCCGTGTCGCGGCCGATTTCCTCCCCTGGAGCGTCTTCCTCCCCTTCGCGATCGCCGGGGCCGTCGCGGCGCGGCGGGACCGGCGGTTCCTCTTTCCCCTCTCCTGGTTCGCCTGGGTCTTTCTCTTCTTCTCGATCTCGGTCTACAAGCGGGGCGACTACCTCCTGCCGCTCTATCCCGCCGCCGCCCTCCTCACGGCACTCTTCTGGGGGGAGGCGGCGAGGGCGTCGGGCGGCTGGCGGGTCGCCGCGTCGCGGGTGATGGTGTGCCTGCTCATCGCGGTGGTCGTCGCGGCGCTCGCGGCGGTCGTCCTCGTCCGGGTGCC
Organism: bacterium; assembly: GCA_028716845.1. Taxonomy (GTDB): domain Bacteria; phylum Auribacterota; class Tritonobacteria; order UBA1439; family UBA1439; genus JAQUPF01. The sequence goes on along the minus strand of JAQUPF010000005.1, from coordinate 28,501 downwards.
GGGGCTCGCGGAGCGCGTCGTCTCCTCCGAACTCGTGGACCGGCACTCGAACGAGCGGGACAGGGACTCGATGCGGGCCTTCGCGGGGATCATCGCCGGCGAGGGGGTGCTTCTCGCGGCGTTCCTGGGTGCCGCGGCCGTGTTCCTCGCCTGCGGCCTGCGGCGGATCGGGCGGCCGGGGGGCGCGGCGGGCATGCTCATCGCGGGGATCGCCGCCGTGATGGCCGGCGTCCACGTCTTCTACCTGCGCGCCGTCCTCCCCGAGCTCGACCGGGCGACGAGCGTGCGGCCGTACACCGAACTGCTCCGGCGGACGGTCCGCCGCCCGGACCCGTTCGCCCTCTACGACTTCTGGCTCTACGAGTTCGGCTACTACATGGAGCGCGAGGTGACGGAGCTCAACGTCCCGGAGGACCTCCGGGCGTTCTTCGCCGAGCCGGGCGTCGGCTACGTCCTCGTCCGCCGCCGGCGCCTCGACGACGCGCTCGCGATCCTCGTGGGTCTCCCCCACGCGGTCGAGCCGGCCCTCGGCGACCCCGCCGGGAAATTCGCCGCGATCGTCAGGCCCGCGTCCCCCGCCCCTCGATGAACCCCGCACCACGGATATCCATGGATCCAACTACAGCCCACAGTTGAGAGCCCAAAGCGAAAAGAGAAAAGGTGCTTTGCCGCGGATTTGCCTGGATTATCGCTGATAGAACGCCGATGGTTGACAAGAATCTGCGATCACCTGCGAGGATCCGCGGCAAGAAAGACGCTGACCTCCGCCGCGGATGAACGTGAACAGCAGCTCTCTCTTTTCGCCACGGAGATCACAGAGAACAACTCTAGTTCAAAGTTGAACGTTCAAAGTCGAAAGCAGCACTATCCTCTGCGTTCTCTGTGTCCTCTGTGGCGGGTTGTATCCGCGTCGATCCGCGGCAGGAACACTGTGGATCCGCGGTGGATTGGTGCATTGCGTCCTCGGAGCGGGGCGGTTCAGGCAGCCGGTTCCGGCGGCATCTCCTTCTCCTCGGCGATGAGGTAGTTGATCGCGAGGAGCAGGAGGATGTCCGCGACGAGGCCGTAGAACGCCTGGAACTGGTGCTCGTAGAAGGCGAAGACGCGCGAGAAGAAGATGGAGACGAGCAGCGCCTTCTTGAACATCTCGTACGCGGCGAGGCGCGACCGGCGGAGGCGGACGACGCCGAGGACGATGAAGACGGCGGAGAGCGCGGAGGCCGCGAGGCTCATCCCCTCGGTGGCGCTCGGCGAGGGGAGGAGGGCGGCCGTCCGGCCGTCCCGCACCCAGGCGACGAAGGCGAGGAGCATCGCGGCGCCCGCCGCTGCCTCGACGACGAAGCAGGCCGTCACCGCGCGCGCGAACCAGGGGCGCCGGGCGAGCCGCGCGTAGAGGGCGCGGACGGAGGCCTTCAGCCGCGCCGCGAGGCCCGGTTCCTCCGGGGGGGCGGCCCGCAGGCGGACGAGGCACGCCGCGGCCGCCGCGGTGATCGGGCTTGAGGGATCGGCGAGGCGGAGGAAGCGGAGCGCCCGCTCCCGGTCGTCCGCCGTCATCCGGCCCGCCGCCGCCTCTTTCAGGATCTCGATGCCGTTGACGAGGAACTCCTCCCGCGAGAAGCCGCCGTACCGCCGCAGCGCCCGGAAGGCGAGGAAGAGCGAGATGAAGATGATGTAGATGAGGGCGACCGTCGGCTTGAAGAAGTAGTCGTTGTCGCTCGTGATGAACTTTCCGAGCTCGTCGATGAAGGTCCCGAAGCCGAGGCCGCCGAGGAGGGCGGCGAAGCGCCGCGTCCCCCGGTCGAGCGTCACGAGGAGCAGGACGATGGCCGCGAGCATCATGAGGCCGCCCCAGAGCATGTGGGCGATGTGGAGGCCGCGGCCGCCGAGCTGCGGGTAGCCGGTGAGGTGGAGGAAGAACCGGATGCCGAGGATGGCGAGGACCGCGGCGACGAAGAACCGCTCGAGCAGGTCGTCGAAGTCGATGTTGCGGAAGAAGGACGCCTGCGCGCGCATGGGCCCCTCCGTCAGCGGCTCCCGGTCGGCGGCCCGGGGCGCCCCTCCCTCGTCGGGGCGAGCAGGAAGACCGGGTCCGACTCGTACACCGGCATCGGGACGGGGTGGAGCATGCCGGCGAGGGCGGGGTCGTCCCGCCGCAGGTCCTCGTACACGCACTCCCTGATGACGACGAACGTCCGCCCGGGCGCCGCCGCGACGGCGCGCAGTTCCGGCGGGAGGTTGATCTCCGGCGTGGTGCGGTTGCCGTAGAAGGGGACCGATCCCCGCGCGTTGTCGTTCGGCCGGTAGAGGACGACCGGGTCGTCTCCCGCCCGGGCCCACACGTCCCGCGCGAACGCCGAAAAGCAGCGCGTCCGCCAGCGCCGGTAGACGACGTTCGGGGCGTGGCTCGTCATGAGGACGCAGAGGAGGAGGGCGAAGCCGAGGAAGGAGGCCTCGAGGAGCCGCCTCCGGGCGGCGAGGACGACGAGGGCCGCGGCGGGGAGGGCGAGGGCGGCGGCCGCCGCCGCCGTGAAGAGTCTCGGGTCGCCCCCGCCGCCGGCGAGGACGAAGACGGCGCACGGAAAGACGAGGGCGAGCCAGCCCGCCCCCCTCCACCCCGTCTCCCCGCGCCGCCGCAGCGCGCCGTCGAGCCACCAGCCGGCGAGGAAGGCGACGCCCGCGTAGGAGGGGAGGATGTAGGTGCGTTCCTTGACCGGCGAGAAGGAGAGGAGGAGGCCGGGAAGGATCGCCCAGGAGAGGGCGAAGAGAAGGTCCTCCCGCTCGCCCGCCGCCGCGGCCCGCAGGCGCCGCGCCGCCGCCCAGACCGCGATCGGCAGTGCCGCCGCCCAGACGCCGAACATCTCCGGCAGCGCCGCGAGGTAGAAGTGCCAGGGGAGGGCGTAGCCGATGTCGGTGTGGGCGAACCGGGCGCCCGGATGCTCGAAGCGGATCTGGAGGAGGCGCCCCGCGATGTTGTTGACGAAGTGCTCGTGGAGGTAGACGACGCCCCCCTCCCGGGCGAAGAGGGCGACCCAGACGGCGACCGGGGCGAGGAAGGCGGCGAGCGGGGCGAGGGAGAGGAGTCGGCGGAGGCAGTCCCGGGGGCGGGCGACCGCGCAGAACCCCGTGACGACGACGGCGATGTTGAAGAGCGCGAGGAATCCCTTCGTGAGGAACGCCGCGGCGGAGAAGAGGGCGAACGGGACGAGGCTCCCGCCGCCCCGTTCCCTCCCCGCGCGGGCGCGCGCGCCGGCGAAGGAGGCGAGGGCGCAGACGCAGAACGCCCCCATCGCGATGTCGAGGAGGACGGTGTGGGCGTACCGCCAGAGGCGGGGCATGGTCAGGAGCACCAGGACGGAGAAGACGGCGGCCCGCGTCCCGGCGGCGCGGCGGGCGAAGAGGAAGAGGGCGGCGGCCATGAGGAGGGCGTAGAGGACGGAGACCGAGCGGGCGACGCCGGCGGTGATCCGCCCGGCGGCGGCGTAGGCGAGGGCGACGCTGTCGTAGTAGAGGGGGGGCTTCTCCAGGAACGGGAGGGCGCAGAGGTGGGGCGTCACCCACCGGCCGTCGGCGAGGGTCTCGCGCGCGATCTCGGCCTCGCGCGGCTCGTCGGGGCCGAACAGCCGGTCGTCGTGGACGCCCGTCGCCAACGCGGCGGCGACCGCCGCGGCGACGAGGACGAGGACGCGGCGGGGCGCGCCGCGGCGTCCGGGCTCCCCCGCGGGAGAGCCCGGACGCGCGTCGCTGGGGCCGGCCGGCTGCGTTCGCACGGGACATTATAGGGCCGGGCGTGGTAAAATAACAACGAAGAGGAGACGGGGGAGGAGACCGAAATGCGCATGAAGACATTCTGTCTGGTCGTGCCGGCGCTCGCGCTCTGCGCCGGGTGCGGGCGCCGGGAGGAGGCCGCCCCGGCGGTCGATCCGGAACTCATCTCCCTCAGGGCGAAGGTGAGCGCCCACGAGCGGCGGATCGCCGCGTACGAGGGGGAGATCGAGGCCCTGCGCGGGCGGCTCGCCGAGGAGATCGGGCGCGTCCCGCCCGCCCCGGCCGCGCCCCCGCCCGTGGCGGCCCTGGTCGAGCCGGCCCCGCCCGTGGCGGCGCACGAGCAGGTCCCGCTCGTCGACGCGCCCCCGGCCGAGGCGGCGGCGGAGGCGCGGCCGGACGAGGACGCCGTCGAGCGGTTCGCCGCCGCACTGGACGAGAAGACGCGCGAGCGATTCAGGGCGGACCTCGCCGCGTACGCGGCGTCCCTCGGGACGCGAGGCGGGGCGGAGGCGGCGCCGCAGCGGCGGGAGACGATGCTCCGCGACCTGCGGGATCGGATGGCGGAGGCGACCGAGCCGGATGAGCGCGACCTCCTCGAGGACCGGATCCGCCGGATCGAGGAGGCGCACCCCGAGGACCTCGCGGGCGTCCTCGACTACTTCGACGAGCTCGAACGGATCGAATCGGTGAACAGGATGATGGAGGAATACGGGATCGGCCGTGAGCAGCTGCGCGCCCTCGGCGTCGAGCCCCCGCCGCGCCGGCGATGGGGGCCCGAGTCCGCGGAGATCGCCTCGAACCTCGAATCGTTCGTCGAGCGCTACGAACCGCTCGTGGATCAGGGCCGGCGCGAGCAGTACCGCCGGGAGTTCGGCGAGCGCCTCAAGGCGCTCACGGCCAGGCCGACGGACGCGGACCTCGCCCGGCAGCGGGAGCGGATGCTCGCCGAGCTGCGGGAGCGGCAGGCCGCCTCACCGGAGGAGGACCAGCGGCGCCTCCAGCGCCAGCTGCGGCGGCTCGAGCACACGGACCTCGACGGCCTGCGGCGGATGGCCGAGTACCGCACCTACAGGGAGATCGGCGCCATCGCCGAGCAGTACGGCATACCGAGGGCGGAGCTGCGCGAGACGGGGGTCTGGATCCCGCAGCGGGGTCGGCGGCGTGATACCCGCGGGACCCCCTAGAGCACGAGGCCCTGGATCTCCAGGTTGGTCAGGCCGGCCGCGCGGGCGTGCCGCACCGCCTCCGCATATTCCTTCCTCGTGACCCTGCGGGCGATCTCGGGATGGTCGAACGCCCGGTACATCGGCCTGTACTGGGACATGATGTTGACATAGGTGTCCTTCGGCAGGTTCGCCGCGATCCAGTCGATCACGCCGGCGGTGCCGCTCGCGTCGTTCGGCATGACGAGGTGGCGGACCATGAGCCCCCGCCGCATGATGCCGTCGGGGCCGGGCCTCGCGACGCCCACCTGGCGGTGCATCTCGAGGAACGCCCGCCGCGTGACCTCCGGGTACGCCGCCGCTCCCGCCGAGTATTTCGCCGCCATCTCCCCGTCAGAGTACTTGAAATCCGGCAGGTAGATGTCCACGATGCCGTCGAGGAGGCGGAGAATCTCCACCCGCTCCCAGCCGCAGGTGTTGTAGACGAGGGGGAGCCGCAATCCCTCCCCGGCGGCGCGGTCGAGGGCGAGGAGGATGTGCGGCGAGTAGTGCGTCGGCGTGACGACGTTGATGTTGTGGCAGCCCCTCCGCTGGAGGTCGAGCATCATCCCCGCGAGGTCCCCGACGCTCCGCGCCTCCCCCATGCCCCCCTGGCTGATCTCCCAGTTGATGCAGAAGACGCAGCGGAGGGCGCAGTGGGTGAAGAAGATCGTCCCGGAGCCGCCGCGGCCGACGAGCGGACGCTCCTCGCCGAGGTGCGGGTGGTGCGACGACACCTCGAGCCCGGACGACGCCCGGCAGAATCCCCGCTCGCCGGCGAGGCGCCGCGCGCCGCACTCCCGCGGGCAGAGGGCGCAGCGCTCCATCATTCCCCGGAGCGTCTCGCCGCGCCGCTTCAATTCGCCGCTCCGGTGCAGGGCGAGGTACGACGGCTCGAAGCCGTCCGCCGCTCCCGCGGCGCCGTCCCCCGGCCGCTCCGCGCACCCCGCCTGGAGGGGGATGAACGACGATCCGAACCAGGCGAGGGCGGCGCGTCCGCACGATTTCACGAACTCCCTCCTCGACTGCGTCTCCACGGGGCGTTCCTCCATCCCCTCCACCCGATAGTATAATCCTTTCCCCCGCCGATCCGAAGCCGCAATTCACCGCAGATTCACACGGATGCAACCACAGTTCATAGTCGAAAGTTCAAAGTTGAAAAGGGAGTCCATTGTCGCCTTCGGTGCGGCATCGCGCTTGCCATCCGGCGCCGATCTGCTATTGTGTCCCGCGGAACCGGGCGCGGCCTCCGCCGCGCGGAGAGGGGGAAGGTCCGGACATGCCCAAACATCTTTCGAAAGCGGCGCTCGTCGCCGCGGCGTTCGCGATCGCGCTCCCCGCGGCGGCGCGGGAGGAGATCCCCGACCGCACCGGGGACCCGTACCTCGGCGCGATCGTGCTGGAGGCGGAGACCGGGGAGGTCGTCTTCGAGGAGAACGCGGACGCGGAGTGCTACCCGGCGAGCATCGTCAAGCTCATGACGTTCCTCATCGTCCGGGAGCGGATCGACAGCGGGACGCTCGGCGCCGGCGACCCGGTGCGCGTCACCGCCGAGGCGGCGCGCATGGGCGGCTCGCAGGTGTACCTGAAGGAGGGGGAGACGTTCCCGGTGGAGGAGCTCCTCGCCGCCCTCATGGTCCAGTCGGCGAACGACGCCGCCGTCGCCCTCGCCGTCCACGTCGCGGGATCGACGGAGGCGTTCACGGGCCTCATGAACCGGAGGGCCGCCGACCTGGGGATGGAGCGGACCGTCTTCCACACCGTCCACGGCCTCCCGCCCGCGCGGGGGCAGCGGCCGGACGTGAGCACGCCGCGGGAGATCGCCGTCCTGTCGCTCGAGGCCCTCCGGCACCCGGCCGTCCTCGCCCTCACCTCGGTCGCCGAGCGCGGCTTCCGGGACGGGGCATTCCTGATGCGCAGCCACAACCGGCTGCTCCGGACCTTCGAGGGGTGCGACGGCCTGAAGACCGGCTACTTCCGGCTCGGCGGCTACTCGGTCGCCGCGACCGCCTCCCGGGGCGGGAGGCGCCTCGTCGCGGTCGTCGCCGGCGCCCGCGAGCGGCCGGCGAGGGACCGGAAGGCGGCCGAGCTCCTCCTTGCGGCGTTCGGGAAGGCCCCGCCGCGGCCCGCGCCGACGCCGACGCCCGTCCCCGTCGCCGTGGAGGAAAAGCCCGTGAGGCGGACCGGCCTGATCGCGGCGGCCGCAATCGCCCTCGCCCTCGCCGTTTCGACGGCGCTCCTCCTCTGGCGCCGGCGCCTGCGCGGCCCACCGCCGCTCCCGGGCCCGCGTTTCGGCCTGAAGTAGGACTCCGATGGTTCCTCCTTGACGACGGGCGGGCATGTGCTATCATATAGCGATATACAATAATGGCTATATATGAGGACGCTGGAGAGAATCTTCAAGGCGCTCGCCGACCGGAACCGGCTCAGGATCCTCAAGATGCTCGAGGTGAAGCCGATGTGCGTCTGCGAGATCACCGCCGTCCTCGGCATCGCGCAGCCGAGCGTTTCGCGGCACCTGTGCATCCTCAGGGATGCGGGCCTCCTGCGGGACGAGAAGGACGGCGTCTGGACGAACTATTCGCTCGCGCGGGGCGGCGACGGCATGATCGACGCCCTCCTCCTGCAGATGAGAAAGTGGGGGAACGCCGATCCCGTCGTCCTCCGGGACAGGCGGAAGGCGGGAATGTCGAACCGGGAGGCGATCTGCGGCCGCCCCGCTTGCTCCCGATCCGCCGAATAGGACCCCGCCGAGACAGGGATTCTATGACGCAATGAAGAATTCGCTCGCGTTCGGCCTGATCCTCGCCGTCTTCCTGCTTGCCTATTTCCTCCCGTTCGCGGATCTTCCATTCGGGGGCCCGCTCAAGGAGGCGCTCCTGCTCCTGCAATGGTACGCGCGGGAGCACGTCATCCTCTGCCTTGTCCCCGCCTTCTTCATCGCGGGGGGCATATCGGTCTTCGTGAACCAGACCGCGGTGATCCGGTACTTCGGGGCAGGGGCGAACAAGTTCCTCGCCTACGGGGTGGCCTCCGTGTCCGGCACGATCCTCGCGGTCTGCTCCTGCACCGTCCTTCCGCTCTTCTCCGGGATCTATAAGCGGGGGGCGGGGATCGGGCCCGCCACCGCCTTCCTCTACTCGGGCCCCGCCATCAACGTCCTCGCCGTCATCCTGACCGCCCGGGTCCTCGGGATGGAGCTGGGCATCGCGCGCGCGGCGGGGGCCGTCATCTTCAGCGTCGTGATCGGCCTCCTCATGCACCTGATCTTCCGCAGGGAGGAGATGGAAAAGGCCGCCGGGCAGATGCACTTCGGCGGGGAGGCGGGGGAATCGCGCCCCCTGTGGAAGAACGGCCTCTACTTCGGCTCGATGGTGGCCTTCCTCGTCTTCGCCAACTGGAGCGGCGCGGCCGGCGGAGAGGAGGGGTCGTGGATGTTCGTCTTCAGGATCAAGTGGATCCTGAGCGGCCTCTCGCTCGCCGCCCTTCTCCTGATGCTGGCCGCCTGGTTCCGGAAGGAGGAGCTCGGGGAGTGGGTCGCCGCCACGTGGACCTTCGCCAGGCAGATCCTGCCGCTCCTCTTCGCGGGCGTGCTCGTCGCGGGCGTCCTTCTCGGGCGGCCGGGCCGCGAGGGAATGATCCCCTCGCACTGGGTGGCGGGCCTCGTCGGGGGGAACTCGCTCTCCGCCAACTTCTTCGCCTCGTTCGCCGGGGCCCTCATGTACTTCGCCACCTTGACCGAGGTGCCCATCCTCCAGGGGCTGATCGGCGCCGGGATGGGGAAGGGGCCGGCGCTCTCGCTCCTTCTCGCGGGGCCGGCGCTCTCGCTCCCCAACATGCTCGTGATACGGAGCATCATCGGGACGAGGAAGACCCTTGTCTTCGTGGCCCTGGTGGTTGCGATGGCCACCGTCTCCGGATTTCTCTTCGGAGCGGTGTTCGGTGAATAGGGCGTCGGGTGCGCGATGGAACGGGAAGGGAGGACGGGATGAAGATCGAAGTTCTGGGCGTGGGATGTCCGAAGTGCGCGAGGACGAAGGAAAACGTTCGCGCGGCCCTCTCCGCGCTCGGAAGGGAGGCGGAAATCGTGGAGGTGAGGGACCTCAAGAAGATCGCGGCGTACGGCGTGATGCTCACGCCCGCGGTCGTCGTGGACGGCGATGTCAAGACCATGGGGAAGGTGCCCGGCGTGGAGGAGCTCAAGTCCCTGCTCGGCTAGGGAGCGGTCGCCCGCGGCGACGATAGGGCCTCAGGGCCCTCAAGCGACGAAGAGGGAAGGGGGAGGCGATCCGATGGCACGACGATTCTCGACATGCACGATAACGGCTCTGGGAATGCTTCTTGTGCTGGCGACGGGTTGCGGGGGGCAGGAATCCACCGTTCCGGAGCGGGCGGACGGGCAATCCGCGATGGAGGCGCCCGCCCCGCGCGAGGGCATTCCCCGGCTGGTCGATCTCGGCCGCTCCTTCTGCATCCCGTGCAAGATGATGGCTCCCATCCTCGATGAATTGAAACGGGAGTACGCGGGGCGTTTCGATGTCGAGTTCATCGACGTGGGCGACAGGCCCGAGGAGGCGAGGAGATACCGGATCCGCATCATCCCGACGCAGATCTTCATCGACGCCTCCGGGAACGAGCTGTACAGGCACGAGGGGTTCATGTCGAAGGGGGACATCCTGGGGAAGTGGCGGGATCTCGGCCTGAACCTCGCTCCGCCGGAAGGATAGGGCGATGGAACGGCTGTTCGCCATCCTGACGCACGCGGTGGAGGGCGCCCCCCTCGCGGCGCTCGGGGCGTCGTTCGCGTGGGGGATCCTGAGCATCCTCCTGAGCCCCTGCCACCTCGCGAGCATCCCCCTCATCGTCGGCTTCATCGACGAGCAGGGGCGGATCTCCACGCGGCGCGCCTTCTTCATCTCGACGCTCTTCGCCGTCGGGATACTCGTGACGATCGCGCTCATCGGCGTGCTCACCGCCCTCGCGGGGCGGATGCTCGGCGACCTCGGCCCGTACGGCGACTGGTTCGTCGCGGCGGTCTTCCTCGTCGTCGGCCTCCATCTCTTTGATCTCTTCCCCCTCCCGTTCTCGGGTGCGGGGCGGGTGAACATGAAGCGCCGGGGAGCGGTCGCGGCGTTCATACTGGGCCTCCTGTTCGGGATCGCCCTCGGGCCGTGCACCTTCGCCTTCATGGCCCCCATGCTCGGCGTGACGTTCAGGTTCGCGCACAGCTACGGCGCGCTCCTCCTCCTCTTGTTCGGCGCCGGCCACTGCCTGCTCATCGTCCTCGCCGGGACGTTCACCGAGTCGGTCCAGCACTACCTGAACTGGAACGAGCGCTCGCGGGGTGCCGTGATCCTCAGGCGGATATGCGGCGCGCTCGTCCTCGCGGGGGGGGTGTACCTCATCGTGCGGGGGTGCTGCTAGATCGGAGGCGGCGGGACATGGCGAATGTCTACAAGACGGAGCCGGCGGCGGACTACCCGCCCGAGGAAGGATGCTACCTCCGCGGGAACGACTACTCCCCCGTCGCCGTCTGCGTCATCCTGAACCGGCGAAGAGAGGAGACGCCCCCCGACTTCGAGCGCCTCGTGCGCGTCGCCGTCGAGACCGGCGCGGCGCTCGCGGGGACCCTCCAGACGGAGAACATCGGCATCGAGAAGATCATCCTCAACGTCACGGCGAACCCGAACATCCGCTGGCTCGTCCAGCTCGGCCCGGAATCCCCCGGCCACCTCACGGGCGCGGCGGTCGCCGCGCTCCTCAAAAACGGCGTGGATGAGCGAAAGAGAATAATCGGGAGCCACTCTCCCACCCCCTACCTCTTCAACATCCCGATGGAGCACATCGATCGGTTCCGGGAGCAGGTGACGCTGCTGGACTTCCTCAACGAGGGGTCCGTGGAGCTCGTGCGCGGGGCGGTGCAGGCCTGCTACCAGGAGGAGCCGACGGGGTTCCGCGGGCACCGGCTCTTCGACCCCGGGGCGCTCCGGAAGCCGCCGCTGAGCGGAAAGATCACCTGGCGGGTCACGCAGCCCGAAAAGGAGCCGAAAACCGAGGAGGAGCGCGCCCAGATGGAAAAGGGGCACGCCATGGTGGAGTGGGTGCGGAAGCGGATGGAGGAGAGGAAAAGGGAGGAGGGCCATGCGGGAGGATGAGGCCCGCCTCAAGGGAGAAGATATGCCCCGGGCCGCGGGCAATCGGTGAAGGGCGGCGACGTCCGGGGCACGAACGGGGGAAGGCGAGCGGAGGATGGCATGAAAGGCGGCAAAGAGGCGCCGGATGGAAGGCGCATAAAGGAGATCGTCCGGGAGGGGTACGCGAAGGTGGCAAAGGGACAGGGGTCGTGTTGCGGCGCTTCGTCTTCGTGTTGTTCGGGCAGCACACCCGAGGGCATCAGCTCGAACATAGGTTATTCGGAGGAGGAATTAAGGGCGGCTCCTGAAGGAGCCAACCTCGGCCTCGGCTGCGGGAACCCGCTCGCCCACGAGGCGATCGGGGAGGGTGACGTGGTCCTCGATCTGGGCGCGGGGGCGGGTTTCGACTGCTTCCTCGCGGCGCGGCGGGTGGGGGAGCGCGGGCGCGTCATCGGTGTGGATATGACGCCCGAGATGGTGGAGAAGGCGCGGCGGAACGCGCGCGAAGGGGGATTCCTGAACGTGGAGTTCAGGCTCGGCGAAATCGAGAAACTCCCCGTCGAGGATCGCTCCGTGGATATCATCATTTCAAACTGCGTCATCAACCTTTCACCCGATAAAAGGAGGGTATTTCAGGAAGCGTTCCGGGTACTCAAGCCGGGCGGCAGGCTGATGGTGTCGGACATCGTGCTGGTAAGTGAGTTGCCGGAGGGAATCAGGAACTCGGTATCGGGCTGTATCGGATGCATTTCGGGAGCGATCCGCAGGGAGGATTATCTCGACGCCGTTCGCGCGGCGGGATTCGGGGGGATCGAGCTGCTCCGGGAGCGGGCCTTCCCCCTCGAAGACATGATCCACGACGTGACGGCGCAGGCGGTCATCGAGGCGTGCGGCGCGGACCCGAATGCGAGACGGCACCTGCAGGGTTCCGTCGCGAGCATCACGGTGAGAGCGGTAAAACCGTTCCGGCGGCGGGAAACAGCGCCGGGAATGCAAGCATAAGGAGGGTCTTCCTATGGGTGCGGAAGGAAAGGCGGCGGGGCGCGGTCTCGGTGTATTCGAAAAGTACCTGACGGTGTGGGTCGTTCTGTGCATCCTCGCGGGGATAGGGCTCGGGCGGGTCGCGCCGGGGGTGGCGACGTTCCTCGACGGCCTCGCCATCCATGTCGGCGACGCGCCGGTCGTCTCGATCCCCATCGCGATCTGTCTCTTCTTCATGATGTACCCGATCATGGTGAAGATCGACTTCGCCGAGGTGATCAGCGCGGGGAAGACGCCGAGGCCCGTGGCCCTCACCCTCGTCGCGAACTGGCTGATCAAGCCGTTCACCATGTACGCCATCTCCGTCTTCTTCCTGGGGACGCTGTTCATCAATCTCATCGGCGCCGACGCGATGGACTACGTGAAGATGCCGTTCGGCCTCGACCTCCCCCTCGGCGCCGCGTACGGGGCGGGACGGGTGGTGCTGCACGGCGGGGTGAAGGTGCTCGAGGTGCCCCTCTGGCGGAGCTACCTCGCCGGCTGCATCCTCCTCGGGATCGCCCCCTGCACCGCCATGGTCCTCGTCTGGGGCTATCTCGCCCGCGGGAACGACGGCCACACGCTCGTCATGGTGGCGATCAACTCCCTCACCATGCTCTTCCTCTACGGCCCGCTCGGGGGGTATCTCCTCGGCGTCGGCCGGATCCCCGTCCCCTGGCAGGCGCTCGTCCTCTCCATCGCCATCTACGTGGCGCTCCCGCTCCTCGCGGGCTACTACTCGCGGAGATGGATCATCCGGGCGAAGGGGATCGAATGGTTCAGGGAGCGGTTCCTCCACGTCCTCACGCCGGTCACGATCACGGCGCTCCTCGTCACCCTCATTCTCCTCTTCTCGTTCAAGGGGGAGGTCATCACCGCCCGCCCGCTCACCATCCTCTGGATCGCGATCCCCCTCTTCATCCAGACGAACCTCATCTTCTGGATCACCTACGGCCTCGCGAAGACGATCCGGCTCTCCTACGAGGACGCGGCACCGAGCGCCATGATCGGCGCCTCGAACCACTTCGAGGTCGCCATCGCGACGGCCACGCTCCTCTTCGGCCTCTCCTCGGGGGCGGCGCTCGCGACGGTCGTCGGCGTCCTCATCGAGGTGCCGGTCATGCTGGGCCTCGTCCGGATCTGCACGCGGACGTCCGGCTGGTTCCGGCGGGGGGAGGGGACGCCGTGACCGCCGGCGGGGGCGTGATGCGGCGCGTCGGGAGGGCCATATCGTCGTGAAAAGAATCCTCTTCGTCTGCGTCGAGAACTCCTGCCGGAGCCAGATGGCCGAGGGGTTCGCGCGCGCCCTGGCGCCGGGCGCGATCGAGGCCTTCAGCGCCGGCTCGCGGCCGTCCGGGGAGGTCGACCCGCGCGCCATCGCGTTCATGCGGGAGCGGGGGATCGACATCTCCGGCCACCGGTCGAAGGGATTCGGCGACCTGCCGGTGCGGGAGTTCGACGTCGCCGTCTCCATGGGCTGCGCCGACGTCTGCCCGTTCGTGCCCGGCGCGCGGCGGATCGCGTGGGAGATCCCCGACCCGAAGGGGCTGGACGACGGGGGATTCAGGGCGGTCCGGGACGAGATCGGGAGGAAGGTCGCCGAACTCCTCTCCGTCCCGGATGCCGAGGATGACCGGCCCGGCTCCCCCTGACGCCCGCCCGGCGCCCCCGTCGCGGTCCTGGATCTCCACCGAGGATTCTGTGGTATAGTATGTGAACCCCGGAGGGCGCGGACGCATGGGAACGGGTGCACGCACCTGGACGACGCGGTCGCTGGCCGCGCTCGCCGCCGGCATCCTCACCGGCCTCTTCCTCGGCGACCTGTGCGCGGTCCTCGAGCCGTTCAGCACCGCCTTCATCCGCCTCATGCAGATGGCGGTCATCCCCTACGTCGTCGTCTCCGTCGTCGGCGGGATCGGCGGCCTCCACAGGGGGGAGGCGGGCGCGGTCGCGCGGCGCGGGACCGCCGTCCTCCTTGCGCTCTGGTGCGCGGGGATCGTGCTTTTCCTCGCCATGCAGTTCGCCTTCCCCCCGCGCCCCGCGAGCTCGCTCTTCAGCGCCGGCGAGGTCGCCGCCGCCGAGGAGGTGAGCCTCGTGGACACCTTCATCCCGGCGAACCCGTTCCGGGCGCTCGCCGACGGGGTGCTGCCGGCCATCGTCCTCTTCTCCATCTTCCTCGGCGCGGCACTCATCGGCTCGGGGAACAAGGAGGCGCTCCTCGCCGTCCTCGGCGTCCTCTCCGACGCCCTCTCTCGCGTCATGGGATTCCTCATGCGCATCGCCCCGTTCGGGATCTTCGCCGTCACGGCGCACGCCGCCGGCACCCTCTCGCTCGAGACGCTCTCCCACCTCCAGTTCTACTGCGCCGCCACCATCGTCCTCGATCTCCTCCTCACCTTCGTGGCGCTCCCGCTCGCCGTCGCCGCGGCGACCGGCTTCCGCTACCGGGACGTCCTCTCCTCGTGCGGCGGGGCGCTCGTCCTCTCCTTCGCCGCCCAGAAGACGTTCATCGCCCTCCCGCTCATCGAGAAGGGGGTCCGCGGCCTGTTCGAGCGGGGCGGCATGCCGGAGCGGCGGACGGGCGCCTACGCCGGGATCCTCGTCCCGATCGCCTACAACTTCCCCTCGTACGGCGATTTCGCCCCGATCCTGTTCGTTCTCTTCGCCGGCTGGCTCTACGACGCCCCGCTCCGCCTCGGCGTCCAGCTCCGGTGCGCCGTCGCGGGGGTCATGAGCTCGTTCGGCTCGTCGAGGGCGGCCGTCCCGTTCCTCCTGCGGCTCGCCCGCCTCCCGGAGGACGCCTTCAACCTCTACGTCTCCGCCTCGGCGATCCTCGGCCACTTCGGCGCGGCGCTCACGACCATGTTCCTCTTCTCCTTCACCGCCCTCTGCGTCGCCCTCCTGACGGGCAGGGCGCGGCCGCGCCCCCGGCGCGCCGCCCTCGCCCTCCTCGCCGTGGCCCTTCTCGCGGCGGGGGCGATCGGGGGGCTCCGCGCGGGCTTCGCGCGGCTCGTCGCGACGACGACGCGCGGCGAGGAGCGGGTGATCGGCCTGGAGATCCCGGCGCCGCGGGGGGCGGGCGGCATGGCGGCCGCGCGCGTGTACCGGACGGCCGAGGAGGCCCCTCCACCCGGTCCGCCGCGCGCGGCGGCGGGGGCCGCCGACGTCGACCGGATCCGGGCCCGGGGGGCGCTGCGGGTCGGCTACAACGCGGAGGCGCTCCCGTTCACCTACTTTAACAGGCGGGGGGACCTCGTCGGCTTCGACGCGCAGACGGCGCGGGAGCTCGCCTCGTTCATCGGCCTGCCGCTCGTGGAGTTCGTCCCGGTGGACTACGACGCCCTGGGGCCGGCGCTCGACGAGGGCCGCTGCGACATCATCATGGCGGGCGTCGTCGTGACGCCGGAGCGGCTGCGGCGGATGCGGTTCTCCTCCTCCTACATGACCTCCCGGCTCGCCTTCGTCGTGCCGGACCACCGGCGGGCCGCCTTCTCGGGGATGGAGGCGGTGCGCGGAATGGACGGCGTCCCGATTGCCGTCCTGAAGGGGACGGCGTACGCCGAGTTCCTGCCGCGGCTTTTCCCGCGGGCCCGCGCGGTCGAGCTCGCCCACGAGCGTGACTACTTCGAGGGGAGGAGCGGGGCCGACGCGCTCCTGACGACCGTCGAGGAAGGCGTGCCGTGGACGCTCCTCTACCCGTTCTTCCGCGTCGCCTCCTTCGGCGAGCGGGAGAGGGTGAAATTCCTGCACGCCTACCCGGTCGCCCTCGGCGGCGACGGGTCGCTCCTCCGCTTCACGGACGCCTTCCTGGAGGTGCAGCGGCTGGAGGGGGCGCTGCGGGAGAAGTACGACTACTGGGTCCTCGGCAGGGACGTCTACGGGACGCGGCGCCGCTGGTCGGTCGTTCGGGACATCCTGCGCCGGGCGAGGTGACGGGTCGCCGTCGCCCGTATCAGCCGCTGAGGGCGCGGAGGAGTGCGTCGAGCACCTCGTCGGCGCGCTCGTTCGGCACCTGGCAGGTCCCCACGTCGACGTGCCCGCCCCCCCCGAAGCGGAGGAGGATCTCCCCGATGTTCGCCGTCGACGTCCGGTTGAAGATCGAGCGGCCGACGCTGAAGACGGTGTTCTTCCGGCCGACCCCCCACAGGATCTGGATGCAGACGTTGCAGGCGGGGAAGAGGAGGTACTTCATGAACCGGTTCCCCGTCCTGATGACCTCCTCCCGCCGCATGTCGAGGAGGAGGATGTTGCCGCGCGCCTCGCCGCACCGGAGGAGCTGCGCCCTGAAGGCCTCCGCCTGCTCGAAGTAGAGATCGACCCGCTCCCGGACCGAGGGGAGCGCGAGGGCCCCCTCGATCGTCCCCTCCCGGAAATGGTCGACGAGGGTCATGAGGAAGTCGTGCGTCTCCTCCCGGTAGTCCTTGAACCTGCCGAGCCCCGTCCGGATGTCGACGATGAAGTAGAGGAGGACCCAGCCGGAGGGGTGGAGGACCTCCTCCTCCGTGAGCCGGCCGCCGTCGCACTTGTCGAGCGCGTCGAGCAGGTCGGCGAACGAGGCCGGGAAGCGCTCCGCGCCCCCGAAATGCCGCCAGATGAGCCGCGCGGTGGAGGGGGCCGTCGGGTCGAGGACGCGGTTCGGCCGCTCCCCCTTCTCCCGGATCGTCTCGCTGGAATGGTGGTCGAAGGCGAGGTGGACATCCTCGACCCAGGGCAGGTTGGCGGTGATGTCGCGGTCGGAGAGCGCGACGCGGCCGTCCTGCACGTCCTTCGGGTGGACGAACTCGACGTCCCCGACGAGGCCGATGTGCCTGAGGAGGACGGCGCACGCGAGGCCGTCGAATCCGGGCCTCGTCACCAACCGGTACGTCTTCGGCTCCGCTGTCATGGTCCCCTCCCGGTCCGGGGGTGCATCCCCGCTCCCGGCACGATGGTAGGAGCCCCCGCCGCCCGCGGTCAAGGCAAATGTTGAACCGCGGGGGCACATGAACCAATCCGCCGCCGCAGTTCGATCCGCAATAATCCGTGGTAATCCGTGGTGAATTTGTTCTTCATGCTTCCGCGGCTGCAATCCGGCCGACCGGACGGTATAATGGCGCCGCCATGGACCACCGCCTGCCGCTCGCCGACCTCCTCGTCATCGCGGCGTACACGGCGGGGGTGGTCTGCTTCGGCTGCTCCTTCGCGCGGAGGAACCGGGCGACCGACGCCTTCGTCCGCGCCGGGGGGAGGCTCCCGGCGTGGGCGGTCGGCCTCTCCATCTTCGGCACCTACGTGAGCAGCATCTCCTTCCTCGCCCTCCCCGGGAAGGCCTTTTCGGGCGACTGGAACGCCTTCGTCTTCAGCCTCTCCCTGCCGGCCGCCGCCTGGCTCGCCGTCCGCTTCTTCGTCCCGTTCTACCGCGGCGGGGGGCACATCTCGGCGTACCGGCACCTCGAGGACCGCTTCGGTCCCTGGGCGCGCACCTACGCGGTCGCATGCTACCTGCTCACGCAGACGGCGCGGATGGGCTCGGTGATGTACCTCCTCGCCCTCCCCCTCCACCAGCTCCTCGGCTGGGACATGCGCGCCGTCATCCTCGCGACGGGGGCGCTCGTGACGTTCTACACGCTCATGGGCGGGATCGAGGGGGTCATCTACACGGACGCCGTCCAGAGCGTCGTCCTCGTCGCCGGGGCGGTCACCTGCGCCGCGCTCATCCCGCTCCGGATGCCGGAGGGGCCGGGCCAGGTCTTCCGCATCGCCGCCGCCCACGGCAAGTTCGGCCTCGGCGGCTTCGGGCCGGGGCTCGTCGAGTCCACCTTCTGGGTGGTCCTCCTCTACGGCCTCTTCATGAACCTCCAGAACTTCGGCGTCGACCAGTCCTACATCCAGCGCTACCTCTCGGCCCGCTCCGGCCGGGCGGCGGCGCGGTCGGTCTGGCTGAGCGCCCTCCTCTACATCCCGGTCTCGGCGCTCTTCTTCTTCATCGGCACGGCGCTCTTCGCCTGGTGCGCCGCCCGGCCTGATTTCCTCCCGCCCGCCGTGCAAGCGGAGGCGGCCGCCGGAAGGGGCGACATCGTCTTCCCGTACTTCATCGTCCACGGCTTGCCGGCGGGGGCGACCGGCCTCCTCATCGCGGCGATCTTCGCCGCCGCGATGAGCACCGTGAGCACGAGCCTCAACTGCGCGGCGACGCTCACCCGCTTCGACATCTGGGAGCGGTACGTCCGGCCGGCGGGCGGCGAGCGGGAGTCCATGCGGGTGCTGCGCGGGGCGACGCTCCTGTGGGGCGCCGCCGGGACGGCGTTCGCCCTCGGGATGATGCGCGTCGCGAGCGCCCTCGACGCCTGGTGGCGGCTCTCCGGCATCTTCGGCGGGGGGGTCCTCGGCCTCTTCCTCCTCGGCTACCTCGGCCGGCGGGTGCGGAGCGGCGCGGCCCTCGGCGGGACGGTCGCGGGGATCCTCGTCATCTCATGGATGACGCTCTCCCCGCTCTCCGCGCGGCTCCCGGCCCCGCTCCGCTTCCCGCTGAACGCCTTCCTCATCCCGGTCGTCGGAACGCTCACGATCATGCTCGGCGGGTTCCTCCTCGCCGCCTGGTCGTCCGTCGGGCGGGGAAGGCGCTGACGAGGAGAAGAACGCCCTCTCCCCCAACGGGGAGGCTTTCCCATCCATATACAGCCTGTCTTTCCCGGATGCATATGCTACAATGCCGTCAATATGAGGGGACTTGCGGTGCATCGAAAAGCCGTGGCGGATCTCTGCCGCCGCTATCATATCCGAAGGCTTTCCCTGTTCGGTTCGACAATACACGGCGCTCTTCGCAAGGAAAGCGATCTGGATGTTCTGGTTGAGTTCGAGCCGGGGCATGCGCCAGGCCTGGAGTTTTTCAACATTGAAGAGGAGCTGTCCCGGATATTCGGCCGGAAGGTCGATCTGAATACGCCCGGGTTCCTGAGCCGCTATTTCCGGGATGAGATTCTCTCGGAGGCAAAGGTGCAGTATGCTGCGAGCTGATGATCAAGCCCGTCTGCGCCATATGCTGGATGCCTCTCGGAAAGCGATCGCCTATGTTGCAGGCGGCCGCCGCGGGGATCTGGACAGGGACGAAAAGCTTTCTCTTGCATTGGTGAGATTACTGGAAATCATAGGCGAAGCGGCGGGGCGCGTTTCTCCGGAAACTCAGCGTGCGTATCCTGAATTTCCCTGGCGTCAGATAGCGGCCACGCGCAACAGACTCATCCACGGCTACTTTGATGTCGATCTCGACATCGTGTGGACTATCGTGACCCATGACCTTCCCGGGGTTGTCAGCAGCCTCGAACGCATGTTGTCATAACGGAATTCAATAGACGCCGGATACAACCTGTTGAAAAAACGCCCTCTCCCCTGCGGGAGAGGGCGTTCGCGTGCCACGCCTTCCGGCGATCCCTACTTCAGCATGACGGTCGTCGTCGAGAGGTAGATCGCGTTCGAGGCCTTCGCGGGCGCGCCCGCGGGGAGGACGGCGAGGGCGGCCGTCCAGACGCCCGGCATCGGGTTCTCGCAGACGACGTGCGTGAACATGTCCGCGCAGTCGCAGCCGGAGGGGTTGGAGATCGACCTGTGGTACGGCGTCAGGCCGAGCCGGATCCCCCCGCCGCTGAGGAGGGAATACATGTCGCCCGCCGGGTCCACCGCGACGAGGTAGACGTCGACCGGCCCCTCCGGCACCGCCGGGATGCAGCCGAAGAACTTGACTTCCTGCGCCGGCTCGAGGACGGCGGCGTTCAGCTCGATCACCGCGTCGTCGCATTCGATCGGCGTCGCCGTGGGCGTCGGCGTGTCGGAGGCGCCCGGCGTCTCCGTCGGTGTCGGCGTGTCGACCGGCGTCTCCGTGGGCGTCGCCGTGGGCTCGGGTGTCTCGGTGGGCGTCGCCGTGGGCTCGGGCGTCTCGGTGGGCGTGCTCGTCGGCGTGAATGTCGGCGTGCTCGTCGGAGGCACCGGTGTATCAGTGGGCGTACTCGTCGGTGTGAATGTCGGCGTACTCGTCGGAGGCACCGGTGTATCAGTGGGCGTTGCCGTCGGCGTGAATGTCGGCGTGAATGTCGGCGTGCTTGTCGGAGGCACCGGTGTCTCGGTGGGCGTGCATGTCGGCGTCTCCGTCGGCGTCTCGGTGGGCGTGCTCGTGGGCGTCACCGTGGGCGTGGCGGTCGGCGTGGGCGTCCTGGTACATGACGCGAAGTAGTACAGCGTCTCGTCGGAGGAGCTCCCGACGACGAGGATCCCCTCGCCGCCGATGGCGGGGGAGGAGGTGACGTCCGTGTTGGCGAGGAAACTCCAGACGAGGGAGCCGGACGAATCGATGGCGTAGATCCTGTTGCTCCACGAGCCGACGTAGACGGTCCCCTCGGAGTCGATCGCGGGCGAGGAGCGGACGCTGCGGCCGGTGTTGAAGCTCCAGATGCGGCTTCCGGATGTGTCGATGGCGTAGAGCCGGTTGTCGTCAGACCCGACATAGACGTTCCCGTCCATGTCGATCGCCGGGGAGGAGTATACCTCTCGCCCCGTTTGATAACTCCACAGCCGCAGGCCGGCGGTGGAGGGGTTCAGGGCGTAGAGCCGATTGTCGTTCGAGCCGACATAGACGTTGCCATTCGCGTCATCGATCGCGGGGGACGAGTGTACCTGATAGCCGGTCTGGTAGCTCCAGATGCGGGAGCCCGAGCTGTTGATGGCGTAGACCCGGTTGTCACGCGAGCCGACGTAGACGTTCCCGTTCGCGTCGATGGCGGGGGAGGATATCACCCTGTCGCGGGTCTGGTAGCTCCAGATGAGGGAGCCCGAGCTGTTGATGGCGTAGAGCCGGTTGTCGTTCGAGCCGACGTACACCCTCCCGTCGACGTCGATGGCGGGCGAGGATTCCACCCTGTCGTCGGTCACGAAGGACCAGAGGGGGACGCCGTTCGCGTCGATGGCATAGACCCTGTCGTTATCCGCGCCGATGCGGGGGCCGCTGCCGGAACCGACGGCGGGGGAGGAATCGAACGCATGGAATGAGCTCGATTGGTACATCGCCCGGTAGGACCAGAGGCGCGTCCCCGAGGAGTCGACGGCGTAGACGTTGTTGTCCTGCGAGGCGAAGTAGACGACGCCGTTTGAATCGACGGCCGGGGAGCTCTGGATGTTGCCGCTATACGTCCACAGCACCGTCGGCGCCGACGGGCCGGGGAACTCGCTCCGGCCGGTGTGCGCGACGTCGCGACGGAACATCGGCCAGGGCCCGGTGTCGAGCTGGGCGCCGGCCGGCGCGACGAGGATGGAGAGAACGAGCAGCGTGATACCGGCGATGCCGTGCATCGCCATGCGGGACTTCATCGGGCACCCCTCCTTTCCGGATCGGCATGATCCGGCCAAACGGTTCCTTCTATCACACGGGCGGGCGGGGGGCAAGAGAAAAACGGTCCCCCCACGCCGCCGCGCCGGCCTACGGCGAGACCTTCGTGATGCCGGAGTTCTCGACGGGGCGGCCGTCCGTCCGCACGAAGCCCCCCGGCGGGCTCTTCCGGATGAACGCCGTCGCGAAGACCCAGTCGCCGTGGAACTTCGGGTCGAGCGGCGCGGCGACGTTGAGCGTCCCGGTGAGCGCCGTCGGCGGGAAGGCCACGTCCCGCCAGCACGGCCGATACACCACGCCCTCGTACCGGTACGACTTCTTCATCCCGTCCTCGAAGATCCAGACCTCGCCGCCGGCGAGGGCGTCCTCCACGGTCGAGGCGGCCCCGGCGACCTTCGGGTCCTTGATCGCCGCGAGGTACACGTCCACCGGCTGCCCCAGGTAGTTCCACGGGCTGAAGTCGCAGCGCCAGGAGAGCCCCGCCGTCCCGCCCGGCTGCACCTGGCCCGGCGCGAGCGACGGGTTGATGTAGCTGTTCGGGAGCGGGGGCGGCTGCGTGGGCGTCGCGGTGACGACCGGCGTCTGGGTCCGCGTGGGCGTGACGGTGGGTGTCCGCGTCGGCGTCCGCGTGGGCGTGACGGTCGGCGTGGGCGTTATGGTGGGCGTATTGGTCGGCGGCGGCGTCTCCGTCGGCGTGCTCGTGGGCGTCTCCGTCGGCGTGTTCGTGGGCGTCGGCGTGGGGTCCTGGAAATAGAGGATCCTGCTGTTGCTCGAGCCCACCGCGAGCTGACCGTCCGCTCCTATCGCGGGGGCGGAAACCACGGCGCCGCCGGTGGCATAGTTCCAGATGAGCGACCCGGCCGACGTGAGGGCGTAGATCATGCCGTTGCTCGAGCCGACGTAGATGTTCCCGTCGGCGCCGATCGCCGCGGAGGAGCGGACGTCGCCCCCGGTGAGGAAACTCCACAGGCGGGTGCCTGAGGAGTTCAGGGCGTAGAGCCGGTTGTCGTCGGAGCCGACATAGACGTTCGCGTCCGTGTCGATCGCCGGCGAGGAGCGGACCTGGTTTCCGGTCACGTAGGACCAGAGCCGGGCGCCGGAGGGGTTCAGGGCGTAGAGCCGGTTGTCGTTGGAGCCGACGTAGACGTTCCCGCCCGGGCCGATCAGCGGCGAGGAACGGACGTCACTGTCGGTCTGGTAGCTCCAGAGGCGGGCGCCCGCGGGGCTGAACTTGTAGACCCTGTTGTCGCTGGAGCCGACATGGACGTTCCCGTCCGTGTCGAGCGCCGGCGAGGACCTGACTTCATCCGCGGTCTGGTAGCTCCAGAGGCGGGCGCCCGCGGGACTGAGGGCGTAGAGGCGGTTGTCGTCGGAGCCCGCGTAGACGTTCCCGTCCTCGTCGATCGCGGGCGAGGAGCGGACCGGGCCGCCGGTCACGAAGCTCCACAGTCGGACGCCCGCGGGGCTGATCGCGTAGATTCTCGAGTCGCCGGAGCCCGCGTGGGCGTTCCCGTACTGGTCGACGGCGGCGGAGGAGCGCGCATCGTTGCCGGTGACGTACGTCCAGAGCAGCGAACCTGCCGAGTCGACGGCGTAGATCCTGTTGTCGTAGGAACCGAAGTATACGATCCCCTGCAAGTCGATGGAGGGGGAGGTGTCGACGATGCCGCCCGCCACGTAGCTCCAGACCAGCGTCGGCGTCGACGGCCCCGGGACGTCGCTCAGGCCGGTGTGCGCGACGTCGCGCCGGAACATCGGCCAGGGCCCTGTGTCGAGCTGGGCGCCGGCCGGCGCGATGAAAACGGAGAGAACGAACAGCGCGATACCGGCGATGCCGCATGCCGCCATACGGGACTTCATCGAGTACCCCTCCCTGGCGCGGACCGTCATCGGCCCGCATGAGTTGAAACTATGCAAAGTAGGAAAAATTATCAAGGAAAAAATGCGGGAAAAAATGCAATCATGACGGATAAATAGCAATATGGCGGCCATCTGGAAAGCAACCGCCGTCTCCCCCCGCGTCCATCGGAGCGGCGTCATCCCCTTGCGGCTTCTCCCGCGCGCGGGATTCCACTATAATCGTCCGCACCGCTCGCCGGCTCCGGACACGGTGGGGCCCATGAGGCCGGCAGGGCAGTCCGCGCATGGCCACCAGACCGACCGGAGTGGGGATCTCCCTCGCGGCGGCGTTCGCGATCGAGTCGCTCGCCTGCGCCGCCGCCGCCGGCTGGAGCGGGGCCGTCGCCGAAAGGATCGTCTCGGACGCCGTCGCCGCGCTCCCCGCCGAGGCGGGGGCGTTCCTAAGCCGGACGGCGCCGTTCTTCCGCG
Source organism: bacterium (assembly GCA_028716845.1). GTDB lineage: Bacteria > Auribacterota > Tritonobacteria > UBA1439 > UBA1439 > JAQUPF01. Next base: position 4,697 of record JAQUPF010000005.1, on the reverse strand, counting down.
AGGGATTCGGCGCCCCGCCGGAGACGATCCGGCGGTACGCCGGTTTCGAGCGGTTCGACACGACCGGCCACGCCGCCGCCCTCCTCGGCGGCCAGGTGACGCTCCTCCGGGACCTCTTTCCCGGCGAGCGGACGCCCTACATGGCGTACCGGATGGGCGTCATGGCGCGGCTCGTCGCGGAGGCGAACAGCCCATTCGCGGCCGATCCGTCGCCCGGCGCCGAGCGGGACCGCTTCATGGCCGACATCGAGTCGCGGATCGACGAGGTGCGGACCGCCGCCGCGCCGCCGCGCGTCTGGGCGGTCCCGGAGCGCGAGATCGCCGCAGCGGTGGAGCGCGCGGCCGGATGGGCGGGGCCGGTCAAGGCGCAGTACCGGTCGGGGAGGGGCTTCAACCCGGTCGCCCGGGCGGCCGCCGCCCGGTTCTACGGCAACGCGGTCCACGCGACCTCCTCCGCCCTCGCCACCGTCTGCGGCGGGGCGACCGGCGCGTCGGAGGCGCCGGCGCGGTTCGGCTTCCAGGTCGACGCGTGCGGGTACGCCCTCGACCGCTACCTGCGTGAGGACGCGGTCGCGGCGTACCGCCGCGCGGCCGAGATCGCCGGCTCGATCCCCGCGGAGCGCCTGGCGTCGCTCGAGGAGATGGCGGCGGCGTACGGCGGCATCCTCGCCGTCGCCGCGCTCGAGGAGCGGCTGGCGGCGGCGGGGATCGCCGTCGGGGACCCCGCGGGCCGGCGAATGCGAGCCTCGTTCCTCACGGCGCTCTCGCGGCTCGCCCGCGGCTTCATGGAGGCCGGCCGCACCGCGGAGGCGCGGGCGGTCCTCGGCGTCTGCCTCAGGGAGGGCTACCTCCCCGACTGGACGCTCCGCAACCTCGGCGTCCTCTACCGCACGGACCGCCTCGACAACCTGGACATCCCGGAGAACGCCTGGAAGGTGTACCGCGAGGCGAACAGGTTCGAGTCGGTGGCCGGCACGGCCCTCTCGGCGGGGAGGCCGTGGGAGGCGGCGGACGCGATGCTCAGGGCGGCCGCCCTCTACGCCGCCATCCCCCGGGAGGCGGGCGAGACGGAGCGGGCGGCCCGCCTCCGGCTCGGCCAGGTGGGCCGGCGACTGCGGGAGATGCCGCCGTCGGCCCTCTTCTCGGAGGAGCTGTTCCAGGCCGCCGTCGACTCGCTCGGCCGGGGCGACGTCGAGGGGGCCGTCAGGGGCTTCCGGCTGAGCCGCTCGTGGGGCGGCGACGAGCGGGCGGCGCTCGACGCCCTCGCCGGGACGGAGGCGTACCGGCTCTTCCAGCGGGGGAAGGCGCTCTACGACGCGGGCGACCACGGGAGGGGGGTGCGCCACTTCCGGAGGATCACCGAGCGGTTCCCGGCGAGCCCGTTCGCCGCCGCCGCCGGCGAGATGGTGCGGATGCACGACCGGATGCGGGACCTCGAGGCGGCGCGGTGGCTCACGCTCCTCAAGGGCGCCTACGAGGCTTCCTTCGTCGGGGACACGGACCGGGTCTACGCGCTCTGCGAGGAGATCCTCGACGCCTCCCCGGGGCCCGACATGCGGGACCGCGCGCAGCTGCTGATCGCGGTGGCCTGGTACGAGGCGGGCATGAGAAGATACGGGAGGATCGACGAGGTCTTCCGCGACCTCCTCCGGCACCGGGTCCTCCGCGAGGACGGCGGCCGGCTCGTCCTGCGGAAGAAGATCGACTTCTACTTCGGCCTCCGGGACCCGTTCCCGGCGATCGAGATCGAGGACCTCCCGGAGGGGATGCTCGACCGGCTCGGCCTGCTCGCGGAGGCGGCGCCGCCGGACGAGGCCGGTGAGGCGGAGGAGGCGATCGAGCGGGCGCGCGACGAGATACGGGACGCGGAGGACCTGATCGAGCGCGGCGAGGAGGCGGCGCCGGAGACGATGGCGGAGGCCCGCTCCCTCCTCGACGCCGCCGTCGACCTGGTCGAGGAGGCGCAGGGGCTCTTCGACGACGAGTCGTACGGGCCTGCGCGGGAGCGCGCCGAGGAGGCGTGGGAGCGGGCGTCCGAGGCGCGGTACGAGGCGGAGGAGGCGCTCGGCATCGAGGAGGAGGCGCGGGGGTCGGTGGAGGAGCTGCTCGAGGACGCCCGCAGGGCGTACGAGGAGGCGGAGAACGCCTTCAACGAGGCGGAGGACGCCGCCCGGGAGGCGGAGATCGAGGAGGAGAGCCTCTTCGACGACCTCCGGTCCGACTACGACCCGCTCGAGGAGATGCTGCGGGAGGTGGAGGACCTGATCGAGCGGGGTGAGTACGAGGAGGCGCGGGAGCGGGCCGAGGAGCTGATCGAGAAGGCGGACGAGATCGTCCAGGACGCCGACGAGGTGAAGGAGGAGGCCGAGCGGGAGCGCGAGGAGGACGAGGAGGGGGAGGAATGGGAGGAGGAATGAGGGCGCGGGTGACGGGGGGCGCGGCGTCGTTCGGCGCCCGGCTGCGCGCCGGGTGGCGGCGGCACCGTCTCATCTCCGTCTGCATGCTCGTCTCCCTCATCGCCCATTTCATCGTCCTCTTCTCGACGCCGCCCTGGTGGCGCAGGCGCCCGCCGCCGCCGCCGCGCCCGACGAGGTCGATCGCCCTCCGGATCGCGCCGCGGCCGGTCCCGCCACGCCCGGCGCCGCCGGCCGCTCCGGCGCCCCCGGTCGCGCCGCGGCCGCTCCCCCCGCGGCGCCGCGGCTACACGCCGGCAGAGATGGAGCGGCGGCTCGAGCCGGTCCGCTCGAGGGAGATCACCGAGCGGGTCGCCCGCCCGCCCGCCGAGCGGGTGCGGGAGGTGATGCGGGAGAAGGAGAGCGCGGCCCGGGAGTGGGCGAAGATCGAGTTCGAGACGGTCCGCCAGCGGATCCGGCGCATCGAGGAGGGGGCGGTCGGCTTCCGCCGGGTCGTGGACCTGCGGAAGACCCCCGAGCACCAGATCGCGCGCCTCATGGAGCAGTTCGACATGGAGTTCGGCTTCGGCGCGCGGGAGGTGACGGACATGAACATCCGGTTCACCGCCGAGTGGATCCTCACCCCGCCGCAGGTGCGGAACGTCCTCGCGCGGCGGCCGTCGGCGTCCCGGCGGGCGATCGTCGAGGCCATCCCGCGGCGCGCGGCCGAGGTGGCGTTCCAGGAGTCGGCCGATGGCCCGCCGCGCTCCTTCATCAGGCCGACGATACGGGCGGTCGCGGCGATCCTCGCGGCGGAGGAGGCGTATTTCTCCGAGACGGGCGACGACCCGGAGCGGATGGAGCGGCTCGTCTTCGCCCCGGTCTGGACGTTCCGCGGGCCGGGGTTCAGGGTGGTTGAGGCGGAGAGGAGGAAGGCGGACGGGACGCCCGTGCCGCCTCCGGAATGAAGGGAGGAACGACGATGCGATACCTGACGATGGCGGCGGCCGCCGCGGCGGCGCTGGTGCTGACGGCGACCGGCGCGGCGGCCGATTCCTGGTTCTCGGTCCGGTACGCCGGCCTCGTGCGGGGCGGCGTGCTGATGATCCCGCTCGCGATCTGCTCGATCCTCACGGCCGGCTTCATCATCGAGCGGTTCGTCGCGGTGCGGCCCTCCCGGGTCGTCCCGCTCGATTTCGTCCTGAAGGTCCGGGGGCTCGTGTCGGAGGGGAAGTTCGACGAGGCGAGGGCGCTCTGCCGGCGGCGGTCGAACCCCGTCGCGACGGTCTTCAACGTGGCCCTCATGCTGAACGACCGCCCCTCCGTCTCGGACGAGGTCATCCGCAGCACCGTCCAGGATCTCGCTACCCGCGAGGTGGACGACATCGCGCTCCGGACGAGGCCGCTCCTCATCCTTTCGAACATCACGCCGCTCCTCGGCCTCCTGGGGACCGTCTTCGGCATCATCAAGGCGTTCAACGTCGTCGCCTCGGAGGCGGGCCTCGGGAGGGCGGACCTGCTCGCGGCGGGGATCTCGGAGGCGCTCATCACGACCGCCACCGGCCTCGCCATCGCCATCCCCGCCCTCGCGTTCTACAACTACTTCAGGGGCATCCTCGACGGGAGGATCTCCGAGCGGATGGAGATCACGATGCGCGCCTTCCTCGAGGACCTGTTCGAGGGGAGGGACGAGCGATGAGGATCGTCTGCCGGAGAGGGGCGGAGGATTCCCTCAACCTCACGCCGCTCATCGACGTGATGTTCAACCTCCTCATCTTCTTCCTCGTGGCCACCTCGTTCCAGCGGCTCCAGCGGGAGCTCCAGGTGGACCTGCCGAAGTCGAAGGCGGCGGGCCAGGTCGCCATCGACATCCAGCCGATCGCGGTGACGGTGGACCGCGAGGGGAAGGTCACGATGGCGGAGCGGGAGGTGACGATCGAGGAGCTGCCGGGGCTGCTCCGCGAGGCCGTCGCCGCCGCCCGGAAGCCGCGGGTCTTCGTCCGCGGCGACGCCAAGTCCTACCACGAGCACATCGTCGCCGTCCTCGGCGCCTGCCAGGAGGCCGGCATCACGGACGTGTCGCTCGCGACGGAGGAGTGAGACCGCCGCCGCGGCAATGAAGCAGGAATCGACCACGGATCCAACTACAGTTGGAAGTTCAAAGCCGAAAGTTCAAAGCGGGTACGAGTCATTTGCTGCGCACATCCGCGGAGGAAACTCCGACTCATTCCGCTCTCGACTTTCCACTTTGAACCTTCAACTTTGAACTGTAGTGATGATCCGTGTGCATCCGTGGTGAGTTGG
>JAQUPF010000004.1 GCA_028716845.1 bacterium | reverse complement strand
ACTACTACTGCCTCGATTCCACCGGGGTGTTGCGGTGGAGCTACACGCACCCCTCGATCGCCCCGGGGCAGCCGGCGTGGAGCGGGAGCGCCCTCGCCGGGGACGGCCGCCTGTACGTCACTTCCTTTGACGGAAAGCTCTACCGCCTCGGCGATCCGACGCCGGTCGCCATCTGGCACTTCGACGAGGGGGCCGGCGGGTACGCGTACGACAGCAGCGGCAACGACCACACGGGGACGCTGCACAACGGACCTGAATGGACGGTCGGGATCTCGGGGCACGCCGTTCGGTTTGACGGGGTGGATGACTACGTGGACATCGGCCGCGCGCTGGACGGGCTGACGGATCAGTTCACGATCAGCGCCTGGGTGAAGCCGTCCAAATGCGCCATCGATCTGAACATCGTGGGATCGGTCTCGAACGGCGAGGACAGGCGGATCTCGCTCCGGTCGAACTGCTTCACCATCCAGCCGGCCGGCCAGGGCTTTGTCGAGGCCTGCTTCCCGCCGCTCGGCGCGGGCGAATGGGCGCATCTTGTGGGCGTGTATGATGGCGCGGGCATCACGGTTTACAAGAACGGGATACCTCTGGCGACGACCGCGGCGAGCGGCTCCCTGGCGGCCGGGTCGACGAGCAACAGGATCGGCAGCAAGGGGTCGACCTGGCACTTCAGCGGCCTTATCGACGAGGTATGCGTGTACGACCAGCCCCTGTCCGCCTCCGCAATCGCGAAGATATACGACAGCGACGATGACGGGCTGCCCGACATCTGGGAGCGCCACCACTTCGGGGATCTCTCGCAGGGCGCGGGTGATGACTATGACGGCGACGGGCTCACGAACTTCGAGGAATACATCAACGGGACCGATCCCGCCGACCCATACACGCCGGGCGCCAACAAGGTTGCCATCCTCATCCGCCATGCGGACTTCCATGCCCTTCGCGAACACGTGGACACCTACGTCGCCGACGTGGAGGCACGGTTCGGCGCCACCCTGCTGCGGTTGGTCCGTCCCTGGAATACGCCCGAGGAGATCAAGGAAGCGCTGGTCGTCCTCTATGAGCATCAGCAGATCACCGGCGCCGTTCTCGTGGGAGATCTTCCAATACCATTATGGTATTACTCAAGTTTTCCCGGAACAAACCCGTTCTACCTCTTCTACGAAGACCTAGATGGCGTGTTCACCCGGTGCACGCAGCCGGGGCATGAGGATGAGTACTGTACCTGGGAGCCAGGGGAGGGCAATACACTGGAAATATGGGTTACCTCGATCCGCCCCCAGGGGAGTGATCCGGATCCGATTGCCACCATCCGGCATTTCCTGGACAAGACCCACCGCTACTATACCGGCAAGGCCGTGTACCCGCGCCGGGGGCTGATCCATTGCCACTGCACCTATCCCGGCGCGGCCAACCCGGGGAGCCTGTTCCACAGCGCTTTCTCGAATCTGTACGGCGACGCCTTCTTTGTCGAGGGCGGGGCCTTCAAGTGCCCGTATCCCTCACTCGATTACCTGCACAGGTTGCAGGAGGGGTTCGAGATCGTGTCCGCCCCGTGGTGTCACGGCACTTCGTTCAGTGCCGGCGACGTCGGGGCCGTCGACGTCCAGGGCATTGTGCCGCCGCGTTCCCTGATCAACATCGGGTGGTCCTGCAATGACGCGAATTTCCACAACCAGCCCGACAACCTCGGCATCGGCTACGTCATGGGAAATTCGGAGACGTGGGTTGACGGGCAGCCGACCGGTGAGCCGGCGTATTCGGATGGACAGGCGTACATCGGTGTTACCAGAATCATCGGCAGCGAAGACCACCATATGGTCATTTCGGAACTCGGCGACGGCAAGTACGCCGGCGAGGCTTATAAGGAATGGAAAAATTACATGTATACGGAAAGAAGGCTCTATTTCAACGGGACATACAACCCGTGGGGGTTTGTTTTTATCGGAAATCCATTCCTCGATCTGCCCGATATCAAAATCTCCCGGGCCGATCCGCATTTCGTCTACATCGGTTATTCCGACGCCACGATGATCATCACAGGCACGGGATTCGATCCGGCATGCGGGGTCCGGTTGAACAATATCGAGGATCCGGGCACGGAGTACCTGTGCGAGATACTCTCCGCCATCGAGTACCGGGTCGAGGTGCGGCTGCCCGACGACCTCCCGCCGGGCGTTTACCATGTCACGCTGGTCAACCCGGACGGCCGTGGCGCCAGCTTCGTGGAGCATTTCTACGTGATCGGTCACGGCGACTCGGACGGCGACGGCCTCTCGGATTATGACGAGGTGGAGATCTATTTCACCAACCCGTACAAGGCCGACACGGACGGCGACGGGATAAGCGACGGGGACGAGGTCTCCGGCATCCTCAACTGGCGTTTCGGCTACGGGCCGACCAACCCGAACGACCCGAATTCCGACGATGACAACCTGGCGTCCGATTACGATGAGATCATGGGGAATCATCATCAATCTGGGAGCGTGATCTACACGGATCCCAACGACTGGGACACGGACAACGACCGCCTGTGCGACGGCTGCGAGAAAGATCCGCGCACTCCCGCTGTGTACCCCCCCTATGACCCCGACATGGATACGGACGCGGACGGGCTGACCGACAAGGAGGAGATCCGCGTCTACAAGACGTCCGTCATCTGCAGGGACACGGACGGGGACGTGCTCGACGACGGCGAGGAGCGGGATTACTGGGTGAGCAGGGGTATCGACCCCATGGGGGACATAGACCGCGACAAGCAGCCCAATATCCTGGACCGCGACAGCGACAATGACGGCATCCCGGACGGCGTGGAGGTCAAGCTGCTCGGCACCGATCCGGCGAACTGGGACACCGACGGCGACGGGATGCCCGACGGGTGGGAGGTCTACTACGGCCTCGATCCCCTCCGGGACGACGCGAACGAGGACGCCAACGGCGATGGGGTGACCAATCTCGAGCACTATCTGGCGGGGACCGAGCCGGCGCCGCCCCCGCCGGCGTCCGTGCCGGGCGTCTACTACGTCGACGGGCAGGACGGATTCGATGCCCTTGACGGGAAATATTCGCAGCTCGTTGGCGTCGGCGGCCCCTGGAAAACCATCAGTCACGCCGTCTCGAACGCGCGCCCCGGAGACACGATCTGGGTGCGGGCGGGGACATACCCCGAATCCCCCGGCTCCTCCATGACGCACAACGGGAGTTCCGGCAACGAGATAGTGTTGAAGGGCGATTGGGCGGGCGAGATCTGGCCGGATTCGACATCACGGCCGATCGTAGACGGGGAATATGTGCGCAACGAGGGCCTCTACATACGGCGGCAATACTGGATCGTGAAGAACTTCGAGGCGAGAAACGCCCTCCACAACGGGTTCGAGATCGGGAGCGGCGGCGCGGGGAGCTACAGCACCATCTCCAACTGCGTGGCCCGTGACAATCGGAGAGCGGGGGTCAACGTCCATTACAACAATCAGGGGGTCGTGATCGAGGAGAGCGTTGCGCACGGCAATGCAGGAAACGGCTTCAGCATCTACCCGTACCAGCTCACCGGGGAGCCGAACATAATCCGGCGCTCAACAGCGCATGGCAACTCGGGGCACGGGATATATGTCGAGTCAAACACCCACCCCGAAGACACCGCGCAACGCGGCAACATACGTGTCGAATCGTCGCTGAGCTACGGCAACAAGGGGAGAGGGCTCTACGGTTCCTGGGCGACCCTCACGATGGTGAACACGACCATCGCGGACAACAAGCAAAGCGGATTTCAGGTCATCCTGGGGGAGGGCGGCGTCACCACCGCCATCTACAACAGCATCATTGTGGATAATACAGGATACGGCATCACGATCGCCTCCGGGGTGAGCCACGACACCGACTGGAACTGTCTCAGCGGGAACACGATCGGCGACTGGGGCGGCGTTGCGGTCCCGGGGCCGAACAGCATCACGGACCACCCGGTGTTCATTGACGCGGCCGGCGGCGACTACCGCCTCCGCGATGCCACTTCGAGCTGCTATGAGGCGGGCAATGCGGCGTGGGCTCCGGCAACGGACCTGGCGGGCGTGCCGTTCGGCGACCCGCCGAACATGGGCGCGTATGCCGGCGCGGCGTTCTGCAACATGCCGCTGTTCGTCCACCGTCCGCTCGGCATGTGGATCGAGCAGACGAGGGCGGCCACGGCGAACGGCCTGCTCTACTCATTCTGGTCGGACGAGTATGCGGGGGTGACGGATAACGGGAATGTGTTCGTTGAGAACGGGGAGATGTACCCGGCGCACTACTCCGACAGGAACGCGAGCCTGTACATCGGATGGGGTGACTTCGTCTCCGAGGCGGGGGACAGGATTCGGCTCACCTACCAGGCCGAGGCGGGCGGCGGCGCCCTGGAATCGTGGATCTATCTGCCGTCGGCGGCGGCGCTCGCCGCGCACACCGATATCCACGGGTTCAGCACCATCCACATCGGCGCCGACGGGGCGAGCTACTGGGACGAGCTCCTGTGTGATCCGGCACAGTGTGCGCCGCCGCCGACGGCCACGCCGACGCCCACGGCGACGCCGGCGAGCACGCCCTCCCCGGCTCCGACAGGAACGCCCACGGTGGATCCCACCCCGATGCCGCCGTCGGCGCCGGATTCCATCACTTACCCCTCGAGTTCCGCCACGGGCATCTATGAGGTGTTCTGGGCCCCCTCCGACGGCGCGCTCACGTACGAACTGGAACGCTCGCATGATGCCCAGCAGAGCTGGAATCCGATCTCCTCGGGAATGGGAACCTCCTATTCGCAGGAGGTCGGCAACGGCAGCTACTGGTACAGGGTGAAGGCGACGAACGGCGGCGGCACCAGCGCCTGGCGGACGGGGACGCATGCCTGCGTGGTGGATGCCCCCGCTCCCACTCCTCATCCCGATCATTGGTACCAGTGTTACGGCCCGGCCGGCAGAGATGAGGTCGTGCAGATCGGGGACATGTATGTGACCCGGCACGTGCAGTCCCCGGGCGCTCCCCATTGGCTCGTCAGATATGACTGGGATACGGCAATAGAGTGGGCCAAGGGGAATGTGCGGACATGGAACGACGGGACCAAGGATCACTTGCTTGGAAGCCGCCGCGAGATCGGCAACTGGCTGGGCAGGGATGATTGGCGCCTGCCCACCGCGGAAGAGATGGGCCTGATGTACCAGAACAGGCATCTGCTGGGCTACTACTACTATGACAAGCCCGAGTACTCGTACTGGACTTCCACGGCCGATGAAGGCGGGAATGCCAGGGCCTACAGCTGGTACAATCTCGGTCCCGGTGAAGTCGCACGGCCAAGGACGGAAACGCAGCTCGTCAGGGCCGTTCGCGACGTGCCGCTGCCGTTGCCCGATCACGTCCCGGCCGATGGCTTCCCGGAGGGCTTCAAGAATGCCTGGCCCGACGAGCCGGGGACATGGCCCGCCGGCTGGGATTATGAGAACTTCCAGAGCGGCGACGCATACCTCGGCCTGCGTCTGCGCCCCGGATATCCCCTCCTGAGCGGCAGCATTTCAGGGCCGCCCATGTTGAGGTTCGAACGGCCGGAGCAGGCGGCGATCACGAGGGAGTTCTCCAATCCCACGGCGCTCTACTTCTGGGCCAAACTGGTCAGCCCCGGCGGGAATGGCCCGCAAAGCAAGCTTATCATCAAGCAGCTGATCGGGACGACGTGGTTCACGCTGGCCGAGATCCAGAGCCTTCCCGTCAAGGGTGTGCTGATGGGGCCGTACTATCCCGACTACAACGCCACCCGAATCCTTTTCAAGTATGAGAAGGCGCCCAGCGGCGGCAACCTGGCGCTGGACGATGTGATGGTCTTCGTGGCCCCATGATGTCCGCAACACGGTAATGGCGTCAGGCGAAGACGTATCTATGTAAGCTCCAGCGGCGGTGCATGTTTCCAATCCATTCGCACCGTGGGCCCCACCGGGTGCATGAGTACCTATCCCTCCGACGCCATGGCCGTTATGTAATGCGTCTCCGTTAATATTGTGAAATGTCGATTCCGCCTTGACGCCGGGGGCCGGGAAGAACAGAATCTGATCGAGATCGGGTTGAGGTTCCCATGCAGAACGTGATCCCTGAGAAGGTTGTTGTCGCCCTCAAGGCGCGTCCGGTTTCGGATGCGCCCTTTTCTTGTCCCGGGTTTCATCCGCTGAAAAGGGTGTGAGGAGATGCTGGGCACCCGGTGCACTGTTCTCATCGCGCTCCTGCTCGCGATCGGAATCGTCATCATCCATCAGGCCGCCAAAACGGTGCCGGATGTCATATCCATCTCTCGATATTCCAGGAAGATGCGACGCCATGCCCGATGGCGCGGCAAGTATGCGCCGGATTTCGAGCTGAAGCTTCTGGACGGCGGAACGTTCCGCATGGCGGACGCGGCCGGGCGGAAGATCGTTGCGCTGAATTTCTTTGCCACCTGGTGCAAGCCGTGCCGGACGGAAATCCCCGAACTCAATCGGTACGCGCTGGCCCACAGGGATGATCCGTTCGTGTTGCTCGGCATCAACACCGATGAGGAGGAATCGGCGGTAAGGGAATTCGTCGCGGAGCATACGATCGCATTCCCCGTCGGGATTGATGCCGGGAGCGACATACGCCGGAAGTTCGGCATCGATTCAATCCCCACGACGGTGCTCATTGATCACCAGGGCAGGGTGACCCTCTATGAGATGGGGGCGATCAGCAACGCGGATGTCCTCCTCGAGCATGTGGTAATGCCCCTCCTGGCATCCATCAGGGGAGGAGAGGGGATCAGTCGCGGGGCGTACCTGGCGGGGCAGCGCCGGGAATTCTACGCAAACGTCCTCGGGGGGAAAGGCACGGTGCTCCATGGTCGCGCGGAGGAGATAGCGGGGAGAATCAACTGTCCCTGCGGGCGGGAGAAGCGATTGGATATGTGCAACTGCATGATCGCCAGGAGGATCAAGAAGGATCTCGTCCAGGCGGTGCTGGAGCGGAAGGACGACGGGGAGATCATAGCCGCATTGAGCCGGAAGTACAGTGTGGTGCGGGAATGATCCTCGACGCGCGCGACGTGACCGTTGAATTCGCGAGGGGACGCCGGCGGGAGAAGATTCGCGCGCTCGACGGCTTCAATCTGCAGGTACGGGCCGGCGACTTTTGTGCCCTGCTGGGCCCCAACGGCGCGGGGAAATCCACGGCATTATACTGCTTTCTGGGGCTGATACGGCCCGACCGGGGATCGGTTTCACTCTTCGGAGGGATGCCCCGGAAAGGGTCCCCGCAGTTCGAACGGATCGCCTACCTTCCCGAGGAGCCCCATTACCACCTGTACCTCACGGTCGAGGAGGCGATTCGGTACTACGGCTCGCTCTACGATGAACGCATTCCCTCGCGAAGGATCCGCGAGGTCATGGAGCAGGTCGGCCTGTCGGAATTCAGCGACCTGCTGCTCGGGAATTGCTCCAAGGGGATGAAGCAGAAGGCGGGTATCGCGGCGTGCATCCTCAAACAGTGCGACCTCCTCTTCCTCGACGAGCCGACGCGGGGACTTGACCCCATCGCCACGAAGGAGTTCAGGGACATCCTCATCAGGATGCACCGTGGGGGCACGACGATCCTCATCAATTCGCACATCCTCTCGGAGGTGGAGATGGTGAGCGACCATGTCGCGATCATGGACCATGGGCGGGTCGTGCTCCAGGATGAGCTGAGGAACCTCATTCGATTTGATCGCGGGCTCTACAGCGTGGAGTTCGATGCGTGCGCGGATGTTCCTGGATACATCGCGGTGGAGCGGAGCGAGGCGGGGGTGATACGGGCCGCCCTCCCCGCGGACATGCTCTCGGCCTTTCTGTCCTTCGCGGCGGGGAAGGGGCTCGCGGTGTATGCCTGCTCGTTGAAGCGAAATACGCTCGAAGACATCTTTATGGACGTCCTCAGGGGAGCGCGTGATGACCGGGCACCTTCGTGAGCAGATCAGAGTGCAGATTGTCTTCTTCCGGAGAAACCGGCTCATCCGGGCGGTCGGCCTGTTTGTCGGCATCATCCTTGCCGTGATGCTCATTCCCTCCGTCGCGACCCGGAGTTCGATGACCCGGTTCGATCTGATCCGGCGGATCCAGCAGGAGATAGGAAGGTTCGCCTTCGTGATGGGGGTGGCCCTCGCGGTCCTCACGTTCTACTACCACGTCAGCACCCGCTGCATCAAGATGGTGCTGACGAAGCCGTGTCGACCGGAAGGGTGGATGCTCTCGGTGTTTCTATCCACCGTCCTCGCCTGTTCCTCCATGCATCTGCTGGGGCTCGTGCTGGCGACGATCCTCTCCCTGGTCTGGACGATTCCTTTCCAGACGGGAATCATCTTCGTCGCCATCGAGGGGATCGCCTCAAGCACCGTGGCGTTGTCTTGGGCTGTCCTGCTCGCGACCTTCCTGCACCCGGCCGTGGCGGTCCTGATCATCATGGTGATTCATGAGAGGCTTCTCTACTGGCTCATGATCGTCACCATGGGGGCGATGGACGGGACGACGGATCAGGTGCGCCTCTTCATGCTCCGGATGGTCCAGCAGCTCCTCGCCGCCTGCTATGTCCTTCTCCCCACCTATTCCCCCCTCGCCGACAAGGTGAAGGGCGTGCACCTGAGCTACCGGGTCCTGGCGATGGATTGGGTCTCCCTTGCCGGAATTCTCGGCTATGCGCTGCTCTTCGCCGCGTTCTGCTATGTGGTCTCGACGCTCATCTTCCTCCACAGGAGATATATCTAGAAGACTTGTTATGCAACTGCTCCGGCCGCGGCATGATGCGGATCAATCCGGCCGTTGGATGTTGAGGGGGAAATAGTTCCTATCTCATTGGTGCCGTGTTGGTTATATAATACGTCTTTGATCAAACGGAGGAGGGGAGGATGAAACGCATGCTGGTGGCCGCCGCGATGGCGGCATGGGGCCTGGCCTCGGGTGCCGGGGCGGAAACCGATCGGCAGGCCGCCGACGAGGCGGCGATCCGGAAGGCCGTGGAGGCGTACGTCGCCGCGTTCAACAAGGGAGACGCGAAGGCCCTGGCGGCGCTGTGGTCGCCCGCGGCCGTCTACACGAATCCGCGGAGCGGCGTGGAGGTGGTCGGGCGCGAGGCGATCGAAAAGGAGTTCGCCGCCGTCCTCGCCGGGGCGGAAGGCGCCACGCTGGAGGCGAAAACGGATTCCATCCAGTTCATCTCTCCGAGCGTCGCCGTCGAGCACGGGACGGCCAGGCTCGCGGTTCCGGACGCGCCGCCGGAGGAATCCGAGTACGCCGCGATCTACATCAGGAGCGGCGACCGCTGGCTGCTGGACCGCGTCACCGAGGAGGAAACGCCCGCCATCCCCTCGCACTACGAGCAGTTGAAAGAGCTGGAATGGCTGACCGGACGGTGGGTCGACCAGGATGACGAGGCGACGGTGGTCACCGAATGCGGCTGGACGCGGAACAACAACTTCCTGACCCGCTTCTTCACCGTCCAGATCCGCGACCGCATCGACATGGCCGGGATGCAGATAGTCGGCTGGGACCCGGCGGCGAAACAGATCCGCTCCTGGGTCTTCGATTCGGACGGCGGCTTCGGCCAGGGGACGTGGAAGCGGAAGGGCAACCGCTGGTATATCCATCAGGGCGGCGTCCTGCCCGGGGGGCGGCAATCCTCGTCCGTGAACATCATCACGCGCCTGGATGACGAAACGTGCACGATCCAGTCCGTCAACCGCATGGTGGACGGCGAACTGCTGCCGGATGTCGAGGAGGTCAGGATCACGAAACAGTGATCCCCCGCGGGGGCGGCCGGTCGCGTTGCATGTCCGAGCGCGGCGCGCGCGGTTCCCGAATGAGGAGAGGAACAGGTCATGAACAGGGTTGTTCGCGTCGGCATGGTCGTGGCGGCGGTCCTCCTGTTGACGGTCGGTGACGTGCCGGCCCGCGGCGGCGGGGGACGCGGCGGCGGGGGACGCGGCGGAGGGGGGCGCGGCGGCGGAGGAGCGCGCGGCGGCGGCGGCCGCGTCGGAGGCGGATCGTACGGGGGAGGGAGAAGCATGCATGGCGGCGGAGGGAGCCGCCCGAGCGCGTCGGTGGGCCGTTCACCCTCGATCAGCCGCGCTCCGTCACACGGCACCCGTCCCGGCGGAGGCGCCTTCCCGGGCGCGGGCACCCGTCCCGGTGGAGGCGCCTTCCCGGGCGCGGGCACCCATCCCGGTGGAGGCGCCTTCCCGGGCGCGGGGGCCCGGCCCGGCGCCGGGGCCCGGCCCTCGAGCGCCGATCTGCAGCATTTCCTGGACATGCCGAGGCCGTCAGCCGGTTCGAGGACCGGGGACCGGACGTGGGGCCCTGCGGCCGGCGGCGCCGCGGCCGAGTTCCTCCAGGGGCGCGGCGCAGAGGGCCGTCCCGCCGCGGGGAGGATCGAGGGCCGTCCCCGGCCGGCTGAAGCCCGCGCCGATCGCATCGAGAGCCGCCCGGACCGGCGCGGCGACATCTCCGCCAGGCGACCGGACCGGATCGAGAACCGCCAGAAGCTGCAGGGCGATCGCGTCGAGCGGCGCGACGAAATCCGCGATCAGGTCAGGGACAACTATCCCCGGCTCGACTTCTGGTCGGATCACCCCAACTGGGCCTCCTGGCGCGTCACGCATCCCTACGGTTGGGCCACGTGGCCCATGATGGTCGGCTGGGTCGGCTACGGGTGGCGGGAGCCCGTGTACTACTCGTACGGCGAGAACGTCTACTACCAGGACAATTCGGTCTATTACGGTGATCAGGTCATCGCGTCGGCGGATGAGTACGCGGAGCAGGCGGAACAGATCGCCGGCAGCGCTCCGGAGGTCGCCCCCGACACGGTCGAGTGGATGCCGCTTGGCGTGTTCGCCCTGACGCAGGACGGCCAGCCGTCCGGCCCCGAGCCGTCGCAGTTCCTGCAACTCGACATCAGCAGGGAGGGCATCATCGGCGGCATGATCCACGACGCGTCCACCGGTGACACGCGGACCATCGAGGGCATGGCCGACAAGGCGTCGCAGCGCGCGGCGTGGACGGTGTCCGGCACGACCCGGCCGGTCATGGAATGCGGAGTGGGCAATCTCACCGGGGACACCGTGCCCGTCCTGCTCCACTTCGCGGACGGCCAAACCCAGCAACGGCTGCTGGTGCGGCTGGAGGAGCCGCCGGCCCGGTAGAAGACGTGTTATGCAACTGCCCCGGCCGCAGGATGATGCGGACTTATTCGCCCCCAGAGCCCCCGGGGGCGAATAAGTTTCTATCCTGTTCGACCCGAGCGCGATATATACAACGTCTACGGGTTCCATCCATTCAATGAATGCAATGGGATGTAGCAGAAGGTGGCTCCTCGTTCTTCCCATCCTGATGCTTCTGCTTCTGGTGACATCCTGCCGTATTCCGCGGCGCGATTCCTCCGCGATCGAAGCCTGCATGAAACAGAGCTTCGCCTGCCATTTAAACGGTGATCATGCCGGTGCGATAGACATGTGCAATAAGGCGATTGCCCTTGAGCCGAAGGATGCCCGGTTATATTGCGTTCGTGCGTTCATTTATATGGCCGAGGGTGATTACGACCGCGCACTCGCGGATCTCAACACCGCGATCAATCTGAACCCGGCCGAACCTGGTCTATACTCCATTCGTGGCAATCTGTTTCAGACCGGGAAATATTATCAATCTGCGATCAACGATTATTCTCGCTCAATCACACTGAAGCCTGATTTCATCGGCGCGTACATGAGTCGTGCCGCTTCATATCGCAGGATAAAGGATTATGAATCGGAAATTGCGGATTACAGCACGGTCATCGGCTTGAGGCCGGATTATCCAAGAGCTTACATCAGTCGAGGCAGGGCATACAGGAATATGCGCAATTTCTCGTGTGCGGTTGATGATTTCAGCAGGGCGATTGAACTGAGGCCCGGGGATAGAACTCCCTATCGTGCCCGTGCCGGCGTGTATTTGGATATGCGCGAGTATGACAAGGCCATCGATGATTATGGTTCATTGATAGAGCTTGATCCCTCCCGAGCATCGGCATACAAGGATCGCGGCTGCGCATACAGGGGGAAGGGGGATAATGATCGGGCGATCGATGATTATACCGCGGCGATAAACCTGGATGCGGATTATACCATTGTGTACAACAATCGCGGGAATGCGTACTTGGACAAGGGGGAGTATGACAAAGCGCTCGCCGATTATAACCGAGCGATCGAACTCAACCCCAAGTACGCATATGCCTATAATAATCGAGGCAATCTCTATAAAGAGCAAGGTGAATACGATCTTGCCCTTGCGGACTATGAAAAGGCAATCGAGCTTTTCCCCCGCTATGCCTATCCATACAACGGAATGGCGCTTGTCTATAACGCGAAAGGCGATCACACGCGGGCCCTCGCATTCGCGAATGAGGCGATCGAACTGGATCCGCATTGCTCCCCGGCGTATAACAGCAGGGGCGTTGCGCACCGCCATGCCCGTGAATGGGACAAGGCAATCGCCGATTACACAAAGGCGATCGAGCTTGATCCGAGAAGCCACCCCGCACATTACAACCGGGGCAATGCGCACCGCCTGAGAGAGGACTTCGACAAGGCGATTGCGGATTACAGCAGGGCGATTGAACTGCGACCAAACCATATGCTCTCTTTCCTGAATCGGGGATACTGTCACGTGCAACAACGGGAACATGAGAAGGCTCTTGCCGATTACAGCATGGCGATAGCATTAGACCCACAATATGCGGATGCTCATTACAATCGTGGCAACGTTCTCCTTCGCATTGGCGAGCGCGCACGCGCAATTGCGGACTTCGACAAGGCGATTGAACTTGATCCGAATCACGTGAAAGCGCTTCGCTGTCGCGGCTCTTGGCACCTTAACCAGCTTGATAATGATAGTGCCATCGCGGACTTCAACAGGGCGATCGAACTGGATCCCACTTTTCTTCAAGCTTATGTGGACCGGGCCAGGGCATATCACGGAAAGGGTGATAGCCCCCATGCGATCGCTGATTATACGGAAGCCATCGCACTGCGGCCGAATAGCGCGTATTACTATTATCATCGGGGCAATGTATACAAGGATATGGGGGAGTACGATCGGGCTATTGCCGACTATGATAAAGCACTTGAACTCAAACCGAATTACCCTCCGGCGAGAAAGTATCGTCGCAAGGCTGAGCGACTTAAATCGGAAGCGGCTGAGGCCGCCCGGGCTCACCTCCCTGCCGCGGCACATACAGTGGCTGCCTCCCCCCCAATGCCTCCCGAGGAGAATGGGGGAGAGGGGTCACCGGAGGCGGGTCCGGCTGTTGACTGAAAGAGATTGCTGGCAAGCAGCACAGACCGGTTGACTTGCACACATTCACAGGACAAGTTATGGCGAGAAATCCACAGGGGAACTACTCCATCCATAGCCATCATAGAGTTGGATAGCATTGAAGGCGGGGGGGAGATAATGGCCAAGCACTCTCAGCTAGTGTGTCAGCATCTTGAGAATATCTCGCGCGAGGCATTGGAAAAGCACCTGAATATCATCCGACACTATGTCCGGCGCCGGCAGGGGGTATACGCGTTGTATCGGCGTGGGAAGCTCTATTATGTGGGGCTTGCAACAAACCTTCGCAGCCGGTTAAGACATCATCTCCGGGACAAGCACAGGGACTCCTGGGATCGGTTCTCCGTCTATCTGACCATCGGCAGTGACAATCTGAGGGAACTCGAATCATTGATCCTGCGCGTGGTGCAGCCCCCCGGGAACAAGCAGAAAGGGAAGTTCGCCCGTTCTGAAAACTTACAACGGAAGTTCCGCCAGCAAATCAAACGGGATTTTCAAGAGCGGATTGATGGGCTGTTCGGCGAGACGTGTGTTGCGCAAAAGCGGGAGGAGCTCATAGAAGCCCCGGGGGGGCGGAACGCTGTACTGAGGAAATATAATTCAGGTCCATTCATAATTCGAGGAAAGCACAAAGGGCAGCGTATCCAGGCGCGGGTTCGGCGCGATGGAACGATTCTCTTGAACGGGAAGGTATACACATCTCCCTCACTCGCTGCGGCGGCGGCCTGTAAACGAAGAACCTGCAACGGGTGGACATTCTGGCGATACGAGCGGGCTCCTGGCGATTGGGTTACACTTGATACAATGAGACGGTAATCAGTCGATGGATAATCTGGGAACCTGATTTCGGAAGCATTGTTATACTCTACAGATAATCTTCTGTGTTAACGGGATATGAATTGCCTAAAGGATCCAAAGGCAATATCGGCATGAGCAAGATCATCTCGATACGCGAATCCTTGGAAACCTTCGCGACCAACGTGAAGGCCAAGATGACACAGCTCACTACCGGTGAGCCCGAGGATCAGTTGCGGGGCCCTTTCGAGAACTTTAAGGCAGCCGTAGCTAAAGCCCTTGGATGGAATATTGTTTGTATCGGGGAAACGCGCCTTCCTAACCGACTTGGCCGTCCCGATTACGCCGTTCACGTCAAGAAGCTGCTCGTCGGGTACGTCGAACTTAAAGCTCCCGGAGTCGGCGCGTTTGCAACGCGATTCAAAGGACATAACCGCGAACAATTCAAGCGCTTTTCGGCCATTCCCAATATTCTCTATACCGATGGCAATGAATGGGCGCTTTATCGCAATGGTGAACTTGCTGGTAGGATTGTGCGACTCTCCGGCAATGTGGCTGCGGACGGCAAGAAGGCTGTTTCCACACAAAATGCGGCTGCGCTTGAACACCTTCTGCGCGACTTTTTCTTGTGGCAACCGCTCATCCCGAGAGATCGGAAGGGGAAGATCGACCTCAAGGCGTTCGCAGCTCTGCTCGCACCACTCTGCCGGATGTTGCGCGATGATGTGATAGATGCGCTCAAAGACCCGTCATCGCCGCTGGTTGAACTCGCCAGGGACTGGCGGCAATTACTATTTCCCGATGCGCCTGATGAGCAATTTGCTGACGCCTATGCCCAAACCGTCACCTTTGGCTTACTCCTGGGGCGTAGTGAAGGAGCCGAACCATTAACACTCGCCAGCGCTGAAAAGGCGCTCGCGGCGCAACATAATCTCCTTGCCCGTGCACTCCAAGTTCTGACCGATAATCGCGCACGCGCCGAAATTACAACCTCTCTTGATCTACTTCTCCGCGTTATCGCCGCCGTTCCCACTGCCGCATTTATCGGTCCTGAGGACCCATGGTTGTATTTCTATGAACATTTCCTCTCCGTTTATGATCCCAAACTACGCAAGGACGCTGGAGCATACTACACACCGATTGAAGTCGTTCACTGCCAGGTGCGCTTGATAGACGATCTTCTTGTCAACCGCCTCAACAAGCCGTTGGGTTTTGCCGATCCCAGCGTCATCACGCTTGACCCCGCCGCCGGGACAGGCACCTATCTGCTCGGTGTCATTGAACATGCCCTGGAGCGGGTCAAGTCTGAGCAGGGCAAAGGGGCCGTCAAGGGACAGGCAACTGAGCTTGCAAAGAACATCTTCGGATTCGAAATTATGGTCGGTCCATACGCTGTGACCGAGTTGCGCGTCAGCCGTGCACTGAGTGACCGTGGTGCATCACTTCCCGCCGACGGAACCCACATATTCCTGACCGACACACTTGAAAGCCCCCATGCCGAGCCTCCACAATTGCCCTTCTTTCTGCGACCCATCGCGGAGCAACACGCAAAGGCGCTCAAAGTAAAGAACAGCGTTCCCGTCATTGTCTGCTTGGGCAATCCTCCTTACGACCGTCACGAGGCCGTGGATATTACTCGAGAGGATAGTCTGGCCCGCTATGGAGGTTGGGTTCGATTTGGAGATCCTTTACCCGACGACCGCAAGCGGGACAAAAGGGGTCAAATACGTAAAATCACGAGCGCAAAGGCGAGGATATCAGAAAGAGAAAAACGCTCTATTCTTCGCGACTTCATTAATCCTGCCATAGCTGCCGGGCATGGCGTCCACCTCAAGAATCTCTATAATCTCTATGTCTATTTCTGGCGCTGGGCGCTCTGGAAGGTCTTCGAACACGAGAAATCGCAATGCCCTGGTGTGGTCAGTTTTATCAGCGCATCAAGTTACCTGGATGGCGATGCCTTTTGTGGGATGCGGGAACATATGCGACGAATTTGTGAAGAGATATGGATTCTTGATCTTGGCGGAGAAGGTCGCGGTACGCGAAAAAGCGAAAACGTTTTCGCCATTCAGACCCCGGTCGCCATAGCCGTCGCTGTCCGCGCGAAGAAGGCGAATAAAGACAAACCCGCCCGAGTCCATTACTCCCGCATCGAGGGCGATAGCAAGACCAAGCTTGCTGCGCTTGAAGCCATCGATGATTATTCCAAAGTAGAGTGGAAGGCCTGCCTTAACGATTGGCATGCTCCATTTCGCCCTATGGGGAAGGGCCATTATTTCAACTGGCCTCTTTTAACTGATATTATGCCGTGGCAACATACTGGTTGCGAGATGAAACGAACTTGGCCAATTTGCCATGAGATAGAAACCTTGAAATCAA
Organism: bacterium; assembly: GCA_028716845.1. Classification (GTDB taxonomy): domain Bacteria; phylum Auribacterota; class Tritonobacteria; order UBA1439; family UBA1439; genus JAQUPF01. The sequence continues at coordinate 179,335 of JAQUPF010000004.1, read as the reverse complement.
GGTGGCGAGCGTTGCTTGTCGCAGACGATAGGGCTAATGCCTTTAAGGAGACACGAGATCGGAAGATTTCATTGAGGTACCCACTTCTGTATTTCCGGCAGGGAGATGGCAGTCCTCTTAATCATTTACCACGTAATGTCTCCCCGCCGCAGATTGAACGCTACGCATATCGTTCGTTCGATAGACAATGGATGTTTGCGGACAATCGTATCGGAGACTACCTCCGTCCCGATCTCTGGCGCACTCATGGCCCAAAGCAGCTTTATCTTGCAAGTTCGATGACATTGGAACTTGGGCAAGGTCCAGCATTAACATCAGCAGCTGAAATCCCCGATCGTCACTATTTTTCCGGAAGGGGAGGGAGAGATATTGTACCCCTGTACAGGAAAAGAAACGCAACGCAATCCAATATCCTCCCCGGCTTGCTCGAACAGCTCGGCAAGGTGTACATACGGAAAGTAGCGCCGGAGGATTTCGCAGCTTATCTTTATGGAGTCTTGGCGCAGCCAGCCTTTACCGCGCGATTTCAAAAGGAACTAGAAACGCGAGAGCTGAGAGTGCCGATTACAAAGGATGGCATGCTGTTCGATAAGATTTCCGATATCGGGGCGCGACTACTGTGGTTGCATACTTACGGTGAGCGCTTTGTGCCTAAAGGCAAGCGCTTGGGGCAGATCCCACCCGGTAAGGCTAAGTGCGTGAAGGCTGTCCCCGGCAGCTCTGCTGGTTATCCTGAGTCGTTCCATTATGAAGAAAATAACCGAACGCTGCATGTAGGCGATGGCAAGTTCTTACCTGTCACACCCGAGGTTTACGAGTATGAAGTTTCGGGACTCAAGGTTGTACGATCATGGCTTAAATATCGCATGAAGAAAGGGGCCGGGAAGAAATCATCCCCCCTCGATGATATCCGCCCTGAGAAATGGACCAGTCAGTTTACAACCGAACTCCTTGAACTGCTCTGGGTGCTGGAGGCAACAGTCGAATGCTATCCTGAGCAAGCTAATCTCCTTAATGCTGTCATTGAGGGCGAATGCTTCCGATCCGATGAAATGCCGCCCGTCCCGGATGAAATGCGCGAGGCTCCGAAGGCGAAAGAACAGGAGGGTGAACAACTCGGCCTGAATATATCCCAGTGAACATATGCGAAGCTGCCAGTATTCCTGACGGAAACAAGGTGGTGTTCCTGGCTGCAACCAGGCTGCGGGAAATTGAATTGGAGAATGGACAAAACGCAAAATGCTTTAAAATGCTTTGCTTATTCTCTCCACCATGATCCGGTAGAATATCCAATGAATAGGGCATATACATCATGCAGGGCTGCCAGCAGTGCTATTATGGGAATAATGCCATCACGATTGTCACCAGTAGAAAGGCAGGTTGAGACATGGCTATTCTTCGGATTTATGGTGACGAAGCAGGCACGATGCCGATGAATGATGGCGACCCCCCTTTTGTTGCTGCCACTGTAGCAATCTTAGGCGATCCCCCTACGATAGATAAACCGAATGGACATGTTGATTGGCTTGTTAAGAAAATCAAGGAGCTTAACGCTTTTCCGCACATTTCTTACATATATCCAGATAGAGGATACGGCAATAAAATACAAAGTAAGCTTTCGAAAATGAATACGATGGCAAGAGCCACAAGGTTGATTACTGGGGCTAATAGACACTATCTAACAGAAGAGGGAATAGGATTAAGGAACTGGGTATGGCAATTCTGCATGGGGCAGGCAATAGCTCAGGCAACCGTATCCGCCATAGCAAAGGATTTCGTAGATGGTCTCTCGATTGTGTTGGATCAAAAGACAATGCCCAAACCAACGAGGAGAATATTCATAGACAGTGTTCATAGGTTGAGCGGGCAGCTCAATGGTATTTTACAAGCAGCGAGGAGAATGAATCGCGATGAAGCTGAGTTATTTAAATCGAGGTTGCGATTCACTAACGCAGACATGTGTATAATCTGGAGTGATAGCTCATTAGCAGGAGATTCACAGGGGGGGCTATGGCTTGCACATTACCTTGCAGGTCATTATCAAAAGGGATTATCTCGTGGCAAAGAGATGGTAGTAAGAGAGCGTCTGTCTAAGGCTGGATTTGCACGTGTAGAAAAAGATATAACAGATATGATTACCGCTCCGATCAATCGTGCTTCTATTGAACGCTGGAAGAGAAACACAGGGCTTGAAGAGCCAGTGGAATAACCTTGGAGGGTGCATTATGTTTCGGGGATGATGTCGGCACTGATAAAGTGTCATCGGCCGGTCATAACCAGCCACGGAGGAACGGGATATAACCAGACACTATGAGAGAAGGATAGGCGAGGTGCAAAATGTTAGCACAAAATATGTTTTTAAAGAAATATAGTATAACTTTGGAAGATTTCAAAAGTACAGGTTTCAAATGGACTGAACTTGAAGAGATAGAAAAGAACTATCTAAGTTATATGGAATTGCTTGAGCCTCAAGCTGACACGATTGCTGATAACTTGAGAGCTATACCTCAAGTTCATTCAGTTAAATTCCGAATAAAGGATCCAGAACATTTAATAGCCAAGATAATTAGGAAACAAATTGCAGACAATAACTTATCGATTGATCGGGATAACTATAGGCAAGTAATATTCGATTTGATCGGTGTCAGGGCATTGCACCTTTTTAAGAATGACTGGAAAGACATTCACAATTATGTAGTAAATACTTGGGATTTAAAAGAAATAACAGTGGCGAATGTGAGATCTGGTGATTCAGAAAATATCATTAGAGCATTCAAAGAAAAGGGATGCGAAATTAATGAGCATCCTTATGGATATAGGTCAATCCATTACACAATTACTGTGAGCCCCGATAAAGGATCGGAAATCATTGCGGAGATACAGGTGAGAACAATATTTGAAGAAGGTTGGAGCGAAATAGATCATCAGATACGTTATCCATATAGTATCAGTGAACCATTATTAGAGCAATTCTTGGTTATATTTAACAGATTAGCTGGAAGTGCAGATGAAATGGGATCATTTATTAGAATTCTAAAAAATGAACTGGAAAAAAGAAGTGCCGAATCTCGGAATATGCTGGAGGAAAATAATAGAATGATAGGCAATCTGAGGGCAAATATTGCTGTACTTAAGATGGATCAAGGGATGAAAGAAAATATACAAAAGACCCTCGATAAATTAAGCCAGCCTAGTTTAATAGCGCCTGCTGGAATTTATGATTGGAGCAAGTATTTTGGCTATCCAAGCAAGGTCGAAGATATCTTGGGACGTTTAGATCATCCGCTTGACAACCTTTATCGCGATATAGGATATGATGATAAAGGAAAGAAACGGGAAGAAGATAATACGGGAGACAAAGCACCAGACCCTACAGAAAAGGACAAATAGAGGGTATTATTGTCAGGCCCCGATTAATCACGTCAAAGTACGCTATTATTCGCACTTTACAAGGAGCAGGCTTCCTGCTAGTCGGTGTTTGTGGAAGAGCCAACACGCCCGACAGGCGAGGAGGCACTGCTCGTGAAGAGGATAGCGAAACAGGGGCCGGGTTGAAGAGCGTTTCTGAGGTTGATGAGGGTGAGATCCGGGCGCATCTGGACAGGGTGGTGCGGAGATCGTTTGAGGAGACGCTGAACGGGTTGCTGGATGCTGAGGCGGTTTGGCTATGCCAGGCGATTGCTGATTCTGTAATCTTCTTTAATGTCTCGAAGGCACTCAGGAGTAACGGTGTTTCTTAGATCAGTAGTTGATTGATCTCCCCTAGCAGCAGCTATGATTGTTTCATGGGCCACCGCATTCCATTGTTGCCTAGTGTCATAGTAGCTGTCACTAACTATCCATATATCATCTCCCTCTTTGCTATCTTCCTCAATTGGTCCTCGGCCCTTAGCATCAGAGCTATAGAGTGGAATACAGGTACCAGAAGATGAATCTGCATCTATGCATAAAAAGGGCCGACTCTTTCTCGCCCTATAATTATCTGGCACTGAGCACGTTGCGCCTTTAGCGATTAAAATCTCCGGGTCGAGGAACAGGACCAATCCCTCCTTGATCTCATCTGCGGATATGTCCATATTGGTCATCTCCTCTTAATGTCACCGGTCACATCATAATCAGCTACTCGCGGTTACTTAAAAATCAGCCAGTAAGTGATCAGATAATCATCCTTCCTTGATAGATATGCAAGCCCGATCTTTCAATCGGTAACTCATGCCCTTGATCGGGATAATCTCGGCGTGGTGCAGGAAGCGGTCCAGGATGGCCGTTGCCGAGGGGACATCGCCGATGAGCTTCTCCCATTCCTCGATGGGGCGGTTGGAGGTCATCATGGTGCTTGCGGTCACATCTTTATTCTTAACAATAGAAAGCGCCGACTTGGGATGCTCGCCGTAATTGGGTTATTCCGAGGTCAGGCCACGGCCATTGCTCGCTGAATAGTCCCTCACCGGTCTGCAGCCGTTTCTCCATCCTCTCGCTCGTGCCTTTTCCCTTCTGTGTAAAATCAGAATCAGACCTCTACAATTGACTAATGGGTTTCTGAATCTTCCACCATGGTCTAGTCAATAGTAGAGGTCTGCCGCCGGCTATTTCCTATTTGCGTTGAGTGCGATTCGGATTGTAACAACCCATTTTCAATGGTACCATCCGAAAGCACATAGCCAAAAGCAAGCAGACCCCCTGGATCCTGCCGATCGCGGTAAACTGAAAGGATAGCGGATTACCGATACTCTACTAACGCGAATTCCCTGATTTCCCTTGGACTATTAGTACATTTGTCGTTTACAATCCATCTTGGTGCCGACGGGATAACAGGTATGACCGCTGACATTTCAATGGATCACTCGATGACGCTCAAGGCGCTCCCTGGGAAAGTCCCCGGCGGTCCGGCCATGCCTTGAAAAGATACGGCGACACGTCAGACAACCTGGGGGATGGACCCGCCCGCGGAGGGCCAAGGGCGAGACGTACCGGCAGACAATCGAACTCGCCGCGTACGTTGCTGAGGCGATTCGCCGGGTGGCGTGGTGGGATCGGGTGACCCGCTCGGACGTGGTGAATCAGGCCGTTCGGGATCTCGTGGCGAAGCTGGAGAAGCAGCGGGGCGAACCGTATGGTCCCATCGAGACGCCTCGCATGGGCCGCCCATTACGCTAGAGAGGCTGTCGTTGATTGGAGCCTCTTCCTGGATATAACTTGATTTCAGGTATTCATATTGTCCGTCGCAACATATTTTCCATGGGAAGACATTTGCTGTGATCATCACTCGCGGAAAAGGAATTCGAACCCAAGTAATCGTTCGACCTCGTGAGAAGATGACTCGAGCACGCACAACATGGCAGACAAACTCGATAGCAAGTATGGCGATCTACCTCGTCGTCGGTGGCGGCATGCTCGTGTTTCCGGTCGCAGCCCTTGTTGCCATAATCCTGTTTGCCTTCGGCGAAGACAGCAATGCGGGACGATTCGCCCCTTGGCTGATACTATGTCTCTGGGGGCTCATCCTCGTTCTGATGTGGCGACACTTCGTTCGGAAGGGCCGTGCGTGGACCGAGCCACGACTGAGCACTCAGGAGTTCTTCTACTTCCAAGTAGCAGCGGCGTTCATGGTTCTTGGCTTCACGGCACTGCTGCGTGCCATTCCGGACGACGTCAACAGCTTCTTCGCAGAGGCACTTCGTACGCTCTTCGATGCTCTGCTCGTCCTGTTCAATCTGGCATACATCAGCATCGCGTGGGGCATGCGCTTTCGCTTACCCCCCAAAACGTATCTTGCTGCACTCGGAGCTTTGGCAATCGTTCTGATCACAAGACTGATATAAGAGGGTCGAACCAGAGGCTGGAGACTACGTATTTATGCTGGCGCATAAAAACGCGTCTCGGCCTGAACGTTAGATTACATTGAATCATGAAGAAGCTATGCTTATTGATCTTGTATTTGATTATCGGTATTTCTGTCTCTCTCAGTTTGTACGCAATTATTGAAGTAGTTATCTTTAGACCGATAGTAGTGAAAACTGGTAGATCTCCAGAATCTTTGCTCGGGATCATCTTTCTAATAGTATTTCCATTATGCTTTGCTTTAGGCAGTTGTTTGGCTAGCTATTTGGGACAGCCATATCTTAGGAAATCGTTTTGGAACTATTTAGTACTTAGTACAGGGCTATATTATTCAACGGAATTATCCGCTTAACAAACCCATGTTTTCATAGGGAATTATAGCACGACAATGAACAGGCTTATGGTAGATTATCGTTTGGGGGGATGCCCTCAGTATTACGTTGCCGAAGAGGAGCGTAATCCCATGCAAGTTCCGGACACGGTACGAAAATGCGTGGCATTCGCCTGCTTTAAAGTAGGCGATGGATATGCTTTAGCCGGTACTGTATTTTTCGTTGCGGTTTCCATCCCAACAGATAACTCTATTTTTTTCGCCTACATTGTTACAGCGCGGCACGTCATAGAACATGTCAAGAAGCATGCCACGGATGGGCAGGTGTGGTTGAGGGTGAATACTACTGCCGGATCAAGCGCATACGTTTCAACTCCATTAGCAAATTGGATGTTCCATCCCAACGATAAATCTGTGGATGTAGCAGTATTGTCATTGATGCTCCCGATTGATCGGTTCGACTATATGTCTATCCCCCTAGAGATGGTTATGACCGATAAGGTAATTAAATCGGAAGGGATTGGAGTTGGAGACGAGGTATTTTTAACCGGGCTATTTTCAAGTCATTATGGTCGTCAAAAGAATCTCCCCATTGTCAGAGTTGGGAATATAGCACTTATGCCAGATGAGCGGGTACATACGGACGACCTCGGGCCTATCGACGCTTATTTGGTGGAAGCCAGATCAATTGGTGGGCTGAGTGGATCACCAGTATTCCTGTATACCGGCGCTAGTCGCGTTATAGGGAAATCTTTTAGAACGGGTGCCGAGAGACTATTTTATTGGATGGGTCTTATGCACGGTCACTGGGAATCGAAATTATCAGAAGATGCAAGCACGTCCGATAATGCGCTTCTCGAAGAGCGGTTGAATATGGGGATAGCTATTGTGGTGCCAGTTTCAAAAATTCTTGAAGTTATCAATCAAGATTCTTTTAGAATGGAACGAGAAAGGATAATCTCGGAGAAGTTAAAAGCAATGGCTCCAGTAGCCGATGTTCAAAAACCTATGTCTGATAATCTGCCAGCAATCTAATCCTGCTTCTTTTCCCGTTTCATCCTCTCTTCAATCTTCTTCGGATCAACGGCAATGAAAGCCGATATGGCATCTTGGACTGGAAGAGGATGAAGAGAAATGGGTTTTAGGCGGCGTGATTTCCCTTCTCTTTTTTCATGGGCCATCTTATCCTCCTGTATCACCCTCCGTTTCGAGGGATAGCTTTCCCTCCAGAGATCTTTACATCTACGCGATTATAAACAGCAGCATTTTTTAACTTGGATGCCGGGTTTTTCATCCCAAAAGTATGGGTTCTTCCACCTCTGCCGGCTTTTGCCTTGCTACCCTCATATTTCCAATCGTTCTTCTTTACGAAGACAACATCAACTCTCCAGATAATTACCGGGCGATTGCGCTCAAGTGAACAGGTTGTATCGACAAGATAGCGCCAGATAATATACCAACCGGAATGGTCGTAATGCGATTGCACTGCCCATGGTCTTTTACTCGCTTTGCATTCAAGTGATTCTCGTGGGCTTGGCTTTGCACCGCTTCCGCGCTTTTTCAAATCAGGGAATCGCTGTTGCGCCAAATCGGCATGTCGCTGCTTTTCATACACACTGTTTGCATCAAGTGCTTTAGTAGCATATATCCCAACTAAGGCGCTGAATACATTCGCTTGCTCAAAATAGAGTTCTGCTAAGTCAGCCAATTCCCTTTCCACGTATTCTATCGCCTTCCTTATTGAAGCAATGGCGAGCCCCGGAGGCAAGGGGACAGAATTATTAAAGTCAGTATTCCGGACCATTATTATTGTCTCCGGAAGGATTATAAATGGCGAGTTTCGGAATGGCCCTTTCAGCAATTCCAAAGAACTCATTATTAACTTCCAGCCCTATACTTTCAAGACCGCACGCCACTGCGGCAGCAATGGTAGACCCTGACCCCATGAATGGGTCGAGAATGATTCCGCTGCCAAGAGGCAGCGCTGCCCTGACAATCTGCCTAAGATAATGCTGCGGTTTTAATGATGGGTGCGGGGCAATTTCACGTTCTATTCCGCGTGCGGGCGGCGAATAAATCAAATCCTTGAAAGGTTCGGTATCTGAAACGCGGCGCAATCCTCCAGTCCGCCATTTGCGCAGGTTATCCTGCACTCTACCCTCGCATGGCTTTCTAAATAGACCCCACGGCTCCCAACACGACCTTGGCATTACAGATATGTCAGGGAATTCCTGATGCGCGTTTTTAGGGCGGTCGCCGCCTCTTAGGGTTTGAACCACTCGAATAACCTCCCCTCGCTTCTCGAATCCATTGGAGATGAACGGCTCATAAACCAGATAAGAAACAAGTGGGTTTGTGGCGATGAATACATGGGCGCCCGGGACTAGGACACGTAAAAGCTCGCGCGCTAACTTATCGAAAAATGACCTCAATGCTTCTTTGTCATTCCCATTAAGGATAGTGAAGCGCGGCAAGGGGCTGCGTTGGCAACCATCGAACGATGGAGGGATTCTCCAGACTCCGCCATTCCCGTTCTTTTTCTTTTCGAGTTGTTTCGCTGTATATTCCACCAACCCATAGGGGGGATCAGTGACGACCGCATGAATAGAATTGGGTTTTGCATTCGATAGCCAGAGAAAAGCATCTATATTAAAAATCTGGTACTTGCCTAATTTCTGGCGTATGGCATTGCTCATATTGAATAAGTATTCTTGCCTTATCATTGTAAGATGCTTCTTTATAAACTACCGGCTTGCCTGATATGCCAACCTCTTCCCTGCGATTCCCCGGATAGCCGCGATCGTCCTTTCACCATCGGATACTTTACGATGATTCCAGCGGAATGAGAACTCATCGCAGTAACGTCCAAGATGTTCGCGGGAGACATGATGAAATATACCATGTACACCGCGCTTCAGTAAAGCAAAGTAAGATTCCGCATTGTTTACATGAACATCGCCGCGGGCGTACTCCTTTTCTCCGTGATTTACCGATTCGTGTCCGCCCGCGAATTCTCTCCCTATCCCCTGATACGCTTTCCACTCGTCGGTGATTATCCTGGAATCCTTACTTACCATCTTACGGATCGCGCCCTTCAGTTCCTTGGCGTTGACGCGCTCGACCGGCTTCGAGTATGCGCGCCCCTTACGGGATATGAGCGCGACCACCGGCATCTTCGAGGTGCCCCTACCGCGCTTCGATCCGGGCTTTCCCTTCCCCCCGATGTAAGTCTCGTCCGCCTCCACCGTGCCGTCGAGGAGAGAGGCGAGCGGGTCTTCCTTCATGGCGGCGCGTATACGATGCGCGAGAAACCACGCGGCCTGATAGGACTTCAGGCCCATTTCGCGCTGAAGTTGGAGGGCCGAGACGCCCTTCTTGCTGGAGCACATCAGATGGAAGGCGATAATCCACTGTCTCAGGGAGATATGCGAGCGGTGGAGGACCGTACCGACTGTCACAGTAAACTGCTTCCGACAGGCCCCGCACTTGTATACGCCGGACCTCGTCGCCTTGCCCTTGAGCGGATAGGCGCGCTTCTTGTCGCCGCAGTGGGGGCACACGGGGCCTTGCGGCCAACGGATACTCTCGACGTATTCCCTTGCCTCATTCTCCGACATTCTGCTAATCTCAATCAGGTTCATAGCCACCTCCATTTTCTGGTACTAATATACCCTGGGGGAGGTGGGTTTGTCAACAAGATAATTCCGTTATTCAATATTCATCCTAATCAGGTATCCTGAGTTTTCGTTTGAGATGCTTATTTGTATTCTTGTCTGGAGCATAAGTTCTTACTTGGGTGCTTTACTAGGTGCTTATTTTAGATCAGCCTATATCAGGAAGTATTCTACAACAGCGTAATCTAACCATACGCTGCACCCGACCTGAGAAGCGTGGCTTGCATGTGCAGCAGCGGCAGGTGTAATAAATCAGGGTCAGACCTCTACTATTGACTCATAAGTTTCTGAACCTTCAGGGAAGCAGGTTCCGCTTATCCGCTGTTTCGGGACGTCCATGAGGCAGCCGGATAGCCGGCCCGTCGATCAGCAAGCTGCCGACGGTCGGAGTGTGAAATCAAACGTCTCGCCTCTTCTGATATAATCGCGGGTGCGAACGGGATCATGAGCCGCATGAGTTCCAATTCGGGTGATGGCGCTTCTCGCGCCGTCGGGGCGCAGGCGCTTCGCGTACTCCGGGCGGAGATCGCCCTCTTGAGGATGCGCCCCAGGCTCCGGCGAGCGGTGATCGCAATCGCGCTCGTCCCCTCCCTCTACTGCGTCATCTACCTCGGCGCGATGTGGGACCCCTACGGGAACGTGAGCCGCCTCCCGGTCGGGCTCGCCAACCTCGACAGGGGGACCGAGTACAGGGGCGCTCACCACAACCTGGGCGAGAAGCTCGTCGAGGGACTCGAGGAGAAACGGCCGTTCCGGTTCGTGCGATTCGACAGCGCCGAGTCCGCCGAGGGGGCGGTCAGGTCGGGCGAGGTCTACTTCGCGCTCGTCGTCTCCGAGGATTTCAGCGGCAGCGCCGTTCCCGGCGCGAAGACCGGCGCGCTCACGCTGATCACCTCGCAGGGGTCGAGCTACGTCGCCAGCATCATCGGCGGGCGTTTCGCCGAGGACATGGCGGCCGACGTCAATCGGAAGATCGAGATCGAGCGTTGGAATGCCGTCCTCTCCTCCGACCTCCTCAAGGGGCTCGACGCCGTCCGCTCGGTCATACGGGAGATCACCCGGGCCCCTCGGCCCGAGAGGCCGGACGCCGAGCACATGGCGGTCTCCGTTCAGGTCCGCCACGAGGAGCTCGCGCCCGTCCCCTCCAACGGCCCGGCGTTCGCCCCCTACTTCATGGCGCTCTCGCTCTGGGTCGGCGCCCTCATGCCGGCGTTCCTCTTCCGCCTCACCGTGCTGCCGCGGAGCGCCGCGGGCGGGGGCGCCGCAGCGAAGGTCGCCGGCAAGTGGGCGATCCCTGTCTGCGTCTCCCTGGCGGGGGCGCTCCTCCTCAGCGTCACGATACGGTACGGCATGGGCATCCGCTCCGTTCACCCCGCCGGCCTCGTCGCCGTTCTGATCGCCGCGGCGCTTGCCTACAGCGCGACGATCCTCCCCCTCGTCTCGCTCCTCGGGGATGTGGCGAAGCTGCTGTGCGTTCTGCTCCTCGTCGTACAGATCGCCTCTGCGGGCGGCGCCTACCCGATCGAACTCTCGCCTGAGCCCTACAGAGTGGTATCCCACTGTCTCCCGCTCACGCACGTCGTGCGGGGGCTCAGGGCCTCCATGTTCGGGAGCTTCAACGGCGAATGGGGACGGTGCGTGCTGTTTCTGATTCTATGGGCCGCGGGCGGGGCGCTCGTGGGCGTCGTTTCGGCCAGGAGATTCCGCTACGTGGAAGATGAGATGTACGGCCCGGCCCTCAGCATATAGGCGGTCATGCGGCGGGTGAAGTTTGTATTCCCGGTGTATTCTCTATTCCCGGGTCGGACCATGATACTATGTTCCGGCTGAATAATTGGGGGTCACACCTTTACTCTTTACAAATGGACGGAGGCGACGCGGAATGCTCGCCGGCAATGTGCCATTCCGCCGTAGGGCCCCGGCCGTTGCTCGCTGAATAATCCCTCACCACGCGGCAGTTGTCTTCTCCATCCGCCCGCTCATATCCGTCCCCGCTCCCTTCAGTCAGGAGTCGGAACCAGTCGCCAACGCTGCGATTGCCCGTAGTCGTTCATGGACAATGGGCAATCGCCGCTGACTTGCATCATCGGGTGGCAGATGGCCCGGCAGACTATCAAGGAACCTCATATTCCCCAGAAGCTCGGCTATTTTGTCCGCGATGAAATGCCTAAGATCGGCTGATGAGGCGGCGATTTCCTCGACCAACGCTTCACGACCATCTATGACGGCTAGGAGATCCTCGATATCGTGACTGGCCATGAAGTCCCCCTTGCCGCGATCTATGAAGGTCTCTAGTTTCGTCGCAACGAGACACGGTGCGGTCACCATCCATATTTCAGCTTTGCCGGCACGTGCTTTCGTCGCCGTTCGGAGAGCAAGCTCGAACCATGTATCGCTGAGCTCGCCGGTCTGATCGGTCACCGGCATAATATCCACGCGGATGTTGTCAATGATCCAGCGACATTTAGGTGCCCCCTCGGACATAGCATGTTTGAAACCGAGCCCGCGCAGTCGTCCCTCAAGATCAGCATAGTGAATGCGCGTCCGGACCTCGACGATGACATCCACATCTTTTGTAGGGCGAATGCTGACCAAGGCCGGGTCATCCATGAGGAGGCCTATTATGGCTCCGCCCGTGAATACGCACTTCTCCCGAAGCGGTTCCAGTCGCAATGCCACAGTTGCGATGTCATCAATGCGTATTGCAGATTTCATATTGGAGACGCTTTCGGACGATTCCCGAGGCAAGTTCCCGCTCGCGGGCGCGTCCGCCGCGCAGTGCATCCGCGAGTACCAACCATTCGTAGAGCCCGGCATCATTGCGGGCTGCAAGCGGCACGGATCGGCATAAGGGTTCGAATTCATAGCCGGGCTGTTCGCCTTCCGGATCAGGCCACACAGGTACATCCTCATCGGAAGACGATGATAAACGAAACTCCGCAACCAGCGGTGGCGCCGCATGGATTGTGGGCATGCCCCGTGTCTTCGGGCCGCGATGGCCCGGAAACACATACCTGAGGCCATGCAAAAGGAACTCGGACACCGCCGATTTGTTGGGGATATTATCCTTCGGATGAATCAATCCAGCCTGACGTGCGCGGCGAAGAGCGGCATGGGTTTCAGAGGCGCTCAGGCCTATCTGCTTGCCCATTGCCGCATAGCTTCCCGGCCATCCCGATGCCAATAGCTTTAGTGTGACGAGGACGTCTTGTGGTTTCATATTCATACAGATACGCTATTCGCGAATAGCGAATATGTCAAGAGGATTTTCGTAGACGTTGTATCCAACTTCTTATCTGCCAATAGGATGGAAACTTATTCGCCCCGGGCCCCTGCCGGGCGAATCCGTGGACATCACCGGCGACGTCGACCGGTTCAGCCGGGTGTCCGCGTCCATGTCGGCCCGGCGGACGGCGCCGCGGAAAACAATTCCGGGCGGACGTCCCCGCGCCGGTGGATGGGGCCCTCCGCGACGGCCGTCACGGTTGATCCCGGGAGGGGCGCTTCAATCCCAGCCCCGTCGCTCCATGGGCCTGCCGTACTGATCCCTCCCGACGCCCAGGCCGTAGCCGTCCGGCTTCACCCGCAGCGTCGGGTCGGGGGCGGCGTGCGGCATCATGGTCGAGGGCTCGTCCCGCGGCGCCCAGTAGAACGGCCTGCCCGTGGCGTCGGAGTCGAGGCCCGGGCCGTAGGCGTCGCGCCTGGCCGGCGGCAGGAAGCCGTCGCCGGAGACCCCGAACTGGTAGGTCCGATTCTCCTCCCCGCGGCAGGGAGGGATCGATGCGAGGAGAACCAGCGCACACAGCGCCTTTCTCACGTGCGATCCCTCCCCCCGGAGCCCGGCCGTGACAGGTGGAGATACCCCCCATGAGGGCCCGGGCCAGCGCCGCGCGGGCGCCGCGCCGGGTGATCTTCACCCCCGCCGGGATGCCGCTCATGGCGGTCCCGGACGAACGTGGCGACGGGGAATGCGGAGCGGCATTTCCCGATCAGGGGCAGGAGGTGGTCGCCGATCCCCGCCGCGCACTCCCGCGCCACTCCCGCATCCCCTGTTCCTGATCGTGCAACCGGTTGGGAGGTAACAAGATACATCATGAAAGTCAAGCGGAAAAGCGGAGCGTCGGCCGGAAAATCTCATGGCCGTCCCGTCCTTTCTTTCATACAATTGCACCGCGGGTGCCGCCGATGCGGCGCGGGCCGAGGCGGCGCCCCGCAGGGGAGGAGACCATGGATGATAAAAAGAAGCTGACGACCAAGGTGGGGGCGCCGGTCCCGAACAACCAGAACTCGCTGACCGCCGGGCCGCGCGGCCCGATGCTGCTGCAGGACGTCTGGTACCTGGAGAAGCTCGCCCACTTCGACCGGGAGGTCATCCCCGAGCGGCGCATGCACGCCAAGGGGTGGGGGGCGTACGGGACGTTCACCGTCACCCGCGACATCACCCGCTACACGAGGGCCAAGCTCTTCTCGAAGGTCGGGAAGAAGACCGACCTCTTCGTCCGCTTCTCCACGGTCGCCGGCGAGCGCGGCGCGGCGGACGCGGAGCGCGACATCCGCGGATTCGCCGTCAAGTTCTACACGGAGGAAGGGAACTGGGACCTCGCGGGGAACAACACGCCCGTCTTCTTCCTGCGCGACCCGCTCAAGTTCCCGGACCTCAACCATGCCGTGAAGCGGGATCCGCGCACCGGCATGCGGAGCGCGAAGAACAACTGGGACTTTTGGACCTCGCTCCCCGAGGCCCTGCACCAGGTCACGATCACGATGAGCGACCGGGGCATCCCGGCCACCTTCCGGCACATGCACGGCTTCGGGAGCCACACCTTCAGTATGATCAACGCCGCGAACGAGCGGCACTGGGTCAAGTTCCACTGGGTCTGCCAGCAGGGCATCAAGAACCTGACGGACGCAGAGGCCGAGGCCCTCGTCGGGAAGGACCGGGAGAGCCACGGGCGCGACCTCTTTGAGAGCATCGAGCGGAAGGCGTTTCCGAAGTGGCAGCTCTGCATCCAGGCGATGCCGGAGGAGGACGCGGAGAAGTGCCCGTACCACCCGTTCGACCTGACCAAGGTCTGGTTCCACAAGGACTACCCGCTGATCGAGGTGGGGATGATGGAGCTGAACCGTAACCCGGAGAACTACTTCGCCGAGGTCGAGCAGGCGGCCTTCAACCCGGCGAGCGTGGTGCCCGGCATCGGGTTCTCCCCGGACAAGATGCTCCAGGGGCGCCTCTTCTCCTACCACGACGCGCAGCTCTACCGGCTCGGCGTGAACCACCACCTGATCCCGGTCAACAAGCCGCGCTGCCCCGCCCACAGCTACCACCGGGACGGCGCCATGCGCGTGGACGGCAACTTCGGCGGCACGCTCGCCTACGAGCCGAACAGCTACGGCGAGTGGCAGCAGCAGCCCGACTTCGCGGAGCCGCCGCTCAAGATCAGCGGCGACGCCGACCGCTGGAAATACGCCGAGGACGACGTCGACTATTTCGACCAGCCCGGCAGGCTGTTCCGGCTGATGACGCCCGCGCAGCAGGAGGCGCTCTTCGGCAACACCGCCCGCGCACTCGGCGACGCGCCGAAGGAGATCAAGGTCCGCCACGCCCGTCACTGCATGAAGGCCGATCCCGCCTACGGCAAGGGGGTGGCGAAGGCGCTCGGCATCCCCTTGAGCGAGGTGAAGGCGTAGGCGGGGCACCCGCCCGCGTTCCCTCGCGGACGTTGGGCGCGGCATACTCCGGCGGAAGATGGCGCGCGGATATTCGCCCCGCGGAAACGCGGGGCGTTCCGCTGCCATACCGGACGGGATTTCGCTTGCCCCGGCCGGATCAGGAGCGATAGAGTGACCTTGTTCCGCGAGGCACGAGGGTGGGGGAGTAGGGGTTCCGGAGATCGCGACGATGTACGGCGAGGACGAGTTCCTGGAAGACACGCTCGGGATGATGGCGAGCGGGTACGACGGGATCTTCAAGATGCCGGGGGACGGGAGCTACCGGTGCCCGCACTGCGGCAGGGTGGGGACCGGCGAGGACACGGTCTACTGGATCGACCGCGACGAGGGGAAGTTCAAGTGCCCCGAGTGCGGCGGGATCATCGAGCTCGAATAGCGCGGGCGGCCTCTCCGCTGTCCGGCGTATCGGCGCGCCGGGAATAGATTCGCCCCGCAGAATAGGCGGGGCGAATTTGTCTGCAACGCGTTCGAGCCAATCCGGTGCCGTCCAGCCTCTACTCCATTACTCCATCTTGCCTAAAAAGGCGCCCAATTCCTGCTCCAAGCGCTGGAATGTTTCACCCAAACCAAGGACAAGATGCTTCATCTTCTCCCACCTCAATTCAAAACTGTAGGCCTGACGGAATACATGACGAAAATCAAGGTATTCCTGAAGCGTCTCGGACAGCGATTCAGAGAGAAGTGCGGGGCGATGGGGTTTGGGGCTGGTCATGGAAGCCAGCAAGTCAGCATGTGAGGATAATCCGCGGGGGATCTCGTGATCCAGTGCCAGCGCAATTCGTTTGAAAATATTCTCTACGCCGTTGTAGAAAGCGTGCAGAATAGCCGCGAGTGCAGCCCTCTCATCAACTGAAGGCGCGAATTAGCGACATCTGCCCAGAATACCGGCATGTGTCTCCAACAGCCGGCGTAATTGGCGGCATTCCACATCAACCTGCCGGCCTAATTCATGCAACACGAATGAGCCCCCCGCTGGTTTTCAGATAGTCCGTAAAGGGATTCGGCTCATCGAGATCGATAAGATCAACCGGCTTCTTCAGAATGCGCCGGGCAAGGCCGATAGTACGGAAAAAGAGTGCGGGGGGGAGACCTGCGATCGCCAGGTCGATATCCGACTCAGCATCGTCAATGCCGCGCGAGGATGACCCGAACAGATACACCTCCCGGGCTCCCGCCGATATCATGGCGGCAGCCGCCTTCTTTACGAGGGCTTCAAGTTCGGCTGTCATCGGAATCAGATCTCCCGTGTCTGCTGTCAGGAATGGTCGTCTCTGATCAATGCCATTATCCTCAACCCGTAATGCACACCGACCGCCTCAAATTACAATAAGAAGACGTATTACATATCCTCCTGCAAATAAGTGTGATCGGATGAAATTTACCCCGCGTGCAGCGCGGGGCGAACAGGTTTGCAGCGCATTCGCACCCATTCAATTCCGTTCAACGTCTATCAATTCTATGTTCTTGCGGGGCGATAGTCTCGCGGATCGAGACATGCGTCGTAATCATAATCGCGTCTGTACGCCATTCGAATAAGATCAAGATGCCTCGTACAGGGTCTACTCGATGACAGTGGTTACCGAGCCGAGCGGGCCGCCCGAGACGGTCACCTCGTCGCCGACGGCATCCGCACCGGCCGCCCCACCGCGTTGAGCGAGGCCGGGCTCTTGCTGAAGACGGGGGGTCCCGCGCGGGCGCGGCGCCGGAGGCCGGTCTCCCGTGCGGGGCGCGTCACGCCGGCCGCCCATCCACCAGACCGCCGGCGCGCCGCGCGTTCTCCCACGCCGTCATGCCGCCGATGACGCTGAAGACGTGCGCGAAGCCGCGGGCCTTGAGGAAGCTCCCCGCGATGTTCGAGCGGTAGCCGGAGTTGCAGATCGCCGTGACGTGGCGCGAGGCGTCGACCTCGATCCCGTCCTTGAGCAGCGCGGAGATCGGCGTGTGCACGGCGCCCTCGATGCGGCCGGATTCCCACTCGCCGTCCGTCCGCACGTCGAGGAGGACGTGGTCGGGGTACTTCTCCAGCACGTGCGCCAGGCTGAACACCGAGAGCTGCGGGAGGTGGTCGAGCGGCTTTCCCCGGGCGGCCCAGTCGGAGATGCCTCCGTCGAGGGAGCCGATGATGCCGTCGTAGCCCACCCGCCGGAACTGCTCCACCGCCGCCCCCGCGTCGGCGTCCGAGTGGGCGATGAGGACGATCCGCTCCCGCGCCTCGACGACCATCCCCAGCCAGTTCGGCGATTGCGGGCGGAGGCCGATGTTGAGGGAGCCGGGGATGAACGCGGCCCCGAACGCCTCCGCGTCCCGCAGGTCGACGAGGACGGCGCCGTCCTTCCGCGCCGCCTCCACCTCGTCGGCGGAGAGCCTCCGCACGGCGGCGGCCTCCTCGAGCGGCGCGGGCCCCTTCCGATTCTTCTCCACCATGACCGCGAAATTGTCGGGTCGTGCCTGGAACTCCGCGGTCATGATCTCCCGAAACTTCTCGAACGGCATGCCGGCGAGGAGCGGGTTGGCGCGCCGCTCGAAGCCGAGCGTGGTCATCGGCTTGGCGCTCATCCCCTTCCCGCAGAGGGACCCCTCCCCGTGCGCGGGATAGACCTCCACCCAGTCGGGGAAGCGGGAGAGCGTCCGGTAGAGACTGCTATAGAGGTTTTTCACCTGCTCCTCGAGCAGGTCCTCGCCGGCGAGGTCCGGCCGGCCGATGTCGCCGACGAAGAGGAGGTCGCCGGTGAGGAGCATCATCGGCTCCCGGGAGCGCGCGGCGTCGGTCACCGCGAGGGTGATGGAGTTCGGCGTGTGGCCGGGCGTCTCGACGACCTCGATCTCCGCCGCGCCGAGGACGAACCGGTCGCCCCCCCTTGCGGGAACATGCTCGTAGCCGGCCTCGACCGCCGGGTGCACGTGGATCGCCGCCCCGGTCCGGCGGGCGAGCTCGAGGCTCCCGGTGACGTGGTCGGCGTGGAGATGGGTATCGAAGATGTGCGTGATCCGCATCCCCTCCTCCCGCGCGGCATCGAGGTAGCGGTCGACATGCCGCTCCGGATCCACCACGCAGGCCACCCCGGCCCGCGGACACCCGACGAGGTACGAATAGCACCCGAGCCCCTCCACCCTGAACTGCCTGAAGAACATGGCGCGCCTCCCTTGTACGGTGCGTGAACGGCAAACTGCGCATACACCATACACCGCCGATGGCGCGGGCGCAAATGGGAATCGGGAGCAGGTCCGGCCGCCGGGCGGATGCCGTTCATCGGTGACAGCGGCGCGGCGTCTTCGACGTGTATGCCCTCGGCGCCGCGCGCGCCGAATATGTTTGCAACATCCATGGTCCCAAGCAGTTCAGTACAACGTCTACTCGATGACAGTGGTCACCGAGCCGAGCGGACCGCCCGAGACGGTCACCTCGTCGCCGGGGGCGAGGAACCGGCCGCTCCGCTCCGCCATCCCGATGACGGATGACAGCCGGGCGAACCGGTCGATGCCGAGGAGATCAGCGAGGGCGGTCTTCCACGCCGGCACCCGCAGGGCCACCCCCGCCGGCGTGCCGGTGAGTATGACATCCCCCTCGGCCGGGAGGTCGTCGGGGAAGCGCGCGGCGACGGCCTTCAGCATCCGCCGCGGCGTGTAGAGGAGCCTTCCGGTCGAGTCGCGCTGTCTCACCTCGCCGTTCACCTCGGTGGTGAGGATTACGCAGACGACCGCGTCGAGGGACAACGCATCCGGCACCCACATGGTCGGCCCGACCGGCATGAAACCGCGGAAGCTCTTCGACGCGCCCCAGAATGCATCGCGGTCGGGCCGTCCCTCGCCCAGTACCGCGACGGAGCGGGCGGAGAGGTCGTTCGCGATGAAGAAGCCCATCCGGGGGGCGTAGGCCCGCTCGTCGATCCGCCGCCAGTCCACGTCCTCGAGCAGCACGAAGGCGAGCTCGGCCTCGTAATCGAGCAGCGCCGGGAGATCGGCGAACTCCCTGTCCGCCCTCCGCCCGAGACCCGGCTCGAGCCGCTCGAGGGCGTCGATGAGCTCGGCCCTCGACGGCATCCGCACCGGGCGGCCCATCGCATTGAGCGAGGACGGGCCCTTCTCGAATACCGGGGGTCCCGTGCGCGCGCGGCGCCGGAGGCCGGTCTCCCCGGCGTGGCCGGCGTAGGAGAGGCCGATGCCGTACACGCGCGCCGGGCTGAGCCCCAGGGGGA
Organism: bacterium; assembly: GCA_028716845.1. GTDB lineage: Bacteria > Auribacterota > Tritonobacteria > UBA1439 > UBA1439 > JAQUPF01. Next base: position 159,563 of record JAQUPF010000004.1, on the reverse strand, counting down.
GGAGCCGGCCTCCTCGCGCGTCCATGTCGACGCAGCGGAGCGCGGGGGGGCTCGCGCACCCCGCGACGGTCACCACGGCGACGAGGATTGCCGGCAAAGACGTATTATGCAACCCGTTGCAGGCAAGAGTGATGGAGGGTAATTCTCCCTGCCGGAACCGCGGGGCAATTTTGGATGCATCGTTTTCGGGACCGGGCGGTCCCGCGCGAAGTCCGTTCGTTCTCACAGCCGTTTCCCCATCAGCCGGACCTCTCCGGAATCGACACCGCCGAGGGTCGCCGCGCGCAGGTGCACGGATTCATGCCCTCATGCCTCCCTCCGCGGCGCCGTCCTGCGGCAATGATACACGAGTGGAGACGTTGTATGTAACCACAACGTCTGCAACAGGATGGAAGGTTATTCGCCCCCCATGCCGCGCGGGGCGAATGTCTTTGTGCCGCCTTCAATCGCAATCAGTTCCATGCAGCCTCCGCATGGCAAAGGGCCCGGCATACTGCTACAATCATCATGGATCTTCGTGAACCATGGCTGCAGAAAGCCGCTGCTGCGAAAAGAATGATAATGAATGTGATAGAGAATGCCCGTCCCCGGACGGCCGATGAAACAATCGGAGCCGATACCCCGATCACGCCGCAGGAGAAATTCGTCAACAGCGTCTATGCATCGCTGGATTCAGCGATCGCGCGCGAGCTGGACCGGCTGCGTCGCGGGGACGGCGTCATCCCCGCGTGCACGCGGGGATGTTCACACTGCTGCCGGCATCATATCGTCACGAACGTCGCGGAGGCCCACGCCCTGGCGCAGTATGTCAGGCGGGAATTTTCGACCGGCCGGATACGCAGCCTCCGGATCCGAACGAAACGATGGCATGAGTGGAACGACTACAGGCCGGGCAGCCGTCCGCCGGCCGACATCAGCGGGCGCACGGATTTTTCCCGTTACGACCATTGTTGCCCCCTGCTGGTAGGCGGCGCGTGCAGCGCCTATCCGGTGAGGCCGGTCGTGTGCCGAACCCATTATGTCCGTTCGCATCCCGATTCCTGCCGCGTGACAAACGACCCGAAGATCGGCCCCCATCCGACGGCGATCACGTCCATCGCGGACGCGGGAAACCGGTATTCGGCGACGATACGGGAATATATCGAACGCGCGGGCTGGGATTACTCCCGGTCTGTCATGCTTCTCCCGCATTGGCTGGCGATCCAGATGGGCTGGGATTTCGCCGTCAAGCCCTAGGCGTCCTCCGCGCCCCGGCTCAATATGGGCCTGCCCCGTTCGTGTTGCGCGGGGCATCATCCTTTCGTGCGCGCCGGGCGGGTCAGATGCGACGTCCGCGACATCCTGATTGAATCACCTCCCTCACCCTGCCCGCCAATTCCTGGATGTCATTCTGATGACAGCCGGCGGTAGGAACCGGCTTGTGGATGATCACTTTCACCCGTCCGGGAAACAGATCCATGGTGTTCGCCGGCAGTATGCCTTCCGTTCCGATTATGGTCACCGGGAGGATGGGGAGTCCGAGATCAACGGCGATGAGAAACGCGCCTTTCTTGAAGGCGCCCATTTCTCCGGTTTTGCTCCTCGTCCCCTCCGGGAAAAAGACCACGGATGTGCCGCGCGTCATCTTCGACTTGACCGCCTTTACCAGGGCGAGCGCCGATCGTATGTTCGACCTGTCGACATATATGTGGCCGACTGTTTCAGCGGCGATGCCGAGGAACGGGATCTTCTTCAACTCCCGTTTCATGATCCACTTGATGTCCATTCCCAGCCGGCCGTACAGGATGAAGATATCGTAGAAACTCCGGTGGTTCGAAATAACGACGTACGACTGCCCCGTATCGATATTCTCCCTCCCGACAACCTCCACCAGCACGGGAGTCAACCAGGTGATCAGCCTGGCCCAAATCACCCCGCCCACGAAACTGGCGATCCTGGCATTCGCGACGGCGGCCAGGAGCATGGCCGCCAGGGCGAAAACGATCGTGGATACAACGAGATAAGGGAAGAAGAACAGCCACTTATATGGTTGATACAGCGCGTGGAGCAGCTTCTTCATGGATATCGACATTGTATGCCATGGGCGCGGGATGGTGTGGATTAATTCGCCTTTCCGGGTCCCGCGGGGGGCGAATACGTGTCTATCTGGTTGGCGTCAGGCGGGTTGGATACAACGTCTGCTTCCGCCGCTCCGCCCTTTTCCTCTTCTCCGCGTCGAGTATCGCCTTCCGGACGCGGATCGAGCGCGGCGTGACTTCCACGAGTTCATCCCCGGCGATCCATTCGATCGCGGACTCGAGCGTGAGCACGCGCGGGGCCTTGAGCCCCTCGTCGAGCTCCTTTGTCGAGGAACGCACGTTGGTGAGCCGTTTCCGCTTGACGGGATTGCAGGGAAGATCATCGGGCCGGGAGTGCTCCCCGACGATCATGCCCGCGTAGATCCTCTCCATCGGGGCGACGAACATGACGCCGCGGGATTGCAATTTCTCCAGGGAGTAGGCCGTCGCGGGCCCCGCCTCCATGCTGACCAGCGAGCCGCGGTTCCGCGAAACCAGTTCGCCGCACCACGGCCCGTACCCGATACATCGCGATGACATGATGCCGAGGCCGCGCGTATCGGTCATGAAGCCGCCGCGATAGCCGATGAGCCCGCGCGTCGGTATCCGGAATTCGAAACGCACCAGCCCGCTCCCCGAATCGTATCGCCCGGTGAGTTCGCCGCGGCGGGCCGCGACCTTCTCGAGCACCACGCCCTGGAATTCATCCGGGACATCGATGACGAGCTGCTCCATCGGCTCGAGGATGCTGCCGTCGGCGTCGACCGCGGTGATGACCTCCGGGCGCGTGACGCACAGCTCCATCCCCTCGCGCCGCATCTCCTCAATCAGGATGGCGAGGTGCAGTTCGCCCCGGCCGGAGATCTTCACGCGGTCGGGGCGATCGGGGGGCTCCACCCTGAGCGATACGTTCACACGACGCTCCCGCTCGAGGCGCTCCATGATCTGGCGCATGGTCACCGCGCATCCCTCTTCGCCTGCGAACGGGCCGTTGTTCACGAGGAGGAACATGGACACGGTGGGTTCGCCGATCTCGAGCGGCGGCAGGGAAGCGCCGCCCGACGCGGGCAGGGAGAGCGTGTCGCCGATGGCGAGATCCTCCGACCCCGCGATCCAGATGATGTCGCCGGCCGAGACCTCGGCCACCTCCCGGCGCTCCAGCCCTCTCGTGATCCACAGGTGGGTCGACACGACCGGATGCGCGCCGGTCACCTCCCACTCCCCGGGCCGCGCGGCATCGCGCGTGTGGAGGGCGGGTGCCCTCATCCAGCGGGTGGTGGTGCGCACCAATTCGTCTCCGCGGCGATGGGTTCCCTGCAGCACCCTGCCGCACCCGATCCGTCCGAAATAATCGCTCCACGTGAGGGTACTGATCTGCATGAGGAACGGCGCGTCGCGATCGGCCTTCGGGTGCGGGACATGCCCGATGACGGCCGCGAACAGCGGCTCCATCCCCTTCCGCTCATCCCTTGCCGGATCGCGCACGAACCATCCCTGGAGCCCCGACCCGTACACGACGGGGAAATCGGCCTGGGCGTCGGATGCCCCGAGTTCGATGAACAGATCGAAGGTGCCGTTGAGCGCCGCGAGGGGATCCGCGTTCCGCCGGTCCACTTTGTTGATGACCACGATCGCCTTCAGCCCCAGGCGCAGCGCCCGCATGAGCACGTAGCGGGTCTGCGGCATGGGGCCCTCATTGGCGTCGATCACCAGCAGGACGGCATCCACCATGGAGAGCACGCGTTCGACCTCCCCGGAGAAATCCGCATGGCCGGGGGTGTCGATGATGTTGATCAGGTATCCCCCCCATTCGACGGTGCAGTGCTTGGCGCGGATGGTGATGCCGCGCTCGCGCTCGAGCTCATGGTTGTCCATCACGCGCTCCTCGACGCGGGCGTTCTTCCTGAACGTCCCCGCGGCCCGGAAAAGCGCGTCGATCAGCGTGGTCTTCCCGTGATCGATATGGGCGATGATCGCCACGTTGCGGATCTTCTCTACGGGTGTCATGGGCCGAATCCCGCTTGCCGGAACGGCGGCGCACAGAAAAACCGCACGGTGCATAACTGAACACCTTGCGGTCAGTTCTGCCCTCTGAATACCACTACTCTTGCCGCATTATACCCTCTTTATTGCCCCGGTCAAGAGTAGACGTTGTATGGAATCCGCCCGGCTTCAATAGGATGGAATCATATTCGCCCCTGCGGGGCGAACGCCCCTGTCCCATCCCGTGCCGAAAATATGCTTATCTCATTCCACCGGAAAGAGTTATCGTGGTCCGACCCCGCATACCCCGGAACACTACAGGGTGCGGATGGCGTCGAGAAGGACGCGCATGGCAATGCAGTCATCCTCGTTGTAGTCGAGGATGCGCCGGCGGATGGCATCGTCTCCGGATTGAACCCAGCGGTGGTACCATTCGATCGACGCGGCGCCGGAGGGATCGGTGTCGCGCCACTTGAAGCCGAGATATTTCGCAAGCGTCTTGACCGAGTGGTCGCGGGTGGGCCAGACCATCCGGGAGCGCACGATGTCGCCGTAGAGGTCCACCGTCGAGGGGGATCCGAACAGCCCCTCGATCTCCGCGGCGGAGGCGACGTCGGGATACCTTGCCTGCAACTTCCGCCAGTACGTTCGCTCGTAGTGCGAGTAGTAGTAGATCGCGCACGGCCGTGCCGACCGGATGTAGGCCCAGGACTCCGCGAAGACGCGCCGCTCCTCGGCTTCCGTCGGCCGCGCGGCCAGGAACGCCGCGTAGCGCTCGCCATTCGTGTCGCCGCCCCGGCGCTCGACGAAGCCGTGGAGGTAGCAGATGTCCCGCATCGGGTCCGTCTCGATGTCGAAGAAGAGCTCGGTGTCGGCCCGCGGCAGGTCGACCGGCGCCTTGAGGCGCGGCCTCGCCCGCGGCGTCTTCTGGAGTATCGCCCGCTCCTGGAATTTCCTGAGCGTCTCGGGGCCGATGCCCCGGAACGCCGTCTTCGCGCCGCGGATGTAGCGGCCGAGATCCGCCGCGGCGAGGGCCCCGACCGTGGGAAGGGCGTGGATCATCGCGTCGCGCCGGGACCTGCCGAGTTCGGGCAGCATCGTCAGGTCGTCGCGCCCCTCCAGTTCCTTCGAGCAGGCGGTCCGCCACCGGCACAGCTTGCAGATCCCCGCGAGCGCCGGCACGGTGCGGCCGCCCCCGGCGGCGATCGCCCGCGCCTCGGCGAGGGCGTCGCGGTAGATTTCCCAGAGGGTGCCGGTCTTCCGCTCCCCCTCGGGGGCGTCGAGGTCGTACGGGACCTCCCTGCCGCGGATGTCCCAGATGAAGGGGGTGCGGCCTCCGGAGCACCCCATCCGCTCCAGGATGTCGGTGTAGAGGGAGAGCTGGACGGCGTAGTGTCGCTTGGGCCTTCCGTCCGCCGCATCGGTCTCGCCCTCGAGACCGGCGCCGCTCTTGATGTCGCCCGCGACATAGCCGCCGCCGCCCATCCGCAGGAGATCCGGGTCGCCGAGGAGGTCGTCGGCCCGTACGCGCCCGCCGTAGATGAGCGGATCCCCGCGCCGCATCGCCTCGAGCGTGCGGCGCTCCCGCTCCTCCTCGCTGAAGGGGCGGAGATTCGTGAACGGCACCCGGAGGCCCTCGATGACCTCCTCCTCGAAATCGCAGCCCTTCTCCCAGAGGAGCTGGACGAAGGGGCTGACGGGATCCCGCGCGCCGGGATCGCCGTGGAGGTCCATGCTGACCCGGTGCGGGCACTGGACCAGGTTGTAGAGCATCGTGGCGGTGATGGGCATGTTCGCGGAGATCGTATCTATCCTGCCCTGCAACCGCTTCCGTGCGGCGTCCGATCTACATAACCGCGCGCGACATCCGTTCCGCCTTCGTCGCACCGCGCTTGCTCCCGAGGTAAGGCTTGAGGATGAAATACAGGATGTCGCGTATCGGCGTATGGCGGGCGAGGCGCCACAGCGTTCGCAGCGTATTGATCGGATAATGCGTGAACTTGTAGAGGAGGAGCCGCCGCAGGCCGACGATGCGCGCGCGGTTGACCGCCTCACCGGAGAGGCAGGTGGGATCGATCTCCGAACATTTGAAGTACTTGAACCAGTCGGTCGAGTCGTTGATCAGGCCGCGCCCCACGTACTCCCGCCAGAGCGGCGAGCCGCGGTAGACGCACAGGCGGTTGAACGAGAAGGTATCCAGCCGGAGTCTTGCCGCGAAGTCGAAGGTCGCCTTGATGTCCTCGATGGTCTCATCGGGGACGCCGATGACGAAGAACCCGTGCACGAGCTCGATGCCCGCCCGCTTTGCATTCCTGATCGCGCTCGCGACCTCCGCCACCGTGTGCCGCTTCCTGAGCCGGTTGAGCACCCGCTGGCTGCCGCTCTCGATGCCGAACAGGAGCGCATGACAGTGCGCCTTCGCCATTGCGGGGAAGAGGTGCTGGACCACCGAGTCGACCCGTCCCTCGCAGCCCCACCGGATATCGATGCCGGCATCGCGGATCCCCTTGCAGATCTCCCCGATCCTCGCGGGATCCAGGAGGAAGTTGTCGTCGACAAAGGAGACGGACCTGTAGCCGCGCTGCCGCAGGTGCGCCAGCTCGGCGACCACATGCCGCGGACTGCGCGAGCGCCACTTCCCCTCACCGAAGATCGGGACGTCGCAGAATGTACACTGCCAGGGGCAGCCGCGGGAGGTCTGCACGGTCGTGAAGCGATCCGTCGACAGGACCACCGGCACGTCGAGCGGCATCGACTCGACAAACTCCAGCGGAAGGCCGTCGCGGTCGGGGAACGGCCACTGATCGAGGTCATGGTCCATCGAGCGGTTGGGGTTATGCAGCACCCGGCCATCCTTCATCCAGGTGAGACCCGCGACACCGGCGGGATCATCCAGATGCTCCGCGAGATCGAGGATGAGCTGCTCGCCGTCGCCGCGGCAGACGAAGTCCACCTCGGGGCACTGGAGCTTCACCTGCTCGGCGTTCAGCGTGGCGAACACGCCGCCGAACGCCAGCCGCACGTTCGCGTCGGCGTCCCGGATCCGGCGGGCGAGGACCTTCGCGTACGGATAGCTGGTCGTGCTCAGGAAACTCAAGCCGACGAGCGCCGGTCGCCGCCGGCGGATCTCCTCGACGATCACGTCATCGGGCGTTTCGGGATTGGCCTGGTCGAACATGACGCACTCGTGGCCGGCGCGCTTGAGCACGGCGGAGAGCGACATGATCCCGATCGGCGGGAAACCGGTCACGCGGATGTTCCCGTTCCCGGCGCGGGTCGTCTTCGCGGACGCGAAAAATTGCGGATCGCGAATGTTGATCAAAAAAATACCCATGCAATCGTCCTTTGCACAAGCAATACGAATCGGATCTTGGCGTCCTGTGCAGACAACATTATACGTTATAAGGGCGTTGTAGGGATCTGATTCTTCCGGTCGGATACGTCCGCCTGCGCCCCTGCTTCGGGCGATGTATGTAACCAGCCTGTTTCCAGTGAGATGGAACATTATTCGCCCCGCGGGGCCGGCGAGGCGAATATCCATGCAGCACAATCAATCGCGAACAGTCCCGCAATACGTCTTCAGTACCCGGGAGGGAGGACGTAGCATTCCCGAACATAGACCGAGGGTGACGGGTAGACGTAATAGCCGTACGCGTACGGGGCGTAGTACGGCGGCGGCGGAGAGTAGTAGACGGGGGCGGGGGAGTAGGCGTACGGACGGTCGCATGAGTCCCATGAGCGGGTCGCGCAGTACGCGCCGAGACCGGCGCCGATGGCCGAGCCGACGATCGCCGGGACAGAGCAGCCGGGGCGGTAGCGGCCCCGGTACCCGTGCCGGTGGTGCCGCGGCCGGGCGAAGGCGGACGATGCCGCGAGCAGCAGCAGGACCAGCGTCGCGCACAGTGTCTTCTTCATGATCGATCCCTCCCCGGAAGGCCCGGACGGCCTGTTCCTCATCATGCCACTTTCTCCCGATGCCAAGATTTCAATACCCACGGGCGTCTCTTTCGATCACCCCGGCAATTCACCGCTGTCCCCGCGCCGTGCGCCTCCTTTCTTTCGGAATGCCACGCGCTTTCATCCAGTTATACGCGGGCAACCGGCGCCGCATCCCCGGCACATTCATGCCGAAAACCGGTTCATCGCATCCCCGGGACATGCTAGTATCCACGCAATTTGAGACACGGCGGCCGGCGGGCGTCTTCTCGCCCCCGCACAACGGAGAAGAGGAACATGCCGGCGCCGCACGCTGAATCCCGCGCGGGCTCACAATTCGTTCTCGCGGAAGCCCGCATCGCCCCGGGCCGCCTCCGGCGCGCCCGCGGCACGCGTCCTCCGCCCACTAGAGACGCTGTGCGAGGGAACACCATGGAATTTGTTCTGGAGACCGAATCACTCACGCGCGATTTCGGCTCGCTGCGGGCGGTGGATCACCTGACGTTCGCCGTCCGCCGGAAGGAGATCTTCGGCCTTCTGGGCCCCAACGGCGCGGGGAAGACGACGATCATGAAGATGCTCACGACGCTTCTGCCTCCCACTGCCGGGACGGCCTCGGTGGCCGGCCTGAACATCACACGGGACGCCGCAGGGGTCAGACGCGCCATCGGCTACGTGCCGCAAATGGTCTCCGCCGACGGAACGCTGACCGGCCGTGAAAATCTGGTCCTCTCCGCCAAGCTCTATGACATCCCGCGGGGAGAGCGGGCCGGGCGCGTGGAGGCGGCCCTCCACACGATGGGCCTCGTGGATGCGGCGGACCGCCTGGTGCGCCAATACTCCGGCGGCATGATCAGGCGGCTGGAGATCGCCCAGGCCATGCTCCACCGGCCCTCCGTTCTCTTCCTGGATGAACCGACCGTCGGGCTGGACCCGGTTGCCCGCCGTGCGGTCTGGGAATACCTCATGTCCCTGAAAACGCGCCACCCGACGACGGTGGTCCTGACCACCCACTCCATGGAGGAGGCGGACAGCCTCTGTGACCGGCTCGCCATTCTGTCCCATGGGAAGATGGCCGCCGCGGGCACGCCGCTGGAGTTGAAGGCCTCCATCGGCCCGGAGGGGGCCACGCTGACGGACGTGTTCAGCCATTACACCGGGGGGGAACTGGAGACAGGGGGTGACTTCCATGAAATCTCGAAAAGGCGGCGCACCATACGCCGTCTCGGCTGAAGAGGAGCCGTTCCGGCCACGGGCCTTCCGGAGGAAACTCACGCGATTCCTCTCAAAGACGCTCGCCATCGTGGAAGTGGACATACGGAAACTGCGCCATGACTACATGGAGGTCATCACCCGGGCCTGCCAGCCGGCGCTGTGGTTGCTGGTCTTCGGGGGCGTGTTCGGCCGGCTCAGGTCAATTCCCTCCGACGACCTGTCCTATAGGGCGTTTCTCGCGCCGGGCGTCCTGGCCCAGAGCGTTCTCTTCATCGCCATATTTTGCGGAATCTCCATCATCTGGGAAAGGGACCTGGGGATCGTCCACAAACTCCTCGTGTCGCCGACGCCCCGCTCGGCCATTGTGCTGGGAAAGGGCCTGGCGGCCGGAATCCGCGGCCTGGCCCAGTGCTTCATCATCTATCTCGTGGCCTCATTTCTTCAGATCCCGATCAACTGGTCCCCCTTCACGCTCCTGGGTGTCGTCATGCTCGTGGTCCTGGGGGCAGTCCTCTTCTCCACCTTTTCCCTGGGTATCGCGTGCATCGTGAAAACACGCGAGCGGTTCATGGGGATCGGCCAGCTGCTGACGATGCCGGTCTTCCTCATCAGCAACGCCATCTACCCCATCGCGGTCATGCCGGGATGGATGCGGGCCCTCGCGAGGTTCAACCCCCTGAGCTACGAGGTGGACGCGCTCCGGGCGCTCATGCCCGTGGGCGGAACGTCCCACTTCGGCCTGGGAGTGGATTTCGCGGTGCTCGCCGCCGTGACGACGCTGCTGGTCATCGCCGGCAGCCGGCTCTACCCGAGAGTCGCCATGTAGGCGGCCGGGGGGAGAGCCCTGAAGAGGGAATATGAAAGGGTTGCCCCCGAACACCCCCTCAGGCATCTTCGAAGATCCGCGTCAACCCGCGGCAGGAACCGTATCGGATCTGCGGCAATCTGCGGCCGGATGTTGTCCGACGCCGGCCGGGGCCGTCGTCAGCGACTCGGCATCTGCCGGAGCTTCCTGTACAGCTCGCGTCCGACCCAGGCGTCGGTGGCGGCATACCGTATCTGCGCCGGCGTCAGCGTGCCGCTCGCCCAGTTCGAATGCCGGGAGCTCTTCGATATCCTGAACCCCAGGACCGCGGCCGCGAGGCCCCGCAGGCCGTGGTTGTTCAGGCCGGCGCGCCTCGCGAGATCGCCGAGCTCCACGAAGCCCGCCGGCTCGAAGGGCGCGATCTTCCGGAGCTCCCTGAGGTCGTATTCGAGCGCAACCCCCGCCTTGACGATGTCAGGGGCGGCGAGGATGCCGCGGACCGGTCCGGGCAGACGCAGGTGCGTGAGCTGGAACACGTACACCGCGCGCTCGCCCGCGAGCTGCAGGAGGGCCGGGGGGTAGCTCTCGCCTTTCTTGTAGGCGGGCCGCGTCTCCGTGTCGAAACCGAGGATGGCCTCTTCCCGCAGGCGCGCGACGGCCTCGGCGAGCCCGTCACCGGAGCTGATGACGTGCACGGGCCCCTCGTAGCCCCGCATGGGGCGCTGCGCGATTTCCTCCTTCGTGAGTCTCTTCATACGGCAAACGACGCCTCCCGATTGCGGATGGGGGGGGGCGGTCCCCGCGCGGATCCCGCCGGCGGAATCCCGGCCCCGGGGGAAACGATAGCGGCGGCTCACGGCGCCTCCAGCTCGAGCCACCGCCGCACGTCCTCCGGCGTGGCGCGTGCGCGGCCGGCGCGGGCCGCCGCGTCCGCTGCCCGCCGGACCCAGTCGGCGTTGCCCGCCGGCGTGCGGCCGCTCGGTTCCAGGTGGAGGCGTATTCTCATGGCAACCATCCACCGCGCAACGGGATGCGCACACCATCTACGCCAGACAGACGGCGACGGGGAATGTCGCCAGGATGTCTCCGACCGGCGTCTCCTCCCCGCATTCCACCGTTTCGTCCGTGCAGATGTTGCGCATCGGGGCGCCCGCCATCGAGCGGGGAAGCAACAGGCGGGTATCCCGCCACACCGCCCCGCCCGTCGGGAGCTCGTTCGCCTTTCCCAGACGGGATGGGAAGCGGGGGACGACCACGAGCAGCGAGGCGCCCTCGAACTGTCGCGTGAAGGCGAGCAGGCGGTGGCGGTGGACGCCCCTCGCCTTCAGCGAGGCGTAGCTCCCCTCCCGGAACAGCCGCTCGTGCCGCCGGCGGGCCGCCAGGCATTTCCGGATGAGCATCTGCTTGACGAGGCCGTCGGGCGCGATCGGCGGCATCCCCGGCCTCTCCGCCGATTCCGAGAGGGCGCGGGCGCGCGCGGCATAATCCACCGGTCTCCGATTGTCCGGATCCACCAGGCTGAAATCCCACAGTTCCGTACCCTGGTAGAAGTCCGGCACGCCGGGCAGCGTGAGCTTCAGCGCGGTCTGGGAGAGGGAGTTGAGCATGCCGAACCATGCGATCCGCTCCGCGAAGCCGCGCAGGGCGTCCGTGAAGGCGCGGCTCCTCGAGGGGTCGAGACAGGCCTCCACGAAGGCGGAGACCGCCCCCTCGTATTCCTCGTCGGGCCGTATCCATGCCGTATGGACCTTGGCCTCGCGGATCGCCTTGATCATGTACTCCCTGATGCGGCCGACCCAGGCGCCGTCGATCGCGCCGTCGGGCGGGAAGGTGCCGACGAGCGTCTGGTAGAGGAGGTACTCGTCGTTCCGGTCGGGCGACGTCCGCCCCTCGCCTTTCGCCGCGTGGCAGGCGTTCATCCGCTGCCAGGAGGAGACCTGCCTCGCCCATTCGAGGGGCATTTCCGAAAGGACCTGCAGGCGCATGCGCGCGTCCTCGCCCCGCTTCGTGTCGTGCGTCGCGGTCGCGTTCATGCCGTGGGGATGGGATGCGCGGCGCCCCCCGATATAGGCGTGGAAGACGCCCTCCGGTATGCCGAAGTGCGTCGGCCAGCCCCCGACCTCGTTGAGGACCGCGTGGCGGTTGTAGACGTAGAAGAAGGTGTCCTCGAATCCCTTCGCCATCAGCGGGCCGGTGAACTGCTGGAAGCGCATCACGGCGGCGGCCCACGTTTCGTCGAAGCCGTCCCGCAGGACCGTGTCGCCCCGCAGCATGAGGAACCGCTCGATGAAGGAGAACTCCACGGCGAGGCCGGGCATGGTCCGGCGCGACAGCGCGAGCGCCCGCGCCGCGTGCCGGGCGTCGTCGGCAGAGAAGGAATCGGGGGTGACGTAGGTGCGGTAGACCGGGAAGTGGGCGAGCACCTCGACGAGGGCCCGGCGGAGGCCGTAGAGCGTGATGTCCCTCCCCATCAGGTCGATGCCGGCGATCCTGATGATCAGGTGGGCGAGATTGTCGATGTCGCCCGCCATGTGCCGGCCGATGATGAGGCGCTTCTTCTCCAGCCGGAGCTCCACGGGGTCCACGCGCCTCCCGATTGTCCGCTCGTACAGCGCGGTGAATCGGCGCTCCGCCGCCGTGTCGCAGAAGACGTAGTTGAGGTGGTTGAGGAAGTCGTAGCCGGTCGTCCCCTGCACGGGCCAGTCGGCGGGGAGCCGCTCGTCCCTGTCGAGGATCTTCTCGACGACGATGTAGGCCCCGGGGGCGCGCGCGCGGAGCCGCCGCAAATAGGCGGCCGGATCGAAGAGGCCGTCGATATGGTCGACGCGGAGCCCGCCGATGAGCCCCCGCTCGACGAGGCCGAGGACGAGCGAATGCGTCTCGTCGAAGAAAGGCTCGTCCTCGACGCGGACGCAGATGAGGTCGCTGATCGTGAAGAAGCGACGGTAGTTCAGCTCCTCCGCCGCGACCTTCCAGAAGGCGAGCCGGAAATGCTGCTGCCGCATCAGATCGTCGAAGCGGGCGTTCCCCGGTGCGGCGCCGGTGGAGAACCGCCGCAGGCGATCCTCCACGTGCCCGCGTATCGCGCCGTCGGTCTCATGGAGCTCCCACACCGCCTCCTTCGCGCGGCCCCATCGCTCGGGGCGGTCCTCCCCGTGCGGGCCCCGCAGGAGACGGAGCGACTCGAGGAGCGCGCCGCCCCCGGGGCCTGGGGGCGGCGGGAGGTCTTCCGCCTCCACCCCGAGGACCGTCCAGTACGACTCCGGCGAGAGGGGGTAGCGCTGGTCGTGGTAGGCCGCCCACAGGCCGCCGTTCTCGTAGACGAGCCGCAGGTCGCCGTCGACGACGCACTGCCCGTACGGCTTGCCGAGGAACGGCGCGAGGACGCGGCCGCGGAGATGTTCGTACTGGTGGTCCCAGGTGATGTCGAAGAACCCGCCGTACCGGGAGGCGGGCCCGTTCTCGAGGACGTCGACGAGGAACGGGTTCTCGTGCGAGTACGCCATGTGGTTCGGAACGATGTCCTGGAGCCACCCCATCCCCTTGTGCGCGACCGCCTCGAGGAGCGCCTCGAACTCCCCGGGGCCCCCCAGTTCGGGATTGACCGCCCGCGGGTCGCAGACGTCGTACCCGTGCAGGCTGCCCCTGCGCGCGCGGGTCACCGGCGAGGCGTAGATGTGGCTGATGCCGAGCTCCGCCAGGTAGGGGAGGATCTCGAGGGCGTCATGGAAGCGGAACCGCGGCGTGAACTGGAGGCGGTAGGTCGCTCCCGGTATCCGGATATCGGTCATGGCGGTCTCGGTCTCAGTTCATCGGCTGCGATCGACGCGCGCCTCGTACACGGCGAACCCGTGCGGCGGCAGCCGCAGGATCGTCCCGGCGGATCGGATGGGGGTGGGCAGGGGGGCCGAACCGTCCGCCGGCGCGTGGGCGCTCGAATCGAGGCGTTTGTCCCAGCGCCCGGGCTCCTCCCATTCGATCCCGGCGGGGGCGTCGCCGAAATTGAAGAGGCACAGGGCCGGCTGCGCCTCGTGCGCGTAGCGGATCGAAATGCACCGTGTGCCGGGGTGCCGCCGGATCGCGAGCCGCCCGCGGTCGCGGGGCCCGACGGCGGGGCAGCCGGTCCGCACCCCGATCAGTTCCCGGTAGAACCGCAGCATCGCCGCGCCCGGCTCCACGGACCGCTTGCCCCAGTCGGGCCTCGAGCGCTCGAACGTCAGCGGATCAAGCGGATCGGGGGGGGCGCCCTCCCCGTGGAACCCGGCGAACTCCTCCCTGCGCCCCCGTCGCACCGACTGCTTCAGCGACTCGTCGGCATGATCGACGAAGTAGAGGAACGGGTTCTCCTCGCCGTGCTCCTCGCCCATGAAGAGGAGGGGGATGTACGGCGAGAGGAGGACCGCCGCGGCGGCGAGCCGGGCGCGCGCGGGGCCGGCCAGGCGGATCAGCCGCTCGCCGAGCATGCGGTTGCCGACCTGGTCGTGGTTCTGCGAGCAGACGACGAACCTGCCGGTGGGGAAGCCGGAGGCGTCGTTCCCGTGGCTGCGCCTGCGTACCCGTGAATACCCGCCGCTGTAGCAGAAGGCGCCGCGGAGCGCGCGTTCCACGTGCCCGATGTCGCCGAAATCGGCGTAGTAGCCCCGCCGCTCGCCGGTGAGGAGCGCGTGGAGCGCGTGATGGAAATCGTCGCTCCATTGGGCGTGGATGCCCAGGCCGCCGATCGCCCGCTCCCGGATCACGCGCGCGTCGTTCAGGTCGCTCTCGGCGATGAGGTACCTGGGCCCGCCCTCCGCGCCGAACTCCCGCTCGACCGCCGCCGACAGGCGCTGGAGGAACGGCCGCGCCCCCATGTCGCGGATGGCGTGGACGGCGTCCAGCCGGAGGGCGTCGATGTGGAACGCCCGCAGCCAGTGGCACGCGTTGGCGATGAAGTAGTCGCAGACGCCGTCGCTGTCGGGGCCGTCGAAGTTGAGGCTGTCGCCCCACGGCGTTTGGTACCGGTCGGTGAAGTAGGGGCCGAAATCCCTGAGGTAGCTCCCCTCGGGCCCCAGGTGGTTGTACACCACGTCGAGAATGACCGCGAGGCCGCCGCGGTGACATTCGTTCACGAACGACTTCAGGCCGTCGACGCCGCCGTACGAGTGCTGCACCGCGAACGGGTAGACGCCGTCGTAGCCCCAGTTGCGCTCTCCCGGAAACTGGGCGACCGGCATGATCTCCACCGCGGTGACGCCCAGTTCGACGAGCGCCGGGATCCGCTCGGCGGCGGACGCGAACGTGCCCCCGGCCGTGAAGGTCCCCACGTGCAGTTCATAGATGATGTACTCGTCGAGCGCCCGGCGGCGCGCGCCGCCGTCGTCCCAGGCGAACCGCGCGTGGTCCACGACCATCGACGGCCCGTGCACCCCGCGGGGCTGGCAGTGCGAGGCCGGATCGGGCCGTTCCAGCTCTCCGTCGAGCCGGTACATGTACAGCGCGCCGTGACCGGTGCCCTCGATCCCCGCCGTCCAGTAGCCGAACTCGTCCCGCGCCATCGGGACCGTGCGGTCGATCGGGTGGAGAAGGCGCACCTCCACCGCGCGTCTCCGGGGGGCCCAGACCCTGAAGGCGCAGGAGCCGCCGCCGTGGGTCGCGCCGATCCCCGTCATCGCGCCCCCCTCGCCGGCGAGCGGAAGACCGCGACGGACCGGGCCTCGATCCGGAACGGCGCCTTCCTCCCCGCGGGGGGGCCGTCGAAGACGCCGCCCGGCCTGTTCGTGTCGAGCACGATCGTCCACCCGCCGCCCGGCGGCCTGGGCAGCTTGTACTCGATCGGTTCCCAGTGCGCGTTGAGCAGCAGCAGGAATGAATCATCGACGATCCTGCCGCCCCGCGCGTCGAGGTCGGGGATCGCGTCGCCGACGAGCAGCATCCCGATCGACTTCGCGAAGGATTGCCGCCATTCCCTGACGCCCATCTCCCTGCCGTCGGGCTTGTACCAGTGGATGTCCCGCGCGCCCCTCCCGGCCAGCCGCCGCCCCTGGAAGAAGCTCCGCCGGCGGAAGATCGGGTGGCGCCCGCGCATGGCCGTGATCGAGCGGACGAACGCGAGGAGCTCCCGTCCCTCGTCATCGTCGTCCCACCGCAGCCACGAGAGCTCGTTGTCCTGGCAGTAGGTGTTGTTGTTGCCCCGCTTGGTCTTCCCGAACTCGTCGCCGCCGAACAGCATCGGGGTGCCCTGCGAGAGGAGGAGGGTCGCGAGCATGTTCTTCATCTGGCGCAGGCGCAGCTTCCGTACGGCCTCGTCGTCGGTCGGCCCCTCCACGCCGCAGTTCCAGCTGTTGTTGTCGTTCGCGCCGTCCCGGTTCTCCTCGCCGTTCGCCTCATTGTGCTTGCCGTTGTACGAGACGAGGTCGCGGAGCGTGAAGCCGTCGTGGCAGGTGATGAAGTTGATGCTCGCGTGGGGATTCCGGTTTGTCGGCTTGTAGAGGTCGCTCGACCCGGTCAGGCGGTAGCCGATCTCCGACAGCTGCCCCTCGTCCCCCTTCCAGAATTTCCGGATGGTGTCCCGATACTTGCCGTTCCATTCCGACCACAGGTCGGGGAAGTTCCCGACCTGGTACCCGCCGGGGCCCAGGTCCCACGGCTCGGCGATGAGCTTCACCTGGGAGAGCACCGGGTCCTGGCAGACGACGTCGAAGAAGGTCGAGAGGCGGTCGACCTCGAAGAACTCGCGGGCGAGGGTCGCGGCGAGGTCGAAGCGGAAACCGTCCACGTGCATCTCCGTCGCCCAGTAGCGGAGGCTGTCCATGATGAACTGGAGGACCCGCGGGTGGCTGACGTTGAAGCAGCCGCCGCAGCCGGAGAAGTCCATGTAGTACCTGCGGTCCTTGCGGCTCAGGGAATAGTAGGATGCATTGTCGATGCCCTTGAAGCAGAGGGTCGGCCCGCGATGGTCCCCCTCGGCGGTGTGGTTGTAGACCACGTCGATGATGACCTCGATGCCCGCCCTGTGCAGGGCCTTCACCATCGCCTTGAATTCGTTCACCTGCCGGCCGCCGCCGCGCCGGGACGCGTAGCGGAAGTCGGGGGCGAAGAACCCGATGGTGTTGTATCCCCAGTAGTTGCTCAGGCCCCGCTCCAGCAGGTGCCGGTCGTCGACGTGCTGCTGGACGGGCAGGAGTTCCAGCGCCGTGACGCCGAGCGAGGCGAGGTGCCGGATGACCGGCTCGCTCCCGACGGCCGCGTACGTGCCGCGGATCTCCTCCGGCAGGTCGGGGTGGAGCATCGTGAGTCCCCTGACGTGCGCCTCGTAGATGATCGTCTCGTTCCACGGCGTGCGGGGGTGGGCATCCCCCTCCCAGTCGAAGGACGGGTCCACGATGACCGATTTGGGGATGTAGGGGGCGGAGTCCCGCTCGTCGCGCGACAAATCCTCCGCCGGATCGCCGATCCTGTAGCCGAACAGCGCGTCGTCCCAGCGCACGTCGCCGGCGATGGTCATCGCGTACGGATCGATGAGCACCTTCGCCGGGTTGAACCGGTGCCCCCGGGCGGGGTCATACGGCCCGTGGGCGCGGTAGGCGTAGTGCCGGCCGGGGCCGACGCCGGGCAGGTAGCAGTGCCAGGTCGATGCCGTCTTCTCCGGCATCGCGACGGTGCGGACCGGCCCGGCCGCGTCGGCCGAATCGAAGAGGAGCAGCTCCACCTTTTCCGCGTTCTCGGAGAAGAGGGAAAAGTTGGTCCCCTCCCCGTCCCAGTTCGCGCCGCGCGGATAGGGCTTGCCCGGCAGTACCTTCTCCATCTTTATCTTCCCCCTCTGCGCGAAGACCCGGTATGCATCCCGCCATGCCGCAGCTCGACCGAGGTTGATTCACCCCGGGTCGTCGCGGGGCGAATATGCGCGTATCTATCTGGCGCCGTGTGGGTTGGATGCAACATCCGCATCTCAGAATATCTCCCCCCGATGCAGCGACTCGAAGAAATCCGCCGTCGGCATGACATCGACCTGATCGAACTTATATCTGCGGTTGCCGCAATACACGCCTATCATCCGTTCCACGGTTATCCCCGCCAGAGCGGCGAGGTTGCGCAGTGGTTTCTCCCAGGCGCGATCCCATCTCTCCGCGCGTTTGACCTCGATGGCCACGACATGGGGAGGAGAAGGGGTCCGTCGCCTCGCAACGTCGACGATGAAATCGATTTCCACGCCCGCCGCCGTGCGATAATAGGAGATGGGGCGGCACTTCCGGCTGGCCTCGTTATACACCCGCAGTTCGTGGAACAACAGGGTCTCGAGCGCAGTGCCTTGCCAGAGGCGATCCAGCGGGTCCCGCAGCATTCCGGCTGCAGCGCGGGCAACGCCAGGATCGAACCAATAGAATTTCGGGTGCGCGGATTCGCGAACCTTGAGGCCTGGGCGCCAGGCGGGCAGGAAATGGCCCAGCAGCGTGTCGGAAAGAATGGCAAAGTAGGTATCAACGGTCGCGCGGGCGACCGCCGCCTCACGGGCGATATTATGACCGTTCACCGCCTGCCCGTTGAATTGTCCGGCGATGGCGAGAAACCGAACGAACGGAGGCACATTGCGCACCAGGCCTTCCGCCCGAATTTCCTCCTTGAGATAGGTATTGAAATACGCCGCAAGTATGTCCGCGGAATGAGACGGGTCCTGGCATACAAACGGCAGAAGACCCCACTCGATCGCTTGTGGGAGATGGAATGAAGATCGGAGCTCGGCAGAGGAAAAGCCCTCCATATTCAGCGTGATGGCCCGCCCCGCGAGGAGGTTCGCCCCGCCGCGCCGCAATTTTCTGGCGGAGGAGCCGCAGAGCGCGAACCGCCAGTGACGATCCTCCATCAATCTGTGGACTTCATCCAGCAGCCCGGGCACCTTTTGAATCTCGTCCAGTATGATCCAGGAATGCTCGGGGCGATCGCCTGCCATGGCTTCAAGGCGATGGGAATCGCGGGAAAGCTCCAGGTACATGGCGGCGTCGAGCAGATCGAAGCGGAGCGCCTCAGGGAGAACATGCTTGAGCCAGGTGCTCTTGCCTGTTCCCCGCGGCCCGAAGAGGAAGAAGGACCTCTCCGGACAGGAGAGCAGCCGGGGGATGTACGTTCCTTTCATGCCCAACACCTTATCGTTGCTACTGTATAAATGCAACGTAATTATATAAGAATGATGTATAAATAAACGGATCATGCAACCGATCGCGAGGCGGGGCGGCACGGAGCCGTGAAGCCCGCGCAGGCGTGAGGTCGAATAAGCGCGTATCTATCTGGCGCCGTGATTGTTGGATACAACGTCTATCTTGATGAAGGTGATGCGGCCGGAGTGAACGGCGCACTCGATCGGGGCCCGCTTTCCGCCCGGCAGCCGCACGGTGAAGCGCACCCGCCCCTCGTCCTCTTCCATCTCCTCCTCGAAGAGGCCGGTCCAGCCGAGGAGCGCTTCTGACTTCGGGATGAGCGGGAGCGGATCCAGAATGCGGGCGCGCCGCCGCAGGTTCCCGAGGAGCGGAGGCCGCTCGGCGTGCTCCGTGCCGAGGACGTCGCGGACGCCGGGAACCATGTCGGTCACGTTCAGGAGGCGGGCCTTCTCGCGGAGTTCCGCGGCGATCCCCTCCTCCTTGAAGAATCCGGTCCAGACGAGGGTCCCGCTCTCGGCGTTGAAGTACCTGCCGCGAACCTCGATGTTTCCGGAGGCGTCCTCCCAACGGAGGTCCGAGTTCCTCAGCCCGCCGCCCTCGAAGGAGACCTCGACCATGAACTGGTGGAACCGGTCCGCGTCGCGGGCGAGATCCCGCCGGATGGCCTCCCAGTCGTCCCTGATGAAGTTCAGGATGTAGGGCCAGGCGGGGTTGTCCCCGACCATGTACGCGGCGCCGTGCCGCGTCCCCGCGAGGCCACGGAGCCGCTTCTCGGGGAAATGCGTGACCGCGAGCGGCGCGACCGGGAGCCGCGGCAGGGTCACGGCATCCGCCTGCTCGAGGACCGGCTCCCCGTCCTCCCCGTCCCGCGGCCTGTAGACGGCGAAGGTGTGGAGGCTCAGGTGCGCCGAGGGCTGGTCCACGAGGCCGTCGCCACGCGGGCCGTTCGCGCCGACGATGGAGAGCGCCGCGCCCGGCTTGAGCGGAAAACGGTGCTCGCGCGCCTCGGCCGCGAGGGCCTCGATTCGCTGCAGGTGCTGGGCGGTGCCGAGCTCCGTCTGCTCGATCTGGTAGTATTCGCTCCCGAGGAAGCGCCGCAGGAACGGCAGCCATCGCAGGAGGTTCATGGTGTCGTTCGCCTGCGGCGAGCCGAACAGGGACGCGGCGCAGGTGACGAACCGGGCCTCGGCGTCGAGCAGGTGCCGGTACTGCGCGTAGGTGATGAAGAACTGCCGGTTCCGCTCCTTCTCCTCCTCGGCGCGCTCGTGGCGGGCGGCGGCGTACTCCCTGATCTTGTCGTACCGCTTGGGGTAGTAGGGGGTACCGATCCGCTCGAACCGCCGGATGCCCGGGTACTTGAGGGACGGGTCCGTCAGGTAGCCGAGGAACTCGTCGTGCTGCGTCGCGAGCTTCTTCCGGGCGCGCTCGTGGAGCCGCCTGAGGGCGGGGCTTTTCCGGAAGAGCTCCTCGAACTGCGTCCGGATATTTTCCAGCACGATGAAGTCGTCCAGCGCGTTGATGAACAGCAGGAACTCCGGGTCCTTCCGGAGCGCCTCCCACTCCGCGCCGAACGCCTCCACCGTCTCCCGGTACTCGTTCCTGAAGGTGTGGAAGACGCGCCCGGCGAGCTGGGCGAGGAGGACGCCGCCCTGGCTGTAGCCGATGAGCACCAGCCGCTTCACAGGCGGGTGGCCGCGCGCGGCGCGCCGCTCGTTCTCCGACTCGAACTCCCGCGCCATGGCGGGGCCGACGCGCGTCCAGGCGAGGCCCTGCTCGGGCGAGTAGAGGGCGGCATGCCGGGCCGCGGGGTCATCGGCGGTGTCGTAGGCGAGGATGCGGCAGGGGATCCCCTCCGCGGCGAGGAGTTCGACGAGGCGGCCGAAGTGCTCCTCCTGCGTGATGCGGAGACCGGGGACGCGGAGGCCGGGGATGGCGAGGACGAGCGGGGCGTCCGGGGCGGGCGAGGCCGGGTACAGGTCGGTCCGCGGGGGGGGCCTGACCAGGTCGAGCGTCGTGCAGCCGGAGCACAGGGCGGCCAGCGCGGCGAGGAGGGCGAGGCGCCGGAGCCGATGGGTGTGGTTCAAGTCACGGTTCCCCGTCCGCCGGCGATTTCCTCCGCCGGCGACTCAGTGCGACAGCTTGATCCTGCATTCGGCGACGGCATCCCTGGCGAATGGAACGTCGGCCCGGGCCTGGAGCTTCCACGTCTCTATGACTCCCGGATTATATACTCTCCGGGGCGGCGTGCCCCCGGAAATCTCCGATGCATCGAACCCGCCCCGTGCCCCGATGGACCCGTTCCCGGCCGGCGACCGATTTCGCCAGCCGGGGAATAAAATCGCCGCTCGCATCGTCTTATAGAGGGGGGGTGATCATGCCCGCGATCCGGATAGAGAGCGATTTCCGCGAGCGATCATCGGGCGTGCCCGCGGTCCTGGCACGCAGGCCGGACATCGTCGTCGTTGAGAGGGCGTTGCGCGTGGGGGATTATCTCGTGAATGATTCCATCACGGTGGAACGGAAGACATGCCGTGACCTCTGCCTCTCGATCGTCGACGGACGCCTCTTCTCACAGGTCTCCCGCATGCGGAACCAGGCAAAGCGGCCTCTCCTTCTGATCGAGGGGACAGACCTCCACCGGAGCGGGGTCTCCATCGCTCCCGGCGCGGTGCGGGGAGCGCTGGCGTCCGTGTCGGTCTGCTGGTATATGCCGGTTGTCTTCACGGGCAACCCGGCGGAGACGGCGGAATTCCTTGAGACGGCGGGGAGGCAGGACCTTCTCTTTGAGCAGGAACTGTGGCTTCGGCCGGGGAGGAAGCCACGGAGCGGGCGGAGGAGGCGGCTCTATATCCTGCAGGGACTTCCCGAGGTGGGACCCCATAAGGCCCTGGCGCTTCTGGATCACTTCGGCAGTATCGATAAGGTCGTACGCGCCTCGGAGAACGAACTGCTGACGATTCCTTCCATTGGCCGGAAGACCGCTGCCGCGATCAGGGGAATCGTCACGTAGCCGAACAGAAGGTGGAGGGTTTCCGCTCCCTCGGCGGGCAACCGTCTGCTAGAATGGGCGCCGTGAGGGCGAAACGGATCGCGCCGGTTCTCGCGGCAGTGGCCGCCGCGGCGGTCATCGTATTCCTCCTGCGGAGGGGGGGCGCCGGGGACCGGCCGAACGTCCTCCTCATCACGCTCGACACGACGCGGGCCGACCGGCTGGGATGCTACGGCCGCCGCGACGCGGAGACGCCCGCCCTCGACGGCCTCGCCCGCTCGGGCGTCCTGTTCACGCGTGCCTTCTGCAACGTGCCGCTCACGCTCCCCTCGCACGCCACCATCATGACCGGCCTCTATCCGCCCGAGCACGGCTGCCGCGTCAACGGCGCCCACGGCCTCCCGGAGGGGCTGCCGACGCTCGCCGAGACGTTCTCGTCGCGGGGCTACGAGACGGCCGCCTTCATCGCGGCGTTCGTCCTCGACGCGAAGTTCGGCGTGAGCCGCGGCTTCGGGACATACGACCAGTTCGAGGTGCCGAACCCGGAGCAGATCGACGAGAACATCATGTACCGGTACCGCCCCGCGGACAGGGTCGCCGGGGCGGCCCTCGAGTGGCTCGCCGGGCACCACGCGCGGCCGTTCTTCTGCTGGGTCCACTTCTTCGACCCGCACCACCCCTACTACCTCCTGCAGCCGTTCATGCGGGAGGCGCGGTTCAGGGGGAGGCCGTACGACGCCGAGATCGCCTTCATGGACGGCCAGATCGCGCGGCTCGTCGCCTTCCTGAGGGAGCGGGGCCTCCTTGAGAAGACGATCGTCGTCGTCGTGGGCGACCACGGCGAATCGCTCGGCGAGCACGGCGAGGACGAGCACGGCCTCCTCCTCTACAACGGCGTCATGCGCGTGCCGCTCATCGTCTCGGCGCCGGGGCGCGTCGAGGGGGGCGCGGAGTCGCCGGCGCTCGTCTCGACGGTGGACATCTTCCCGACCGTCCTCGACCTCCTCGGATGGCCGCTCCCCGGCCGCGTGAGCGGGGCCAGCTTCGCCGACGCGCTCGCGGGGGGCTCGCCGCCGCCGCGGCCGTTCTACTCGGAGACGGAGTTCCCGCTCACCGAGTACGGCTGGAGCCCGCTGCAGAGCATCACGACGGACGGGTGGAAGTTCATCGACGCCCCCCGCGAGGAGCTCTACGAGTGGGGGGCCGATCCGGGGGAGGAGCGGAACCTCGCCGGCGAGCGCCCGGAGAAGGCGCGCGAGCTGCGGGCGGCGCTCGAGCGGCTCGAGGCGGCCATGGTGAAGACGGAGGCGGCCGAGGTCGCCATGGACGACGCCTCCCGCAGGATCCTCGAGAGCCTCGGCTACCTGGGCGGCGGCGGGGCCGGCGCGGGCGACGAGCGGCAGGCCCTCCGCGACCCGAAGGACGCAGTCTGGATGCGCAGCGACTTCATCAAGGCCGTCAACGAGCTGCAGGCGGGGAGGGTCGAGGAGGGCGAGTCGATCCTCAGGGGGCTCGTCGCGGAGAGCCCGGAGAGCTATGCCTTCCGCTATCGGCTCGCGAGGCATCTCTACGAGGGCGGGCGGTTCGAAGAGGCGCTGCCGGAGTTCGAGGAGATGGCGAGGAGGTCGCCCGGGGACTTCAGGAGCCACTACAACCTCGGGAAGACCCTCGTGAAGCTCGGCCGCTTCGACCGGGCGGCCGAGGAGCTCCGGGCGTCGCTCGCCCTCGAGCCAAGGCGGACCGACGGCCTCAACAACCTGGGGCTCGCGCTCCTCGGTGCCGGACGGCTCGAGGAGGCGGCGGGGGTGTTCCGCGAGTCGATCTCGATCGACGACCGCCAGTGCGACCCGCACAACAACCTCGGCAACGCCCTCCTCGCCCTCGGCAGGACGGACGAGGCGCTCGCGTCGTTCCGGAAATCGATCGAGGCGAAGCCGGACTTCTTCGAGGGCCGGTTCAACGCGGGGCTCATCCTTCTCTCGAAGGGGAGGAACGAGGAGGCGGCGAAGGAGTTCGGCGAGGCGGTCCGGCTGCGGCCGGACCACGCGGCGGCCCGGCGGCACCTCGGCATCGCCCTCATGCGCGCCGGCCGCGTCCCCGAGGGGTTGAAGGAATTTGCCGTGGGGTCAGACCCGCACTAATAACTGAGGATCTTCCACCGGCTCCTCTAGAAACGGACAAGAAAAAGAGGCGGTCTTTTCGACCGCCTCTTTTTTCTTGTTGCCGGGCCGGTTACGGCGTGACCGTGACCGTGACCTGGTCGAGGTAGCAGGGGATCGCGTCGCCCGTGCCGAGCGGGTGCGTGCCCGCGGGCACGAGGCCGACGATGATCTCCCACGTCCCGAGCGCCGCCGGGAGGAAGAGCTGCGTCTGGTAGAGACGCGTGCTCACCTGGATCGGCAGGGACGGCACGCCGGTGATGAGCGGCCGCGCGCCGACATGGAGCCCGGAGGGGTCGAACAGGTCGAACGAGAAGATCAGCCCGTCCTGGGAAATGACGACCCCCCACGCGTCGAACGGCTGGGCGATCGGATCGATGGTGACGTCGACGGTGAGGATGTCGCCGCCCTTCGGCGTCTCGCTGCTCACCTCGACCCGGACGCAGGGGACGGGCGGCAGCGCCTGCGAGAAGATGACGCCGTAGCCGTACTTGCCGGTCGTGCTCGCCGTGCCGTAGAGGGCGGTCCCGTCGGAGGAGAGGCTCCCCATCGGCATCGCGCCGTCCGCCATCGCGAAGGTGCCGCTCCCGGTCGAGACGGGGGCGAAGGCGTGGAGCTTCGTGTAGTCGCTCCCGTCCGGCTGGATGGAGAAGATGGTGCCGGCGGCGGTCGCGCTCGTGGCGAGCGACCAGGTCGTCATGCCGTAGAGCGTCCCGTCGTGGAGGAGCAGGTCACCGGAGGGCGAGACGCCGTCGCGGTAGACGCCGCCGAAGTTGTGGATGACGCTGTAGTCGCTCCCGTCCGGGTTCATCGTGTAGACGGTCCCCAGACCGTAGCCGCCGTACAGGTAGGAGACACCGATCGGAGTGTAGTTGTAGCCCGCCTCGGCCGTCTGGTACTTGCCGCCGAAGTAGGTCATCCCGTAGAGCTTCGTCCCGTCGGAGACGAGGCTCGCGACGGGGAACCGCCCGTCATAGGGGAGGCTGGCGAACCCCTCGAAATGATGGAGGATGTTGTACGCCGTCCCGTCGGGGTTCATCGAGAAGACCGTGCCGTAGTACTCCGTGCCGCCGTAGGAGGTCGTCCCGTAGAGCTTCGTCCCGTCGGAAAAGAGGGCGCCGAACGGGTTCTCTCCGTCATTGGCGACGCCGCCGAAGTTGTGGAGGATCGTGTAGTTCGTCCCGTTCTTGGCGACGGAGAAGACGACGCCCGAGTCGTTGGCCCCGCCGAAGAGCGTCATCCCGTACAGCGTTGACCCGTCGGAGATGAGGCCGCCCCAGGGGTCCTCGCCGTCGCCCGGGGGCCCGCCGAAGCTGTGGAGGATCGTGTAGCCCGAGCCGTCGGGGTTCATCGAGTAGACTGTCCCAAGGTTGTTGGCGCCGCCGGAGCGGGTGGTGCCGTAGAGCTTGCCGCCGTCGAGGAGGACGCCGCTCCTGGGGATCTCGCCGTCGGTGGCGGAGGCGCCGAAGTCGTGGAGGGTCGTGTAGTTCGAGCCGTCAGGGGCGATCGAGAAAACGGTCCCGCCGTAGTACGCGGGGTAGTTGGCCCCGCCGAGGAACGTCGTCCCGTAGAGGGCGCTCCCGTCCGAGACGAGCGTGGAGATCGGAAACTGTCCGTCGGTGGGAACAAGCGGATCGCCGAAATGGTGGAGAACGGAATAGCCATCCTGCGCGTGCGCGCCCGCCGCGCAGAGCGCGACCGCGCACAGCAACACACCGAACATCTTCATGCGCACCCCTCCTTTGATGAGGTTCGCGGGCCCGCACCCGGGGCTCAATGTCGCAAAGCCGCGGCGACCTGTACATAGAAAAAAGAAAAAGAAAAAAGAAAAAAATCACGGGGCCGCAACGCCGCGGACGCGCTTGCCGGGGGGCGGGGGGCTGTGCTATCCTCTCGCCGGCCGATGGGAAAGCCGTGAGGGGAG
Organism: bacterium; assembly: GCA_028716845.1. GTDB lineage: Bacteria > Auribacterota > Tritonobacteria > UBA1439 > UBA1439 > JAQUPF01. Next base: position 133,364 of record JAQUPF010000004.1, on the reverse strand, counting down.
CGAGATGGCGGACCGTTTCGACGGGATGATGGCGAGATTCCTCCAGCCGATGGACCGGCTCGCCGGGGGCCCCACGGACGCGATCTACCTCCTCCACCGGAAGGGGGGCCTCGTCTTCAGCGAGGGATACGCCCATCCGCCCGGGGGGCTGTACGGGGCCCTCATCAAGTACCCGGACCCGAACGGCCACATCGACATCTTCGGCCGGAAGTTCAACTGGACGCACCGCCGCTTCACGGACGGGCGCCTCGAGATCATCCCCTACGCCGAGCAGGTGGAGCGGCAGATGGAGATCCTCCCCGAGCTCCGGTCGCGCCCGCCCCGCCCCCCGTACGCGGAGAACTTCTGCCACTTCCTCCTCGACGAGATGGCGGGATTCTTCGACAGCATGCGGTCGCTCGACCTGCTCGTCGAGTCGACGCCGCGGCTCGCCGAGGTGATTGCCTCCGTCGAGGAACTCCTCGAGGTGCCGCGGGAGCGGATCGGCTGCACCGGCTCGCTCGCCTACGGCTACTACGAGGAGGAGGAGGAGGACGTCGACTGCATCTTCTTCGGGACGGTGCGCGAGAACGCCGCCCTCATCGAGCGGATCCGGTCGCTGAAGCGGCGGGAGCCCGACCGGGAGGTCGTCGAGCTCGGCAAGGCGTGGCCGCTCCGGTTCAAGCACCTGGGGACGGTCATCTGCCCGTTCTTCAAGTACGCCCGCGAGGACGAGATCCCGCTCCGCGACTTCCGCATGGAGGTCGTCCGAGGACCCGTGACGGGGGCGTGCACGGTCGCCGACGACCGGCACACACCGTACCTGCCGGTCGTCCTCACGGTCGAGGGCGTGACGCTCGACGGCGAGCCGCGCCCGCCGATGGAGCTCGTCATCTACGACGGATCGCGGCGCGGCGAGTACTACCGCGGGATGCGCCTCTCGTTCGGGGGGCGGCTCGTCCGCATCGAGGACGCGGCGGGGGCGCGCGAGGCGCTCCTCGCGACGACGCCGGGCGAGGTGGAGATCGCGCCGGGCGGCTAGGGGGGGCGATGGAATACATCAGGCTCGCGCGCCGGCACCGGCGGGCGGCGGTCTACGAGCTGAAGGGGGAGTACGGCGACAGCCTCGTCCGCTACATCGCCTCGACGCCGGAGACCCGCGAGATCTGCAACCGCCCGGAGATCACCGGGGTCCGGTACACCGACATGCTCGAGGCGGCGATCACCTCGGCCCTCCTCCATTTTCCGCCCGCCTCGACGCTCCGGCGGCTCGACCCGCGCACCGTCGGCGTCATCCACTTCCTCCGCGGGAGCCTCAACTTCGGCATGCGGCGGGCGCTCGCGCGGGCGTACGGCTTCAACGTCCAGTCGTCGTCGTTCATCACCTCGCAGCGCGAGCGGGACAAGTACGGCCGCTGGTTCATCACGGAGAACCAGTACCGGAAGATCATCATCCCGCCGCACGCGACGCTCTTCTTCGCCGACGTCATCGCCACGGGCGTGACGATCAGCAACGGGATGGACATCGTCATCAACCTGGCGAAGAACAGCGGGACGCCGATCCGCCAGATCTGCTTCTTCACGATCGGCTGCCACAAGCTCGAGAAGCTCCTCCGGCAGTACCACGCCGCCCTCCGGGCGATCTTCCCCGGCTACGAGCGGACCGTGGCGGTCTACTTCGAGGGGAAGTTCCACCTCGCCGACTCCAAGACCGCCGTCCGGATCAAGCACCAGGGCACGGACCTCATGCGGAGCCCGTGCCTCCTCGCGCCGGAGTTCGAGCTGTCGCAGTACGAGTCCGTCGCGCACCCGCTCGAGCGCTGCGTCATCTACGACGCCGGGACGCGGGCGTTCGACGTCGGGGAGTACATGGACAAGCTCGAGTCGTACTGGCGGGAGCTCCGGCACCTCGGCGAGTCGGGCTGGACGCTCGAGCGGGCGCTCCGCGAGCGGTGGCCGGAGGAGGAGTACCGGCTCCCGTTCGAGGCGTTCAGGAAGGCGAAGGCCGCCCTCTGGCAGGGGGTGGACGACGCGTTCCTCCGGCGGCTCCACGCCGCCCACCGCCGCCGCTGGACGAAGGCGTTCGCGCGGCGGGCGAAGACCGCGCGCGCCCTCATCGAGGTCTGCGACCGGCGCCTCAGGGAGATCGCCCGAGCGCGCACGTGAGCGCCCGCCGCATCGCGTCGAGGTCCGCCGTCGCCCCCAGCCAGATCCCCTCCTGCGCCGCCGCCTGGAGGATGAGCATCTCCGTCCCCGGCACCGCCCGCGCCCCCCGCCCGCGCGCCTCCCGGAGGAGGCGGGTCTCGACGGGGTTGTAGACGATATCCATCACGACGGCCCCGCGCCGGATCGCCGATGCCGGGAGCGGCGTCTCGTCGACGCGCGGGCACATCCCCACGGCGGTCGTGTTGACGACGATGTCGGCCGCCGCGGCGGCGGCCGCGAGCCGGTCCCCGCCGAGCGGCATCGCCTCCGCCTCGACCCCGCACGCGCGCCCGAGGTCGGCCGCGAGCCGCGCCGCGCGGGCGGCCGTCCTGTTCGCGATTGCGAGCGCGGCCGCCCCCTCCCGGAGGAGCTGGAGGCAGACGGCCCTCGCCGCACCCCCCGCCCCGAGGACGAGCACGCGCGCCCCCCGCACCTCCGCCCCCGCCGCCCGGAGCGCCTCCGTCGCGGCAGGGCCGTCCGTGTTGAAGCCCCGCACGGCGCCCCCCGGCTCGACGAGGAGGGTGTTCGCCGCGCCGACCGCCGCCGCCACGTCGTCGAGCGAGGCGCAGCGGGGGAGGACGCGCTCCTTGTAGGGGATGGTGACCGCCACGCCCCGCAGGCCGGCGCGCGGGAGCGCCTCCATGAACGTGTCGAAGCGGTCGGGCGGGAGCGGGACGGCGCCGAGGCGGCAGGCGAGGCCGAGGGCGGCGAAGGAGGCGTTGTGGACGGCGGGCGACATCGTGTGGCCGAGCGGCCAGCCGATCACCGCGTACTCTTCCATGGTTCCGCCCGGGCGGCCGCCGCTCACGCCTCGATCCGCATGTCGGCGCCGCAGGCGGCCATCTTCTCGACGAAGTCGGGGAACGTCACGGCGACCGCCTCCGCCGTGTCGATGACGGTCCGGCCGCGCGCCGCGAGGCCGGCAGCGGCGAGCGCCATCACCACCCGGTGGTCGTGGTGGCCGCTCACGGCGGCGCCGCGGAGGACGCCGCCGGTGACGACGAGGCCGTCGGGGAGCTCCTCCACCCGGCCGCCCATCTTCCGCAGTTCCGTCGCCATGACGGCGATCCGGTCGGTCTCCTTCTCGCGGGCCTGCGGGACGTTGACGAGCCGGGTTTCCCCCTCGGCGAAGCAGGCGGCGGCGGCGAGGGCAGGGAGGGCGTCCGGCGTCGCGTTCAGGTCGAGCTCGGCGCCGCGGAGCGCGCCGCCCTCCGCCCGGAGGCCGTCCGGGGACGTCTCGATCGCCGCCCCGAGGGAGCGGAGCATCCCGACGACCGCCCGGTCGCCCTGGACGTCCTCCATGTCGAGGCCGCGCAGGACGAGGGCGGAGCCGGTGAGGGCGGCGGCGCACAGGAAGAACGTCGCCGAGGAGAAGTCGCCGGGAATCCGCCGCTCGAACGCGGGGTACGCCTGCCCGCCCGGGACGCGGAAGCGGCTCCAGCCCTCGCGGCCGTAGCGGACGCCGAGGGAGTCGAGCCAGGCGAGCGTCATCTCGACGTACGGGACCTCGTTGAGGAGGGGGACCTCGATCTCGGCGTCACCGCGGGCGAGCGGGGCGGAGATGAGGAGGCTCGAGAGGTACTGCGACGTGACCGCCCGGATCCCGGCGCGGCCGCCGCGCATGACGCCCCTGAGGACGAGGGGGGCGCAGCCGTTCCCGCGGGTCGTGAAGCCGTCGGCGCCGAGCGCCCGGTAGGCGTCGAGGAGCGGCTGGACCGGGCGTCGCCGGGTCTGGGCGTCGCCGGTGAAGACCGCCGCGCCGTCGCAGAGGGCGGCGAGGCCCATGCCGAGGAGGAGCGTCGTGCCGGAGTTCGCGACGTCGACGACGTCCTTCGGCGGACGGGGCCTCCCGCCGACGCCCGCGATGCGCCAGTCCCCGGCCTCCTCGACGTCCGCGCCGAAGGCCCGGGCGGCGGCGAGGGCCGCCCGCGTGTCGGAGGAGTCGAGCGGCGCGATGACGCGCGACCGCCCCCCGGCGAGCGCCGCGATGAGGACCGCGCGGATGGTGTGCGACTTCGACGGGGGGATGACGACCTCGCCCCCGAGCTTCGACGGCTGCACGACGAGATGCATCCGGCCTCCCTCCGGAAGGGCACTATAGCACAGCCCCCGGGAAGTGGCGAGTACCACAGTTCAAAGTCGAAAGTTCAAGGTTGAAAGCCGAAGGAAAGAAGAACCAATTCACCACGGATTCGCACGGATCATTACGGATCTCCACTGATTATCTTGAAGTGGAATCCGTGGATATCCGTCAATGATCCGTGAAGATCCGTGGTTCGGAGTTCTTCATGCGGGTCAGGCGGTGGCGAGATCGGCGATCCGCGCGATGAGCGCGGCGTAGCCCATCCCGGCGGCCGCCGCCGAGCGGGCCATCCCGGAGTCGGGCGAGATGCAGGGGTTCGGGTTGACCTCGAGGACGTACGGCGTCCCCGCGGCGTCGAGACGGATGTCCACCCGCGCGTAGCCGCGGCAGGAGAGGAGGCGCCAGCAGGCGAGCGCCGTCTCGCGCACGCGGCGCTCGAGGCGGGGGGCGAGCGGCGCGGGGCAGACCGGGACCGTCCGCTCGTACTCGCTGCTCCCGGGGATCCACTTCGCCCGGTAGTCGCAGACGCGCGGGGCGCCGGCGGGGATGCCGCGCATGTCGATCTCGGAGACGGGGAGGGCGACCGGGAGGCGGTTCCCCATGAGGGCGACGTTGAGCTCCCGCCCCTCGACGTACTCCTCGACGAGGGCGGGCTGGCCGTAGCGCTCGGCGACGGCGCGGCAGCGGGGCGCCAGGTCCGCGGGGCGGGAGACGAACGATTCGGGGCCGATGCCGATGCTCGCGTCGTGCCGGACCGGCTTGACGAAGAACGGCGGGCGCATCCCCCGCGGGATCGCGGGGGGGGCGCCGCCGTCCGCGACGAGGAAGCGGGGCGTCGGGATCCCCGCGGCGGCGAGGATCCGCTTCGTGAGCGCCTTGTCGAGGCAGACGCCGAGCGCGAGCGGCCCGCAGCCGGTGCACGGGAGGCCGAGGAGGTCGACGAGGGCGCGGACGCTCATCTCGTGGCGGCAATCGCCCATCGCCTCCTCGACGAGATTGAAGACGAGGTCGGGGGCGAGCGACCGGAGGCGCCGCAGGAAGCCGCCGACGCTCCGGCGGAGCGGGACGAGGGAGACGCGGTCGCCGCGCGCGGCGAGCGCCGCCCGCACGCGCTCGGCGTCGTGCGAGATGCTCTCGGCCGCCTCGTGGTGCCCCGCCCCGGCGGCAGGCTCGTACGCGTTGTAGATGACGGCGACGAGCCGCCGGTGTGCGCCCATCAGGCCTCCTCCCGCCGCCGCGTATTATAGCGGCCGTCGCCGCGCGCGCCTACCCCGAAGCGCTTGTCCCGAAGCGCTTGCCCCGCGCGGCGGGGGATGGTAGTATACAAATGAAGGAGGGATGACGGCAGAGGTCACGGCGATCGCGACCGCGGCGCTGCTCGTCGCCGGCGCGACCGCGGCGCAGCCCAGGAGGCGCGCGCCGTACGTCCCGACGCACCGGATGGAGTTCCACCGGGCCGGCGGGCCGGGGCCGGTGGCGAGGCGACCGGTCACGAGGGAGCACCGGCCGTCGGGCGCGCCGGGAATATACGGGCGGGCGGGCGGCCGGGCGCAGGACGGCGGCATCGGGTACCGGCAGTATGACATCTACACGTCCAGCGGCGGCATCTACGGCGGCAACTGGCGCGGCAGCTACGGCGATATCCGCAACCCGTACCGCTAGGGACGGACAATCGCGGAGGGGTGCACGATGAGAATCACGTTCGTCCTGGGGATCGCGGCGCTCGGCGCGGCGCTCGCCGGCGGCGCGGCGGGGCAGGGGGAGCTCCCCCGCCCGATCCGGCACCCGCGCGTCCTTTCGGGGCCGATCACCCGGTCGCCCGTCTCGCAGACGCAGCCGCTGACGTCTCGGCGATACTCGCCCACAACGCCCATGCGGACGGCGCCGCTCACCCCGGCCCGACCGAGGCAGGGGGCGAATACCTGGTACAACCAGCAGCAGGCGACCGACTACACGGACTGGGACAGGCAGACGTCGGTCGGCGGGATCTACCAGGGAAATTACCAGGGCGGTTCCGCATACTGGAAGAATCCGTACATCGGACGACCGTGAGCGCCGCCCCGCATCGCATGGACGCAGAGACGCTCGATCGTTTGCGGCACAACCTCGCCGAGCTCCGGGAACGGGTGCTCGGCGGCCTCGCGAACCTCCAGCAGGACGCCCTCAGCCGGTCGCCGAGGGAGCAGTCGGGCGACCTCTCCGGATACTCCATCCACCAGGCGGACACCGCCACCGACGCCTACGACCGCGAGCTCTCCCTCTCGATCGCCTCGCGGGAGCAGGAGATCCTGAACGACATCGACGACGCCCTCGCGAAGATGGAGGCGGGCTCGTACGGCATGTGCGAGCGGTGCGGCGACGCGATCGGCGAGCGCCGCCTGGCGGCCGTCCCGCACGCCCGCCTCTGCCTGCCGTGCAAGGAGCGCCAGGAAAGGGGCGCCGGCGGATGATGCGGCCGACGCGACGGCGCGCGGCCGCGGTCGTCGCGCTGCTCATCGCCGGGATCCCCGCGCCGCCGGGCGCGCAGCTCGGAGGGCCGACCGTCGAGACCCGCCGGGGGACCGTCCGATCGTACGAGCCGGAGACGGGCGCCCTCGTCCTCGATGAGGGCGGCGAGGCGCGCGCCTTCCGCCTGGACGGCCGGGAGGCGCTCGGGTTCCGGGGCCCGCGCCTGATGCGGCTCGAGGGCCTCGAGCCGGGGACGCGGGTCGAGATCGATTATGTCGCCGGCGGCGGCTCGTCGCCCCCGGCGGTGCGGTGGCTGGAGGTCCTGCCTCCCCCGGGGGAGTGAGCCGGGGGCGGCGAACGGAGAGGAGGCGGATGTCCCCATGCCGGGTGAATTCATGACGCTTGAGGAGGCGGCCAAGTTCCTCAACATGAGCCAGGAGGCGGTCAACCTCATCGTGGAGAAGGGCTACGCGAGGCGCGACGCGGACGGGCGGCTCCTCGTGCGCGTCGACGAGATCCGCGACTGGCTCCACCGCGGCATCAAGGACTTCGACCTCTCCCAGCTCGACAAGCTCGAGCGGGACTTCGGGGAGCAAACGACGCTCATCCATCCGCTCCTCGAGCCGGGCTGCATCCGGCCGGCGCTCATCGGGAAGAGCAAGGCGGCGATCATCGCCGAGCTCGTCGACCTCCTCGTCGAGCACGGCGACGTGAACCCGAAGCACCGGAACAGGATCCTGGCGGCGGTCATCGAGCGGGAGCGGATGTGCTCCACCGCGCTCGCGGACGGCGTCGCCATCCCGCACCCCCGCGCCCCGCTCGCCGGCATGATCAAGAAGCCGCGCCTCGTGATGGGCCTCTCCTGGAAGGGGGTCGATTTCGAATCGTTCGACGGGCGCCCCACGCACGTCGTCGTCCTCCTCTGCACGCCGAGGCTCGACGAGCACCTGCGCATCCTCGCGCGGCTGAGCCGCCTGCTCCGCAATCCGAGGATGCGCGTGGCGCTCTGCAGGGCGAAGGACGCGAAGGGGGTCGTGGAGGTCTTCGCGGGGTTCGAGCGCGAGGTCCGCTAGTCGGTCCCCTGCGGCGGCCGCGGACGGTTCGGACGCATACTCTCATCCCCGGTTCCCCGTCTCGCGGACAGCCGACGGGGCGGATGGCACGCCCGGAGCGACGGCCATGGCGACGACGGTGAACGCGCGGAGCGAACGGGCGGCCCCCCCCGAGTGGCACCGCCTGCCCGCGTCGGACGTGGCCCGCCGGCTCGGGGCGGATCCGGCGAACGGGCTGTCCCCGGCGGAGGCCGCCCGACGCCGGGAGGAGTCCGGCCCGAACGAGATCGAGGCGAGGCCGGGGAGGGGCCCCCTCCTCCGTTTCCTCGCGGAGTTCCACCAGCCGCTCATCTACATCCTCCTCGTCGCCGGTACGGTCGCCCTCCTGCTCGGGGACTGGGTGGACGCCGGGGTGATCCTCGGCGTGACGATCCTGAACGCCGCCATCGGCTTCATCCAGGAGTCGAAGGCGGAGAGCGCGATCGCCGCCCTCGCCAGGTCCGTCTCGACCGAGGCGACCGTGATCCGCGGCGGCGAGACGACGCGGGTCGATTCCCGCGACCTCGTCCCCGGCGACCTCGTCCTGCTCGCCTCGGGGGACAAGGTCCCCGCGGACCTGCGGCTCGCGGCCGTGCGGGACCTCCAGGTGAGCGAGGCGGCGCTCACCGGCGAGTCGGTCCCGGTACGCAAGACGGCGGATCCGCTCGACGCGGACATCGCGCTCGCGGACCGCGCCGACATGGCGTACGCGGGGAGCCTCGTCACCTTCGGCCGGGGGCGGGGGCTCGTCGTGGCGATCGGGCGGGAGACGGAGACCGGCCGCATCTCCCGGCTGATCGAGGAGGGCGTCTCGCTCGAGACCCCGCTCACCCGCAAGATCGCGCGGTTCAGCACAATCCTCCTGTACGTCATCATGGGGCTCGCCGCGTTCACCTTCGCGGCGGCGCTCCTCCAGGGGAGCGACTGGGCGGAGGGATTCAAGGCGGCGGTCGCCCTGGCCGTGAGCGCGATCCCGGAGGGGCTCCCCGCCGTCGTCACCGTCACGCTCGCGATCGGCGTCGGCCGGATGGCGCGGCGCCACGCGATCATACGGAAGCTGCCGGCGGTCGAGACCCTCGGCAGCACGACCGTCATCTGCTCCGACAAGACCGGGACCCTCACGGAGAACCAGATGACCGTCCAGGCGATCCGCGCCGGCGGGATCTCGTACGCGGTCGGCGGCACGGGCTACGGGTCGGACGGCTCCATCACGCGGGACGGGGAGGCGGTCCGGGCGGACGACGAGCCCGCCCTGCTCGCCTGCCTGCGCGCGGGGTTGCTGTGCAACGACTCCCGGCTCGAGGAGAAGGAGGGCCGGACGGCCGTCACGGGGGACCCGACCGAGGGGGCGCTCATCGTCTCGGCGCGGAAGGCGGGGCTGACGAGGGAGGCGCTCGAGCGGGAGCTGCCGCGGATGGACGCGCTCCCGTTCGAGTCCGAGTTCCAGTACATGGCGACGCTCCACGGCGACGGCGGGGAGAACGCGATCTTCGTCAAGGGGTCGGTCGAGGCGGTCGCGGGGCGGTGCCGCGAGGAGATCGACGCGGAGGGGCGGCCGCGGCCGCTCGACCGCGGCGCGGCGGAGGGGGCCGCGGAGGAAATGGCGGCGCGCGGCCTCCGGGTCCTCGCCTTCGCGATGAAGACCGTCCCCGCGGACCGGCGGACCATCGAGCGGGGCGACGTCGAGGAGGGGCTCCTCCTCCTGGGGCTCCAGGGGATGATCGACCCGCCCCGGGATGAGGCGATCGAGGCGGTGCGCGCCTGCCGGTCGGCCGGGATCCGGGTGAAGATGATCACCGGCGACCATGCCCTCACCGCGCGGGCCGTCGCCCGGCGGATGGGGCTGATCGAGGGGGAGGAGGAGCCGGTCCACACCGGCGAGGAGCTCGCGAAGATGGCGGACGGGGAGCTCGCGAAGGCGGCGGCCGCCGCGGTCTTCGCGCGGGTCGCCCCCGAGCACAAGCTGCGGCTCGTGGAGGCGCTCCAGGCGGGGGGCGAGGTCGTCGCGATGACCGGGGACGGCGTCAACGACGCCCCCGCCCTGAAGCAGGCGGACATCGGCGTGGCAATGGGGATCGCGGGGACCGAGGTCGCCAAGGAGGCGGCGGACATGGTCCTGACGGACGACAACTTCGCCTCCATCGAGGCGGCCGTCGAGGAGGGGCGTACCGTCTACCGGAACCTCCTGAAGACGATCGGCTTCATCCTCCCGGTGAACGGCGGGGAGGCGATGACGATCCTCATGGGGATCCTCGTCGCCGCCGCGATCCCGATCCTGCCGGTGCAGATCCTCTGGGTGAACATGGTCAGCTCGGTCGCCCTCAGCGCGACGCTCGCCTTCGAGCCGAAGTCGAGGCGCGTGATGGAGCGGCCGCCCCGCCGCCCCGGCGAGCCGCTCCTCTCCGGCCCGATGCTGTGGCGGATCCTCGCCGTCTCGGTCTTCAACCTGATCGCCGCCTTCGGGATGTTCGAGTGGGCGCTGCACGCGGGCGGCGGCATCGACCTCGCCCGGACGATGGCCGTCCAGACGCTCGTCGCCGCGGAGACGTTCTACCTGCTCACGATCAGCCGGTTCATTCCGTCGCTCGCCGCGTTCGCGCGCTCCCGCGCCCGGCCGGTCGCCTGGGTCCCCGCGGTCGGCGTCGGCTGCGTCGTCGTCTTCCAGGTCCTCTTCAGCCAGGCCCCCCTCATGAACCTCCTCTTCCACACGGAGCGGCTCACCCCGCTGCAGGGGCTCGCCTGCCTCCTCGCCGGCCTCCCCGTGGTCGTCCCCGCGCTGCTGCTGAACAGGTACGCGCCGATCGAGTAGGGGGAATCAGCGGCCGAGGAGGATGGCGCCGGCGGCGGCGACCTCGCGGCTGTGCGAGAGGGAGACGAGGAGGGGCGGCGCGGGCGGCCCGGCCAGGACGCGGACGGACGGCTTTCCCCAGGCGTCCCGCACGACCTCGATGGCCGCGAGCGGCGGCGGCCGGAGCCCCGCCTGCCGGAAGGCGGCGCGGGCGGCGATCTTCGCGGCGAGCCGCGAGGCGAGGTGGGCGGCGCGGGCGGCGCGCGGCATGCAGTAGGCGAGCTCCCCGCCGGTGAAGACGCGCGCGAGGAACCGGTCGCCGCGCCGGTCGAGGAGCCGGGCGACCCTCTCGATCTCGAGGATGCAGAGGCCGTGGCGGGCGCTCATCCCCGCGGCCCCCCGACCGCCCGCGCCGCCGCGCGCCGCCGCGCGAGGACGGCCTCCGGCCTGGTCTTCCAGCGGCGGTGCATCCAGACCCACTGCTCCGGCCGCTCCCTGACGTACCGCTCGATCCGGTCCGACCACGCCTGCGTGGCGCGGACGAGGTCCGCCTCCCGGTCGCCGGTCCGCCGGAGGTGGATCGGCTCGTCGATGACGATCCGGTGCCGCCGCCCCTCCCGGATGATCCGGGCGGGGACGAGCGGCGCCCCGCTCCTGGCGGCGATGAGGACGGGGGCGGTGGGGGTGTAGGCGGGGATCCCGAAGAAGTCCACGAAGACGCCGTCGAGCTTGCGGACGTCCTGGTCGGCGAGGATGCCGATGACCCCGTTGTTCCGGAGCGTCCGCAGGATCTCCCGCGGCGGTTCGTCCCGGTAGAAGATCCTGAACCCCCTCGACCGCCGCAGCCGGTAGAGGAGCCGCTCGTACTTCTCGTAGTAAAGCCGCCGCGCGACGACCCCCCCGCGGTAGCCGAGGGCGGCGAAGTAGGTCGGGATGAGCTCCCAGTTGCCGATGTGGCCCGTGATGATGATGATCCCCCGCCCGCCGGCGAGGGCCCGGTCCACGATCTCCCGCCCCTCGATCCGGACGAGGCCGTGGATGTTCTCGTTCGTGAGCCGCGAGTAGAGGGCGAGCTCGGTGACGTTCCTGCCGAGGTTGACGAAGACGGCGCGGGCGAGGCGACGCCGCTCCGCCCCGCCCAGCTCGCGGCCGAGGGCGAGCTCGAGGTTGGCGAGGGTCTTGCGGCGCTCGCGGCGGAGGAGGTGGTACGCGCACCAGCCGCCCGCCGTCCCGAGGGCGTAGAGCGCCCTGCCGGGGATGAGGCGGGAGCCGGCGAGGAGCGCGACCGCGCACCAGTAGAGGAATTCCTTCCTGAATTTATGCCGGACTCTTTTAGCCATGGCGGTTCTAAGCCACAGAGATCACAGAGAACACGGAGAATGTCTTTCCATTGTACGCGACGCTCACTGGCGCCTGTCTCTCATATGAAATACCGCGCATGTCCAGCTCGTGGCAGAGTGCCTCCTCGTATATCGATTCAAGGAGTCCCGGACCAAGGATTCGGTGCACCTCAATTGCCGCGCCGATTATATCGCGTGTCAATTCCTCATACATGGTGAATGCACTCTGTGTTCTCTGTGATCTCTGTGGCTAGGAGCGGCTGCCGGCGGCCAGGCACTCCTCCACGGCGTAGAGCACCGCCTCGACGGTGATGGCGCGCATGCAGTCGTCTCCGCGGGGGCATTCGCGCTCGTAGCAGGGGGCGCAGTCGACGGGGGCGCGGAGGACCCGGTGGCCCTCCCCCCAGGGGCCGGTCCGGTCCGGGTTCGTCGGGCCGAAGAGGGCGACGACGCGCGTCCCCGCGGCGGCGGCGAGGTGCATCGGCCCGGTGTCGTTCGTCACGAGGAGGTCGAGCCGGCCGAGGAGGGCCGCGAGGCGCAGCGGGTCGGCGACGTCGTCCGCCACGATCGCCCGCCCCCGGAGCCGCGCCGCCACGCCCGCGGCCTCCCCCGCGGGGCCGCCGATGACCGCGACGGCCGCCCCCCGCCCGAGGAGGAGTTCGCCGAGCCGGGCGAAGCTGTCGTCGGGCCAGCGCTTCGTCCGCCACCGCCCCGAGGGGGAGAGGCCGACGAGCGGGCGGCGCCCGGCGGTGACCCGCTCCGCCCAGGACTCCTCCCCGGGGCCGAGGCCGAGCGGGAAGGAGACGCGCGATCCGCGGCAGCCGATCGCGGCCGCCGCGAGGAGACAGCGGTCCACCGCGTGGAGGTCCGGCCGCGCCGCGCGCACCTTCACGGTGTAGAAGAGATGGGCGAACTCGCGGGCGTCGGCGAAGCCGGCGCGGACCGGCGCGCCGGCGGCGAGGGTGAGGACGCCGCTCCGGAAGAGGCCCTGGAGGTCGAGGACGGCGTCGAAGGAGGCGGCGCGGAGCTCGCGGCAGAGGGCGAGGAGCGAGGAGGCCGCGCCGGCGAGGTCCCGCCGCTTCCGCCACCGGTCGCGGTCGAAGAGGTAGAGGCGGTCCACGCACGGGTTCGGCTCGAGGAGGCGCCGGTACTGCGTGTTGAGGAGCCAGGAGATCCGGGCCTCCGGCCAGGTCTCCCGGGCGCGCGCCGCGACGGGGAGCGCCTGGACGATGTCGCCGAACGAGCTCGGCTTGATGATGAGGATGTTCTTCACCGGCCGCCCCCCCGCGAGAAGCGCCGGCCGCTCTTCCTCAGGTACGCCGCGGTCCGGCGGGAGACCGCCCGCCAGAGGGCGGCCGCCTCGCGCCGCCGGTGCGGGCCGGCGTAGATCCGCAGGAAGCGCCGCCGGTCGAACAGGTCCGCCCGGTCGAGGTCGAGGAGCGACTTGTTGAGCTGGGCGAGGGCGCGGACGACCCGGCGGCGCCGGACGGACGGCCCCGTCCGCACGAGGTCGAGATCGGAGAGCGAGAAGGAGAACGGCCCGCCGGCGGGGCCGCCGACGAGGATGTTCGTCGCCTTCATGTCCCCGTGGGCGGCGCCGCGGTCGTGGAGGCGCCGGAGGAAGAGGGCGAGGCCGCGGACGAGGCGCCGGCGGCCTTCGGCGTCGAGCGGGCGGGCGGCCGCGGCGGCGAGGTGCTCGACGCCCGGCACCTTGTCGGAGATGAAGTAGGCGTTCCCGAGCCGCCCGAAGGCGCGACGCTCCTCGAGCGCGGCGACGGCGTTCACCGTCTCGATGTTCCTGATCCGGAGGGCGTACGCCCCCCTCCATGAGCGGATGGCCTGCGAGGGGCGGAACAGGTAGGCGGCCGCCTTCCATCCCCGCTTCGGCCGGTAGTGCTTGATGACGAGCGTCCGCCGCTCCCCCCCGATCTCCATCCCGCGCTCCCAGAGCGCCTTGCTCCGGGACTCCTTCACGAGCGCCCCCTCGCCGGGGACGAGGCCGCCGAGGAGGAAGCGCGCCATCTCCCCCTTCCAGGCGTCCCGGCGGGCGAAGCCCCGCATCCGGGCGAAGTCGAGGCGCATGAAATACTTGTTCCGCTCCAGGCAGCGCCGCTCGCGCCGCCTCCAGAGCCGCCAGCTCATCCGCCGGGTGAGGGAGTCGATCCGCTCCAGGAGCAGCCGCTTCTCCTCCTGCCAGAGCCGGTCGGCGCCGAAGTAGGCGTCGAAGAAGAGGAGCCGCTCGCTCCTCGACAGCGAGATCCGGGCGAACATGTTGAACTGGGAGAGGCTCCTGATGCGCGCGCGCGGGGGGAGGGAGGCCCGCACGTTCGCCCGGTGGAGGTCGAGGAGGTGGATCTCGTCACCGCCCGCCGCGTCCCTCCCGACGAGGAAGTTGCCGGGGTGGAGGTCGAGGTGGTGGATGCCGCGGTCGTGCATCCGCCGGAGGATCCCGGCGAGCAGCACGATCACGCGCCGCCGCCGCCTCCCGCCGGCCCGCCGCGAGCGGTCGGGGGAGAAGAGGACCTCCTCGAGCGTGAGGCAGTCGTAGAGGCGGACCGTGATGAGGTAGCTCTCCTGGAGGAGGCCGAGCCGGCGCCGTTCGCCGAACGCCACCGGGACGACGGTCGGGAGGCCGCGGCCCGCCGCCGCGACGGTGACGTCCCACTCCCGACTCCCCTTCGAGCCGCAGAGGTTCGCCTTGATCCAGTCGCCGAGCCGCGGGTGCCGGTAGACCTTGATGACGACGGGGAGGCCCCCGTCCCCGTCGTCGAGCGTCGAGGAGAAGATGACGCGCGCCGGCGACCGCTTGATGATCTCCCCGCGCCGCCCCTTGAGGAGGGCGAGCGGGTCGGGCTGCCGGTCGGCGAGGAAGAGGGGGGCGTGGGCCGGGTTCACGCGCCAGCGGATGCCCCGCGCGCCCCGCACCGAGACGGTCGTCGAGATGATCCCGTTCCGCGATTCGTCGCCCATGTGCCGTGCCGTGTCGGCCGGGGGGATCAGCCGTCGCCCCCGGCGAGCGCCGCCGCGAGCAGCGCCGCGATCAGGTTGATGTGCATGAACGAGCTCCCCGAGAACCGCCCCGCCCAGCTCGAGTCCACGAGCGAGAAGGCGAGGAACGCGGCGAGCGCCGCCAGGAGCCCCGCCGCGAGGGCCGTCTCCGCGGCCCCCCGGGCCCGCCGGAACCGCCCGCGCGCGGCGACCGCGACCGCCGCCGTCCCCCAGAGGAGCGCGCCGAGGCCCGGCAGGCCCGTCTCGGCCCCGACCTGGAGGAAGAGGTTGTGGGCGTGCTCCCGGTAACGGACGATCGGCCTGCCCCGCCGGCCGACCGGCGTGCCGGGGGGCGGCTCGCCGAGGTAGCGGTCGCAGGCGGTCCTGAACTCCCCCGGCCCCACGCCGAGGAGGGGCCGGTCGCGCATCATGCGGAGGGCGCCGTCCCAGACGGCCATCCGACGGGCGAGGTTCCGGTCGCGCTCGCCGCCGGTGGCGAAAAACCGCTGCGCCATCCGCCTCGTCGGGAGGAGGGCGAGGGTGAGGGCGGCGGCGGCGAGGATGGCCGCGCATTTCCACGGCCGCATCCGCGAGAACAGGACGCCGATCGCGGCGGCGAGGCCGAGCCAGGCGCCGCGGGAGTAGCTGTACAGGACGCCGAGGGCGAGGGCGGCGAGGCCGGCGGCGAACGGCACCGCGCGGCGCGCCCCCCGGGCGGCGGGGGCGAGCGAGGAGGCGGCGGCGAGCGACATGGCCATGAAGAGGCCGAAGGCGTTCTTCCCGTCCCACATCGGGTAGTCCTGGTCCATGATGAACCAGGTCCCGCGGGCGTAGTGGCGGGAGAGGTTGACGACGGCGACGCCGGCCGCGACGGGGAAGAGGAGGCGGATGACCGCGCGGCGGCGCGACGGCCGTTCCGCGAGCAGGTCGAGGGCGGCGCAGAAGAAGACCGCGTAGAGGAGCGCCTCGAGGACGGCCGACCAGCGCTCGCGGGGCGGGCCGAACGGCGAGAGGGCGGCGGAGAGGGCGCTCCAGCCGACGAAGAGGGCGACGGGCGGGAGGAACGGCCGCGCCCCGCGGAGCCGGCGGGGGGCGAGGACCGCCGCCGCGAGCCAGGCGGCGCAGAAGATGAGGGCGATGTTCCTGGCGCTCGTGAGGCTGAGCGTGCCGAGGGGGGTCGGGATCCGGAGGAACGACGGCCGGGCGAAGAGGAGGGCGAGCGTCGCCCAGAAGAGCGGGGCGAGGAGCCGGTCGAGGGCGCCGTGGATTGCGGTGTTCGCGCGCATGTCGTCCGCCCGCCTCATTCCCAGAGCCCGAGCAGGAAGGGGAGGAGGTCGCGCCGGATGAACGAGCAGTCCGCGCGGAGCACGTCCATCGCCCGCGCGTTCCCGCGCCCGCGGAGCCGGCCGGCCGCCGCCTTCCAGGCGGCGCCCGCCGCCTCGATGCAGACGTCGAGGGCGAAGAGCGGCCTGAAGGCAAGCTCGAAGAGCGCGGCCCGCGCCCCCCCCTCGTGCTTCCGGAAGTACCGGATCATGCTCTCGGCGCGCACCCGGATGATGCGCGCCCGCGCCTGCCGCCTGCTCCTCCCGCCGTAGTGCGTGACGCGGGCCTCCGGCAGGAGAAAGATGATCCAGCCCGCGTCCCTGAGCCGCCGGCAGAGATCCACCTCCTCGAAGAACATGAAGAAGCGCTCGTCGAGGGGGCCCGCCTCGTCGAGGGCCTCCCGGCGGATGAAGAGCGCCGCGCCCGACGGCTGGTCCACCTCCGTGACCGCCCCGAAATCGACGGCGCGCATCCGGACCTCGTCGCAGGCCCTCCGGAAGAGGCCGAGGCGGCCGAGCGGCGTGCGGGCGCCGAGGGCGGCGGCGAAGGTCGGGAAGCGCCGCGCGGCGTGCTCGACCCGGCCGCCCTCCCCGACGAGGAGCGGGCCGCAGGCGCCCGCCGCGGGATGCTCGTCCATGAACCGGACGAGCCGCCCGATCGCCCCCTCCTCGACCCGGGTGTCCGGGTTGAGGAGGAAGACGTAGCGCCCGCGGGCCGCGCGGAAGGCCTGGTTGTTGGCGGCCGCGAAGCCCCTGTTCTCCGCGTTCTCGATGACGGCGACGCCGGGGAAGCGCTCCCGGGCGAGATCGGCGGAGCCGTCCGACGAGGCGTTGTCCACGAGGAAGACCTCGCGGGAGGGCCCGCCGCCGGCGAGGACGGAGGCGAGGCAGGCCTCCAGGTACGGCCTCGAGTTCCAGCTCACGACGACGACGGAGACGTCCGTCATGGCCCCCCCCGTTCGCCCCGCACCTCGCGGAGCAGGTCGAGGAGGACGGGGGCGTGCGCCGCCACCGAGTGGCGCGCGACGACGGTCTCCCGCCCGGCCGCCGCGAGGCGCGCCCGGAGGCCCTCGTCGGCGATGAGGCGCCCGAGCCGGTCGGCCCACTCGTCCGCCGAGGCCGCGAGGAGGCCGTCCGTCCCGTCCGTGATGATGTCCGCGGCCGCCCCGACCGCCGAGCAGACGGCGGGGACGCCGCAGGCCATGTAGAGGAGCGCCTTGAGGGCGCACTTGCCGCGCGCCCAGCCGTTGTCGGGGAGCGGCATGATCCCGACGTGGAATCCCCTGAGGTCGCGGAGTTCCGTCGCCGCGCTCCACGCCGAGAAGGAGATCGGGAGCGGCCCGGCGAGGGAGGCGTCGATGCCGTCGGACGTGTCGCTCACGACCTTCAGGGCGATCGGGTGGCGCCCGGCGAGGCGGCCGAGGACCGGCAGGACGAGGTTGAGGTACGGGTTCGTCGGGCGGCTGCCGCTCCAGCCGATGACGACCGGCGGGGAGGGCGGCCGCTCCCCCGGCGTGTAGCGGTCGGTGTCCACGACCGTGGGGAAGCAGACCGCCCGCCGCGCGTGGTCGGCGGCCCACCGGCAGAGATAGTCGTTCCCGGCGAGGACGAGGTCGCTCGTCCGGACCATCGCGCGGAAGCGCCGCCGCCGCTTCGGGCAGAGGCCGGCGCGGCCGCCCGCATCGCGGAACATGACGGCGTCGTCCACGTCGTAGACGAGGCGGCGCGCGGCCCGCCGCAGGGCGGCCCGGTCCGCGAGGCGCAGGACCTTCTTCTGGAGGATGACGATGTCGAACTCCCGGAGGCGCCGGAACAGCCGCCAGCGCCCCGGCCCCGGCGGCGGGATCCGGAACGGGCGGCAGGCGGCGCCGGCCGCCTCGAGGGACGGGATGAACTGCCCGATCCGGAACCGGTAGCTCGGCTTGTCGAGCCGCGTCGTGAGGATCGCGATCTTCATCCGTCTCACCCGGCGGCCGTCACCCCTTCACCGCGACGATGAGGATGGACTTGGCGAAGTCGACGGAGAGGTACTTGTGGAGCGGCGCGGCGACCCATATCCGGAAGAGCCGCCGGAGGAGGGCGTCGTTGTAGACCCGCACGATCTCCTTGACCCGGAAGCCGAGCGAGATGAGGATGCCGCCGATCTCGTCGTAGCGGTAGCTCACCTTGTGCGAGTACTCCCAGTACCGGTTGGGGTGGAAGGCGTTCGGGGTGGTGAGGATGAGCTTGCCGCCGGGGCGGAGGAGGTCCCGGATCGTCGTGAGGAGGCCCAGCCCCTCCTCGAAGGCGAGGTGCTCGATGACCTCGAAGAGGAAGACGACGTCGAAGCGGTCCCGGATCTCGGCGAGCGAGTAGTAATCCTGCTCCGTCTGGCGGTCGATGTCCATGCTCTTGTAGTTCACCCGGCGCCCGCACTCCTCCGTGAGGCGGTGCTTCAGCGTGCCGGTGGAGGCGCCGATGTCGAGGATGGAGTCGCCGTCCCGGATCTCCTCGATGATGACGTCGAGGTGCTTCTTCCGGATCTTCAGGTCCCAGAAGTCGGGGAAGTTGCGCTGGATCTCGCGCCTCGTCCGGTAGAGCGTGCTCCAGCTCGCCCGCAGCCTCTCGAGCGGATCGGTCATCATCTGCGCCCCTCCTGCCGGCGTTTCATGTCGTGCGCCCTGATCCGGGCGGTCTTGGCGGCGATCCGCCGGGCGAACCGCCGCGCGGCCGCGTCCAGCCGCGCCGCCCGGAGGTAGCGGCGGAGGAAGAAGAGGCGGTCGGTCCGGCTCACCTCGGGCGCGGGCGACGAGTAGTTGAGCGCCGCGAGGTCCTTGACGACCCAGCGGTTCCGGCCGCGCGCCCTCCGCTGCAGCCGCTGGAGATCGATCAGCACGATCCGCCGCCCGCCGCCCGCCGGGTCCAGGAAGATGTGGCTGAGGTAGAAGTCCCGGTGGTTCAGGCCGGCGGCGTGCATCCGCCGGGCGGTGTCGGCCAGCGCGGCTATTATATCCCGCCGCTCCCTGAATTTCCCCCGGAAAAAGCGGCCCTCCCCCTCGAGGCGGAGGCCAGGCGCGGCGGCGGTGACGAGGAAGGAGGGGCCGAGCGCGGGGCGGCGGGCCCGGCTCCCGACGGCGATCGGCTCCATGGTCGCGACCCCCGCCGCCCGCGCCGCCGCGATCGCCTCCCACTCGGCGACCGCCGGGGCGAGCGGCCGGGCGCCGGAGAGGAGGGCGCGGAGGGCCCCGAGGACCGTGCCGGGGGCGTGGCGCTTGAGGTAGAGCGGCGGCGAGCCGGGCGGGGAGAGGCGCACGATCGAGCGGTCACCCTTCTCCCGGACCGGCTCGCCGCCGGCGAAGCGGATGAAGTCGTCGAAGGCGCGGAGGCCGAGGGCGGCGAGGAGGTCCCGGTATCGCTCGGCGACGATCACCGTCCCGCCCCGCTCAGACGGCGCGCGCATGGCGCTCCTCCAGGACGAGCCGGTAGACCGCGAGCGTCTCCCCGGCGTTCCTTTCGACGGTGTAGGCGAGCGATTTCGCCCGCGCCGCCGCCCCCATCCGCTCCCGCGCCGCGCGGTCGCCGAGTGCGCGCATCGCCGCCGCGAGGGCGGCGTCGTCGCCGGCGTCGAGCGTGACGCCGTCCGCCCCCTCGTCGAGGATCTCGGCGGCGCCGTTGTCGCGGCTCGTGATCACCGGGAGGCCGCACGCCATCGCCTCGAGGCACACGTTGGCGAACGGGTCGTAGCGGGTCGGAAGAACGAGGTAGTCGGCGGCGCCGTAGGCGGGCCGCATGTCCGCGAGGCGCCCCAGGAAGCGGACGCGGGCGGCGACGCCGAGGCGGCGGCAGAGGGCCTCGTACGGGCGGGCGTCTCCCCCGCCGGCGACGAGGAGCGACGGCGCCGCGTCGCCCATCCGGGCGAGGGCGCGGCAGACGGTCCCGAGCCCCTTGCGGCCGAGGTTGTTCGAGGCGAAGAGCGCCGCGGGCGCCGTTTCGGGGAGGCCGAGGCGCCGCAGGAGGCCGGCGCGGTGCGCCTCCCCGAGGCCCGGGCGGAAGAGGTCGTGGTCGACGCCGTTGTAGACGACGGAGACCCGTTCCGCCGGGTACGGGTAGAGGCGGAGGAGCTGGTCGCGGCAGAGGCGCGAATTGGCGATGACGCGCCGGCAGTTCCGGGGGTCGAAGATCCGCCGCTCGAGGCCGAGGGCGAGCCAGGTGAGCGGCCTCGTTCGGGCGAGGAGGCGCTCCGCCGGGCCGCGCTTCTGGAGCCAGATTCTGTGGAGACCGCCCCCCATGCGGAAGACGTCGAGCGGGTAGTGGCGGGTGAGGCCGCTCGTGATGTCGAAGCGCTCCGCGGCGAGCGCCCGCCGGGCGCGCCGGATGTAGGAGAGGGTGCGCGTGGCGGGGCCGATCCCGCCCGCCGCGACGCGGTGGAAGCGGACGCCGTCCCCCGCCCCCTCCCCGCGCCGGGTCGCGAAGACGTGGATCTCGTGGCCGAGCCGGGCGAGGGCGCCGGCGAGTCGCGACAGGTAGCGCTCCTGCCCGCCGCGGGCGGGCGAGTAATCCCAGATGAGGAAGGCGATCTTCATCGACGGCCCTCCGCCGCGCCGGCGCCCCCCGCCATCCCCGCCGTTGCCGCGAACACCTCCTCGACGGTGATCCGCGTCATGCAGCGGTGGTCGGTCGGGCACTCCCGCCTGCGGCAGGGGGCGCAGTCGGCCTCCCCGCGCACGACGACCGCCCTCCCGAGCGGCCCGGTCTCGGCCGGATCGGTCGGCCCGACGACCGCGACGACCGGCGTGCCGACGGCCGCCGCGAGGTGCATCGGGCCCGTGTCGTTGCTCACGAAGACGGCGCAGCGCCGGGCGACCGCCGCGAGATCCATGATCGTCGTGCCCCCGGCGAGGTTCACCGCGCCGCCGCCCGCCGCCGCGCGGATCTCCTCGGCGAGGGTGCGCTCGTCCGCGCCGCCGACGATCGCCGCGCGGAGGCCGAGCCGGTCGCGGGCGAGGGCGGCGAGCCGGGCGAACCGGTCGGGGGGCCAGCACTTGGCCGACCCGTAGGTCGCGCCGGGGTTGATGCCGAGGAGCGGCTCCCCGGTTCCGATCCCGCCGGCGCGCAGGAGCTCGTCCGCCCGGCGCGCCGCCGGGGCCGGGACGGCGACGGACGGCACCGGCTCGACCGTGACGGGGCCGAGCGCCCGGGCGAGGTCCATGGAGCGGTGGACCTGGTGGCGGCCGCGCCCCCGGCGTTCGGCCACCGGCCGGTTGAGGAGGAGGCGCCTCCCGCAGGTCGGGTAGCCGAGCCGGACGCGCACGCCGCCGAGGAGGAGCCAGAGGGCGGATTCGAACGAGTTCGGGAAGAGGACGCCGAGGTCGAAACGGCCCGCGCGCAGCCGCCGGATGAGGGCGGCCTTCCGCCGCGCCGAAGGCGGCCGCCCGAACGGGATGACGCCGCTCACGGCCGGCTCGTTCTCCCAGAGCGGCGCGAGATTGTCGGGTGCGAGCATCGTGACGGCGGCGCCGGGGAAGATCTCCCGGAGGGCGCGGACGGCCGGGATCGTCATCACGGCGTCCCCGAGCCAGTTCATCCCCCGCACGACGATGTTCCGGAATTCGTTCACGGTTCGCCGGCCCCCTTCTTCCGCCGCCAGCGGCGGTGCATCCAGAGCCACTGGTCCGGGTGGCGCCGGACCCATTCCTCGAGGAGGCGGTTGTACCGGGCGCAGATCCCGGCGACGTCCCGCCGCCGGTCGCCCGTCGGGGAGACCGGGATCGGGTCGCAGACGTGCATCCGGTGCCGGCCGGGCGCCCGCCGCTCGTTGAAGACCGGTATGAGCGCCGCGCCCGTCTTCAGGGCGAGGAGGGCGGCCGCCGGCGTCGTGGAGACGGGGCGGCCGAAGAACGGGACGAACGGGGCCTCGCGGCCGGCGTACTGGTCCATGAGGATGGCGACGCAGCCGTTCCGCGAGAGCGTCTCGATGATCTCCCGCGCGACCCATTTCTTCTCGAGCGTCCGGGCGCCGTTGAGCGTCCGGATGCGCCTGATCTCGGCGTCGATGAGCGGGTTCTTCAGCGGCCTCGCCACGGAGGCGAGGGGGAACCCCTCGGCGACGCAGCGGTGCGCCATGATCTCCCAGTTGCCGAAGTGGCTGATGAGGAAGATGACGCCCCGCCCCCGCCGGCGCGCGTGCCGGATCGTGCCGCTGGTGATCATCCCGACCGTGTCCGTGATCCTGTCCGCGACGAGCGGGATCCTGATCAGCTCCGCGATGGTGAGGAAGAGGCTCGCGAAGCTCCCGCGGGCGATCGCCCGCTTCTCCGCGGGGCGGAGCGTGTCGCCGAAGGCGATGTCGAGGTTGGAGACGGCGCGCCGACGGTGCCGTCCGTCGAGGAGGTACGCGGCGAGGGCGGCGCCGCGGGCGAGCCGCCAGACGCACCATCCGGGGAGACGGCGCACGAGTCCGCAGAACGCCAGGAGGACGACATAGGCGGGATAGTGCCCTATGGATACGCGCGCTTCAGCCATGATGGTCCCCCCGCGGCGCCCCCGGGCGTCACTCCGCGAGCATCCTGTCCGCCCACTGCTGATAGCGGTCAAGATGCCGCATGAGGCCGGCGATCTCGTGCTGCCGGTATGTCTTCCCGCCATACGAGACGATTGATTTCTCCTGTATGATCGCGAAATAGTGGTCAAGCGCGCGCGTCCCCTCCCTGTCGAGCGCGACAACCTCCCCGACCAGGTTGCCCGCCTGGTAATGATCATCGCCCGCCGACTTCACGCCGCCGATCCTGATGCAAATGGCATCCGTGACGGCGATGGCCGAATGGACGATCAGGACACCCGCCGCATTCCAGTATTCGAATTCCATCGCGAGCGAGGCGGCCTCGCGGAATGCGCGCGCGAGTCTTCTGTACTCGGACCAGGCCGTCCGCTCGACCTTCTTCCTCCTCGCGGGCGGATTCATCCGGCGACTCCACGGAGATCCTCACCGAAGAGCGTGATGCCGTCCCGCAGGACGGATCGGATGAGCCGATCCGCGCCGCGGGATTTCCCGCTGAATTCCGCGACGCTCATGACGATCGGAGAGATGCGGAATCCCCATCGCTCCATGCCGCAGGCGACGATCTCGCGTATCACGGGACTGACGCGGCGGCTCCTGCGCGAAACGACGAGGATGATGTCGTAATCGCTCGTGGCGGTGTGCAGCCCGCGGGCGACGCTGCCGAAGAGCACGGCGGAGACACACCGTCCGCGGGCGATACGGGCGATATCCTGCCGGAACAGCTCGAATATCCTGTATTCCGCGGCCAGCAGGGGGAGGAGGACTTCACGGACGAGGATATTCTCGCGATTGAGGGCGAAGAGCTGGTTCCTGCCGGCGCCGAGCCTGCGGACGACGCCGCGCTTCTCGAGCCGGAGGAGGGAGAGGGCGCAGGTCTGGTGATTGATTCGCGCCCGCCGCGCAATCTCGCGCCCGCTCAGCCCCTCCCGCACATGGCGCAGCACCCTGAGGATCGCCAGGTGGCTGGGGGCCGAGAGGATAAAATCGAGCGGCCGCAGCCGGCTGCTGTCGGGGGTTCTCATGATGGGGGTACTATACCAGACAACTGTCTGGAATACCAGACATTCCGGCGGCCGAATACCGGAGAATCCGCGCTGTCCACACGGAGAACAGAGCGGCCGCGGATTTCCACGGATAAAGACTGATCGTCGCGGATGCACGAGGGAGGGAAGGGGAAGCCGTCAACGGTTCGACGGCATCCGCGGATGAAACATCGTCAATCCTCGGCGGGCCGAGGCGGGGGGGGCGGTGTCGCGGGGCCGGGGAGCGAGGCGGCCACGTGCAGGACGACCGGCAGCATCAGGAGCAGCATGAGCCAGCCGAAGACGCCCGTCACGACGTAGCCGTCGCCGAAGAACCAGGGGACGACGGCGTCGACCCGGTCGAGGAAGAGTCCCTCGGCCTTGATGCCGAAGACCCAGCCGGCGTGGAGGCCGATGGCGAGGTGGAGGGAGCCGGTGCGGAGGACCGCGACGGCGAGGACGACGCCGACGAGGAAGAGGCCGACGAAGCCGGGGATGACGGCGGCGGGGGTGAGGAGCGGCTGCAGGTAGTAGGCGAGGGCCCTGAAGCCGGCCGTCGGGTCGAACGCCGCGGGGCGGGGCATGGCGTTCGCCTTGAAGAAGTGGACGACGGCGAAGAAGAGACTCGTGACGATCACCGCCGGCGCGCGCCGGAGGCCGCCGAGGAGGGCCTGGAGGATGAATCCCCGGAAGAAGAGTTCCTCGATGACGCCGACGGCGAGGCCCGAGACGAGCGCCGTCGCCAGGCCGCCGGCGAGGCCGCGGGCGCCCGCGAAGCCGATGTCCACGATCCGCGCACCGAACGGCACCATGACGAGCACCATGAGGGCGAGCGAGAGGGCGCCGAGCAGCCAGCCGCGCCAGAGGAGGGAGGCCCGGCCCGGGGGTCGGCGGAGCCCCATCGCGGCGAGCGAGACGAGATTGAGGCCGCGCCGGTTCAGGTAGAGGAGGAGGATCGCCGAGACGAGGACGACCCGGTTCATCACGCGGTAGAACGGGTAGCGCAGGGCGTGGTCGAGGCCGGGGGAGAAAATCTCCCGAAGGCGCTGCATGGCGTACCAGACGGCGGGGGAGGCGAGACAGGCGAGGAGCCCGGCGGCGAGGATGACGATGGCGAGACGCCGGTGCGGCTTCATGCGGTCACCTCGCGCGGCGGGCGGCGGTCAGAAGTCGGTGCCGCGGGTCTCCGCCCATTCGGCGTAGCGGCAGACGCCGCGCTTCGAGGCCCTGACGAAGTCGATGAAATGCCGGACCTCCGGCGTCATCTCCCCGGCCTCGATCTCCTCGATCGCGCCGGCGACGCTGCGGCCCTCGCAGTAGAACGTCTTGAACGCCTCCTTGAGCCGAGTCCGCCGGGCGGCGGGGACGCCCGCCCGCCGGAGGCCCACGAGGTTCAGGGCGTTGGCCGCGGCCGGCCGGCCGCCGGCGATGACGAACGGCGGGATGTCCCTGTTGATCGCCGAGAGGCCGCTGATCATCGCGAGGCGGCCGATCCGGCTGAACTGGTGGACGACGACGGCGCCCGAGATGACGACGCCGTCCTCGACGGTCGAGTGGCCGGCGAGGAGGGCGCAGTTCGTGAAGATGTCGTTGTTCCCGATGCGGCAGTCGTGGCCCGCGTGCGAGAGGACCATGAAGTAGTTGCCGTCGCCGACGACCGTCTCGCCGTTCTCGTACATCGAGCGGTGGATCGTGACGTGCTCGCGGAAGACGTTCCGGGAGCCGATCCGAAGGCGGCTGACGCCCCCCCCGAAGGCGAGCGACTGCGGGGCGTCGCCGAGGACCACGCCGTGGTGGAGGGTGTTCCCCTCGCCGATCGAGGTGTGCCGCTTGACGCAGGCGTAGCCGTGAATGACGGTCCCCGCCCCGATCGAGACGTCCTCCTCGATGACCGTGTGCGGCCCGACAACCACGCCGTCGGCGATGACCGCGCCCGGGCTCACGATCGCGGTCGGGTGGATTTCGCTCATTGCGCCTCCCCCCTCCCGATGAGGCCGAGGAGACAGTCTAGCAGGTCGTCCCCCCCCCCGCAAATCCGCATTTCGACGCCGAGGGCGAGGAGCGGCACGGGGAGGCGGGGGGCCGCGGGGAGGCGGGCGGCGTCCTTCTCGGTCGTCACGATCGCCGAGGCCCCCGCGCTCGAGGCCCCGGCGGCGATCGCCGCGATCTCGGCGGGGAGGTAGGGATGATGGTCGGGGAAGGCGTGGGCGGCGACGACGGCGGCGCCGCACGACCGCAGCGTCTCGAAGAAATCGTCCGGCCGCCCCGTCCCCGCGAAGGCGGCGACCCGCGCCCCCGCGAGGGAGGCGAGGCCCCGCGCCGCGCCGGACGTGAGCTCGACGAGGCGGGCCGGCTCGTGGCGCGCGGTGAAGAGGCGCGCGCGCGGATTCTCCCGGCCGATCCGGGAGAGGAGGGAGGGATCGGGGGGGGACTCGCACCTCGTCAGGACGATGATGTCGGCGCGGCGGAGGGCGGACGGCGGCTCCCGGAGGAGGCCGGCGGGCAGAAGCCGCCCGTTGCCGAACGGGAGGCGGCAGTCGAGGAGCAGGATGTCGGCGTCCCGGGCGAGCCGGAGATGCTGGAAGCCGTCGTCGAGGATGAAGACGCCGGGGTCGAACCGCATGGCCGCCTCCCCGCCCCGCGCGCGGTCCGGATCCACGATGACGGGGACGCCGGGCAGCGCGCGCGCGAGCATGACCGGCTCGTCGCCCGCCTCGCCGGCCCCGAGGAGCGGCCGCGTGCCGTCGGAGACGACGAGCGGCGGCGCGCCGCGACGGGGGGCGCCGTAGCCCCTCGAGAGGACGGCCGGCCGGATCCCCCGGGCGAGGAGGCCGGCGGCGAGGAGGCGGACGGCCGGCGTCTTGCCGGTCCCGCCGGCGACGAGGTTGCCGACGCTCACGACCGGGCGGGGGAGGCGGCGCCGGCGGACGAGGCCGGCGCGATACGCGGCGTGCCGCGAGGCGACGCCCAGCCGGTAGAGGAGTGAGGCGGGGAGGAGCAGGGCGGAGAGGAGCCCCCCGCGTTCACGCTCGACCATCTCCCGCCACCGCCGTCCGTCCATGTCAGGTCCGATTCCGCCGCGGATGCAACGCACCAATCTACCACGGATGAAAACGGATTCTTACGGATCCGCACGGATCCGACTACAGTTCAAAGTTGAACGTTTAAAGTCGAAAGCAGCACTATCCTCTGCGTTCTCTGTGCCCTCTGTGGCGAAAGATGATCCGCGTTCATCCGCAGCGGCATTGTCATAGTCTCCGTGATAATCCGTCAATAATCCGTGAAGATCCGTCATGATCAGCGGCAATCCGTGGTGAATTCATTCTTATTCCGCCGCGAGGAGGCCGCGGATGATCGCCGCGTTCCGCTCCGTCGCGCCGCGGCTGCCGGCCATCGCCTCGGCGGCGCGCCTCCCCATCGCCTCGCGCCCCCCCTCGTCGGCGAGCAGCCGCCGGACGGCGCCGGCGAGCTCGGCGGCATCCGCCGCCTGGACGGCCCCGCCGCACCGGAGGAGGATGCCGGCCGCCTCCCTGAAGTTGTGCATCGAGGGGCCGAAGACGACCGGCCTGCCCAGGCAGGCGGGCTCGATGACGTTCTGGCCGCCGCCGCCGGTGAGGCTCTTTCCCACGAAGACGACCGTGGCGCACCGGTAGACGTCGAGGAGCTCGCCGACGGTGTCCACGACGAGGACCCCGTACCGCGGGGGCTCGCCGCCGGACGGGATCCCCGACCGGAGGGCGCACCGCTCGCCGCGCGCGCGGGCGAGTTCGGCCACCTCCTCCGCCCGCTCCGGGTGGCGGGGGACGAGGACGAGGACGAGGTCGGGCCGGTCCCGGCGGGCCGCCTCGAGGACGTCGAGGAGGATCCGCTCCTCGCCCGGATGCGTGCTCCCCGCAACCAGCACCGGGGCGTCCGCCGGGAGGCCGAGCGCGCGGGCGACGCGGACGGCGGCCGCCGGGTCCGCCGCGGCGTCGGGGCAGTCGAACTTCATGTTGCCGGCGACGGTGACGCGGTCCGCGGGGGCGCCCATCGCGATGACGCGGCGCGCGTCGAGGTCGGTCTGCATGCTGAAGACGCGGACGGCGTCGAGCGGACCCCGCAGGAACCGGCGCGCGCGGCGGTAGCCCCGGTGGGAGCGGTCGGATATGCGGCCGTTCACGATCGCCACGGGGATCCCGCGCCGGCGGGCCGCCAGGAGGAAGTTCGGCCAGATCTCGGTCTCGACGAGGACGACGAGCGCCGGGTCGACCGCCCGCAGAGCGCGCCGCACGGCGAACGGCAGGTCGAGGGGGAAGTAGACGACGGCGCAGGAGCCGCCGAGCCGCTCCGTCGCCACCCGCCGGCCGGTGAGCGTCACGGTCGAGACGACGACCGGGCGGTCCGGCAGCTCCCGGCGGAGCCGGGCGACGAGCGGGAGCGCCGCCTGCACCTCGCCGACGGAGACGGCGTGGATCCAGATCCTTCCCCGGCCGCCGCGGAGCGAGGCCGGGTAGAAGCCGAGCCGCTGGCGGAGGCCCGCCCGGTATTTCTCGCGCCGGAGCATCTGCGCGGCGTAGTACGGGAGCGCGACGAGGAAGAAGAGGTGGAGGAGGACGTTGTAGGCGGGGGGGAAGAGGCGTCCGCCGCGCCGGCGCGCTCCCCCTCCGGGAGGCCGCCCCTCGTCCCTAGGCGCGGGGGTGGGCTTTCTCATACACCCTCTTCATCCGCTCCGCGGTGACGTGCGTGTACACCTGCGTCGTCGAGAGGCTCGAGTGGCCGAGGAGCTCCTGCACCGCGCGGAGGTCGGCGCCGGCGTCGAGCAGGTGCGTGGCGAACGAGTGCCGGAGCGAGTGCGGCGAGACCTTCCCCTCGATCGCCGCCTTCCGGACGTACTTCCCGACGACGGCGCGGACCGAGAGCGCCGTGAGCCGCCCGCCGTCCCTGTTGACGAAGGCGGGGGCGCGTCGGCCCGCGGCGGCGCCGCGGACGCGGAAATAGGCGGCGAGGGCCCGGACCGCCTCGCGGCCGATCGGCGCGAGCCGGTCCTTGTTCCCCTTCCCCCGCACGCGCAGCACCTCGCCGAGGAGGTCCATGTCGCCGACGTTGAGCGAGACGAGCTCGCCGACCCGCATCCCCGTGCTGTAGAGCGTCTCGAGGATCGCGCGGTCGCGGAGCGTGAGGAGATCGTCCCCCGCCGCCGCCTCCATGAGGCGGCGGGCGGTCGGCACGTCGAGGAAGCGGGGGAGGGTCTTCTCCCGCCGCGGCCCCGTGACGCCCAGGAACGGGTTCGCCGCGAGCGCCCCCTCCCGCACCATGAACCGGTAGAAGGAGCGGAGGGCCGAGACCGCCCGCGCGACGGAGGCGCGGGAGAGGGAGGCGCGGTTGAGCTCGGCGAGGTACTGCCGGATGAGCGACCGGTCGGCCGCCTTCCAGGGCGGCTCCGCCGCGCCGGCGCGCGGGAGGAGGAAGCGGCCGAAGCGGTCGATGTCGCGCCGGTAGTTCGTCAGCGTGTGCGGCGAGGCGTTTCGCTCCGCGCGGAGGTGAGAGAGGTACCGTTCAACGAGCGGGTCCATGCCCGGGGCCCCCTCCCTCCCCGGCCTGCGCGCCGGGCGCGCCGCCGGTCTGGTGCTGGAGCTCCTCCGGGGAGCGGGCGCGGAAGCGGCACGCCGGGTAGTTGGCGCAGCCGAAGAACCGCGTGCCGCCCCGTCCCCGCCGGCGGACGATCTGGCCGCCGCAGCCCGGCCTCGGGCAGGCGACGCCGACGTAGTCCGGTTTCACGTACCGGCACGCCGGGTAGCCGCTGCAGGCGATGAATTTGCCGTAGCGGCCGTGCCGCTCCATGAGCGGTTTGCCGCATTTCGGGCAGGCCTCGTCGAGGGTCGCGGCCTCCTCGATCCGGAAGCTCCCGTCCTCCTCCGCCGCGATCGGCATCGTGTTCCGGCAGCGGGGGAAGGCGGAGCAGGCGAGGAACTCCCCCCGGAGGGTGTGGCGGATGACCATCGGATGGCCGCACTTCGCGCAGCGCGCCGAGGTCGGCTCGGACGGCTTCCGGATGGTCTTCATGGTGTGCTCGGCCTTCGCGAGCGACTCCATGAACGGCGCGTAGAAGTCCCGCAGCACCTGCTCGCGCCGCATCGCCCCGGACTCGATCTCGTCGAGCTCCTCCTCCATCCGCGCGGTGAACTCGACGTTGATCAGTTCGGGGAAGCCGTCGACGAGGAGGCCGTTGACGGTCTCGCCGAGGGGGGTCGGGGCGAGCCGGCCCTGCGCCTTCTCCACGTAGCGCCGCTTCCGGATGGTGGCGATGATCGGGGCGTAGGTGCTCGGCCTCCCGATCCCCTTCTCCTCGAGCTCCCGGACGAGCGTCGCCTCCGTGTAGCGGGGCGGCGGCGAGGTGAAATGCTGGCTCGGCTCCACCGACCGGCACGTGAGGGCCTCGCCGGGCCGGAGGGGCGGCAGTTCGGCCTCGTCCTCGCCGCGGACCTCCTGCCGCTCGACGCGCAGCCAGCCGGGGAAGAGGACCTTCGTGTCGCCGGCCCTGAAGAGGAAGGGGCCCGCCGAGATGTCGGCCGTCACCTTCTTCAGGACCGCCGGGGACATCTGGCTTGCCGTGAAGCGGTTCCAGATGAGGGCGTAGAGGGCGTGCTGCTCCTTCGTGAGATGGGGCCTGACGGCGTCCGGGTCGCGGGCGATCGACGTCGGCCGGATCGCCTCGTGCGCCCCCTGCGCCCCCTTCCGCGAGCGGTGCACGTTCGGCTTCCGGGGGGCGTACGGATCGCCGTACCGCGCGCGGATGTAGTCGAGGGCCTCCGCCTGGGCGCCGTCCGAGACGCGGACCGAGTCGGTCCGCATGTAGGTGATGAGGCCCACCGATCCCTTCGCCCCCAGCTCGAGCCCCTCGTAGAGCTCCTGGGCGACCTTCATCGTCCTCGCGATCGGCCAGCGCAGCCGGTTGACCCCCGCCTGCTGGAGGGTGCTCGTGATGAACGGCGCCGGGGGCCGCCGGCGCTGCTCCTTCTCCGTGACGCCGACGACGGCCCAACGCGCCGCCCGGGCCTCTTCCGAGACCCGGCGCGCGTGCTCCCCGTCCCGGATATCCGCCTTCCCGCCGTCGATCCCGACGAGCCGCGCCGTGAACCGCTCGTGCGGGGCCTCGGCGCGCTCGAGCGCCGCCTCGATCGTCCAGTACTCCTCGGGCCGGAAGTTCCTGATCTCGACCTCGCGGTCGCAGATGAGCCGGACGGCGACCGACTGGACGCGGCCGGCGCTCAGGCCCCGGGCGACCTTCCGCCAGAGGAGGGGGCTCAGCTTGTAGCCGACGATCCGGTCGAGGATGCGGCGGGCCTGCTGGGAATCGACCTTGCGGCCGTCGATCTCCCCCGGGGAGGCGAACGCCTCGCGGACGGCGCGCTCGGTGATCTCGTTGAAGGCGACCCGGCGGATCGGCCGCTTCGCGGGGGCGAGCACCTCCCGGAGGTGCCAGGCGATCGCCTCCCCCTCGCGGTCGGGATCGGGGGCGAGGTAGATCCGCGCGGCGGCGCGCGCCGCCCGGCGGAGCTGGGCGATGAGCTTCCTGTTCTTCGCCGGAATGACGTATCTCGGGGCGAAATCATTCTCGATCTCCACCCCGATCCTGTTCTTCGGGAGGTCGCGCACGTGGCCCATGGAGGCGGTCACGGTGAACGACTTCCCGAGGATCTTGTTGATCGTCTTCGCCTTCGCGGGCGACTCGACGATGACGAGCGATTTCGCCATTGGAACGGCCTCCGGCCGCGGGGGCGATTATACACGCCTCCGGGGGCCGGTCAAAGCCATTCCGGGAACCGCCCCCGGGGCTCTATGCACCAACAGCCGCGGATCGACACGGATTATTGACGGATATTAGCGGAGAGAAGGACATTTACCGCGGATGAACGCGGATTCAGGCAGATCATATTTCGCCACAGAGGGCACAGAGAACGCAGAGGATCTTGCCGCTTTCGACTTTGAACGTTCAACTTTGAACTGTAGTTGGATCCGCGGGAATCCGCGGTGGATTGGTTCTTTGTATCCGTGGTGGATTGGTTCCTATTCCGGAGAGGGGTCAGCAGGTCCGCCGGAACACCTTGCCCGGCAGCTGGACGGCGAGGCGCTTGATCTCGAGCGACAGGAGCGCCGCGGAGACGGCGGGCGCCGGGAGGCCGGTCGTCGCGATGATCTCGTCGATCGGCCGCCCCTCCATCGAGAGGCATTTCAGGACGGCATCCTCGTCCGGGGGGAGCGCCGGCATCCGGGGCGCCGCCTCCCCGCCTTCGGGGCGCCCGGGGCGGGGGAACAGGTAGGGGAACTCCTCGAGGATGTCCTCGACGGATTCGACGAGCCTGGCGCCGTCCCGGATGAGGGCGTGCGTCCCGCGCGAGAGGGGGGAGTCGATCCTCCCCGGGACCGCGAAGACCGACCGCCCCTGCTCGAGCGCCTGGGCGGCGGTGATGAGGGCGCCGCTCCGCCGGGCCGCCTCCACGACCAGGACGCCGAGCGAGAGGCCGCTGATGACCCTGTTCCTGAGGGGGAAGTTGCGGCCGTGGGGCGGCGTCTCCATCGGGAACTCGGAGACGACGGCGCCCGAGGCGGCGATCTCCGCCGCGAGGGACCGGTTCTCGGGCGGGTAGAGGCGGCCGAGGCCGCCGCCGAGGACGGCGATCGTCCGGCCCCCGCCCTTGAGGGCGCCGCGGTGGGCGGCGGTGTCGATTCCGCGCGCGAGGCCGCTGACGACGGTGAGGCCGACGGCGGCGAGGTGGCGCGCGAGCCGCTCGGCGCAGGCCGCGCCGTACGGCGTCGCGCGGCGGGCGCCCACGACGGCGATCCTGGCGGCGGCGGGCGACAGTTTTCCGAGGACGTACAGGACCGGCGGCGGATCGTGGATCTGGCGGAGCGGCTCCGGGTACGCCTCGTCCGGGATGGAGATGACGGCGGCGCCCGCCCCGGCGGCCTTCCGGATCTCGCCGGCGGCGTCCTCCTCCCGGGCGCGCCGCACGAGCGCCGCCCCCTCGGGGCCGATCCCCTCCACCCGGCGGAGCGCCTCCGCCGGCGCCCCGAGGGCGGCCGTCGCGGACCCGAAACGCTCGAGGAGGCGCCGGACCGTCGCCGGGCCGATGCCGCCGGCCATGTTGAGCGCCACGAGCGCTTCCAGTTCGGTCACGGCGCGGCCCCCCCGCGGACGGGACTAGCCGAGCAGGCCCACGTACCAGCCGATGCAGGCGCGCCCCCAGAAAAAGGCGAGGGCCGCCCCGGCGCAGATGAACGGTCCGAACGGCAGGCGCGACCCGAGGTCGGCCTTGCCGACGGCGATGAGCGACAGGCCCACGACCGATCCGATGACCGCCGCCGAGAAGGTGGTGAAGAGGACGAGGGAGGGGCCGAGGAGCGCCCCGAGGGCGGTCATGAGCTTGACGTCGCCCAGCCCCATCGCCTCCTTCCTGAATATCCTCCCCCCGGCGACCCGGATGAGCCAGAAGATCCCCCCGCCGAGGGCCGCCCCCGCGGCCGACGAGAGGAGCGCCGCGGTCCGGGTATCGGCCGCCTGGAGGGCGGGGTGGGCGACGCTCGCCAGCAGCCCGAACGGGATCCCGCCGAGGCTGATCTCGTCGGGGATGATCTGGTGCTCGATGTCCACGAAGAAGACGACGATGAGGCCGCAGGAGAAGGCGGCGGCGATGACGAACATCGGGGGGGAGCCGCCGTGGAGGCGCCAGAGAAGGAGGAAGGCCGCGGCGGTGATCGCCTCGACGGCGATGTAGCGCCGCCGGATGGGCGCGCCGCAGGAGCGGCAGCGCCCCCGGAGGAGGAGGAAGCTGGCGATCGGGATGTTGTCGGAGGGCCTGATCGGCGCGCCGCAGCCGGGGCAGTGGGACGGCGGCGAGACGATCGACTCCTCGCGCGGGAGGCGGTGGATGCAGACGTTGAGGAAGGACCCGACCGCCGCGCCGAGGACGAGGATGAAGAGGGAGGGGAGGTCCACGTTCGCCGCCTGGTCGGCCGCGCGCCTAGAAACGGGGCGCGGCGGTGCGCTTCTTCTGCCTCCGCCGCCAGATGATCTTGTTGATCGCGTTGAGGTAGGCCTTCGCGCTCGCCTCGATGACGTCGGTGCTCGCCCCGCGGCCGGTCTCGGTATGCGGGCCGCAGGTCACCTTCACCGTCACCTCGCCGAGGGCGTCGGTGCCCCCGGTGACGGCGCGGAGGGCGTAGTCGGCGAGCCGCCCCTCGACGCCGGTGATCCGCTTGATGGTCTTCATCGCGGCGTCCACGGGCCCGTCGCCGCAGGCGGCGTCCTGGAGGAGCCGCTCGCCGCGGGCGAGCCGGATCGTGGCGGTCGGGAGCGTCCTGTTGCCGCTCGAGATGCTGATGTAGTCGAGCCGGAACTCCTCCGGGATGGCGCTGATCTCGTCCTCGATGATCGCCTCCAGGTCGTCGTCGAAGATGCACTTCTTCTTGTCGGCGAGCTCCTTGAACCGCCGGAACGCCCGCTCGAGCTCCTGCGGCCCCGGCCGGTGGCCGAGCGCGCGGAGCCGCTCCCGGAAGGCGTGGCGGCCCGAGTGCTTCCCCATGACCATCGAGGTGCCCCTCCAGCCGACCGACGCAGGCGTCATGATCTCGTAGGTGCGCCGCTCCTTGAGGATGCCGTCCTGGTGGATCCCCGCCTCGTGGGCGAAGGCGTTGTCGCCGACGACCGCCTTGTTCGGCTGCACCGGGATGCCGGTGAGGCGGCTCACGAGCCGGCTCGTCTTCCATATCCGGCGCGTGTCGACGGCGGTGCGGACGCCGTAGTGGTCTGGCCGGGTCCGCACGGCCATGACGATCTCCTCCAGGGACGCGTTCCCCGCGCGCTCGCCGATGCCGTTGACGGTGCACTCCACCTGGCGGGCGCCGCCGAGGACGGCGGCGAGGGAGTTCGCCACGGCGAGGCCGAGGTCGTTGTGGCAGTGCGCGCTCAGGACCGCCTTCCCGATGGAGGGGACGCGCTCGCCGAGCATGCGGAAGAGCCGCCCGAACTCGTCCGGCGTGGCGTAGCCGACCGTGTCGGGGATGTTGACCGTCCGCGCCCCCGCGCGGATGACGGTCTCGACGACCGCCGCGAGGAAGTCCGGCTCGGTGCGGGAGGCGTCCTCGGGGGAGAACTCGACGTCGTCCGCGTACTTCCGCGCGAGACGGACGGAACGGGCGGCGATCCGCAGGATCTCGTCCTTGGCCTTCTTGAGCTTGAAGCGCCGGTGGATCGCCGAGGTGGCGAGGAAGACGTGGATGCGGGGCCGCTCCGCCTTCTCGAGGGCTTGGGCGGCCGCCTCGATGTCCTTCGGGAGGGCGCGCGCGAGGGCGACGATGGCGGGGCCGCGGACGGCGGCCGCGACCCGCCGGACGGCGGCGAAGTCGCCGGGGGAGGCGATCGGGAAGCCGGCCTCGACGGCGTCCACGCGGAGGCTGGCGAGCGCCTGCGCGACCTCGAGCTTCTCCCGCTCGTCCAGGCTCGCGCCGGGCGACTGCTCGCCGTCCCGCAGCGTCGTGTCGAGGATGAACAGCCGGTCTCTGTTCGCGCTCACGTCCGGGTTCTCACCGCTTGCCGATCCAGGCCATCATCGCGCGGAGCTTCGCCCCCACCTTCTCGATGAGGTGCTCCTTCCCCTGCCGCACGAGCGCCGTGTAGACGGGCCTGCCCGCCATGTTCTCGAGGATCCACTCCCGGGCGAAGCGGCCGCTCCGGATCTCGGCGAGGATGTGCCGCATCTCGGCGCGGGTCTCGGCGGTGATGATGCGCGGGCCGCGCGTCACGTCGCCGTACTCGGCGGTGTCGCTGATGGAGTAGCGCATGTTCTGGATGCCGTTCTCGTGCATCAGGTCCACGATGAGCTTCATCTCGTGGAGGCACTCGAAGTAGGCGATCTCCGGCTGGTAGCCCGCCTCGACGAGGGTGTCGAAGCCGGCCCGGACGAGCTCGGTGAGCCCCCCGCAGAGGACGCACTGCTCGCCGAACAGGTCCGTCTCCGTCTCCTCGGCGAAGGTCGTCTCGATGACCCCCGCCCGCGTCCCGCCGATCCCCTTCGCGTGGGCGAGGGCGAGCGCCTTCGCCTTCTTCGAGGCGTCCTGGTGGACGGCGAGGAGGCACGGCACCCCCTTCCCCTCCGTGAAGACGCGGCGGAGGAGGTGGCCCGGCGCCTTCGGGGCGACCATGTAGACGTCGACCTCCCTCGGGGGGCGGATCCGCCCGAAGTGGATGTTGAAGCCGTGCGAGAAGCCGAGCGCCATCCCCTTCCTGAGGGCGGGGCGGACGTCCCGCTCGAAGACGGCCGCCTGGACCTCGTCGGGGAGGAGGAAGTGGATGATGTCGGCCCCCTTCGCCGCCTCGGCCGCGGGGACGGGCTTGAAGCCGTCCTTGACGGCGGCGCGCCGGTTCTCGGTCCCCTCCAGCTCGCTCACGATCACGCGCACGCCGCTGTCGCGCAGGTTGAGGGCCTGGGCGTGCCCCTGGCTGCCGTAGCCGAGGACGGCGACCGTCCGGCCCTTGAGCAGCCGAAGATCGGCGTCCTTGTCGTAGTACATCCTGGCCATGGTGACCTCCCTGTTGTCGGCGCGGCGCGGGCGTCCCTACCGCGCGATGGCGATCTTCCCCGTCCGGACGAGCTCACGGATGCCGAAGGGCTTCAGCAGGTTGAGGAGGGCGTCGATCTTGTCCTCCGTCCCGGTGAGCTCCACGGTCACCGAGGCGCGGTCCACGTCCACGATCTTCCCGCGGAAGATGCCCACGATCTGCATCACCTCCGCGCGGGTCTCCGAGGTCGTGTGCGTCTTCACGAGCACGAGCTCGCGCTCGATGTACTCCTCGCCCGCGTAGTCCTGGACCTTGATGACGTCCACGAGCTTGTTGAGCTGCTTCGTGATCTGCTCGATGATCCGGTCCTCCCCCTGGGCGACGATGGTCATCTGGGAGACGCTCGGGTCCATTGTCTCGGCGACGGAGAGGCTGTCGATGTTGTAACCGCGGCCGCTGAAGAGGCCGGCGATCCGGGCGAGGACGCCGAACTTGTTCTCCACGAGCACGCTGATGGTGTGTTTCATGCGCGTATCCCCGCTCCCCCCCCCCCGGCGGGCTCAGGCCAGGTCGATCCCCTTGATCATCTCCTGCATCGCCGCCCCCGCGGGCACCATCGGGAAGACGTTCTCCTCCCGCGCGACGATGAACTCCGCCACGACCGGCTTCCGTATCCTGAACGCCTCCCGGAGGGCGGGGGCGACCTCCCGCTCCCGCTCCACCCGTATCCCCGCGGCCCCGTACGCCTCGGCGACCTTGAGGAAGTCGGGGACGTACGGGGGGCATTTCTTCGCCTTCCCGTCGCAGATCGTCGGGCAGCGGGCGTCGCGCGCGAGGCAGGTGGAGGCGTAGCGCCCCTTGTAGAAGAGCTGCTGCCACTGCCGCACCATCCCGAGGTAGCCGTTGTTGAGGACGAGGACCTTGACCGGGAGGTCGTTTTCCACCGCGGTCGCCAGCTCCTGGATGTTCATCTGGAAGCTCCCGTCGCCGGAGATGACGACGACGAGCCGGTCCGGGAACGCCGCCTGGGCCCCGAGGGCGGCCGGGAAGCCGTAGCCCATCGTCCCGAGGCCGCCGGAGGTGAGGAACGTCCGGGGCCGCACCGGC
This sequence comes from bacterium, assembly GCA_028716845.1. Classification (GTDB taxonomy): domain Bacteria; phylum Auribacterota; class Tritonobacteria; order UBA1439; family UBA1439; genus JAQUPF01. The sequence goes on along the minus strand of JAQUPF010000004.1, from coordinate 95,915 downwards.
CTGCAGTACTGCGCCGCCCACATCTGGTGCTGGCCGACGTCGGTCGCGACGATCGCCTCACCCTTCGTGAGTTCCCGCATCGTCTCGATGACGAACTGGGGCTTGAGGCCGTCCTTCCGGCTGTAGGCGAGCGGATGCTCGCGCTTCCAGGCCGCGACCCGCTTCAGCCACTCGCCGGTGTCGCCCTTCCGCGCGATCTCGTTCAGCTGGCCGAGGACGTTCCGGACGTCGCCGATGATCGGGATGTGCACCTTGACGTTCTTCTGCACGGAGGCCGGGTCGATGTCGATGTGGATGATGCGGGCGTTCGGCGCGAACGCGGCGAGCTTGCCGGTGACGCGGTCGTCGAAGCGCGCCCCGACGGCGACGATCAGGTCCGACTCCATCATCGCGTAGTTCGCGTAGACGGTCCCGTGCATGCCGAGCATGCCGAGCGAGAGGGCGTGGGTCTCGGGAAACGCGCCGAGCCCCAGGAGGGTGGTGGTGACCGGGATCCCGGCCTTCACGGCGAGCGCCTTGAGCTCCCGCTCCGCCCCCGAGCTGATGACGCCGCCCCCGGCGTAGATGACCGGCCGCTTCGCCCGGGCGATCTCCGCGCCCGCCCGCCTGACCTGCTGCGGGTGGCCGGCGTAGGTCGGCTTGTAGCCGCGTATCTCCACCTTCTCCGGCATTCGGGCGTCCGTCTCCGCCTTCTGGATGTCCTTCGGCAGGTCGATGAGGACCGGCCCGGGGCGGCCCGTCGAGGCGATGTGGAACGCCTCCCTGAGGATCCTCGGGAGCTCCTCGACGGTGCTCACGAGGAAGTTGTGCTTCGTGATCGGCCTCGTGATCCCGACGATGTCCGCCTCCTGGAAGGCGTCGTTCCCGATCATCGGCGTCGGCACCTGGCCGGTGATGGCGACGACCGGGACCGAGTCCATGTAGGCGGTCGCGAGGCCCGTCACGAGGTTCGTGGCGCCGGGGCCGGAGGTGGCGATGCAGACGCCGACCCTCCCCGTGGCGCGGGCGTAGCCGTCCGCGGCGTGCGCGGCCCCCTGCTCGTGCCGGGTGAGGATGAACCGGATCGGCGATCCGTAGAGCACGTCGAAGACGTCCATGATCATGCCGCCGGGATAGCCGAACATGACCTCGACCTTCTCCCTCAGAAGCGCCTCGACGACGATCTCGCAGCCTTTCATGCGCCCTGCCCCCGTGGTGCCTGCTTCGTACTTCGTACATCGTATTTCGCGCGGCCCGTCTTCAATCCGCGAAATACGATCGATGGACGAATTAGATACAGACCGCTCCCTCCGCCGCCGACGAGACGGCGCGCGCGTAGCGGGCGAGGTAGCCGGCCTTCACCTTCGGCTCAGGCGCCCGCCACGCCGCGAGGCGCGCGGCGATCTCCTCCGGCGGGAGGGCGACCGTGAGCGACCGGCCCGGGATGTCGATCAGGATCCCGTCGCCGTCGCGCACGGCGGCGATCGGCCCCCCCGCCATCGCCTCCGGGGAGACGTGGCCGACGCAGGGGCCCTTCGTCCCGCCGGAGAAGCGGCCGTCCGTGACGAGGGCGACGCGATCGGCGAGGCCGAGCCCCACGATCGCCGCCGTGAGCGACAGCATCTCGCGCATCCCCGGCCCGCCGCGGGGCCCCTCGTAGCGGACGACGACCACCGTCCCCGGGCCGACGCGCCCGCCCATGACGGCCGCCATCGCCTCCTCCTCGCCGTCGAAGACGGCGGCGCGCCCGCTGAACCGCCGGAGCTCGGCCTTGACCGCGCTCCGCTTGATCACCGCCCCGTCCGGGGCGAGGTTCCCCGAGAGGATCGCGATCCCCCCCTCGGGGCTGTGCGCCTCCGCGGGCGTCCGGATGACCGTCCCGTCGAAGACCTCCCCCGCGGCGGCGATCTCGAGGATGCCCTGCCCGCCCGCGGTCGGATTGTCCTCGATCATCCCGCGCATGACCGACAGCAGGGCGGGGATCCCCCCGGCCCGGTGGAGGTCCTCCATGCACCAGTCGCCGCCCGGCCGCATGTTGACGAGGTGCGGCGTCTCCGACGAGAGCCGGTCGAACTCCCCGAGCGGCAGCGGGACGCCCGCCTCGCGCGCGATGGCGGGGAGGTGGAGGACGGTGTTCGTCGAGCCGCCGAGCGCCATGTCCGCGCGGATCGCGTTCCTGAAGGCGGCGGCGGTCGCGACGCGGCGCGCCGTGACGCCGTCGCGGACGAGCGCGACGGCCCGCGCCCCGCTCGCCTGGGCGACCCGGAGCTTCTCCGCCGAGACGGCGGGGGCGGTCGCGCAGAAGGGGAGCGAGAGGCCCATCGCCTCCGTCAGGCACGCCATGGTGTTGGCCGTGTACATCCCCTGGCAGGAGCCCGGCCCCGGGCACGCCCGCAGCTCGAGCTCGGCGACCTCCCGCTCGTCGATCGCGCCCGCCTTGAAGCGGCCGATCGCCTCGAAGGTGTCGCGGACGAGCGACAGCTTCCTGCCCCGCCAGTCGCCGGCGAGCATCGGGCCGGCGGTGACGGCGATCCCCGGGAGGTCGAGGCGCAGGAGGGCCATGAGCATCCCCGGCGTGATCTTGTCGCAGTTCGTCAGGAGCACGAGGCCGTCGAGGGCGTGCGCGCGGCAGACCGACTCGATCGAGTCGGCGATGAGCTCCCGGAGCGGCAGGGAGTAGCGCATCCCCTCGTGTCCCATGGCGATGCCGTCGCAGACGCCCGGGATGCCGAAGAGGAACGGCGTGCCGCCCGCGGCGAGGACGCCCCGCTCGATGAAGCGCTCGAGGGAACGCATGTTCGTGTGGCCGGGGATGAGATCGTTCCAGGAGGTGGCGACGCCGATGAACGGCTTCTCCAGGTCCCCGCGGGAGAGGCCCGTGCCGAACAGGAGCGCCCGGTGGGGCATCCGCTCGACCCCCTCCGTCGTTGCCCGGTGTTTCAGCGGCCGCATGTCAGTCGTCCCTTCCCGGCCCCGCGCCGCCGCGGGGCTCCGCGAGCAGGCGGATGATCTCGTCCAGTTTCGCCTCGAGGCCCGCCATCTCCTCGTGGAAGGCGCGCGTCTCGTCCATGAAATCCACCGCCTTGAGCGCCGTCATGATGGCGACGGCGGTCATGATCGAGATGAGCAGCAGGAAGAAGAGAAGGGCGAAGGCGACCATCCGTTCGATCCCCTGTTCCGGTGCCGCGGGCGCGCGGGGCGTGCTCGCGGCGGCCTACGCATCCCTCCGGTCGATGACGCCGAGCGCCTCGAGGGCGTCCCGCGCCGCCTCCTGCTCCGCCTGCTTCTTGTTCCGGCCGGTCCCCGCGCCGGCCGTCTCCCCCCCGATGCGGACATCGACGCTGAAGACCTTCGCGTGCTGCGGCCCCTTGCTGCTGACGAGGACGTACCGCGGCATCCCCCGCTTCCCCTCCTGGCAGTGGTGCTGGAGGAGGTTCTTGTAGTTGAGGCTGTGCCGCTCGGCCTCGATCTTCTTCAGGGCGTCGCGGAAGAGGCCCCGGACCGTCCGGCCCGCCACCTCCATGCCGCCGTCGAGGTAGACCGCCGCGATGAGGGCCTCGAGGGCGTTCGCGAGGTTCGACTTCCGCTTCCTCCCGCCGGTCGACGCCTCCCCCTTGCCGAGGTAGAGGCAGTCGCCGAGATTGATGCGGGCCGCGACCGTCGCGAGCGCCGGCTCGCTGACGAGGACCGACCGCATGAGCGTGAGCTCCCCCTCGGCGCAGCGGGGGTAGCGGTCGAACAGGTAGCGGGTGATGACGATGCCGAGGACGGAGTCGCCGAGGAACTCGAGCCGCTCGTTGTCGTGCAGCCCCTTCGAGGGATGCTCGTGGACGTAGGACGAGTGCGAGAGCGCCTGGACGAGGATCTCCCTTTCGCCGAAGCAGTAGCGGATCGCCTTCTCGAGGCGTTCGAAGTCATGTTCATCCGGCATGCCGTGCCTCCCCGAACGCGCCATTATAGCGCAGGCCCCCCCGCGCTGCACGAATTTTTCCGCCGCCGTCATGAGAAACAATCGACCGCGGATTTCCACGGATTCCATGGCAGTTCGTCGTTTGTCCTTCGTACATCGCACGAGCCGCAGCAGAGTATGCCTTTTGCCACGGAGACCACAGAGAACAACCACAGTTCAAAGTTGAGCATGCAAAGTCGAAAGCGGCAATATCCACTGCATTCTCTGGGCCCTCTGTGGCACCATACGATCCAATCCTGTCTGCCTTCAATTATTCGATCCGCGTGGATCCGCGTTCATCCGCGGCAGGAACGTTGTGGGGCTGCGTCAATCTGCGGCACACACTCCATTTCTTTCTTCTGCAGCCGGATCCGTGCATATCCGTAAGCAATCCGTGGAGATCCGCGGTGAGGAGTTCATTGTTTCCGCCGCGGATCCGGCGGGATGAGACATGCGGGACGCGGACGGCGAACACAATGAAGGGGGAGTGTGCTACTATGGATGCGGGAGGCCTCCCCGATGCGGTCCGGCGCGGCCCCCGGGAAGGAGGTTTCGGATGAACGGCAGATATCGTTGGGCGGTCATCCTCGGGAGCGGCATCGCGGCGGTCGCCGCCGCGGCGATCTTCGCCCGGCACGGCGCCGCGCAGTTCCAGGCCCCGCCGCCCCCCCCCGCGATCACCGCGTCTGACACGCGGGCGATCATGACGAAGCTCGACCAGATCCTCGCCAACCAGCGGTCGATCTCGGCGCAGCTCAACCGGATGGGCTCGCAGGTGGACCGGGTCTGGGAGAACACCCGCGGCCGCCGCTGAGGGGCCGCCGGGTCCGGGCGCGCGCGAGGATGGCCCGGGCGGCCGCCGCGGCGCCGCCGGTGTCGATCGCGGGCCAGGCGAAGCCGGGCAGCCGATCGAAGAGGGCGTCGAGGTGCGGCCGCCAGCGGCCCGCGTGGAAATCATCGCGCGGGATGAGGACCGAGGGGCATGAGCGCCGCACGGCCTCCTCCATGACCGGGTACTCCCGGAAACGGTCGCGCGAGGTGTACGCCATCGGCGTGCGGTTGGCGATGCACTCGGCCGTCGTGCAGTAGCCCGGTTTGCTCACCACGCAGTCGCTCGCCCGGACGATGTCCGGGTGCGGGATCCCCGAGCGGTCGGCCGGGATGACGAGGTGTCGCATCCTGCGGCTGACGGGGAAGTACGAGACGAAGAGGTAGTCCCCGAAATCCGACGCGTCCGAATCCTCCACGATGCCGTCGTTCGCGTGGCCCCCCATCGAGACGAAGACCACCTTCCGGGTTTCCCCCGGGGAGACGCCGAGCCGACCGCGCACCTCCTCCCGCGGGGCGGAGGCGGCGCGGGCGATGAGCGGGATGTCGCGGACGTTCCGGAAGGCATCCATCCCGCCGTGGAAGGGGAGGCGGAGGAGGAGGTCCGCGAGGCCGTACGCCTCCCGGACGGCCCGCACGACGGGCTCGAAGCGCGGCTCCGCCTCCGCGTACTCGCCGTAGATCCAGTCCCAGGAGAAGTTTCCCACCGCGATCCCCTCCAGGCCGGCCGCCTCGGCGGCGAGGAAGGCCAGCGGCGGGATGTCGCCGACGACCAGGTCGATCCCCTCCTCCCGGAGGAACGCCGCCTCCCGGCGGACGAGGCCGTCGATCCCCGCGTGGAACGACTCGTTCTCGCGGATCGTGCGCGCCACGTCGAGGCGGAGGCTGTCGGCCTGGACGCAGCCGACGTCGCACCGGAGGGCGCGGACGGCGACCGGCACGCGGGGGGGCTCGCGGAACACCCAGGGCGGGAAGGTCCCCACGGCGAAGAGCGCGGCGCGCGGCTCCTCATCGAGGAGGCGCGCCATGACCTCCTTCATCCGCATCGCGTGGCCGAGGCCGTGGCAGGAGATGTAGAAGGCGATGCGCGGCATCTCAGAAGAGCCTCGCCCGGATCCTGAGGTCCCGGATGAAATCGCGGATCTCGGCGGCGTCGAGCGCCGCGAGCCGCCCGAGGAGGTCGTCGGCGCGGGCGACGATCCGGCGCACCGCCGCCGGGTCCTCCGCGAGGGCGCGGACGAGCCGCGCCGCCTCCTCAGGCTCGATCCCCTCGAGCAGCCGGCCGAGCCAGGAGAAGGCCTGGTCGACCTGGACGGGGGTGACGGTGGCCGTGACGAGGTCCCCGTCGCGGAGCGGCGGCGAGCCGGGGTCCCCGGGGACGATCTCGAGGTACGGCTCCCCCAGCAGGCTCTTCTGGCGGATGGTCGCGCGGATGTCGCGGCCGAGGGCCGCGTCCGACCGGACGCGCGCCGTGACGCGGGCCCTCCCCGCGTCGAGGCGGATGGCCTTCACGAAGCCCACCTCCACGCCCGCCACGGAGACCGGCGAGTCCTTGACGAGGCCGCAGGCGTGCGAGAAGAGGAAGTCCGCCTCGACGCCGTCCCGCACCCGGGCGCGCGAGATCCTGAGCGAGAGCGCGGCGAGGACGACCGCCGCGGCGATGACGAAGAGACCGACCGACACCTCGTACCGGTAGCTCCGTTCCATCCTGATCCCCCCCCATTCAGCGGTTCAGAAACTAAGAACCAATCCACCACGGATGCGCGCTGATCATGACGGATTATCACGGATACTGCAGCGGAAGAATCCGTGAAGATACCGTCACTCATCCGTGTCGATCCGCGGCTGTTGTTGCATTGCAAAGAACCAATCCACCGCGGATTCCCGCGGATCTTCGCGGATAACGGATACTGTTTCCCGCCACGGAGATCACAGAGAACAACTACAGTTCAAAGTTGAACGTTCAAAGTCGAAAGCAGCAATAGCCTCTGCGTTCTCTGTGCCCTCTGTGGCGAAATTTGATCTGCCCGAATCCGCGTTCATCCGCGGCTCACCACCCGAATCCGCGTCCATCCGCGGCGGCATTGTCATAGGCTCCGTGAGAATCCGTCACTCATCCGTGGAGATCCGCGGCTGTTGTTTCATCTTCCATTCGGCCGCTTCTTGCGATGGACGATGCACGAATCAGACTTCATATCGTCCTGGAGAAGAACTCCACGAGGAGCGGGTCAGCCGAGCGGCGGATCTCCTCCCGCTCCCCGTAGGCCACGAGCCGCGTGTCGAAGAGCACGCCGATCCGGTCGGCGATCCGGAACGTCCCGGGGATGTCGTGGCTGATGACGACGAAGGTGCTGCCGAGCCGCCGCTGCATCGAGACGATGAGCTCGTCGATGGCGTCCGCGGTGAGCGGGTCGAGGCCGGACGTCGGCTCGTCGAAGAGGACGATCTCCGGGTCGAGCGCGATGGCGCGCGCGAGCCCCACCCGCTTCCGCATCCCCCCGGAGAGCTCCGAGGGCATCTTCCCCTCGCAGCCGGGCATCCCGACGAGGTCGAGCTTCTCCGCGACGACCCGCGCGATCTCGCGCTCCGGGAGGCGGGTGTGCCGCCGGATCGGGAAGGCGACGTTCTCGCCCGTCGTCATGGAGTCGAAGAGCGCCCCGTCCTGGAAGAGCATCCCCATCCGCCGCCGGAGGCGGTAGAGCGCGCGCTCGCCGAGGCGGGCGACCTCCTCGCCCCGGACGAGGACGCGGCCGGCGTCGGGCCGCTCGAGGCCGACGATCATCTTCATCATGACGCTCTTGCCGACGCCGCTCGGGCCGATGAAGACGGTGGTCCTGCCCGCGGGGATCGAGCAGGAGACGTCGTCGAGGACGTGGACCTCGCCGTACGACTTCGAGACGTTGACGTATTCAATCATCCTGATCCGCCCGCGGCCCCGTTCCTCATCCGTACATCAGCTCGCTCATGAGGTAGTTGACGATGATGCAGACGACGCAGATGCTCACCACGGCGCGGTTCGTCGCCCTCCCCACCCCCTCCGGCCCGGAGGCGGAGGCGAAGCCCTGGTAGCAGGCGAGGAGCGTGATGAAGACGCCGAAGACCGCCCCCTTCGCCATCCCGAAGAGGACGTCGCGCGTGCCCGTGTAGGCGGCGACGTTGTCGAGGAAGGTGGCGGGGCTCACGCCGAGCTGGTGGACGGCGACCGCGTAGCCCGCCGCGACCGAGCAGGCGACGGCGAACAGGACGAGGAGCGGCAGGGCGAGGACCGCCGCGGCCAGCCGCGGGAGGACGAGGTGGCGGTACGGGTCGACGGCCATCACCTCGAGTGCGTCGATCTGCCCCTTGACGCGCATCGTCGCCACCGCCGCCGCCATGGCGGTGCCGGCCTTCGCGGCGACCATCGACCCGGCGACGATCGGCCCCATCTCCCGAACGCAGGCGAGGGCGACGAAAATCCCGACGAGGTCCTGCCCGCCGAACTCCCTGAAGGCGTGGTAGCCCTGGAGGGCGATGTTCGCGCCGATGAAGACGGCGATGGCGCAGACGAGGAGGAGCGACTGGACGCCGATCCGGTACGCCTCCTCGATCACCCGGCCCGCCGCCGGCGGCCCCCCCGCGGCGCGGCGCAGGACGCGGCCGCTGAAGATGCCCCACCGCCCCGCCTCCGCGAGCGCGGCGGCGACCGGCGACGGGCGGGCGTGTGGGCGCGCGCGGTCCATCCCGCACTACCCCCGGATCCGGAAGAGGGCCGAGGTGAGGAAGTAGTTCACGCCGAGGAAGGTGATGATGGACCGGACGACGGCGTTGTTCGCCGCCCTCCCCACCCCCTCGGCCCCTCCCCTCGCGGTGAAGCCGCACCAGCAGCTCACGGCCCCGATGATGAAGCCGAAGACGAGCGTCTTGACGATGCCGCCCCAGACGTCCATCGCGTCCGCGAAGGAGAAGAGGTTCGCGACGAAGGCGCCCCGGTCGACCCCCTTGAGGGCGACCGCGGCGACGGAGCCGCTCAGGATGCCGCTCATGCAGGCGATCGCGTTCACGATCGGGCACATGAGGGTGAGGGCGATGAGGCGCGGGACGGCGAGGTACCGGATCGGGTCGACGGCCATCACCTCGAGGGCGTCCGTCTCCTCCTTCACGCGCATGGTGCCGATCTCGGCCGCCGCGGTGCTGCCGGCCTGGGCGGCCATCATGATCCCGCAGAGGCCGGGCGACAGCTCGCGGAGGAGCGAGACGACGAGGATGCTGCCGAGCATCCGCTCGACGCCGAAGATGCGGACGATCTGGAGGCCCTGGAGGGCGACGACCATGCCGAACGGCGCGACGACGCAGATGACGGGGAGGAGGCACCGCTCGCCGACGCGGGCCATCTGGCGGAGCGTCTCGTGAACGTAGAACGGCGGGCGGAGCGCCCTGGAGGCGCTCCCGAGCGTGAAGCGCGCCGCGTCGCCGATGGTCGCGATGCACCGCATCGAGGACATCCGTTCCCCCTCCCGCCGCGCCCCCTTCATACCATATCGGAACGGCGGGGCGCAAACGGCGATTCGCCGCGGAATCAAAGAACCAAGCCACCACGGATGTGCGCTGATCATGGCGGATCATCACGGATGCCGCGGCGAAACAGGTTTCTTTGCTGCGGATCTTCTCGGATTGGCGCAGATTCACGCTGTACCTGCCGCGGATGAACGCGGATCTTGGAAATGCAGTTCGTCGTTCGTCCTTCGTACTCCGTTCATCGCACGAGCCGCAGCAGAGTATGCCTTTTGCCACGGAGATCACAGAGAACAACTACAGTTCAAAGTTGAACGTTCAAAGTCGAAAGCGGCAATATCCTCTGCGTTCTCTGTGCCCTCTGTGGCGAAAGATGATCCGCGTTCATCCGCGTTCATCCGCGGCAGGAACGTTGTGCGGCTGCGTCAATCTGCGGCACACACTCCATTTCTTTCTTCTGCAGCCGTATCCGTGCATATCCGTAAGCAATCCGTGGAGATCCGCGGTGAGGAGTTCATTGTTTCCGCCGCGGCTGTTGGTTCATCAATTGCATCAGGGAGGGGACGGAACGGCCCCCCGGGACGCGCGTCCCGGGGGGGCCGTTGAAAAGGTGGGTGTGTCGCTCGGACGACTAGAACGGGATGTTGTAGCTCACCATCGTCCTGTTCCTGTCGAACTCGAGGGCGAGCCCCTGGTTCATCTTATTCGCCGTGTTCCAGGCGTCCCAGCCGCTCCAGGCGTGGTTCGCGATCATGCCGCCCATGCCGGCGAAGGCGACGCCGCGCGGACCGCGCGCGAGGAAGTAGACGAGGACGAAAATCGAGCCGGCCTCGATCGCCGCCATGGTGGCCGTCTTCCAGTGCTTGAGCTGGCCGTTGTACCACTGCCCGGTGCACGGCACGATCAGCGACATGAGGCCCGCCTTGGTCGGATTCTTCTCCCCGACGTGGACCATCGGCGCGTCCGCCGGCGCGGTCGCCGCCGGCTCCGACGCCATCCGCTCGGCCCACAGGGTGTCGCCGCCCGCGAGGACCGGCAGCGCGCTCCCGACCCATCCGAACGACACCACGAGCACCGCAGCCACGAATCTCTTCAACACCCACCTCCTTTCACCACCCGCCGCTGTAACGGAAAGAGAATGCATGCACCTCCGGCCTGGAGAAACGTACACCACCCCCCCCGTGGAAGTCAACACCGAATTCCGAAAATGAATCTGCAGCGGTGTCGGGGGAGCGCCTCCCCTCATTCGATCCGCACCGACTTCACCCGCGCGCTCAGATCGGTGGGGAGGCCCGTGCGCTCGGCCTCCACGAGGCCGTCCGCCCGGAGTGTGACGACGACGGGGCCGGGACCGGCCGCCGGAAGGGGGAGGGGATGTTCCCGCCAGCCGGCGGCGGGGGAGAACCGCCCGATCTCGCGGCCGCCCGCGCGAACGCGGACGGTGATCTCGCCCGGCCGGGCGAAATCGTTCCCGGCCTCGATGACGAGCCGGCTCCCTCCTCCCGGCGGCGCGGCGAGGGCGAAGGCGGCCTCCCGCGCGAACCAGCGGTACTCGCGGTCGCCCTCGCCGTACATGCGGTACCAGCCAGGCCCCAGCGGCGGCTGATCGCCCCCGAGGGCGATCGCAGTCCCCCGCGCCTCCTCCCAGCCCGGCGATCCCGGCATCGGCAGCCGCACGCGCGGGGGGCGGGCGCCCTGCTTGACGAACCGCCACGACCTCGCCGACGGGCGGGGGGAGGCGAAGGGGCGCGCGGCGAGGAGGCCCCCCGCCCGCGCGAGGCCCGCCAGGATCGCCCGCGCCTGCACGGCGACGAGGCGGCGGTCGCCCCGCCAGTAGTTCGCCTTCGCCGCGGCCCACTCGCCCATGAGGGCCCCGGCGAAGGAGGCGGGGACGGCGGGGAGGGGGAACCGCTTCGCCATGAGCCGGAACCGGTTCCGGAGGACGAGGTAGTTCTTGCGGGGCGAGTTTTCCCCCATGCTCGCGGCGAACTTGTGGTAGACGCGCGCCGCCGGCACGGTGACGATCCGCCAGCCCGCGTCCCATATCCGCATGCCGAGCTCGACGTCCTCCAGGTAGAACAGGTAGGCGGGATCGAAGAGACCGGTCTCGCGGAGCGCGGCGGCGCGCGCGAAGAAGGAGCCGCCGCACGGGGCGATGACCTCCGGCTCCGGCGCGGGGGCCGCGGCGTCGTACCGGCCGTTCAGGTGGTCCCAGGCGACGGCGGCCCGGTTGAGGCAGACGCCGACGCCCTGGATGATGTCGCGGCGCGCGAAGTGGAGCATCTTCGTCGCGCACGCCCCGGCGCGCGGGTCCGATTCGGCCGCCTCCACGAGCGCGCCGATCCAGCCCGGCTCCACCTCCGTGTCGTTGTTGAGGAGGGCGACGTAGTCCGCCCCGGCGGCGAGGGCATGCCGGATGCCGACGTTGTTCCCCGCGGCGAAGCCGATGTTCCGCTCGAGGCGGACGAGGGCGAAGGCGGGGAAGCGGGCGGCGACGTACCGGGCGCTCCCGTCCGTCGAGCCGTTGTCCACGACGACGACCTTCGCGTTCCGGTACGACAGCGCGCCGAGCGAGCCGAGGCAGCCCGGGAGGTGCTCCCTCCCGTTCCAGTTGAGGACGATGACGTGGACGAGCGGCTGTCCGGGTCGCACGGTCCCTCCCGTGGGCATTGTAGTGCCACCGGGGGCGGCGTTCAACAGTCCGTCGCCGCCGCGGATAACGACAATGGAGTCCCAGCCGCGGGTCAGCACGGATGAGTACGGATCCGCACGGATCCGTGTGCGTCCCTGAGCCAGCCGTAAGCTGTATGGCTGATGGCTGCCGCGGAGAGCCGCAGCACGACAACGTTGTCGCCGCGGATGAACGCGGATGCACGCGGATCATCTTTCGCCACAGAGGGCACAGAGAACGCAGAGGATATTGCTGCTTTCGACTTTGAACTGTAGTTCGATCCGTCCATATCCGTCAATGATCCGTGACAATCCGTGGTCGATTTGTCCCTTGTGTCCGCAGCGCCGCTTTACAGGCGGACGGCGGTTCGGCTATAGTGGGCGCGGACCCGGACACCGGCCATGCGATACCTCAACGCCCTCGCGAAGCGATACCTCTGCTCCCGCCTCATCCCGCTCCCGACGATGCTCCAGATCGAGATCTCGTCGCTCTGCAACCTGCGCTGCGTCATGTGCGCCAAGACGCTCGGCTACACGGGGACGCCCCCGGACCGCCTCATCGACCCGGCGGTCGTCGACCGACTCGAGCCGGTCTTCCCGTCGCTCGACTACGTGGACCTGAGCGGCGTCTGGGGGGAGGCGCTCATCAGGCCCGGCCTCTACCTCGACATCCTCGGCCGCCTCAAGGCGCACCGGATCGCGGTGCGGACGATCAGCAACGGGACGCTCATCACGCCGGAGATCGCGGCGGCGGTCGTCCGGCTCGGCCTCGACTTCCTCTCCATCTCGGTCGACGCCGCGCGTCCCGAGACGTACCGGCGGATCCGGAAGGGGGGGGAGCTGGAGGAACTCCTCGCCGGGGTGCGCCGCGTCAACGAGGAGAAGGCGCGGCAGGGGAGGGCGGCGCCGGCGATCGAGTTCCTCGCCCTCGGCATGCTGGAGACCGCAGAGGAGATCCCCGGCGTCGTCCGGCTCGCCGCGGCGAGCGGCGCCTCGCGCGTCGTCGTCCAGGAGATGGCCGATTTCAAGGAGGTGCGGGGGCAGTCGCTCGCGTGGGGGCACCGGGAACTGGGGAGGAAATGGTACGGCGAGGCGGCGGCCGCGGCCCGGGAGTCCGGCGTCGGCATCTCGCTCCTCCCGCCGGATCAGTTCGAGGAGCCGTCCCCGGCGGAGACGCACAAGGCGGCGTCGGGGGCGCGGCCGGCGGCCGTGCTGAAGGACTGTTTCCTGCCGTGGACGATGCCGATCGTCACCACGACCGGGGACGTCATCCCCTGTTGCACGCTCTTCGAATCAATGGGGAACCTCCACGAGGCGGGCTTCGAGGAGATCTGGCGCGGGAAGGCGTTCCGGGACCTGCGGCGCGCCATCCTCGGCCCGAACCCGCCCCCGACGTGCAGGATCTGCTCGGCGCGCGGCTGGCGGGAGGAGACGCATCGGCGCGAGGTGCGCGAGGCGCTCGCGATCGCGTCCGTGCCGGTCCGCCGGGCGTTCAGGCGCACCCCGCTCCTCGCGCCGCTCAAGGCCCCGCTCAAGCGGCTGCTCGTCGCCGCCGGCCTCCGCTGAGGCCGACCCCGTTATTTCCGGAGCGCCCGCCGCAGCGCACGCCCCAGCCGCCGCCCGGCGGCCGCCGCCGCCCGCCGGAGGCGGCCCCGCCGCGGGTAGCACGCCCGCTTCGCCCGCTCGTAGAGCGACTCGATCTCCCGCTTGCCCAGGCGGGGGTAGCTGACGACGGCGCCGAACGTCCCGTCGTAGTCCCGCCAGTCCTCGGTGACGAGGAGGCCGCGCCGTTTGCAGTCATCGAAGAACTCGGTCCCCGGGAAGGGGGTCGCGATGCTGAACTGGAGCGAGTCGTTCGGGAGGGATTTCGCGAGGGCGACCGTCCGGCGCACCGTCTCGGCGGTCTCGCCGGGGAGGCCGACCATGAAGGTGCCGTGCACCTGGAGGCCGCACCGCTTCGCGGCCTCGAACGCCGGCAGTACCTTCCCGAGGTCGATCCCCTTCCTGATGGCCGCCATGATCTCCGGCGAGCCGGTCTCGACGCCGAACTTGATCTTCCGGCATCCGGCCCCGTGCATCGCGGCGAGCATCTCCTCGTCCACGGTGTCCACGCGCCCCATGCAGCTCCATATGACCGAGATCCCCCTCCGGACGATCTCGTCGCATATTCCGAGGACGCGCCGCCTGCCGATCGTGAAGGTGTCGTCGTCGAAGAAGATCTCCCCCGGCCGGTAGCGCCGCACGCAGTGCTCGATCTCGTCCACGACGTTCCCGGGGCTGCGGGTCCTGAACCTGCTCCCGTACATGACCTGCGGCCAGAGGCAGAAGGTGCACCGGAACGGGCAGCCGCGGCTCGAGATCATGGTGATCCAGGGGAGGGCGAGGTAGTTCGGCTCGTGGTAGCGCTCCCAGCGGTAGAGGTCCCGCGCCGGGTAGGGGAGTGCGTCGAGGTCCTCGATGAACGGGCGGTCGGGGTTGACCGTGACGCCGCCGCCGTCGCGCCGGGTCACGCCCGCGACCCCCTCCGCGCTCCCGCCCGCGCCGAGCCGGGCGGCGAGATCGAGGACCGTCGCCTCGTACTCGCCGCGGGCGACGAAGTCGATGAACGGGTGCGCCGCGAGCACCTCCCGGTGAAAGATGGAGGCGTGCGGCCCGATGGCGACGATCGGGACGCCGAGCCGCTCCTTGACGGCGCGCATGGCGGCGAGGTCGGCGTCGAAGGAGGGGGTGCTCGTCTCGATGACGCAGAGGCCGGGCCGCTCGCGTTCGAGCCGGTCGACGAAGGCGGGGACGTCGAGGAGGTCGAGGACGGCGTCCACGACCGCCGTCTCGAGCCCCTCCCGCAGCAGCATCGCGGCGAGGTACGCCTGGTAGATGGGGAAGTGGTAGGAGGCGGAGCCCTTCTCCCTGAAGACGGAGAGCGGGACGGTGAAGGGCCACCGGACGTTCGAGCGGAATCCGATCCGGTCCTTCGTGAGCCACGGGGGGTTGCAGATGACCGTCTTCATCGTCCGGACGGCGGGCCGAGCCTCTCGTAGAGGCGCCGCAGTGTAGCATAGCGGGCGTCCCAGGTGCATCCGGCGAGGGTCTTCTCGCGCCCCCGCGCCCCCATCGCGCGGGAGCGCGCGGGGTCGTCGAGGAGCGCCCGGACGCGGTCGGCGATCGCCCCGACGTCGCCGAACGGGACGAGGAAGCCGTCCCCGCCCTCCTCGATGACCTCGGGGACGCCGCCGGCCCGGCAGCCGATGACCGGCTTACCCGCCGCCCACGCCTCGAGGTAGACCATGCCGAACGACTCGTTCCGCGACGGCATGACGAGGATGTCTCCCGCCGCGTAGAGGTCGCGCTTCTCCTCCCCCTCGACCCGCTCGAGGAGAACGATCCGCTCACGGGCGGGCGCGGCGACGGACCGGAGGAAGGAGCGGAACTGCTCAAAGGTGGGGCCGGCGAGGACGAGCGAGACGTCGCGGCCCTCGGCGAGGAGGCGCTCGAGCGCCCCGACGGTGTGCGGGGCGCCCTTGTCGTGCGCCTTCGGCGCCACGGCGAAGAGGACCTTCCCCCGGAGGCGGTGGCGCTTCCTGAAACGATCGCCGTCGCCGCCGGCGATCTCGTCCGGGTTCACCCCCATGCCGAGGACCTCGATCCTGCCGGCCGGGACGCCCAGGCGCGCGAGGGCGCCGGCCTCGATGGTCGTCTGTGCGATGACGGCGTCCGCCGCGGCGAGGAGCCGGATCTGGGCCGGGTCGGAGTGGATCCGGAGGACGCGGTCGTCGCCCGGCTCGCCGGTGTGCATGAAGGGGCTGTAGACGAGCGGGATCCCCTCGCGGCGGGCGATCCGGGCGGCGAGGTGGAGGAGCATGCCGTAGGGGAGGAGGCCGCCGTGGACGAGATCGACGCGGTGTCGCCGGAGGCACTCGACCGCCATGCCGGGCAGGAAGCCGGTGCCGAAGAGGTGCGGGGCCGCGGGGTGCGGGAGGCGGGCGAGGCGGCGCCGGAGGCGTTCGTGGAGGGGGGGATGGCGGAGGCGGAAGCGGCGGATGCGGACGCCGTTGTGCGTCTCGCGCGTCCGGTCGGCCCGCGCCCCCCGCCGGCTCACGAAGCGCTCGAAGTGGAGGGCGTCGGTCGTCAGGACGGCGACCTCGTGCCCCTCGCGGACGAGGCGCTCGCCCATCTCCTGGAAGAAGATCCCGGATCCGCAGAGGAACGGCCAGTACTGGTGGCAGACGTAGAGGATTCTCATCCGGCGGCGATTTTGACGCGGCGCCCCGCGCGAGGTACAATTATAGCACAGCGAGGACCGGCGGCATGGGAAAGGCGGGGACGGGACCGGGCGCCCTTCGGCCCGTGCCGGGAGCGCGCCCTGCGGTCTTGCCGGTGCGTCAACCGGCACATCCACCTCACCCGCAGCCCGGACCGCGTTTCCTTCGAGATGGACAAGGGCTCCGCATGATCCCGGGCGTGCACGCGGCGCATGGAGATCCGGATCGGCCGTTTCCGGTCCGATCCGGCGGGGGCGAGCGGGGTTTCCCGCGATGAGGAGCGCACCCGCCGCATGGATCGCCCTCTCGGGCATTCTCGCGACCCTCTTCCTTTTCCTGGCATTGCCCACGGAGTACCTGCGGAGCGAGGACGCCGTTGTCGATCAGGGCGGCACGCGCCGAGGGGAGCATCCGACGACGGAGACGCCGATCGACGGGGATTCGATCGTCCACACGGCCTTCGACATCCCGCCGGTATCGAGGATCACCTTTGCGCTGCGTTTCCCCTTCCCCCCCCTGTACCAATTCCATCTCCGCCTTTCCGCGGAGCCGCCGGACGGCGGTTCGGCGGCGGGGCTCCGCATTGTCGCCCGCCCTTCCGGCGGGGGGGATGAACAGATCCTTTTCGACGGGGAGGGATTCCGCGGCGCCCGCGACATATCCGTGCCGCTCCGTTTCCGCTCGCGAAAGGTCGTCCTTTCGCTGGAATCATCCTCCGGCGGCGTTCGCGTGCGCGACCTGCGCATCGTGCCGTTCCCGCTCATCCCGATGATCGCGGGCCTCGCGATCCTCCTCCCGCTCCGGGCGGCCGCCTCGCGGAGGCCGGGCGGGCCGCGGACGAAGGGCCGGAGGGTTGCGTTCGCCGCCATCACGATCGGCATGATGGCCGGCGCCGTGCTGATCACGCTCGAGGGATTCCTGCGCCTCTTCCCCGCCTATATGCCGGCGCGGGTGGAGAAGCGCATCCGAAACCATCCGCTGCGGCCGAGGCGCTACCTGCGCATCCGGGGCGGAAACACGCTGTACGATGCGCAGATGGGATTCAGGAGGAAGCCGAACTGCCGGATGGCCTTCACGTTCTCCGAGGGCGATCTCTGGCACCTTAAATTGACCGGCCTGAGGGATTGTCATCCCCCCATGGACATCCGGATCGCCTATGACGATGACGGATTCCGCATCACGGGGGACGGGACCGGAAATCCGCGGATCGCGTTCCTCGGCGACTCGCTGCTCGAGGGCCTGACGTCGCCGAGACCCTTCTGCGAAATCTTCCAGGAGAGATCCGGAGTCCCCTGCGCCAATCTCGGCCTCTGCGGCACGGGAACGACCCAGCAGCGGCTCATCCTGGAGCGGTTCGGATTCCCGAGGCGGCCGGGACTCGTGCTCCATGTATTCTACGAGGGGAATGACCTGTACGACAACATCCTCTTCGGCAAGTTCCTCCGCGACGGTCTCTGCAGAGAGTTCATGGAATGGTCGTACCTCTTCTCCATCCCCCCCCTGGCCTTCACGGATTCACCGCTCGAGCATCTGCTCGCCTCCCATTTCCTGCCGGAGGGGTGGGGGCGGCTCCGGCCGCGCTACGTGGAGCCGGCGCCCGCCCCGGAGCCCCCGCCGGCCGGGGCTCATCCGGATGGCGGGGACGCCCTCCCGCCGCTCGCGATGGCGAATGACCTGGAACTGACGTCGATCCGCGGCGCCCCGCGCATCGCCTTCTGCCCCCATTCGCTGAAGAATCTTCTCGCCGATCCCGAGATGGACTGGGTCGCCGGGGGCTGGATGACCGCCCTGGAAGATTTCGTAAAGGCCAGGGACGAATGCGCGAGCCGGGGGATCGGGTATGTCGTCTGCTTCATGCCTTCAAAATCCCATGTGTACCTGCCACATCTCGCCGCCGACCGCGGCCCGGAATGGACCGGGCGCTATCTCTCCGTCATGACGGGGATGGACGCAGCGGAATGCCTGGACCGGCTCGAGAAACAGGCCGACCGGAAAAGGGCGCTCCTTTCTGATTTCTGCGCCCGGAACGGCATTCCGTTCATCGATCTCCACCGCGCCCTTCACGAGGCAAGTTTCTCGCCCCCCCTGCTCTATCACTGCAACGACACGCACCTGAGCCCGCGCGGGGACGAGGTCGTCGCGGAGGAGATGCTGCGGTGGATCGGGGAGAACATGCCGGCGTTCGCGGGAGCGGCGGCGCCGCGCGGCGGCGCGCCCGGCCCGGTCACCCGCGAGGCGTCCGTTCCCCGAGGAGGCGGCTGAGCGCCGCCTCGAAGCGCTCGAAGCGCCGCTCCCAGGTCGCCTCGCCGAGGACCTTCCGCTTGCCGCGCTCGCCCATTTCCCGCGCGAGGGACGGGTTCCGGGCGAGGAGGGCGACGTACTCGGCGAGCATGTGGCTGTCGGCGAAGGGGACGAGACAGCCGTCCTCCCCGTCGGCGATGACGTGGGGGGCGCCCCCCGCGAACGCCCCGATGACGGGCTTGCCGGCGAGCCACGCCTCGAGGTAGGCGATCCCGAACGACTCCACCCTCGAGGGGAGCGCCATGACCGTGCAGGCGTGGAACATGTCCTTCTTCTCGCGCCCCTGCACGAAGTCCGTGAGGATGATCCTGCCGCGAATCCGCTCCTCCTGCAGCGAGAGGTAGCGCTTGAAGGCGGTGCCGCACACCCCCGCCATGACCACCCGGAGATCGTCGCCGCGCGAGAGGAGCAGCCTGGCAGCCTCGACCACGTGCACGCTCCCCTTGTCCAGCTGGGGGGCGCCGACGTGGAGCACGACGGGGATCTCCGGCGGGATGCCGTGCGCCGCCCTGAACCGGCCGCCGTCCCCGCCGGCGATCTCCTCCGGATCCACCCCCATGCCGAGGGTGCTGATCGAATCGTCGCCGATCCCCCGGGCCGCGAGGAACGCCCGCTCCGCGTCGGTCTGGACGAACACGAGCGCCGCCTTCCTCAGGAGGGCGATCTGGTGCGGGCGCCCGTACTCGCCGGCGGCGCGGCCGCCGAACGGCTCCCCCGTGTGGATGAAGGGGGTGACGACGAGCGGGATCCGTCGCCGGCGGGCGATGAGGCGGCCCGCGTACAGGAGCGTGTTGTGCGGGAGCGGGGAGGCGTGGACGATGTCCACGTCCGAAAACCGCCGCGTCAGCAGGTGCCCGTAGAGGCCCGGGACGAGGCCGGAGGTCGGGCGGAAGATGTTCTTCATCGCCGCGGAGGGGAGGCGGGAGAGGTAGCGCATGACGATGACGTGATCCACGGGGAAGCGCCGGACGCGGAACCGCCTGATCGCGACTCCGTTGTGGCTCTCCCGCAGGACCTCGATGCGCCTCCTCCCCGGCCTGAAGAGGTGCTCGATGTCCCACGCGTCGGTGGTGAGGACGGTGACGCGGTGCCCCCGCGCGGCGAGCCGCTCCGCCATCTCCTGGTAGTACTGCTCCGAGCCGCCGCGGTAGGGCCAGTAGCGGTGGACGATCTGGAGGAGGTGCACCTCAGGCCTCCTCGCCGGCGAGTTCCTCGCCCGTGGCGGGGTCCAGGCGCACGCGGACCCTCTCCGCGCGGATGAGGGGCGAGCCCTCGGGGAGGAGGCTCACCTCGTTGCACTGGACGCCGAGATCCCGCCGCTCGCCGGTCTCCTCGGGGCGCAGCATCTCCGCCGGCTCGATGACGATCGCGACCCGCTCCGACGCGGGGCGGAGCGGGAGGTGGAGCGTGTGCCACCCCCCCGTGGGGAAGTCGAGGGTGCCGGCGGCCGCGCCGTCGGCGCGGACGGCGACGGCGCACCGCTCCCGGACGCGGTGGGGCTGCCTGAGGTGGAGCTGGAGGACATGCGGTTCCCCCGGCCGCGCCGCGAGGAGGCACTCCGACCGGTCGGTCGTCCAGCGGGAGCGGAGGCATCCGCCCTCCCGCCGGTGCCAGCCGTCCCCCAGGACCGTGTCGTTGACGCCGACGAGGATCCTCGAGGGGGGCCGCTCCCCCTCCGCGGGGAGGCGGTAGTCGATCTCGTAGGGGGGGAGGCAGTCGACCGCGAGGTCCCGCCGGACGCCCGCGAGGACGGCGGGGCCGAACCGCCCCCGATTGGCGCGCCGGAACGCGGCCGCCCGCCTGACGAGCAGGAGGGAGGAGAGGAGGGCGCGCGCCTGTGCCCGGGCGAGCGCCCACCGCCTCCCCGCGACGAAGCGCACCAGGTCCCGCAGGGCGTCGTGCCAGACGATCGCGAGGACGGGGGCGAGCCGGTCGGGGGGATAGAACTTCAGGATGAGGTAGAGGCGCGCGCGGAGGGCGAAGTACGTCTTCTGGGGCGAGCCCTGGCCGAGCGTGGCGCAGAATTTGTGGTAGATGAACGCCCGCGGGGCGGTGACGATGCGGTACCCCCTGTCCCGGATCCGGACGCAGAGATCCACGTCCTCGCAGTAGTGTATGTAGGCGCGGTCGAGGAGGCCGGCCGCGCGGAGCGCCTCCGCCCGGAAGAGGCACGCCCCGCCGCAGACGGAGTAGGTCTCCTCCGAGCGCTCCATCTCCGGGCGGAATATCCTCCCCTGGTGGGTGTCCCAGCAGACGGCGGCGAGGTTCATGGAGACGCCGATGCCGTTGATCAGGCGGCGGTTGTCCATGAACATCATGCGGCTCGCCACCGCGCCGACGGCCGGATCCGCCCCGGCGACGCGCACCATCTCCGATATCCAGCCGGGATCGACCTCGGTGTCGTTGTTCAGGAGGGCGACGTACTCGGCCCCGCGATCGAGGGCGTGCCGGATGCCGAGGTTCATCCCGGAGGGGAAGCCGTCGTCCAGGGGATTCCGGATGAGGAACACCTCCGGGTGGGCGCGCCGGACGAAATCCAGGCTCCCGTCGGTCGACGCGTTGTCGACGAGGATCAGCTCGAGGTTGTCGTGGCGGAGCCTCCGGAGGGAGCCGAGGCAGGCGGGGAGGAGGTGGAGCCCGTTGTGGTTGAGGACGATGAGCGCGACCTTCGGGGAGTTCATGGCGCCGCCGTCCGCCCCCGGTCCGCCGCGAGCCGCAGGAACAGGTCCCGGAGGAGGGCGTATTTCCTGTCCCACGTGTGCAGGGCGAACACCTTGTCGTAACCGCGCGCGCCCATCGCGTCCCGCAGCCCCCCGTCGTTGACGAGCTTCCAGAGGTACTCCGCGAGCATCTGGACGTGACTGAAGGGGACGAGGAAGCCGTCGACACCGTCCTCGATCACCTCCGGCACGCCCCCCGCCATGGCGCCGATGACGGGCTTCCTCGCCAGCCACGCCTCCAGGTAGACGATGCCGAAGGTGTCGCTCTTGGAGGGCATGGCGTAGACGTCGCACGCCGCGAACATGTCCCGCTTCTCCTCCCCCGTGACGCAGCCCGGGAAGACGCAGAAACCGGCGAGGGCGTCCCTGTGGCGGTCATGGTACTCCTGGAAATCCTTCATGGTGTTCCCCGCGAGGACGAGCCGGACGCCCCGCCGCCGGGAGCTGATCCTCCGCACCGCCTCGAGCAGGTGGATGGAGCCCTTCATGGAGCTCATCTCGGCGACGTGGAGGATGACGACGTCGTTCGGCGCGATGCCGTGCCTCGCCCGGAAGCGGGCGCCGTCGCCGCCGGTCAGCTCCCCGGGGTTCACCCCGACGCCGACGACGACGATCCTGTCCGGCCGGAGCGGCAGGCGGCAGAGGACCTCCCGCTCGAGGCGCGTCTGGGCGATGATCAGGTCGCTCTCCCGGAAGATGTGGAGATGGGCGTCCGTCAGGTGCGCGAGCATCGCGTCCGCCTCGTGCGGCTCCCCGAAATGCAGGAACGGGGTGACGGCGAACGGGATGCCGCGCCTCCTGGCGAAGGCGAGTCCCTCGTAGACGAGGGCGGTGTACGGGAGGGCCGCGGAATGGACGAGGTCGACATCGCCCATCCGGCGCAGCTCCCCCCGCAGGGAGGGGACGAGGGGTGACGGGTGCGCGAAGATGGCCTTGGCCGGAAGGGAGGGGAGCGAGGCGAGGAGCCTGAAGGCGAAGCGCTGGAGGGGGAATCTCCTGACGGGGAGCCGCGCGACGGAGACGCCGTTGTGCCTCTCCGCGCGGGTCTCGATCCTCCGCCGCCCCCGGAAGTAGAAGTGCTCGATGTCCCAGGCGTCGGTGGTGACGACCGTGACGCCGTGGCCGTCGGCGGCGAGGCGTTCGGACATCTCCTGGACGTACCGTTCCGAGCCCCCGGGGTAGGGCCAGTAGCGATGGTGGATCTGCAGGATCTTCATTCCGGCACCGGGGGGAGCGGGTCCCTGAGGAAGGGGGAGCCCGCGGGGAATACCGCGATCTCCGAGACCTTCAGCGAGACGTCCGCATATCTTCCCGCGATCCGTTCGCGCCGGGTCATGGCCGCCTCGAGCGTGATCTCGAGGGGGCCATCCGCCCCGCCGATGGGGAGGTGGAAGGTCCTCCAGCCGGGGGCGTGGACGGCGATCTCCCCCGCGGGTTCTCCGTCGAGCGATACCCGCACCGGGTGGGCCGGGAACTCCGGGAACGGATTGGAGAGGCAGAGCTGGAGCACCACGGGCCCCTCCCTGCGCGTCGCGAGGAACGCCCCGCCCGCCTTCGCCATCCGGCGGTACCGGATCGCCGGATGGCCGTCGAGGGAGTCCCGCTCCAGTTCGGTCCATCCGTCGCCGAGAAAGGCGTCGCTGACGCCCATGAGGATGCGGGAGGGGAACAAGCGGTCGCAGGAAGGTGACGGGTGGAATCGCTTCAGCATCCTCGGGGATCTCGATGTGCAGTCCGGGCCCCGCCGCGCGGGGGTCGCGGCGCGGGGCCGCCGCAGGCGGGCGAGGAGGAGCGGGGGGATCGATCCGATGACCCCGGCCAGCGCCCTGCGCCTCCCCCCCCTGTCCGGCAGGTCGGAGCCCGCCATCCTCCTCCCCCGCCTGTCGAAGAGGGCGGTCCCGAGGAGCGCCGCGATACCGGAGAACGCCGCCGCCGGCGGATAGAAGAGCAGCATCAGCCTCGCCTGATTGAGCAGGAAATCCGATTTGACCATGCTCTCGTGCACGGGCGTCGGACGCCGGAGAAGCGCGCGCGCCTCCGGGACCCTGACGCGCCCCCAGCCGGCCCGCGCCGCCCGGAGACAGTAGTCGACCATGTCGTAATGGACGCCGAACGCCCGGTCGAAGGCCCCCACCGCATCCGTGACGGATTTCGGAAAGAGCGCCGCCCCCCAGTACGGCGCGACGGGGTCCTCGTCCGGGAGGGAGGCCGAATCGGCCTTCAGGTGGCGGGCTTCCCATATCCGCCCCTCCGCGCCGGTCCTGATACCGAGGCAGAAGACGGCCCGCGGGGCCTCCGCGCACAGGACCTTCGGTATGAGGACGCCGGCGCGACCGTTCGCCTCCGCTGCCCCGGTCAGGGCGCCCGCCCATTCGGGCTCCACCCCGACGGCGCTGTCGACGAAGGCGACGTACGCGGCATCCTCACGGACCATTCCGAGCGCCCTGTTCAGGAGATCGGCGTGGGAGGCGCCGGGGGGGACGGCCGCGCGCTCGATCGGGCCGGGAATTCCCTCAATGGATTCGGCGCGGTTCTCGTTCCGCGGGTCGAGGAGGGTGATCCTTCGGGGGGAATAGTCCATCCTCGAGAGGGATTCCAGGCACTCCCCGAGAAACTCCCCGCCCGACCAGTTGATGACGAATATGTCCAGTAACCGGTTGCCCATATGGACCCGATGGCGCCGGGGGGCCGGGGAACGGGGACCGGCATCGGTGCGCGCGCCCGGCGGGTGCCCGCGGCCCCGTCGGGCCGGCGGTGTGTGCCTTCCGGCATTATATATCGAATTTGCTCCCGGGCGGTAAAGCGATACTTTCCGCGGCCCCCGGCCGGCATCCCGGGCGGCCTCTCCCTGAATGGTATGTGAAGGGGCTTTCTTTCTTGCTACCATAATCCGCGCATTCCGGGAGCGGCCTCGCGGTCGCGCCTCCCGGGCGTCACAATCCGACGGGGCTCCGAAACGGTATGCCATGAGCGGCGACGAAGCGAACGTGCGGGAAAAGGAGTCAGCCTTCGACAGGGCCTCCGTGGAGCGGCTCCTCGCCCTGAAGGATGACCGGATCTGGGACCTCGATGTCCGGCTCCGGAAGCTCGAGTTCGCCCTGGCCGAGATCGAGAAGACGGCGGTCTGGCGCTTCGGGACGAGGTGGTACGCCGTCAGGGAATGGCTCCGGCGGCTGTTCGGCCGCCACGTGGGGAAGGGGGGGGAGATCGCGCGGGCGGTGGAGATGCACCGCTCGCCGCGTCCCCTTTACGAGGGGGCGGCCGTCGATCCGGGGGCCGCCCGCCCGCGGGCCGGCCGCCGGAAGGTGCTCTTCATCTCGCATAACGCGCACGTGATGGGCGCGCCGATGGTGCTCCTCCACCTCCTGCGCTGGCTGAAGGAGCACACGGACATCCCGTTCGAGATCCTCCTGAAGGACCCGGGAGATCTGCAGCCGGAGTTCGAGGAACTGGCCCCCGTCATTCTCTGGAACGAGGCCCCGCCCCCCGGCGCGCCGCCCCCATCCCCGGAGGAGGAGAAGGCGCACGCGGACCGAATGCGCCGCCGGTACGCGCGGGCCGGCATCGGCCTGATCTACTCCAACACCATCTCGAACGGCGTCATCCAGGCCGAGCTCTCGTCGCTGCGCTGCCCGATCATCTGCCATGCCCACGAGCTCGACCATTGCATGCAGCACATCACGGGCAGCCCGAACAACGACGCCGTGCGGGAGACCACCGCGCACTACATCGCGGCGTCCCGCGCGGTGAAGCTGAGCCTCATGCGGAACCTGAAGGTCCCGGAGGGGATGATCGACGTGGTGCACGAGTTCCTCCCCCTCCGGTCCTGGTCTCCACCGTCGGAGGAGGGGGCGAGGAAGGTCCGGGATTCCCTCCGGATCCCCGGGGGCGCCCCGATCGTGGGGGCGGCGGGGACGGTGGACTGGCGGAAGGGGTCCGACCTGTTCGTCCACCTCGCCCGGCTGGTCCGGGGCCGCTCTCCCGACCGGCCCGTCTTCTTCCTCTGGGTCGGCGGGGACGAGGACGGCCCGGTCATCGGCACCTTCAGGCACGACGTCAGGCGCCTGGGCCTCGAGGGGAGCGTCTGCTTCACCGGCCTCCGGCGGAACCCGCTCGACTACTTCTCCCTCTTCGACGTCTTCGCCCTCGTCTCCCGGGAGGACCCGTTCCCGCTCGTGATGCTGGAGGCGGCCTCCCTCGGGAAACCGATCGTCTGCTTCGACGGGGGGGGCGGCGCGCCGGAGTTCGTGGAGGACGACTGCGGCTTCGTCGTGCCGTACCTCGACTGCGAGGCGATGGCGGGGCGGGTGCTCGAGCTGCTGGATTCCCCCCCCCTGCGTCGCGCGATGGGGGAGCGGGGCGCCCGGAAGGTGCGGGAGCGCCACGACGTCGGCGTGGTCGGCCCCCGGATCGCGGCCGTCATCCGGAGATTCCTCCCGCCGGCGTGAGGGACGCGCGTCGCCCCGGCCGAGGTGTATCGATGCCCGATGCCATGAAGACGGTGACGGTCGCCATCCCGTGCGGCGACAGCGAGGCGTACATCGCCGAGTCGATCGAGTCGGTCCTCGCGCAGACGTACCGGAATCTCGAGATCTTCGTGCTGGACGAGCGGTCGACCGACCGCACCCTCGAGATCGCCCGCGGCTTCAGGGACCCCCGCCTCACGGTGCGCCAAAACCCGGAGCGGCTCGGCATCGGCGCGAACTGGAACCAGGCGTTCCGGCTCGGCATCGGCCCGTACGTTGTCATCCACCACCAGGACGACGTCATGACGCCGGACGCCGTCGAGCGAAAGGTGGCCTTCATGGAGGCCAACCCCTCGGCGGGGATGGTTTTCTCCCGCGCCGAGGTCATCGACGAGCGCGGCGCGATGCTGCCCCGGCAGGGGCAGTGGTTCTCGAACGAGCTGCTCGACCGGGACCGGCTCTTCGATTCCATGCCGTTCTTCCTGACGCTCCTGCTCCGGAAGAACATGATCTGCTGCCCGAGCGTCCTCTTCAGGCGGGAGGCGGCGCTCGCGGCGGGCGGCTTCGACGAGGAGATGGAGTTCACCCTCGACTGGGAGATGTGGCTCCGGATGGCCGCCGCGCGCCCGGTCGGCTACGTCGATCGCGCGACCGTGCGCTACCGCGTCCACGGCGACATGGAATCCAGGCGGCATTTCGCGCGCCTCGGCCGGCATTACCACGAGGCGCGGGTGAGGGCGGTGGAGCGGTCCGCTCGCATCCTGGGCGAATGGCCGACGGACAGGGTCCTCGCGGAGATGGCGGGAATCATTCGCCAGGTCGAGGAGCGCGCGGAGACCCCCCTCGGCCTCGACACCGTCCGTCCGCCCGCGGGGGGCGTCACCGGCCTCCCGGCGCGCATCGCGGAGATCGTCGCGGGGCTGACGGACCCGCGGGACCGGGTCGTGGCGCTGTGCCGGGAGATCGAGCACCTCGACCTCGAATGCGCCGCGCTGCGGAAGGCGGTCGGCGAGTACGAGCGCTCGGCGTCGTTCCGTCTCGGGCGGGCGCTCCTCGCCCCGATGCGGCGGCTGAAGGCGGTGGTGCGCCCCGCCCGGGGGAGGGGGCGGCCGGATCCGGCGCGATGAACATCTGCTTCGTCACGATGGGCGGGCTCCTGGGGCAGGCGAGCGCCGCGCCCAAATTGATCACGGGGAAGGCGCGCGCCCTCTCGCGCCTGGGGCACCGCGTGACCGTGATCACGGACGACCCGTCGGCGTACTACGAGGTGCGGGAGGGGGAGTTTGAGCCGCGGCCGTTCCCCCGCTGGTCCTCCCTCCTCCACCGGACGATCCGCCGCAGGGCGGACCGCTGGCTCGCCTCGAGGGGGATCCCGGAGGCGGAGCGGCCGCAGTTCCTCTGCGCGCGGGACCCGGGCCTCGCGCTCCGGGTGCTGTATTTCGTCCTGACCCGCCCCGTCGATGTCCTCCATGCCGAGAAGCTCGGCTACGCCTACCCGTGCCTCCCCGCGCGGGCCCTTTGCCGGGTCTTCCTCTGCATCGTCCAGCACGACATCGAGACGCAGCGGCTCGCCGATACCTGCGACCTGCCGGCGGAGGCGGTGCGGTTCATCGAGCGGTTCGAACGGGCGGCGTGCGCGCGGACGGACGCCGTCGTGGCCGTCTCGACGCAGGACCGGGACCGGCTCGCCGCCATCGGCGTCGACCGGGGGCGGGTGGCGGTCATCCCCCACGGCCTGGACGCGGACAGGTTCCGGCGCGCGGACGGCGCCGCGGTGCGGCGGAGGCACAGGCTCGGCGGCGGGCCCGTCCTCGTCTACCACGGGACGTGCTCCTACCGGCCGAACAGTGAGGCGATCGCCGAGCTCGCGACCGACATCCTCCCCCGGGTCCGGCGGGAGGGGGCGGACGCGCGGCTCCTTGTCGTGGGGCCCGATCCCCCCGCGCACTCCCCGTCTCCGCATATCGTCTTCGCGGGCGGTGTGGCGGCGGACGAGGAGCTCGCCGACCACCTCGCCGCGGGAGACGTCGCCGTCCTGCCGATCCGGAGCGGCGGCGGGACGCGGGTGAAGATCCTCGAGTATTTCGCGGCAGGCGTCCCGGTCGTCTCGACGGCCAAGGGGGCGGAGGGGATCCCGGTCGAGGACGGGACGCACCTGCTCTTCGCGGAGGAGGCCGCGGACATGGCCGCCCGCGCGCTGTCGCTCCTCCGCGACGCGGAGCTGCGGGCGCGCCTCGTCGCGGCGGGGAGGGCGTTCGCCGCGGCGCACGACTGGAGCAGGATCGCCGCGCGGTTCGTCGAGCTGTACCGGCGGCGGAGGGCGGGATGAACATCCTCTTCATCACCCCCTACCTGCCCGTGACCGGATTGCACGCGGGCGGCGTGCGGATGCACGCGCTGATCCGGGAGCTCTCCCGCCGCCACCGGATTTTCCTCGTCAGCGTCGCGGACGACGAGCACCTCGCGCGCATCGACCAGGTCCGCCCGCTCTGCGCGGAGGTGCGGACCGTCCCCACGGCACTGATCTACCGCCGCCTCCCGGTCCCGCCGACCCTCCTCCCCGACCTGATATGGTTCGAGTGGAGCTGCCCGCTCGTCCGCGAAGAGATCCGGCGCGTCCTCGCCAGGCGCGCGATCGACCTGGTGGCCGTCGAGTACGAGGTCATGGCGCATTTCCTCCCGCGCGGGTATCCGTCCGTCCTGACGGTCCACGAGCTGCAGTCGTTCCGCGCCGCGAGCGTGCGCCGGCACGCGGGCGACCGCAGGCGGGCGCGCCTCCTCCGCGAGGAGATCACGTGGCGCCGCTTCGAGGACGTGACGTTCGGCCGCTTCGGCCGGCTCATCTCCCTCACGCCCGAGGAGAGGGAGACGATCCTCCGGCGGCAGCCCTGGCTCCGGATCGACGTGGTGCCCACGGGGGCCGACGGCTCGTATTTCCGCCCGTTGCCGGACGCCGCGGAGGAGGACGATTGCGTCTTCATCGGCAGCTTCGGCCATCTCCCGAACGCGGACGCCGCGCGGCACTTCTGCCGTGAGATCCTGCCCCTGGTGCGGCGGGATCGGCCCGGCGCGGCCGTCGCCTTCGTCGGGAACGGCGCCGACCGCGAGCTCGACGACCTCCGGGGCGTCCCCGGCGTTCGCGTGGTGGGCCGCGTGGACGACATCAGGCCGTCCATCGCCCGGGGGAGGATCTTCGTCAATCCGGTGCGCCTAGGGGGCGGAATGCGGGGGAAGCTCCAGGAGGCGTTCGCGATGGGGAGGGCGGTCGTCACGACCTCCCTGGGCGCGCACGGCATGGAGGAGTACCGCCGGGGCGGCTGCGTCCGCGTGGCGGACGGCCCGGCCGATTTCGCCCGCGCGGTGCTGGAGCTCCTCGGCGACGACGGGGCGCGCCGCGAGATGGGACGGCGGGCGAGGCGCCTGTTCGAGGGGCGCTACGACTGGCGGATCCTCGCGGGGGGGCTCGACCGGACCCTGGAGGCGGTGCGGGAGGAATGGGCGTGCGCCCGGGGAGGGGGAAGGTGAGCGCGTCCCTCCTCGCCCGCGCGACCCGCGCCGCCGTCGGGATGGCGGTCCATTATCCGCGGGAGGGCCGGTCGCTTTCCGAGATCGTCCGGCCGCTCTCCGTCCTCGTCGTGGGGAACGGCGGGGAGGGGCCGCTCGCCGCCGCGCTCGGGGCGATCCGCGCCGACGACCCGGAGGCGGCGGTCGAGGCGCTCGCCGCCGCGCCCCTTGCGGGCGGCCTGCGGCGGGACGGCGGCCTCCGCGCGGTGCACCCGTGCCCCGAACCGCCCACGGCCGCGGCGTGGTTCCGGGGCCTCGCGCGCCTGCGGCGGCGGGGATACGACGCGGTCGTTCTCACGGCCCCCGATCCGTCGGTGATCGCGGCCGCGCTCTGCCTCCTCCCGGGGAGGAAGGCCGTCTTCTTCCGGCCGGATTCCTGGAGGGAGGCGCGGCTTCGTTCGGTCCCGGACATCATCTGGCGGGGGATGGGCCCCCTCTCGGCGCCGCTCCGGGTCGCGGGACGGTGCGCCGCGCTGGCGTTGATCCTCCTCGCGCTCGCCCGGACGCGCGCGCGGGCGGTCGCCTGGCGCGCCCGCCATGGACGGCGGGGGAGCCGCGCGCGCGCGCCGGGGAAGGGATACTGATCCGCACGGTCGACCGCGCATTATCGGAAGGAGCGGGCATATGCCGCGTCGAATACCGGTCATCCTCGCCGCCGGCAACATCCTGAGCGGCGTGACCTCGTGGGCGATCCGACTGCGCCGCGTCCTGCGGGACCATCCGGGATACGAGATCCTGCTGCTCAACATGGGGGGCGAGCCGAGCGGCGAGTTCGACTTCAACGTGCGGAACAACGACGAGGCGTGCCTCGTCTTCTACCGGATGGCGCCCGCCGTCGTCGTGCCGAACTACCACCTGGGGATGTACATCGCCGGGCTGGACGACCGTCTGCGGATGGTGGGCGTCTGCCACAGCGACAGCAGGAAGGAGTACTACGACCCGCTGGCCTGGTTCGAGCCGCTCATCGCGACATTCATCGCCGTGAGCCCGGAGTGCGCGGCGAAGCTCGCGGCGCGGATACCCTCGCGCGCCGGGGACATCGCCGTCGTGCCGTGCGGCGTCGATGTGCCGGAACCCTGCCGGCGGGAGTACCGGACGGCGCCGATCCGGCTCGCCTACGCGGGGCGCGTCGTGCAGCGCTACCGCCGGGTGTTCGATTTCGTGCCGCTGATGGAGCGGCTGCTGGCGCGGGGGGTGGATTTCCGCTTCGACATCGTCGGCGACGGGCCGGACCTCGCCGCCCTCGCGGGCCGCATGGAGGCCGTCCCCCACGGGGGGCGCGTCCGCTTCTGCGGACGGGTTCCGCCGGGGGAGATGGCGGCCGTCTGGGAGGGGCATGACGTCGCGGTCCAGGTGTCGGAGGTCGAGGGGACGAGCGTGAGCATGCTCGAGGCGATGGCGCGCGGCGTCGTCCCCGTGGTGACCGAGGCGAGCAGCGGGGTGCGGGGCGTGATCGCGGACGGCGCGAGCGGCTTCACGGTCCCGGTCGGCGCCATGGACGGGATGGCGGCGGTCATCGAGCGACTCTCGCGCGAAGGGGACCTGTTGCGGCGGGTCGGAGCGGCGGCGCACGAGAGGGCGAAGCGGTTTTCCATAGAGTTGTGCGCGAAGCAATTCATCGCCGTGATAGAGAGGGCGCTTGCAGCGAAGGAGCCCTCATGGCCCTATGACCGGATGCCCTCGCGGGGGCTCCTCATCAGGGAGGTCCTGCGTCGCGCATCCGACGCCGACCTCGCGGGGACGGTCCGCCTCCGCACGCTGCTCCGGGCGCTGGGCCGGAAGGTCGCCCGCCGTGTCCTGAGGAGACCGACGCCGCCCGCCGGCGCGCAGCATCCGCCGGAGGAGGACCACCCGTGAGGGTCGTGGTCATCGAGGAGCGGCACCCGCACCACTCGCGCCACAACGCCCTCTACCGGCTCGTCCGGGAGATGGCGGACCGCACGATCAGCCGGATGAAGAGCTACGACGAGCCCGCCTTCCCGATCCGCTGGTGCAACGCGAAGCTGCTCCGCCTGACGGGGGTGTTCCACTACACCGTCTTCAACCTCTGGCAGGAGGCGGTCGCGGCCGCCGACATCGTGGGGCGCGGGGGCGGGATCTACCATTTCATCCACGGCGACGACAGCCACCGCTACCTCGGCCTGCTGAACGGCGTCCGTGGGGCGCGGGTCGTCGCGAGCTACCACCAGTTTCCCGAATTCATGGAACAATACGTCGGGGCGAAGGACTACCTCCGGCGATTGAGCGCCATCCACGTCGTCGCGAGCAACCAGGTCCCGTACTTCTCGCGCTACCTCCCCCCGGAGCGGATATTCAGGATCCCGCACCCGATCGACGCGGAGTTCTTCTCGCCGGGGGAGGGGGAGGCCGCGCGCGGCCCCACGTGCATCTCCGTCGGCGTCTGGCAGCGCGATTTCGAAACGATGCGGCGGGTGATCGAGGCGGTCCGCGCGCGCGACGCGGACATCCGGTTCATCGTCGTCACCTTCCCGGCGCATTTCCACCGGTTCCGGGACCTCGAGGGCGTGGAGCTTCGGAGCGGCGTGTCGGACGAGGAGCTGCTCAGCCTCTACCGGGGCGCCGACCTGGCGTTCCTGCCGCTCCTGGACTGCACGTTCAACAACGCGATCCTCGAGGGGATGGCCTGCGGCCTCCCCGCCGTTGCCACGGACGTCGGCGGGATCCGCGACTATGTCGATCCCTCCTGCGTGGTCCTCTTCCGGAAGGGGGAGGACCCCCGGGATATCGCCGGGGCGATCATCGATCTCGTGCATGACGATCCGCGCCGCCGGGAAATGGGAAGGAAGGCGCGGGCGAGGGCGCTCACCTTCCACTGGCGGGAGATCGTCCCGGCCATGCGGCGGTTCTACCGGGCGGTTGCCGCCGGCTAGCGGCCCGGCGGGGAAAGGGGCGGCACCATGCGCATCGTCGTGCTCTCCACGCAGCTCCCGCGCCTCCCCGGTCCGGGGGGCGAGACCCGGTGCTTCGGCTACCTCCGGGAACTCCGCGCCCGCCACTCCTTCACCCTCCTCACGTCGGAGACGGGCTTCCCCGAGGAGCGGGCGGCCCTGGAGGCGATGGGCATCAGGGTCGTGCCCATGGCGCCGGGCGGGGAGTCGGCCGCCGAGGGGCCCCTCCTGTTCCCGGACGATTCCCGGCTCCCCGGGGCGGTGCGGGAGGTGGGGCGCCTCCAGGGCACCGCCCGGCGCCTGATTCGGGAGGCGGTCGGGGAGGGCGCGGACATCGTCCAGGTCGAGCAGAGCCCGAACGCGGTCTGGCTGGACGGGTCGGGGGTCCGGCTCCCCGCCGTCCTCGTCCTCTACGACGTGAAATCCCTCTACCACGCGCGGCTTTTCGCCGCCGCGCGGGGGATCGCCGCGCGGGCGCGGGCCTTCCGCGAGTGGATGCGGATGCGCGCCTACGAGCGGCGGGTCTGCGGTCTCTTCCGTTCCCTCGTCGTCCCCTCCGAGAAGGAGCGCCGGGCGCTCCGCGCGCTCACGGGGCGGGAGGACATCGCGGTCGTCCCGAACGGCGTCGACACCGCCTTCTTCTCGCCCATGGACGTCGCCCCCCGCCCCCGCTCGATGATCTACACCGGCGGCCTCTTCTGGCCTCCCAACCAGGAGGCGGTGATCCGCTTCGCGCGGCGCGTCCTCCCCCTCGTCTGGAGGGAGTTCCCCGACGCGACGTTCACGGTCGTGGGTCCTCGGGCGCCGGCGGCGCTCGCGGCCCTCGCGTCGGACCGGAGGATCGAGATCGTCGACACCGAGGGGGACCAGCGGCCGTACATCGCGCGCGCCGCGGTCTATGTCGTGCCGCTCCTCGTGGGCGCGGGGACGCGGGTGAAGATCCTGGAGGCGATGGCGATGGGGAGGCCGGTGGTGTCGACCCCGATCGGGTGCGAGGGGCACCCCCTCGCGCCCGGGACGGACATCCTCGTCGCGAACGGCGACCGGGACTTCGCCCGGTGCGTCTCCCTCCTCTTCCGCGACGGCGGGAAGGCGGAGGCCGTCGGGAGGGCGGGGCTGGAGTTCGTCCGGCGCACCTCCGACTACCGCATCCTCGCGCCGGCCATGGAGCGCGTGTACGCGTCCCTGGCCCCGGGAGCGCCGGTCGGAGGGCGCGGCCGCCCCGCGGCGGGTTCGTAATGCCGTGGCGCCAGCGACGATCGCTCCCATTCCACGACCGTCTCCAACCCCCGCGATGTCTTGAACGGAAAGAGTGAGCGTTGCCGCCGGCGCGGATGCCCCGCCGTCCCGTTACATCCCATCTGCCGATCCCCGGGATTGAAGACAGTTTGGTTCCGGGGCGTGGAATGGTGTTTGGCACGTCCCTCCATTCGGGAGGTCGCCGGGATAGGCGCGGAAAGAGCTGGAAATCGATCCCTCCCCGTGCTATAAAGAACTTGCGCCGAATCGGAAAGAGTGGAGGGGATGAGCGGTCTCGATCCGGGCTCCTTTTTGAATCCTCCGAAGCGACCCGTGGCGCGGGTTCGCGGAATCGGCTCCCTCGCGGGGTGGACCTGATGCGCGCCACCGCGAGGCTGTCCATTGCGTATTCCTTCTGGCTGGCTCTCGTCCTTGCCGTCCTCCTCGTGTGGCGCGCGCGGTCATCCAGGCCGAATATCATCATCATACTCGTCGATGCCCTCAGGAGAGACCATGTGGGATGCTATGGATACCATCGGGATATCACCCCTTCCATCGATGACCTTGCTCGCAGCTCCATCATTTTCGACACCGCAATCGCCCAGGCGACGTCCACCAAGATGTCCGTCGGCAGCCTTTTTTCGTCGCTCTACCCCTCCGTTCATACCGCGATAGAGAATCAGGGACATGGAATGACGGGAGATGTGCTCCCATCGAACGTGCGCACGCTCGCCGAGGTGCTCCGCGACCATGGGTACATGACGATCGGGGTGAGCGGGAATCCGCATGTGAGCCCGGTATTCGGGTTCGATCAGGGATTCATGCTGTTCAAGTGCGTTGACTACTTCGGTGATCAGGCGAGCGTGAACGCTGATTTGCTGACCGACCTCGCGCTGAAGAGCGTTCTCTCCAATCCCGGGAGGCCGTATTTCCTGTACCTGCACTATATGAACACCCATGCCCCCTACGCGTTGCCGCCACCCTACGATTCCATGTTCGTCGATACCCGGAAGGGTAGTCCGACCGAGGCGGCGATCCTTTCGCAATGGATGAAGGTGTGCCCCTACCTTGCGACCGGAGACAGGAGAACCGATGTGGTCGCCGAAGATGTCCCCCCGATCATCGACCGGTATGACGGGACGATTGCCTATACGGACGCGTGCGTCGGGCGGCTGCTCGCCACGCTCGAGGGGGAGAACAAGCTCCGGAACACGATCATCGTGCTCCTCGCGGACCATGGCGAGGAATTCCTTGAGCATGGCAACATCGGGCATGTGGGAACGCTGTACGACGAACTCATTCGAATCCCGATGATTCTCCGCATGCCGCAACGGCGTCACGCGGGGAGGAGAATCCTCGATATCGTGGAGGTCGTCGACCTCTTCCCGACGATTCTCGAGTACGCGGGGGTTGGTTTCGATGCGGACGATATATGCGGGCGCAGCCTTATGGGACTCATCAAGGACGGGACACCCGTGAGAAGCGATGCCTACAGCGAACACTATCAATTCGCCAGGTCACTGAGGACCGTCCGTCACAAGTATATCTATCCACGCGTGTCCTCGGTGAAGGAGCAGCTCTTCGACCTCGAATCGGATCCGCGCGAGTGCGGGAATATCGCTTCAGTGCATGCCGACCTTGTGGGACACTATAAGGCGATGGTGGAAGGCCGGGCGGCGGATTTGGATGAAATGAGGAACCGCCTCGGAATAGCGGGTGAATCGGTCGCCATCGGCGAGGGGACGAGGGAAATCCTGCGGGCGCTGGGGTATATCAATTGATCGGTCGGGAGTCGCGCGGTTTGTCGCTCCTCCTCGCGTTCGTCGGCCAAGGGGGCATTTCGATCGGGCGGCTGTCGGTGCGCCTTTTCGTCCGGGAGAAGTGCATCCCTCCCGGCGTACCGGCCTCCGGCGAAAAACTCCCGTTGAAAATAGATCACGGTTCCGCCGCCATGCGGCTATAATGTTTCCTCTCGGTTCCGGGAGGGACGGACACACATGGAAGCCATCGAGAATGCCCCTGTCTTCATCCTCTGCGGCGGCATGGGGACGAGGCTGAAGGAGGAGACCGAGTTCCGGCCGAAGCCGATGGTGCCGGTCGGGAGCCACCCGATGCTCTGGCACATCATGCGCTCCTACCGGAAGTTCGGCTTCCGGCGGTTCGTCCTCTGCCTCGGCTTCAAGTCGGAGGTGATCAAGGAGTACTTCCTGAACTACTCCGCCCTGAACAGCGACTTCACCGTGAACCTCGCCGCGAACGGCGTCACGGTGCATTCCGTCGACCACGACCTCGACTGGGAGGTCACCCTCGCCTACACCGGCGAAACGGCGATGACGGGGGCGCGGGTCGCCCGGGCGGCGGCGAAGTACCTCGGCGACGCCGCGCAGTTCGCCGTCACCTACGGCGACGGCCTCACCGACGCGGACCTCGCGGAGGAGTACCGCTTCCACCTCTCACACGGGAAGATCGGCACGGTCCTCGGCGTGAACCCGCCCTCGCGCTTCGGCCGGATCGTCCTGCGCGAGGACGCCGTCGTCCGGTTCGAGGAGAAGCCCGACTTCGGCGGCGAGTGGATCAACGGCGGCTACTTCTTCTTCGGCCGGAAGTTCCTGGACTACCTCTCGACCGACGACGGCTGCGTCCTCGAGCGGGAGCCGCTCGTGCGGCTCGCGCGGGACGGGCAGCTGCACATCTTCAGGCACCGCGGCTTCTGGGAGTGCATGGACACGCAGCGGGAGCGGGAGCACCTCGAGGCGCTCTGGAAAGGCGGAAAGGCGCCATGGGCCGTCTGAACGTCTTCGTCACGGGCCACAGGGGCTACATTGGCTCGCACCTCGTCGAGCTCCTGAAGGAGGCGGGGCACCGGGTGACCGGCTGCGACCTCGGCCTCTTCGACGGCTGCGAGTGGGAGCCGCTCGTCCCCCCCGACCGGGAACTCACGAAGGACGTCCGCGACCTCACGGCGCAAGACCTCGAGGGGCACGACGCGGTCATGCACCTCGCCGCCATCTCCAACGACCCGATGGGGGAGCTCGACGAGGCGCTGACCTACAGCGTGAACCTGCACGGCTCGGTCCGCCTCGCGCGGATCGCGAAGGAGGCGGGGGTCCCCCGCTGGCTCTTCTCGAGCAGCTGCTCGATATACGGGAAGGGCGTCAAGCTCGACCTCGACGAGGAGTCCGAGCTCCGGCCGCTCTCCGCCTACGCCGTCTCGAAGGTGGAGACGGAGAAGCGGGTGCGGGAGCTCGCGGACCGTGATTTCTCCCCCTCCTTCCTCCGGAACGCCACCGCGTACGGGCACTCGAGGAACCTCAGGATCGACCTCGTCGCGAACAACCTCCTCGCCTGCGCCTTCGCGCGGGGGGACATCCGGATCGACAGCGACGGCACCCCCTGGCGGCCGCTCACGCACTGCCGCGACATCGCGCGCGCCTTCCTCGCCTTCGCGGAGGCGCCCCGCGAGACCGTCCACAACGCGGCCGCGAACATCGGGGCCGACGGCGAGAACTACCAGGTGAAGGATGTCGCCGACAGGGTGAAGCGGCTCGTGCCGAAGGCGGAGATCGTCTTCACCGGGAAGACGGGCGCCGATCCGCGGAACTACCGGGTCGCCTTCGGCCTCCTCCGCCGTCTCCTTCCCGGCTTCGAGCTGCAGTACGACCTCGACTCCGGCATGGAGGAGCTGTGCCGGAAGTTCGGCGAGCACGGCTTCAGCGCGGCGGACTTCGAGGGGGAGCGGTTCGTGCGCCTCCGGACGCTCCGGCGGCGGATGGACCGCATTCGGCGCGGGGAGGACGCGTGAAATTCATCGAGACGCCGCTCCGGGGGGCGTACATCATCGCCCTCGAGGAGAGGCACGACGACCGCGGGTTCTTCGCGCGGGCCTTCTGCGTCGAGGAGTTCGGGAACCTGGGGCTGGACTGCCGGATCGTCCAGATCAACAACTCGCTCAGCATCCGCGCGGGGACGCTCCGGGGAATGCACTACCAGCTCGCCCCGAAGGCCGAGACGAAGATCGTGCGCTGCATCCGCGGCTCGTTCTTCGACGCCGTCATCGACCTGCGGCGCGACTCCCCGACCTTCGGGAAATGGTACGGCGAGACGCTGAGCGCGGACAACCGGAAGGCGATCTACGTCCCGAAGGGCTTCGCCCACGGCATCCTGACGCTCGAGGACGATACCGAGGCGTTCTACCTCTCCACGGAGTTCTACAGCGGGGCGCACGAGCGCGGCATCCGCTGGAACGACCCCGCCTTCGGCATCGAGTGGCCCCGCGACCCCGCGGTCATCTCCGGGAAGGACCGGGGCCACCCCGATTTCGACCCCGGCCACCACCTCGGCCCCCGCGCCTGAACGCGCGCGTTGCGTTGCCGCGGATACGCGCGGATGGTTGTTGCCGCGGAGGGCGCAGAGAACACGGAGGCAGAAGGTTCCGATGAGGGTTCTCTGCACGGGCGGGAGCTCGTTCACGGGCCACCGCTTCATCCGGGAGCTCGCCGCGGCCGGCCACGAGGTCCACGCGACGTTCACGGCGGCGGGCCCGGACGCCTATGCGGGCCTCAGGGGCGAGCGGGTCCGGCTGCTCCTCCCCCTCTGCCGCCCGGCCTTCGGCTGCCGCTTCGGCGAGGAGCCGTTCATGGCGCTCGTCCGCGGCGAGCCGCGGTGGGACCTGCTCTGCCACCACGCCGCCGACGTGCGTGACTACCGGAGCCCCGACTTCGACGTCCACGCGGCGCTCGGGAGCAACACGCGCAACCTCGCGGCCGTCCTCCGGGAGCTTGCCGGGAGGGGCTGCCGCGCGGCGCTCCTCACGGGGAGCGTCTTTGAGAACGACGAGGGGGAGGGGGGCGGCGACGCGCGCGCCTTCTCGCCGTACGGCCTCTCGAAGGGGCTCACCTTCCAGCTCTTCCGCTTCCACTGCGGGCGGGAGGGGTTCGCCCTCGGGAAGTTCGTCATCCCCAACCCGTTCGGGCCGTACGAGGAGGAGCGCTTCACCACCTCGCTCGTGAAGGGGTGGGCGCGCGGCGAAACACCCGCCGTCAGGACGCCGGACTACGTCCGCGACAACATCCACGTCGGTCTCCTCGCGAAGGCGTACGTCCTCTTCGCAGGGAGAACGGCGGCGGCGGGGCGCGGCCTCCTCCGGCTGAACCCGAGCGGCTACGCCGAGACGCAGGGCGAGTTCACCCGCAGGTTCGCGCGCGAGATGGGCAAGCGGCTCGGCCTCCCCTGCCGGTTCGAGCTGAAGGCCCAGGCGGAATTCCCCGAGCCGAGGATCAGGACCAACACGGAGCCGGCGGCCGCGCTCGTCCCGGGGTGGGACGAGGGCGCGGCATGGGACGAGGCGGCCGAATTCTACAGGACGCACTACCTTGAGCAGCGGTGACCCGGGCGCCGTCCGCCCCCCCCTCGTCTACACCATCCTTCTGGACTACGACGGCCTCGCCGACACGCTCGAGTGCCTCTCCTCCCTCCGCGCCCTCGACTACCCGCGCAACGTCGTCGTGGTCGTCGACAACGGCGCCCGGCGCTCCTGCATCCCCGAGGTCGCGGCGCGGTTCCCCCAGGCGCGCACGATGCGCCTCGAGCGGAACGCCGGCTTCATGGGGGGGTGCAACGCCGGGATGCGGGTCGCGCTG
Source organism: bacterium (assembly GCA_028716845.1). GTDB lineage: Bacteria > Auribacterota > Tritonobacteria > UBA1439 > UBA1439 > JAQUPF01. The sequence goes on along the minus strand of JAQUPF010000004.1, from coordinate 56,901 downwards.
CGGGAGGGGGCGGACTACGTCTGGCTCCTCAACAACGACACAACCGTCGAGCCGGGCGCCCTCTCCGCCCTCGTCGGGGAGGCGGAGCGGGACGCGCGGTGCGGCATCGCGGGCTCGAAGATCTTCTTCCACGACCGCCCCTCGATCCTCCAGCACGCGGGCGCCGGCCTCGACATGCGCGACGGGCGCTTCTTCCACATCGGCTACGGCGTGCGCGACGAGGGGCAGTTCGACGAGGTGCGGGAGGTGTACTACGTGACCGGCTGCAGCCTCCTCGCGCGGGCGGCGACCATCCGGGAGATCGGCCTCATGGACGAGGATTACGTCTTCTACTTCGACGACATGGACTGGTGCGTGCGCGCGCGCCGGCGGGGCTGGCGGGTGAAATACGTCCCCGGATCGGTGGTGTACCACAAGGTTTCGGCCGTGACGAAGGGGGCGACGGACCCGTCCTACGTCTACTACTACTCGCGGAACTATCTCCTCTTCTTCGGGAAGCACTACCCGCGTCTCTTCCCGAGGGCCCTCCTCTCCTGGTGGCCGAGGGATTTCGTCCTGCGGTTCATCCGGGAGCGGCGGTACGATTACCTCGCCGCGGCTTGCCGGGGACTCGGGAGCATGATGCTCGCGGCGTCGAGACAGGCGCTCGGCCGCGGCTTCAGGACCGCCGTGGACGGCTGACCGCCTCCTCGGGCCGGCGCCTCCGCCGGAATGAGGCGATCGCGATCCAGGCGACGACCAGGACACCGAGGCCGGTCCCGCCGAGGCCGATCCTGAAACTCGCCGGGAGGTATGTCAGCGTCACCTCGTGCTCGCCCGGCGGCACAAACACCCCCCGCAGAATGCCGTTTACCGGGTGGATCGCGTCCGGGTCGCTTGTGCGGCGGCGCGGGGGGCGGTATAATGCGCGCGTGGAGGCGAAAGGCGCGATTCGCATCTTCCCCGGTGCCGGTCCGGCGGGCGAGGCATCCTGACCATGGGCGGAGATCCGCTGCGGCTGGCCTCCTCCTTCCGCGACCCGAGCGGCTTCCTCTTCTCCCGGGACGGGGTAATCTATCGCCAGATCAACTCGATCTACCGGGAGGACTACGACCGCCTGACGGAATCGGGCCTCTGCCGCGAGCTCGTCGATGCCGGCCTCATGATCCCCCACGAGGAGGTCGACGCGCCGCCGGCGGACCCGGAGACGGCGTATAAGATCATTCGCCCTGAAGTAGTGCCGTTCATTTCCTACCCGTACGAGTGGTGCTTCAGCGGGCTGAAGGACGCGGCGCTCGCCACGCTCGAGATACAGCGGTGCGCCCTCGAGCGCGGGATGACGCTGAAGGACGCGAGCGCCTTCAACATCCAGTTCATCGGCGGGAGGCCAGTCCTCATAGACACCCTCTCGTTCGAGCGGTACCGCGAGGGGATGCCTTGGGCGGCCTATCGGCAGTTCTGCCAGCACTTCCTCGCGCCGCTCGCGCTCATGGCCCGCGCCGACGCACGGCTCGGGTGCCTGCTCGGCGTGTACATCGACGGCGTCCCCCTCGACCTGGCGAGCGCCCTCCTCCCCCTCCGGAGCCGCTTCTCGTTCCGCCTCCTCAGCCACATCCATCTCCACGCCGCGGCGCAGCGGCGCGGCGCGGGGAGCGGCAAACCCGTGACGGCGCGCCTCTCGCGCTTCCGCCTCCTCGCCCTCATCGACAATCTCCGGGGCGCGGTCGCCGCGTGCTCCTGGAGGCCCCCGAAAACCGCCTGGAGCGCCTACTACGAGGCGACGACCTACGCCCCGGAGGCGTTCGAGCACAAACGGCGGACAATCGGGACATTCCTCGACGTCCTCGCCCCCCGGAGCGTGTGGGACATGGGCGCCAACACCGGCGTCTTCAGCAGGGTCGCGGCCGCGAAGGGCATTCCGACGGTCTCCCTCGACGGCGACCGCGCGGCCGTCGAGATGAACTACCTCGCGTGCCGGAAGGAGGGAGAACGGAAGATCCTGCCGCTTGTCATGGACCTCACGAACCCGAGCCCGTCCCTCGGCTGGGCCCACCGTGAGCGGATGTCCCTCGCCGCGCGCGGCCCGGCCGACGCGGTCATGGCGCTCGCGCTCATCCACCATGTCGCGATCGCGAACAACGTCCCCCTCGCCGCCGCTGCCCGGTATTTCCGGGAACTGGGGAGAGGTCTCATCATCGAGTTCGTCCCGAAGGAGGACTCGAACGTGCAAAGGATGCTCGCCACCCGGGAGGACATCTTTCCGGACTACACCGAGCGGCGGTTCGAGGAGGCGTTCGGGAGGCATTTCACCGTGGAGGCCCGGGAGGCGGTCCCCGGTTCGCGACGCGCGATCTACCTCATGAAGCGGCGGGCGGTATGACCTGTCCCCCCGCGCGACGAGAGAGGTTGCGCAGCCGGTCTCCATGCGGTATCATGGCGCCATGAATCCTGCGCGACGTCTCTCCATCGTGTTCGCCCTGCTCCTTTTCGCCCTCCCCGGCCGCGGCCACGCCTATATCGACCCCGGCGCCGGCAGCTACCTGGTGCAGATCGTCATCGCCGCGCTCGTCGGCTCGGGATTCGCGCTCAAGCTGTACTGGAAGCGGATCAGGGATGCCCTCCACCGCCCGAAGTCCCGGGACCACGATGCCGGATGAATCGGTCACCGTCGTCGTCCCCGTGCACAATGGCGAACGCACGATAGGCGACTGCATCCGATCCCTGCTCGACCTGCGGCCCCCCCCGTCGGGCTGTGAAATTGTCGTGGTCGACAATCGGTCGCGGGACGGGACGGCGGAGGTCGTCCGGCGGTTCCCGGTCCGCTACCTCCGCCAGCCGAGGAGGGGGGCCGCGGCGGCGCGGAACATGGGCGTGCAGGAGGCGCGCGGCGCCTATGTCGCTTTCACCGACGCGGACTGCCTGGCCGATCGGGACTGGCTCGATGAGCTGCGCGGGGGTTTCACGGATGAATCGGTCGCCTGCGTCGGCGGGGCGATCGTCTCCCCCCCGGCCTTCTCCGCCCTGGAGCGGTACATGGCGCAGGCCAACCCCATCTCGCAGGAGAAGACGATCGAGCGGGATGCGGTCCCCCATGCCATCACGGCCAACGCAATGTTCCGAAGGCGCGTCTTCGACGAGGTCGGGCTCTTCGACGAGCGCTTCCCCATGGCCGGCGGCGAGGACGTGGACCTCGGCTGGCGGATCCACGGGGCGGGCTATCGGATGAAATACGTGCCGGGTGCGCGCGTCGAGCACAGGCACAAATCGTCCGCGCGGCAGCTGTTCCGGCAGCATTACCGGTACGGCCACGCGTGGACGATCCTGCTCCGGAAGTACCCGCACCTCGCCGGGGGACGGCCGCGGCCGCTCCTCGGGCTGTACCCGGACGACCTGGGCAACATGCGCAGAGTCCTCTCCGTGCTGGTGACCGCGGTGAGCCGGCGCCGGGGCTCCCTGGAGAGCAGATTCGCCTTCTACGATGCCCTGCGATGGATGGGGCAGTACGCAGGCCAGTGCGCCGCGGCGGTGCTGCGATGAGCGGGACGGACATCGTCCTGGTCATGGCCGATACGGCCGACCTCTATCCGGTCTTCCGTACGCGAACGGTACGGAAGCTGCCCCCCCGCGTTCCGCTCGGCCTCTGCTATCTCGCGGCGTGCCTGCGGGAAGCCAGCTACCGCGTGTCGATCATCGACAATTACCTGGACAGCAGTCCGAACCGTGACGTCGCCCGGCGGATCGCGGCGATCGGGCCGGAATTCGTCGGTTTTTCGGTCACGGTCACCAACGAGGAGAATACGCTCGACATCGCGCGGCGCGTCAAGCGGGCGGACGGGAGGATACGGACGATATGCGGGGGGCCGCAGGCGACGATCATGCCGCTCGATCTCATCGAGGAACCCTGCGTCGACTACGTCATCGCGGGGGAGGGGGAGCGGAGCCTCCCGCTCCTCCTCGATGCCCTTCGCGGGGGGCAGGCCGCGCCAGAGGGGGTTCCGGGGCTCCATTTCAAAGGCCGGGTTGCGGGCGCCGGGAGCACGCCGGCCCCCGCGTGGGTCGAGGACCTCGATGCGCTCCCCCTGCCCGCGCGGGACCTCGTCGCTTTCGAGCGCTATCATTCGTGGGGGGACACGTTCCACGCCGGGAGGGTCGCGACCGTGTCGACATCGCGTGGCTGCCCCTTCCGGTGCACGTTCTGCGCGAGCGAGCACTATTTCCCGAAGAGGTACCGATTTAGGTGCGCGTCAAGCGTCGCGGATGAGATCGAACATCTCATCTCCGCGCACCGGGCGGACGGAATCTTTTTCCGCGAGGACTGCTTCACCGTCAACCGGCGGCGGACCGAGGAGCTGTGCCGGGAACTCATCGCGCGTAAGACCGGCATACGGTGGGAGTGCGAGGCGAGGGTGGACACCCTCGACCGCGAACTCATGGAGCTGATGCACGAGGCGGGCTGCCGCGGCTTGTGGTGCGGCATCGAATCGGGCTCGCCGCGCGTCCTCGAGTACCTTCAGAAGGGCATAACCGTCGAGCAGGTGCGGAACGTCTATACGTGGGCGCATGAGATCGGCCTCGGTATCGGGGCGGGGTTCATGGTGGGCGTCCCGGGCGAGACGATGGAGGACGCCTTCCGCTCGCTCGCGCTCGCCGTGGAGATCGAGCCGCTCTGGGCCTATTTCCAGTCGTACGTCGGCTATCCGAGGAGCCGGCTGTACGACGAGGTGAAGCGGAACCGATGGTACGTCCGCGAGGTGAACAGGATCCTCGACGTCGAAACGGAGCAGTTGAAACGGAGCGAGATCAGGGCGCTGGAGTCGTATCTCAACCTGGAGTTCAATCATCACAAGAAAGGGGGCACAGCCAGGACCGCCCCCGGGCCCGAGGAGGATCTCCCCCCCGTCTCCGTCATTGTCCCCGCCCGCGACGCCGAGCGGACGCTCGAGGAGTGCCTGGTCTCGCTCGTCAATCTCGACTACCCGCGGGAGAAACTCGATATCGTCGTCGTCGACAACGGGTCGAATGACCGGACGGGGGAGATCATCCGGCGCTTCCCCGTCATCGCGGCCCGGCAGGAGGAGCGGAAGAGCTCCTACGCGAGCCGCAACGCGGGCCTCGATATCGCGCGGGGAGAGATCATCGCCTTCACCGATTCCGACTGCGTCACGACGCGGGGCTGGCTCAGGGCGCTCGTCGCGGGCTTCGAGGACCCGGCGGTCGGCTGCTGCGCGGGGGAGATCCTTCCGTACGAGAAGGGGGGATTGGTGGACGAATACCTCGCCTCCGTCGGCCACATGTCGCACAGGGAAATGCTCGCCTACGAACCGCTCCCGCGGGCGATGACGGCGAACCTTGCCTTCCGCCGCCTGGTGTTTGAGCGCTGCGGCCCCTTCGACGCGGGAGCGATATCGGGCGGCGACTCGGAAATGGTGATACGGATGCTCACGGGAACGGACTATATGGTCAGGTATGCCGGTGATGCGGTTGTCTACCACAGGCACCGGACGCGGCTGCGGCCGTTCATGACGCAGTTCATCCGGTACGGCTGGGGCGAGGCGCGGCTTCTCCACAGGTACCCGGCGCGTTTCCGTCCGAGGCCGGGGATGGGACTCGGGCTGAGTTTCCGGAAGGCCGCATCCGATATGAAGGCCCTGGTCGGCGTCGTCGTCCGCCGGAAGGGGAGTGGCTCGTGGTCGTGCATTGCCTTCCCTCTCCTGGACATCCTGCGAGAGGTGATGTGGCATCTGGGCCTTCAACTGGGTCTTTTCTATAGGATATGCAAACGGGGTTAAGCTATACTGATTATTATTCGTGAAGATAACCAGGTCTCTGGACCTCTGTATGCGGGGGAATAGCCGAGTGTATGAAGAGACGCGTTAAGGTGCTGGCGGTGTACGGGATCGGGGCGCTTGTTGTGCTCATCATGCTCATTCCGGGGCGATTGCGGCCATCCCGCCCGAACGTCATTATCATCCTGATCGACGCGCTCAGGCGAGATCATCTCGGCTGTTACGGATACCATCGGGACACGAGCCCCTTCATCGATAGCATGGCGGAGAAGGCCGTGCTTTTTGAAACCGCGATCACGCAGGCACCGGGGACGAAGGCGTCCGTGGGCAGCCTCTTCACCTCCCTCTACCCCACCATGCACACCGCGTTGTCGCACGGAAGCGAAGGCGTCGAAGGAGATGTCCTCCCATCCACCGTCCGTACGATCGCGGAGATTCTCATGGAAGCGGGGTATGCGACCATCGGCATCACCGCCAATCCCCATATTACCGCTGAGTTTGGATTCGATCAGGGATTCGACACACTCATATTCCGGAACTACCTGCCCGCCCGTGACCTGACCGAGGTCGCCCTCAGCCAAGTGGAGGGCGTTTCCGGGAAGCCGCTGTTCCTTTTCCTTCACTACATGGACGTTCACGCCCCGTATGATCCTCCGCCGCCGTACGATACGCTCTACAACCCCCGGGAGGGGGTTCCTTACTACGTGGACGGGATACCAGACAGGGAGATCACCCCGGACGAGCTGCAGTTCATGATCGACCGCTACGACGCATGCATCAACTACACGGATGCCTGCGTGCGGGAGCTGTTCGAGCAGCTGGCGCGGCGAGGCATGATGGACAACAGCATGGTCATCCTCCTGGCAGATCATGGAGAGCAGTTTCTCGAGCATGGGGGACTCGGCCATGGCATATTATATGACGAGGTTATACGAGTGCCGCTCATCATGTCTTTCCCCGCGGGCGGGCCGGCGACGGCGAGGATTTCCGGCCACGTTGAGTTGATCGATCTGTTCCCGACGATCCTTTCGTATGCGCGGGTGCCGTACCGGAAGGACGACATATGCGGCCGCGATCTGATGCCGCTCATCCGGGGAGGGCGTCCCGTCAGAACCGAGTGCTATACCGAGCGCAGACATCTGGACAAGTCAATCAGGGACGAGCACTACAAGTATATCTTTCCTTGCACGCCGAACCGCCGGGAGCTCCTGTTCGATCTTCAACGTGATCCGGGAGAACAAAGGAACCTCGCGGACTCAGAGCTGCAGGTTGCCGGCAATTACCGCGCGATGATGGAGCATTGGATCGGTGAAATGGGGAAGATGAGTGATCGGCTGGGCATAGCCCCGCAAAAGGTGACGATCGACGAGAGAACCAGAGAGGCCCTGAAGGCATTGGGATATATTCAGTAATTCCTTCAATGGCAGGAAGTCGGAAGGCACATGATGAGTCCGGGAGAAATGCCATGGAGAAATCCAGCAGCGTGATTATCGTCTACTTCATCTCCGCCATTGCCATTGCGGCCTTGGTTTGCATTGCGTCCAGTTACGCGCCTTTTCGCCTCGGTTCAGTGTTCAGGCGTGCGCAACGGCATATCGGGTCCCGGGAGGTTGCAGATGAGGTCCTGAAGTTCTCAGAGACTGTGAAGGCGTCCGGTTTAAGGATAATGGATTATGCTGTTTCGCCCGACTCCGGCGGGCGAAAGGGGGATTCAAGGTTATTCCTCATAGGATTCGATGGGGCGAGTTGGAACGTCATGTTGCCGCTCATCAATAGCGGAAGACTCCCGCACTTTCGGGAACTCATGGATCGAGGATCCTCTGGGAACATTCGCTGCGGCTTCAGTTCCTCATCTCCCGTTATTTGGACCAGCATTATCACGGGGAAAAAACCTGAGCAGCACGGCATAACGGATTTCTTCATCAGGGTGAAGGGTGAGGATTCGAGCAAGCCCGCCATGAGCACCCTGCGAAAGGTCGATGCCCTCTGGGCGATGGCGAGCGGCCGGGGGAGGCAGGTGGCGGTTGTGCGGCCGTGGGCGAGCTATCCTGCGGAACAGGTGAACGGCGTGAACATTACCCAGAGATTCATCGATCTCTGCAGTGAAAATGCGGATGTCGCAAATGACAAACGCCTGACATACCCGCCGGCGCTGGCCGATGCGATACGGAGGGCGGTCCCGCAACCTCGCATGGAGGCGATGGCACGGAATTGTTTCGACATGCTGGGTGATTTCTCCATGCGCAATCTCAGTCTGCCGGAAGTCATGCATGCCAACATACGCTCTTTCAGACTGCACATGATAGGGGATCTTTTCGTGCATCTCCTCACGATGGATATCGTCAGAGAACGGCCGCCGGATCTTCTCTTCTCATACTATCTCGGGATTGATCCCGCCTCACACGTCTTCTGGAAGTATTATGAGCCGTGGGGGCAGGCAGGTGGAAGCCACGTGCGCTTTGAGGTGAATGCCGCCGAGAGAGATGCGTTCGGGAGAATCATTCCGCTGTATTACGAGTTGATGGACGCGTTCCTCGGCCAAATCGTCATGCGGATGCCGACGGATGCGAACATAATGGTCCTCACCGATCATGGGTTATCGATTTCCAGGGATAAGTACTTTTACAAGGCAAATGCGCTTTTGGCGGCGCTGGGATATCTGTCTTTCGATGCAGCTGGTGCCGTTGATCAGGCGCGCACGCGGTTATATGATGAAGGCCTTATGCCCTGGCAGCCTCATCGGACATTTTATGTCCGGACAAGCGGGATCGAGAATAACGCCGCCGACAAACCTTCGGCAGAGGACATTGTGAAGAGCGCTACCTCGAGGCTCACGTCTCTTAAGACCGTCGACGGCAAGGCGGTATTAAAGCACGCCTTTCCGACCGAGGATTTCACCATGATAAAGGCGGAGTTCAATCAGGCGCTCGTTGAAGAAGACAAAGTGAATCTTGAAGGCGGCACATTTCCTGTGCGCAAGTTCAAGCAGAGCTTTCACTGGTCAGGAGATCATCAACGGGAAGGCGCCTTCATTGTGGCGGGGCCCGATATCCGGTCGGGTGTGATCATCAATGACGTGGACGTCCTTGATGTCGTGCCGACCGCTCTCACGCTCATGGGGCTCCCCGTTGCGGAGGATTTGCCCGGGAGAGTGCTGACGGAAATCATGAATAAGGAGTATCTATCCCGATCGCCCATACAGAAGATAGCATCGTACGAAGGGCTCTCGCCTGTCGAAGAGGAGAAGGACCTTGCGCCGGACACGATGGAGCAATTCAGCAAGGAACTGCGCGACAAGCTGAAAGCCCTCGGCTACATCCAATGAAGGACAGACCCCTTTCGTCCAGGCGAGCGGATTCTGACCGAGTGAGATCTCACCCACGATTCCAGCAGGCACGGGCTGAATCCTCGTATATATCCCGCAGCAGGGCGGCATTTCGCTTGAGATTGAACATCCTCTCGGCGCAGGCCCGTGCATTGGCGCCGAGGAGGGCCCTGAGGGAACCGTCCGCGAGGAGCTCCCGTATCCGCTCGGCGAGTTCCGACGGATCGTCGCTATAGGTCTTCAATACCTCGGACCGGTCCTGAAACATCTCCCCGATCCCCGTGTGCGACAGCACCGTGGGCTTGCCCATGGCGAGGTATTCCGGAATCTTCGAGGGGAGACGGTAGCGGTTGAAGCTGTTGTCCCGTGAGGGGTGGACGAGGATATCGGCCGCGGCGAGATAGCCTGGTATGTCCTTATGGGGGACGGCGCCCCCCAGGATAACATTGTCCCTGAGGCCGAGCGAGGCGATCAGCGATTCCACGCCGGTCCCTCGCCACTCTTGCCTTCCCAGCTGGAGAAGACAGACCCTCTCACCGGCCTTCACGAGCAGGGTCATGGCGTTCAGCAGAATATCGAAGTCATGGATGCGGCCGATGGCTCCCGAATAGATGATGAGTTTCCCCCCGCGGATCCCGAAGCGCTCACTGACGGGCAGCGGCGCCGCGCCCGGCCTGAACCGCCCGAGGTCGACGCCCGGGTAGATGAGGTGCGTTCCCTTCCCCCATTTCCTGACCAGCATGTCCCTAAGCGCGGGGGAGAGGGCGGTGAAGCGGTTTGCAAGATTGTTCGCCAGCCATGAGATCAGGGGATGCTTCCAGTACCAGAGGTTGGAGAGCGGCTCGTCCGGGTCGTAGACCGGCTGCGTGAGGATCTTGAGTGCATAGCGGAGCCTCAGCGAGGGACTGCCCGGGAACTCGTGGCGATAGATGGAATCCTCGTCATCCTCGTAGTGGACGATGAGCCGTGCCCCCGTCCGCAGCTTCAATTCGAGCGCCGCGCGCGCAGGGATGCTCCGCGGAGTCCAGGCATGGATGATATCGGGGCGGAACGCCGCCACCTTGCGCCGGAGGCCGGTTGCGAGGAGCGGGCCCTCGAACAGGATGGGGTCGACCTCGAATGGTGGCCTCCGTTCCATGAGGCCAATCGTCTCGGGGTCACCGAGCATGAGGAAGAGAACATCGTGGCCCATGCCCGCCATCTCGCACGCGAACTGGTAGGCGTGGATCACACCTGCGCCATTGAAGTCATCGTAGGTGACGTAGACGATTTTCATGTCAGATGAACCTTCTTATTATTGCATCTCATGGCCGCCCATTGCCATATCCATGACGTGATGTTATCATGCGCCGTGGAACCCGCTCCCGCCCGCAGGGAGCATGTCCGGCAGGTGCGTCGGTGGCACATTTCCTTATTCTCAACCATAATGTGCATGGGCACGGAACGTTTATACGATGTTACAACATCGGCCGGCAGTGCACGGCGCGCGGTCACGCAGTAACGTTGGTGACGGTATCCCCGCGCCGCCGGGTGATCCCCGAGGTGACAGTCAAGTCCGGTATTCGCATCATCCAGACGCCGGCGTGCCTCGGCGGGTATTACCAAGGCGGCGGCTGGGGCCTCGCCGACATGGCTGCGCGTCTGACGCGACTTCTGTTCGGCCGATTCGACATCGTCTACGCATTCGATCACAGGCCGAACGTCGCACTGCCGGCGTTATGCCAGAGGTACCTCAAGGGGGTCCCACTTGTCACGGACTGGGCGGATTGGTGGTGCGGCGGGGGGCATCTCGATTACGCCAAGAATTTCCCCCTCCAGTACGGGGTCGAGCGCTTCCTCGAATCGGACGCAAAACGGCTGAGCGACGCGGTGACCGTGATCAGCACGGCGCTCTACGGAAGGGCACGCCGTCTCGGGATCCCGGCGCAACGGCTCCTCCACTTGCCGTCGGGGGCTGATGTGGAAACCATCGTGCCGCTCGACAGGATGACGATGAGGGACCGCCATTCCATCCCGAGGGACATGAAGGTGGTCGGCTATCTTTCGGCGAGCCTTGTCGACGCCGACATGCTCATGAGGTGCATGGCGATGGTGTTCTCGAGGAGGAGGGATGTCGGGCTGCTGTTCATCGGACCCGACGAGGGGTGGCACCGTGCCATGGCTCGGGAGATGGGCTTGGACGGGCGCATCATCTGGACCGGGTTTCAGCCCTACGAGAAGGTGGGCGAGTATCTCGCCTGCGCCGACGTTATGCTGCTCCCCATGCGGGATAACCCCATTAACGAGGGGAGGTGGCCGAACAGGATCGGAGAGCACATTGCCGCGGGGAGGGCGACGGCTGCGTGCGCCGTTGGGGAGATGAAAACGCTCTTTAAAAGGGCTCCATTGGGCATCCTCGCGCGGCCTGAGGAGTCTGATCTTGTGGATAAGCTCATCTATTTGCTTGATCGTCCGGAAATGGCGGACGAGCTTGGTGCGGCGGCAAGAAGGTTTGCAGAGCAGGAGTTGTCGTGGAATGCGCTCGGGGGGAGATTGCTCGAGTTCGTCCGCCGGACGACCGGTGTCGCATGAACCGTTCCCCTGCGACGAGTGGCGGGCTTCCCGGCCCTTCCCGCTCATCAAAGGAGATGCAGCAGACAGAGGACGCTCCTGACGGTGCTCAACCGTCAGGAGCGTCGCGCAGCCCGGCAACCGAATCCGATTGAATCGAGAATCCTACTGATAGATGACAACGGCGTCAACCTTGGTAGAGTCGTAAAAACGGTTGCCGTTTCTGTTCACAATGAAATTAATAGTATCTCCCGCGTTCACCTCGATCCCGTTCAGGTTGATCCGATATAACGTATAGTCGTCGTAATCGAGGAACCGTTCCCACAGGGGCGAACCGATATTAGAGTTCTTGACAATCCGCACATAGACACCGTCTCCCTGCGGGGGAGGATCAATAACCCTTGTTGCCCAGCCGACTACATTGATTGTCCCGGTTGAAGGTGCTGTCCATGTCCTCACGGAGTCTTCGCTGTCCCCGGGCAATTGGGCATTAATGTTGACCCTCGGGGGTGTATTGCTTCCATCTGTTGTCCAGGTTCTGGTGGTGGTATTGAGAACCAGATTGTTATACTGACTTCCGTTCCACCGCCGATAGGACCAATTGTTGTACCCCTGTTCCCTGCTGAATCCGCCGCTCGCGCTCCACGCATTGCCATCAGAGATGCTGGAGATGACAATGTTGTGCTGTGTTGAATCAAAAAAGTGGTCACCGTTCTTATGCAGATGAAGTGCGATCGTATCTCCGGCGACGATCGTTATGGGAGATACATCAAAGGGATAGAAGGTGGTATCATCACCTGTGATGAACTGCTCCCAGAGCGGCGATGCAGTGTTTCCGTTCTTCACGAGCCGTACATACACGCCATCCCCGTAGTTCGGCGGATCGACAACCTTGGTTGTCCATCCCTGGACCTTAATGGTATCGTCGAATGGCGCGGTCCAGAGCATTGCAGGTTCTGCCGTCGTGCCACCCGGGCGGAATGAGTTTATGTTAATAAGCGGGGCGGCTGCCTCCCCGTCAAGTGTCCATCTTCTTGTGGGAGCGTTGAGAAACAGATTCTGATAGGAGGCCCCGTTCCAATACGTATAGCGGAAGTGATCCAGCTTCTGGTACTGGCTGAAGGAGGTGCAGTCCGAAATGGGAGGCAGGGTGAACAGGTCCTCCGTGATGATGATGAAGTTGAGGTTGTTCGTGACGCTGTTGCCGCCGAGCTTCAGGCTGAGCTTCCCGTAGGCCTCGGTCACGCTCACCGCCGCGTTTGTGACCGAAACGTAGTTGTCGGCCGTGGTCGATGTATTCAGCACGGTCGAGTAACTCGACCCGTCACCCGAGAGCTGCACCAGGTGCGGGCCCCGAGCCGCGGACGGGTTCCCGCAGGCGAGCGTGACGTAGTACGTCTTGCTCGGCTGGCCGCCCGTGGAGAGGGCGATCTCCCAGATCGCGGCCGCATCCGGGCTGTCGGCCGTCTTCTCGACGTACGTGTCGTATTCCGGGTTCGGGTTGACGCTTGCCCCTCCGCCCGTCGTGAGCGCCGCGTGGACCGGCACGAACGATCCGACCGTGATGATTGCGAGCACCGCGCACCACATCCTGCCCTTCATGGCACGACCTCCTTTTGATGAGACATCACTTCTACAAAGAATATCATACTATATGTGAATGGGCAAATGCCATCGCCCAGTCTATCGCCAGCCGAACCTCCTTTCGCCGTTCTGTCCCATGCACACGTCAAATCCCTCCCCGGAGTCCCTGAAATAGCCGACCTGCGCCCCGTCTCCCTCGGGCTGGAAGTTGACCTGGATGGATGCCCTGGCGGATGCCACGGTTGCGGGATGAGAAACGGGTTGCCGGCTGCGGTGATGGAATGTGCCGGAGGCGAACAGGACGAGGAGCAGGCCTATCGCGGGAATGGTTGCGATCTTGCCCCAGTGGACGGCCTCTGCGCCCCCCCGGCGTGCCGCGGGCAGAATCGCCACCCGGAGCCCCCCCCGCCAATCGTCGAGCGTCCTGAAGAATGCGCTCTTGCGGCCCCTGCGCGCGATGTCGCGCTCGATGCCGGGACGCACCCCGGCCCACGTGGGAATGGAAGGCGGTCCGGGAGCATGCCGCTTCCTGTCGGAAGCCAACACGTTCTGCAATACACCCTCGACCTTCTGGTGAACGCGGGCGCTTTTTTCGCTGCGCATATCGAATCCCTTCAACGTTTTGACGCCTGGGGCGCCTTCCTGTACCCCCCGGAGCGCGATTTTCACGTTTCCGGGCGGGGGTGCCCCCGGCCAGGGGTGCCCCCGACGGTTTGCTACTTTCCCGCCCCCTCAGACTCCGGCCCCAGGATGTCCCTTATAATGGCATGGGCCCGGGCGAGGCGCCGCTGGAGGACCCCCCTCGCGCAGCCCATGACGCTGCATATCTCGCTGAAGGTGAGCCCCTCGCCGTACCGCAGCACCACGGAGGTCCGGAGCTTCACGGGGAGGGCCCGGACCGCGGCGGCGACCCGCTCCCGGAGTTCGTCGCCGGCGAGCCGCTGGAAGGGGTCGGGTCCGGGAGACCGGAGGAGGGCGGTCGTTTCCTCCCCCGCCGGTTCGCGCTCCTCGCGTCTCTTCCTCCGCCGGAAGGCGTCCAGTGCCTCGTTGTAGGTGATCCTGAACAGCCACGTGGAGAACGACGACCGCCGGTTGAACCATTTCAGCGCCTTGAACGCCTTGATGAAACTCGCCTGCGCCACGTCCTTGGCGAGCGACTGCTCCTTCACGATGCTCAGGGCCAGGTAGTATACCCTCTCCCTGTAGGCCTCGAAGATGGGCGCGAAGCGCTCGACGTCCCCCCGGATGCAGGCGTCGATGGCGCGCAGCTCCTCCTCGCGCGCTCCCCCGGAATGGTGCGGCGGGCCCGCGTTCATGGCCGCCGCGGCGTCCCCCGCCCGTCGCGATCAGAGAGCCGATTGCCGATCCGGATGGCCGCCAGGCAGACGCCCTCTGTGACGATCACCGCGGCGCACGACAGCGCTCCTTTGATCCCCGCGAGCGCGCGGGCGAGGTGGGAACCGAGGCCGCGGAGCGGGCAATGCTCCCGAAGATGGGCGAAGACGAAGCCGGCCTGCCGGACGACCCAGAAATACTCGATCGCGCGCGGCCGATCCCCGCCGCGCAGCAGCCGCCGCAGGATGTCGAACGGCCGGCGGGCCACGAAGCGGAGCTTCTCCCGCCAGGACGCCGCCCCGTCCTCCCGGAAATAGGCGGCGTAGCCGTCGCTGAACGCCCTCCCGATGCAGAACCGCAGGGTGAACCTGCGGGCGGGGAGCATGTGGTACACGACAAGGCCCGTGTCGATGGAGGTGCGGAAGCCGCCCGACCGGGTCCGCGCCCACAGGTCGGAGTCCTCGCGCGTCATGTTTCTCGCGCCGATCCCGCCGACCCCCTCCCGGAACCGCAGCCGCCGCAGCACGTCCGCCCTGTAGGCGAGGTTCGCGGACTGGGGAAGGTAGACCTCCCCCCCGAGCGGCCCGGAGAGGCCCGGCACGCTGAGGCCCGGCATCCAGTTCAGCTCCTCGTCCCACCAGCGCGGCTTCCGGACGTCGCTCCCGAGCTTCACGACGCCGCCGACGGCGTCGCGGCGGGCGAGGGCGGCGGCGATCCGCGCGAGCCAGTCGCGCTCCACGACGCAGTCGTCGTCGGTAAAGGCGATGATGTCGCCCCGGGCGGCGTCGATCCCGGCGTTCCGGGAGGTTGCCAGGTCCATGTTCTCCTCGAACCGGACGACGCGGGCGCCGGCGAGCCGGCCGGCATATTCCGGCGTGCCGTCCGTGGATGCGTTGTCCACGATGACGATCTCGTAATCGGGAAAATCGTTCGCCCGGATGCTCTCCACGCAGGCCCGGAGCATGGGGAGCCGGTTGTGCGTGAGGATGACGACGCTGATCATGGCGCGTCGCCTCCCGGCGACGGCGCGCCCGCTACCTCGTCGGGGTTCCTGAGGAAGAGCGTTCGGGACAGCTCCGCCAGGTGCGGGAGGAAGCGGGTGAAGGTCTCGCGCCGCGAGGCGCCGACGCGGACCGCCCGCGAGCGCCGAAGCCCGGCGGCGTGGCGGAGATCGAGGCACGTGTGGCGGAAGAAGAGGAGGAGGTCGACCGGGAGGAGGCGCCAGCGCCGGGCGGCGACGTCCTTGCCTGCACGGTAACGCGCGTTCAGCCAGTTGTGGTAGACGATGAAGCCGTTGTGCTCGTACTTCATCGTCTCGCCCGAGGCGGCGTAGCCCCAGCGCCAGTCGGCCCGGAGGACGGAGAGGACGGTGTCCCGCTTCAGGTGCGTCACGATCGCGGACGGCTCGTAGACGAGCGTATGCCCCGCGTGCATGAGCCGCCGCGAGAGGTCGACGTCCTCGCCGTTCGTCCTGAAGCGGGGATCGTAGCCGCCGACGGCCTCGACCGCCTCCTTCCGGAAGAGCGTGTTGCAGCCGAAGAGGAACGGCGGGTTGACGAGCCGCGCCGATCCCCAGTCCTGCCGCATGTGGACGGCGCGCCAGAGGTCGCCGAGGGATGTGCGATGCGCCTCGACGAGCCGCCCGCCAGCGCCTGCCGCCTTCGACGATTCGAGCGCCCCGAGGAGCCGCTCGAGCCAGGTCGGGTCCGCCACGCAGTCGACGTCGATCGCCGCGACGAGGCCGGTCCTGGCGGCGGCGAAGGCGGCGTTCCGGGCGGCGGCGAGGCCGGGGTGGCCGTCGAGGCCGACGATCCGCACGGGGAGCCCCTCGGCGATCGCCCTCGTCCGGTCGGTCGAACCGTCGTCCACGACGAGGATCTCGACCGGTCGAAGGGTCTGGTTGATGATGGCGCGGACGCAGCCCTCGAGGAACCGCTCGGCGTTGTGGCAGGGCACGGCGACGGTGATGCCGGACGAACGTGCTGCGGTGCGAGACATGCTCATGGAACCGACACTCTCACGTCCCGCCGGACCGGATCAGTCGGCATCATTCCGCGCGTGAAAGTTCGGCGTGCCGGGCTTCCATGCCCCGGTCATGAACGGCGCGGTGTTCTTGACCCACGCCCCGCCGATAAAGCTGATCCGCCCGTAATCGGCCTCGCGGTACAGTCCACGGAAAATCAACCGGGCGATCCGCTCGACGTTGATCCAGGGGAGGAACTTCTTTGCCGCTCGCATCCGCCTCAGGATCCGTGCATTCTTCAGCAGCGATTCCGGCACCGAACGGTTCATGGCCGCTATCGCGTGCTCTATTGCCGCCAATGTATCCTGCTGGTTCTGCCTTGTCTTGCTGGCCGCGTGACGCCTGAATCCTCCGATGACGGCGTCCACGTGCCAGAGGTGGTCCAACACAAAGAACCGACACCACAGTTCCGCATCCATCTGATGGATGTAGTTCTCGTCAAGCCCGCCGCCCGCCTTCTCCCATAGCGGCCGCCGCCAGAAGACGGACTCCTGCTGGATCCAGCCGTAATCATTGAGCAGGTAGTTGTAGATGTTCTTGTACACCGGCTTGACAGCGATCTGACGGCCTTCCTCGTCCCACCAGGAATTACATCCGACGAGCCAGTTTACATCGCTGTGGAGGCTGAAGATCTCCGCAACTGTCCGGAATGTCCATGGCTGGTACATGTCATCGCTGTTGATCCATGCCATGATCTCGCCGGTGGTTTTCGCCATGCCGCGATTGATCGCCTCCGACTGACCCCTGTCAGGCCCGCTTGTCCAGAACGAGATCCAGGGTTCGTATTTCCTGATGATCTCAATGCTCCCGTCGGTGCTGCCGCCGTCAATGACGATGTACTCGAGATTGGGGTACCCCTGGAGCAGGACGGAGCGGATGGTTGCTTCAAGGTAACGGGAGTAGTTGTAGTTCGGCGTGACGATGCTTATCTTCGGCCAGACCCTCCCGTCCGGCATCTTCTCGGGGAACCGGGGTGAGGGCCCCATCCACGGCCAGCCGTACGCCCCCTCGGGGGGGCGGGGGAATCCGTCTCTGTCGGGATGGCACATGGCTATTTCAACCCGCAACTGCCCGCGGCCTTTCGCGCGCGGGGACTTCGCGCGCCCGTCGATTCGGCCGCGATGCGCGGGCGTCCCGCTGCTTCATTCCGATGTCTCTCCCGCTGGCGAACGCGGGAGAGGGGAGGGGCATTCGGCCTACCGGGCGGTGAGGCTCTTCTCGAGCGTCGCCATCACGGCATCCCGTTTCCTCGTGGAAAAGTACCAGTCGAGCGTCCGCTTCAACCCCTCGCGGAAGGGGACCTGCGGCTCCCATCCGAGCAGGCGTTTCGCGAGGGAGTTGTCCGCGACCCGGTTGAGGGGGCCGGTCGGCATGTCCCTCTGAAACTCCAGGGGTGCCCGGTGCCCGGAGTACTCCATCACCATCTTCACGGCGTCGATCACCCGTATCCGTTCCATCGTTCCGAGGTTGACCGCGGCGCCGTCGTCGATCTTCTCGGCCGCCAGGATGGTTCCCCGGACGATGTCGTCTATGAACGTCCAGTTGCGCACCTGGGTGCCGTCGCCCCACACGAGGAAGGGGTCCTGCTTCACGAACGCCCGGGCGATCATCGCGATGACCGCGTGGTTCTCCACGCCGCGGGGCCCGTAGACGGTGAAATACCGGCATGAGGCGGTCTTCATCCCGTACTCGTCGTGGAAGGCCTTGAGCGTCAGTTCGCCCATGAGCTTCGCCCATCCGTACGTATTGTCGGCGTCGTAGGGCGGCTTGACGAGGTCTTCCGTGAGGTAGATTTCCTTCGTCGTGTCCCCCTGGAGAAAGTTCGGATAGACGCAACCGGACGAGGCGAAGACGATCTTCTCCACCCCCGCCCTGTGGGCCTCCCAGAAGACGATGCCGTCGAGAAAGAAATTGGTCGCGGGCTCCGCCTGGTGGAGATCAACGTAGCCTCGTCCGCCGTGGGCCGCCGCGAGGTGGAAGACGACGTCCACCCCCTTCACCGCCGCCCGGGCGACGCCCGGCTCACGCAGGTCGGCGCGGGTGAATTCGACCGCGCCGGCATCTATCTGCGACTGAATATTATCGAGCTTCCCGCTTGTGAGATCGTCGACAACCCGCACCTTCGCGCCCTTCTCCACGAGCGCGTCGACGAGGTTGCTGCCGATGAACGATGCCCCTCCCGTGACGAGTGCCGTCCGCCCCTTCCAGTTCATCCGTTGCCTCCTTCTTTCGCCCGGCGCGACCGGCGTGGGGGACCGGAAATGCTGCTGGACCGGTCCTCCGGTGTGCTCGCGCGTCGCCAGTAAAGGCACCTATAATAATACAAGGCGCGCACGAGGGGAATATAGAAATGACCGTTACGGCGGTCGCGGACACCGTCCGCGCGTGTCCGAACCGCATCTGGGGTGCCGACGGGGTGATCCGTAACAACGTCAGGAGCTGCAATCCGCCTGCTGTTTTGCCTTTTGAAATAAATGGGGGTTGTAGGCATATACAGGGCATCCGCAAAAAGACAGGGGGCATCTCAGCAACGTTTTTCTGAATACAACCCCTTTGTATATATGGCCGATCCTTTCATGCAACGGGAAACAAGAAATTACGTCTCCCGACGGTAAAACCATTGCCACATTGTAACCGGCATTACAGATGTTGCCCCGTGGATAGAAGATATCGCGACAGGATTCTTTTAGTCCAAAAACCTTCACCTCTTCTTCCGTATACGACTTGGGATACTCCCGACCATTATACGATCCGACAAAAGGAGCAAAACTTATGCTGATCCCCTTTTCGCGGAAAAAACGCCTGTATGTGTCGACCTCGCCTAAAAGGGGCGGATAGGCTACGCTGTTGGCGGCGATGGCAAATCCGCGCTCTTTGCAGATCAAGTAGTTGCGTATATATCGATCGAGTAGATTCATTCTTTCCAGTTGCTTAATATGCAACGACGCCATAATCCAGGAGACCCTCCCGGGATCGATCCTTTTGGCAAACTCCTGAATAGCGGGGATGGTAAGATTGGTATTAAAACCAAGAAGATGCCTTCTGGATATCTCCTCGCAGGCTTCGATTATGTTCGGAATTAGAAAAGGTTCTCCGCCCCCCGTAAAACCTATTAGAAAAGTGTTATTGGTCGCGCTAAGGACCTTCATCAATGCCGGAATATCGATCGCGGCCATGCCTTCATTTGCTTCACGCGATCGAAAGCGGAGAATCCTCCTTATAGACGAAAGGTCCATGATAAACGCCTTCCGCATCGCTCTTACGAAAGGACGGTAACGGGACTTTGACTCTTTATTTCTGTTATGTCTTAGGTTGTAATCAAAACAATAGATGCAATCAAGATTGCACTTAGGCGAAACCGTCCATTGCAGCCAGATGTCATACTCCTTGTTTATCATGGTCACTTCAGTCATGCCTTTCAGAATAGCCGAACCGCGTTCTCCCTGTATTTCAGACTCAAACTGACGGAATATCGCTCTTGAGCTCAGTGACCCCCTGCCCCTGGGAAAGCAGCCTCAACATGGATAATTATAAGCATTTTAGCAGAACGGGGGAAGGAGAGTCTGAGAGTCTGAGATGAGAGTCTGATAGTCTGAGAGCAAGTCTGAGCAGTCTCCGTGTCTGAGCAGTCTCACACGACGCGGGGAGCGATTGTTGGGCTCCACCCCATATGATACCATACGGCGGCATCCTGCGAGCATACTGCGCGTCCTGGAGGCCGTCGGGGGCCGCGGACACGTGTGCCCTGCTGAGATCGCATGAGAATCATCGTCGTCGACCATCCGTACCACGCGGTCACGAGATCGGCCGATTTCGTCCTCGGCCCGCTGGCGGCACGGCACGATGTCGAGGTGATCCATCACAACACATACGAATCGGACCTCCCCCCGATGAATCTGCTCGACTTCGACGCGGCATTCTTCTTCCAGGTCCCGCCGAGACGGCCGCACCCGAACCTCACCTGGGCGCCCATGTACGACTCCGTCGCCCTGAGCAGGCGGGGGGCGTTCCATCCCCTCGGGATCGAGGGGGTGCGGCACCTCTGCTGCTGCAGGCGCCTCCACGAGGAGGTGTCGGCGCACGGCCTGCCGGCACGGTATTTCCAGTACTGGCCCGACCCGCTCCCGCCGGTGCGCTATGACGAGCCGGCGCTCTTCTTCTGGTACCGCTCCCCCGCGATCGGCTGGGAGGGGGTGAAGGCGGCCATCGGGGATTTCCCCCTCGCTCGAATCTTCATCAAGAACAATCCCGACCCGGGATATGAGAAGATCACCATACCCGCGCTCGACCGGCGGCGGTGGCGGATCGAGGTCTGCGATTCGTTCCTCCCAGGCGACGAGTACGGGCGGGTCCTCGCTGCGCACAACATCAACGTCGCCTCGCGGGCGGTCGAGGGGATCGGGCTGACCACGTTGGAGATGATGCGGCGGGGTTATTGCGTCGTCGCCCTGGACAGGCCCACCGCGAACGAGTACATCACGCACGGCAAGACGGGGATTTTGATGCGGGAGATCGGCCCCGTGGGCCTGGAGCGGTACGCGGAGATCGGCAGGGCCGCCCGTGAGACCGTCCGGGTGAAGTCCGCCGAGTGGCGGCAGCGGGTGGAGGATCTCGTCTCCTACATTGCGACGGGGGGCGCCGCGTGAGCGCGCCGCCGCTCTTCAGCGTGGTGACCTGCTGCCACAACCAGGGGTGCTACCTGCGGGACAACATCGAGTCGGTCCTGGCTCAGCGATTCCCGTCGTTCGAGCACATCGTCGTGGACGGCGGCTCGACGGACGACACGCGCGCCGTCTGCGCCCGCTATCCCCACGTGCGCTACTTTTACCAGGACGACAGGGGGCAGTGCGCGGACCTCAACAGGGGGTTCCGGGAGGCGCGGGGGGAGATCGTCGCTTGGCTCAACTCCGACGACTACTACGAGCCTGGGGCGTTCGAACGTGTCGCGCGCGATATCGCTCCCCTGCGGCGCGGTCGCCTCGTGACGGGAGGGGTCCGGCTGGTGGGCGAAGACGGCCGGGAGATACGGACGCTTCCGAAAGGGAAAGTGCCCTTCTATCGCCTCCTTCTCCACCCCCGGATCCATTCCATCGGCGGACGGACCTCGATGCCCTGCCAGCCGTCCACCTTCTTCCACTGGGACATGATCGGGAGGATCGGCTTGCTCGATGCCGGGCTCCGCTATGCGATGGACTATGACTACTGGCTCCGCGCTTTTCTGGCGGGGTATCGGTTCCTCTACGTCCCGCGGATATTCTCCAACTACCGGTTCCACTCCGCGTCGCATTCCTCCCGCGGCTGGGAGGCCTTCATGCCCGAGTGGACGGCGGTCTCCGAGCGGTATCTGCGCGCCTTGCCGCGCCGCCGGCGATGTGCCGCGGAGTGGTGGTGGCTGTATATACGAATGGAAAACGCCCTGCGCAATCGTGTCCGCGCGCTCCGCGGCCGCGGGAGCGCCGCCGGAGATGGCCGATGAGAAGCCCGAAGTCGTTGTTCTTCGAGTGGGTGGTCATAGACAACTGCAACCTGAATTGCGACTACTGCGTCAACAGGGGGGAGTACTCGCAGAAGGCCGCCGACAGGATGCGCTATATTCCGGGCGTCGAGATCGACATCGCGGGCAGATTGGTCGAGGCAAGCAGGCATGTGACCCGGACAACGGTCAACATTACCGGGGGGGAGCCGCTCCTCGCCCGTGACATACGGGAGGTGATAGGGATACTCGGCGAAGCGGAGCGACTCGATATCCAGCTGATAACGAACTATCTCCTGGCCGGAAAGGTCGCCGATCTCCTCCCCGGGGTGTCCAAGGTCATCATCAGCCTCCACGTGCGGTACAGGGACGCAAACGGCATTGACGCGCTGGTGGACCTGGTCAACGCCACGAAAGGAAGCACGAGGATCGTGCTCACCCAGGTCGATCACGACTTGCGTCTCGAGGACAGGCGGGTGCTCGGGCACATCAGCCGGAAGACCGGCCTGCCGATCGCGTTCCAGACGTACATGCCCCCGTGGACCAAGGAGGGGCAGGTTGAAGACAGTCAGAAGATACGGGACGCGAATTTCGTCCCCTCCCTCGGGAAGAGGTGCTCTCTCGGCTACACCTATTTTTTCGTCAATCCCGACGGCACCTTCTACTACGATCTCTGGTGCAGGGAGGAGAGCCGGAAGACGGGCAATTTCCTCGACCCCTTCGAGGTGAATCGGGAGGCGTTCTTCCCTCCGCACATGAAGCGGTGTCCCGCCACGTCATGCGGCTGCAATTACAACGTCTTCAACCACGCCGAGTACACCGCCGAGTGCAGGAGACTGGGGTATGCCGAGGAGGAGATTTTCGGCCGGCGGAACATCACCGTCGCCGCGTGGTTGAAGAGGAAGGTTTCCGACATTGGGAACAGGTATCTGCCGTCGAGAGGCCGACGGCATCGATAGCCGCACCACCCCTGCCAGCCTGTTCACTTCCCCCGCGAGGCCCTCACCTGGGCCTCGATCCACGGGTAGGTGAGGGCGAGGCCGCGCGCCAGCGGGAACGCCGATTGCCAGCCGGTCGAGTAGATGCGGTCGTTGGCGAAGTTGCGGGACTGCACGCCCACCGGCCCCTCGACGTGCCTGATGGAGATCTTCTTCCCGGCGACGCGCGCGATGGCCGCGGCGAGTTCATCCACGGTCACGTACTCGGGGCACCCGATGTTGACTGCACCCTCGAGGTCCGACCGCATCAGCCGGAGGATGCCGTCCACCATGTCGTCGACGTAGGTGTACGAACGCACCGCCGTCCCGTCGCCCCAGACGTCGATCGTTCCGCCGTCCTCCGCCTCCGCGATCTTCCGGCAGAGCGCGGCGGGGGCCTTCTCCCTCCCCCCGTCCCACGTCCCCTCGGGGCCGTAGCAGTTCTGGAAGCGCGCGATCCGCGCCGTCATCCCGTGGCGCCGGGCGTAGGCGAGCAGCACCCGCTCCGAGTAGAGCTTCTCCCACCCGTACTCGTTGTGCGGCATAGCGGGGTAGGCGCCCTCCTCCGGCATCTCGGGCTCTCCGGGGGCCATATCGCGATAAACGCAGGCGGAGGAGGAGTAGAAGTACCGCGCGACCCGCGCCGCCGCCGCCGCATGCGTCATGTTGAGATTGATGAGCACGTTGTGCCGCATCACCTCGCACTCGGCGTAGTGGATGAAGCCCATCCCCCCCATGTCCGCGGCGAGCTGGTATATCTCCGGGGGATCGCCGGGGCCGAGTGCGAGGGCGGCCTCGCAGTTTCCGAGCTTGCGGAGGTCGAGGAGGAGAAACTCGTCCGCCGCGGTCGGGGCGTACTCGTGCTCCTTGATGTCCACCCCGCGTACCCAGTAGCCCTCCCTTTTTAGGCGCTTCACCAGGTGGCCCCCGATGAAGCCGCCCGCCCCGCAGACAATCGTCCGTTTCATCTATTTCCCCCTGCCGCGGCACGGTGAAGTCGCGCGGCGGAGTATAGCACACCGCGCCGCAGCGCAACAGAACGAGCGCGTGACCGAGCGCGTGAATACGAGGTGGCGGAGGCGCTCCAGGCGAGGGGCTGTCCCGCGACGCCGAGCCCACCGGCTCGTCGACGTGAGAATCGTGGCGTCCCCGGCTTCTGCCCGACGGTTCGGGCGCGACGCCCCTCGGTCACCAGCCGAAGGAGTACGAGCCGCGCGGGCCGAACGGCGCCGCGGCGTCCTTCGCGTTGCCGTCGGGGACCGTGGCCGTGTTCGGCTGGTAGTTCACCCTCGCCCCCGGCGCGGGCCGCTCGGCGACGAGGACGTCGTCCAGGTAGTAGGTCTTCGTGTCGTTCCTGCTGAACCGCACGTGGATGTCCCCGTAACCGGTGAGGTCGAACGTCTCCTCCTTGAAGGCGTTCGCGTAGTTCGTCATGGTCGGGGAGCCGGGCAGGTGGTCCCACGGCCCCGCGGGCGAGGAGGCGTACTGCACGTTGAAGCTCGACGTGCCCGTCGAGGCGCGCATCCAGTAGGTCAGCGACGCCGCGCCCCTGAGGAGCGGCGTGACGAGGGAGTCGGCGGCGTTGTCGAACCGCACGCTGTAGGGCCCCGACCGGGAGGTGGATGTCCGGTCGCAGTTCGCCTGCTGCCAGCCGGATGCGGGGAAGGCGTCATCGAACGCCTCCCGGACGACCGCCGGCTCGTGCTCGTAGACGAGGTAGCAGGCGGCGCAGGCGACGCGTGCGGCGGTGTAGCGGAGCCGCATGTAGCCGCCCTCCCCCCAGCCGCCCCCCCACGAGTTCCGGAGGATCCAGACCCCGCCGCCCCCCTCGGGCGGGCTGTCGTCCCATCCGACGAGGGCGATGGCGTGGTTCGTCGTCGCGTAGTAGCACGGGGTCGCGGAGCAGGAGGTGTTCGTGTCGTTGTAGACGCCGCCTGAGTACGCCTGGAAGGCGCTCCCCGCGTAGACGGCGGCGTCCACGACGCCGTACGTCATGATGGCCGTCTTGATGGCGTCGATGTCGTTGCAGGGGATGCGGTGCCAGGAGGCGAAGACGGTGCGCTCCTTGTCCCAGTGGGCGCACGATCCGGGGTCCGTCTGCCGGTACGGGAAGGCGGCCTCCGTGCACACCCCCTCGACGGTGAGCGCCTCGAGCTCGTAGTAGTCGTAGTCCGCCCCCGAGCAGCCGTAGAAGTGGCTGGAATATCTCGAGAGCCGCCCGAGGCACCAGATGACGAACGACTCCGAGAAATCGGCGCACGCCGCGTCGAAGAGGCCCATCGCGTAGTTGTAGGTCCCCTCGGCGGCGGCGAGCGCCCCGAAGGCGTAGCAGGAGCCGCACGATCCCTGGTTCTTGACGTCGCCGATGAAGGAGCGGCCGTTCCGGTTCCGCCAGTCGAAGGAGGAGGGGAGGGTCTTCCCGAGCTCCGCCTCGAGGGGGCCCATCTCCTCGCCGCCGCCGTCCGCCCTCGGCGAGATGCCCATCCGGCGGCTGAGGAAGTCCGCCTTCATCTCGGGCGGCATGTCGTAGACCCAGTTGTTGTCCACGGTGAAGCGGTAGTTGTTGTGCCTGATCTTGGCGCGGATGACCTCGATGGAATCGTCCGGCCCGAAGGCGGCCATCCCGGGGGCGAACTGCTGGGCGAGGGCGAGGACGGGAAGGAGGGCAGCGAGGAGGACGAGGCGGAACACCGCGCGCGGTTTCGCGAAATCAGTATACCCCATTCCGGCGGGCGAATCGAGGGCGCTTCGGAGGCGCCGCGCTCGCTATCGGGTTTGGATTGCCACCCGGACGCCGACGGGGCGCTACTGCTGCCAGCCGTACTCGTGGGGCCCGCGCGGGCCGTAGTCAGAGCCGTCGTCCGGCATGTAGCCGTCGACGGGATCGGTCTCGGCGGGCTGGAAGCTGAGCTTCAGCGGGAAATCCGCCGGCACCGGCGTCGGCGTGATCGTCGGCGTCGGCGTGGCGGTCGGGGAGAGCGTGCTCGCGCCCCTGACCTCGACGTCGTCCACGAACCAGTCGTCGCGGTCGCGGACATGGTTGCGTCCGATCGACCGGAAGCGGAATTGGAAGGCGGCGTGCGGCGCCCCCGCGGGCAGTTCCAGCGAGGCGAACTCGTATTCGACCATGTCCGGGCCGGAGCCGAGGTGGCGGCCCAGTTCGATCCAGGTTCCCGACGAGTTCCAGTACTCGTTCCAGTACTCGATGATGAGATCGTCGCCCGTCTCCGGCGAGTCGCCGGAGCCGGCGCGCGCCCACCAGTAGCCGAGCGTCGCTCCCGCCTGCCCCGAGAGGTCGATCGTCCTCGACTCGATCCGGTCGCCGCCGGCCGATATGCCGTTGAGGTTGAGCGAGTAGCCGGGGTGGTCGCCGTCCATGACGCTCGTTGCCGGGCCGACGTTCGTCGGCCACTTCTCCGTGTCGATGACGGAGGAGGGGAAGTCGTCGGAGAAGAGGAGGTCCGGGTACGGCGTCGGCGTCGGCGTCGGGGTGGGCGTCACGGTCGGGGTGGGCGTGCGCGTCGGCGTGCGCGTGGGCGTCGGAGACGGGCCGGCGACGTGCGGGGCCATGCGCACGTCGTCGAAGTAAATCGTCGCGGGCGCCGAGGTGGCCTTGATGTTGCACCGGAACCGGGCCGACCCCGCGCCCGAGGGGGCCGTGACCGTCCCCTCACGGTACTGCCAGGAGGAGGAGTTCTCCGAGTCGGCGCCGAACTGCTCGCTGCCGATGTTGGGGCCCGATCCGTCGGAGGGCGCGTACCAATACACGCTGAAGTAGCCGTAGGCGGCCGAGGTGTTGTCATAGATCCAGCCGGAGCAGTCGTACTGCGCCCCGCCGGTCACCCCCACGACGACCTGGTGGGCGTAGCTCAGCGTCGTGTTGTCATCCGTGTATTTCCCCGAGTACGAGCCGCTTCGGGCCCGGTCCGAGCTCGTGTCGAACGTCCCGCCGGATTTCGCCCATGAGGCGGGCGGCGTCCCCCCCTCCTCGAAGCCGGGGTTCTGGAGCAGGTTCTCCGAGGAGGGCGTCTGCGTGGGCGTCGGCGTGATCGTGGGGGTCGCCGTCGGCCCCGGCGGCGTGGGCGTCGCCGTGGGCTCCCCCGTTCCCTCGTCGGCGGCGTAGGTGTCGTTCCGGGGGCCCCCGACGACGGTGTACTGATTGGTGACGTTGTTGTAGGTGACGACGATATTGTCCTCGCAGTAGGTCATCTTCGAGACCGGGTTCGGCGAGCTCGAGCCGCGGGCGGTGACGTAGATCCAGGAGACGCCGGCGTTCACGAGGTTCGAGAGCGTCGAGGAGGCGGGGTGGCCGTAGGGGTTGCTCGACCCGACGGAGATGACGGCGACCTCCGGCTTCATCTGGTTGAGGAACGAGGCGCTCGTGGAGGAGGTCGAGCCGTGATGGCTGACCTTGATGACGTCGAAGTTGTGCGAGGCGATCTTCGGGCCGAGGACGTCCTCCGCGTTCGAGGTGAGGTCGCCCGCCGTGTAGTAATCGAAGCCGTTCCAGGAGATCCGGAAGCCGAGGCTGTAGGAGTTCTCGTCCGAGCCGAGGGAGACGTATGTCCCGTCGACGAGCCTCGTCCTGCTGTTGTTCGTGTCCCCGACGGCGATGCACTGGACCTCGACGCCGCCGAAGTTCCACGTCTGCCCCGCCGTCGGGCTCGTCGCGGCGGGCCCCCACGAGCCGTTCGTCCGGTTCCGCCAGGTCGTCGTGTAGCCGCTGTCGCCCCCCACCTGCGGGCCGATGTGCTGGTACGCGGCCGCCGTGTACGTCAGCAGGCCGCTCCCGATGACCATGTCCACGCCGCCGACGTGGTCGGAATGGAAATGGCTCGCGGTTATGTAGTTGAGGGAACCCGTGTAGCCGAGGTCATAGATATAGGAGTAAACCTTGTAGCCGTCGGAGTCGGAGTAGCCCATGTCGATGAGCCAGGTCGTCCCGTCCGGAAACTCGATGAGGGAGGCGTCCCCCCAGTTGACGTTGAGGTGGTGGATCTTCAGCAGGTTCTGGCCGTGGCACACGCCGGCGGCGAGCAGGAGGGGCAGGAGGGCGGCGAGCGCCCTCTTAGGTATCGCAAGCATATATCCCTTCCTGCGGCATCCTGGGCGAGGATGGGATCCGGACGGAAAAGCAGCCATCACCGTTCCTCCGGAGGAGACGCCGATGCGTGAAAATCCTCCACGACACAACAGCCCCCGGGAACAACCCTTCAATTAAGTATACCTGTAATATATGCATTGTCAAGGGATGCGGGAAAGATTCCTGTTTGTCCTGCTCGCCGGATCCGCGCTTGAATCGCACATGGAGCCGACGGATGCCGGGTCCCTCCCATTCAAGACAACATTCTATCCTGCGGACGAGGGAAGTTGTCATTCAAATGTAAAAGAATAGTGAAGCAATACGCAATGGATCGCCCTGGAGGGATGAGCTGCTCGCGGGGATCGGCCGTCGCTACCAGCCGTAGTAATCCGAACCGCCGCGGGGGCCGTAGGAAAGCCCGAAATCGGCCTTCCACCCTGACGGCGTCGGGACCGCCGCGGGCTGGTAGTTGATCCTCTCGGCGGGACCGCCGGACGATGTTCCCCTCGACGTGACCACGACATCGTCGATGTAGTGAAGGCCAGCCGACGGCACCCTCGTGAACCGGATGTAGATGTTCGAGTGGGCGGAGAGGTTGACGGAGTGCTGCTCCCACGAGCCGGAGCCGGCGAACGGGCTCCCCGTGACGTGGCTCCAGGGCCCGCCCGTCGAGCTCGAGTACTCCACGTTCAGGCTGCCGCTCGTCCCCCGGTACCAGAACGTCATGGTGTCGGGGGCGGCGAGGAGTGGCGTGATGAGGTAGTCGCCGTTCGCGTTGATGAGGGCGCTGTGCGTCGGGCTGTTGGATGAACTGGTGGACCATTCGATGGAGTTCATCGTCCAGCCGGCGGGCGGCCACGTCCCCTCGAAATCCTCGTTCAGGAGCCGCGATATGCCGCCCTCGTCGGTGTCGTAGGGGCCGTACATGAAGCTGTTGGTGTTCGGCCCCTCGTTTGAGAAGGTAATGCTGTACCCGCCGTCGCTTACCGTGATCTTCAGGCTCCCCTGCAGGGCGGGATCGTAGCCGTGGCCGTTGCCCACGATCGTGACGTTCGCCGCCTCGCCGGCGCCGGGGTCGCCGCGCTCGAGCGTGAAAATGCGGGACACCGCCTGATAGGGCGGCGAGTCGCCTTTAACGCGCGCCAGGTCGCCCCGTGCCGGATCGGGATTCCGTTCTCCTCCAGGCATATGTTGCAAGCGAGCAAGGCCTCTGACTATAATGCCGGATCAGGCGCTTGCCCATATTGCAGGGTGTGTCCTGACGTGGAATCGCCGAGGGTGACATTAGAAAACCGGAAACGCGTGCGACATCCTTTCTGAGGATTGACCCCCGTTGCGCGCCTCGCGGCGGTCATGGTGTCTCGAGGTTCGACGACGCTTCAAGAATGCCGGGGGCGATGATGAATGAAGATAAAATCGTGCGGGCCGTTCTACTGGTCGCCATCCTCGGGGGGGTCCTGTTCAGGCTGGTTTCACTTGATGGGGGGGACCTGTGGTACGACGAGGGGAAGCAATTCTGGGTGGCAAAGGGAATCCCCATACATGACATGACCATGAGCACACATCCCCTTATGGACACGATTCGACTCAACGAGCCGATGAATTTGGAACCACCGCTGATGACAGTCATGCTCCACTACTGGTCGAAGGCCGGCGACTCCATCGCATGGCTCCGGCTTCTCCCGTGCCTCCTGGGCATTGTTGCAATGTCGCTGATGTACGGGAGTGCTCTCGCACTCGGTCTGCGGAGGGCGGGGGCCCTGCTCGTGGCCGCACTGTGCAGCCTGTCTCTTCCATGGGTATACTATTCCCTCGACCTGAAGGCGTACTCCCTCAATCTTGCCTGCACGTCGCTCGTCATTTTCCTGACAGTCCGCATGTTGAGAGACAAGCACGGCGGCACCGTGCGGTACGGGGCGCTGTGCGCCGCCGTGTTCGCGGGATGCTTTTCGATCTATGGCTTCTGGCTCCTCCTGCCATTTCTGTACGCCACCATCTTCCTCCGCATACTGTCGGATACAAGACTGCGATGGCGCGGCAAGGCGGGTACGCTCTGGTTCTTCGCCGTTATCCCTCTTCTCGCAATCGCCTTCGCGCTCACGCACCAGCAGAATCATTTTCAGCGGGGAGGCTCAATGATCTGGTATCTCCCGTATCTGAGGCCCTCTTGGGAGAGGGGGATGGGGGAATTCGCCGCGCGGTTCGTCGAGCTCCTCGCGGGCATGATCTCCTGGCAGCTTTCCGGAATGCCGGTATATATCCGCACTCCGCGGGGGGTGATCCTCGCCGTGCTGTTCCTATTTTTCATTGTTCTGGTTTGTCATGCGCTGGTGCGGGAGTGGAAAAACAGAAACCTCCCACGTCTCTGGGTTCTGTCGGGCTTCGTCTACCTCATGACCGTATGTTCGTTCCTCTCGATCAAGGGCCTCTTCCCTCTGGGGCCGGTCAGGCAGAACATCTTCCTGAGCCCGTTCCTCATCCTCTCGTTCGCAATCTGCGCTCGATGTCCCGCTGCCGCCACCGGAGCGACACCCGATTCCTGGAGGGGCCGCGTGGCGGGTCTCGTCATTGCCTTCCTCCTCATATCGAGCCTCTTGAGCATCCTCCGCCTGCGATCAGTGAAATTCGACAGAGCCGATGTGCGCGGACTCGTGGCTCGGATCGAAAATGCGTCTGCATCTTCCGCCACCCCTGCCTACCTCTATGCGGATCTGAAGACACGCTATGTGTTCAAGCATCATTACTTCTTCTCCGCCCCCTCCCTGAGAGAGAGAATCCCGCCTCACCGGATCCGCTTCGGCAATCTGGTCATTTGGGTTGACAGGCAGAACTGGCCGGAAGAGATCGAGGACGCCTTCAGAGCCGCTGAAAAGGATTCCGGAGGCGCTTTCACCCAGTGGTACCTGTTGTCGGGATCGAACGCGTATGATTACGAGCAATCCCTGCCTGACTATGGCCGGATAGAGGAATTCCTCGCCGGCAAGGAGGGTGTGTCGGGTGTTGAGAAGATCGATACCTATGCCGCCCGGGCGTTGAAAGTGGAATATGCCGCCCCCCCGAACCATCAATTCCGATATACCGTGCCAGCAGAGGTGCAATCGCACGGTTCTTCTCTCCCCTCCGCGGCCTTCTAAAGATGATCAGACTCTGAGACGGCGACATCCCCTCCCGACTGCCCGGCGGGCGCCGCGCTTTCCCGGGGGAGGAAGAACCCGGCCGCGACGGGAAATCGGATCGCGCGAGGGAGCGCGGAGGCGGATCGGCTACGGCTTCCCCGGCATCTCAGCCCGGACGCCCAGGGAGAGCCCCTGCTTCAGCACCTGGCGCGTGACCTCGTGCCAGAGTTTCACCACCGATTCGATGTCCTCCTGCGGGTTCATCCGCTGCCAGCCCCTGAGCTCGTCGTCGACGATGCCGGGGAGCCGGATCACGGGCCTCGCGAAACCGCGCGGATCCCCCTCCCGGAACGGCCTGCAGGGGAAGTAGCTGAACATCCCCCGGTACGGTCTCTCCGGCGTCGCCCCCGTGTAGAGCCGGTAGGATCGGGGGGGCTCCGCGCCGGTGGCGGCGTCGTGCGCGATCGGGTGGAGGGTGATGTCGAAATACTCCGGCGGCACCTTTCCCTTGAGCGTCCCGGCGTAGTCGGCGTTGGTGTAGGGCGTCCAGCCGTCCACGACGAAGACGGTGTCGAGGACGAAGCGCGACCCGCCCCTGTTCGAGCCGAAGAGGATCACCGAGCCCTCCTTCAGCGACCGGAGGTCGGTCGGCCGTCCCTTCCTCGTGTGCTGCTTGCAGTTGCCGTAGAGGAACGGCCCCCCGAACACGAACGGGTCGGTGTTCTGGTACGGCGGATCGGCCTTCCTGAACTCCCCCTGCACGGGGCGGAAGAGGAAGCGGGGCTCGTCCCCCGCGGGCTTCTCGAACCTCCCGAGGAGCAGCGAGGGCGGCTCCCACTCCGCCCAGAAGACCACCTCCCCCTCCGTCGGCGCGGCGCCGGGGGCGGCGAGGGAGACCGCGCGCTGGAGCAGGAACTTCCTGCGGTGGTCCCCCCGGTTCCACGTGCGCCCCGTGGGGGTGTCCGGCTCGTGCTCGTCGCCCGGGTGGTGGAACTGGACGAAACAGAGCGTGTCCGCGGCCTCCGCCGCGCCGGCGGGCGCCGCGGCCGTGGCGGTGAGAACGGCGGCCAACAGAAACGCGTGCGCGCGTGTCGCAATCATGGTTCCTCCCGCTTGTGCAGTCCGATATGGCTGCCCCTTTGAGGAACAACAACCCACCCGTTTCGACGGATTACCTCGACCAGTCCCGCAGGCGCAGCTGGGGCACTCTGCTGAACTCTCCCTCGTTGTGCGTGACAAGAGCGCAGTCGAGCGCACGCGCATGCGCGGCGATGAGCATGTCGAGGGAACCGATGGGTGTCCCCCGCCGCTCCAGGAACGCCCGGAGGCTGCCGTACTCCCGGGCCGCCATGTCATCATACGGGGCCACCTGGAGGGGGGCGAGAAACGCCGCGAGCGCCATCGTGTTCTGTTTGGGCCGGGAGCTCCTGCTGACGCCGTATTCGAGTTCGCTCAGGGTGATGGCCGATATGCACAGGTCGGACACACTCGTGCGCCGGAGACGCCGGAGGACGCATTCCGGTCTCTCCCTGATCAACAGGACGCACATGTCCGTGTCGAGCATGTACTTCATCAGCGGCCCTTCCGCGCCTGCGTCGGAGGTTGGTTCCTCTCGGCCATGAAATCATGGGAAAAGCGCTCCAGACTGCCGAACAGAGATGCCCACGGATCGTCTCGGGCGATGAGCATGACGGCGCCTTCGATCTTGTGGATGTACACCTCCCTGCCCCGGAATCGGCACTCTTTCGGCAGGCGCACCGCCTGGCTGCTGCCGTTCCTGAACAGGCGAGCGGTCTTCATTGCGCACCCCCTTTCCAAAGTATATCCCGTAGTATATACATGTGATTTTCGTCCGTCAAGGTGTGTCCAGTCGATTCTTCAATCCATCTGTCCGCCTCAGACAGGTCGCTCCGCCGGGCACCGCTCCGTCCGCGCCTTATGCCCACAGCTGCCGGTCGAGGGCGCGGTACTGGATCGCCTCGGAGATGTGCGCCGGCTCGATATCCTCCTTTCCCTCGAGGTCGGCGATGGTGCGGGAGACCTTGAGGACGCGGTCGTAGGCCCGGGCGGAGAGGCCCAGCTCCGTCATCGCCGACTTGAGGAGCTCCCTGCCGGTTTCGTCGGGGAGGCAGTGGCGGCGGATCTGCCGGTGGGTCATGCGGGCGTTGCAGGATGTCCGCTCGCCCGCGAAGCGCCCGGCCTGCCGCCGCCGGGCGGCGGAAACACGTGCCCGCATCGCCGCGGAGGTCTCGCCGGTCGGCCCGCCGGCGAGCTCGCGGTACCGCACGGCGGGGACCTCCACGTGGATGTCGATCCGGTCGAGGAGCGGCCCGGAGATCCTCGACATGTAGCGCTGGATCAGGCCCGGCGTGCAGCGGCACGACCGCCGCGGGTCCGTGAAATATCCGCACGGGCACGGGTTCATCGCGGCGGCGAGGATGAACCGGGCGGGGTAGGTGATGGTGCCGATGGCACGCGAGATGTGCACGCGGCCGTCCTCGATCGGCTGCCGGAGGAGCTCGAGGACGTTGCGCCTGAACTCGGGAAGTTCGTCGAGGAAGAGCGTGCCGTTGTGGGCGAGGCTCGCCTCGCCCGGGCGGGGGTGGGCGCCCCCGCCGATGAGCCCCGCGTCCGATACGGAGTGGTGAGGGTTCCGGAACGGCCGGGCCGTCACGAGCGGGATGCCGGGCTCGAGGACGCCGGCGATGGAGTGGATCTTCGTCGTCTCGAGCGCCTCCTCGAGCGACATCTCGGGGATGATCGTCGGCAGGCGGCGGGCGAGCATCGTCTTGCCGGAGCCGGGGGGGCCGATCATGAGGATGTTGTGCCCGCCGGCGGCGGCGACCTCGAGCGCCCGCTTGGCGTAGGCCTGCCCCCGGACGTCCGCGAAATCCGCCGCGGCGGGCGCCGCGTTCCCGAACACCTCCTCGACGTCGATCCGCACCGGGTCGATCTCCGCCTCCCCGGCCAGGAACCGCACGGCGGCGACGAGGCAGTCCACCGGGCGGACGTCGAGTCCCGCCACGACCGCCGCCTCGGAGGCGTTGTCCGCGGGGACGATGATCCCCTTCCTCCCCCCGCCCCGCGCCGCGAGGGCGATCGGGAGGACGCCGCGGACGCCGCGGACGCTCCCGTCGAGCGCCAGTTCGCCGAGGATCGAGAAATCGTCCAGGCGGCCCGCCGGGAGCTGGCCGGCGGCGGCGAGGATCCCGAGGGCGATGGGGAGGTCGAAGCCCGGGCCCTCCTTCTTCAACTCTGCCGGGGCGAGGTTGACGGTGAGGCGGCCCTCGGGAAAGAGGAAGCCGGAGTTCTGGAGCGCGGCCCTGACCCGGTCGCGCGACTCCCGCACCGCCGCGTCAGGGAGCCCCACGACGACGACGGCGGGGAGGCCTCCGCCGACGTCGATCTCCGCCTCGACCGGGTACGCCTCCACACCGTGGACGGCGCCTGAATACACCTTCGCGAGCACCGGGTCTCCCTCCGCTCGTCCCCTCACCATATAAGACGAGGCGGGCGGGAGAATTATTCCGGAAAAATTCACCGGCGCCGCGTCCGGGCCTCCCCCCCGCGTCCGCCCGCCCGGAGAATGGCCGAGATCTTCCGGCGGAGCGCCTCCCTCGTCACCGGTTTCTGGAGGTAGTGGATGCCGCGGATATCACCCATGCGGGGGAGCGTTTCCCTCCCGAGGACGGTGACGATGAGGATCGGAATGCCCCCGTGCGGCCTGTCGCGGCGCAGGCGGGCGACGAACGATTCTCCGGACGTCCGCTCCATGATGATGTCCGAGATGACGAGGTCGAACCTCTCCCGACGGAGCATCCCGACGGCGGCCGCCGGATGGGCGGCGGCGCTGACGGCGAAGCGGCGGCCCCTCCCGCCGAGCATGTGGCGGTAGAGCGCGCGCATGTCCGGATCGTCGTCCACGACGAGGATGCGCTTCACCGCCGCTTCCTCCCGAGCAGCCGGGCCGGGAGCCGCACGGTCACGGTTGTCCCCTTCCCGGGGCCCCGCGACGCGACCGCGACCTCCCCGCCGTAGAGCGCGGCGATCTCCCTGCAGATCGGCAGGCCGAGACCGGTGCCCCGCGTCCCCGGGTCCTCCTTGTAGAACCGTTCGAACAGGGCCCCCGTGTGTTCGGCGGCGATGCCGCGGCCGGTGTCCCTGACGGTCAGGACGAGCCATTCCGGGCCCGCCCGCGCCGAGAGCGCGATACGACCGCGCCTCGTGAACTTCACCGCGTTGTCGAGGATGTTGAAGAGGAGCGTGTGGATGAGCCCCCGATCGGCGCAAATCGAGTCCGCGCCCGGGGCGATGCGGACACGCACGGCGAGCCGCCGCTCGTCGATCGCGGGCCGGAGGTCGGCGATGATCCCCCTGGCCGCCGCGCGGAGGGAGAGGCGGGCCTTCCTGAGCGCCGGCCGCCGCGCCGACAGCGCGAACGACTGGAGGATGGTGCGCACGTCCCTGCCGAGCGTCTTCAGGTTCCGCTCGGCGATGCGCCAGGCGTCGGTCGCGGCGGCGGCGTCCCCCGCGGCGAGCGCCCGCCCGCCCGCGGCGAGGGCCATCTCCATCATGGCGATCGGCGCCTTCAGCTCGTGGGAGACGTTCCGAACAAGGCTGTCCTTCATCGCCTCGACCTGCTTCCGGTCCGAAATGTCCCTGAGGGAGGCGTGGAGGACCTTCCGGCCGCCGTACGCGACGACGCTCCCGCTGATGTCCACGGGGATGACCGCGCCGTCCTTCCGCGCGACAGGGATGTCAACGGCAACGCCCTCTCCCCGCCGCATGATGCGCTCGAACTCGGTCTTCGCCCGCGCCCGCGCGGCGGGGGGTTGGAGGCGCGTGAGATGCATCCCCGCGAGTTCGCCCCTCGAATAGCCGAGCATCTCCTCCGCCTTCCTGTTCGCCTCGATCAGGTTCCCGTCCGTGTCCGCGATCAGGATCGCGTCGCCGGCGTCCTCCATGAGGGCCCGGTATTTCCCCTCGGATTCACGGAGCGATTCGGCCGCGAACCGCTCATCGGTGATGTCGCGGACGTACTCGATGACGCCCGTCATCCCGCCGGTCCGCTCGTCGATGAGCGGGAAGCTGTAGAGGCCGAGCCAGCCGGTGACGATGCCGCCGCGGCCGCGGCGCGGGACGATCTCGTAGGCGACCTTCCCGTTCGCGAGCGTCCGGGCGGTGGGGCAGACTGCACAGCGGCGGCTCCTCCCGTGATAGGCGGCGTAGCATTTCCTGCCGACGAGCGGCATGGCGTGGGCGTACCAGCGCTCAATGGCGGGGTTGACGCGGACGATCCGCAGGGAGCGGTCGAGGACGCTGATGCCGTCCTGGATGCTCGCGAAGACGCTCGACAGGAAGCGCCCCGCCGCCTCGATCTCCCGCTCGGCCCGCTTCCGGTCGGCGATCTCCTCGAGGAGCTGCCTGTTCGCCTCCTCGAGGCGGATGGTGCGCCGGAGCACCGTCTCCTCGAGGCGCTCCCGGTGCTCGTTCAGCTCCTCCTCGATCCGCTTCTGAAGATCCGAGAGTTCGGCCTCCGTCTTCTTGTCCTTCGTGATGTCGAACATGACGCCCTGGAGGAAGAGCGGTCTGCCAGCCCGGTCCCCCACCACCACGGCATTGTCGCGAATCCACACCACCCCGCCGTCCTTCGCCACCATCCGGTACTCCGTGGAGAAAGGCCGGCCGCCGGTGCAGTTGCGCTTGAGCTGTTGCAGGACCCGCTCCCTGTCGTCGGGGTGCAGGTGCCTCCGCCAGAAGTCGGGATCCGCCCGACACTCCTCCTGCGTGAGGCCGAGCAGTCGTATCTGGGGGCTCACGAAGAGGGTGGTGCTCGCCTCGTCGAGGGCGGCGATGTAGGTGATGGCGGGGATCTGCTCCACCAGCGCGCGGTACCGGGCGGCGAGCCGGGCGGACGCCGCCCGACGGGGGGAGGGAGGCCGTTTGGACCGCCTCGCGGCCGCGCCCCGGAGAACCCTTCCCGCCGCGGCCGCCCGCGCCCTCTTCTTCATCGTTGTCCGCCCCGATCCGGGCCGGCGGCGGTGGCGCGCCCGTGTGTCGAGGCTGAGATCGTGCCGGCCGAGGAAACGGCGGCGACCGGCATCCCCCCGCCGCAGCAACGGTATTTTATGAGGGATTGCCGGCCTTCGTAAAGCGGAATCGGCGCGGGTGGGCGCGGATGGGGACGGATCACCGCGGGCGCGTTCCGAGCGGAATCCGTGGAGATCCGCGGCGGGCAGTCTGTCCGCTCCGGCGGGATGGCACCGGCGGGAGATTCAATGCTTGCCTTCCCGCCACGTCGCGTCCTATCATGAACCCGGAGTTTTGAACGCTCCCCGTCGGATCCGGCGGTCGACATAGAGAACCGGAACGTGAGAGAGGAGGAGCGCATGAAGAGAACAGTGTGTATCGCGTCGTGCGTCGTCATCGGGCTCTGCCTGTGCGCGCCCGCCTGGGCGCGGCAGAAGTTGACGAAAGTGTCGCAGCCGCCCGACCTGGAAGCCCCGTGGAGCCTTTCGGCGACGAAGGACTCGATCATCGATACCGTCGCCGCGGACGACTGGGAGTGCGAGGACGGGGTGGCCGTCACGAGCGTGCGCTGGTGGGGCGAGTACCACGGCTACAAGATGGACGACCCCGAGATCGACGGGCCGCCCGAGATCCGGCCGAGGCATTTCATCCTGAGCTGGCACGAGGCCGACCCCGGCGGCGAGCCGGGAGACATGATCGCGGACGAGGAGCTGCTCCTCGCCGATGTCAGCGAGACCTACGTCACCTCCGTCAGGCTCGAACTCACCGAGGCGGACGTGCGCTACATCCACGTCTTCCGGTACGAGGCGAA
Organism: bacterium; assembly: GCA_028716845.1. GTDB lineage: Bacteria > Auribacterota > Tritonobacteria > UBA1439 > UBA1439 > JAQUPF01. Next base: position 18,829 of record JAQUPF010000004.1, on the reverse strand, counting down.
ACTCCCCGCGCCCTGGGAGCAGGAGAAGGGGAAGGTGTACTGGCTCGACATCAAGGCCGTGTACGAGGAGGACTCGCCGAACCAGTGGAATTGGCTCACGACGGAGCCGTCCGACGGCCTCATCGATGACGCGGTCGAGTCCTTTGACGACGGGGCTACATGGACGGTGGGCGTCTATCCCCCTGACCACCCGCACGAAGGGAAGCCCCTCAACCTCGCCTTCGAGCTGAACCCGTTCACCCTCGTCGTCGACCCGTCGAAGTTCGACCCCGGCCTGGTGAATATCAGGATCAGCATCCGCGTCCCGCCGGTCGACCAGGACTTCGTGGCCTACGTGGTGGCCTTCCTGCCCGACGACACGATCCGGTCGTTCGTGCCCGCGACGGCGAAGAGGGCCCTGCGGAGCCAGGAACTGACCATCCCGTGCGTCCCCGTGGCCGGCCTGGAGCCGATCGCGGGAGGGACGGCGCAGACGATTCCGCTGGGGGCGGACGTCACGATCTTTGACGGCGGCGTCGCCCTCGCGGAGGGCACCTACACGCTCAAGGCGGGCTTCTTCGACCCCGCGGAGCCGATCCGGAGCGAGGCGGACGCCTTCCTCCTGACGTCCACGGACGTGGAGGTGGGGGAATAGGACGAGATCGGCATCCGGTTGTACAGGGGCCGGGGAGGAGATCTCCCCGGCCCTTTTCTCTTATGGTTCTGCGGCGGATGAACGCGGATGCACGCGGATTGGATGGGAAGAAAAAAGGGGAGCTTCCCATAGGCCGCATATTATCCGCGATGATCCGCGGCTTGTGGTTCATTGCTCCGCCGCGCCTGTCGTCGTCCGCCGCTGTCGTCGTCCGCCGCTTGTCATGCCGCCGAAGCTGTACTACAATTCGGTGACCGCGCCGGCCGCGCGCGCCGTCGATCGGAGGGGTGGACGATGCCGAAGGAGAGAGAGGTCCTGGGAGTCGACGCCCTCTTCGTGGGGGCGGGCCCCGCGTCGCTCGCCGGCGCCATCCGGCTTATGCAGCTCCAGGAGGAGCACAACAGAACGGCCGCCGAGAAGAAGGAGCTCCTCGTCGCCGTCATCGAGAAATCGTCCGGCCTCGGCAGGCACAACCTCTCGGGCGCCATCCTCGACCCCCGGGCGCTCGACGAGCTCATGCCGGACTGGAGGGAGCAGGACCCGCCGGTCGAGTCCTGGGTGACCTCGCACGAGGTCCGGTACCTCTTCCGGCGGCGCAGCCTCAGGGCGCCGATCACCCCGCCGCCGCTCGCGAACAAGGGATTCCCGATCGTCTCCCTCTCCCGCTTCACCCGCTGGCTCGGCGGGAAGGCCGAGGCGATGGGGGCGAACATCTTCGACCATTTCCCGGCCCGGGAACTCATCCGGGAGGAGGGGCGCGTCGCGGGCGTCCGCTGCGGGGACCGGGGAGTGGACAAGGCGGGCCGGGAGAAGGAGAACTTCGAGCCCGGCGCGGAGATTCGCTCCCCCGTGACCGTCCTCGCGGAGGGGACGCGCGGCTCACTCACGCGGGCGCTCGTCGAGCGGGATGCCCTCCTCGCCCACAGGAACCCGCAGGGATACGCCCTCGGCATCAAGGAGGTGTGGAAGGTGCGGCCGGAGAAGTTCCGTCCCGGCCACGTGAGCCACACGATGGGATTCCCGCTCGGGAGAAAGACGTTCGGCGGCGGCTTCATCTACCACATGGGCGACAACCACGTTTCGGTGGGCCTCGTCATCTCGCTCGACTACCGGGACGCTCTCATGGATCCGTACGAGATGATGCAGCGGTTCAAGGGGCACCCGTTCCTCCGGCGGCTCCTCGAGGGGGGGGGACGGGTCGCCTACGGCGCCAAGACCATTCCCGAGGGGGGCTACTACGCCGTCCCGCGGCTCGCCGTGGACGGCTGCCTCATCGCGGGGGACGCCGCCGGCCTCGTCAACGCGCAGCGGATCAAGGGCCTCCACCTCGCGATGAAATCGGGGATCGAGGCCGCGGAGACGGTCTGGGAGGCGCTCGCGGCGGGGGACGTCTCCGCCCGCTTCCTCTCCGTCTACGAGCGGCGGATCATGGATTCGTGGGCGGGGAAGGAGCTCCGGCGCGTCCGCAACTTCCACCAGGCGTTCCACCGGGGGCTCGTGCGCGGGATGCCGCAGGCGGCCCTCCAGTACGTGACGCGAGGGCGGGGGCTCGTGGACCCGATCCGCGTCGAGGAGGACGCCAGGACCATGGAGCCGCTCCCCCGCCGTCCCGGCGCCCGGCCGGAGAAGGCGGCCATGAAGTACGACGGCACGCTCTCCTTCAGCCGGGAGGACAATGTCTTCTTCTCGGGCACGGAGCACGAGGAGGACCAGCCGTGCCACCTCGAGGTGCCGGACACCGCGGTCTGCCTCGGCCGCTGCGCGGAGGAGTACGGCAACCCGTGCCAGTACTTCTGTCCCGCGAAGGTGTACGAATTCGTGGAGGGCGAGGAGGGGCGTTCCCTCCAGGTCAACTTCTCCAACTGCCTCCACTGCAAGACGTGCGATATCAAGGATCCGTTCGGCAACATCATCTGGCGATGCCCCGAGGGGGGCGGCGGGCCGAAATACACGATCATGTGACCACGCCCCCCGGCCGGGGGGGAAGGCGCCAATCCGGCGCGGATGCGCACGGATTCAACAACAGTCCAAGATTCAAAGCAGAAGGTTCAAAGATCACTCTGCCGCAGATTCACGCGGATACGCGCGAACTGAATGAAGCGGAAGAATGGGGAGCTGTTCCATCTGCGTTCTATCAGCGATAATCCGCGTCTATCCGCGGCGGAAACCAGCCGCTTCCCACTTTGGACTTTCAACTTTCGGCTGTGATTGAATCCGTGGCGGGGAGTGCATTGTTCCGTTTGCGTGCCTCCGCGGCTGAGATGGATCGGTCGCGCGGGCTGTCACGGGGCGGCGGGGACGGGTCGGGCGGGTCGCCATGGCGCAGAAAGATTTCTATGAGATCCTGGGGGTCGGGAAGGGCGCGAAGGCGGACGAGATAAAGAAGGCGTACCGCCGCCTCGCGAAGAAGTACCACCCCGACGCCAACCCCGGCAACAAGGTCGCCGAGGAGAAGTTCAAGGAAATCTCCCAGGCCTACGACGTCCTCTCGGACCCGGGCAAGCGGTCGCAGTACGACCGGATGCGGGATGCCGCCTCCTCCTTCCGGTTCGGGCCCGAGGGCTTCGGGCGGGGCGCGGCCGGGCAGGAGTTCTCGTTCGGGGACGCCGGAGGATTCGGCGACCTGGGAGACCTCTTCAGCTCCTTCTTCGACCGTGGGAGCCGCGCCCGGCGCGAGCGCTGGGGGCCCCGCCGCGGCGACGACCTCACCTTCGAGATCGAGGTGCCGTTCGACGAGGCGGTCCGCGGCGGACGCCGGACGATCACCGTCCCGCGGGACGAGCCGTGCGCCTCGTGCGGGGGGGCGGGGGCCGCGCCCGGATCGAAGACGACCGCCTGCCCGGAGTGCGGCGGCGGGGGCACCGTCTCGATCGCCCAGGGGGGGTTCGCCTTCAGCCGGCCGTGCCCCCGCTGCTACGGGAGGGGGAGGATCATCCAGAAACCGTGCCCGTCGTGCGGCGGTTCGGGCACGGTCGGCGGCCGGAGGAGGATCACCGTCCGGATCCCCCGCGGCGTGGACAACGGGTCCAAGATACGGATCGCGGGCCAGGGCGAGGCGGGGACGGCGGGCGGTCCGCCGGGCGACCTCATCCTCGTCGTCCGGCTCGGCCGGCACCGCTTCTTCGAGCGTCGGGGGCTGAACCTCCACTGCGAGGTGCCCGTCAACATCGCCCAGGCGGCGCTCGGTTCCCGGATGCGGGTGCGCACGATGGACGGGGCGGCGATGGTGCGGATCCCGCCCGGGGTGCAGTCGGGGACCGCGCTCCGGCTGAAGGGGCGCGGCGTCGCGGGCCCCGGCGGTCAGACGGGCGATCTCCACGTGAAGATACGGGTGGACACCCCCGCCGGCCTGAGCCCCCGGGCTCGGAAGGCGATGGAGGAGTTCGCGCGCGAGGCGGGCCTCAGGCACTGACGGCGCCGGCCGCGGAGAAGAAGCACCAATCCACCGCGGATTTTCACGGATGATTACGGATAACCACGGATGCCGTTTCAGAATGATCCGTGAAGGTCCGTCAATGATCCGCGGACATCCGTGGCGCGGCGTTCATTGTATCGGCCGCGGGGAAGAAGCACCAATCGACCGCGGATCTGCACGGATGCGTACGGATACCCGCGAATTCCGCTTCATTCAGTCCGCGCGTATCCGCGCGAGCCTGCGGCGGAGCGATCTTTGAACTTTCCACTTTGAGCTTTGGGCTGTTGTTGAATCCGTCTATAATCCGTGCAGGTCCGTGGCAGGTGGTGCCTTGCGGGAGGGGACGCACATGGCGCGGAAGGGAACGGGAATGACGAAGAAGTCGAAGCCGACGACGGTCACGTCCGAGCTCGTGCGCGCGGGCATCCGGATCGCGCAGAAGACGGGGGCGCGCGCGCTGTTCGTCTACGGCGACGTCCCGATCAAACTCGAGCAGATCCACGGGAAAAAGCCGCCGTGCAGCGTCATCCTCGTCTCCGCCGACCCGCAGGTCGTCGCGCGCGGGAGGCAGCTCTTCGCCCACGCCCTCCAGATCCCGCCCAACCCGCTGTCGCGCGTCGCCCAGATCAAGGTGAGCATCATCATGGCGATCTCGGGGAAGCTCGTGAGCCCGGCCGACAGGATCGTCTTCCTCACCGGCGGGCCCGGCAGGGAGGCGCTCGACGCCGCCGTCGTCATCGACCTGGGGCAGGAGTTCGGGCTCCTCGCCTCGCAGGGCATGATGATATTCCCGGAGGGCGTCGACCACAGCATCTTCGAGCAGCTCGTCCGGCTCGCCATCGGGATCGCCAACGAGGGGCGCGAGGGGCACCCGGTGGGCACCATCTTCGTCCTCGGCGACACGAAGGAGGTGCTCAGGCACGTCGAGCAGATGATCATCAACCCGTTCAAGGGGCACGCGGAGGAGGACAGGCAGATCCTCAACCCCGGCGTCCAGGACACGATCAAGGAGATGGCCCAGCTCGACGGGGCGTTCATCATCAGGCCGAACGGCGTCATCGAGACCGCCGGCGCCTTCATATCCGCCAAGATGGTGCCGGCGGCCCTCCCCCAGGGGCTCGGCGCCCGGCACTACAGCGCCGCCGCGATCACGGCGGCGACGGGCGCGGTCGCCATCGCCATCTCGCAGTCCACCGGCGACGTCTACATCTTCAAGAGCGGCCAGGTTGTCACCTGCATCGAGAAGAACCCGGAGTAGGCGGCGTGCCTGACAGCTTGCCGGGGCGGGGCATGCGGTGGAAGAAGGGGGGGACCGGATGAAAACCGCGCTGCTCGCCGTCGTGCTGACCCTCCTCGCCGTCCTCCCGTGCCGCGGCCAGACGGAAACGCCCACCCCCACCGAAACGCCCACGCCGACCGAGACGCCGACACCGGAGACCTACTGCTACGGGCCGCTCGGGATCTGCTACCTGCTGCCGTTCGGATACACGCCGGTGCCGCAGAGCTATCCGGTGGATGACTGCGGGGAGTGCGACGCCTATACGCCCACGCCGACTGGGACGCCCACCGAGACGCCCACGGAGACGCCCACGCCGACCGATACGCCGACCGAGACGCCGACTTTCACGCCGGAGCCGACGTACACGCCGACGCCTCTCCCGTGGCCGATGTTCGGACGCGACATGCGGCGGACGCGGAGGAGCGTGTACGGCGGGATGATCCTCCCGGTCCTCGAATGGTCGTACGTGACGGGCGGGCCGGTGAAGTCCTCGCCGGCGGTCGACGGGGACGGCGACGTCTATTTCGCCTCCGACGACGGCAGGATCTACGCGGTCAATTCCGACGGGAGCTACAAATGGAACAGTTCGCCCGGCGCGGGGGGTGCGATAGTCTCGTCGCCCTGCATATCGAGCGCCGGCGAGCTGCTCTTCGGTTCCGACGACAACCTGTTGCATGCGAGGAAGTCCGACGACGGCGGCATGGGTTGGACGTATGTCACCGGTGATGACGTGAAATCATCGCCCGTACAATGGCCCGACGGGCGCATCCATGTCGCCTCCCTGGACAGGAATCTCTACGCGTTCGAATCGGACGGTACGCTCGCATGGTCGTACGAGATGGGGACCCAGGGGACAATATCCTCTCCCGCGCTGGGAGAAGAGGGGAAGATACACGCGGTCACGCTCCGCGGCGACCTGTACGTGCTCGAATCGGACGGGACGCTCTCCTGGACGTACGCGATCGGTTCCCAGTGGACATGGTCCTCGCCCGCGATCGGAAGCGACGGAACTGTCCATGTCGGCTCAGAGGACAACAACCTTTACTCCATCGATTCGGATGCGGCCCTTCTATGGTCATATAGAACCGGCGGCGACATCTACTCCTCCCCCGCCATCGGTGCCGACGGGATCATCTATGTCGGTTCGGATGACAGGAACCTGTACGCCGTAAACAGCGACGGTGCCCTCGTATGGTCCTACGCCACGGCCGGCAGGATCTCGTCCTCCCCCGCCGTCGACGCCGATGAGATGATCTACTTCGGCTCGGAGGACAGCTCCTTCACGATCCTCTCAGGGGACGGCGCCCTCTTCTGGAGCTACATTACCGGCGGCGGGATCGAGTCCTCGCCGGCGTTCGGGACCGAGGGGAGGGTCTACTTCGGGTCCAACGACCACACGCTCTACGCGATCAAGTCGGAGAACACGCCGACGCCCACTCCGACGCCGACGCCGACTTCCACGGCACTGGGATACCTGGAACTCGAGGTCCTCGAGCGGGCGGCGCCGATCCCTTCGCCGACGGTCACGCCTCACGCCTTCGTCCCGCGCGACATTGTCGTTCTCGAATGGGATGTGTATCCGGACGAGGACGGCTTCAGGGGCGTCCCCGTCGACGTCTACCTCGGGGCGAAGATGAATCCGCCGGGGCGGGGGATGGCGACACTCGACGAGCTGATCCCCGGGACGAGCCCGCTCTATCTGTTCAATTCGCGTCTGGAACCGGTGGAGTACGACCCGAAGAACGTGAATCCGACCTACCGGTACGCCGTCTTCCCGCTCAGGGACGGCGGAGACGGCCTTTCGGGGACGCTCCTCTTCAGGGTGCCGGAGAAGGCCGCCGGGGACTGGGCGTTCGTCGCCGCTTTCCTCCATCACAACAGCGGCCGCTTCATCGTCCCCGAGCCGGCGCCCAACATCGCCGTCTCAAACACCTTTGTTCTCATCCCGTAGCGGCCACCCCCCCGCGGCGGGAAGAGGAACCACGCGCCACGAATCTCCACGGATTCCACAGCAGGCCGAGGCGGAAAGCCGGAAGTTGGGCGTGTGAGGAACAGGCGCCCGCGGATGCCTGTTACGGGGCCCCTCGCATCTCGACGCTGACCGTTGTGAGGTAGAGCGCGTTCGAGGCCTTCGCCTCGGCCCCCGCCGGCAGCACGGCGAGCGCCGCCGTCCAGATGCCCGCCGGCGGCGTGGGGCAGACCTTGCTCGTGAAGAGTTCCGCGCAGGTGCAGCCGTCCGGGTTGTGGACGTTCCTGTAATACGGCACCGCCCCCGGCCGGACGCCGCCGCCGGGGAGCAGCGAGTACATGGTGCCCGCGGGGTCGATCACCACGAGGTAGATGTCGACGCGGATGCCCGGCATCGCCGGGATGCAGCCGAAAAACGTCACCACATCCCCCGGTCCCAGGACGGTGTCGCTCAGTTCGAGCACGGTGTCGTCGCAGTCGAAGGGAGTCGGCGTCGGGGTCGGGGTCGGGGTTGTTGCGGGCGTCGGCGTCGGGGTGGGCGTCGGGGCCGGCCAGGCGGGGTCGCAGAGTCCCCTGTCCCAGTACGTCGAGCCGTCCGCGGCGACGTACAGGGTCGTGTCCGCCCACGCCATGAGCTCGGGGAAGTAGATCCGCGCGACCGCCCCCCCGTCGTACGTCACCTCGATGAAGTCGCCCCCCTCCGTGAGTATGATGTCGTTGTCCGCTCCCACGTACACCGCCACGGCCTTCGGCTCCGGCCAGTCCTCCCAGCCGTCGTATATGTTGGTGTTGTCATGGATCATCCCGTACTGCCCAAGATCATCGGCCCGGATCACTATGTAGTAGAATCCCTCCGGGTGCGCCGACCGCGTCACCGCTATGTGCACCCACTCGACGTTCGCGATCTCGAGCGGCGTGTTGCACGGCGTCGGCGTGGCCGTCGGCGTCGGCGTGGGGGAGGGGGTGACGGTCGGCGTCGGTGTCACTGTGGGCGTGGGCGTGGGGGCCCCGGCGCACACCTCGAGCGAAGCGAGCCGCGGCGACTTGGGGCAGCCGTTCACCGTGGTCGGATGCAGGAAGGCGCGGAAGAAGAAATTCCCCGGGACGGGAAAGGACCCGATGTGCGCGTTCACCTCCGAGGCCGGGTTGCTCTCGGCGGGGTCCGCCGTCGCCGCCCAGCCGCTCCCGTTCCACCAGTACCAGGTCGAGCCGTCGTTCGACAGCCAGTAGGTGACCGTCCCGAAACTGTCGTCCGCGGCGGTCTCGACGAATTGCGAGAGCGGCTCGCCGTAGGCGAAGCCGGCGGCGTTCCCGACCCAGCCGTCGTCGTGGTAGGCGGACCGCGAGGCGTAGACCTCCCCGTTCTGGTGGAATCCGACGTAGAGGCATGAGTCGCACACGATCTCCATGCAGTAGAAATCGCCCTCCGCCTTCTTGCCGAACAGCGTCCGGGGCGACATCATCCAGTCCCACGTCGCGCCGCCGTCGGTCGAGCGGACGACGAGGGCCTGCGGGCTGGTGACGGCGTAGAGATGCCCGGAGACGGCGTCCTCGCCGATGTCGTGGCAGTAGAGGACGTTGTGCTGGCTGTAGGTATCGGAGCCGGGCGGGATCCCCAGCCCCGGCAGGTTGCCCAGCGCGTCCCAGGTCATCCCCGCGGGGTCGTACGCGAAGACGATACCGTCCCGGCGCGGATCGAGTATCCATGAGCGGAGCGGGTCGCCGCTCGAGGTGACGGCGTGGATCGTCCCGCTCCGGTCCTGCCAGATGTGGTCCACCCACGTCGGGAACGACTGCATCGTGGGGACCGGATCGGCGGCAGGGGAGGCGTCGAGATGGTGGTGCTGGACCCACGAGGAGCCGTCCCAGTACCCCCAGTAGTACAGCTCGGTCGTCGGGGGAGGGTTCCACGAACCGCTGTCCTGCCAGGTGAGGCCGTTGTCGAGGGACATGTAGATGTGGGCGAAGTTCCGCACCGCGACGCCTCCCGACCAGACGCTCGCGCCGCCGGTGTTGGTCGACACGAACAGCGTCCCGTCGTCCGCGCGGAACAGGGACTGGGTCCTGTCCGGCCTGTAGGGGTCGGGGTAGGAGGTGTACGGGAAGCCGCCGCAATGCTCGCCGTAGTTGACGGCGAGGTAATCGCATGCGGGGAGCACGGGAGGGGGGTACGGGGGATAGGTGGCGGGCGCGCCGCCCCACGGGATGGAGGGCGTCTCGAAGACCGCCGTCCACACCGTCGGAGCGCCGGCCGGGTCCGCGCAGCGCCACACGGTCCCGTCGCCGCGGGTGGAGGCGACGAGGCTCCCGTCGGCGGCCTCGACGATGCTCGTGCACCCCGTCCCGGGGAGGGCGTGCACGAAGGTCCACGTCGCCCCGTCGTCGACGCTCTTCCAGACGCCGGAGTTGTCGGGGGTGAAGGAGTAGTCGTACCCTCCCGCGTAGATGGCGCCGTCCGCGGCCTGCGTGAAGCCGCCGATCCGCATGCACCGCCGGACGCCCGGTATCTCCATGACGGCGCAATTCCAGGCGGCGCCGCCGTCGCAGGACTTGCACATCATCCCGAAGTCGGGGCCGCCGATGCCGGGCCTCATGGTGGATGCATGGAGGCACCCGTCGGAGAGCGCCTCGATGTCCCGCACCTGGCCGGCAGGGTAGGGGATGGACACGTCCTCCCACTCGTCGCCGATCTGACGGCTCTTCTCGAGCGAGACGGCGCCGTCGCCGAAGACGACATGGCTGCCGGTGAAGGCCGACGGCTCGTCGAACCGCCAGGTCACGCACTCCAGGCCCAGGGCCCGTCCGGCGGGCAGGAGCAAGGCGGCCGCGAAAAGGAAGGCGGCGGGGATCGACGGCGCCCGGCGCATCGGCGGACCTCCGGGTGATCACCTCCCGACACACCAATCATATACTCCCGGGAGGATGGAATCAATGCGCGTCTTTATTTGACGGGATGGGAAGATCCATATACAATATAAATAAGAAAGGTGCCGGAGGGAATCAATGCAAACCCGCTCCTGTTCCCTGCCGCTTTTTCTGCTGGCCGTTCTCCCCTTCGCCGCGACGCCGTCCCATTCACAGACACCGACCCCGACGCCCCCCGCATGGACGGATTTCACCTACACCGACTGGAACGACGGCGTCGAGCCCGCGATCGCCGCGACATTACCGCACCGCCACTACGACAGCAGGATGATCTGGGACGGGGCGCAATTTATCAGCATCCACGAGTATTTCGTCCACCCGACACCCACGCCCAGGTCACTGTGGATGGCCTGTTCGTCCGACGGCAGGGTATGGGGCACGCCCACGCCCCTGGACATCCCGCGGAGCTGGCACATCGGCCACCACGCCCTCGCCCATGATCCGAACGGGTTCCCCTCCTCCGACACGATGGACGGGGACACGGACATCAAGTTCAAGCTGTGGTTCGCCCAGTACATGACCAACTCCTTTTTCCGCTATGCCGAATCCGCCGACGGCGTCACATGGAAAGCCCCCGCCTCCCTCGACGGTGTCCATTGCCCGCCGTACTACAAGCAGTCCGACGTCAATCCCGGGGAATGCGGGACGACGAGGATCATGATCAAGCCCGACGTCCTCTACAGGCCCGGCGGCTCGCCGACGCTCGACACCGACAATCCCATGGACAACCGCTACATCATGTATCTCGGGAGCAGCCATCTGAACACCTGCACGGGCAATCCCGGCTATTTCGAGATGTACATCTCGCACAACGGCCTCGAATGGGTGCTCTACGCATGGGACCAGGAGTGCCAGACCCGCTGGGAGACATACGCGCCGACCCCCGTCCCGACGCCTGAGATCCACGAGATATTGACCTTTCAGGGGAGTGTGCTTTCCTCGACCATCCAGCACATGGATACGTTTGAAGAGGTGTTCGAGAACGGCGAACGGAAGGGGTTCATGCTCTGGACGGAGAATGATTCAAAGAAGATACTCTCGTTCTACTCTCCGGACGGCGTCAACTGGCTGTGCAGGGAGGAGCCGATCAACGCCATCGGGCAGACGAGCGAAAATGCGAGTGCCTGGAATTACGAGAGGAATTACGGCCTCGACGCCGTCCGCCTCGGCGAGAGCTACTTCTTTCTGCGCTCCGGGAGGAGCGCGGCCGAGCTGTACACGCTCGGCGCGGCCGTCAGGAAGGGGAACATGTCCGCGGAGGTCGAGACGCCGCCGAGCCCCTCGGGCGGGGACATACCCCTTGCCTACAGGCTGTACCACTGGGAGGCGGAGAATTGCCCCGAGGTGGAATTCGCCTACAGCACGAACGGCGTCGACTATCTCTCCGCCTCCATGGGGAGCGGCGGCGACGGGAGATACGACCTCGATGCGGGGATCGGGGGCGAGCCGCACACGTTCGTCTGGGATTCCGCGACGGACCTGCCGGGAGGCGCGAACGGCGTCCTGTTCCGCGCGCAGCCGCTGCCGGAGGAGGGGGACGGATCGTACGGCACGACCGGGCCGTTCGACGTCGACCAGACGCTCACGCCGACGCCGACGCCGCCGGCGACGCCCACGCCCACGCCGCCGGTGTCCCCTACACCGACGGCGACGGTGACGCCGGTGCCCGCGCCCACGGCCACTCCCGCGCCGCCGCCGGGCTACATCCACCCGTCGCTCGCGCCGGGGCGGGTGCCGCCGGGCGGGACGGCGGGGCTGTCGTGGCGCTGCGAATTCACGCCCTGGAACTACGAGGGGCAGCCGGTGGACGTGTACCTGGCGGCGATCAGGGACCCGAAGGTCGCCGGGGCCGCCTCGAGCGTGGAGGAGGCCCTCGCGGGCGGGGAGGTCTGGATCTTCGAGAAGGGGATGAAGACGTCGTACCGGTACGCCGGCACGGTGAAGGCGCCGTGCTGGCGGGACGTGGTGTTCCCGCCGGCGCCGCTTCTGGGGACGCTGGATCTCGCGGTGCCGGCCGACCCCTCGTTCCACGGCAACTGGGTGTTCGCGACGACGTTCGTCCGGAAGGGTCCGCCGGGGGGCTTCGTGCGGGACGACGGCCGCCCCGTGGAGAACTCGAACATCGCGACGGTCGCCCCGTAGGGCGCGCGCGCCGCGCCCCCGGCGTTCAGGTCACGACAGTAATGGACGGGAGGATTCACGCGATACGCCTTTCCGTCAAGAAATCCCGTTAAGAAAACCCTTGCCCTCCGCCCGTCCCCGCGCTAGGATTCGAGGCGGCCAGCAGCAGAAACTCCAACCCGCGGAGGGCCGCCATGAAACGCATTCTCATCCCCCTGACCGTCCTTTCCCTCTCGCTTTTCGCGGGGGCGTCCATCGCGCAGCCGCAGACCGGTTCCCCCTGGCCCATGTACCGGCACGACGCGAACCACACCGGCAGGAGCGACGAGCACGAGGGGCCGCCGTCGTGCGGCCTTTCATGGAGCTACAATCTGAACGACTTCTGGACCGATTCCTCTCCGGCCGTCGGCAGCGACGGCCGGGTGTATATCGCGCACCCCTTCTCGAGGCTGTATGCGTTCGACTCGGCGGGGGGACCGGCCTGGAGCTTCAATACCAATCTTGCCGCGTATGGCTCTCCCGCGATCGACGAGGAGGGGAGGGTCTATATCGGCTCCTACGATAATAGGTTGCGCGCGGTCGGTTCCGACGGGACGCTCGTCTGGAGTTACCAGACCGGGGACGCCATAGAGAACAGCTCCCCGGCGATCGGCAGCGACGGCAGTGTCTACATCGGTTCGCACGACAACACGCTCTACGCCTTCGGTTCCTCCGGGTCGCTCGCGTGGAGTTACATTACCGACGAGGACATCGATACATCCCCGGCCGTCCTCGGCAACGGCGCCGTGTGTTTCACCTCGGGGGAGACGGGGGAGGCGAATAACGCCATCCACGTGCTCACCAACACGGGCTCTCTGGCGTGGAGTTACCAGACGGCCGACTCCGTGGGCACTCCCCTGTACATACTCGGGAAGGTCTTTGCGGGGTCCCGCGACGGTCGGTTCCATGCCCTTGATTCGAGCGGCCTGATCTGGAGTTACCAGACGGGGACCATAACCACCGCGCCCGCCCTCGGCACGGGCGGCCATCTCTACGTCGGGTCCCAGGATATGAGACTGTACGCGTTCACGTCCGCGGGGGCGCTGGTGTGGAGCTACTCCACGGCGGGATATATCCATCATTCCTCGCCCGCGATCGGGAGCGGCGGCGCCGTCTATTTCGGCTCCCAGGACAACGCGCTCTACGCCCTCGATTCCGCCGGCTCCCTGCTGTGGAGCTACGTCACCGGCGGCGACGTGCAATCGTCGCCCCCCATCACCGGCGACGGCAGGGTGCTGTTCACCTCGCGGGACAACAACCTTTACTGCATCGGGGCCGAGCCGGCGCCGACCATGACGCCGACCATGACCCCGGCGGCGACACCGACGCCCACAGTGACACCGACGCCGACCATCGCGCCGACGGCGACGCTTCCGCCGGTGCCGCAGGCGGAGGTGCTGCTGAACGGGACGTCCTTCAGGCAGGGGGACCGTTTCACGGCGTCGTTCCGGCTGAACGAGTCCGTCGCGCAGCCGTTCGACGCGTACGCGGTCGTGCAGCTCCCGGACGGTTCGATGCTGGACGCCCTGACGCTGGGGACGAAGATCGTCCCGGTGGCGACGAACGTCCCGGGGCTCGATGCGCCGTTCACGTACCCGCTCATGGACCTGAGCGTCCCGGGGGGGGCGCCGGCGGGGAACTGCCGGGTGATGGCGGGCTTCTTCACGCCGGGGCAGCCGGTCACGAAGCCGGAGGACGCGTTCCTCCTGGCGACGACGCCGTTCCGGATCGTCGAGTAGGCGTGCGGGCGCCCGAACGCGTGGCGGAATCGCACGGAGGGCATTCGCAATGAGGCGCGTCCTTGTACCGCCGATGGTCCTGGCGATCGTCCTCCTCACTGCCGGCATGCCGCCCGCGCAGCCCCAGACCGGCTCCCCCTGGCCGATGTTCCGACATAACGCGAACCACACCGGAAGGAGCGACGAGCACGAGGGGCCTCCCTTGTGCATGCTTTCGTGGAGTTACTACACCGGGGAAGAGATATATTCCTCCTCCCCGTGCGTCGGGAGCGACGGCAGGGCGCATATCGCGACCTACAGCGGGACTTTCTGGGCGTTCGACTCCGCCGGGGGGCTGGCCTGGTCGTACCGTATCGGCGCCGCCCTGGATTCCTCTCCCGCCATAGCCGATGGCGGGAACGTCTATGTCGGCGCGGTCGATAACCGGATCTACGCATTCGATTCTGCGGGGAAGATTGCCTGGAGTTACCAGACCGGCGGCGGTGTGCGCAGCTCCCCTGCAATCGCGGCTGACGGGCGGGTGTACATCGGGTCGGACGACAACGCGCTCTACTGCCTCGATTCATCGGGGACGCGCCTGTGGACCTATTACGCAAACGAAAACATCGGCTCGACACCGGCCGTCGGGATCGGGAACAGCGTGTGCGTGGGTTCGCTCGACGGCCGGCTGTACGCCATCGACAGCGCCGGCGGCCTGGTGTGGAGCTATCACATGGTCGGCTACATCCTTTCCTCCCCCTCCATCGTTCCCGGGAGGGTGTACGTGGGCAACAATCATTCTAATATCTGGGCGCTGAATTGGTCCGGTGTTCTTCTGTGGTCATACCAGACGGGCGAGAGAGTGCAATCATCTCCCGCCGTCGGCACGGATGCTCGTGTCTACATCGGGTCGAACGACAACCACCTGTACGTCCTGGAGAGCACCGGGGCACTGGCATGGAGCTACCGGACCGCGGGGCATGTGGAATCCTCCCCCGCCATCGGCAGCGGCACCGCCGTCTATTTCGGCTCTCTGGACAACAGGCTCTACGCCATCGGCTCCCGCGGCGCGCTGCGGTGGAGCTACGACACCGGAGGCGAGGTGCGATCGTCGCCGGCCATCACCGGCGACGGCAGGGTGCTGGTCGGCTCGGACGACGCACGCAGGGTGTATTGCATCGAGGCCGCCCCCACACCGACCGGGACACCGGCGCCGGCGCCCACGTCCACTCCCGCGCCGCCGCCGGGCTACATCCACCCGTCGCTCGCGCCGGGGCGGGTGCCGCCGGGCGGGACGGCGGGGCTGTCGTGGCGCTGCGAATTCACGCCCTGGAACTACGGGGGGCAGCCGGTGGACGTGTACCTGGCGGCGATCAGGGACCCGAAGGTCGCCGGGGCCGCCTCGAGCGTGGAGGAGGCCCTCGCGGGCGGGGAGGTCTGGATCTTCGAGAAGGGGATGAAGACGTCGTACCGGTACGCCGGCACGGTGAAGGCGCCGTGCTGGCGGGACGTGGTGTTCCCGCCGGCGCCGCTTCTGGGGACGCTGGATCTCGCGGTGCCGGCCGACCCCTCGTTCCACGGCAACTGGGTGTTCGCGACGACGTTCGTCCGGAAGGGTCCGCCGGGGGGCTTCGTGCGGGACGACGGCCGCCCCGTGGAGAACTCGAACATCGCGACGGTCGCCCCGTAGGGCGCGCTTTTCACATCACCCGAGCGCCGATTGAATTTCAGGTCAAGGAAGCGTATCATAATGTCATGCAAACGATCCGATACGTCCACTGGCAGGATGGGGATATGTGGCTGGGGTATCTGGAAGATTATCCCGACTACATGACTCAGGGTGAAACCCACGATGAACTTCGGGAGAACCTGAGGGATCTTTATGAGGATCTTACCGGAGGACACATACCGGGGATCCGGAAGGTTTCCGATCTCCAGATCGCATGAAGCGGGTTGATCTGATCCGCCGGATCGAGAGGAGCGGATGCGTTCTCATACGGCATGGTGGTCGTCACGATTGGTATAGGAACCCAGGGACCGGCGCTTGCCAGCCGGTGGCCCGCCATCGCGAGATCAAGGACTACCTCGCCAGGCATATACTCAGGAAACTCGCCGGCTGAAACAGCGATCGGGCGGCATCCATGCCGCCCGCCCCGCGGTTGACCGTCATGGGCCGTCCCCCGCGGGGGTTCGCCGTCGTGGGAAGGGGGTGCGGGGAATGCGGCCCGTTTCCCGCACCGGACAATAAGCCGCACTACCATGGCGCGGAAGGCGTCGCCTGACAGGCCTTTCTTCGTCGCGTCGCCGGAGGAGATAATCGCGGGGCGGACGACGGACGTCTACTTCGAGCGGACGCTCCGTGTCCTCGGGGCGGAGGGGATCGACCGAAAGGTCGTCGCCGAGGTGCGGGCGAAGGCGCTGCCGCGGCGGATCCCCTGGGCCGTCTTCGCGGGACTCGAGGAGGCGCTCCGGCTCCTGGAGCGGCTCCGGATCGATGTCGGGGTGCGGGCCGTCGACGAGGGGACGGTCTTCGGCGCCGGCGACGTCGTCTTCTCCATCGCGGGGCGCTACAACCTCTTCGGCGCCTACGAGACCCCGCTCCTCGGGCTCCTCTGCCAGGCCTCGGGGATCGCCACCGCCGCCGCCCGGTGCCGGAAGGCGGCGGGGAACCGCGCGATCCTGAGCTTCGGCGCCCGGCGGATGCACCCGGCGATCGCCCCGATGATCGACCGGAGCGCCTACATCGGCGGGGCGGACGGCGTCTCCGCCGTCGCGTCGGCGAAGCGGCTGGGCCTCGAGCCGTCGGGCACCATGCCGCACGCCCTCGTCCTCTGCGTCGGGGACACGGTCGAGGCGACGCGCGCCTTCCGCCGGATCATCGGCAGGAAGGCGCCGTGCGTCTCACTCATCGACACCTTCAACGACGAGAAGGTCGAGGCGCTCCGCGTCGCCCGCGCCCTCGGCAGCGGCCTGGCCGCCGTCCGGCTCGACACGCCCGCCTCCCGGAGAGGGAGCATGGCCGACATCCTCCGTGAGGTCCGCTGGGAGCTCGACCTGAACGGCTTCCGCCGGGTGAAGCTCTTCGTGAGCGGCGGCCTCGACGAGGAGAAGATCCCGGGGCTCAACCCGTGGGCGGACGGCTACGGCGTGGGGACGCGGATCGCGAGCGCCCCGGTGGTGGACTTCGCCCTCGACATCGTCGAGATCGACGACCGCCCCGTCGCCAAGCGGGGGAAGGAGGCGGGTGAGAAGAAACTCTGCCGGTGCCGGCGGTGCGGCGCGCGGGTGAACGTCCCCGTCCGGGCGCGCCCGCCCCGCTGCGCGTGCGGCGGCGCGACGGCCGACATCCACCGGACCTTCATGCGGGGCGGCCGGATCGCCCTGAAACTCCCCGCGCCGCGCGAGATCCGCGCCCGGACGCTCGCCGGCCTCCGGCGCGTGGCGCTGTAGCCCCCCGCGCGATACTTTAAATAACCACTTGCCGCTGATCTCCACGGATTCTTGCGGATATTCACGGATAATCACGAAGGAGTAACCGTGACTATCCGTTAATGATCCGTGGAAATCCGTGGTGGATTGGTCCCTCGTCTCCGCTGCGACTGTTTCTTCCGAGGTTCGACTTTTTTTCTTGTTTCCCCTAGGCCGTTCGTGCTATCACTCCCGAAGGGAAAAGGGTTGGAGATGCCGAAGCGAATCAAGAGCACCACCGCGCTCCTCGTCATTGACATGCTCAATGACTTCGTCCTCAAGGGCGCCCCCCTCGAGGTCCCGCGGGCGCGGCAGGTCATCCGCAACATCAGGCGGCGGATCGCCCGCGCCTCCCGCGAGCACATCCCCGTCATCTTCGTCTGCGACAAGCATCGGAAGGAGGACCCCGAGTTCAAGGTCTGGCCGAAGCACGCCGTCAACGGCTCCGCCGGCTCCGAGATCGTCGCCGAGCTGAAGCCCCGGAGCAGCGACTACATCATCGACAAGACCACCTACTCGGCCTTCTACCGGACGAAGCTCGAGAAGCTCCTGAGGAAGCTCGGCACGCGGAAGATCGTCATCAGCGGCGTCGTGACGGAGATCTGCGTCCTCTTCACCGCGGTGGAGGCCTGCATGCGCGGCTTCCAGGTCGAGGTCGCCGAGGACTGCGTCGCCGGCCTCACCGAGGCCGACCACCGCTTCGCCCTCAGGCTCATCAAGCGGTACCTGAAGCCGTACCAGGGCTGAGCCCGCCCCCGTCGCCCCCGTCCTCCGCGCCGCCGGCCCCCCCCCGCGGGCATTCCCGATCAGGCGAACGCGTCTCCTGACGGGGCGATGGCGTGCGCGGCGGGTCATCCCGGATGACAGCGGCGGCCGGGCCGCGCCGCGGGAGAGAGGGGAGCGGGCGATATGACGCTAATTCCAGCCGAATTGGATGCCTGACGGCCCCACGCCGAAGGGCGAGGCATGGGCCGGCATGAAGCCGAACGGCGGCTCCATGCCTTCCGGCTGAAAATTGATGTCGTACCGTTTGAGAGCGGGCAGATCGAATCGAGCGAAGCGCGACCTGGAGTCGCCGCCGACGGTCGTGAAATCCCCCCCCGCGTAGACAGTGCCGGCGCAGACCGCGATGGCCCGCACGGTGCTGTTGAGGTCGGGATTCCAGTCGGTCGCGGTCCCGGAACCGGCGGCGTGGAGCGCCGGGAGGCAGTTCCTCGCCGCGCCGCCGACCCCGGGGAATGCCCCTCCCGCGTAGACGGTGG
>JAQUPF010000003.1 GCA_028716845.1 bacterium | reverse complement strand
GGTTCACCTTCCTCCTCTTCAGGGAGCTGTTCACCCCCCGCGAGGGGGTGCTCGCCGCCCTCATGCTGGCCGTGAGCGCCTGGCACATCCATTTCAGCAGGATTGCCTTCGAGCTCATCAGCTTTCCATGCCTCTTCACCCTCGGCCTCTTCCTCCTCTATCGCGGCGCCACGAGGAGGACCGCCTGCCTCTTCCCCGGCGCGGCGGTCATGGGGCTCGCGCTCTACACGTACGGCACCGCGAGGGTGTTCGTCCCCCTCTTCCTCCTCGGCTTCGCGGTCCTGTACGCGCGGGACCTCCTGCGGCGGCGGTGGGCGGCCCTCGCGGCGCTGCTCGTTTTCGCCGCCGCGGCGTACCCGATGGCGCGGTTCGGCATGCGGCATCCGAGCGCCGCGAAGGCCCGCTTCGACCAGATATCGATCTTCAGCCTCGGGAAACCGGCGAACGAGAACCTCCGGCTGTTCGCGCGAAACTACGCGCGGCACTTCTCGTACGACTTCCTCTTCAGGCGGGGCGACCCGATGGCGAGGCACGCCGTTCCATGGTTCGGCCAGCTCTACCGGGCGGACATCCCGCTCTACCTCCTGGGGCTCGTCCTCTGCCTCGTGAAATACCGGCGGGAGGGCGCCCTCCTCGTCTGGTGGCTCGCCCTTTTTCCGGTCGCGGCCGCCCTCACCGTGGAGGTCCCCTCCGCGACGCGCGCCATCGCCGCCCTCCCGATCTTGCCCGGCATCGCCGCGGTCGGCATGGGATTCATCTTCAGCCGTTTTCTCGCCGATCGTCGGCTGGTCCTCAGGGCGGCGGGGGGCGCGGCGATCGTCGCCTACCTCGCGTATTTCGTGCCGGAATTCGGGGAGTACGTGCGCGCGTACTACCTTCGCTACCCCGCCTTTTCCGCGGAAGGGATCTACGGCTTCCAGTACGGCTACCGGGAGATGATCCGCTTCATGCAGTCGCGGCGCGACGAGTACGATCGGCTGGTGGTCACGTCGCGCGACGCCAACATGCCGAACATCTTCATCCGGTTCTACACGGCGGGTGAGGACGACGTGCGTCGCGGATTCCCCCCGAAGTTCCAGGTTTTCCGTGCCGAGGAGTACGGCCGCTACTCGCCGGGCGAGCGTATCCTGTTCGCCCTGCGGCCGGACGAGCTCGTCTATTTCTCCTCGTACGACGTCGAGCGGCGGATTGTCGCGCCGAACGGGCGTGAGGCGTTCGTGGTCGCGCATGTGAAGGCCCGGAAGCAGTATCTCACCGACTGGATGGCGCTGGGGCTGTTCGACAACCGGGGGGGGAGGGGCGAGAGGAGGGACAATGTCGACATCGCATCCCTCGATCCGGCAGGGGCGTACGAAGGGCTGGGCGGGACGGTCCGATGGCGGCGCCCCGGCCGCGCCTTCGTCAACATCGACCTGAACGCGTTCTTCAGGAACGACGACCCCGATCATCCCGGCAACCCCGAGGACGTCTGCGCCTACGCGCTCACCTACCTGGTCTCTCCCGACACACGCGGGGCTCTCCTCGAGGTGACGGCGACCGAGGAGCGGGGGGCGATGTGGCTGAACCGGGAGCCGCTCTCGAAGGGCGTCGTCACGCTCGGCCGCCGTCCCTCCGTGTTCAGGGCGGCGCTGCGGGAGGGGATCAACGAGCTCGTCCTGAAACTTTGCGAGCGGGGCGGGGAGTGGGCGTTCGCGGTCCGCCTCACCGGTCTCGACGGCGCGGAGATGCCGGACGTCTTTTCCACCGTCGACGCCGGGTCGCGCGGGCCGTTCGAACCGGTCACCCCAGCGGCGGCGGAACGGGCGCCGCCGCTCGAACCGCCCCCGCGCGGGGAGGGGCTGCGGGCGGAGTACTTCGAGGGGACGGAGCCCTCGGGGCCGCCGGCACTCGTCGCCGTCGATCCAGTCCCCGCGATCGATTTCCTCGACGACGCGGAGAAGCCGCTGCCGCCGCCGTTCAGCGCCCGCTGGGAGGGCTACATCTCGATCCCCGAGGACGGCCTCTACATGTTCGCCACGGAGTCGGATGACGGGTCGCGGCTGTTCATCGGCGAGACACTCGCGGTGAACAACTGGCGGGAGCAGGCGGCGACCCGGCGGTCGGGCTTCATCCGCATGGAGGGGGGGCTGCACCCGATCAGGATCGAGTATTTCGACGCGCGATGGAAGGCGTACCTGCGCGTGTACTGGACGCCGCCGGGTCAATCAGAGGAAGTCATTCCCGCCCGCCTCTTCAGCCATTGAGTCCGCCCGCCGCCCCCGGCGAACCGAGGCTGCGCGTCATCCCGAACTCGCCGGCCCGGTCCTGGAGGAGCCCGCCCGGGATGCGCAAACGGGCCTCGTTCCCCTGTTCCCCGCCCCGCCGGGACGCTGTGGACCTCCCATTCGGCGGCATGGAAGATCCGCCGGCCGTCGTAGTTGAGGGCGACGTGCGCGGGGAGGCGGCGGACAACCCGTCGGGAACCCGCTCCGCGCGCCGCTACTATAGTACAACCGGAGGGCCGGAATCCAGCGGCGCCGTCAGAACCTGCACCGCAGGACCCTGCGGCGGGGGCAGAGGGGAGGCGTCCACTCCTCGCAGCCGGAGAGGCCCGGCAGGGCGCGCGCCGCCGCGATGAAGCCGTCGTGCGCGATGAGGACGCCGTGCGGCTCCCCGATGTCTCGGGGGTCGGCGACGACCCGCACCCGCGCGCGGTCGTACAGGAAATCGTAGTCGTTGTCAACGCCGAGGAACCGCTTGTCGCTCAGGAGGTACACCGTCGCGGCCGGGTCCTCTTCCCGAGCGGCGGCGATCGTCTGCGCGAGTGTGAGATCGGGGTCGCAGAAGCTCCGCCTGACACTGTCGTCAAAGACCGTGACGGCGAGAAGGTTGTAGAGGTTCGACCAGACGAGGAGGAGGAAGACGGCCGTCCATGCGGACGAGAGGAGCCGCCGCCGCGAGGGGAATGCCAGGAGCGTGTCATCGATGAGCATCCCGATCAGGAGATAGAAGGGCGGGACCGCCCCGATCAGCCGGTAGAGCGACGGGTTGGAGGGCAGCATGCCCCCGAGGAAGACCGTCAGCACGACGGTCCCCGCGAGGAACAGCTTGGCCGGGCTCCGGACCGCACGGGCAGCGCAGCAGGCGAGCGCCAGACATCCGACGACGCCCGTTCGGAACTCGATGATGCCCATCGAGCGGGGGATGATCTGATGGTGCCCGCCGCCGCGGATGAAGAGGAACGACGACGCGAGCGCCGCCTTCTCCCACCAGTGCCTGATGAGAGCGCCGACCGGCAGCGAGGGAGGCGCCTCCAGGGAGCGGTGCCGGACGAATCCCTCGCTGACAAACCAGAGCGGCCTTCCCCTGTCGCTCAGCATGATCGGGACCAGCACCGCGACGGCGCACAGGCAGAACGCGGCGACCCGCGGGAGGAGGCGCGGGCGGGCGGGGGCCCGGAGCAGGACGACGATCAGCGTGAGGAGCGCCATCGCGGGGATGACCTTGTAGGGGAGGTATTCCGCCGCGAGGAGGCCGTTCGCCCAGCCGGCGAGGGCGCACGAGGCGATGTCCCGCCGCGCGCAGGCGAGGAAGAGGGCGGCGATCGCCAGGCACTCCGTCGCGACGCCGGAGATCTCGTGGCTCGCCGTGCGCTGGCCGGCGGCGAGGAACGTGCTGCAGGCGAAGAGGGCCGCCGCGGCGAGGGCGGCGCCGAAGTTCCTGAAGAGAAGTCGAGCGGCGACGAAGAAGATCGGGACGCTCAGGATCCCCAGGATGACGAAGGGGGCGCGCAGGCCGGGGATGGTGTTGCCGAAAAGCCGAAGGGCCAGTTGCGACTGGAGTATGTTCAGGGGGAAGAAGGGGGAAAACGAGTTATGAAAGGCATGTGCCGCGGTCCGCGCCTCCTCCCCGTACTGACCGTCGGCGGGGGGGAACGCGCCCAGATACGCCGTCCGTGCGAAGACGCCGAGCATTATGACGCCGATGAAGAGCCACGCCTGCCTCCTGCTCTCGATCATCCGTCGCGGGAACAGCGGACCCTTCCGGCACAGGAGGACGATGCAGAGGACCGCGACGAGGAGCAGGGAAATGAGGAACGAGTCGAGGGACGAGATTTTCGAGTGGTACTGGCAATAATAGGTATAGGAGAGAAGCAGGACAATGAGCGCGCCGGCGACGGCGCGGCCGATCGTTCCTGATCTGCCGGTTCCGTTTTTCATGGCGGACGACGGTTGGCGGTCCGTGCGGCATTATATGCCGGGTGGGGGAGGGGAGGGAAGGATTCTCCGTCGTCTCCCCGTTTTCGCTTGCCGGGGCGGCGCGCCGGTGGGATACTACGGTGCCGCGGGACGGGGGACGGCGCGATGCGAAAGGGGCGGGAGGGATCGGGAGCCGCCGGCGGGGAGGTGATCTACATCACCGTCTCGAAGGCGTACTTCATCGTATCCGGCTAGGCGATCTACTTCTGCCTCACGAGGATCCTCGCCTTCTCGCTCTTCTTCGTCTGCGCCACTGTCATCTCCGGCAGCGGCAGGCCGGCGCACTCGGTGCTCATCAGCGTCGGCGCCCTCGCCCTCGACGCGGCGCTCTGCGCCGGCCTCATCCCGCGGTACGGAACGGCGGGGGCCGCCGCCGCCTCGAGCGCCGCGATGCTGGCGGCCCTCTGCGCGGCCGGCATCTACCTCCGCGCTCGCTTCGGCCCCTGCCTGCCGGTCCGCTCCGCCGTCCGGGTCGGGGCGGCGGGGGCGCTCGTCCACGCCCTCTCCCGCCTCCTGCCGGCCTCCGGCCCGGCGCTCGTGGCGAAGTTCGCGCTCCTCTGCCCCCTCTACCTCCTCGCCCTCCTCCTCCTCCGGGAGGCCGACGCGCGCGACCTCTCGCGCCTGCGGGCGGTCATCGGCCGGCGGTCCGGCGGTGGTGCCGTATGACTTGCGCGGCCCGCGCACATCGGGTATCCTGTCTCCTCGCATGAAGATATCGGTCGTCATACCCGTCTACAACGAGGTCAACACCATCGCGGAGATCGTGCGCCGGGTCGAGGCCGTCCCGCTCGACAAGGAGATCATCATCGTCGACGACGGCTCCATCGACGGCACGGCGGAGGAGCTCCGGCGGCTCGCCGCGGCCGGGCCCTCCCTCCGGGTGATTTTCAAGCCGCGGAACGAGGGGAAGGGGGCGGCGCTCCGGGAGGGTTTCCGGCACGTCACCGGCGACGTCGTCATCATCCAGGACGCCGACCTCGAGTACGACCCCGAGGACTACCCCAGGCTCATCGATCCGATCGCCCGGGGGAAGGCCGACGTCGTCTACGGCTCGCGGTTCCTCGGGTCGCACCGCGTCTTCCTCTTCTCCCACTACCTCGGCAACAAGATCCTGAACCTGATCACGAACATCCTCTACAACTGCATCTTCACCGACATGGAGACCTGCTACAAGGCGTTCCGCGCCGACGTCGTCCGCACCTTCAACCTCCGCTCGAAGAGTTTCGGTTTCGAGCCGGAGTTCACCGCCAACGTCATGCGGCGCGGCTACAGGGTCTACGAGGTGCCGATCTCGTACGACGGCAGGTCGTACACAGAGGGGAAGAAGATCACCTGGCGGGACGGCTTCGTCGCGCTCTACTGGCTCCTCCGCTGCCGCATCGAGCCGATGGAGATCGGGACGGAGACGCTCCTCAGGATGGAGGTCGTCCGGAAGTACAACGACTGGCTCTTCGGCCGGATCGCCCCCTGGGTCGGGGACCGCGTCCTCGAGGTCGGCGCGGGGATCGGGAACATCACGAGGAAGCTCCTGGCGAGACCGTATGTCATCGCCTCCGACGTCTCCGATAAGTACGTGCGGATGCTGCGGGCCCGGTTCGTCGAGGGGGACCGCCTGCGGATCGTCCGCTTCGACCTCGATGCGGACGACCCCGGCCGCTTCCGGGACGATCGGATCGACACCGTCCTCTGCATGAACGTGATCGAGCACACCGACGACGACGAGGCGGTCCTCGGGCGCTTCCGGGAGATCCTCGCGCCCGGCGGCAGGGCCGTCATCCTCGTCCCCGCCTGCCGCGCGCTCATGAGCAGGCTGGACGCGAACCTCGGCCACCGGCGCCGCTACTCGAGGCGCGAGATCCGCGCGAAGCTCGAGCGAGCGGGCTTCGCGGTCGAGCACCTTCGCTTTCTCAACCTGCCGGGCGCGATCGGATGGTTCGTCAACGGCAGGGTCCTGCGGCGGCGGATGCTCCCGAAGAACCAGATGAAGCTTTTCGACCTCGTCGTCCCGCTCCTGCGGCTCGAGCGTCTCGTCCCGATCCCGTTCGGCCTGTCGCTCCTCGCGGTCGGAAAGAGGAACGGCGGAGGAGGGAGAACCGCCTGACGGTTCCGGCCGTCCTACGGCCGGGGTGCCTCCGCCCGGCGCATCTCCAGGATCACGAAGCCGGCGAACCGTCTGAGCGGGCCGGAGGCCGAGGCGCGTTCGAGCGCGGCGACGATCCGCCCGAGGAGGGGGATCCGCAGAATGAACGGGGCGGGCGTCCAGATCCGCGCCCCCCGCACCCGCTCCAGCCGGCACAACGGGGGCACCATCCCGGGGATCTCCCTCCAGCGGTTGTAGCGGGTGTAGACCTCCCGGTCGGTGGTCCCGTCGGCCACCGGCCGGGCTCCCTTGATTCGCCGCGCGAGGGAGCGGAGCGAGGCGCGGTTGTAGAACTCGGCGAAGACGAGCCCGCCGGGCCTCGTCACGCGGGCCATCTCCCCGACGGCGCGGCGCGGATCGGGGACATGGGCGAGGACCTTGAACGAGCAGACGAGGTCGAAGGCGCCGTCCCTGAACGGGCGGCGGCGGATGTCCGCCCGCACGACGGGAAACCCGCGCTCCGCGGCGGCGGCGCTGTCCGGGGCGACGACGGTGAAGCGAACGCCCCGCGGGGCGCCCCGTGCCGCACGACGACCCGCGCATCTCCCGCTGCCGCCGCGGCGGCGGCCGTCCCGTCGGTCGAGCCGTCCTCCACGACGATGATCCGGTCGACGAAGGACGGCATCGTCCGGATGACCCTCCCGACGAGCGCCTCCTCGTCGCGGGCGGGGACCACGGCGGCGGCGGTCTTCTTCCTGTATGCCATGGCGGGACGCGCTCGATCGAACGGGGCCATGATACCATTTCACGTCCGCCGGGCGCCATCCGGTCCTCCGCGGCGGGCCCGATTCGGCGGCTTCCCCTTCCCCGCCGGCGGGACCGTGTGGTATCCTACCTCTCCGTCAGCACGGGGATCGGAGGCCATGGGAGACCGCACGAGCACCGGCGCCTCGCCGGAGAGGGAGTACATCACGATCCGGCTCGACTGGTACCGGATCGCCGTCGTCGCCATCCTCCTCTTCGCCGCCGTCACGCGCCTCTGGGGGCTCGCCGAGAAGCCGTTCCACCACGACGAGAGCCTCTACGCGACCTACTCCTGGTATATCCACGAGGGGCGCGGCTACCGATACGACCCGATGCTCCACGGGCCGTTCATGTTCTACCTCGACGCCCTCCTCTTCATGCTCCTCGGGGTGAGCGATTTCACCGCCCGCCTGTCGGCGGCGATCTTCGGCATCGGCCTCGTCGTCGCCGCCCTCCTCTTCCGGCGCCGGCTCGGCCGCGCCGGGGCCGTGATCGCGGCAGCCCTCTTCGCCGTCTCGCCCGTCTTCATGTATTTCTCCCGCTTCTTCCGGGAGGACATCTTCGTCGCCTTCTGGGCGGTCATGACGGTCGCGCTCTTCGCGAACTGGATCGACACGGGGAGGCGGCGGTATCTGTACGGCACGGCCGCCGCCCTCGCCTTCACCTTCTGCGTGAAGGAGAACTCCTACATGTTCCTCGCGATCTTCGCGAGCTTCCTCGTCGGGGCGCCGCTCTTCGAGCGGCTCTTCGGGACGCTGCCGGCGGCGGCCCCGCCGGAGCGGCGATCCGCCCCGCCCTTCGGCATCCTCGACGCGGTCGTGTTTCTCGCCGTCTTCTTCGGCATCTTCACCCTCTTCTTCACCTCCTTCTTCGGGCATCCGCCCGGCTTCCTCGACGGCCTCTACCGGAAGTCGCTCGGCTACTGGATCCACCAGAACAGGATCCAGCGGATCCGGGGGCCGTTCACCTACTTCTGCCCGCTCGCGGCCGTCTACGAGCTGCCGCTCGTCGCCGTCGTCGCCGCCGGCCTCGCCGCCCGGCTCCGGCGCCGGGCGGTCCCCCGCGCCATCCTCTTCGCGGCCTCCGCCGCCGCCCTCCCGCTCCTCCTCCTCTGGCACCGCCCGCTCCCCGTGGACCCGTGGGACACGGTCTTCCACATGACGAGCACGATGCACGTCGTCTTCGCCCTCTACGTCCTCGTCCTCGGCCTCACCGCGACGGTCGCCTACCTCCGCGAGGGGCGGCGCTTCCCGGCCTTCCTCTCCTACTGGACGTGGACGAGCATCCTCCTCTACTCGTACGCGGGCGAGAAGGTCCCATGGCTCCTCATGCACATCCTGACGCCGATGCTCCTCTGGGCGGCGCTCCTCCTCGGCGAGTTCCTCCGGTCGGAGCGCTTCAGGCGAGCCCCGCGGGCGTTCTGCACCCTCTTCGCCGCCGGTCTCCTCCTCACCCTCCAGGCCTCCCTCCGGCTCTGTTTCGTGAACGAGGCGAACCCGGTCGAGACCATGGTCTATACGCAGACCTCGTGGGACATCAAGCACTCGCTCGACGAGATCGCCCGCCTCGCGGAGCGGACGGGGAAGGGGTTCGCTCTTCCGATCGGCGTCCAGGGGGAGTCGACGTGGCCGTACACCTGGTACCTCCGCGACTACAAGGAGTGGTTCCACCCGGGCGCCTTCACGAGCCCGCGGAAGGCGGTCGTGGCGGTGGACTGGAACAAGCGGGGGGATTCCGGCGCCGTCCTCGAGCCGCACTACAGGGAGCGGCGGCTCAAGCTGCGGGAGTGGTGGGTGCCGTCCCCCGTCGCGGGCCTCAGGAACCCGGTCCGCGCTTGGCTCGCCTACTACTTCCGGCGCGAGGTCTGGAGCACGCTCGGCTCTCAGGACATCGCCTTCTATGTCCGGAAGGATTTGCTCGGGGAGGCGGCGGAGGCCGCCGGTGCCGCCCCCGAGGAGCTCGCGGGTCCCCCGACGCCCGTCGTCCCGGAGACGTACGCGAACGTGGGGGTCGTTCCCCCCCTGCGCGTCCTCGGCGAGCGCGGCTCCGCGGCCGGGCGGCTGAACGAGCCGCGGGGGATATGGATCGGCGCCGACGGCTCGGTCTTCGTCGCCGACACGAAGAACCACCGCTGGCAGAAGTTCGACCGCACTGGCGCGCCGCTCCTCTCGGTCGGGGCCGAGGGGGCGGGGGAGGGGCAGTTCAGGGAGCCGATGGGGATCGCCGTCGACGACGACGGGAACGTCTACGTCGCCGACACCTGGAACCACCGGATCCAGAAATTCGACGAGGCCGGAAGGTTCCTCGCGCAGTGGGGCGGCGGCGCCGGCGGCTTCTGGGCGCCGAAGGGAATGGCGTTCGACTCGGCCGGCGACCTCCACGTGGTTGACACCGGCAGGCACCGGGTGCAGAAGTTCGGCCGCGACGGGACGTTCATCCTCACCTGGGGAGACCGGGGGGAGGAGCCGGGCCGGTTCAGCGAGCCGGTCGGCATCGCGATCGAGCGCAATGCCGTCATCGCGGCGGAGGACAAGGCCGCGGGCACGAAAGAGGCGCGGGGGGACATCGTCCACGTCGCCGACACGGCGAACCGGCGCGTCCAGCGGTTCGACGCATCGGGGCGGCACCTGGGGCAGTTCGGCGTCCTCGGCTGGCATGAGTACTACACGGAGCCGTTCGCCGCCCTCGACGGGGCGGGGCGGCTCTGGCTCACGGACGCCCACAACAACCGCATCCAGGTATTCGACCGGGAGGGGGAGCTCCTCGCCCTCTGGTCGGCGAAGGGGTTCCAGCCCGGGGCGTTCAACATGCCGAAGGGCATCGCGATCCGGGACGGCGTCGTCGCCGTCGCCGACACCCACAACCACAGGATTCAGGTGTTCCGGACGGATGCGGTGTACGGGCGGTGAAACCGCCGTGCATTGCCGCGGCGAAGAAGCCGCAATTCACCACGGATTCTCACGGATCATGACTGATCCCCACGGATGCTGCTGAAGAACCATCAGTGAACAGCAGTCAAGAATCAGTAAAGATCCGTGGTGAGTAGTGCATTTGTTCATCCGTGTGGATCGGCGCGCCCCGGAGAGCTGTTGTGCGGCATGGCAGGGCCCGTATATAATATGCCTCGCCGGTGAGCGGGGGGGGGAGGGTGCCGTGCGGGACGAAGATGCCCACATCGAGCGGTCGGAGGCGGATGTGTTTCGAATTCTGCTCCACACGCTCATCCTCGTCGCAGCCGGCATCGCGGCCTTCCTGATCTACTACGTCGCCCTTTCCCCCCGCTTGCCCGGGAATGCGATCTCCACCGACGGGATCCGGTTCGCCCAGACGGCGAGGGAGTTCAGCAGGGGAAGGGGAGTTTCGACGGGCGCCATCCACCCGTGCGTGCTTCAATTCGTCCGCGGGGGGGACAGGTTCCCCGACGTCTACAATCCGCCGCTCTACCCGATGGTGCTGGGACTCTTCTTCATGTTCACGGGGAGCAACTCGACCGGGATCTGGATCTGCAATCTTTCCCTCTTTCTCGCGACGACGGTCCTCGTGTACCTCTTCGCCCGGGAGGCGTTTGACGAGGGGGTCGGCCTCATGGCCGGTTTCCTGTTCCTCTCGAACCCGCGCATGCTGATGGGGATCCTGCACATGCAGCATGAGCACCTCTTCATCCTTCTCGTGACGGCCCTCCTCTACCTTTGCTACAGGAGCCGTCTCGCCTCCGTCCGCTCGAACGCGGCCGCCGGGGCGATCATCGGCCTCTGCTACCTCGCGGAGTACCCGCTCTGGCTCCTGATAGTGCCGCTCGCGGTCTTCAGCGCTCGCCTGTCGAGGGAGGGCCGCGAGGTCCGTCTCGCCGCCATCCTCGGGGGATTCCTCGCGGTCGCCGTTTTCTGGTGGATACGGAACATCGCGGTCACCGGTAATCCGTTCTACTCCCTGCGCAGTCTCCATGAGATCTACGGCTGGGACTATCTCATGACGGTTGCCCCCGGGGTGCAGGGGTATTCCCTCATCGGCTACATGCGCCGGCGCATCGATCCGGTGATCCTGTCCTTCCCCTCCCTCTACACCGTGTTCCGGAACTGGTTGTTTCTCCTGTGCCTCGCGGCCGCATTCCACCGGTTCGATGACGAGCGGTTCGAGCGGACGAGAAGGATGGTGTACCTCCTCTTCTTCAGCACCTGGATATTGACCGGGCTCGTTTCGAGGGATTTCATCATGTTTCTCCTCGCGTTCCTCCCCGTCGCGTGCGTGATCGTCGCCGGATTCGTGCGCTCGGCCTGCGCAGCGGCGGAGTCGAAATCGCGCGCGGCGCTGCCCGCCGCCATGGCGGCGATCATCGCGCTGAATGCGATCCCCACTTCGAGGATGACCGATCTCGCCATGCTCGGCGATTATTCCGGCCTGTCCCACCTGCTCGACTCTGTCCCGCGAGACCGGGTGATCATCAACAATGGGGCGATTGCGCTTTCATGGTTTGCCGACAGGAGAGCGCTCGAACTCCCCTATTCCCCGGCTGATTATCAGCCAGTCGTCGATGCGCTGAATGGGAAGATCGCCGTCTACATCGGCCCCGACTTTCCTGAAGAGGTCGAGGGGAATCCCGCCCTCCAGGGATGGGCGCCCATCGGGAAGATGATCGCCGCCGACACCTACCCGCCCGGCTCCGGCTTCGACCACGCGTACGCCCTCAGCGGACAGGGCTGGCTCCTGTATTGAGCCGGCGCGCGCCGGCCTGGACGGTTCCCGGTATCCGATGATGCGCTCCAGACGGATTGAATGGGTCCTCCTCGCGGCCGGGTTCATCCTCGCATTCGCCGTGCGGCTCTCCTTCAACGACGATCTCCGGGGGATGGACCTCGCCTGCGGCAACTACGACGGGATGGACTATCACTGGCTCGCGAAGAACCTCTGCCGGGGGAGGGGGTTGATCGCCTTCTCCGACGGCGGGTACGCCTACCGCCTCCTCCGCCCCCCCGGCTACCCGCTCTTCGTCGCCGCGGTCTACTGTCTGTCCGACATGAGCTTCATTTCACTCAGGGTTGCCGACACGCTCCTCTCGGCCCTGAGCGCCGTTATCGCCGCGCTGATCGCGCGCGCCCTCGCGGGGAGGAAGGCGGCGCTCATCGTCCTCCTCCTCGCCGTCTTCTACCGCCCGTCGGCCTTCTTCGCCACGCGCATCTTCTCGGAGAACCTCTTCTGCTTCCTCATGCTCCTCAGCATCCTGCTCATGATCCGGGCGCGGGAACGGGCGGCCGCGTATGCCGCCGCCGGCGCACTCTCGGGCCTCCTGGTCCTCACGAGGCCGGTGTGGCTCGGCGTGCTCCCGTTCATCCTCGCGTGGATCCTCCTGTCGCGGGGGCGGCGGCACATGCGAGGGGCCTTCTTCCTGATCGGCATCGCGGTCGCGCTCGCCCCCTGGGTCGTCTACTGCCGCGCGACGCTCGGCATGCCGGTCTCGCCCGCCATGTTCACGTCGCTGCGCGGCATATACAATACCTGGATAGCCCACAACCCCGTGCTCGGGGACTTCACGCAACTGGGGCCGGAGGACGGCAGGGATCTGGAGCACGAGTGGGCGCAGCTCATGTCCCTGCGGTTCAGGCACCGGCGGTTGCCGGAGGCGGAGTATATGGCGGCCGTCTCCGGCGAGGCGGCGCGCTTCTTCCGCGCGGAACCGGCACGGTGCGTCATCCTCGGCCTGAGGCGGGTGTACCGCTCCTGGCTCGGCTCCGGGATCCTGAACGGCCAGGGCACGGTGCTCCCCGACACGGGGATGAACCCGTACGGCGTTATCTACTGGAAGGGACGGATCTTCGATCCCGCCGTCTATCTCGGCGACGAGGAGATCATCGAGCAACTCCCCTTCCGGCGGGAGCTCAGCCTCCTCGGGATCCGCGTCCCCCTGCTGTCCTTCGAGGGAGTCTTCTACCTCATGCTGTTCGGCCTCGCCGCCTCCGCGGCGCTCGACGCGCGGCACCTGCCCGGGAGGGCCGCGGGGGCCATGCGCCGGTACTCGCTCCTCCTCGCGGTCGCCGCCGGCTACACAATCACGAACGTGTTCTCCGTCACGATCCAGCGATTTCGGTATCCCATGGAGTATATCGTGCTCATCATCGCCGGGGCCGCCTTCGCGCGCGCCCTCTCGCCGCTCTTCCGGTTCGCCGGCGCGGCGCTCCGCGCCTTCGGGATTCGCCTCCGTGACGACGCGGCCGCCCTCCGCCGCGAACCGTTTCGCCGGCCGCGGCGCGCGGTGTGGCTGCCCCTCGCGGCGGCCGCCGTCCTCGCCCTGGCGGCGAGGTGCGCGGCCAATCTGCGCGCCTTCAGGAGGGATGTTGTCGCGCAGTGCGCCGTGCGCCCGGAGGATGAGGAGATCCTGACACGGATGGGAAGGAGCCCGGAGGGGATCAGCGGAGCCCTACGGCATGAAGCCGCACGGGGACGCTGGCTGGAGGGCGCCGGCGACCTGGGCGGGATGCTGGGCGAAATGGTCCTCTGGCGGGGGGAGGCCACATGGATCAATTCCCCCTCGCGCGCGCCCTTCCGGGAGGAGTACCATCTGTGGCGGGCGCAGGATCGCTTCGCCCCCGCGATGGAGGATCCGGGGTTCCTCCGGCTGATCGTGAACTCGTACCGCGACCCGGATTCCATCGGCTCGGGGCTCGCGATCACGGTCGCGCCGGGGAAGACGATCGGGCGGATTTCGGAAGGAGACCACCTCGCTGTCCTCGGCCGGCTCGGCGGCACCGACTTCGTCGAAGGCCCGATGATTCTCATCGCCGATGAGGTCCTCGTGCTGAACGGCGCAGGCTTCGTGACAGGACGGCGTCCATCCTGCGCCCGCGCGGGGGTCGTGTGCGTAAGGCAGGCGGTGCAGTGCCCGTAGGCGCGGAGGATTGCATGGTGCGGTTGCTCGGGAAGGCGGATGCGTCTGAACGATGAATGCAGAAACAATCGGGAGAATGCTCCTCCTGACGCCCCCCGTTGATGCAGGGGAGGCGCTCGGATCCTTTTCCGGTGTCGAGAACAACGTCGCCCCCCTCGGCATATGCTATCTCGCCGCCTCCTTGCGGAAGAGGGGATATGGGGTGTCGATCATCGACGCCACCACGTTCAAGATGCCTTCACGGAAGGTGCTGCAGGCCGTGCTCCAGGAGGCCCCGGATTACATCGGCATCACTGCGACGAGCCCCGCGATACCGTCCGCGGCGGATATCGCCGCTCAGCTGAAAGGGAATGGCGTGAGGGCCCCCATCATCATCGGCGGGGTCCATGTGACGAACAAGCCCTTCGAGACCCTCGATGCGTATCCCGCATTCGACATTGGCGTGCTGGGTGACGGCGAGGAGGTGTTGCCCGCCATTCTGGATTGCCTGCGGGAGGGGCGGTCCCCTGCCTCCCTGAAGGGCGTCGCCTCCCGTCAGAACGGAAGAACGATCGTCTCCGAAGGCATCAATGTCGTTCGAGATCTTGATGCGCTGCCCTTACCGGCGTGGGACCTCCTGTGCGATTTTCCCCGGGCCTATCGACCCGCGCCGCAGTATTTCTACAGGCTTCCGTCGGCGACACTGGTGACCAGCCGCGGCTGTCCGGGGAAGTGCATCTTCTGCGCCAAGAGCATCAACAGGCGCAAGGTCGCCTCGCACAGCGCCTCTTCGGTGATCGGCATGATCGAGCATCTCATGTCGCGCTACGGAGTGCGGGATATATTCTTCTTCGATGACACCTTTCTCTTCAGCAGAAAGAGGGCCATCGAGATATGCACATCCATGATCGAACGGCGCCTCCCCGTTTCGTGGTGCTGCTTCTGCCGGGGGGGGGAGGTGGATCCCGAGCTGCTCGGGCTCATGAAGCGCAGCGGCTGCTACCAGGTGTCCATCGGTGTCGAGAGCGGCGATCAGAGAATACTCGACATTTTGGGCAAGAACATCCCGCTGGAAAAGACGATTGAGAGCATCCGTTTTATTCACGGGGCCGGGATTCGCGTGCACGGCTTCTTTATCATCGGCAGCCCGGGCGAGACGGAGGAATCCATCAGGCGCACCATGGCGCTCATCAGGCACTCCCCCTTCAGCAGTATTCAACTTTCCTACTTTTCGCCGCTCCCGGGGACGGCAGCGGAGGAGATGGTGGCGGCATACGGACGGATCCGGAGCGACGTCATCGCATCGAACCTCTGGGAACCGGTGTTCATCCCGCGGGATCTTGACGTGCGACGAATGGAGCAGTACTATAGAAAAATCCTGCGGGGGTTCTTCTTCTCGCCCCGCCGCCTTCTGATTTATTGCTTCAGGGTGCTGACCCATCCGCGGCACCTGTCCGCATATGCCCGGGCCGCGATGGCGATACTGCGGAGACTCCTTTCGGGAAAGGCTGCGGATTTCCGCCACCTCCCGCCGGCCCCGGGCGAGGAGAGGGACAGCCGTCGTCCATGATGAAGATCATTCGCGCGCGGCTCTTGTTCCCGGCGCTCACCGCCCTCCTCATCGCCTCCCAGGCCATGGCGCATGTGCTCTTTCTCCGCGGGGATCTGAACATTGAGCGAAAGGACGTTGCCGCTCACCTCAAGCTCCACACGAAATATCATCTCCAGATGCGGGACATGGTCAGGAACTCCACTTCCCCAGGGGGTCTGGTCAGGGATTCCATCGCCCTCTTCCACCAGCGGAGCATGCCGGAGGAGCACATCTGGATATGGCCTCGTCTCATCTATGTCGTCACTGCGCCGATGACGCTGCTGTTCGGTCTGACTCCGCGCGTCATCATCCTCTCAAACCTCATCTGGCTGTCGGTTCTTCTCCTCTCGATCTACTGCATCGGGAACAGGTTTCTCAACCCCGAGGCCGGTTTCCTGTCCGCGCTCGCGGTCTCTCTCTTCCCCGTCACCTACGGCATGGCGAGAGGCTATGGCCTTGACTTTCCGCTGATGGCCGCCATCGCCGTGAACATCTACTGGCTCATGCGGACCGACTTCTTCACCCGGACGTTGCCGTCCGCTATCCTCGGATGCATGATGGGGCTCGGTCTCCTCGTCAAGATGCAGCTCGTCATCTTCCTGTGCGGACCGGTGACGTACGCGCTGCTCGTTGGCGCACGGGACGCATATCGGGGGCGACGGGATGCAGGGAGGGGGCGCGCCCATTCTCTCTCCTTGCCGGGTCGGTTCATCATGAACGTGTCCGTGGTTGCGGCCCTCGGCATGATCCTCTCTTCCCTCTTCTGGTGGGGAAACCTCAGGGACATCGTTGACGTCTTCGTAAAGCACGCGGCCCGCGTCAGCGAGTTCGGCAACGTCGACCTGGACAGGGAGTACCTCGGTTCGTTTTCCCTCAGTCCGCAGTACTTCTGCTATTACCTGGTGCCCGCGATTATCTACGTATCCCCGGTTTTCTTCGCCGCCGCCGTGCTCGCGCTCCCGTGCTTCCTGCGCTCCGGATTCCGCGGAAAGGCGTTCATCCTCCTCTGGATCGCCGTGCCGTATGTCATCTGGACCATGATCCAGGTGAAGTACGACGTCTATTTCTTCGGGAGCCTCCCGGCGTTCGGCGTCCTCATCGGCGCGGGGCTCTCCACGATCAGGAAGAGGGCGCTGCGGTATGCCCTCTGCGCCGCCGCCCTCTGCTGGGGTATCTTCCATTTCATGCAGCTCTCCTTCGGCCTCGGCCCCCCGCCGTACGCCGGCTGCGCCCCCTACGCGGGCGACGCCCTCCGGGCAGACGGGTATCCGGTGTGGGCGCACCCCGCGTTCCCGAACAACCTGGAGCGCGTCGCGCGGCGGTTCATCGGGGAGATCGGCGTGCGGGAGGCGGGCAACCGGTATGTCCGGATCGGCGTGTGCGAGTTCGAGTACTCGGCCAGGAACTATCTCCTTGTGGACTCCTTCGAGTACTTCATGGAGTCGGCGAACCCGGAGGTGTACGTCTACCGGAGCTTCTTCGCCCCCGAATCATTCCTGGAGTGCATGGACAGCTTCAACTACCTCGTCGTCCTCGAGGAGGGGGAGAGGGAGCACCCGGATTTCCGGCCCCTCGCGGCGTTCTTCGCCGGGGGGTACGGGGCATCGCTCCGCGCTCGGCACCTGGGGAGCGCCGACACGTTCGAGCGGCTCGTCGGGGGCTACCGGGGGTACGAACTGCTCGACCGCGAGCTCCTGCACCCGGAGGGCGTCAGCGCGTTCCTCCTGCGGAAGCCGCCGTTCCCCGTGGCGTATGACGCCGCGCTCCCCGCGACGCACCTCGTCAGCGCCAATGTCTTCATCGCGCACCCTAGGATCGGCGTGGACAACCGGCTCCTGCGCGAGCCGACGATCGGCGACTACGACGTCCTCTTCCCGTACGACCTCGACTTCCCGCTCGTGCCGCCCGCCCGCCGGGACCCGTCGGAGCCGTACTTCGCCCGGTACCGGCTCTCGTTCGGGGAGGGGGGCGCGTACGTCGTCTCTGTCCGGCTCGAGGACGGGGACGCCGCCCCGCCGCGCGCCTTCTTCGACGGGCGGCCCCTGGAGAAGGCCCCCGCCGCCGCCGCGCACGACGAGTTGCGCCCGATCGGATCGTTCAGCGCCGCGGCCGGGGAGGGCGTGCTCGACCTCGTCGGGGGCGACGCCTTCCCCCTCGTCGATCGGATCGGGATTGCGAGAGCGGGGCCGTAGGGGCGAAGTCGGCCTCAGCCCGCCGGGTTCATGATCCGCTCGGAGTGCTCGACGCACATCCGCCGCCAGCGCGCGACCGATCCCGCCTCGTCGGCCGGGTCGAAGAGCCGCTCGTGCTCCTCCGGCGTCGGGAGGCCGAGGTCCGCGGGCGTCATGAGCGGGTAGCGCCGCCGGTAGTCGGTGTGGAGGCCGACATCGAGCACGAGGGCGATCTCTTTTCGGAAGCAGTCCCACACCCTACGCCGCTCCACGATCAGGGGCTCGAGCCGGAACGGCTTCTGGACGAGGTGCATGGCCGGCGCGCCGATGACATACGCGCGGAACGCCATCATCAGATAGAAGTTCCACAGGATCAGGATGGCGACGGCCGCGCGCAGTGCCGCCTGAGCAATCCTCCCGCGTCGCGCGCGCATGAACACGACCGAGAACCCGTACATGAACACGAAGGTGTAATCCGACTGGTACCGGGCGCCGAATGACTGCCCCATGTGCCATCCCGGGAAACAGCCGGAGAACCACACGTGCGCGAGGAGGATGTAGGAGCAGATCCACGGCCACGGCGACGCGCGACCCTCCCGCCCGATGCCGAGGATCATCCCCGCCGAGGCGAGGGCGGCGAGCGGCGTCCAGACGAAGAGGCCGCAGCGGGGGCTCAGCAGTATGTGGAAGAAATACCACGGCAGAACGGAGAGGCGCTCGCCGAAGCGCCCGTAGGTGTCGACCAGCCACTCCCCGTACATGGAGCGCCAGACGAGCATCTGCGGGAGGAAGCCGGCGGCGTAGCCGGCGCCGATGATGCAGAGGGACGCGAGGGCGCGCCGCCGCCGTTCGCGTCCCGTGCCCGCCCCGCCGCGCGCGCGGCGCATGGCCTCGTGCATGCAGATGATGAGGGGCACGGGGATGAGGAGGAGGTTGTTGAACCTGATCGAGAGGCAGAGCCCTCCCGAGAGGCCGACGAGGAGGGGCGCGAGCGGGCGGAAGGGGGAGGGAGGCGCCTCCTTCAGGTCCTCGTGCCACCGGGCGCAGGCGAGGAGGTGCAGCGTGACCCATCCGAAGCAGATGATGTGCGTCCACGCGTTCTGGAAGATGACGTAGTAGCCGATGGAGAGGCCGAGCATCGCGGCCGCGACCGAGGCGGCGGCGACCCCCGGTGTCCTGCCGATCCGCCTGAGCAGCGCGTAGCCGGCGCCGATCCCGGCGAACGCCCAGAAGAGCATTCCCATCTTGTATGCCCAGAGGTACACGGCCGCGAAACGGTTCACCGCCGGCCCGCCGAGCGACTCATACACGGACGCGGCGGCCCTCGCGGCGAGGATGAACGGGAGGGTCAGGATCGCGGTTCCGATGCCGACCTTCGAGCGCATCGGCATGTCCGGCTCGATGAAGTAGTCCCCGTAGAAGAGAATGTTCATGATGTGCCCGATGGGGCCGTAGGTGATGAACCTGAACTGGTTCGTGAGATCGACATCGCCGTCGAACGCGAGCGAATGGGCGAAGGAGTAGTAGAACGCCTCGTCCGACCACTGCAGGAACGGGATGACCTGCTCCTTGTCGCGCCGCTCGATGAAGTTGACGAAATCGGTGTGCGCGGCGGCGACGAAGAAGAGGGCGAAGATGATCAACGCGCGCCTCTTTTCCGCGATCCGGAGAGCCATATGCCACCTTCCCGGGGATTGTGGTAGGATGATACCATAATGAGGGGCTCCAGTGCGGCAATCTCGCTGGCCGCCTTCTCTTTCGGGCTTTGCGGGGCGCTCTTCCTGCTCCTCCCAACCGAGTTCCTCCGGTCCGAAGAAGGCGTCTATACCATGGCCGACCCGGCGGCGGAGGCGCCGGCCGAGACGTCGACCAGCCACGATTACGGCGTCATGCACACCCACACATACCTGCCGCGCGCGTCGGCGCTCTCGCTCAACCTCGGGTTCCCGTTCCGCCCCCTCGGGCAGTTCGTTCTGAAATTCTCGGCGTGCGCGGAAAGGGGGGATGCGGTGCTCGGAGTCGCATTGCACCGGGGCGACGACGGCCCAATCGACACGGTGCGCGAGCGCGGCCTCGCCGCCGGGCGCCGCGATTTCTCAATCCCCCTCTGGCCGGCATCGAGACGCTGCACCATTGTCCTCAGCGCCCGGGCGGGAGATGTGCGTGTTGACGATCTCCGGGTCGTCCCCGTCCCGTGGCTGCCGGCGCTCGCTGGATTCGCGGCGCTGATCGGTGCGCTCGCGCTGCGCCCGGCGAGTCGGGAACCGGCGGGGACGCCTCCCGGCCGCCATCGGCGCAGGATCGCCGTTCGAGTCCTCCTGTTCCTCCTCATGGCGCTCCTCGTCGCGGGGTCGATGGAGGCCTTCCTGCGCCTGTTCCCCCGCTGGAGGCCGGCATGCGTGACGGGGAGGATCCGCAGCCGCCCCCTCAGGTATTTCCGAACCGACTTCTCGGGTCCGATGAGGCCGGAGGAACTGACGGGGATACGATTCAAGCCGCATTCAAGATTCCAATATGCCACCGCGAGTGGAGATACCCATACGGGTCTCCGGGACTGCATCGAGCAGAAGGAGGTGGACGCCGCGTATGATGCCGACGGATTCATGGAAGGCGCCAATCCCCCACTCGCGGATGTCGTCTTTCTGGGGGATTCCTTCCTCGCGGAGCCCAGGGTTCCGCATACGTTGTGCGATTGGTTCGGGTGGCTCTCCGGCCTGACCTGCGCGAACCTCGGGCATCCCGGCATGGGGACCTTCCAGGAGAGGAATATCCTGGAGCGGTACGGACTGCCGAAGCGGCCCCGGATGGTGTTCCTCGTGTATTTCGAGGGGAATGACCTGCGGGACAATATCAGATACGAAGGATTCATGCGGGACGGCATGCGGAATCCGGGAAGATGGTTTCCCGCTGAATTCGGGGTGGCCCCCATGGCATTCGCATACACCCCGCTCGACGATCTCCTCGTGTGCGGATTGCTGCCTCTCCCGGCGCGTATCCGATTATGGGACCGCTATCTGATTCCCGCGACCGCCGGAGGCGAAGCGGCGGATGCGCATGCCGCCGTGCAGGGGGACGAATGTTTCAGATGGGGGATCGACAATGCCATCGAACTCCCCTCCATCGGGGGGGGCTGCGCGTATCCTTTGCCCCAGGGTACATCACCATGCTCATGCACGACCCGTCGACCTGGGCCATGACGGCGCGCGGCTGGGAGATCGCACTGAGGGAGATCGGGATCATCCGTGACATCTGTGCCGCGCGGAACATCCGGCTTGCCGTGTGCTTCATGCCCTCGAAACCCCATGTCTGCATCGAGCACGTCATCGCCTCCTGGGGCCCGGACTGCCTCGCGCGTTATCTCGCCGGCCTGTTCGGCGATACGGAACCCGATCTCCAGGGATTGGCCGACAACATGGATGCGCAGCGGAATCTCCTGGGGGCCTTCTGCGCGGAGAGGGGGATTCCCTTCATCGATCTCTATCCCGTTCTGCGGGAGGAAAGCTTCGCGCCGCCGCTCCTCTACTTCTGCAACGACACGCATCTGTCCGCGCGCGGGCATGAGGTCGTCGGCACGGCTCTGTACCAGTGGATGGTTGACGCGACGGGCAAACACGGCGGCGACGGCAGGGAGGGCGATGATGCGACGAGACAGACGGGGCGTTGACGTGCGCGCGGGGAGCGGGGAGGGAGGTGGAACGCGCCGGCATCCGGGATCCCCGCGGGCGGGCACCGGGCGGATGACGGCCCGCGTGATCGTTCTGACGGTCGGCGCCTGGCTCCTCCTGTCCGGTCGCGGCGTGTGTGCCGGCGGCGCCGGGGAGCACCGCGCGATTCCGCGGTCGGTCTACCTGGAGAAGGTGCACGGCTGGTGGCTCGGGAAGATCATCGGCGTGACGCTCGGCGGACCGTACGAGTTCTCCATGCCCTGGCCTCCGCCGGAGATCACGGATTACGTCCATGAGGCGCCGGTGTCGGGCTACTTCAGCGACAACGACGATCTCTATGTCGGCATGGCGTTCCTCCTCTCGCTCGAGCGGCACGGCCCGGGGGTAACCCGGGAACAGATGGCCGCGGAGTTTTTCGAACGCCTCGAGCCGGGGCGGCTGTGGCTGGCGAATCTCTGCGCATACAAGAATCTTGCCGCGGGGGTCGCGCCGCCGAAGACCGGCCACCCCGTTTTCAACGAATATGCCTGGTCGATCGATGCGCAGATTCAGAACGACGCATGGGGCGTCGTCTCCCCCGGCATGATCGACGCCGCCTGCGGGTACGCCGAACAGGCATCCCGGATCACCAACTACGCCGACGGCGCGTACGGCGGCGTCTTCGCGGCGGCGCTGGCGAGCGCCGCCTTCGTCGAGAACGACATCGGCGCCCTCGTCGAGACGGCGCTCATGAAGATCCCCCCGGAATCCGACTACGCGCAGGCCGTGCGCGACGTCATCGGCTGGCACCGGGAGAACCCGTCGGATTGGAAGGCGACGAGGGAGAAGATCGCGCGGAAATGGCAGGATGCGAAAGGCCACCGGGCGGAGTCGGCGGTCCTCAACGGGGCCGCCGTCGTCATCGCGCTCCTCTACAGCGGCGGGGATTTCGACGCGGCGGTCAGGATCGGGACGATGGCGGGATGGGACACCGACTGCAACGCCTCCTCCGCGGGGGGGATCATCGGCATCATCACAGGCGCGCGGGCGATACCCGCGAAGTGGGACATCTACAATGACCGGTACAAGAACGTCTCCCTTCGCGGCCTCCCCCTGTGGATGACGATCTCGGGGCTCGCCGCGAGGACGGCGACGCTGGGGGAGACGGTGATTGCGTCCAACGGCGGACGGATCGAGGGGGAGCGCCTCATCATCCCGCGGCGGGAGCCGCCCCCGCCGCCCCCGGCGGACTCCCCATTCCCCATCGGGCCGGAACAGGAGAGGGAGTGGGCGGCCCTCCGCGCCGAGAAGCTCGACCTCGACCTGCGCCTCTGGAACCCGGCGCTCACGCTCCGGAACTGCCGCGCCGACGGCACGACGGGCCTGATCCGGGAGTTCAGGAAGCGGCGGCACGTCTTCAGGACGGTCCCGGCGAAGGCATCGGAGCCGTGCGTCATGACGTTCTCCGACGTCGGGAAGGCGGCGAAAGATGAAGAGGTGATCCTGGAAATCTCCGCCTGCGGGAGCGGCACCCCGTGGGAGCTGTCGGCGGCGGCGGGCGGGAGGGAACTGGGACGAACCCGGATCGGCGAGGACGCGCCCGCCGGCC
Organism: bacterium; assembly: GCA_028716845.1. Classification (GTDB taxonomy): domain Bacteria; phylum Auribacterota; class Tritonobacteria; order UBA1439; family UBA1439; genus JAQUPF01. Next base: position 223,011 of record JAQUPF010000003.1, on the reverse strand, counting down.
TGCGGGCGGTCTCGATCGTGCCGAGCAGGGACGAGGACATCATCCTGTACGTTGCGGAGGACGGCTCGACCTATTTCGACGAGGCGCTCACGCGCCTCGCCCAGGCCTCGCCGTCGTTCGATCCGGCGAGGCGGCCGGAACCGCTCCGCATACGGTCCGCGCAGAACAACGTGAACCTCTTCAAATACCCCGGCACATGCCCGCCCGGGAAGGACGAGATCCGGTCGTACTTCATCCTGACGGAGTGGACGGACAGCACCTATCCGATTATCTGGCTCTCCCCCGGGGATCCCCACCCGTACGGGTGCTACTGGCCGAAGGAGCATGTCCCCGACCTCCCCCTGCCGGATCCCAAGCCCGTCAAGTTGCGGATACGGGCCGAGGAGGAGCTCCCCTCGATCCCCGAGGGGGGGAAGTTCGTCCTCATGCACGATGAGTCGAGGGCGACGGTCATCTCGCTCCCGCGGGTGTCGACGGAGCCGTCGCCGTGGCACAGGGTGCGGTACGATCTCACGCCCCATCTCCGGCGGGACTCGACGGTCGAGGTGCGCGGCGGCCCGGCCGGGGAGGGGGAGGGAGAGGCGTACTGGGACCACGTCAGGATCGTGCGGCGGCCGCGTCTCCGCGGGACGGGCGGTCAGGCCCTTTCCGAGCGCCGGCAGAGGTAGCAGATACCGGCTTGTTCCCCGACCTGCGCAAGCAGCCTGCGGTTGCAGATTGCGCGGGCGCTCATGAAGCGCGTGTTGTTCCAGACGGCCCTGAAGGTCTCCTCCCGGAGATCACCGAAACGCGCCTGCGGGAAGTTGGGGTAGTAACAGCAGGGTGAGATGCTCCCGTCGCAGTTCACCGAGGCCGAGCGGTACAGCCACGAACAGGTCTTCCTCGCGCGCTCGGCGCGCAGGTCGAGCCCCGCACCCACGTCGTACCGACGGTAGCGCGGGATCGTGGAGACCCACCTCTCGATCAGGTCTTTCCGAGAGGGATCGATGTTGGCGACGGGGGTAAACGTTAGATAATCCACGCCGATCTCCCGCGCCATCCGCCGGGCGTCGTCGATCTGGTGTTCGTTGTGCCGCATAACGATGAATTTCCATTCGACGAGTGGCGCGCGAAGCCCGAGCCGGCGCCTCGCCGCGATGATCCTCGCGAGATTGTCCCGCACGAGCGCGAAGTCGCCGCCGACACGGAACGTCTCGTATGCCGTCTGATCAGCTCCGTCGAGCGACACCTCGATGAAATCCAGTCCTGATTGGACGACCTCCTCCGCGAAACCGTCCCTCGAGATGTTCAGGTTGGTGCTGATCATCGTGCCGATGTTCCTTTCCCGTGCGTACCGTATCATCCTGAAGATGTCTCCAGAGAGAAACGGTTCGCCCTGGCCGTAGAGGAGGACGGAGAAGAGGACGTCGCGCAGATCGTCGATCAGCTTCGTGTAGAGTTCGAAAGGGAGCGTGCCGAAAACGGGCGCCGAGGCTCCTCTGACCTGGCAGTGGCCGGTGACCTGCGGGCAGAGCGGGCAGCGGAGGTTGCAGTTGTTCGTGGGCTCGACCTTGATGAAGTAGGGGAGGCCCGCGAGGCGGCTGCGCCGGAGGAGCATTTCCGCCTCCGCCGTGAGGAAGTTGCGGATCTTCCGAGGGGTGGCGTGCCGGAGCGAGAGCCGCGCGAGCACCTTCAGCTTGCGGACGTCCTCCTGCACGCTCAGCATGATCGGATTCTGCCTCTGGATCATCGTGCCACCCCTTGTCCGTCGGCCCCCCCTGCGGGCTCTGGCGGTTCACCCTCCCCGGACGGGCGGTTCATGTGGCCACCTTCACGCGAAGAAGGTTCCATGCAGCGCGGATCGTCGCCAGGCTGCGCCCCGGCGTGAAAAGGGAGCGCGCCTGGCGGAGAAGCTGCCTCGGCCTGAGATAGTATCTCACAAAGGCCTTCTTCATGTACCTCCTGATCGCGTCCTCCGGAAGGCCGGGCTGGCGATAGACGATGTAGTTCCCGATATGGGCGCGGGGATCGTCCCAGTGCTCCCGCACGATGGTGAAGCGGGGGTCGGACTCGATGAGGCGGTGGAACTCAGTCCCCGGATAGGGATGGGCGATCTCGAAATCGATGTAGTCGGGATCGAGTTCCCTCGAGAACCGGATTGTCTCCTCCGTCGTCTCGATGTCGTCGCCGGGGAGGTTCAGCATAAAATAGGCGCGGGTCTCGAGGCCCGCCCTCCGCGCGTCGCGGAAGGCGCGTCGCGCCTGCTCCTTCGTGATCCCCTTCCGGATGGCGTCGAGTATCCTCTGGGAGCCCGACTCGACGCCGAAGCCCACGCTGTAGCATCCCGCTTTCCTCAGAAGGGAGAGGAGATCAGGGTCCACGTCGTCTACCCGCGTGCTGCACTTCCAGATGAGCGGCGTCCTGGCCGCTATCAGGAGGTTGCAGAGCTCCACCGTCCGCGTCCTGCTGACGGAGAAGGTGTCGTCGGAGAACGACACCTCCCGCACCCCGAACCGGTCACGGAGCAGCATCATTTCCTCGAAAACGTTCGCGGCGCTCCGCATTCTGTAGGTCGCCCCCCAGACGTTCTTGTTGCAGTAGATGCAGCGGTGGGGGCAGCCCCTGCTGCTGATCACGTTCGCCCATGGGCGGCGGCGGAACCAGGCCACCATCGGGCGGTACCGGTCGAGGGGGAACAGGTGGTAGGCGGGGAACGGGATCGAATCCAGGTCCCGGATGAACTCCCGCCTGCCGGTGCGGACGATGCGCCCCTCCCGGCGAAAGCCGATGCCGCGGACCGAGTCTGCCCCCCGTTTCCCCGCGAGAGCGTCTAGTAATTCGGGAAGCGTGCGCTCCCCCTCGCCGTAGACCGCCCAGTCAGCCGCGGGGCAGTCGGCGAGTACGGCGTCGCCGACCGCCACCGTGTGCGGCCCGCCGAGGACGACCGCCGTTCCCGGGGATGCCTGCTTCACCGCTGCAGCGACCCGGTACGCACACGGCGAGAATGGGGTGGTGACCGAGATCCCGCAGGCGTCGGGCCGTTTCCGGCGGATGGAGTCGGTCATCGTTCCGATGCTGACGCCCCTGATCTGGAAATCGAGCACCTCCACCTCATGCCCCTCCCGGAGGAGTACGGCGGCGAGGTAACCCAGGCCGAGCGGCATGGATGTGCCGAGGTTCGCCATGTAATGGCCGGTCTGCTCGGCTTCATTGGGGAGGATGAGGAGAACTTTCATGTGCGGATTCCACCATGCCTCTCGTCTGTTCGCCTGGAAATCCCCTGCCTGAACACGCTTCCCCGCAGGCGACCCTTGCGTTCGAACTGTGTCTGGAGCAGGGCCTTGAGGCCGCGGAGGAGTATGGGGAGCCGCCTGAAGAAATCCTTTCTGAGCACATGCCTGTATACGAATGACGGCCTGAAGAAGAAGGCGCGGAAGGCGCGCCGGTACGCGCGCTCGACGTCGCGCGCGTCGGGGGCGCCCGGATAGCGATAGAGCATCCTGCCGGTCGTGTGGAAGCACTCGTCCCAGCTGCGGTACAGGAGCTCCCCGTTGGCCTTCACCTTCTCGTAGAACCGCGCGCCGGGATAGGGGGTGGCGATGGCGAAGTTGACAAAATCGGTGTCAAGCTCCTTGGCGAAGCGGATCGTCTGCTCCATCGTCTCGGTGGTATCCTCGATGAAGCCGAGGATGAAGAACGCGGTGACATTTATACCAAATTCCTTCGTGAGGCGCACCGCCTCCCTGAACGCTTCGAGTCTGATGCTTTTGCCGGTGAGGTCGGAGACGGTCTGGTTGCCCGATTCGACGCCGTAGGCGATGTAGTTGAATCCCGCCACCTTCGCCTTCGATATGAGCTCGCGGTCGACCGCGTCGGCCTTGATCCCGTTGGGAAACCTCACGGTGAGGCCGAACCGGCGCTCGACCAGGAGGTCGAAGATCCGCTTGGCCCTCGCGATGTCGATGTTGAAGGAGTCATCGACGATGTCGAGCTCCCTGATGCCGTACTGCTCCACGAGGGAGGCGATCTCCTCGACCACCAGCTCGGGCGACCGGGCCCGGAATCGCCGCCCCAGCGCCATGCGGTTGCAGTAGTAGCAGCCGTACGGGCAGCCGCGGCTCGAGAGATGAGGCGCCCACGGGAAGCGCTCGGTCCCGCTCGAGTAGTAAGGCCTGTTGACGCCGTTCGCGGTGAGCAGGTGGCGGGCGGGGAAGGGGAGGGCGTCGACGTCCATGAACGGGCGCGCCTCGTTCCTTATGATCTCGTGGTCCCGCCGGAAGACGGGACCCCTGATCTCCCCGAGGGGGCGTCCCGCGCAGAGTTCCGACAGGGGCCCCTCCCCCTCGCCGGCCACGACGGCGTCGAAGCCGGCGTGGAGCAGCTCCTCGGGAACGCCGCAGGCATGGAGTCCCCCGGCGACCTTCATGACATGGGAGGGCAGGCGCCTGACGACTTCGACGGCGAAATTGTGGACGGGGGTCAAAAGGCTCAGGCCGACGATGTCGAACCCGAGCGACCGTCTGGCCGTCTCATCCGCGCCGAGTCGAAGGACGTTGGCGTCGAGTATCTCGACGTCCGTCCCGTCGAGCGAGACCTCCAGGTGCTCGATCCCTGATTCGACGACCTCCTCGGCGAAGCCGTCCCGCCTGATGTTCAGGTTGGTGCTGATCACCGTGCCGATGTTCCTTTCCCGTGCGTACCGGATCATCCTGAAGATGTCGTTCGAGAAGAACGGCTCGCCCTGCCCGTAGAGGAGGGCGGAGAAGAGGACGTCGCGCAGCTCGTCCACGACCTTCGCGTAGATCTCGAACGGGAGCCGCCCGTACACGGGGGTGCGGGACTCCTCACATGGCAGTAGCCGGTGACCTGCGGGCAGAGCAGGCAACGGAGGTTGCAGTTGTTCGTGGGCTCGACCTTGATGAAGTAGGGGAGGCCCGCGAGGCGGCTGCGCCGGAGGAGCATTTCCGCCTCCGCCGTGAGAAGGTTGCGGATCTTCCGGGGGGTGGCGTGCCGGAGCGAGAGCCGCGCGAGCACCTTCAGCTTGCGGACGTCCTCCTGCACGCCCAGCATGACCGGGTTCAATCTCCGGAAGCGTGTCTCGCCCCCCCCTGCGCTCATCGCCCGTCACCCCCGCCCTCCGGGGCGACCTTCCGAAGATAGACGAGCCCTTTGAGGATGACGAGGATGTCGTTCCAGGAGCGGATCCTGCGCAGGGACCGCCAGACGTATCGCGGGCGGAGGTAGAATCTCCTGTAGGCGAGCCGGTACATCCGTTCCGCGTCCTCCCTGGTGAAGGCGTCGGTCTCGTAGTGGGGCTTCGTGCCAAGGAAATCGAGCTTCGTGACGTCGTCGCCGATGAGCGACCGCCCGTGCTTCTTCACCCATGTCCAGAGCGCCGTCCCGGGGAGAGGCGTGCTCATGGTGAACTGGGCGTAGGTCGGGTCGAGCCGGACGGCGAAGTCGATTGTCTTCCGCATCGTCCCGACCGTGTCGAACGGGTGGCCGATCATGAAGAAGCCGATCGTCTCCATCCCCACCCGCTTCGCCGCCGCGAACGCCCGCTCCACCTGCGCGACGGTGATCTCCTTTCCGATCTTCCTTAGAACCTCGTCGTCGCCCGATTCGATGCCGAAGGCGACCTCGTAGCATCCCGCCCGCTTCATGAGGCGCAGCAGATCCTCGTCGATGAGGTCCACGCGCGTCCCGTTCCCGAGCCGCCACTCGAACTGCAGACCGCTGGCGAGCACCCGCTCGCAGAACGCGATGACCCGTTCCCGGTCGAGCGTGAAGGCGTCGTCGAGGATGGAGATCTCCTCCACCCGGAACCGCTCCACGAGTTCCCGCACCTCCGCCATGACGTTGTCCAGGGACCGGTACCGGAGGTCGCGGCCGAACGGCCGGTAGCAGAACATGCACTTGCCCGGGCATCCCCTGCTCGTCATGATCGTGGCGAACCGCTTCCGGCCGGTGTGGATGGTCTGGTAGCGCTCCATCGGCAGGAGCCGCCGCGCCGGGAACGGGATCGAGTCGAGATCCCGGATGAGGGGCCTGTCGGCCGTGTGGACGACCTCGCCGCCGTCGCGGAAGGAGATCCCCGCCACGCCCCTCCACCCCGCGGGGCCCTCCGTGAGGCGCGCCATGAGATCGAGGACGGTCTCCTCCCCCTCGCCCCGGACGCAGATGTCGGCGCCGCCCCGCTCGATCGTCTCGCCGGGGGCGATTGTCGCGTGGGGGCCGCCGAAAACGACGATCGGGGGGGAGGGGAGTGCCTTCACGGCGTCCGCGAGGCGCCTGCCGGCGGCGAGCATGGACGTCATGACCGTGGCGCCGACGGCCGCGGGCCGCCGCTCGCGGACGCGGGCGACGATCTCCGGCATCTCCATCCCCAGGGCGTTCGCGTCCAGGAGGTCGAACGGTATCCGCTCGCGCTCGAGGACGGAGGCGACGTAGGCGAGGCCGAGCGGCGCCTCGGCGCAGCCGGCATGGTAGAAGGGGATATTGACGAGGAGCAGCCGCAACGGGGACGGGCCCCGCAGCGCTCCCGGATCGGTCTCGCTTCTCACGTCAGTAGTGTATCCTATCCATTCCGGCGAATGGAATCAAGAAACAGGAATCAAGACACCGTGTCAAGAAACCGTGTCGCCGCCGCCGGACATGATGGTATACTGCCGTCCCATCACGGCGGGTGGTGAGCGATGACGAATCGAAACCGCGGCGCGGGGTCCCATATCGATCGCATGTTGATCGTCGCGTTCATCATCATCGCGGCGCTCTACGCATTCCATCTCACCCTCATCTTCCATGTACCCATCTCCGATTATGACACGGTGGAAATCATCCGCGGTTCGATTTTCGGCGACCGGCATTTCAGGGATATCGCCCACCCGTACATCCACGAGTTCCTCCAGATGGCGGTGGTCGGATCCGTGCGCCTCGGCCTGAGCGGGAAGCTCGGCTTTCTGCTCGTCGTCGCCGGGGCCCTTCTGTTCAACCTGTTCTCGTTCGCGTGCGCCCTCGGCCTCCTCGGCGTGCCCTGGAGGCAGCGGGCGATTGCCATGATCCTGTATCTCTGCGCCCAGGCCACGATCGACGTCGCCGCGCGGGCGGAGGAGAACCTCCTGCACCACGCCATCTACATATGGGGCATCACGGCGTTCGTCCGGCTCGTGTCGGATCCCCGGACCGGGCGCCGTTCCCTCGTCGCGCTCATCAATACCGTCTCCCTGATCCACCTGAACCCGTTCCTGCTCCTGGTCGGTTCCCAGGCGCTGTACATCACCGTGTCGACGCTCCGCGGCATGCGCCGGGCCGCGGATCCGGGGCTTCGGGCCGCGCTCATGTTGTCGTTCCGCCGGAACTTGATGTGGTGCTGCGCCGTGCCCGTCCTCTCGCTGCTCCTGTTCATCATCCTCGCCGGCGTGCGGATCGAGCCGTACGGGTATCTGCGGCCCGACATGATCCTCTCGTTCGACGGGAATCTCCTCCAGTGGACGCGGGTTTACTTCCTGGGGGCCTACACCTTCGTGGTGCTGAACCTCGGGCGGGGGGCGGCCGCCCTCGCGATCGGCATCGCGATGGTGGCGCTCTGCGTCGCCTACCTTCTCCTGCTCGCCCGGCGGGGATCCTATCCCGGCTGCTTCGGGCTGACCTGCCTGGGATTCCTCTATATATTCGAGCCGATGTCGGCGGAGCGCTGGGACTCGTTTGTGGTCGGACTGATCATCGCGCTCACCCTGCATCCTGCGCTCTTTGCCGGTCTCAGGAGGGTGCTCATCCTCGCCCTCATCGTGCCGTTCCCGCTCAGGGCGGATCTCTATACGCGGTTCCCATGCAAGGACCGGATGTGGATCTACAATGAATTCTATGCAAAGTCCTTCCGGGAGAAACGGGAGATTCAACAATCGATCCGCCGCGCCCTGAAAGGGAGGGACACCATCTATGCCCTGCAGACGAAACCAACGCTGGATCTGATTTTCATCGCGCCGCCTGCCGTCCGCATCCTCCCCGCACGGCGCATGCCGGAATCAGGCCGCTTCCTGTTCTACTCGCGGAACGAGCGCGAACTGGAGGAGATGCGAACGAGATACAGGGTGATCGAGGTGGACGGGCCTTTCGGCCTGTACGACCTCATCCCGCGCGACGGTTGATCCGCCCGCGCCCCCGCGCGACGGCTTTCGCCACCCCCTCCAGTTCGCCCGCGCCGTAGCCGAGGTGGGTGAGGCAGAAGGCGGCGAAGATGTGCGGAATAAGCCGCGGCCTCCCCCGTCGGATCCCCTCCCGGCAGCTCGCGAACAAGACAGCGGGAAAGTAGCCGAGGGGGAGGAGGAATGGCCGCCAGAGGAGGCCGAGGGGGGAGAGGATGATGCCGGCCGTGAGGAGGAGCGGTGCGAGGTACTGGAAGTTGAGCATGGCGGGTTGCCGCATGATGAGTCTCGCGCGCGCCCTGCCGTACCGGCGCATGTTGTTGAACCACGATCGCGGATCGGGCCGGTATTTGTGGCGGACCCCCGGCAGCGGCGAGTAGAGGAGCTTCCTCCCTGATCTGAGTATCCTGTAGGAGAAATCCGCGTCCTCTCCCTCGTTCAGAAGCGTGTCGTCGAACGGGCCGATCTCTTCGAAGAGACGTTTCTCGTACATCACATTCAACGACGGAAGATCCTCCACGTAGCGCTCGCGCGCATGGATCTTCCCGGTGACCCTCCCGGCGCTCCCGAGCCAGGTGTCCAGGGCGATCCTGAGCGCCTCCGCGAAGGGCGTGCTCCGCTCCGGTATATGGCTCGGACCTCCGACGGCGGCGACCGCCGGATCCCGCTCCCGCGCCTTCCGGAAGGCGTCCCGGAGGGCGGCGAGCCACCCCGGCGGGGCGGTGCAATCGGCGTCCAGGAAGGCGATGAGGCCGGCGCGCGCGGCGCGCACCCCCGCGTTCCTCCCGGCTGCGGTCCCGCGCCTCGGCTCGACGACCACCCTGACGGAGGGGTGGCGCCGCTCGTATTCGCGCGCGACCTCGAGCGTCCCGTCGGTCGACCGGCCGTCCGAGACGATGACCTCGAAGGCGGCGTCGATCTCCTGCCCCAGGAGGGAATCGAGGCACGCGGCGATGTTCTCCCTTTCGTTGCGGCAGACGACGATGACTGATATGGCCGGCGCCCCCCCGCCTGGTTTCATCGCGATATGCCCCGGTTCCGGACCGCGCGCGCACGGGCGGCAAATGAGCGTGCGAGATAGCGCAGGTACCGCCCGGCGGACCGGAGGTTCCGCCGCCCCTCGGTCGGACGGGTGACGGACTGGAACGCTTTCCGGAGGAGGTAGGCGGGCCTGAAATGGTACGACCTGTAGGCCCGTTCGCAGAAGCGCTCCATCTCCTCCATCGGGAGGCCGGGGAGGGAGAGGGGGCTCGCGTGCGAGCGCGAGGGGCCCAGCCACTTCGAGTAGTCCTCGGTCAGCAGGTAGCCGTGCGCCTTCGCCCATTCGTACGCCTCCGTCCCCGGATAGACGATGAGCGGGTAGAACTGGAAGCTGTCGCAGGCGAGGCGCTTCGCGAGGCGGAGGCTCTCATCCATCGTCTCCCGCGTCTCGCCGGGGTTCCCGACCATGATGCAGCCGTGGACGAGGATCCCGGCGCGCCGCGCGTTCTCCATGAATGCCCGGGACTGCTCCAGGCTCAGCCCCTTCTTCATCCGGTTCAGGACCTCCTGGCTCCCGCTCTCGAAGCCGACGGTCACGAGGCGGCAGCCGGCGGCGCGCATGGCGGCGAGCGTCTCGTAGTCCACGTCGGCCCGGACGTTCGTGTACCATTTGATGCGGTTGCCGCCCACCGCGAGGAGCCGGCAGAATTCATGGGCCCTCGCCCTGTCCACGGTGAAGGTGTCGTCCTCGATGCCGATCTCCCTCGCCTCGGGGAAGTGCTCGGCGATGAAGGCGAACTCGGCCGCGACGTTCGCCGGGCTCCTCGGCCTGAAGCGCCTGCCGTGGAACGTCTGCGGGTAGACGCAGAAGAAGCACCGCTGGGGGCAACCGCGCGCGCTGATGATCTGGACGACCGGGTAGTCGGCGGCGGCGAAGTAGTAATCGCGGATGCGCAGGTGCCGCCGGTAGGTCTCGCTGACGAAGGGGAGGGAGTCGAGGTCCTCGATGAGCGGGCGGGCGGCGGTCCGGACGAAGGAATCGCCGCGCCGGAGGACGAGCCCCGCCACCGACGAGGGATCCCCGTCGTCCCGGAGGCACCGGGCGAGGTCGAGGAGGGTCATGTCGTACTCGCCGACGGCGACGGCGTCGGCGCCGTTGCTCAGGCCGAGCGTCTCCTCCGGGAGGGCGGTCGGGTGCGTCCCCACGAGGACAATGAAGCTCCCCGGGAGGACGCGCCTGAGATCCGCGCACACCGCCGCGTCGTTGTGGATGCTCGGCGTGCTCGTGTCGCAGACTACCAGCCGGGGGGAGAGGCGCGACGCCTCGCCGACGACCACGCCGCGCGCGAGGCCGCGGGCGGGGGCGTCGATCAGCGTGACGCCGAATCCGTCGCGTTCGAGGAGGCCGGCCGCGGCGGCGAGCCAGAACGGGTAGTAGAGGGTACCCCCCTTCGTGACCGCGGGGCTGCGCTGCGAGCGGGAAAACCTCGGATGGAAGGGCGGGTTGAGAACCAGGACCTTCAGAGCTGGCCCCTCCGCTTCATGTCGAGAATGCTGAGGAAGAACGATGAGAAGAAGATCTGCACGCCCATGATCATGAACGTGGCCGCGAGGACGGCCTTGTTGAGCTCGGCGATCGTGATGCTGAACCGGGCCTGCACCGCGACGTAGAGCACGTAGGCGTCGATGCCGAGCCCGGCGAGGAAGACGAGGGCGCCGAGGAGCAGTCCCCGCTCGAGGCTGAAGTGCTTGTAGAACCGGTTGATGAAGCGGGCATCGTCCTCGAACTGCGCCTCATGGGAGTAGGTCTTCGCGTAGAGGCCGAGGATGATGATCTGGAAGCCGAGGGTCACGAAGACCATGCCGGCGAGGGAGAAGTGCGTCCCGTAGCCGTGGCCCCCGATCCACACCACGCCCCGCAGGAGGACGATGAGCGGCACGAAGCCGAGGAGCATGAGGATCGCCCCGGGGATGAAGAAGAGGTAGGTGGGACTGCACATGAGCATGAAGCGGAGGTGCCGGTAGCCGTCCCTGAACGTCCTGAGGTGCGGCCTGCCGCTCCGGCCGTCGGGGTGCAGCGTGATCGGAATCTCCTCGATGTCGAGCTTCGCCTTGCACGCCTTGACGACCATCTCTGAGGCGAACTCCATGCCGACGGTCTTCAGCCCCAGCCGCCGGAAGGCGTCCCTCGTGAGGGCGCGCATCCCGCAGTGGGCGTCGGAGACGCGGCCGCCGAAGAAGAGCCGCAGGATCCACGAGAGGATTGGATTGCCGACGTGCCGGTGGAGCCACGGCATCGCGCCCGGCATGATGGTCCCCTTGAATCGGGAACCCATGACCATGTCCCTGCCCCGGCGGAGGGGCTCGATGAAGCGCCCGATGTCGGACCAGTCGTAGCTGTCGTCCGAATCCGCCATCACGATGTACCGGCCCCGCGCCTCGTCGAGGCCGCGCAGGTAGGCGCTCCCGTACCCCCGCACCGGCTCCCGGACGACCCGCGCCCCGGCGGCCGCGGCGACCCCGGCGGACCGGTCGGTCGAGCCGTTGTCCACGACGACGACCTCGCCCCGCAGGCCGAGCCGCCTGATGGCCTCCGCCGCCTTGCGGACGCACGTCCCGACCGTCTCCTCCTCGTTGCGGCAGGGCATGACCGCGGAGACCTCCACCTCACCCCCCCCTCCTGATTGACTGTTCAAGGGCCTCCTCCCGCGGGCGGAACGGCGTCTCCTCCGGTGAGGAGGAGGGACCGCCGCCCCGCGCGCATCACGGTACTACACGCGATGCCGCATTTCAAGACGTATGTGCCCGCCCTCGCGCGGGGGATGTTGACATTGACAGGCGTGCGCGCCTGCTCGATAATGGCCGCGTCACGGAACCCACCCGGTGTACGGGAATACCGGCAGGAATCATCCCCCGATGAGGGCGAGGCGCGTCGCGTTCTCAATCCTTGTCATCGTTCTCCTCTACTGCGCCGCCGAGCTCATGGCGCTGGCCGCGCTGCACGTCTTCAGCGTCGTGCGGGGATACGCGTTGGGATTCGGGACGCCGGTGCTGGATGCGGAGCGGATAGAGGAGCTCCGCGTCCTCCTCGGACGCGGGGGGTACGGGACGAGCATGATCGTGTTCGACCCCCTCCTCGGGTGGAAACTCCGGGCGAATCATCGCGCGGGGGAGCAGCACACAAACGCCGCGGGCATCGTCGCGACGCGGGAGTACGGCGGGCGGCCCCCGGCGGGGATCACACGGATCGCGGCCTTCGGCGATTCGTTCACGCAGTGCGTCGTTCCGAACGCGCTCACATGGGGGTGGTTCCTCGAGGAGTCGTGCCCGGGCGTCGAGGTGCTGAATTTCGGCGTCACCGCCTACGGCCCCGACCAGGCGTATCTCAGGTACGTTCATGAGGGGAGGGAGCACCATCCTGATATCGTGCTCATCGGGTACATGACGGAGAACATCTGGCGGCTCGTCAATGTGTTCAGGCCGTACGCGGACCCTGCGAACGCCCCCCTCGTGAAGCCGCGCTTCATGCTCGTGGACGGAGAACTGGAACTGATACCGAATCCCCTGAGGGACGAGCATGATCTGGCGGCGCTGCTGGCGCTCAACGAGGATACCGCTCTCCAGGAGCGCCTCGGCCGGCACGACAACCTCTACAGGCCGAGCCAGTACCATCGACCGTCTCCGTTCATCCGCCGTTCCCCGCTCGCCCGCCTTGCATTCTTCACGTATCACCTGTATGACTGGAAGCGGAGCGATTACCGACTGCTCAACATAGCGGGTCCGGACGGCCGCTACAACACCGGTTCCGAGGCGTACAGGATTCTCGAGGCGCTGCTCCTCGGATGGACGGGGGAGGTCGTCCGTGACGGGGCCGTCCCCGTCGTGCTCGTGTTCCCCCAGTTCTCCGACATCGAGACGCGGCGTCGGGGGGAGGGCCCGGCGCGGTACGAGCCGCTCCTGGACTTCATGCGGTCGAACGGGATCAGGTATATCGATCTGATGGATGACTTCCAGGCGCGTGCGCCGGAAGACTTGTTTACCCCCGACGGCCACTACAACGGGCACGGCAACAGTGTCGTGGCCGACGGCATCGCGCGCGCGCTGCAGGCATGGGGGCTTGTTCAGGGCCCGTGCGGGAGGGCGGGGCAACCGTGAGGAATGCGGGCAAGACGCTCGGGGCGATCGGCCTCGCCGTCGTCGTCGGCACGGTGCTCCTGGCTCCCTACACGGATTACCAGGAGGTCTTTGACCAGTGCGACCGCGGCCGGGACCTCTACGCCTCCAAGAAGACGCTCGATGGCGACATGGTGTACCGCGACTACTGGTGGATATACGGCCCGATCATGCCGTACTACTACGCCCTCTCCTACCGGCTGCTTGGGATCAGCGCGCGGAGCGCGTTGATCGGACAGCAGGCCCTCATCCTCCTCTGCGGCGTGCTCGTCTTCCTCGCCGCGCTGCCGTTCACCTCGTCGGCCTGCGCCGTCGTCGCCGCGGCCGTCTTCTGGGTGTACTACCCCGATTTCCCCCACACATACATGTACACGGGCGGCGTCGTCTGCGTCCTCCTCGCCGTCTGCTTCCTGTTCCGTTTTATCAGGCGGCCGGGGCGGACCCCCCTCCTCCTCGCGACCGGCGCCCTAGTGGCGGGCGGCCTGGTCAAATTCAACATCGGGCCGACCATGTTCTGCGCGCTGCTCCTGTCAGTCGCCGCCGCCGATCTCCTGCGCGAGGGCCGGCGCGGCATCGCGAGGGGGATGCGCCGGTACGTGAAGCTCACCGCGCTCTTCATGGCGGGGCTCACCATCTCCTACCTGCCGTTCACACGAGGGCTGCCCACTGTCCTCCGGCTCCAGTCGTTCCCCTTCGGCAACGAGCGCCGACCGATGACGCCGTCGATCCTCCGACCCGTCCGCGGCATCGCCGCGTACCTCGCGGAGGTGCTCGCGTCGGACTGGCGCTACCCGCTCCTCGCCTGCCTGGCCCTGGTCTGCCTCGCACGGTCGATCCTCCTGATCGCCCGCGACCGGCGCCTCGGAACGACCCGGGACGAACTCGGCGCCGCGATGATATCCCTCGCGATCGTGGCGCTCTTCTCGATCCATGAGTATTTCATCAACGTCTACGCCATCTACTACCAGCTCATCTGGGCCTTCCCCCCGATCCTGCTCCTCTGCGTCCTCGCCGTCCACGCGGGGACGCGCGGACTCCCCCGCGCGGTCCGGTACGGCGTCGCGGCGGTCATCCTCGCGTGCGCGGCGACCAGCTTCATGAGGGATGCCCGGGCGGTCGGGGCCCGGAAGGTCCCGGAGCGGTACCTCGGCTTCGAGCGGGGAGGGGTGTACCTGAACAACCCGCTGGAATGGATGGAGGCCGTTCATGGAGCCGTCGATTACCTGATGTGGAATGTCGGGGAGGATGAGAAGATCGTGGCGTTCCCCTGCGACACGCTCTACTGCTTCCTGAGCGGACGCGACAGCGCCATCCGCCAACAGGAGATATTCTTCTTCAGCCACCCCACCGTGGAGCAGGAGCGGGAGATCATCGAGGCGATGGAGCGGCGGAACGTGCGATGGGCCGTCCTCTCCAACATGTACCGGAGCACGGAGCCCGGGAAAGGCGACGGCTTCGGCGTCGTCTGCTGCTTCCTCCTGAGCGGCTACATCGAGGAGCATTTCTCAATCGCGGCGGTCTTCGGGCCGTGGTACACTGATCCCCCGTGGTGGATCGAGGGCCACGGCGTGGCCGTTCTCCAAAGGAGGGACGGGCCCCGGCGGGAGCCGCTCTTCTGGCCGGCGGGGGAGAGGGAGGTTCGGGTCGAATGAGGGTGATGATACGAAACGCCCGGTACGACGACGTCGCGGGCCCCGTCGAAGAGATCCTCGAGGCCTTCCCGAAGGCGTGGAAGGGGGCGAGCGTGCTCGTCAAGCCGAACGTCCTCGGGCCGTGGACGGCGGACGCGGGCGTCACGACCCACCCGTCGGTCATCGGTGCGCTCGTGCGTTCCCTGCGGGCGCGCGGGGCCCGCGTGATGGTGGGCGACAACCCCGGCCTCCGCGGCTATGCGGAGAACGAGCGGAGCTTCAGGGCCTGCGGGCTCCTCGCCGCCGCCGACGGCGCCTACGTGAACATCGGAAGGAATCCGGCGAGGGTGAAGATCAACTCGACATTCGTGGACGAGATCGCCGTTTCCGGGGAGATCCTCGACTGCGACCTCCTCGTTTCGGTCCCGAAGTTCAAGACGCACGCCCTCACCATGATCACGGGGGCGGTGAAGAACACCTACGGCTACATCGTCGGCACCGAGAAGGCGCTCCTCCACTCCCTCGCCGTCACGCTGCGTCGGTTCAGCGAGATCGTGGTCGACGTCTATGCGCTGCGCCCCCCCGACCTCTCGATCATGGACGGGGTGGTGTGCATGGACGGCAACGGCCCCTCGGGGGGCCGCCTCCTCGACGCGGGAAAGATCATCGCCTCGGACAACGCCGTCAGCCTCGACGCGGTGATGGCGCACATGATGGGCGTCAGGCCCGAGTCCGTTCCCATGCTCGCCGTCGCGCACCGGCGGGGGCTCGGCGAGATCGACCTCGCGAAGATCGCCGTCGACGGGCCGCTCGAGGCGATCCCGGGGTTCCGGATGCCGCGCACCTTCATCGGCGGGCTGGTGGGGCCGTTCATCCACCGATTCGTCTTCCCCTTCCTGCGGACGACGCCGCGGTTCAATCCCGACCGATGCACCCGGTGCAAGGTGTGCTACGAAATCTGCCCCGTGAAGGCGATCTCCTGGGACGACGGGCCGGTGCTGGACCGGCGGAAGTGCATATCCTGTTTCTGCTGCATGGAGAGCTGCCGCTTCAGGGCGGTCGAGCTGACCGGCCTCATCTACAAGGTCAGGGACAGGATTGCCGCGAAGGATGCCCCGGGAGGCCCGGCGTCCCCCCCGGCGGGCAATGGGACATGAAGGCGACGGGGCTGCTCCGCCAGGGGGCGCGCATCGCGGGCCGCCTGCTGAAGGCACGGGCGACCGGCGGGCGGATCCCCATCCAGGCATGGCTGTTCGTCACCAACCGTTGCAACGGCTCCTGCTTCTACTGCTTCACGCGCCCCTACGCGAAGGAGTTCAAGGACCAGTCCACGCAGTGCATGGAGGAGATCATCGACGAGCTCGCCGGGATGGGCACGGTCCACTTCATCGTGATCGGCGGGGAGCCGATGCTGCGGCAGGACATCGGGGAGCTCATCCGCTTCATCCGGCGCCGGGGCGGCATCGTCGAGCTCAGAACCAACGGCTTTCTCATCCCGGAGAAGATCGACGAGATCCGGGACGTCGATTCCGTCTGCGTGAGTCTCGACGGCGACGAGGCGGCGAACGACGCGAGCAGGGGCAAGGGGTCGTACGCGAAGGCGATGCGGGGGATCACGGCGGCGATCGAGGGCGGCCTGAACGTCCATCTCCACGGCGTGGTGACCCGCTACAACGTGCGCAACCTCGAGTACCTCCCCCGGCTCGCCCGCGATCTCGGCGTCCACATGACGTACAACAACACGGTCATCCAGGGGGGTGAGCGGGACTGGTACATGTCCGACGAGGAGATACGGCGGTTCTACAGGGACTACCGGGCGCTGAAGGAGAAGGGGTACCCCATCCTCACGAACCTGTCGGCCATCGACTACGTCATCCGCTGGCCGTACCCGTACAGGCGCATCTTCTACAGGAACGAGATGGAGGAGGTGCGGAGGAGCGGCCTCCACCTGTGCAACATCCCGCGGTACACCATCAACGTGAGCGCGGACGGCTACGTGTATCCCTGCGGTCCCATGTTCGGAAAGTTCGGCAGGAACCTGCGCGAGGGGGGGCTCAGGCGGGCCTGGGAGTACATCGGCGAGTGCCCCTGCATCACCTGTTCCGACATCGGATGCGTCTACAACTCGATGGCGTTCTCGTTCAACCCCCGCCGGCTCCTCGAGGCGTTCGGGGTGGCGCTGAAGAATTACGTCGGGGGGAGGTGTCCGGCGCAGAGCGCCTCCCCTGATTCCTCCCGGTCCGATGCCCCTCGATGAAGGACTGCGATCTGTTCCTCCCCCTGAAGGATGCCCCGGTCCACGTGTCGCGGGTGAGCAGGACATGCCGCTACCACCGCCGCGAGCGGGCGTATCCCCTCGCGGGGCTGACGCCGGACGGCCTCTGCCCGGCGGCGTTCCACGTGCTGTACCCCGACTGTCTCGCGATGCTCAGCAGGGGGCGCTATCCGATCGACGGCGGGCGGGAGCGATGCCGGCTCGAATGTCCCCGCCCGGGCGGGGGCGTCTCGTTCAATGTATCCCGCGCGCCGCGGCGCCGCACCATGCTCCAGCGGCTCGAGCTGGCGGCGAGGAAGGCGGCGGATCTTTTCATGCCCGTGGAACTCCTGGAGCACGGCATCGCAATCGACGTCGTGGAATCCTTCCCGTCCTGCCCCTACGGCTACCGCGAGGGGGACCGCTTCGTGCTCAACCTCGGCGGGAAGAACGAGATCTGCCCCGCGGCGTTCTATTCCGTCTATCCGTTCTTCCTGCCGTTCCTCGAGGGCGGCGCAGCCGGTGGGGAGGGACCGGACGTCTGCGGCGTGTGCTGCGACTACAAGAAGTACATCTCGTTCTGCCTGGGGCGGCGGCGCGAATGGGGGAGCGCCCCGGAGAAGGCCTTCTTTGCGAGGTGTGACGATTACAAGGGTGTGTTCCTGGAGGTCGTCGGGGCCGGCGGGGAGGCGTCTCATCGCCCTCTCGGCGTGAACGATCTGATCGAGGAGATGCGCATCCCGTGCCTCGCGGTCCTCTCCGCCGCGTATCCGTACATGCTCACGCTCGAGCGGGGGGGCTCGCTCGGGTTCCTGACGTACGACAGGTACGCGGCGGGGGTCGGCTGCCCCAATCTCGACGTCCAGGTGAAGATGCTCGTGCGGCGGGAGAAGAGCGGAGGGCCTCACCGCATCCGGATATTCGACCGCCGCGGAGAGTGTCCGCGCGGCCTCGCGCCGGGGGAGGAGCGGGTTCTGCCCCCCCTGTCGTCCTTGCCGCTTCCGGTGCGGACGCTCGCGGCACTCTTCCCCTACATCATGGCGTTGAAGGCGGCCCCGGACCTCGGGAGGGGGGCCGGCCGGCGCTACATGGTGCACTGCGGCCCCGAAGACGGCGCCATGGAGGTGCGGGTGTTCCGGAGGGAGGCCTAGATGGCCGCGAGTGGGGCTCTCATCAGACACGTCCGCACCTACGGGGCGATCCTGAAATCGCGCCTCCTGCGGCGGCGGATACCGGTAATCACGAACATACTGATCACGAACCGGTGCAACCTGCGGTGCTTCTACTGCTACCCGGACTCGTTCAACCGCGCCATGGAGGACATGTCCATCGAGGATTTCAGGAGGATCGTCGACCTCGTCCACTCGAAGGGCTCGCGGGTGGTCGTGCTCCTCGGCGGGGAGCCGCTGATCAGGAAGGACATCGGGGAGTTCATCGACTATGTCCGCGCGAAGGGGATGGCCTGCGAGGTGGTGACGAACGGCTATTTCGTCCGCCGGCACATCGGTACGCTGAAGGGCGCGGACAGCGTCTGCGTGAGCATCGACGGCGACGAGGAGGCGAACGACAGGAACCGCGGCAAGGGCAGCTTCAGGAAGGCGATGGAGGCGATCGAACTGCTCCAGGAGAACGGCATCCACACGAGGATCAAGGCGGTCATCACGAGGAACAACGTCCACTCGATCGACTTCCTGGCGCGGCTCGCGCGGGAGCGGGGGATGGTCCTGATGGCCATCGTCCCCACGACATACGACGATCGCTCCTACCCGGAGAGCGTCTCGCGGCACTGGCTGAGCCAGGAGGAGTACCGCGCCTTCATCGGGAAGATGATCGCACTGAAGCGGGAGGGGTACCCCCTCTTCCACTCCCTCGCCGCCCTGCGCTACTGCCTGGACTGGCCGTACCCGTACGACGCGATCGTGAGCGAGCGGCGCCTGAAGAACGGGAGGAGGGCGATTCCCTGCACGGCGTGGGAGTACGGCATCTTCATCGACGTGGACGGCCGCTTCTTCATGTCCTGTCTGAAGACGTTCGACATCCAGGGGAAGAAGATCCTGGAGACCGATTTCGACGAGTGGTGGATACCGCAGCGGCGCTTCGGCTGCACCACGTGCGCCCTCCTCCCGAACATCGAGAAGTCGCTCGTCTACAACATGCACCCCGGCGCCCTCTGGAATATGGTGCGGATGGCCCTCACCAGCAGGCGGGGGTAGCGCATGCCCGGCCGCCCCCCCACGGCACCGCCGATCGCGCTCTTTTCCGTGAATGACCTGCGGGAGATCGCCGCCTACGCGGGCATCCTCGTCGAGAAGGGGTGGAAGGTGGTCGCCACCCGAGAGGCGTGGGATGCCCTCCGGGCGGCCGGCGCCCCCGCCGTTTCCGTCAGCGAATTCACCGGCATTGCCGAGGAGTACCCGTCCCCCCCCCCGCTCCATCCGAGGATCGAGGCGGCGCTGACCGCGCCGGCCGGCGCGGCGAGGATTGACCTCGTCTACGACATCCCGTACCCGCTCGAGCGGGGGAACGACGTCGGCGGGATGACGCTCCTCGCCCTCGCGGTGAAGGGCGGGCGCGTGGCGGTGGCGGCGCGCGAGGACATGGCGCGCGTCGCCGCGCTGGTGGAGGAGCGGGGCGCGGTTCCCGGCGACGAGCGGGAGCGCCTGGCGGAGAAGGCCCTCCGCCTCATATCGGGTCACTACCTGGCGCTGCTGCGCCCATCGGCGCAGGGCCGGTACGAGGACATTCAGGGTATCGAACACGCGCGGCTCGCCCACGGCGAGAACCCCTACCAGGAGCCCGCCTCGCTGTTCGCCGCCTCCCCCGGCGACGACGACCCGCTCGCCCTCCATCGGTTCAAGCGGATTTCCGGCGGGACGCCCTGTTTCACCAACATGGCCGATCTCGACAGCGTCGTCGCGACGCTCTGCCTCCTCGCCGCCACCTTCGGGAAGGGCGGCTGCTGCTGCCCGCGCATCGCCGTCGCCGCGAAGCACGGCAACGCCTGCGGCATCGCCTTGAGCCGCGACGATCCGCTCGCGGCGATCGACGGCGCTCTCTGGGGCGATCCGGCGGCGGTCTGGGGCGGGGAGCTCGTCGTCAATTTCGCGCTGGACGGCGCGCTCGCCGAGCGGCTCGTGCGGAGCCCGCGGAGAGAGGAGCGGTGCGGGAATCCGTCGTGGATGCTCGATGTCGTCGCCGCGCCGGCGTTCTCTCCGGATGCCGCCCGCATCCTCGGGAAGCGGGAGCGGCGGAAACTCTTCCGAAACGCCGCCCTCGCCGGGCCGGCGATGAGCGCCGCCCGGTGGAGCTACCGCTGGGTCAGGGGCGGCTTTCTCAGGCAGCCGCCCGCGACCTACGTTCTCGATCTCGGAGGTCTGGAGTGCCCGTCCGGGCCCCTTCCGGCCGAGTCGGCCGACGACCTCCTCATCGCATGGGCGACCGCCTATACCTCGAGCCACGGCGGGAATGAGGTCGCCCTCGCCGCGGGCGGCCGGCTCATCGGGATCGGCGGCGGGCCGTCCACCGTCGCCGCCGCGGAGACCGCGGTCGCGAGGGCGCGTGCGAACGGCCACGGGACGGCGGGCGCGGCATTTGCCGCCGATGCCTTCTTCCCGTTCACCGACGCGGCCGCCCTCCTCGCCGACGCCGGGTGCGCGTGCGGCCTCGTCCCCGCGGGCGGCAGGAACGAGCCGCGGGTCAGGTCGTTCTTCGCCGAGCGCGGCCTCCGGATCGGATACATCCCCGCGGCGTACCGGGGATTTTGCAGGCACTGAGGTCGGCGCGTCGCCCTTTCGCGGCCGGTCAGGAACCGGCCCCCCCCGCGCGGAAGCGCCGGGACGCCCCGCCGCCCGCCCCCCTGATCGCCAGGTCCGCGATCGTCACCGGGTGGATGTTGTCGAGGCGGGTGAGCGTCATCCTGACGAAGCGCGCCCGGGCGGGCGGGAACGAGATCCGGAACAGCCGATCCCTCGGGTTTTCAAGGAGCCGCAGGATGAAGTCGAGGTAGGCCCCCTCGTACTTGATCTCCTCCCACGCCGCCCCGTCCCTGGACACCTCGATGCGCGGGTTCTTCGGGCAGTCGTCGACGCTCATGAGGAGCATGTCGATGCCGGTGATCGTGTGCTCCCGCCCCATGTCCACCGTGAACCGCACGCCCGGCCACTGGCCGAACTCGGTCCGCCACGCCGTCCGGTGGTCCCCGTCGATCGCGCGGTTCGCGTCATGCGCGGGCACGGTCGACGTCGCCGTCCATCCGTCGCGGGGGAGCGAAACGCCGAGGGGAAGGGGAGGGGCGGGAGGGCGCTCCGCCGGGAGGATCTCATAGAGGCGGTCGCCGCCGTCCTTCACCCTGAGCGCGAGCTCCCCGGCGAAGCGGTCGAGCCGGTCGAGCGTCCCGCGCCAGTCGTAGCGAGGCGCGGGGACCGTACGGAGGAGTTCCTCCTGCCATTCCATGCGCGGGAGGCGTCCGACGCGGACGATCACGTACCGCACGCCGAGGGCGCGCAGGATGTCGATCGTCTCCCGCGAGGGGAAGTTCCGCATCTGGTCGACGATGAGCTTGTACTCGGGATAGTAGAAGGCGGTCTGCCCGTTGACGATGCGCCTGCCGTGGAAGATCGACCAGTACATCGCCACGGTGTCGAGGCCGAACGCCCCCATCACCTCCTCCGGCTCCCACGGCATCGGGAGCTCGATGAGGTGGTCCCGGTCCGGTCGCGCCATGAGCCATTGATACACGGCGGGGGGCGCGGCCGGCACGAAATGGAACGGCTCCCCCCAGCTCGTGGGGGGATGGCTGGCGGACTCGGCGGCGACGACCGCCAAGAGCGCGCCGCCGGCGATCCATCGCCGGCAGAGGCCGCTCCGCGCGAGCAGATCGAGCAGCCGCGCGGCGCCGAAACCGGCCAGGATCCCCAGTGAGAGGAGGGAGACCATGCCGAGGCCGCCGAGCGTCCTGAGCCACCGTATCTGCGGGATCCACCGGTAGATGAGCATGTGGGGGCCGGCGCACAGCGGCCGTCCCGGCATGAGGTGGATCTCGGGGCCGAGCGACAGGATGACGGCGGCCAGGACGGCGGCCACGAAGAACAGGGCGAAGCCCCGCGGGGACATCCCCGCGCACCGCGGGGCGCGGCCGCCGGGCGACCGCCGCGCGCGCAGCAGGTGCCCGGCGCCGATTGCGGCGAGCGCCCAGGCGGCGAGACCGTAGAAATTGGGCTGGCG
Organism: bacterium; assembly: GCA_028716845.1. Classification (GTDB taxonomy): domain Bacteria; phylum Auribacterota; class Tritonobacteria; order UBA1439; family UBA1439; genus JAQUPF01. The sequence continues at coordinate 200,626 of JAQUPF010000003.1, read as the reverse complement.
GGAGTTCAGGGAAAGGCCACGGCTGATCTCCCCGTAGAGGATGTTCCCGGCGGGCGCCGAAACGTAGCTCGAGAGGAACGGCGATATCTCCTGTACGAGTTCGAGGTCCCATGCCGTGCGCTCCCTCCCCAGCTCGCCCCTGGCGGCCCCGAGCGGCAGCAGCAACGCGCAGAGGACGGCGGCGAGCATGCCGCATGAGAGGGCGACCCTCGCGAGTGTCCCGCGGCCGATGCGCTGCCGGTTCGCGGCGAGATTCAGCGCGGCGAACGGGATGAGGACGGCGCCGAAGTAGATGCCCGTGACGATGTCGGAGAGGCACTGAGCCAGGTAGAGGGCGGCCGCGGCGTGGAAGTACGCGGTGCGCGGCCCCGCCCGGTCCTCGACGCCCTCGAAGAATCTGCACAGGGCGAGGAGGGAGAAGACGGCCCACCAGTTCGTCATGAACGGGATGTGCTGGAAATTGGAGGTCCTGAAGGGGCAGAAGGCGAAGACCATCCCAGCGATGAGCCCGGCGAGGCCGTCCCCGGCGAGGCGCCGGACGAGGAGGTACATCGCGAAGCCGTTCAGGCCGAGCGTGAGGATGTGGAGGAGATTGAAGGCGGCCAGCGGGTGGCCGGCCAGCAGACGCAGGGGGAAAAAGAGGAACGCGACGCCGTACGTGTGGAACCCGGTCATGAGCGGCCGGGGGCGGGGGAAGTAGAGAGGGGCCTCGAAGAGGCGCCCCGGCTGCGTCCAGATGTTGCGGCCGAGCCACTCGAGGGCGCAGACCCCCATCATCGCGTCCATGTCGTTGTCGAACGCAGTGGAGAGATGGAGGATGAGGGGCCAGGTGAACAGCCCGGAGAGAATCAGGAAGACGGCGAGAACGGCGACTGTCTTCATTCCGTGGAACCGGTTCCGGGCGTCCACGCGGCGCGCGGACCGCCGCCCGTCCCCCCGCCGGCGGCTCACCAGAGGGAGAGGCGGATCAGCGTCGAGAAGACGAGGATCTTGACGCCGGTCAACACGATGCTGAACGGCTCCCGCCAGCCGCGCCCGTGGCCCGAGATGCCGCCGTACCGGTTGAAGTAGGTGATCGGCACCATGGCGATCCGGCAGCCCCCGAGCGCCGCCCGCATGGCGATCTCGGCCTCGTAGATGAACCGGTCGTCCTTGAACGCGATCCGATCGATCGCCTCCCTCGTCCATGCCTTGAAGCCGGTCGTGATGTCGTAAAAGGTCCTGCGGCTCAGGTACGTGACGTAGCGGTTGACGATGCGGTTCCCCATCACCCGGAAGAAGCTGAACCTGTACTGCTCGACGTTCGACCCCTCCATGAAGCGGCAGCCGAAGGAGAGGTCGGCCGTCCCGTCGAGGACGGGGCGGGCGACCTTCGGGATCTCCTCGGGCATGAACTGAAGGTCGGCGTCGAGTTGCACCATCACGTCCGAGGAGGCGTTCCGGATGCCGACCTTGATGGCGTGACCCTTCCCGCGATCATCGAGGTTCCGTATCACCCTGATGTTCGGATGGGCGCGCGCCATCTCCTCGGCGATGTCGGCGGTCCGGTCCCGCCCCCCGTGGATGACGATGATCTCCGCCTGGGGGACCGCCCCCAGCGTCCGCCGGAGGCACTCGCCGATGCTCTCCTCCTCATTGAAGCACGAGATGATGACGCTCAGCGTCGGCGCATCCGTCATGCGACACCCTCCCTCGCTCCCGGCGCCCTACGGCCTGTAGAAGATGACCGTGCTTCCCTCGTGCTCGAGCGAGAACCGCACCTCGAGGAGGCCGCGCAGCGCCCGGCGTACCTTGTCCCTGTTGTACGGCTCCGCGTAGAGGAGGATGAACCCCCCCCCGCCGGCGCCGCACAGCTTGCCGCCGGTCGCCCCCGCCTTCCGCGCCGCCTCGTAGTACTCGTCGATCTTCGTCGTGCTCACCGCCCCCGACAGCCGCTTCTTGATGAGCCAGTTCTCGTGGAGCAGCTCGCCGAACGCCGCGAGGTCGTCGCCGCGCGAGAGGATTTCCACGCCGCGCGGGACGAGCGCCCCGAGCCGATCGAGGTCGCCGGCGAGGTCCCCGCGCGCCGTCCGCTCCATCTGCTCCTCGAGGATGTCGTGGGCGTTCCGCTGGATACCGGTGTAGAAGAGGAGCAGCCGCTCCTGGAGCGCCTCGAGCCGCCCCTCGGGGAGGATGACGTGCCGCACGTCCACGGAGAGGGCGTCGGAGAAGGTGAGGTGGAGCAGTCCTCCGAAGGCGCAGACGTACTGGTCCTGGAGCCCCACCCGCTCGCCGATCATCTCCCGCTCGACGTGAACCGCCTCCTCGGCGAGCCGCCGCTTGTCGACCATCTGCCCCTTGTAGGCGTACAGGGCGTGGAGGAGGCCGACCGTGAACGACGAGGACGAGCCCAGGCCGGTGCGCGCCGGCAGGTCGCCGACGTAGTGGATCTCGACCCCGCCGTCGATCCCCATGTACCGGAGGCACTCCCGCACCGAGGGGTGCAGGATCTCGTCCACCGCCTTCACGAGCTCCGTCCGTGAATAGTTCACGCGGATCCGGTAGTCGAAGAAGCTGCTGAGGCGGCTCACGGTGATGTACGAGTACTTGTCGATGGAGGTGCAGAGCGTCATCCCCGTCCCGCGCCTCGTGTACTCGGGGTAGTCGGTCCCGCCCCCGAGGAAGCTCACCCTGACCGGCGTCCGGGAAATGATCATGGCGCCCCTCCTCCCGCCGGCGCGCGGTCCGCGAGGCGGTGCGCGACGAGGAAGCCGGCGGCGCGCGCGAGCGACTCCCGCGTGCCGATGTCGATGAAATCGCCGCGCGAGCGGTAGGCGTGGAGCCCCGCGCCGGCGAGTCGCGGGAAGACATCCTCCTCGAGCGACAGAGGAATCCTGTGCTCGAATCCCCGCACGACATCCCGTTTCATCCGGCACATCCCCGCGTTGATCCAGCCCGCGCCGCCGCCGGCCCCCTTCTCGGCGAACTGCTCCACCATCCCCCGCCGGTCGAACCGAACCGAGCCGTACCGGGACGGATCGGCCGCCTTGACGCAGCAGATCGTCGCGGCGGCCCCCCGCTCCTCGTGGAATCTGCGGAACGCCGCGTGGTCGCAGAGACAGAGCGAGTCGCCGTTCGCGACGAGGATATCGTCCGTGCGCACGCGGCCGATCGCGTTCCGCACCGCCCCCGCCGTGCCGAGCGGGCGCTCCTCCTCGGCGTACCTGATCCGCACGCCCCATCCCGCCCCGTCGCCGAAGTGGCCCCGGATCGCCTCCCGCCGGTAGCCGGTCGAGATGACGAACGACTCGAAGCCGGCGTTCCTGAGGGAGAGGAGCACCCACTCGAGGAACGGCCTCCCCAGGACGGGGAGCATCGGCTTGGGGAGGTCTCCGAGCACGCCGCGCAGCCGCTTCCCGAGGCCGCCGGCGAGGATGATAGCATCATCGCCGGCGCGGGGGGAACGAGAATGTCGCGCCATGACTACAGTCCAAAGTTAACAGTGAAAAGTCGAAAGCCGATTCAATGCACCAATCGACCACGGATGCGCACGGATCATTGCGGAGTATCGCGGATGCCGGATGTTCCATGCCGCCGCAGAAAGCGGCGAGGATCCGGAGAGTTCACCTCATTTAATCCGCGTATATCCGCGTTCATCCGCGGCAACTTACTCGTCGTTCGTCGTTCGTACATCATACTTCGTGACTATCCGTGTTCATCCGTCGTTGGACGTCTCTATCCGAGCGTATCTGCGTCAATCTGCGGCACAACCTCTACTCAATCTTCCAATCAGCGCTCATCCGTGGGGATCCGTGTTTGGGAGTGCATCTAGCCGCTCCTCTCCGAGAGGCGGCGGGTAATGAAGGCGCGGACCGTCGCCCCGGTCTCCGGGAGGCCGACGCGCGCGTGCGTCTTCACGGTGCTGATGTCCCACGCCTCCGCCGGGAGTTCGTTCTCCTCGACGCGGCCGGCCATCTCCTGCACCTCGCGCAGGGTGACCGTCCCCCGCCCGCAGACGTTGAATACCTCCCGCGCGAAGCCCGACTCGGCGATGCGCAGCGCCACCCGCGCCGCGTCCGCCGTGTCGATGAATTGGAACCGAGACATCGGGCCCATCCGTAGCGGCCGCCCCTCCAGGATGTCGAAGACGGGCCCCTTGCGCAGTCCCTCCCCGACGAGGCCGCCGAACCGGAGGATGAGCCAGTCGCCGTGATGCCTCATGACGCACTGCTCCGCGATGCGCTTGTGGAATCCGTATATCGACTGACGCCCGGCGTCGAGGGGCGTCTCCTCCGTGCTCAGGGAGGGATTCTCGTGGTCTGGGTACACGGCGACGGAGGAGATGTAGAGGTAGCGCCGGGAGGGGAAGTCGCGCAGGCTGCGGACGACGCTCGCGACGGACAGGTCGAAATCGAGGGCCGGGTCCTCCTCGGCGAGGTACTTCTTCGAGTTCCCGTCCGCGTTGACGAGGAGGTCGCACCGCAGGCCCCGCGCCTCCTCGTAGTCGTCCAGGTCCACGCCCCGGAACGGGACGCCGCGCTCTCCGAGGAGGCGGCAGAAGGCGGAGCCGACGAACCCGTTCGCGCCGAGGACGACGATCACAGCCGCACGCCCCCCCGGGAGCGGTTCTCCCTGTACCAGTCGATCGTCCGGCGGAGTCCGTCCTCGATCGGGGTGCGGCACCGGTGGCCGAGGAGCCGCTCCATCCGGGAGACGTCGAAGATCTTCACCGCCTGCCCGTCGGGCTTCTCGCGGTCCCAGACGATCCTGCCCCGGTACCCGCAGAGGCGGGCGATGAGGGCGACGAGGTCGCCGATGGCGGTCTCGGTCCCGGATGAGATGTTGATGAGTTCCGGGCCGCTGTAGCGCTCGAGGGCGGCGACGATCGCCTCCGCGGCGTCGCCCACGTAGACGAAGTCCCGGCGGGGCGTCCCCGACCCCCAGACGACGACCTCGGGCGCGCCGGCGTCCGCCGCCTCGCAGAACTTGCGTACGAGCGACGGGATGACGTGGGCGTCGTTCAGGTTGAAATTCTCGTGGGGGCCGTAGATGTTGCCGGGGACGAGGACGATGCAGTCGAATCCGTACTGCCGGCGGTACGCCTCCGCCTGGACGGCGAGCATGCGCTTCGCGCTGCCGTACGGGGCGGAGTTCCGCTGCGGGGGGCCGTCCCAGAGCATTTCCTCGCGGATGGGGGAGGGGGCGCCGTCGGGGTAGGCGCAGCCGCACATGCAGGCGGCGTACTTCTCCACCCCCGCGCGCCACGACTCGTGGAGGAGGATGGTCCCCATCATGAGGTTGTCGTACATGAACTCCGCCGGCCGCTGCGAGTTCACGAGGATCCCGCCGACGAGGCCGGCGAGGCCGATGACGACCTGCGGGCGGGTCTCCGCGAGGAGCCGCCGGACGGCCTCCTGCTCCCGCAGGTCGTGCGTCCCCCGGTCCGCGGTCGCGATCTCGGCGGCGCCGTGCCTGCGGAGCTCGGGGATGACGGCGCGCGCGAGGAACCCCTCCGCCCCCGTCACGAGTATCCGCTTCTTCGCGATGTCGAGCCTCGTCCCCATCCCGCGGCCTCCGCGCGGCTCAGTCGTTGTACAGGTCGGAGCGGGGGATCATCCCGTACGCCTGGATGAGCTGCCGGATCCCCTCGTCCAGCCCGTGGACGGCGGTGAAGCCCGCCCGGTTGATCTTCTCGTTCGAGACGATGTAGTTCCGCCTGTCCGGGTCGGACCCGATCTCGGCGAAGTGGATGTACAGGTCCGGGACATGCCGCTTGATCGCGAGGGCGAGCTCCTCCTTGGAGATATTCGCCTCGTTCAGGCCGACGTTGTACGGCCCGCCCCCCATCGCGTCGAAATGCTCGATGCAGTGGATGAAGCAGGCGGCCGCGTCCCGGATGTGGAGGAAGTTTCGCTTGAAATGCTTCTCGAAGATCACGAGGTACCGGTCCCGCACCGCCCGGAAGGTGAAATCGTTCACGAGGAGGTCGAGCCGCATCCGGGGCGATGGGCCGAAGACCGTGGCGAACCGGAGCGTCACGGCGTTCCCGGAATCGAGCAGGAGCCGCTCCGCCGCGACCTTGTCCCTGCCGTAGAGGGAGATGGGGGCGAGCGGCGTCTCCTCCGTGCAGAAGGCCTCGCCGGACGTCGTCCCGTAGCCGCTGTTCGTGGTGGGGAATATGACCGCCTGGCTCCTCGAGCGCAGCCGGTCGAGCATCTCGATCGCCCGGAGGTTCGTGGCGGTGGCGAGCTCCGGGTCGCGCGCGCAGGCGGGCGTGCCGACAATCGCCGCGAGCGGCAGGATGACGTCACGGTCGCGGAGGAGGTCCCGCATGAGCCGCTCGTCCCGCGCGTCTCCCCGGACGAAGGTGAACCGCGGGCTGTCGAGGCAGGCGAGGAGGCTCGGCTGCCGGTAGACGAGGCTGTCGACCACGAGGACGTCCATCCCGCGCTCGAGCAGGCGCCCCGTGAGGACCGAGCCGATGTATCCCGCCCCCCCCGTCAGGAGAACCTTTGTCATGCACCCCTCCCCCGGCGGGGCATTATAGCACCGCCCGCCCCAATCCGCCGCCTCGCTGACGCATCCGAAGAGAGGGGATCTGCGGCAGCATGCGGCTGCGGGGTGGAGCGACTCGTGATCGGGACCCTGCTCCTCCTGACCGCCAGAACTGGCACGGTCCCGAACTCAGCATCCGCATTATACCCCGCCGAGGGGACCGTTCAAAGTATTTTCGCTCCGCGTTTTCACGCCGAGATCCGTGAAGGGTATTGCTATCGCAATGAATTATTTAGTATTTTTATAGTTTGGAATCATTGCGACACAGCGGGTTCAAATGCCCTTTTCCATCTCGTTATTTCCAGGGAGCGCAGCGTATGCGGAACTGGCTGAAATGGGTTGCCTCTCGCGTTGATTTTCTCAGTCCCATGCCATGGGTTTTTATGGCGGTACTAGTTTCTCTCTCTTCTGCCATCCACCTCCATTACTATCCCGACTCCATGCTGTACGTTGAAATTGCCAAGAACATTGCTTCCGGCCATGGAATCACCACCTATCACCTGAACCTGAACTCCCCCACCGTCCCCACCGGCATCGTCCGCTTCCCCCCCGTCTACCCACTCCTGCTTGCCTCAATAATGCGAATAGGACTAAATGTTGCATGGGCCTGCCGCATCGTCATCATTCTCTCGCTGCCGTTGACCACCGCCTTCATCTACGCGATCGGGAAGCGGCTCATGTCCCCCTCTCTTGGAGTGGTGAGCGCGATTCTCTGGATTCTCGTCAGTTCTTCAAGGCATCTGTACGACTATGCCGTGAGTGAGCCTCTCTTTGTCGTGCTGTCCATGGCATTCGCGCTGGTCCTGCTGGGGGCCGCGGGCAGGAACGGAATATCCTGTCCACGAATGATCGCCGCCGGGATTCTTGCAGGCATCGCGGCACTGTGCCGGTACATCGGTGTCGTCAATCTCTTCGCAGGCGCGGTGTTTCTCGGATTCGCCGCCTATGGAATGCGGTCCCGTCCGGGCGTGAAGCAGATGGCGGCCGCCTTCTCATGTCTCCTTCTGGGCTTCTGCGGGGTCTCCTCCCTCTGGCTGGTCAGGAACCTCATCCTGCACGGCCATATTCTGGAAGAGGCCTATGCACCGCCATCCCCGACGGGTTTTTTCGTCCATGCGCCGAGACTGCTCAGAACCATGGTCACGGATTTGATTGTCCCCGGCGCCATAACGCTTGCCCTCCTGGGCATTGGCATGGTGAGGCGCAGCGCGGTGCCCCGGCCCGACGGCAGACGCGCCTCCTTCAGGAAAGCATCCGCGATTGTCTTTTCGGCGGCATGGATATTCGGTTTTGCCTCATTCCTGCTCTACATGCGATGCAACTATGTCATGGATGACATGGAGACCCGGCTGGCATGGCCCATGTATGTGTTTGCCATCCCACTCATATTGCTGATCGGCTTTTCATCCTGCCCTTTGGGAAAAAACGGGGGGGGGAGGGTTCTGAACGTCATCGCGGCGATCGTGTTCGCCTATCTTCTCTTCTATGATCTGCCGAAGAACACGAAGAAGGAGCTTGCCAGTCTCGAGTGGGAATCGCGAAACGTCCGCCCGATCGAAACATGGATAAGACAATCAACTTCCCGCAACTCACTTATCATCAATTCCGGCGGGTGGTGGATTCCGTTCAAATGTGACCGGGCGGTCCTCCTGTCCGGCCATCCTCATACGCCCCGCCTTGTGCCTGAACGGGTGTTGGAATTTCTGCACAGGTTCGGACATCATTTCGACGGTTTCTACGTGCTTGTCTTCCCGGATCAGCGGGAATTCGTCACCCAGTATCGGGAGATCGGCTGCATACTCGAGGAACAGGACATGGAGGCACCGCCGTCCGTCTATAAAATCACCTGGTAGCGCTCATCGCCATGGCTGAGACGCGCCTGCCGGGCGCAGTGCGAGGGGAGCCGCTGACCGTCGTCGCCGTCACCCGGAAAGTGTGAGTCCGTGGGCATGGAGCAGAAAGGGCATCCGTGAGGATCCTGCTGATTTCGGCACAGAATTCCGTCGATACCATCGGCTTGAAATATTTGCATTATTGTCTTTTGGCAAACGGCCACCATTCCTCGATCCTCTACACACCGGCCCTTGATCTTCGGGACGGCTCGCAGCTCGCCGGCATCGGCGAATTCGCGGAGAAGTTCAATCCCGGGTTGATCGGATTCAGCCTCATGAGCAACGAGTATGACGCCGCGTGCATTTTGACGATGGATCTGAAGAAGCGGCTTCCGTCGGTCCCGGTTATGTGGGGAGGGATACATCCCACCATAGAGCCGGAAAGCTGCCTCGATTACGCCGACTATGTCTGCATCGGAGAGGGAGAGCGGACCATCCTGGAGATGGCGGACGCTGTCAGCAAAGGCAGGGACGTACGGGCGATCAGGAACCTGTGCTACGCCGGCGACGGGGGGATCGAGAGGAATCCGCTCCATCCGCTCATCGACGACCTGGACTCCCTGCCGGTCTGCGACCACATGCCGAGAGACAGCTTCATCCTGCTCAAGCGGACCGTATCGCCGCTCACGAAGAGGGTTTTCAGAAAGTTCCTGCGTTGGTCCGGCACCACCTACAGCGTCCTGACTTCCCGAGGCTGCCCGTTCTCGTGCACGTACTGCTGTAACAACTTCATCACGCGGCTCTACGGAAAGAGGAGGGTGCGGAGGAGGAGCGTCGAGAACGTCATCGGGGAGCTGGAGCGGACGGTCGCGGAAAACCCGGAAATCGAAATCATCAATATCCAGGACGACGCCTTCCTGATGGGCGACAATAAATACATAGAGGCGTTCGCCGCGAGTTACAAGCGAAGGGTGGCCAGACCGTTCGTAGCAAGGGCGATCCCTCTGTATGTCACGCGCGGCAATATGACATGCCTTAAAGACGCGGGCCTGGCGTGGGTGGCGATGGGGTTGCAGAGCGGGAGTGACAGGACTTGCGCGGAGATATACAAGCGGATGTCGTTCCGTGAGGATTTTCTAAGAGCAACACAAATAATTCATGAACTGGACCTGCCAGCCTTCTATGACGTCATACTCGACAATCCATTTGAAACCAAGGACGATGCGATCCTGACGGCCGAGACCCTCATGCGGGCGCCGAAACCGTTCTATACCCAGTTCTTTTCGCTGGCCCTGTACTGCGGGACGGAGTTATTCGAGAAGGCGAGGGTCGAGTTCCCGGATCATGTGACGGATTGGAGGTCCAAGAACTATAATTACCCGCAAAAGAGCGAGAGGAACAGACTGATACGGCTTGCAGCCTATCTCAGTGAGGAGCGGATGAACGGGATTCTTCACCTGTACAGGAACCGTCCCGACAGCTGCAGGTTTAAGGTGACGCTGCGCCTCGCCGGCTTGATGTCCGCATTCGTGTATGAGCCGCTGACGAACTTTCAATTGCTCAGAAAATCGTTCGGAGGGTCTTTGTGGAAGACCCTCAAACACATCTATCTCTACTGGAGAGAGGGGATCATTCACTACATCAACCAGTTTGCCGCACGATGAGGCGCTTTGCGGAAAGAAGTCCTTCTGATCATGCGTTTCGGGACTGACGCCTATGCCCGCATGCCGCGGAGGGGGCGGCATCGATGAACAGCCGGCAACTCTTACGGGCCGGGAGGGCGGTGCTCCGCGCGCGCCTCCTGGGCGGGCGGACGCCGCTCGCCGTCTGGATCGATATCACGAACCGCTGCCCGGCGGACTGCGCCTTCTGCGATCTGTCGCGGACGGGGAAGAGGGACATGCCGCTTGCGGGGCTCCCTTCGCATCATGGACGAGCTCGCGGCAATGGGATGCGTCCGGCTCCACCTCACCGGCGGCGACCCCCTCATCCGGGACGACATTGGCGAGATCGTGGAGCGCGCGCGGCTCTGCACCCATACGTATAACTCATCCTCATGCGGCAGCAGCTTGACCTGCACGCTCGGACGCGCCTCTTCCCACGGCCGATCGAGCAACCCCCGCTCCAGCACATTCAAACGGCCCTTGGGCGTCCCGACGACGTACTGCATGCCTCTGGCGCGCGCATCCGCCGCTCCGCGAGAAACGAAAAGAGCGTATCCTTGTGCTCCACCACCTTATCCAGACACCGGTACAGCGTATCTTTGCCCGCCACGGAGAAGTCCTCACCCAACAGATCCTCCATGGCGCTGTGCTCGTACCACTGCCGATGCAGCCGCCACTCGCTCCCCGGATCAATCAACCGGTACGCCGCGAGCACCATCAGCACGTGATGCCACGAGGTCCCCTCCCGACTGTCCTCAAGTCGCTGCCGCCAGAACCGATCAAGGTGCAGCTCTTCCCGCTCCCGGCAGCACACCCAGCACGATCCCCGCTGCCGCGGATGGCGCAAGGCGAACTCGCCCGGCTTCACCTGCACCCCGTACTCCGCCGCATGCGCGGGAACGGGCCGATCTGCGGGAAACAATGCAAGGCGCGTCTGCCGACGAGTGGGTACATCAAACGCTTCAATACATCGCAGCCATGACTCTCTCTGCCTGTCATTGATCTCCACGAGGTACACCACATGCCGATCCACGGTGCGCCCGCCGGCGCAGCGGCGCTTCTCCGCGATGCTCCAGTAACGATGCTCCTTTCCGTCCTTGAATCGTCGATGACACTTCAGGTACATGATGGCGCAAGCCTCCCTCATCATGATCGTCTCTGGAAAGGGGGGAGGTCTGTACTACACGTACTTCTGGACATCCGCATGGTGCGGCGCAGGCGGTTATGTACATCTCACCCGCGGAAAAAGAGGATTTTAAGGTCCGGTTGCGAAAGTAGGGCTAAAAGAACCTTCGTCATGCGCCACCTCCTTCGCGGGCATTATAGCACCGCCCGCTCCAAACCGCCGCACCGCCCATGGCTCCCGCGGGGAAGCCGCGGGGAAGCCGCTTGTAGGGAGAACGAGGATGTTGTATGCTGGCGTCGAAAGCGGGGCATCTCCCTGTGCCTGACCTATGCGCCTCGGAACCGATGCATCAAGGGCCGCGTGCTTGCTCCTGAGGTATCTCGCGGGATCGACGACCGCGGGATCCATGCCGCTCTATCTTCAGATAGAGACCACCAACCGGTGCAACCTCCGCTGCGTGCAATGCTTCAGGCGGGAATTCGACGCGGAGGACCGCGATCTCCCGATCGGACTGTTCCGAAACCTGATCGGGGATGCGGCCCCGCGCTCGGTCCTGTTCTGCGGCACGGGGGAGCCGTTCATGAGCCCGGACATGTTCGAGATGCTGCGGATCGCCGGGACGCAGGGGATCACCACCGCCGCGAACACCCACGGCATATTGAGCCGTGATCGAATGAGGGCAATCGCGGAATCGCCGCTCGATTCCCTCAGGATCTCGATGGATGCGGCCTCCGAGGAGGCCTATGCTCGCATCAGGATCAACGGCCGATATGCGAGGCTGGTCGAGAATATCGATGAACTGTTGTCAACCTCCCGTCGCCGGCCCGTCGTCCAGCTCAACGTCGTGATCCAAAAGAACAACATCGGGGAACTCAGCGATATCCTCGACTTCGCGCGCCTGCACCAAATCGCCTTCGTCTATTTCATGTTTGGCTACTCCTTCGGATCCGCGAGGATATGGGGGGAATTACTGGGGGGTGTCGCATATGAGGACATCACGCGCGCGGTGGCGCGAGCGCGGGCGCATGCGCGGCGCATCCGGATTCCCACGAACCTGCGATTCATCTCGAGAAACCTCCCCGCCTACTGGCGGAAGATGCACGATCCCTCGCTCCCCGGCATGGAGAGCCGCTCCTGCATGAAGCCTTGGATATCGTCCTACATCACGGCCTCCGGGGACGTCACCCCCTGTTGCCGGCTCCTCGACAGGAGCGACGTGATGGGCAACATTGCGGAATCCTCCTTCAGCGCCGTCTGGAACGGGGAGAAGTACCGGGCCTTCAGGTCGAAAATCCGTCGAGGGGAAATGCAGTCGCCGAGCTGCAGGGAGTGCATGCCCCGCCGGCTGCGGGATTACCTCGCATCGCTGCTCACCTATCCCAGTTACTGATTCTACGCCCCCTCCGACGGGGTTTTTGGTGTGGCCGTCCGCTGCAGGTATGCTACACTTCCCCCGCATAGCCGCAACCCTTGTACTCCACTACCTTGCCGCGCCGGAGAAGGCGGGCGCGAAGGATGTTCCATCCGCGCAGGCGCGGATCGGTACCTCGAAAAGGCGATTGAATCCCATGGAATGGGCGAGGGTCGTAAAGATAGGGGCCGCCGTTGCAAAGGCACACCTCTTCGGGGTCAGGACGCCGCTCGCCGTGTGGGTGGACATAACGAATCGCTGCCCCGCCAACTGCGCGTACTGCAACCTTTCGCGAACGGGGGAGAAGGATCTTCCACTCGAGGACGTCCTCCGCCTTGCCGACGAGGCGAGGGAGGCCGGTACCCAGCGGATGCACCTGAGCGGCGGCGACCCGCTCATGCGGGACGACATAGGCGAAATAATACGCCATATCAAGGGGCGGGGGCTCTATCTCACCCTCTCCGTGCGGGAGCATTTCATCCCCGCGCGCATCAACGCCCTCGCGGGGGTCGATTACCTCTTCCTGAGCTTCGAGGGCCCCGAGGAGGTCCACGACGGTCTCAAGGGGAGGGGGAGTTTTCGGCACCTGCTCCGCGCATTCGAGATTCTGAAGGAGCATGGGATCCCCTTCCTTACCACGACCATCCTCACGAAGCGCAATGCGCCCCATATCGACTATATCCTGGAGACCGCAAGGAAATATGATTTCCGATGCAATTTCCAGTGCCTGCACTACCCGCAGGGGATCGATCAGCCCGCCGGTTTCCAGACGCGGCATCCGCTGGAGGACCTCCTCCTCTCCGATGAGGAATACCGCCGCGCCGGCGAGACGTTGCTCCGCAGGCGGAAGGAGGGCGCGCCCGTCATCTCCTCTCCGGAAAGCATCAGGTATGCCATGCTGAAATGGCCGGACCATCGTCAATGCTTCCTCCCCTCTCTCGTGGACAGGCGGGTGAAATGCTGGGCCGGGAAGCTGTTCTGCATGATCGACATCGACGGGTCCGTGTATCACTGCGGCTCGACGTTCATCGATCGCAAAGACAAGCGGAGGTACCTCGATTTCAGGAAAGTCGGCTTCGCCCGCGCGTTCCGGAACCTCGGGGATATCCCCTGCAGGGCGTGCATCCAGGCGTGCCATACCGAGCTCAATCTGATGTTCTCCCTCCATCCCTCGACGATCGGGCACTGGTTGAAACAGTTCACCATCAGGGCCGGCGGATGAACGCGTGCAGGGTCGCGCTCGTGAATCTGCCGCAGGCGGTTCCCGAGCTCATGTACACGGAGAAGGTGCGCAGGGCCTATACCGATGTCGCTCAGATACTGCCCAACCTGAGCCTCGCCTACCTCGCGGGCGCGCTGGAGAGGGAGGGGTTCGATGTCAATTACATCGAGGCGTTCGCGCTGAAGATGTCGCCGCGGGACATCGCGGAGGAGTTGGTCCGGTTCAGGCCGGCGGCCGTCTGCTACAACCTGATAACGGAATCCTTCCTGGACGTCCTCCCCTCCATTGCCGCAGTCAGAGAGCGATATCCCCTCCCCGTCATCGTGGGGGGGATGCACATGGGCATCTACCCCCGCGAGACGCTCTCGCACTCCTGCATCGACTACGGAATCGTCGGCGAGGGGTGGGAGAGCCTTCCCGCGCTGCTCCGCGCCCTCGAAGAGGGCTCCGGCGATCTCGAGCATGTCAACGGTCTCATCCACAGGAGGAACGGTGCCGTGCGGGAGACGCCTCGGCGGGACCGGGGCACCTCCCTTGAGGAGGTGCCATTCCCCGCGCGGCACCTGCTCCCGAACCACGCGTACAGGTGCGTCATGTCGAAGCGCCGGCCGATCACTGTGATGATATCCAGCTACGGCTGCCCCTTCAAATGTGCGTATTGCGACGTGGGGAGCATCACCTACCAGATGCGCAGCGCCGGGCACGTCATCGACGAGATCGAGGAATGCTACAGGAGGCACGGCATACGGGAGATCTGGTTCCAGGACGAGACCTTTACGCTCAGCCCGGACAGGGTTTTTGCCATCTGCGATGCCATTCGCACCAGGGGGATCGACGTGCTCTGGTCGGTCAGGACGCGCGCGGATCTCGTGAACCCCGAGATGCTCAAGGCGATGCATCAGGCGGGATGCTTCAAGATACACATGGGTGTCGAATCCGGGGACGCCGAGGTCCTCAGAATGCTCAGTCGCAGCATCCCGCTCGAGCGGATTCGCGCGGCGTTCGCATGGGCGCGCGAGGCGGGCATCTCCACGCTCGCGTTCTTCATGATCGGCAACCCCGGAGAGGATCGCGTTTCGCTCGAAAGGACCATCCGATTCGCCAAATCGCTCTCCTGCGATTTCATCCAGGTGAACAAGCTCACGCCGTGCCCTCCATCGAGATTGTATTCCCAGGTGATGGAAGAGACGGGGCGGGATTTCTGGGCGGAATATACCCGCGGCAGGCGGGAGTCCATCGCCGAGATGGGAAACTACTTTTCCGTCTTTCCCGCCGATGAGCTTGACCGGTGGCAGAAGCGGTTTTTCAAATCGTTCTATTGCCGGCCGTCCTACGTCGCCAGGAGGCTCCTCTCGGTGCGATCGTGGCATGAGTTCCAGATGCTCGCGAAGGCGGCCGGCTCGATATGGTGAGGCCCGGGCGGCCGGGGACCGCCCTCCCGCGCGGCTACGGATCCGCGTTTCAACGGTGCCGTCCGGACGGTTCCCCCCTTGTGATATAATGAAAATTCAATGAACGGCTCCTGACATGAACATCGCGCTCGTGTTTCCACGGCTCCACTCGCCGTCGGGCGATCCGCCGCTCGGCCTCGGGTACCTCGCGTCCAATCTCCCGCCGGCCCTGCGGGACCGCGTGACGCTCGTGGACGGGACGTTCATGCGGAGCGCGGAGGAGTTCCACGCGGCGATCGGGGCGGCCCGGCCGGGCGTCGCGGGGATCTTCTTCGACACGATGAGCTTCGAGCGCGGGATCGCCGCCGCCCGCCGGGCACGCGGGCTGGGGGCGTTCGTCGTCGCCGGCGGTCCGCACGCGACGGTCCTCCCGGAGACCCTCCTCGACGACGTGGACGTCGTGGCCCTCGGCGAGGCGGAGCGGACGTTCGTCGAGATCGTCGAGCGGGCGCCGTCGCGCGATCTCGGCGGGATCAGGGGCATCTGCTACAGGGAAGGCGGGCGGATCGTGACGACGGAGCCGCGCGAGCCGATCGCCGACCTCGATTCGATCCGCTTCCCCGAGCGCAGGCTCTTCGACATGGAGAGCTACATGGCCTCCTGGCACTACCTCGACATCCTGGGGACGGACATCCGGGGGACGACCGTGGTGGCGTCGCGGGGCTGCCCGTTCCGGTGCACCTACTGCCAGCCCACGCTCAACAGGATCTTCGGGAAGCGGCTGCGCCTGCGGAGCCCGGCGAACATCGTCGAGGAAATCACGTCACTGAAGGAGGAGTACGGCGTCCGGGGGATCTTCTTCCACGACGACACCCTGACCGCGCACAAGGGCTGGCTCGGCGAGCTCTGCGACCGCCTCATCGCCGCCCGGCTCGACATCCTCTGGGCATGCAACGCGCGGGCGGACCTGACCGACGACGCGATGCTCCGCCGGATGTACCGGGCCGGCGTCCGCTACCTCCATGTGGGGGCCGAGTCCGGGAGCCAGCGGATACTCGACGAGGTCTATCGGAAGCGGATCCGCCTCGAGAACATCCGGAGGACCGTCGCCGCCGCCCAGCGGGCGGGGATCAGGGCGGGCTGTTTCTTCATGCTCGGTGCGCCGACGGAGACGAGGGAGGAGCTGCGGGAGACCATCCGATTCGCCGCCGCCCTCGACATCGACGAGGCGACCTTCAACATCACGACGCCGCTCCCGGGGACGTACCTGCACGACATGGTCAGGGGCCTCAACTACAGGATCAGCACGAACTACGCCGACTTCAACTACTACTCGAAGCGCGCCTTCGAGGACCCGAACCTGCCCGCGCGGACGCTCAAGCGCTACCAGAAGATGGCGCTGTTCAGCTTCTATCTCAAGCCGCGCCGGTGGCGCTACATCATGCGCCACCTCCTCACCCCGTCGGGGATCAGGAAGCTCATGGTGAAGATGCGGAGGTTCTTCCGGTGAAGATCAAGTTCGTCAACGCGACGCTCGGGGGCGACTACAGCGCCCTCGATATCGCCATCACCTGCCTCGCGACCTGGCTGAACGAACGGACGGACCACCGCGCCACCATCACCGACCTGACCTTCCGCAGGCGGCGCTGGCGGGAGAAAATCCTCGCGGACATCGGGCGGGACCGGCCGGACATCATCGGGATCTCCTGCAACACCATGTACATGCAGTACGTCAGGGCGGTGATCGAGCACGTCGGGCGGCACTGCGGCCTCCCCGTCATCCTCGGCGGCTACCACGCCTCCCTGAAGCCCGAGGAGACGCTCTCCATCCCCGGCGTGGAGGCCCTCTTCATCGGCGACGGCGAGTGCACCCTCACGGAGTACCTGGACCGGCGGGAGCGCGGAGGGGATCTCGCCGGCATCCCGGGCGTCTGGACGAAGCGGGACGGCGCCGTCGTCACGACGGGGAAGGGCCGATTCATAGAGGACATCAACGCCCTTCCCATCCCCGACTGGAATCTCTGGGAGGACCTCGACCTCTATTTCTACTTCCTCGGCATGCTCTACATCATCGGCACGCGCGGCTGCCCCTACAAGTGCACCTACTGCGACGCCCACGGCATCTCGGAGGCCGTGGAGGGGCGCTACTACCGGATCCGGGAGCCGGTCGCCTACGCGCGGGAGATCGCCTTCCAGTGGGAGAAATACAGGCACAGGAACATGCGCCTCGCCCAGCTCTTCGACCAGATCCCCACCGCGAGCATCAAATGGCTCAGACCGTTCTGCGAGGCGTACATGGAGACGGGCGCGTGGGGGGAGCTGAAGTACAGCATGTTCGCCCGGATCGACCAGCTCGACGAGGAGAAGCTGGAGCTCCTCGGGAAGTCGGGATGCGCGCTCCTCAGGGTGGGGATCGAGGCGGGGAACGACTTCATCAGGAACGAGGTCTACGGGAAGCACATCTCGAAGGAGAAGATCAAGGAGATCTTCCGGATCGCGCGCGCGAACGGGATCGGCTTCACCGCGTTCAACATCCTCGGGGGCCCCGCGGAGACCCCCGCGACGCTCCGTGAGACCATACGCCTCGCGATGGAGCTCGACGCGAACAGGACCGCCTTCTTCATCTACAAGCCGTTCACCGAGGAGGGGTGCAGGCAGATCCACCAGTACGGCGGATGGATAGACGAGGATCGCTGGAAGGCGGCCGACAACATCACCTTCGGCGCCGTGGTCGAATCGAAGGCGCTCAGCGTCCGGAAGGTCGAGCTGTACCAGAAGGCCGCCTACTTCCTCACCTTCGGCCGGCGCCTCCTCAGGATGATCCTGCGGCAGCGGCTCCGCTACTTCATCCGTCTCGCCCTCTACCTCTCGAGGGGGGTCCGCTACGGCCTTGACTTCGGCTACACGATGATCTACTACCACATCTACGGCTACGACAACGTCGATAAATGAGGATCGCCTTCGTCCACAGCTTCCCCCAGGAATACCACGGCGTCATGTACCTCGCCGCCGTCCTCCGGGCGGCGGGCCACGAGTGCGAGGTTTTCGTCACCGCGCTCGAGCGGAACCTTCTCGTCGAGCTCGCGCGGTTCGGCCCGCGGATCGCGGGGTTCTCCGTCACGACCGGCGAGCACGTCGGCATGCTGCGGCTCGCCGCGCGCGTCAGGCGTGACCTCGGCGCCGCGACCGTGTTCGGCGGCGCCCACCCGACCGTCTGCCCCGAGATGATCGAACGGGACGGCGTGGACGTCGTCTGCGTCGGCGAGGGCGAGGACGCCCTGCTCGAGCTCGCGGAGGCCATGGAGAGGGGAGGCGACATCGGGCGCATCCCCAACCTCTGGGTCAAGCGCGACGGCGAGATCGTCAGGAACGAGGTCCGCCCCCTCCGGGAGGACCTCGAGGGCCTGCCCCGTCCCGACTGGTCGCTCTACCGGAAGTACCGGTTCCTCCGCGAGAAGACGACGAAGACGTTCATCGGGAGCCGCGGCTGCCCGTTCAGATGCACCTTCTGCACGGACCCGTACTTCCGCTCGCTCTACCGCGGGAAGGGGAGGTACCTCCGGATGCGGGACCCGGGGAGCTTCGCCGGGGAGATCGCGGAGCAGAAGGCGACCCTCGGCTTCAGGACCGTCACCTTCGACGACGAGGTGTTCGTCTGGAACAGGGAGTGGCTCCGGGCGTTCCTCCCCCTCTACCGCGAGCGGGTCGGCCTCCCGTTCTTCTGCGGCGTCCGTGCGGACACGCTCACCGAGGAGATCGTCCGCGATTTGCGCGCGGCGGGGTGCTACGGGATGTCGTTCGGGATCGAGAGCGGGAGCGAGTTCATCCGGAACGGGGTGGGGGGGAAGGGCGTCACGAACGAGCAGATCCTTGCGGCGTCCCGCTGGGTGAGGGCGGAGGGAATCATCCTCAGGACGACGAACATGTTCTGCATGCCAGCCGAGACCCCCGCGCGGGCATGGGAGACCGTGCGGCTGAACATCGCCTGCCGGACGGACCATCCGTTCGCCTACGTCTACCAGCCGCTCCCGAGGACGGAGATGTACGAGTACGCCCGGACCCACGGCCACCTCGACCCGGATTTCGACTTCGACCGCCTCGAGCCGATGCACCTCCGCGGCAACCCCCTGCGCCTTGAGGGGAAGGGGCGCATCCTGAACACCCAGCGCCTCTTCTACCTCGCCGTGCGCCACCCGCGGCTCGCGCCGCTGCTCCGGTTTCTCACGCGCCTCCCCCCGAACCCGATCTTCGATTTCGTCTTCAAGCTCTGCCTCGTGCGGAACTACTCCCGGTACAAGAAGCTGGGGTTCCTCAAGACCCTCGCCCTCGCGCTGAAATCGCGCGTCATCGAGCAGGAGGTCTCGCCGCAGTGACGGAGGAACGGTACGACGCCCTGCTCCTCGGCGGCGGACCCGCGGGCCTCGCCGCGGCCGAGAGGCTGGCCTCGGGGGGGATGCGGGTGCTGCTCCTCGAGCGGGAGGCGGAGCTCGGCGGCCTCGCGCGGTCGTTCCGCCAGGACGGGAAGTGGATCCCGATGACGTACCACCACGTCATGGGAATCGACACCGTCACCCACGCCTTCCTGAAGCGGTTCGGCATGTGGGACTCGATGATCTGGAGGCGGATCAAGGTCGTCTTCTGGTTCCACGGCAGGCCGTACCCGCTCACCCAGCCCTGGCATATCTTCACCTTCAGGCCGCTCACCCCGATCGAGCGGCTCCGGTTCGTCCGGTTCGGCCTCACCTGCTACCTCAGGAGGGACTGGCATGCCCTCGATGCCGTCAGGTGCGATGAGTGGATCGAGCGGATGATCGGCCGGCGCGCCCGGGAGGCGATCTTCGAGCCGCTCGCGGAGATGGAGTTCGGCACGCCGCTCTCGGCGGTGAGCACCGGCTGGCTCGGCAGCCGCCTTCACGAGAGCGCGAGGAACAGAGACCGCTACGGCTACCCCTCAGCGGACCTGAAGACGCTCATCGACCGGATCGCCGCCGCGATCGAGGGGAAGGGCGGACAAATCATGACCGAGACAGCGGCGGTGCGGGTCGGCCGGGAAACGGTGGAGGCGGTCGGGCCGGACGGGGCGCGCCGCCTCTTCATCGCGCCGAGGATCGTCAGCGCCGTCCCGCCGGAGATCCTCCTCCGCATCCACGAGGAGCCGGACCGGCTCGACCCGGAACTCGCCACGATCCGCTACCGGCCGCTCATCTGCATGTGCTTCGGCTCCCGGCACCTCATCTCGCCGCACTACTGGAACGTCTTCATGGCGCCGCCCCTCCGTTTCGGGGGTATTTTCAACCACACAGCCCTCCACCCCGAGGGGGGGGCATCGGGCGAGTACGTCTACTACCTCTTCTCCTACGCCGACGAGGACTCGCCGCTCTACCGGGCATCGGATGAGGACCTCGCGGAGACGTACCTGGAGGACATACGGACCATGCGGCCCGGCTTCGAGTACCTCTGGCACCGGATATTCAAAATACCGTATAGCACGCCGCGCTACGGCCTCGGTTACAGGAACCCTCCGGTCGTGAGCCGGTACCCGGGCCTCTACCACGCGGGCGTGTACAGGAGATACCCGTGCACGCGGACGATGCACACCGCCCTCCTGAGCGGCTGCGAGACGGCCGAGGCGGTCCTGAAGAGGCGGTGAGGCCGGGGCGGAAGAGTATCGGCCGTCCATCCCTGCGGTGGCGGAAATGAACGGCATGCGGTTGCGGAAGGCGGTCGAGCGGGCTCTATTCATCGTCATCTGCCTCCTCGTCGTCCGGCTGTATTTGCGCATCCCGTTCAACGATGACTCCTTTCTCCCCTACAGCAACATCGCCTGGTCATGGTATCCCCTCAACAGACTGGAGCCGCTCTCCGGAATATGGGATCTCGCCGTCTGGCCGGACCGCTACCTGCCGCTGCGCGCTGAGACGTACATCGGGAGCCTCTCGTCGATCATCTACTTCCCGCTCTTCCTCCTGTGGCCGTCGCCACACTCCGCGAGATTGCTCGGCGTTTTCGCGCTCGGGGCGCAGGCGCTCATCATGCACAGGCTGTGCGGCTTCGGCGCGCTGAAGACCTTCCTGCTCCTCCTCGCCTTCATGCCCTATGCCTTCCAGCACGTCACGGACACGAGCGTGGCCGGTATTCAGATCGCCATCATTCTCCTCATCGTTCTTATGATCGAGCGGTGGTCATCCCTCCTCACGCGCGGCGCGCGCCCCTCCTGCGGTTACCCGGTCCTCGCCGGCCTCCTCGTCTTCCTGGGAGTCTGGGCGAAGCTCTCCTTCCTCTTCTACCTCCCGGTGATCCCGCTCTTCCTCCTCCGCGCCGCGGTCCGGAACCGGGCGGTCCTCCGGGAGCGGGGGCCCCGGCGGCGCTTCCTCCTGCACGTCGCGGTCGCGGCGGCGGTGGCCGGCGTCCTCACCGGCGCCCTCCTCACCGCCCGGTGCGGCTCCGGCGGATCCAGGGAGATGCCGTACTACGCCTGGGGAGGCATCTGCATGGACATCGGCCTGGAGGAGCGGGGCTATGACTACTCCTCGCCGGCCCGCCACCTCGCGGGGATGACGCGGTACCTGACGAACCCGCTCCTCGCCGCCGGGCGCGTTTCGCACACGGACAAGAACGCCCCGGCGAGCGGCGTCGCGCTTTTCGGCGTGACCGTTCTGCTCCTCCTCTACGGGGCCGTCCGGCGCCGGAGGCGGCCGGAGGACCGCGGCTTCATCATCGTGAACGTGTGCGCTGGCGCGGCCGTGGTGATCGCCGTCGTCTTCTCCCCGGCGGCGTATTCAATGTACCATCTGCTCATGGCGTACCCGTTCCCGCTGCTCATTCTGTTCCTGATCCTCTCGCGCCTGCGCGGCGACCGGCTGGTCGCGGCGCTCCTCGCGCTCTTCATCGGGCTGAATCTCTGGCAGTATTACAGGCTGTCCGGCATGGACTACCGCGACTGGGAGCGCGTGCATCTGGCGGGATTCGGTCTCGTCCCGAACTTCGAGTGCCTGCGGGAGGCGCTCGACCGGCACGCGGACACCCATGTCTTCATCCACGGCGACTGGGGGACCTACTACATCAAGGCGCTCTACGGGAGGCGGGACCAGTGCAACATCTGGGCCGCGCCGCTGGCCGGAGACGATGGCCTCGACAAGGTCCATGCGGCGTGCGAGCGGACGGGCCGCGGGCCGATGTTCATAGTGCTGCGGGAGCAGGGGGGCTCGGACATCGGGTTCATCCGGAGCAGGTTCCCCGGTCTCGTCCGCCTGGACCTCGACTGCGACGCAGGCTCGTGGGAGATCTGGTACGTGCCTCGGAAGAGATCGAGGTATCACGAAATCGACAGAGGAAGAACCGCTTGACGCCGGATGGCATACAGAGAGGGAAGCGGCCTGGAGCGGTTGTGAATCGTTGTTGAAAGGGGGGGGCGATGCGACGTTTCTTCAAGGCAGAGATTATGGAGTTCCTCAGGAACAGCATTATCCCGCACAGGAAGGTGCTCCTCATGGGTGGGGTGGATGCGGATCTCCTCGAGGCGGTCCGACCGTCGCGCGGGTTCCAGGTGTGCTCCGAAGACGCAGACATCGACGCGTTGAAACGCGAACATCCGGATTTCGTCTTCGCGCCAGGTATCGGCGGGCAGATCGCCGGACAACGCTTCGAGTACATCATTCTGGATGATTATCTCCACTATGAGAATCGTCTCGATGCACTGTTCAAGGTGCTGAAGGAACTGATGTCCCGCGAGACCAAGGTCTTTATCATGTGCGTCAATCCGCTCGCCATCTTCACACTGATCGTCGCCTCGAAGCTGGGCTTGCCCGTACCCCGGCTGAACCGGAACATCCTCCGCCTCGGCGACATCGAGAACCTCGCCCGCATCTTCAACTACGAGGTGCTCGACAAGGGTTTTCGATTCATATGCCCGTTCCGGCTCTGCGGCCTCGGGGAATGGATGAACAGAGTGATTCCGAGGATCGCGATAATCCGGAGATTGTGCTTCGGGCAGTTCCTCGTGTTGCGGATGATGCCTCCTCCACCGGATGCCCAAAGGCTCTCCTGCAGCGTCGTGATACCATGCTACAACGAGGAGGGGAATATCGCGGAGTGCCTGGAGAGGATACCGGCCTTCGGAACATCATTGGAGATCATCGTGGTTGACGACGGATCGCGGGATAATACGAAATCCGTCGTTGAGGAGGTGATGAAGAGGAAGGAGAACGTCCGCCTCATATCGTATGCTCGAAACAGGGGGAAAGGATATGCGATCAATGAGGGGTGGAAGGGCGCGCGGGGCGACGTCCTCATGATGCTGGATTGCGACATGACGACTCCGCCGGAGGAACTCCCGAATTTTCACTACGTCATGGAGTGCGGGGCCGAATTCATCAATGGGAGTCGCATAGTGTATCCACGGGAGAAACACTCCCTCGGAAGAATCAATCGTATCGGCATTACTCTGTTCGCGCTCCTCATCAGGTGGATCACGCAGAGGCGGATTACCGACACCTTTTGCGGCACCAAGGTGCTGCTGAAAAGGCACTGGGAGGTCTACATCATCAAGGAGTTCCTCTGGGGGGACTGGGACCTCTTCTTTGCAGCCGCGCGCTACCGCATGAAAATGGTTGAGTTCCCCGTCCACTATAGGACACGAAAGGCCGGCGAGGCCAAGATGCGGCCGTTCAGGCACGGATTCAAGCTGCTCATCCACTCCCTAAAGGGCCTGCGGATGATTCGATGACACGGAAACGGGACGCGGAGATCCGGTCCTTCCCGGACCGGCCGAGCAGGAGCGGACAGGTGGAGGTTGCGGGAGGGACGTTGATTCAGCTCTCAAGCGGTTCAACCGTTCGATTGCCGGCCGGGGCGGCGTAGGGAGTTGCCCGTGCGATCTGTTCTTCGGACACCAGGACTCGTCAGGACTCGTCAGAATTGCATTCCCTGACGGAGTCATGTACGCTCTGACGGGAGAAGGGCCTGGGAAAGGTGGCATCCGGTGAAGTGTGAGCCTGTTCCGGTTTCGGCGAGGGGGGAATGGCCGGGGCGCACCGCATGCGGATGTGCCATTGTCGCTCTGTCCCTCGGGATCGTTTTTCTGTACCGTGGAATCCCGCTCCGTGACGATTTCTATTGTTATTACAGCAACATCGCCTGGACATACTATCCGCTCAACCGGTTGCACTGGCTCTCGAGGTATTATGATCTGGCGCCGGTGTTCAACTGGTACCTCCCCCTGCGGAGCTATTCGTATGTGGGGAGCATCACTTCATGGCTCTATTATCCCCTCTTCATCATCTGGCCATCGCCGCATTCCATCCGGCTCCTCGGAGTGATTGCGCTCGGCATCGAGGCGGTAATAGTCGGGAGGCTCTGCGGATATGGCACATTCAAGACCTTCCTGTTCATGCTGCTCTTCATGCCGTACTCGAACCAGCACGTCATCGATTCAGGCCCTTCGGCATGGCAGATTGTATGCATCCTGCTGATCATCGCGATGACGGGGAAATGGGTGGACGCCCTGGCGGCGGGGCGTGCACGCGCCCTGCGCTACATCCTCTCCAGTGTGCTCCTTGTTGCGATGGGCATTTGGATCAAACTTTCATTCCTATTCTTTCTGCCGATCATCCCTCTGTTCGTGCTCTATCATATCGCCCGGGATCGCACTGCGATGGCCCGCCCATCCGTGCAGAGGCGGTTTCTGGCGCACGCAACGGGTGCGATCCTCGTCACCGGCGTACTGGTCGGCGTGTTGCTGAACGCGAGGGTCAGGATGGGGGATAAGCGCTATTACGAAATTTCCGAAATCATTTTAAGGGATTGGGTGGAGCACCATCAGACAGATTACACTCCGTGGAATCAGTTCGTTTATATATCGAGGTACTTCACCAACCCGCTCCAGAGCGCAAACATGTATTTCAGGATTGAAAGGACCGTCTCGCTCAGCGGCGTTCTTCTGCTGGCGTGTATCGTTTCATGGCTTGGCTGCGGCACCGTCGTGCTGCGCCGCCGGCGTGAACCCATCGGTTTCATTGCGGTGAACATGGTCGCCATTCTTCTTTATGTTCTTGTGGTCGCGTTCGCACCCGCGGCCGTTCACATGCACCATCTGGTGCCAGGGTACCCGTTCATCATTTTGCCGATGGTCTATGTTCTCGCCAGATCGAAAGGGAATCCGATGGTCGCCGCACTGCTCGCCGCGTTTATTGCCCTCAACCTCTGGCAATTCTTCAAATTCAACCGGCTGGCCCCTGGGGGATGGGAGGACGAGCAGGCAATGGCGCTCGTGCCCCGGTTCGGGGCGCTGAATCGCGCGCTGAACAGCTACTCCGGGCGCTATGTGTTTGTCCACACGGACTGGGGCTTCTACCACCTGAAGACGCTCTATGGCCCCCGCGACCAGTGCAACGTGGCGGCCTGGCCGCTGGACTCCGAGGAGGGTTTGCACCAGGTGCGCAGGATATGCGACCTGACGGGACGGCGCCCCATGTTCCTCCGGATGCGGGAGCGTTCGGGCACCGACCTCGCCTTCCTCGAGGAGCATTTCCCCGGCATCGTCCCCATGACGTTCGGTTTCGACGAGTGTTTGTGGGGCGTCTGGTACGAGCCGCTCTGGCCGATGTTCAGCGAGGACGCACGGCGTGGCAGGCGTCCTCCGCCGCCCGCGCGGCCGGGCATACTGCGGAGGATATGGTCCGCCGTGAAAGCCGCCATTCCGGGATCAACCGGAAGATCCCCGTAATGTCCCGCTGTCCCTCGGCGGCGCTGTTCAAAGAGCGATGATATACGGGGATTGCCGGAATCGCTCTTGGCGATGTCCCCCAATCCTGCCGCGAGTTCTTGCCGCTTCCGAGGGGGCAGACATGTGCAAAGCGGCGATACCGGCAACCGGCACGGCACATGGCAACGCGAGGCGGGACGGCCTACCCCCGGAATCTGTACCGCAGGAGCGACCAGAAGATCCGCGGGACGTCCCGCCAGCCAATCTTCTTCCCCTCGTCGAACCGCCGCGGGTAGTACCGCACCGGCACCTCGTGGATGCGGTGGCCGCGCCGGAGGAGCTTGGCGGCGATCTCCACCTCGATGTCGAAACCGTCGGACCGGATGTCGAGCGACCTGAAGATGTCCGTCCGGATCAGTTTGTAACCGATCATGACGTCCGTGAGGGTCGCGGTGAAGAGCAGGTTGACCGTGAAGTTGAGGACGATGCTCGCGAGGAAGACCGCCCGGTCGGCGCTCGATCCCTGGATGGTGTGGTGGTAGTCGTAGTTGATCATCCGGGTCCCGAAGACAACGTCCGCGATCCCCCGGCGGACCGGCTCGAGCAACAGGCGGTAGTCCTCGGGGTCGAGTTCCAGGTCGGCGTCCTGGATGATGACGTAGTCGCCGGCCGCTCGGGCGAGCCCCGTCCGTATCGCCGCCCCCTTCCCCCTGTTCCGCTCGTGGCGGATGACCGTCGCCAACCCATCCAATGCATCGCGGATGAGCTCGCCGGAGCCGTCGGTCGAGCAGTCGTCCACGACGATGATCTCCTTCTCGGCCGGGATTTCGACCGCGATGACCTTCCGCGCGATATCGAGGACCGTGTCCTTCTCGTTGTAGCAGGGGATGATGACGGAGAGTTTCATCAGCGGGGTCCTAGAATCCGAAGTCGACCGAGATGCACATGCCCTTTCCGCCGTCCAGTTTTTCGGCTATTGTAACCGCCCTGAGCCCGCTGTCAACGAGAAGCCGTCGCACGAGATGGCGGCGGCGTCCGAGCAGGCCGTACGGGTGGAGGCAGAGAATCTTCCCTTCGGCGAAGTGCTGCCGCAGGGCGTCGAGAACGGCGTTCTCCGATGGGAGGTGCAGAAGCATCGGCACGTCCATGAACGAGATGCACTGCTCCATCGGCTCCGCCCGGTCATGCTGGCAGAGGCGGGAGGATGAATAGCGGATGCCCATCCGCCGGAGGACCGGATAGAGGGATGCGGGGAAGGAGAGGTGCGGCGCCCTGTAGCCGGAGGCATGGATCCCCCTCCGTTTGAACGCCCGCACGCAACTGGCGAGGTCCGCCTCGAAACGATGTGGCGCGATCCTCCCTGGTGAGAGATGGCGGTAGCCGTGGAGGCCGAGCTCGCACCCCGCCTTCGCGAGCGCAACGCACCGCTCTCCCTTCCGCTCCATGAAGGCCCCCGTCACAAACACGGTCGTCCTGATCCCCTCGCGGGCCCACTGATGGAGGGCCGCGCAGATCTCATCCTCGTCGCAGGCCGCGTACAGGCGGCAGAGCCGCAGGATCGCCGCGGGCAGGGGGGGATAGCCGGGCGTTCGCCACATGCTCACAGCCGCGTGCCATTTCTCGCGGAGCGTGCTCACCCGTGACTCCGGAGGTTCATGGGACCGGCCTGCACACCGCCACGATTTCCTCGGCCATGCGGCGGAGGCCGAGTTTCTCGACCAGTCGCAGCGGCAGGCGGATGAGCGGGCTCTTGAAGGCGTAGCCGATGTGGAGCATCTCGACGTCGATGGTGCGGTACCCGTTTTCAGCGAGCAGGCTGTCGAGCACCCTTGGGCTGAAGAGCCGGTGCGTCTCGGGAATCGCGTCTTCCTCGAGGAATCTGAAAATGGGACGGAGAATGCGGCCAAAACATCTTCTCAAGAGGGCTGGGATGGAGTGCGCGCTCGGCACGACGAGGACGAGGAGGCCGTCGTCCCGGAGGACCCTGCGCGCCTCCGCCAGCATCGCCTCGGGGCGGGGGAGGCAGTGGAACGTCCCGATGCTGAAGACGCCGCCGATCGAGCCCGACCTGAACGGCAGGCGTTCGGCGGAGCCGAGTACCCGGCGTCCCGGCGCGAGCCGCAGGGCCTCGATCGATATGTCGAGGCCGACGGGGCTGCAGACGTCCCCGAGCCTGGTGAGATAATCACCGGTGCCGCAGCCGATGTCGAGGACAATTCGGCCGAGGAACCACTCCTTCAGTATGTAGGTGATTCTATCCTGATAGAGGGCGTTGCGAAACCACTTGTCTTTTGAAAGCCGCCACAACCCCTCCCACTCCATTGCCGTGGCGGACTTCTCAGCATTGATCGTCATTCTTTTCAACCCCGCGGAGGAAAACCAGCAACCGTACGGCATAGAGAGGAAGGTCGCGGAAGGATGATGAGGTGACGGCAAGCCGAAAACGGTAGGAGATGCCGTGCCACGCCCAGAAGACGTACGTGTACAATTTCAAAAGCGGGAGGTTGATGAGTATCCTAGTAATCCTTCTCAGAATGAAGGGGTGACTGATTGTAATGCCCCATAGTTTATGCAGTCGCGCGATCTTGACGTCGATCTTGGGATCACCAAAATCAAGGACGGAATAATTCCTGGTAAAGACCCTGCCGCGTGTCCCCGTCTCCCTCGGCTTGTAGTACCCCTTTTCCACGACGTAGTTATATATATCAGTTTTAGGATACGGATAGAGGATGCTGGAGAGAGCGAAGGTCGGCCTGATCTGAATCATGAAATCCATGGTGCGAATGGCGTTTTCCAGAGGGTCGTCCACGGGCAGGCCGATGAGGCAGTCCACCTGGAACTTGATGTGGTACTTGTGGAGAAGACGGGCGGTTTTTTCGAGATGATTTCTGATGGGGGCCCTTTTCAGGATATTCTTGTTGACCTCGTCATCGGCGGTTTCCAGGGCTATCGCGGCATAGGATAGGCCCGCCTTTTTCAGGAGTTGGATCTTCTCCTCTGTCACGAGGACGGGATTGAAGTTCGTCGTGAACGGCAGGCCTGTTTCCCGCGGCAGCCTTTCAGCAAATTCCTTCAGCCACTCGATGTCGTGGAGGAGGAAGTTATCGTCGTATATGTTCAGGAGCTCAGTGGGGTATGTGCTGTTGACCTCGTTGACCTCCTGCATGAAATTAGTCACCGAGCGGGTTCTTATCACGCGTCCCTTCCCGCGGTAGATTTGCCTGAACAGATGGTTGAAACAGTATGCGCAACGGAAAGGGCATCCCCTCAGGGTGAAGAAGAATTTCTTCCTGTCGCGCTTCAGAAGGCTGTCCTTTGAGTAGATAAGTTCCCTGTCGGGAAAGGGGATCTCATCGAGATCATCCACGAGCCTTCTTGGCGGGTTGATCTTGAGTGTGCCATTCAGCGAGAAGACAAAATTGGCAACGTCATGGACGGATTCCCTCTTTTCGAGCCTGTCCACCAGCTCGACCATCGCCTCCTCGCCCTCCCCGATGCATGCCGTGTCGACGCACTTGTGCAGGGCGATCTCCGGGGAAAAGGTGGGATGAGGGCCTCCCATGACGGAAAAGAAATTCAGATGTCTCTTGAGGTGGTCAAGCAAGGAGATGTAGTAGTTGTGCTCTCCCGTCATGGTGCTTACGGCGATAATGTCGGGCTTTATGGCTGCAACCTTCTGGACAAGCTTGTCGCGATTCAACCTTCCGGTGAGGAGCAGATCGACCGCCTTGCCGTGTTTCTTCAGCGAGCCGATGAGGTACATCATCCCCAGCCGGTCCTGGACCATGGTTTCCTTGAGCAGAAAAAGCGTTTTCATGGAATGAGTTTCATGTGTGACGACAACCGTTCGCACCATCGATGTACACACTCATGCTCGTTTCCTGCGATTATTCTGGTGGGGTAAGCCATGCCTCCAAACGGCGTGTTGACATCATTCAGCATACGTGCTAATCAGTTTAAATCAATCGGACACATGCAAAGTCAACACATGGGAATACACAATAGAATATGACTGCGAATAATACAAGAGTGATTCTCGTCCAGCCGTCGTGGTCCTCCGTCCATGGCTCATTCGCCGACATCGCCTCGAAGAAGCTCTTCCTGCCTCCCGTCGGCGTCTGCTATCTCGCCGCCTCCCTCTTCCGGGCGGGAGAGGAAGTGGAAATCATGGACCTGGAGCCCGCCGGCTTGTCTCTTCGGGAGGAGGTGGGACGGATCATCCGCGCCCGCCCCGATCTCCTCGGTGTGACAACCACGACGCCGGCGTACGCGATCGCCGTCGACTTTTGCGGGGAGGTGAAGAAGGCGCTGCCCAACCTGCCCATCGTCATCGGGGGGCCGCATGTTTCCGGGACCGGAGCGGACGACCTCGGCTTCCCGTTCGATTTCGCCCTGCTCGGCGAGAGCGAGGCGAGCCTGCCCCTCCTCGTGGATGCCCTCCGGGGGGAGCGGGAGCTCGCGGAAGTCCCCGGGCTCGTCTACAGGGAGGAGGGACGGGTCCGGAAAACGACGCGGCACCCCTTTATCGAAGACCTTGACGCGATCCCCTTCCCGAGGCGTGAGCTGCTGGATCTCAATGCCTACGCCACCCATGTCCCCGGCAGGGGATTGCGGCGCGCCACCACCATCACCGCATCCCGGGGCTGCCCGTTCCAGTGCGTCTTCTGCTCGGCCCATGTCATCCTGGGAAAGCGGTTCAGGCTGCGGAGCGTCGACAACATCCTCGACGAGATCGAGGAGGCGCGGAGGAGGTTCCATATCCCCCATTTCTACTTCAACGATTCGACGCTGACGCTGCGGCGGGATTGGGTCCTGGAGCTGTGCGACGGAATCAGGACCAGGAATCTGGACATCACCTGGGAGGGAATGACCAGGGTGAACATGATTGACCGCGAACTCCTCGAATCTCTGAGAGGCGCCGGCTTCGTGCGGCTCTCCCTGGGAATCGAGAGCGGGGACCAGCGCATCCTCGACATCATGAAGAAGGGGGTGACGCTCGGGGAGATCAGGGAGGCCTATCGCCTCTGCCGCGAGGTAGGAATAGAGACGGAGAGCTTCGCCATGCTGGGGCTGCCCGGTGAGACGCGCCAAACGATACGCCGCACGGCATGGTTCGTCAGGAGCATCCCCGAGGTGCGCTACTCGTCGTTCTCCATTGCGACTCCCTACCCCGGCACCGAACTTCTGGGGATGGCGAAGAAAGGACTACACGGCCTGAAACTTCTCTCGACGGATTACAGCCGATACAGGCGCTACGACGGGGGCGTGATGGAGGTCAACGGGCTATCGCCGGAGGATCTCCAGCGCGAGCAGAAAATCGGCCTTCTCATCATGCATCTGGCCCCCCTGAAGATGTTCGCCCTGATCCGCCATTTCGGCATCAAGGTGCTCGCGCGCCGGTTCGTTTCCATCATCAAAGAGCTGATGCGCAGGCCGGACAAGCGGCGGCCCGCGCATGGAACGCCGCAGGCGCGACGCCGAGGGCGCGCCCAACCGGAGTAGGGAGCCGCCGTGCGCCACAAGTCGGAATATGCGTGCATAGCCCTTTTCTCTCTCCTCGCGCTGATCATGCTCGTTCACCACGAGCCCTGGAGGGATGAGGCCCAGGGCTGGCTCATCGCGCGGGACAGCCCGACATTCCTCTCCGTGGTGCGCCAGATGAACCGGGAGGGAACGCCGGGGTTGTGGTTCTACATGGCCTACCCGCTCGCCAGGTCGGGGCTTGACTTCCGGTCGGCACAGGCGTTCAACTTCGCCACCATCCTGTGCATCGTCCTCATTGTCATGAGGTATGCGCCCTTCCCGCGCCACCAGCGGATCTTGTTCATTTTCGGATACTACATCATGTATGAATACGCCGTCATCGTGAGGACGTATGGCCTCTCGATGCTCTTCCTGGTCGCGATCGCGGCACTCTACAATGATCGTTTCAGGCGGCCGATCGCCTATGCGGCGCTGATCTTCCTCCTCGCGAACACGAACGTGCACGGCATCATCGTCGCCGCGGTCCTGACGGCCGCCTACCTTTTCGAGGCGGTGCGGTCCGGCGATGCCCAGTCCGCGGGTGGTGTCAGGACGGCCCTGCTCCTCATGGCCCTCGGTCTCGCCGCGGCGATGTGCCAGACCATATCTCGGGAGGAGCGCGCAGAGGTCTGGGCGGGCTGGCACTGGGAGCTGTCGCACGCCCGGCTCAGGGAGCTCTGTTACGCGCTCCAGCTCGCCTTCCTCCCGGTTTCGGGGCACCCGTTTTTCCCGAGGCTCGAGATCAACTTCTGGGGATCGGTGCTCGTGCATAACCCCGCATGCGTGCTCGTGGCGGCGCCGCTCTTCTGCCTGTCGCTGCTGATCCTGCTGAAGAAGCGGATGCCCGTGGCGATCTACTGCTGCTCGACCGCGGGCCTGCTGGCCCTCTTCTGGCTGAAGTACCCGGGCGCCCGGCGGCATATCGGCTTTATCTACATGTCATTCATCGTCGCGCGATGGATCTCTGACTGCTACCGGGACGCGGCCTCATGGCCGAAGATCCCTTTCAGGGAGGGAACCCTCTCCCGGCTGTTCACCCTCCTGCTCTCGCTGCAGCTCCTCGGTTCCGCCCAGGCGTTCTATTATGAGTTGCGGTATGACTTCTCGCCTGCGAAAAGGGCCGCCTCCTTCCTGAAGGAGCACGGGTACGTGGGGGAGGATGTCCTCATCGCGGCCTTTCCCTCGACCACCGCCCAGGCGATACCGCTCTTCCTCCCCCCGCCGCATTCGCGGCTGTTCCAGGTCGAGAGCGAGCGCTACGGCAGCTATGCCGCCCACACGAGGGAATTCAAGAGCGCCCAGTCCATGCCGATCGAGGAGGTCATCCGCCGGGTCGACGACGGGATCCGGGGCGGGGCGTACCGGCGGGTGCTGCTCATCCTGAACGAGCGGAGAGATGACGACGTGGAATTTACCGGGAGATATTCATTGCTGGCATCCTTCGAGGAGCACATCGCGGAGGATGAGCCGATGTATATCTACCAGCTGAAATCGCGAAAAGGCGTTTGATCATTCGTTCCCGTGCCGATTCATTTCGACCAGGATGAAGGTGAATACGAAGGGACATAATTCGAACACGTAGTACCCGAATCGGTAATCCGTCGACGGCATCGCAATTGCGAGCGATATGCCGTTCGCGATGAGGGGGATGTATAAGACGCACAACCGATACGTGCCCCGCAGGATCACGTAATACAGCAGCAGTGCCAGGATCACCGAATAGATCCCCAGATTGAATAGCCACTGACTGTGCCGCTGCAGGAAGCGAATCAGTCGACGCCCTCCCGGTGAAGTGTACGTCGGCATGCCCCGCTCCCTCATGTCCTTCTCGTAGGTATACGGCAGCGTATAGATCGGGGAAACGAAGTCGGTCATGTTCCACAGGTTGGCGGTCTGATTCATCCTTTCGGCGACCACGTGCGCGGGATGCCTGCGCAGCGTCCTGACATAGGTCCAAAGAACCGTCCACGTATCCAGCCTGCTGCTGCTCTCGATGAACGCGCCCTCGGTGTCCCACAGGTAATCACCGACCGAATACTTCGCGTATTTGTCCTTCCAGTCGTCGAGCGGCATGATGCGTTCCATCAGTGCCGATGTCTCGGCATCCAGGGGCAACCCATCTCTTGCGATGGCGCCGAGGGGCGACAGGAAGGTGGCGTACTTCGCGCCCCGGGGATTCGGGATCACGCCCAATCCGCCCGGCAGGATCACCCGGAACACGACCTGCGATGCGAGAATGAGGGCGATCATTGCGCACGCGCTGCGTGCGATAGTTCGTTCCCCGCGCCCGTTCCGCGCCATGTAGAATATCAGACAGGCGGCGAGGGCAACCGTGGCGGTGACCCCGACGACAAAGCCGTTATGACGCAGATTCCAGACGAGTATCGTGGAAACGACAAAAGAAACGCTATTGTGCATACTTCGGAAGAAGCGACCCTTCAGTGCGGTTATTTTCGCAAACTGCAGCGTGAGGAAGGCGAGCGCGAGCGTGTACAGCACGTCCTTCCAGAGCGTTATGTTGAGCATTGCGTGCAGGGGGAGGAGGGAGAAGATGAAAAGCAGCAGGTATACATACGTTCTGTTCGCGCCCCTCCGCAACAGGAACGCTCCCCAGGAAGCGTAGACGAAGGCCGACAGGAGGATCTGCAGCAGCGGGAGCATGATCGGCGACGGATAGATCGCGGCGAGCCACCGTAGGGCGAGTGTGTGGAGATACGGATGCCAGTCCGAAAGCGGCATGCGGCCCATCGCCTGATCCCACTGGCCGAACGAATCGATCGATGTGAGCCCAGGACTGAAGAGGGACAAATAGGTCAAGCCGGTCGCCGTACCCACGGCGAACAGCAGCGTGAAATCGAATGCGCGGGGCCGAGCCTCCCCGCCGATCAGCCGCCGGGCCGCATCGAATGCCTTCATGACGGCGCCAAGCCAGGGAATAAACCAGACGGCGACGAGCGCGATTGAAAGGAGCGACCGTCCGCTCGCCGTCAGCCTGTGCCCGGTCAGGAACAGGGAGCTGCTCGTCGAGACGACGAGGAGGAGCAGGAGAAAGACGAACAGGAGGATATTGACGACGGTCTTCCCACTTCTCCCGTCTTTCAGGAAGCCCAGTTCGAATCCGTATCCTGATACGATCAGGCCCAGGGCGTAAATGCCGGCGTAATAGATCCCTGGGAACGACCCGTAGTCCCGCAGGATATCCACATTGAACGGCCGAACGACTTCAATAAGGGCGCAGGTTGCGAGGAGATACACGGCCGGCTGCCCTCGATACCGCTGGAGGAGCCCATACGTCGCCTGCCCCGTGACCAGTATCGATAGGCACGCGAAACGTATCCCCGCGGCGCCGGCCGACAGCGCGAGAAAGGTCAGGAGCGCCGAAACGGAATAGTAGAGGGCCTCGTGGAACCGATTCAACGTGCAATGGGCGCGAGGGTGTTCCATGGATTGACCCGCAGGAATCGACTCTGCATGGGGAGGTTACCCCCGCGCCCCCCCCCCAGTCAATTCGAATATTGCGCATTCGAATATTGCGCGCCCGCGCCGGGCCCTCCCGACGGCTGTGGTCGCGCCGCCCGTACGGCGATTCCGTCCCGCCGGCCCGGCGGTTGCCTCCCTGTTGACGTGCCGGGAACGGGTGTGTATAGTTGAACGACATTCCGCCCACGGGGCCCGACAAGTGGCGAAACCGTATTTCCGGAGGATCACCGTCGAGGATGCCGGCCGTCTCGCCGCGCTCCGGAACGCGGATGACACCTGGGAGTGGTTCTTCTCGAAACGGCGATTCACGGAGGGGGAGACGGCCCGCTGGATCGCCGGCCTGGACCCGGAGCGGGAGGAGGTCTACATCGCGGAGGGGGAGGGGGGGATCGTGGGCACCTGCTCGCTCTACCGGATCGACCGGTCGGAGAGGCGCGCCGAGGTCGGCCGCATCATCGTCGCCGTTCCGTTCCGCCGCAGGGGGACGGGTGAGGTGATGCTGCGGGAGATGTTCGGCCGCGGCCGGTCGCTCGGCCTCGACCTGCTCTACGCCAACATCATGCCGGAGAACGAGGCCTCCCGCCGGCTCTTCTCGAAATGCGGATTCAGGGAGGTCGGCCCCGGGGCCGAGGGCGGCCTCCGGTACGAATGCCGCCTCGCGGGCGGCTGACGGCGCCTCGGGCCGCCGGCCCCCCGCGGGCACGCACATGTCGCGATGACGAACGACGCACGGGAGACGGATTTCGCAATCCTCGGGGGCGGCATCAGCGGTCTGGGGGCGGCGTTCTCCGCGGCGTCGTCCGGATCGACAAGCTTGCTCCTTGAGAAGGAGGAGCGTGTCGGCGGCCTGTGGGGATCGGAATGCCGTGACGGTTTCATCTTCGACCACGGCGTGCACGGCCTCTATCCCGCCGGCCCCGAGATGGAGGCCACCGTCGCCGAGATGAAGCGCATCGTGGGCGATATCTTCGTCGAGGCGGACAAAAACACGGAGATCCTCTTCCGCGGCCGCCTGGTCCGGTATCCGCTCCAGCCCGCAGAATTCTTCACCACGTACGGCATCGAGGGGTTCCTGTGGGCCCTGACACTGGTCATGGCACGGCTCCGCGTCACGCTGACCGGTGAGCGGTGGATGCGAAGCTTCCGCGACTACGCCGTCGGGAACTTCGGCCCGCTCCTGTACCGCATCTACTTCGAGCCGTATTTGAAAAAGGTGTGGGGGGTCGATCCGGTCCGCCTCGACCTCGAATCCGTCGCCCGCCGCGTCAGGCGGATCCGCATCAGGACGTTCCTGGGGCAGGCGCTGCGCCGCTCCCTCGGGCTGCGCGGCCGGCAGACATACGACGGCCTGCAGCCCCTCCGGATCGTCTATCCGCGGCTCGGGGCGCAGCGCATGGTTGACGCGATCCGGGCGGCCGCGGAGGAGAAGGGGGCGCGGATCATGACCGGCGCGGAGGTGACGGGGCTCCGTACCGAGGGCGGCCGCTGGGCGGTGACCGTCTCGCGGGGGGGGGAATCGAGGGAGTTCCTCGCGCGGTCGGTCATATCGACGATACCCGTCCCGGACCTCCTGGGGCTTCTCGCCCCGGGACCCCGCGACGAACTGGCCCCGACGATCGGCGCCCTCCGGTACCGCGCGCTCCGCCTGCTGAACGTCATGATCGACTGTGATCGGATATTCACGGCGCAGTGGACCTATTTTCAGGGCGACAATTTCTCATTCAGCCGCATCAACGAGTACAGGAATCTCTCGCCGGATTTCTGTCCTCCCGGGAAGACGGGCCTCTCGGTGGAGTTCAACTGCACGGCCGGCGACCACCTCTGGTCGATGCCGGACGACGAGCTGTTCGACCTCACGGCCCGCGAACTGGAGCAGCCGATCGGCCGCCGTCGGGACATCGGGCGCGTCGTCCGGGCGCGGCACACGGGGTATTTCAGCGCGCGGTTCGCGCACGCCTACCCGCTGATGGAGGTCGGCACTTCGTTTCACCTTGATCGCACGCGCGCGTTCCTCGCGCGGTTCCCGCGGCTGCGGTCCATCGGCAGGCAGGGGCAGTTTCGATACGTGAACGGAGACGAGTGTTTCCACATGGCGGCCGCCGCCGTTGCGGCGCTCAGAAACGAGATGAACAGATGAAAGAACCGATCCAGCTGTTTCGACCGGAGATAGACGGGGAGGAGCTCGAGGCCGTCCGGCAGGTGTTCGAATCGAAGTGGCTCGGCCTCGGCCCGAAGACGGCGGAGTTTGAGAAGGCATTCGCGAAGTTCATCGGCGCCGCGCACGTGGTCGGCACGAACTCCTGCACGGCCGCGCTCGAGCTGGCCGTGCGACTGCTCGATCCGTCGCCGGGGGACGAGATCCTGGTGCCCGCGATCACGTTCGTCTCCACCGCCCACGTGGTGGTGTACAACCGGTGCCGCCCGGTGTTCGTCGACGTCGATCCCGCAACGCTCAACATCTCGCCGGAGGATATGAGGGGCAAGATCTCCCCGAAGACACGGGCCGTCATCGTCGTGCACTACGCGGGTCGCCCCGCCGAGATGGACCGGATCCGCGGGATCGCGGGGGGGATCCCGATCATCGAGGACTGCGCCCACGCGACCGGCGCGCGCTACCGGGGGGCGCATGTCGGCGCCTTCGGGGAGTTCGGCTGCTTCAGCTTTCACGCGGTGAAAAACCTCACGATGGGCGAGGGGGGCGCGGTCGCGATGCGGGACGCAAGGCTGTCGGAGCGCGCGAAGCGGCTGCGCTGGCTCGGGATCGACAAGGGGACCTGGGACCGCACGCCGGACAACAAGTCCTACTGGTGGGAGTACAACGTGGACGAGATCGGCCTGAAGTGCCACATGAACGACATCCTCGCGGCGATCGGCCTCGTCCAGCTCGGGAAGCTCGAGCGGATGAACGACCGCCGCCGGGAGATCGTGCGGCGGTACCGCCTCGCCTTCGCGGACCTGCCGTGGCTCGATATGCCGCCGGAGGACGACGAGATCCACCGCTCCGCCTGGCACATCTGCGCGATCCGCTGCCGGGGGGTCGACCGGGACGACCTGAGCGTCTATCTCCGGGAGAAGAAGATCTTCACCGGCGTCCACTACAAGCCGATCCACCTGTACCGCTGCTACGGCTGGCAGCCCCGCCTCGAGGTCGCCGAGGAGGTCTTCCCCCGGCTCCTCTCCCTGCCGAACCATTCCGTGCTCACCGACGCGGAGGTGGAGTACATCATCGAGGCGGTCAGGGCGTTTCCGGGCTGAGCGCCGCCGCTCACCGCTGCAGGAGCATGCGGACAAACGTGAGTGCGAGGCGCGCCGTTTCCTTGAGCTCTCGGGCGCTCGAGAGCGACCGCAGCTTGCGGATGATATAGGAGGGGCGCAGGTAGAACGCCCGGTAGTACCGCGTGTATGTCTTCCGCAATTGACGCTCGGACAGCCCGCGGGGGATGAACACGATCTTCTGCCCGGAGTAGTCGTCCCAGTTGCGCGAGGCGATTTGCCCGTGGCGATCCAGGTCCCCGGCGACCTCGGATCCCGGCACTGGGGCGAGGTACCAGAGATAAAAGTAGTCCAGGTCGATTGTTCTCAGAAACTTGATCGACTCGCGCATCGTCTTCTCCGTCTCGCCCGCGCCGCCGAGTATGAACGAACCGCTCATCCCGATACTGTTCTTTTTGACAAGCCCGACGGCGGTGCGGATGGTCTCCACCTTGAGCCTCTTCTTGTAGTTGTCGAGCATCTCCTGGGACCCGCTCTCGATGCCGAAGGTGATGTTCCGGCAGCCCGCGGCGCGCATCCCCTTCAGCTTATCGTCCGTCACCAGGTCGGCGCGCATGCTGCACGCCCACGTGATGCCCGGCAGTTCATTGGCCAGCCTGTCGCAGAAATGGTGCAGCCATTGAGCATTCAGACCCATGTTTTCGTCTTCGATGTCGAAGTGGCGAATGGCATATCTGTCCCGGAGGTGCTTCATCAGGTCGATGACGTAGGGAACGCTATGGCTCCTGTAGCGCCGCCCCAGCACCGTCCTGTCGCAGAAGGTACATCCCATCGGACATCCCCTTGAGGTGATCACCATCATCGATTTCGAATTGGACCGTCGGTGAATGGAGGGTTGATACGCATCCATGTCTTCGACGAGGTCATAGGCGGGGAACGGGAGCGTGTCCAGGTTATCGATGAGGCCGCGGGGGGCGGTCCTTGACAGGGAACCATCGTGCCTGAAGATGATGCCCGGGATAGTCGCGGCCTTCGCCGCATCGTGGATGCCAGCCTCCAGCAATTCAACGAGCGTGAGTTCGCCCTCTCCCACGACGCCGTAATCGAACTGGGGGTTCTCGCACATCGTCCTTTCCGGGAGTGATGAGAGGTGGACGCCGCCGATGATGATCGCGATGCGGGGGAACGCATCCTTTATCGATCGCGCGAGGCGGGAGGCGCTGTTGATGTCCATGGTAAACGCGGTGATCCCTATCCAGCGAGGATCGAACCTCGCAATCTCGGCGCGCAGCTCCCCGGGGGCCGGGCGCGACACGTTCAGGTCCAGTATCCGGGGGACGTGGCCGC
This sequence comes from bacterium, assembly GCA_028716845.1. GTDB lineage: Bacteria > Auribacterota > Tritonobacteria > UBA1439 > UBA1439 > JAQUPF01. The sequence goes on along the minus strand of JAQUPF010000003.1, from coordinate 161,181 downwards.
GCTCCCTGCACATCGCAGCGAGGTTGCAAAGGTTGATGGGCAGCTTGTAGTTCCCGAACTCCTTCAGCCTCCCGAAGAGGGCGTCTTTGGAACTCCGGGGGGATATCAGCAGGATACGCTCAGGTGCGTGCGGCATGCTCGCTCTCTATCCTCCCCTCCGAGGGGAGGGTGATCTGCGCGCAACCACGGCGCCTCGATACGCGGCATCGCCGGCGCATGAGGCGGGTCAGCACTTCTTGAAGAGGTACTCGTTGTTTCCCAATCCGTTGGTGCACTTCAAGTTCTCGAGTGAAAACCCCAGCTTCCTTACGAAGGCGAACACCTCCGCGACGGAAGCATACTCGTATGGGTATCCTCCCAGCCAGTCGCGAATGTCGATTCTCCATGACATCCCTCGCAGTTCCCGGTGTCTCCTGATCTTCTCTACGGGATTGCGCAGCGTGAGGCAGTAGGCGAGGACGAGGAACGACATGACGGAGGCGTCGATCAATTTCTGTAGCGCAAGCGGTGAGCGGGAATACGCCCTTTTCACCTTCACCCAGAATGTCGAAGGCCCGAACCTGCCGTCGGGATACAAACAGATGCCGTCTGCCCTGTTGTATATTGCGAGGTACATGACCCCTCCCTTCGCCACAAGGCGCGAGGCGTTCTCAACTGCCTTCCAGAGGTTGCCGGTGTGATGGAGGACTCCCCAGGAATAGACGCAGTCGAATCTCCCGAGGCCGGCCATGAAGTGCTCGTCGAGGATGGAGCCTTGCATCACCTGCCAGTGAGCGGGCTTCCCCTCCCGGTCGTGGAGATACCGGCAACAGTGCACGGAATCAGAATCGACGTCGAAACTCACTACCCTTGACGCGCCCAGCCGGCAGGCCGCAAGCGAGAAAAGTCCGCTCCCACACCCCGCGTCGAGGAACGTCTTGCCCTTGAAGTCGTATCCGCGGCAGAACGCGGAAAGCGATTTGACCGCCTCCTCTATCCGTCCTTGGTCGAGGAATCGCCTGATGAACTCCTGCCAGTTTCTGCCGAATGCGAATGATCTCATGTCCGTGGGATGCGGTATTGTCCCTTTGCATCCACTTGTATATAATGAAAAAACATCGCGAAATACGGAAGGGAAGAAGTCCGCACGCGCCTTTCCCTCTGAGGAAACATATGGAGCAGAAAAAGTATACCTATTCCACCTATGCCTGTATATTCGTTATTTTAATCGCCCTGATCAACTTCGGGCGCGGCATCGTAATGGATTTCAGCGCGGACATCTATCGGCATGGTCCCGTCTTCCCACCGGACAATATCATCGGCGGAGATTTTCAATGTGTTAACTATATGGCTTTGCGCCTGCGCCACGGCCTTCCCCTCTATGAGGAAAGGGATTACGGAGATCCACGCCAAGCGGCGCTCGATGCCCACTACCGGCGGATGCTCGGCTCGCTCCCCGAGGAAGCCAAGGACTGGATAATCAGGGTTCAGGCGCTCCCGTGGAACCACACGCCCATTGCCGCGTACATCTTCATTCCGCTCACCTCCCTGTCTCATCCCGTGGCGTACAGGGTGCATATCGGCGCCCTGCTCGCCGCGCTCTTCCTGGCCCTGGGTCTTCTCAGCGGATATTCGCGGCACAGGGCGCACTACTGGGCGGTCTCGTCGGCGCTGGTCGCGTTCTCGTATCCCTTGCTGTTTCAGCTCGAGAGAGGGGCCAGCGAGTCGTTCGTTCTTCTCCTGGTGACGCTCGCCTTCGTCCTGTGGAGGGGAGGGAAGAGCGCCGTATGGGTGGGGGCGCTCATTGCACTCGCGGCGCACGTGAAGATGTATCCGCTGATATTCCTCTATTACTTTATCCTGAAGAAGGAATGGCGAGTGAGTCTCTCGATCATCGCCTTCGTGCTCATCCTCATTCTCGCAAGCGCCCTCGTTTCACGGGAGGGGTTCGGCGCCGGGATGGCCCAGTACGTCAAGCTGTACCGCTTCGTAAGCGATGTTTACATTACCGAGGATACGTGGGTGTTCGCCGGGAACCATTCCACATACAGCTTCATGAGCTACCTGCTCCGGAGCTATTCCTTGCCCTCCGCGCTCCTGATTCGCATCTCGAACGTCATCAACTGCGTGATCCTCGCGTGTGTTTCGCTCTCAGTGGTCGCGCGGAGGACGAGAGATACAACCTCCTCCCTGATGGATTTCTCCCTCATGATGATCCCCATGACCGTCATTCCGCCGGCGGCCAATGATTATTCGCTCGTGATGCTCTATTTCGTGTTCGTCTCCTGCATCATTGTGTTTGAACATCTGGATTTCCGCACCCTGCGGACGAGGGTGCTGTTTCTTCTATTCAGTTTGAGCGCCACACTGATCTTCATGTCGATCCTGAAAATGCCGATCGCCCCGGGCCCCGCTGGCGGCTACCTGACCCGCCTCTGGTTCTTGAGCAACAAGTGGCCGACATTGATGGTCCTGGGCGCCGTCGTCTGGCTCGTGCGGGGAGACCTCCTGCGGCGGGAGGAGCGGGGCGAGGGGGGGTGACGCCGGTGCCGACCGATTCCCGAAGGGGGGAGCGGCGCCGGCCGGCGGCGGTCATCCGGAGGCGCCTCGCCCGCCTCGTCTCCCTGCCGTCGTCGCGTGTCCCTCCCCCCGCCCGGGAGGAACAGGAGGCGCCCGTCGGAAGGGGCGGGATCATCCGCCGGCGGGTCGTCCTTGATCCCGGTTCGGCCCTTCCCGTCCCCGGCCTCTTCCTCCGGCCGGAGGGACGGGGGCCGTTCCCCGCCGTCCTCTTCATCCATTCGCACGGCCACCGATACGACCTCGGGAAGTCGGAGATGCTGGAGCCGGGAGGGGGGGCGGGGACCCTCGTCCGCGGCCTCCTCGCGGGGGGATGCGCGGTCTTCGGCATCGATGCCCCCTGCTTCGGGGAGCGGAGGGAGGACGAGGGGGAGGCGGCCAGGCGGCTGTTCCTCGAGGGGGACAGCCTGTTCGCCGCAATGCTCCGTGACGAGGCGGCCGCGTTCGACCACCTCCGCTCCCGCCCTGACGTCCTCCCCTCAAGGGTCGGCTGCGCCGGCTTCTCGATGGGGGGGACCAAGGCGCTCTGGCTGGCCGCCCTTGATCCGCGCCTCCGCGCCGCCGTCTCCGTCTGCGCCCTCACCACGTACCACGCCCTCCTGCGGGCGAGGGCGTTCTCCCGCCACCAGTGGTACTACTTTATCCCGGGCGTCCTCGCCGCGGCGGATCTCGACGGCGTCGCCGCCCTCGTCGCGCCGCGGCCGCTCCTCTGCCTGAACGCGGCGGGGGACGACAAGGCGCCCCTGGAGGGGTTCCGGGAGGCGGTCCGGACCATTTCGCGAGCCTACGCGTCGGGGGACCGGCGGTGCTTCCTCTCCCGGCTCGTCCCCGGCCCTCACCGGTTCACCGCCGGGATGGGGCGGGAGGCGGCGCGCTGGCTCCTCCGCACCCTGTGAAGCATCCACAAACGGCTCATCGTTCCGCCGCATGCGGAACCATGAACTGCTCACCGCGGATATCCACTGATTGTTGACGGATATTCACGGATTATTCCAGCGTTGTATCCGTGTATATCCGTGATGATTCGTGCGCATCCGTGGTGGATTGGTGCTTTTTCCTCCCGCCGGTGCGATTACGCCGGGGCGATTCCGCGGCCATCCGCGGACATTTCGCTTGTCCGCCCCGGCGGGAGGGCCATATAATCATCAGGTTTGTCCATCGGGGGGGGGCTGCATGCCGCTCGTGAGCGTGATTGTCCCGTGCTACAACGAGGAGGGAAATATCGAGGAGCTCGTCGCGCGGACAGACACAAACTTCCGGGAGCACGGCATCGACGGCGAGATCATCCTCGTGGATGACGCGAGCACCGACGGGACGGCGGCGAAGATTCGGGAGGTGATGCGGCGCTTCCCCAACGTCGTGACCGAGACGCATCCGAGGAACCTGGGAATCGCGGGCGGATGGCGGACGGGCCTCCGCCTCGCCCGGGGCGGGTACGTCCTCATCACCGACGCGGACCTCCAGTACGCGCCGGAGGACAACGCCAAGCTCGTCGCCCGGGCGCTCGAGACGGGCGCCGACATCGTGCAGGGATTCCGGATCGGCCACAACTATTCGGATTCTCTCCGGTACTCGCTCAGCCTCGGCTTCTGCTGGACGCTGAACATCCTGTTCGGCTGCCGCCTCCACGACATCAAGTCGGGCTACATCGTCTTCCGGCGGGAGGTGTTCCGGGACGTGCTCGAGACGAGGCACCGGTACCGCCACTTCCAGCATTTCGTGACCATCTCGGCCGTCAGCAAGGGGTACCGCATCGTGCAGGTCCCGATCATCTTCTACGAGCGCCACTGGGGCAGCTCGTTCATCACGAACCCGTTCGCCTTCTCGCTCGGGTCGCTCCGCGACCTGCCGAAGGCGCTGTGGGAATTCCTCGTCCTCAACCGGCTGCTGCGGAGGGGGCGCCGATGTGCGGCATAGCGGGGATATGGGGGGAGGGCGACATCCGGGCGATGACGGAGTGCCTCGCCCACCGGGGGCCCGACGACCACGGCTACCACGAGGACGGGGCGCTCAAGCTGGGGGTGCGGCGGCTCAACGTCATCGACCTCGTCACGGGCCACCAGCCGATCCGCAACGAGGACGGCACGATCTGGATCGTCCACAACGGCGAGATCTTCAACTACAGGGAGCTCAGGAAGGAGCTCGAGCCGAAGCACCGGTTCTACACGAAGACCGACACGGAGGTCATCGTCCACGCGTACGAGGAATGGGGGAGGGACTGCCTCGCGCGCTTCATCGGGATGTTCGCCTTCGCCGTCTGGGATGGCCGGGAGCTCTTCATCGCGCGCGACCGCCTGGGCGAGAAGCCCCTATACTACTGCCGCCACGGGAGGCGCTTCCTCTTCGCCTCCGAGATCAAGGCGCTCCTGAGGGAGGTCCCCGCAGAGCCGGTCATCGACGAGGAGTACCTGGTGTTCGAGACGCCGCTCCTCGGCAACACGATGTTCCGGGACATCCGCTCCCTCGAGCCGGGCTGCTGCATGGTCGTGCGGGACGGGGAGCCCGCGGTCAGCCGGTATTGGGAGATCGAGCCGTTCGACGGCCCCCGGCGGCGCGAGGCGGACTACGTCGAGGAGCTCCGGTGGCTGATCGGCGACTCGGTCCGCCTTCGCCTGCGGAGCGACGTCCCGCTCGGCGTCTTCCTGAGCGGCGGCCTCGATTCGAGCCTCATCGCCTGCCTCGCCCGCCCGGAGAAGGTCTTCTCCTGCAGGTTCCCGCTGGGGGACCGTTACGATGAGTTCTCGTACGCGGCCATGGTGGCCCGGGCCATCGGCGCCGAGCACCTCGTCATCGAGCCGACGGCCGAGGATTTCCGGCGGGACTTCCCGCGGGTGCTCTACCACCTGGACCACCCGATCGCGACGCCCTCGAGCATCGCGGAGTTCGCCCTCGCCCGGCTCGCGAAGCCGCACGTCAAGGTGGTGCTCGGAGGGCAGGGGGCCGACGAGATCTTCGGCGGCTACGTCCGGTACCTCCTCATGCTGGAGGAGGCGCGCCTCGCCGAGGCGCCGATCCTCAGGAGCTACCTGCCGCTCGCGCGCCACTTCTGGTCGGAGCGGATGTTCCGCGATCCGTGCGAGCGCTACTTCGACCTGGTCAGGCGCGGGGACGATCCGTCGGGCAGGATCCTCGGCCTCTTCCGCGGGATATTCGAGCGGCAGCGGAGCCTCATCGACCGGATGGGCTACACCGACCTGAAACTGACCTTCCCCTCCCTCATCACCATGAACGACAAGGCGGTCGCGGCGGTGGGGCTTGAGAACCGGACGCCGTTCCTCGACCACCGGATCGTCGAGTTCGCCTTCCGCCTCCCGCCCGAGATGAAGGTGCGGGGCTTCACCACCAAGCACATCCTGCGGGAGGCGGCGCGCGGCATCGTCCCCGACGCCGTCATCGAGCGGGAGGACAAGAAGGGGCTCGTCGTCCCCTTGAACCGCTGGTTCGACGGCGAGTTGGGGGAATGGTGCCGGGAACTCGCCGACTCGCTCGCCCGCCGCGGCGTGGCCGTTCCACGCGGCGGGGGGGGGAGGGGAGAGTTCGACCGGTCGCGATACGCCGCGATCAGCCTCGAGCTGTGGCTCAGGACCTTCTTCGGCGGCGCGCCCCCTCCCGGGGCGGGAGAGGGCGCCCGTCCCCCCCGCGAATGAAAGCCCTCGTGCTGATCCCCGCGTCGGCCTACGCCGACAACGTCGTGCGGGACGTCCTCTACGGCTGTTGGTGCAAGGGCCGCCGCATCGGCGGCGGGGCCGTGCCGCCGCTGAACGCCCTCACCATCGCCACGATCCTGAAGTGCGACGGCGTCGAGGTCTCCCTCGTCGACGCGCTCGAGCAGCGGCTGCCGTTCGAGGCGGTCGCGCGCGGCATACGCGACTTCGACGTCGTCCTCGTCCTCTCCTCCTCGATGACGGTCGACGAGGACGCGGACACCGTCCGCCGGCTGAAAGGGATCCATCCGGGCCTGCGGGCCGTCTTCTACGGCTCCCACCCCTCCTTCATGCCCCGGCAGTGCCTCGCCGACCCGTCCATCGACATCGTCGTGCGGATGGAGCCCGACCTGATCATCAGGGACCTCCTGCGGGCGATGGGGGAGGGAGGCGACGCCTGGAAGGCGGTGCGGGGGATCGGCTACCGGGAGGGGGAGGAGGTCGTCCTGAACGAGGAGTACCCGTTCATGAACGACATGGAGGACATCCCCGTCGCCGACCGCACCCTCCTCCCGCGCGGCGCCCGGTACTTCAACCCGATCGTGAAGCGGTACCCGTACACGACGAGCTGCACCTCCCGCGGCTGCCCGGGTCTCTGCACCTTCTGCACGGCCCCCGCCTTCTCCGGGAAGCAGATCCGCTCATGGACGGTCGACCGGGTGATTGAGGAGATCAGGTACCTCATCGGCCTCGGGTACCGCGAGGTCTACTACCGGGACGAGACCTTCACCTTCAGCCGGCGGCGCGTCCGGGAGATCTGCGAACGGATCAGGGGGGAGGGGCTCGACATCACCTGGATCTGCAACGTCCGCGTGGGGAGCGCGGATCGCGATCTCCTGAAGGTCATGAAGGAGGCCGGCTGCCATCTCATCAAGATTGGCATGGAGTCCGGCGCGCAGGAGATCCTCGACCGCTCGAAAAAGCACATTCGCGTCGACGAGACCCGCCGGCTCTTCGGGTGGGCGCGCGAGGCCGGCCTCGACACCCACGCGCACCTCATGTTCGGCATGCCCGGAGAAACCCCGGAGACGATTGACCGGACGATCGCCTTCATCAAGGAGATTGAGCCCACCACCATTGACATCGGGATATGCTCGCCCTATCCGGGATCGGCCCTCTTCAACGAGCTGCTGCGTGAGCACCCCGAGCTCGGGGACGAGAACCGGCTGAGCCTGAAAGACCTGCACACCGCCGGCACCTACAACGAGTGGTACACGTCGGTGTCGAGGGAGATGCTCGAGCGCTCCATCCGGCGGGCCTACCGCGAGTACTACCTCCGCCCCGGCTACCTGCTGAAGTGGCTGGGGAGGATGCGGAGCCGGGAGGACGCCGCCCGCATCATCCGCGGCGGCGCGAACGTCATACGCTTCAGCCTGTTCGGCGACTGAATTCCCCATTCCCTCCGACACGCCTACCCCTCATCCGCTATCTCCATCCTCCCCAAAATATCCGCGCGCGAGATGTGGCGGTAGCGCAGCAGGATCAGCACGATGAGAAGAATGAACGGGAGGGAGAACAGCGGGCCCGCGAGGCATCCCGCTCCCAGGCCCGCGCCCCGGCCGTGCAAATCAGAGCAGCCCGTATTTCCGCGCATCCGCCGGACGGAGGATGACCGGGTTCGGCTTGTCCCGCTCCATCCCCCAGACGTCCTGCTGCCAGATGCTGTAGTAGCGCAGGTTGACCTCCCGCGTCCCGAACCACCGCCTGATGACGAACGGGCTGTTCTCGATGTTGTTCGGCAGGTAGGGGGCGAAGGCCAGGACGTAATCCGCCTCGTCGGGGTCGCCGGTCACGTTTGACGGGAGGGGCCCCTGCGCGAGCAGGGCCTCCCGGATGTTCTCGTGGACGTAGTATCGGCGCGCGCCGTCCCTCCCGACGTGTTCCAGGGCGCTCCGGACCGGGTAGTCATGGTCGTGCGCGTGCCGCTTGATCCCGACGGCATCGCGCGCCTCCATCGCCGCGGTCGCCGCGACGGCGGCCGCCACGAGGAGCGAGAAGACCCCCCGCGGGAGGGGGGGGAGGGCTGAGCGGCAGGAGGCGATGCCGCGCGCGGCGAATATTGCGAGGAACGGGATGACCGGCATCAGGTTCCGCGCGATCATGGTGACGAACGAGGAGATGAAGCCGACGTAGAAGACGAGGTAGAGGAAGATGAGCGCCGCCTCCCGCCGCCGCCGCGCGATCCAGCTCACCGCCCCCCAAATTGCCAGGGCGAAGAACGCGACGTTAACCGCCATGATGCCCGAGAAAAACTGCGTTGACAGGTAGAGGAGCGAGAGGCCGAGGTGGGGGAGGCCGGGCCGCACGGTGTAGCCGCCGTGGCCATGGGTGTAGTCGCGGAACACCGGCATGACGGTGCGCCAGAACTTCTCGTGCTCGATGATGATGCCGGGGCAGACGAGGAGGAAGACGCCGGCCGCCAGGGCGGCGAGGAGCAGACAGCGCCGGGCGGCCCGCCGGGCATCCCGCGGCGTGATCATGAGGCAGCAGGCGAACACCGGGCAGATGATGAACATGCTGGTGTACTTGGTGGCGACGGTCGCGCCCGCCAGGGCGGCGGCCCCGCAGAGAGCCCTGAAGCTGCCTCTCCGCAGGGCGAGCAGGACGGCCGCCATCGTCATGACGCCCCAGAAGGCGTGGAGCGTGTCCGGCACCGCCCATCGGGAGTGGTAGAGGAACTCGTTCGAGAAGCTCAGCAGGACGCAGGCGAGGGCGGCCTCGGGCCGCCCCCAGGCGCCGGCGACGATGATGAAGACGCCGACGACGCTGAGCTGGGAGACGAGCAGGCAGGCCGTCCGCGCGACGAGTTTCATCCGGTGCTGCTCGCGGGGGTCGTACGAGTAACGACGCAGCCGCTCCCTCCACGTGGAGGGGTCCTCGATTCTGAATCTGCGGGCCATGACGGCGAGATGCGAAGCAGTGGCGAGTCGGGTGATGGTAAATGTCATGGAGGGGTAGCCGTACTCATGCGGCATCCACCTGTCGACCTCATAGCGAATGACGCCGGGCTCGTCCCAGTGATAGCCGAAGTCGATACCGATCCAGCCGGTGAGGACGCTCAGGCAGAACCCTGAAATGGCGATCGTTATCCAGACATGGTTCCGGGGAGCCGTCGGATGCATCATGGAACGTTCTTCCTTGAAAGCATGAGCCGCAGGTAGCGCGAGAAGATGGACTGTCGTGTCTTGAAGTCCGCCAGGAGGACGAGGAAGAAGTGGGAGATATAGCCCCTCGGCAACAATTTCAATAATCCCCTGTGGGATGCCAGCCATTGATGGATTTTGCGCGGCAGCAACGGGACCAGATCGAACAGGAGCTGGTATGTCATGAGCAGCTTCCTATCCCTGATGGACGTGCCCCTGTGGTAGAACGCCCTCCTCCCGGCGACGATGTCCCCGATGTCCGCCTCCGACAGGAGGCCCGCCCTCCTGCCCTTTTCGACTATCGATGTCGCCGGATAGTACACCAGCCAGTATGTATAGATGAGATCCGGTGAAACGTCCCTGTAGAATTCGACCGCCTCCTCCAGGTCATCCGCCGTCTCCGTCGGGAACCCGAACATGTGCTCCAGCTTTACGATGATCCCGTTGCCCCTGCATATCCGTATCGCCTCCCTCGCCTCCTCGTTCGTGTAGAATCTGTTGCATATCTCCCTCCTGACCCGCTCGGACACGCTCTGGACACCGAAGGCGATATGATAGCATCCGGCCGCCCGCAGCAGCCTGATGTGCGCCTCCGAGGTGAACTTGAAGTGGTAGATCATCTGGAAGGGAATGCCGATCTCCTTCCGGTATCGCTCGGAGAATTCCTCCAGCCACGTCAGGTCGGAGGGGAACACGTCGTCCTGGAAGAACACCTCGGGGAAGGCGAACCGCTCCTTCGCGAGCCGCAACTCCTCGATGACGTTGCTGACGCTGCGCTTGCGGAGGATGCTCTGCCCCCTGTATAGCCTGTGCAGGATGTCGTTGCAGCAGTAGGTGCAGCTGAACGGGCACCCCCTGCCCGCCATGATGGAATATGAATCCAGCTCCAGAAAGCCGGGGACCTTGTCGTGGAAGATCTTCTTGTCAGGAAACGGGAGCGAATCCAGATCCTGTATGAGGGGGGAGGGCTTGTTCCGGAAGATTCTCCCCTCCCGCTTGAACTGGATTCCCTTCACGTCCGGAGAGGGCGCGGTCGTCCCGAGGCTGTCTACGAGCTTCACAAACGAGGTTTCGCTCTCCCCCACGGCCACCATGTCGACGCAGTCCTGGGACAGGACCGACTCGGGCACGCTGGTGGGGTGGATGCCGCCGAAGATGATCGGCGGGGCGCCCGCGTGCTCTTTGATCTTGCGGGCGACCTGCAGGGACCAGTCATAGTTGTGCGTCATGCACGAAAAGCCGATGATGTCGGGACGCCAGTCGATGACCCCGGCGGCGATCTTGTTCTGGAGATCGAACGCCATCCTGAGGAGTTCTATCCTCAGGAATATGCCGCCCCCGAACGTCTGCGGGTCGAAGAAGAGCCGCACCTCATGCCCCGCGCGCCTGACGGACGAGCTCAGGTACTCGACGCCGAGGTTCTCCTGCCCGGAGGTTATGAACGCGACCTTCATTGACGAATCCGTTCGCCCGCGCGCCGCCGGGGCCCGGCTTGAGGGCGGCCGGCGGGCGCGCCGCAGGGGATGCACCGTTCCCTGATCGGGGCATTGCGCATGACGAGATGACATACTATCATGGCCGGGATGTCTTGAAAAGGCGGGCGTCCGCGCCGCCCCACGACAACGGAGATGAGGCGGGCGCGCCTGCCGGCCGGCGGGGATCGTCACGGAAGCCGTCCCTCATGCAAAGCGGGAACAGTGTTGCACCGCGACATGCCATCCTCGCCGTCGTGCTCCTCGCGGCGATCGCCCTCCAGTGCGTGACCAGCCTGCTGACGGAATCGGCCGTCGTGGACGAGCCGAACTACATCGCCGGCGGCGTCACCTTCCTCTCCTTCGGGAGGGAGGCGCACCGCGCCTTCTACATGGGAGAGCACCACCCCCCCCTCGGCTACCTGTGCAACGCCCTCCCGGTTCTCTTCATGGAGGGGCTCAACTACCCGCCGGACGACGACGACTGGCTGGGGACGGGCGTTTGGGATTTCGGCGACCGCTTCCTCTTCTCGCTCAACATGGAGCGCTCGGAGGAGATCGTCCACCGGTGCCGCCTCGTCACCGTGTTCTTCTCCGTGATGCTCGGCCTCCTCGTCTTCCATCTCGCGCGGCGCCTGCACGGGACCGACGCGGGCCTCTTCGCGCTCTTCCTGTACTCTTTCAGCCCCACCGTGCTCGGGCTGTCGAGGTACGCGGTGCTCGACGTCTGCGCGGCGTTCTTCATGGTCCTCGCCCTGTGCGCGTTCCACGAGTTCCTGCTGGACATGCGGCCGCGGAACGTCGCGTTCGCGGGCGTCGCGTTCGGCCTCGCCCAGCTCGGCAAGTATTCGGCCCTGCTCCTCGCCCCCTCCTTCGTGATCCTGCTCGCGGTCCGATTGCGCCGCGGGGGGGGGGCGGGCATCGCGGTCCCGATGTTGAAACTATGCGCGGTCTTTCTGATCGGCTTCGCGGTGGTGTGGGCCGGGTACGGCTTCGACGCCGGCAGCCTCTCGGACGTGCGGAAGATAGACCCGTTCGTCTCTGAGGCCGGCGGTGCGTGGTACTTTCCGGACGCGGCCCGCCGATCGATGGGGACGTTCCGCGAGGGGTGGCTCCCCCTCACGGCCTACCTCAGGGGGCTCTGGAACCTCACCCGGCACGCGGGGTCAGGCCATCCGGCGTTCCTCCTGGGGAGGGTGTCCGCGCGGGGGTGGTGGTACTACTACCCGGCTGCCTTCCTCCTGAAGACCCCGATCCCGATCCTCCTCCTCCTCTCGGCGAGGATGGGCCTGTCGAGGCGTTTGAGAAGGGGGGAGGAAATCGGCGATCTCCTGCTGCTCGTCCCGGTCGGGATGACCTTCCTTGCTTCGTTCTGGAGCAGCCAGAACATCGGCGTGCGCCACATCCTCCTCGTGTACCCGCTGCTGCACGCCTATATCGGCGGGCTCGCCGCGATCCGGCTCGGGCGGCCCGCGGGCAGCCTGCTCCTCCGCTCCGGCATCACGCTCGCCTCGCTGTGGTACCTCTGGGGGAGCCTCGCGATTTGGCCGCACTACCTCGCCTATTTCAACGAGGCAGCGGGGGGGGCGGAAAACGGCTACAGGTGCCTCGTCGACTCGAACCTCGACTGGGGGCAGGATCTCAAGGGGCTGAAGCGGTACATGGACGCGCACGGAATCGAGACGGTCCTCATCGACTATCTCGGCCTCCGCGGCTGCCTGGAGTATTACGGCATCAATCACGAGCCGCTCCGGGAGCGGCTGGCGCTGGCCGGCGGGCCGGAGGGGCTTCCCGCCGGGTCAATCGTCGCGGTCAGCGCGACGGCCCGATCCGGGGTGTGGGATCTGGACCCCGGGAAATACGCGTGGTTCGACCGCCACGAGCCGGTCGGGAACGTGGGGTACTCGATCTTCATCTACTCGTTCTGAGGGCGCCCGCTCCCGGTCCGCATCCCCGCCGGGCGGGGGCGGACACGGAATGGATGTGGCCCCGCGATGCCCGACGACGATCAGACCTCACGGTAACTGATCAGACGTATGCCATTCCGGCCGATGGCGTTCTTCACCAGCGGGGAGATGAGGGTGTCGAGCTCGTCCGCGCAGCGGCTGCTGAGATCATACCTGCCGAACTCGGCGCCGAGCGCATCGAGCTCGCATCGCAGCCGTCCCGGATGCGTCATGATCTCGCTCGTCCCCTCAGGGAGGGCGTCGATGATGCGCGCGAGGCAGTCCGGGAGCATCTCGCCGCTGTACTGGATGCCGAAGAAGCGGTCGGGGTGTCGGATGCCCTCCGCGTCGAGCTGCCGCCGTGCCCGCCGAGTGCCGGCCCCCAGCGCGAGCGACGCGTAGAGGCGCCGGTTCAGCAATCCCCACCGCGGCAGCCCCGGACGCTCCCCGCTGACGCGCATCCCGCGTATCCCGTGCCGCCGCGCCGCCTCGACCGCCGGACCCATGAAGACCATGTGGAGGTGCTTCTCGCCGTCGAGATGCGTGACCGGCACGCCGTCGGCGAGCGCCCTGCCGATCTGGGCGCTGAACTCCTCGGCCACCTCGCGGGGGTCGATGCGGCGCGTGAGGAAGCGGAGGAGTAGCGCCGCCGTACTCCTGAGGAAGAGGCCGTCGGGGCCCACGAGAGAGGGGATCCGCCCGGGGGGGAGGACCGGCCTGCCGCGCAGGATGTTGAGATGCACACCGACGCCGAGACCGGGATTCTCCGCGGCGATGGCGACAGCCTTCTCATAGGCGGCGCCGTTCACCACGATCGTCGCGCTCGTGAGAACCCCCTCGAGGAACCCCCTGCGGACACCCTGATTGACGCTCCCCGTCAGGCCGAAATCGTCCGCGTTGATGATGAGCCGCTTCATCCGGGATATAATAGCAGAAGCCTCCGCCGCGGTCGATTGCAAAGTGTCCGCCGGGGGAGGAGGTCATTCCCCGGAAATGCATAGCAACGGATTTAAGCCGGTATTCTAACAACTGGAGAAACCCCTCCAGGGGGTGTGACTCCAGGGGGTGTGGCGTTGACAGGGCCGGGCGGGAGCCATAGAATATGGCGCGCCACGACGGGAGCGCCGCATGGAGCGTCAATCCTTTTCCGGGAGGGATGTCACGAACGAACGCGGCACCATGCTGCAACGGGCGGCCTCCATGGCGGGGATCGCATGCCTCGTCGTTCTCGTCCTGCTGTCGTTCCTGTTCCTCCGGGTCGCGGGGAACCGGCTCTTCTTCCCCTATAACGTCGAATGGATGGAGGGGACGGTCTTCGCCGACAGCCTGCGAATATGGGAAGGGCTTCCCCTGTATGTCGACCCGGAATCGGGATGGGCGGCGCTCGTCTATAACCCCCTCTATCAATATCTCGTGGCGCTCCTCATCCCCTTCGCCGGGCCCGGCATCGGTACGGCGCGGGCGCTCTCGCTCGTCTCGACCCTCCTCACGGCGATGTGCATCTACGCGACGGTCCGACGTTCGACGCGCAGCCCGGCGGCGGGAGTGACCGGGGCTGCGCTGTTCCTCGCCTCCTTCCCCGTCGTGGGGTACTGGTACGATCTCGCGAGGATAGATTCGTTCTGGATCTTCACCATGCTGCTGGGATGCGCCCTTGTCGGCGGCGGCGCACCATCGCCGCCACGCGTCGCCCTCCCCGCGATGCTGTTCGCCGTCTCCTTTTTCACGAAACAGCACGCCGCCGCCGCGGCCGGCTGCGTGTTCCTCTACCTCCTGGCGACGGATCGCCGCCGCGCGGTCGCCTTCGCGGGCCTGACCGGCATCCTCATCGGGGGGGGGATTCTCTTCCTCCAGTGGCACACGGGCGGCTGGTACTGGCATTACGCCTTTGGACAGACGACCGGTCACGTCAGCAGGGGGATGACGTACCCGATCCTGACGGGCTATGGCATCCACATGGGAATGAGCTACATCTTCCGCTACTACCCGGTGTGCCTCGTCGCCGTCGTGTTCCTTGCCGCGCGCGGGCGGCTCCGGCTTGCCGGCGGATCCTCGGCCGCGCTCTGGGTGCTCCTCTTCGTCGTCTTCCTCGCGATGGACGGTCTCAACTACGCGAAATCGCGCTCATGGCACAACAGCTTCTACCCCACGATCGCATTCACCAGCGTCATCGTCGGCATACTCGCCGGCGTCCTCGACGCGGAGCGGCGGGCGCGCCCCCTCCGCTCCCTTCTCTTCTCAACCTGCCTCCTCGCGCAGGGATTCATGCTCGCCTACGATCCGGCCGACCATGTGCCGAGGGAGGAGGATCTCGCCGCCGGGAACGGGTTCATCGCCTTCCTGTCGGGCCTGCCCGGCGAGGTCTGGGTCCCCCACCATCCCGACTATGCGCACATGGCGGGCAAGGGGTTCCACTATACGTCGGAGGGGACGGAGCGGTACTACAAGATGACCGGGAGGCTCATCCGGCGCATGATCGAGGACGTCGAGAACCGCCGCTACGACCGCATCATCATCGACGCCGACCTGGACAACGGCTTCACGGCGATGTACAGCATCCCGGAGTTGCGCGACGCGCTGCGGGCGCATTACGTGGAGAAGCGGATATTCGACTACGGCGGCCTGACGTTCCCCCGCCGCCCGGACCACCGCCAGGACTGGTTGCTGACGCCATCGCGCCCCGTCTTCGTCCCGGTCGAGGGCTCCCAGTTCAGGCCGCACGCGGTCCTCGTGCCCCGCGGGCGCCCTGCGGAGGCGGCCGGTGGCGGCCGCGGCGGGCCATGACGCGCGGCGACGTCGAGGCCCGCACCGGGGAGCTCTACTCCGACCTGTTCGGCGGCTTCACGGACGACGAGTACGCGGCGCTCGCCGCGCGGTTCGGGCGGCGGGTGGCCGCCGGCGACCGGTGGTTCGAGGGCAGGCGGTGCCTCGACGCGGGCGTCGGATCGGGGAGGGCGCTCACCTCCATGGCGCGCCTGGGGGCGGGGATGGTCGTCGGCATCGACGTCGGCGACGGCAATCTCCGCGCCGCCTCGCGGCGGACCGCGGGCGCGGCCGCCGTGCGCCTCCTGAAGGCATCCGTCCTCGCCCTGCCGTTCCGCGACCGTGCGTTCGATTTCGTCCACTGCTCCGGCGTCCTCCACCACACCCCCTCCGCGGGGGCGGGGTTCCGCGAGCTCGCCCGCTGCCTCCGCACCGGCGGCCTCCTCTCGATCGGCGTCTACGGGAAGGGGGGGCTGTTGAGCGGGGCGATCTCCCTCGCGCGCCTCCTCGTCCGCCCGGTCCCGTTCCGCTGGATACGGGCGCTCGTCTCCCGCCTGCCGATTTCCCCCATCAGCCGCGCGGACATCCTCGACTACCTGTACGTGCCGATCCAGACCCGGCACACGGAATCCGAGGTCAGGGGCTGGTTCGATGAGCGGGGATTCGGCGAGGTGCGGCGGGTCGCGATCGAGAAGTACGATCACACGAGGCCCCTCAGCCGTCTCCTCCGGGGCGAGGGATGGATCCAGATGCAGGGGCGCAAGGTGGAGGGGGCATGAGCGGCGCCCCCCCCCCGCGCGATGACATCCTCGAGCGGGTCCTCCGCCTGTACGACGGCGAGCGCCGCGCCACCCGTTTCCACGTCGCCATGCGGGCGAGGCGGGTCCCCTTCCCGGCGCTCGAGGCGCTCCTGCCGCGCGAGGGCAGGGTCGCCGACCTGGGCTGCGGCCACGGCGTCTTCGCGAACCTCCTCGCCCTCGCCGGCCCCCGCCGGGAGGTCGTCGGCATCGACAGGGACGCCGGGAAGATCGAGATCGCCGCGAGGACCGTCGGCTCGCGCGGCAACATCCGATTTTCCGCCGGGGACCTCTCCACGCTCCGGCTCGACCCGTTCGACGCCATCGCCATCATCGGCGTCCTCTACCTCATACCGTACCCGCGCCACCGGCCGATCCTCGAGCAGTGCCGCGATGCCCTCGCGCCGGGGGGGACGCTGCTCCTGAACACGGTGGACCCGAGCGAGGGGATCCGTTTCTGGAGATCGAAGATCATCGAGTTCACGGCGAACATGGCCTTCCGGCTCACGGGCGCCCAGTCCACCTCGGTCCCGATGCGGCTCTACCCGCGACGGCGGGAGGAGTGGAAGGCGATGCTCGCCTCGACCGGCTTCTCGGCCTCGGCCGCCGCGGTCCCGCTCGCCACGCCGGGGAACGTCTTCATCTGCCGCCGTGGCCGCGCCGTCCTGTCGTGAGGTCGTCCCCATCCACCAACTGTCGAAGGGGCCCCCGGTGGTGGCATCCCGCCTCAAGTCCGGAGGGGCATGATATGGCATGTTGAAATACGGATGATTTTCGAATATCCTGTTTAACGGCAGCCCGGTTCCGCCATTCTTCATCTCGCCGCGCAGGGCAATGCTCATTTGCGGCCGTGATCCGGCTGAAGACAGCAATGCACATACTTTTAATGCTCGCATCGCATCCACTCTACAGGCGGTACGTGCCCGATCTGGGCCTCGGCTATCTGGCTGCCTGTCTCATGAAGGAGGGGCATACGGTACGGCTGTGCATCAGACCGAAAGAGTGCGCTCCTCCGGCACTCATGGAACTCGTTCGATCGGAACGCTTTGACCTGTACGGCATCAAGTCGGCATCATCCGCGCTCGGAACGGCGCGTGAGATCACCAAGGCAATACGGGCGATCGATCACGGGGCGATAATTGTCATGGGCGGCCCGCACCCCTCATCCGACCCGGACAGCGTATTCCGGGTGATCCCGGAGATCAACTACGCCTTTTCCGGGGAGGCCGAGATAGGGCTTGTCAACTTGGCCGCGAGATTGTCCTCCGGCCCCCTTGATGAACGGGAACTTGACCAGATACCGGGTCTCATCTGGAGGAAAGGGGGCGAGACAACAGTCAATGAACAGAAAAGGGTCATGGATCTGGATTCTCTTCCTTTCCCTGCCTGGGACCTCATGGAGCCGAGGAAATTTCCCTGCACCCCATTCAATTTCTACTCTCGCAGGTATCCGATAGCTCCTCTTGTCCTCACGCGCGGTTGTCCCGGGAGGTGCACCTTCTGCGCCGCGGGGCTCATCAACGGCCGCCCTATACGCTCCCGGAGTGCCGACAACGCGCTGGAGGAAATACGGCTCCTCACATCGAAATACGGCGTCCGGGAGATTCAGTTCTATGACAGCAATTGCGCGCACCCTTCCGGTTCTCTGCGGGAACTATGCGAACGCATTATCGCCGAGGATGTGGATATTACATGGTGCGCCCCTAACGGCATTCGGATCGATTCCATCGACGAGGAATACGTCCGCCTGATGAGGCGGAGCGGATGCTTCCAGGTGAACGTCGGCATCGAATCCGGCTCGCCGCGCATCCTGAAGGAAATCAGAAAACAAATCACCCCCGAGCTCGTGAGAGAAAAAGTTGGCATTCTGCGGAAGGGGGGCATTGAGGTGATAGGGTTCTTCATGCTCGGCTTCCCAGGAGAAACCGCTGCGGAGGTACGGCACACGGTTTCCTTCGCAAGGAGCCTCCCGCTGACCGGCGCCTCCTTTGCCATTCTGACCCCCCTGCCGGGTACCGAGCTGTACAGACGCGTGCTTTCGATGCGCGTAATGGACATTGAGACATTCGGCTCGTTGGATTTCATAAACTATAGGAATGATCTTTCGGAGGTGCCTTATGACAGGCTCAGGAAGATCCAGAAACGCGCATACATCCGTTTCCACCTGCGACCGAGGGTGGCGCGCTACATCCTGAGGAATTTCAACAGTGGCCGAAAGATCCTTTCCATGATGTACAAGTTCTATCTCGCAGTCCTCAGAAAGGGGTCTCACGGGACAGCGGAGGATGGTGAACGGAAGATGGAGACCGGCTGTGGCCGTCGCTGATAGCGCGGTTGAGGTGTCTTAATCCCTGGCAACCCCATGGCGATTCATGTGCGTTGTCGGAGAGGGGCGTATAATGCAGGAATAATTGTTCTGCGGTGGAACTGATAAGGGACATGTGAAAATTCTGGGACTTGCGGACGGCCAGTACGATTCCGGTGCCTGCCTCTTCGAAGACGGCGCGGTCGCCGCCGCGGTGAATGAGGAGCGGCTCAACCGGATCAAGATGAGCTCGGGCTTCCCCTCCCGCAGCATCGCCGAGGTCCTGCGCTGCACGGGGACCGCCCCGGAGGAGGTGGACCTCATCGTGGTCGGGAGCGTCGCGAGCCCCCCCTTCATCGTCCGACGGTTCCGGAAGTTCCAGCAGATCGAGACCGCCGTCCGGGAGAACAAGAGCTACCGGCTGACCGCCGCCCTCTCCGACTTCGTGAAGTACCGGCTCAGGATGACCAGCTACCTCCCCGAATCGCGGATGGGGAGGATCGACCGGCGCCTCGTGGAGCGGATCCTCCGGCGGGACCTGCCCGGCGCGCTCCGACGGAAGCCGATCCGTTTCGTCGAGCACCATCGGGCCCACGCCGCCTCCGCCTACTACTGCGCCGGCTTCCCCGAGGCGCTCTGCGTGACATCGGACAGCTTCGGCGACGGCCTCTCCTTCACCATCAACCTCTGCCGGGACCGCACGATCGAGCGCGTCTTCTCGATGGAGGCGCTCAACTCGTTCGGCAAGGTCTACTCGCTCTTCACGCAGTACCTCGGCTTCAAGCCGAACCGGCACGAGGGGAAGATCCTCGGCCTGAGCGCCCACGGCGACTGGCGGCGCGTCGAGGTCCCCTTCCCGTTCCGCGTCGTCGACGGCGTCCCGACCTACACGGAGCGGCACGGCACGTACGCCGCCCGCTGGCTCGAGCGGTTCAAGCACTACAGCAGCGAGGACATCGCCGCCTGGCTCCAGCACCACACGGAACGGGAGATCCTCGCCCTCGTCCGGCCCTGGGTCGAGCGCTCCGGCATGCGGCGCCTCGTCCTCGCCGGGGGGGTGTTCGCCAATGTCCGGCTCAACCAGAAGCTCGCCGAGCTGCCGGGGGTGGAGTCGGTCTTCATCTTCCCGCACATGGGAGACGGCGGCCTCGGCGTGGGGGCGGTCCTCGACCATCTCGCGCCGGAGACGTTGCGGCTCGCCCACGTCTACTTCGGCCCCGAGTTCGGCGAGCGGGAGATGGCAGAGGCGATGCGGCGCCGGGGCGCCTCCTTCCGGGAGATCAGGCCGATCGAGCCGGAGATCGCCCGGCTCATCAGCGAGGGGAAAGTCGTCGGCCGGTTCAACGGGCGGATGGAGTACGGCCCCCGGGCCCTCGGGAACCGCTCGATCCTCTACCACGCGAAGGACCCCTCGGTGAACCACTGGCTCAACAAGCGCCTGAACCGCACCGAGTTCATGCCGTTCGCCCCGGCGACGCTCGTCGAGCGCGCGGCGGAGTGCTACCGGGACGTCGATCGGAACATCCACCCGGCGATGTTCATGACGATCACGTTCGACTGCACCGACTCCATGAAGCGGGAGAGCCCAGCCGCGGTGCACGTGGACGGGACCGCGCGGCCCCAGCTCGTCTCCCGGGAATCGAACGCCTCCTTTTACGCGATCATCGACGAGTACCGGAAGATCACCGGTCTTCCCTCCATCATCAACACGAGCTACAATATGCACGAGGAACCGATCGTCTGCAGCCCCGACGACGCGGTGCGGTCCTTCATCGAGGGGCACCTCGACCACCTCGCCATGGGGCCGTTCCTCGCGGAGAACCCCAAGCGGAATGGATGAGCAGCCTTCCCCCCGGCCGGGGGCGCGCCCCGCCTACTCGGTGGTCGTGCCGTTCTTCAACGAGGAGCGGTCCTGCCGGCTCCTCCATGAGCGCCTGAAGAAGGTGATGGACTCGATCGGGGGGTCGTACGAGCTCATCTTCGTGGACGACGGGAGCGCCGATCGCACCCCCGACATCCTCCGGGAGATCTTCCGCGCGGATCCGGCGGTCAAGGTGATCCGGCTCCGGCGGAACTTCGGGCAGACCGCCGCGCTCGCCGCGGGCTTCGACGAGGCCCGCGGCGACGTCGTCATCTCGATGGACGGCGACCTCCAGCACGACCCCGAGGACATCCGCCGGCTCCTCGACAAGATGCGCGAGGGGTACGACATCGTGAGCGGGTGGCGGAAGGAGCGGAAGGACCTGCTCGTGACGAGGCGGATCCCCTCGTGGGCGGCGAACGCGATCATGCGCCGGCTCTCGGGGGTCCCGATCAGGGATTTCGGCACGACGCTCAAGGCATACAAGCGCTCGGTCATCAAGGGCGTCAAGCTGACCGGGGAGCTCCACAGGTTCATCCCGGCGCTCGCGAGCGACCTCGGCGCGCGGATCACCGAGATCCCGATCGCGAACGTCAACCGCCCCCACGGGAAATCCCACTACGGCCTCTGGCGGACGACCGGCGTGCTCCTCGACATCATCACGGTCAAGTTCTTCCTGAGCTACTCGCGGACGCCGATGCGGATGTTCGGCTCCATGGGCCTCGTCGCCCTCCTCTTCGGCTTCTGCTTCGGGCTCTACGAGGCGGCGCAGAAGATCGTCTTCGGCCGGTCGATCGGGAAGGACGCCCTCGTCCAGCTGTCGGTCCTCCTCATCATCCTCGGCTTCCAGTTCATCTCGCTCGGCCTCCTCGGCGAGATGATCTCCCGGATCTACTTCGAGACGCGGGGGCGCCGCATCTACGACGTCGATGAGACATGGAGCCATGGCGGCGCGCCCGGGGCCGCGGGCTGAGCGGCGCCGCTCTCCCCTCAGGCGGGAAACGGCGGTGCTCTACCGCAGGGCGGATTTCCTCACCCGCCTCCGCGCGCGGCTCCGCATCCTGAACCTCCCGCTCGAGGAGATCGACCGGGGGGTGCCGCCGGCGGGGACGATCCTGGAGATCGGCTGCGGCGACGGCGTCGTGGCGAACTACCTCGCCCTTGCCGCACCGGCGCGCCGCGTCCTGGGGATCGACATATCCGAGGTGTGCATCGCCTCGGCCCTGTCGACGGTCGGCGGGCGGGACAACATCGCCTTCTCCGTCGGGCGCCTCCGGGACCTCCCGCCCGCCTCGTGCGAGGGGATCGTCCTCTCCGACGTCCTCTACCTCATGGGAGAGGCGGAGGGGCGGGAGACGCTCGCGGCATGCGCCGCGCGGCTCGCGCCTGGAGGGTCCTGCGTCATCAAGACCGTCGATTTCTCATCCCGCCGGACTCTCCTCCGGGCGCGGATCCAGGAGCGGATCATGCGCGACGTCCTCCGCCTCACGCGCGGGAGCGGTCGCTTCGCCTTCCGCGGCCGGGGCGACTGGGATGCCCTCATCCGCGGGGCGGGCCTCGAGTACTCGATGCGGCGGGTCCCCGCCACCGCGCCGCCGCTCGCGAAGCCGTCGTGGATCTTCCTGTGCAGGAGGCCCCGGTGAGCCCCGACCCGGTCCGGCGGAAGGTCCTGCTGCTCGTCCCGCCCTCCCGGATCATCTACCAGAACGACAACTACTGCAGCTTCTCGTCGAAGGCGAGCTACTACGCCCCGCCGCTCGACCTCCTCGTGATGAGCGGCCATCTCCACGCGCGCCACGACCTGGCCGTCCTGGACGCCCGGGCTGAGCGAATGGGGGAGGGGGAGGCGCTCGCCGCCGCCGTCCGGGCCGCGCCGTCCCACGTCCTCTTCGTCACCGGCTACGCCTCCTGGAAGAAGGACCTGGCGTTCGTCGGGCGCCTGAGGGAGACGGCCGGCTGCCGGACCCTCGCGAGCGGCGGCTTCCTGCTGTTCCACGGGGCGGCGGTCATGGAGCGGTACCCCGCCCTCGACGCGGTCAGCCTCGACTTCACCTCCCCGCTCATCGAGAACTGGGTCTCGGACGGCGAGCAGCCCGTCGCGGACCACCTCACGAGGGCGGGCGGGGCCGTCCTCGCGCCGGGCCGCCGCCCGGCCGCCCGCGAGTTCGAGATCCCGCTGCCGCGCCACGAGCTCTTCCCCCTCAGGCGATACTCCCTCCCGTACGCCCGCCGGTTCCCGTTCAGCCGCGTGATGGGGAGCATGGGATGCCCGCACCGGTGCGCCTTCTGCTCGCACGCGAGCGTCCCGTTCAGACAGCGGCGGATCGGCAACATCATGGAGGAGCTCCGGCACCTCGTCTCCCTCGGCTTGCGCCAGGTCTACTTCACCGACCCGACCTTCGTCATCGGCAGGGACCGGACGATGACGCTCTGCCGGGAGGTCGCCGGCGCCGGCCTCGACATCTCCTGGAGCTGCAACACGCGCGTCGACACGCTCGACCGGGAGCTGCTCGGGGAGATGCGGCGCGCCGGCTGCCACATGCTCCAGCTCGGCGTCGAGAGCGCGAGTCTCCGGGTCCTCCGGCGGGCGGAGAAGCGGATCGAGCCGGACAGGATCCGCGACGCCTTCAGGATGTGCCGGGAGGCCGGCATCCAGACGATGGCCTATTTCATCCTGGGCCTCCCGGGCGACACGCGCGAGTCGGTCATGGAGACGATCGCCTTCAGCAGGGAGCTCGACGCCGACTACGCCTCGTTCACGATTGCGACCCCCGACTTCGGGACGCGGCTCAGGGAGGAGGCGATCGGGAAGGGGTGGATCGGGAAAGACCTCGACGTCTTCGACAGCACCGGGTATCCTCCCATCAATCTGCCGGGCCTGCCGGCGGAGGATCTCTGGCGGCTCAGGAACCGGGCGAACAGGGCGTTCTACCTGCGGCCGCGGTACCTCGCAAGGGCCGTCGCGCGCGCCCGGTCGCCGCGGCGCCTCCTCCTCCTTGCCCGGAACGGCGTCTCGCTGCTGCGGAACATGCGGAAAAGGACGCCTGACTGAACGGGGGAGCGAACGGGCCATGCGACCAGAACCGAGGCATCCGGGGCCCCGCCGGGCCGTCGCCCTGCTCCTGATCTGCGCCGCGGCCGCCGCGATCTACAGCCCGATCTTCACCGCGCCGTTCAGCTCCGACGAGATCGCCTTCATCGCGTGGACCGAGGGCGCCTCGCCCCGCGACTACCTCAACCGCTTCGTTCCCTTCCGGGGCGAGATGATCTACCGTCCCCTCTACATCGTGATCTGGTCCCTCTTCTACCTCGTGTGGGGACCGAACGCCCCGCTCTACCACGTGATGCTCGTCGCCGCCCACGCCCTCACCGCGTACCTGCTCTTCCTCCTCCTCGCCCGGCTGGGCGGCCCGGGGGCGTTCGCGGCCGTGACCGCCCTCCTCTTCGTCTCGACGCCGCTGGCCGTCGAGACCGCCGCCTGGATACTCGGCATCGACGACGTCTACTGCATGATCTTCTCCCTCCTCGCCGTTCTCGCCTTCCTCGGAAGCGGCGGGCGGGCGTGGGGGGTGCTCCACCTCCTCTCCCTCGGCCTCGGCCTCTGCGCGCTCCTCATACGGGAGAGCGCGGTGACCCTCCCGTTCGTCATCGTCCTGTGCGACCTCCTCGTGGCTCGGAAGGCGCGGGGCGAGACGCCGATCGAATGCGCGCGGCTGAGGTGGAGGATCCACGCGTCGTTCTTCCTCCTCACGGCGGCCTTCTTCTCCGTCCGCCATCTCCTCCTCGGCGGCCTCGGCGGCTACCAGGCGGGAGGGGCGAGCTACATCCCGCCGATCCGGGAAATTGTGCGGGCGGCGTTCGTGCAGCTCCCCGCCCTCCAACTGGTCCCCCTCAAGAGCGCGACCGTCCGCGCGGTCCTGCCGTCCCCCGTCGCGGCGCTCCTCGCGCACCCCGCGCTCGTCCTTGCCGTCTCCCTCATCCTCATCGTGTTCCTCTCGTCCAGGCGCGGCATCCCGTGGGGAATGGTCGCCTTCGGCGTCGGGTGGTGGCTCCTCGGCACCCTCGCGCACTGGCAGGTGCTGGGGAAGCTCGACGTCGTGTCGCGGGACATGGAGTTCTCGCACTACCTGTACCAGGGGACGGCGGGCTTCTCCACCGCCCTCTGCGCCCTCCTGTTCTGCGGGGAGGGGGGGGCGCGGCGGACCGCCGGGAGGGTCCTCCTCGCGCTCGCGATCGCCGCCTCCATTCCCGTCTCCCGCGCGTACTGCCGGAACTACCGCCGCGCCTTCGAAACGGCGCACCGGATCCTCGACCAGTTCCGCGGCATGGACCTGCGCCTGCCGGCCGGCTCGACGGTCTTCATGCTCGACGTCCCGGTCCGGATGGAAGGGGCCCCCGTCTGGTGGGGGGGGACGAGCATCGCCGTCTGGAGGGACCCCGGCCCGTCGCTCGGGCCCGTCTACGCGACCGGGCTGTGGCACCCGGCCGTCGAGCTCCAGGTCAGGGAGCGGTACCCGTACAGGATATACATGCTCAACCGCGACGT
The DNA here is from genome assembly GCA_028716845.1 of bacterium. Lineage (GTDB taxonomy): Bacteria > Auribacterota > Tritonobacteria > UBA1439 > UBA1439 > JAQUPF01. Next base: position 136,088 of record JAQUPF010000003.1, on the reverse strand, counting down.
CGCCGTCGAGGAACTGCGCAACGAGTACGAGGCGGCCCCCAGGTTCTCGATCGAGTACCTCCGATCGCTGAAAGCGGGCGAAACGGACTTCTTCCTCCAATGGTTGCCGCGGGAGGAGCGGCTCGACGACATCAGCGGCCGCGTACTGGAGCGCGCGTCGTCCCCGCCGGGGCGCCCGCTCCGGTGGGTGGGCCGTGACCTTGCGGCCCGCGGCGGGTGGGAGCCGTTCGGCGACGCCCGCTGGGACGGGGCGGGTCGGCTTATCCTGGGGGCCGGGGGAGGGGGCATTGCCTTCGCGGGCGTTTCGATCCCCCCCGACCGCTACGGTACCCTCGAGCTGGAGGCGCGGGCGGGCGGGCGAAGGGGAACCGACGCGGCGCTCGAGTACGCGACCAAGGAGGAGCCCTTCTTCGACTGGAACAAGCGGGTCCCCTTCGCCGTCCCGCCGTATGGAGCGCTCGCCGCGATCCGCGTCCCCCTCACGCGGCGGATTTACGATTTGATCGACGGCGATATCACCGCCCTCCGCCTCTCCTTCCCGCCGGGGGAGGCCCTCGATCTCGAGATCGGGGCGATCTCGATCCGCTGATCAGAACGGGTCCGCCTCGCCCCGCCGCTTCAGCTCGTCGAGCGGGATCCCGTCCCAGGAGCCGTCCGGCCTCCTGACGATGTAGAGGTGCATCGGAGTGACCGTTCGGGTGCGGAACGCGAAATAGGGGCCCTCCTCGATGTGGTTCCAGTAGCTGTAGTCCCCCCCGGTCAGGTAGGGGCTGTAGAAGAAATCGAAGCAGGTCTCGAAATCGATGACGTAGTCGACCTTCTTCTCCCAGATGTACTCGAGCAGCCGGCGCTCCTGAGCCGCCTCCCAGGCGTCCCTGTTCGCGATGCCGACGAGGTCCACGACCGGGTTCCGGAGATAGTAGCCGTAGATGCCCGGGTTGAACGAACCGATGACGACATCCCCGGGCAGGTTCCGGTTGATCCACATGGCGGCGTTCAGCATCGAGCGGTGGTTGACCGAGAAGGCCCCCACGCTCTCCGGCCCCTTCTCCCGGACGCGGATGCCGTGCGCCGCGCAGTTCAGGAGGGCGAGGGCGGCCAGCGACGCGAGGACCGCGGCGCGCGCGCGGCGCGCCGGCCACACCGCGTCGACGATGACGACGGCGATGACGGGGGCGGCGATCGAGAACAGCATGACCGCCTCGATGAAGTAGCGCTTGTCCAGCTTCCACTGGACGCCGCCGTAGTAGAGGGTGAGGAACGTCACGGCGGCGAAGGCGAAGCCGAGGAGGGGGAGGCGCGCGGTCGCGCCGCCCGGGCGGTCGAGCCGGCGCGCGGCCGACCAGGCGATCGCCCCGCCGATGAAGATGAGCGCCACCCTGAGGGCCATGACGAGGTCGGTGAAATCGAGCGGGCCGATGACGGGGATCGGGTAGGGGGAGGTGACGGCGAGGTGCCCGAGGCCGATGATCTCGAACCAGCAGTTGAAGGCGTGGAGGAGGAAGCGGGCGTTCGCCTGGAGCCAGTTCGCGAGGCCGGGATTCTGGAGGAGGTAGAAGTTGCGGTTGAAGTAGGTGATGAGCGCGGCGTTGTGGGGGATGATCGTGCCGAAGTTGAGGAATGAGTAGAGCAGCCACGGCGAGATGACGAGCGTGAAGCCGGCGGTCATCAGGAGGAGGCGCCCGACGGCGCCGGCGGGCGACTCGCGGCGCCCCGCGCGGAGCGCCCCGAGGAGGACGTCGGCGGCGATGAAGAGGAAGAGGAAGAGGAGGGAGACCCGGAACATGGCGGTCGCGCCGAGCATGAGGCCGAGGAGCGCGAAGCGCCCCGGCGAGCGCCGCCCCCCCGCCTTCACGGACATGACGTAGTAGGAGACGCAGGCGATGAAGCCGAGCGATTCAAAGGCGTGCTCCGAGCCGCTGAGGTTGAATGAGATGACGTACGGGTTGAAGGCCCAGAGGAGGACCGCGAGAAGGCCGGCGCGCCGCCCGGCGAGGAAGGCGACGAACCGGTAGAGCAGGAATATCACGAGGCCGTCCGCGAGGGCGGAGAGGCCGAGGATGACGTGGAGGGCGAAATCATGCCGGCCGGGGAAGAGCCGGTAGACCGGCGACATCAGGAGGAGGAAGCCGGGGTTCGTGAGGGCGTTCGTCCTCGTGTGGCCGTCCCAGGTGATCCATTTCCCCTCGGCCATGTTCTGCGACATCTTGAGGCCGATGAAGCTGTCGTCGAAGAGGGCGGGGACGATGAGCGTCTCCGTGGGGAGGGCGCAGATGAGGAGGCGCAGCGCCACGGCGAGCACCAGGATGGAGACGAATATGAGCGACGGCAATCGGTTCAAGGCGGCCCCCATGCCGCGGGAAGGCGACAGTTAATCAAAGGCGGGGCGGGGGAGTCAAAGGAATTGTGCGAGGGATGGCCGGTCAGTGCAGCCAGCCGAAGCCGGAGTAGTCATCGAAGGACCCGCTGCCGGCGGGCATGTAACCGGACAGCCCGGCGACCCCCTCCTGCTGGAAATTGATGCGCTTCGTGACGGGCCCGTCCTCCGGCACGATGGTGAAGCCGCCGACCGTCGAGGCGTGACCGGGGTCGCCATAGTGGAACCAGGCATCGGTCCAGGCATACGGAGGGCTCCAGGATCTATACTCGAAATAGTACTCCACGTATCTCTTGAAGACCCACTTCCCTTCCGCGATCTTCCCTCCCCACAGCGGTGGCGTGATGAAGGTGGCGGAAAGGGTATGCGGGCCGCATGAGACCGTCTCGACGATCTTGAGGGCGTCTCCCGGTTCCAGGGTGACGGCTGGCGGGTCGGGCCAATCGCTCTCGACATAGCCGTAGAAGTGATAGTACGAAATGTACGTGTATTCCTCGTGCTCGGCGACGCGGGTGCCGATCGGCGTCTCTGAACCGTCCGGCCGACGGATGGAGACGTCCGACCACCAGTAGGCACGATAGCGGTAGCCCGAGGTAAAGATCGGGATATACGATGCCGAGGACCCGGACAAGGTGGCCCATATCTCATTGGCGGTCAGTCCGTTCACGGTGCGGGAGACGTTCGTGTAGTACAGGTTGGGCGGCATCCATGACGTGGGCGTCGAGTCGGCGGGCTGGGAGAGGAGCGTGGGGCAGGGGAGGAGCGAGGCGAGCGCGCAGGCGAACAACGCCACCCGCCATGCCCTCCTTGGGGGGAGGGACCGCGTCCGGCCGGGGCCAGAATGCACGTGTCGCATGGCTTCGCCTCTGCTGCTCGATTATTCGGTTATATATACAAAATCCCCCCCCCGATGTCAAGAACAATTTCCCGGGTTGAATTCTTTTCTTCCGGGGGGAAGCCGCGCGGTGCCGGCAGTGTGCATTGTCGTTGAAAAGGTCGCGCCATGTGATATCATGTGGCCTCGCACCGTCTTTCGGCAGATCCTTTGAGGAGCACCCGTGCACTACATCTGCGTGCCGGCGTACAACGAGCGGGCGGCCATCGGCCGTGTCCTCGATCGGACGAGAGCGGCGATGGAGCGGCGCGGGTATCCGTACCGCGTCCTCGTGTACGACGACGGCAGCACCGATGGGACCGCCGACATCGCCGAGGGGTACGCCGCCTCCATGCCCGTGACCGTCATCCGCGGCGGCGTGAACCGCGGCCTCCGCGCCGGGATGGAGGCCCTCCTCCGGAAGGCGGTCGAGCTCTCAGCCGGCGGGGACGACGTCGCGGTCATGCTCGAGGGGGACGATACGCAGAACCCGGAGCAGATCTTCCGGATGGCGGACCGGATAACGGAGGGTTTCGACGTCGTCGTCGCCTCCCGCTTCAGGCGCGGCGCCCGTGTCGTGGGGCTCCCGGCCGCGCGGCGGGCGCTCAGCCTCGGCGGGGCGCTCGTCATGAAGCTGCTCTTCCCGAACAAGGGCGTGAGCGACTACACGAGCGGATTCAGAGCCTACCGGACGGCGATCCTCGCCGCAGCCTTCGACCGGTACGGCGGCCGGCTCATCGAGGGGCGGGAGTTCTCCTGCGCCTCCGAGCTCATCCTCCGGCTCGGGGGGATGGGCGCCATCGTCGCCGAGATCCCGATCGTGCTTCGGTACGACCGGAAGGGGGGGGTGAGCAAGATGCGGGTCGCCCGGAACATCTTCTCCACCCTCGCGATGCTCGTCCGGCTCAGGGTCGCCCTCTGGACCGAACGGCCGCCGCACCGGCGATGAGACGAAAATACGCCTCCTTCTTCATGCGCCGCCTCGCCGCCCGCCAGTACCGCGCGCTCCTCCGGTCCGTTTTGAAATACCCCGCCTGCCTCGTCTCGCGCTGCACCGGCCTCGCCCTCGCCGCGCCCGTCCTCGGCTGCGTCGCGGTGACCTACCGCTGCAACGCTCGCTGCCGCATGTGCGACTTCCCCGCGCGCGCCGGCCGGGAGGAGTATGGCACGGAGCGGATGAAGGCGGTGATCGACGACCTCGTTGCCCTCGGGATCGACAACATCGCCATCACCGGCGGCGAGCCGATGCTGCGGGCGGACATCTTCGACCTCATCGCGCACGCCAAGGCGCGGGGGGCGCTCGCGCAGATGGCGACGAACGCCCTCACGCTAGACGCGCCGGCCGCAGACCGGCTCGTGGCCGCGGGGCTCGACGCGCTCACCATCTCCGTCGACGGCCCCACGGCCGAGGTGCACGACGGGATCAGGCGCGTCCCCGGCGCGTTCGACCGGGCCGTCGCGGCGGCGCGGCACGTCCTCGAGGCCCGGAAGCGCCGCGGGAGCGGCCTCATCCTCTCTCTCTCGGCGGTCATCCTGCCGGAGAACGCCCGCATGCTCGACGAAATCGCGGCGCTCGCCCGCCGGCTCGGGGCGGACAACGTCAGCTTCTTCAGCGCCGAGGGGAGCGGCGAGGCGCACGCCGTTTTCGATGACGGCCAGCGGGAGGCGATCCTCGCTTCGCTCCGGCGCTTCCTCGACCGGAAGGGGGAGGGCGGCATCGTGGACAACTCCGACGCCTGCATCCGGCTCCTCATGGGGAAGTACCGGGGCGGGCGGCCGCCGATCAGGTGCCTCGCCGGCTACTCGTCCATCTTCGTGGACTGCCACGGCGACGTCTTCCCCTGCTACATGGCGTTGAATCGGGGGACGCCGGCGGCATCGATCGAGGAGGCGCCGCTCCGGGAACTCTGGCGGTCGCCGCGCTACGCCACGCTCAGAAGGGGGCTGCTCGGCTGCCGCGACTGCCACTACGTCTGCCACCTGGAGATCAACGCGATGTTCGCCCCCCTCCTCCTCGCCCGCTCGCTCCTCGGCCGGGGGCGCTGATCATTCCCTGCGCAGTATCTCCAGCATCCGCCGGGCGCTCCGTCCGTCCCCGAACGGGTTCCGCCACCGCCGCCGCGCCCCCGCCATCCGCCGCGCCGCGCGCACGATCCCGCGCGGGGCGGTCCCCGCGACGACGTTGGAGCCGACGGCGACGGTCTCCGGGCGCTCGGTGCTCGTCCGGAGCGTGACGCAGGGGACGCCGAGGATGCAGGTCTCCTCCTGGACGCCGCCGGAGTCGGTGAAGACCATCGCCGCGTTCGCCTCCAAGCGCAGGAAGTCGAGGAAGCCGAGCGGCGGGAGGACGCGCACGCCTTCGGGCATCGCGACGCCGAACCGCTCCACCATCTTGGCGGTCCGGGGGTGCATCGGGAAGACGATCGGCCGGCCGAGGGCGCGCATCGCCATCGAGAGCCCCTCGAGTATCCCGGCGAAGACCTCCCGCGAGTCCACGTTCTCCTGGCGGTGGAGGGTGAGGAGGAGGTACGAGCCCGGCGGCAGCCGGAGCGTCTCGAGGATGCGGCTCCGCCGCTCCGCGGCGGGGATCGACTGCCGCACGGCGTCCACGATGGTGTTGCCGGTCACGTGGATGGCGGCGCGCGGCACCCCCTCCCGGAGGAGGATCTTCCGCTCCTCGGCGGTGGGGACGAAGAGGAAGTCGGAGAGGTGGTCGGCGATGAACCGGTTGGTCTCCTCCGGCATCGACCGGTCGTAGCTCCGGAGGCCCGCCTCGACGTGGGCGACCCGTATGTGGTAGCCCATGAAGCTCTCGGTGGTGGAGATCTTCTCGGCGGTGAGCGCCCCGGCGAAGGCCGTGTTCGTGTCGCCCTGGACCACCACGCAGAAGGGGAAGCGGTCGAGGAGGATCTTCTCGATCTCGATGAGCATGCGGCCGGTGTGATCCCCCTGCCGGTGGGGGGCCTTGGAGCGTATGCTGAGCCGGTAGCGGGGCATCGGGAGGCCGAGCTCCTCGAAGAAGACCTCGTCCATCGCGCGCGAGTAGTGCTGGCCGGTGTGGATGCAGAAGAACGGGACCCGCTCCTCCCGGCACAGCCTGATGAGCGGGCCGAGCTTGATGATCTCGGGCCGCGTGCCGAAGACGAAGCAGAGGGTCCTGCCGCCCATCGGGTGTCCTCCCTAGACGAAGATCGCCGCCTCGCGCGCGGCGTCCGGCTCGGACGCGAGGGCGAGCGCATGGATCGCGAACATGGTGCACCACGAATTCACGTGCCGGCCGTCGCCGCGGTAGAGGAAACCGCCGCGCCCGCCGGGGGCGTCGCCGAGGTACTGCCGCGCGCGCAGTGCATCCCTCAGTCCGTCGGGTCCCCCGCCGGGGCAGAGGAGGGCGGCGAGGCGCGTCGCCTGGGCGAGGACGTCCGTCCGCACGGCGCCGCTGAAGCGCCCCGCCGACGGGTCGAAGGTCTCGCCGCCGCGCCCGCCGTCCGCCGCGCGGAGCGCCCACTCCGCGCCCCGGCGGGCGGCATCGACGAAGCGGGGGATCCCGAGCGCCCCGCCGGCGTAGAGGAGCCCCTCGGCCGCGTAGCAGTGGGGGTGGAGGTTCGTCGTCGCCGAGCGGCCGCCGGTGATGAACCTGCCCGACTCCTCCTGCGCGGCGAGGGCGAAGTCGCAGAGCCGCACGGCCGAGTCCCTGTACCGGTTCTCGCCCGTGTCCCTGAAGATCTCGACGAGGCCGAGGGCCGCCTTCGCGTGGAACGGGCCGGCCTGGTCCGACCACTTCGAACCGCCGGGGATGAAGGGGGCGCCGCGGCGGCCGTCGAAGACGGGGAGGAGGGAGCCGTCGGCGGCCTGCATCCGGTCCGTGAGGAAGAGGGCCATCGAGCGCGCGGCGTCGAGGAAGCGCCGCTCGCCCGTCTCCCGCGCGAGGAGCACCATGCCGTAGAGGACCATCGCGGTGTCGAAGGAGAAGACGCGCCCGCCCTCGAACGAGTAGAGCGGATCCGCGTCCTCGCCGCCGGCGTAGAGCCGCGTCAGGACGCCGCCGCACGGGTGGGCGGCGGCCGACAGGATCCATTCGGCCGCCCGGACCGCCCGCGCGACGGGGCCCCGGTCGCCCGAGACGCGGGCGAGGAGGAGGAGGGTGGTGATCCCGTAGCCCGTGATCTCGGTGTAGAGGAAGGAGGGGCGCCCGGCGTCGAGATCGAACCAGGCGTGGAAACCGCCCCCCGGCGACTGGATGCCGGACTCGAGCAGCCACCGCGCCGCGAGGTCGACCGCCGGATCACCCGCGCGCGGGCCGCTCATGCCGCCTTCCCCGCGGCGCGCGTCGCCGGATGATCCGCGCGGGATTCCCGCAGACGACGGCCCCGTCGGGCACGGATTTCGTGACGACGGCGCCCGCCCCGACGACCGCGCCCCGGCCGATGTGCACGTCGGGAAGGATGGTCGCGTTCGCCCCGATCGAGGCGCCCTTCCCGACGCGCCAGGAGACGCCCGACAGGTCGCGGGTCGCGCCGGCGCGCGGATACTTGTCGTTCGTGAAGCAGGCGCCGGGGCCGATGAAGCAGTCGTCCTCGACGACGAGGGGGCGGTAGAGGAGGGCGCGGTTGTGGATGCGGACGTTGTCGCCGACGACGACCGTCCGGTCGACGTAGGCGCCGTTCCCGATGACGCAGTTCCGGCCGATCACGGCGCCGTCGCCGATCTGGGCGAACGCCCACACCCTCGTGCCGGCGCCGATCCTCGCGGACCTCGCCACGACCGCCCGCCGGTCGATGACGGCCTTCGTTACCGGCCGGGGTTTTCCCGCGCCCATTCGATGTTCCTCCGAAGACCCTCGTCGATGCCGATCCGCGGCCTCCAGCCGAACAGCTTCCTCGCGAGCGAGAAGTCGCACTGGAGCTTCGGCACCTGCGCCTGCCGGTCGGCGGTGTGGACGATACGGGAGGCCGAGCCCGCGATCCGCCTGACGGCGCGCGCGATGTAGTTGATCTCGACCGCCTTCCCGGTGCCGAAGTTCACGGCCCTCCCGACCGCGTCGGGGTGGCTGCCCATGACGAGGAACGCCTCGACCATGTCGTCGACGTAGGTGAAGTCCCGGGACTGCCTGCCGGTGCCGTGGATGGTGAGGGGGGCGCCCGCGAGCGCGAGGGTGATGAACTTCGGGATGACGTCGTAGGTGTGGCGGGGGCCGTAGGTGTTGAACGGCCGGATGATGGCGACGGGGAGGCGGTAGGTGTTCCAGTACGCGTAGGCGTACCGGTCGGCGGCGGCCTTGCTCGCCGCGTAGGGCGAGGACGGGTAGAGCGGGTGCTCCTCGCCGATCGCCTTCCCGATCGTCAGCCCGTAGATCTCGCTCGACGAGGTGCAGACGATCCGGGAGATCCGCCTCCCCTCCTTGACGGCGTGGAGCATGTTGAGCGTGCCGATAACGTTCGTCTCCATCACCTCGAGCGGGTGGGCGAAGGAGTTGGGGACGTAGGCGTCCGCGGCGAGGTGGAAGATGACGTCGGGCCTGTTCCTGATCGCGAGGTGCCGGGCGTCCGGGCTGCCGATGTCGCCGGTGATGATCTCCGCGAGCCGCCCCAGGAGGTGCCCGATGTTCTTGAGGGCGTACTGCGTCGTGCCGACCGTCGAGCTCCCGCGGACGAAGACCGACACCCGCGCCCCCTCGCCGACGAGCCGGTCGGCCAGGTGCGATCCCATGAAGCCGTCGGCGCCGGTGACGAGCACCCGCCTCCCCTTCCAGAACCCGCCCCGCATGGCCCCCCTCCGCGGATGTCCCGTGCATCGCCGCCTGAGCGGCACGGGATCGGGCATACCCTACCACAGGCGCCGAACGGGGAGCAAGCCCAAACGGATCTTCCGCCGCGGACGGGACAATGAACTCCTCGCCGCGGATTTCCGCGGATTGAACGGGATGCACGCTCCGGATTCTCCGTGGTCTCTGTGATCTCTGTGGCGTGAGGAAGTATCATCCGTGCGTATCCGTGATGATCCGTGTGAATCCGCGGTGGATTGGTTCTTCATGTCCGCAGGCGGTGCTTGCGGCCGCGGCCGGCCCGCATGCTATAATGATTCTCCGCGCCGGCCGGGCATCATGGGCCCGCCGCGCGGGAACGCGCAATGACCACGGAACCGAAGGGACCGGGCCGCGACCTCATGCCGCCGCTCATCGCGGTCGCCGCCGTCTTCCTCTACTGGTGGCGGGCGACGCTCCTCGGCCTCACGCCGGGGATCAGGGACCCGGGCCACCTCAACGAGGTGTACTTCTCGCTCTTCCCCGCGTGGAACCTGCTCTCCTCGATGCTCCGTGAGGGCGTCCTCCCGCTCTGGTCGCCCCACGCGCACGGGGGGATGCTCCTCATGGCCGACCAGCACTACACAATCGCCTATCCCCCGATATGGGTGAACCTGCTGTTCGACACCGCGGCCTCGTTCACGATCGTCACGGTGCTCCACTTCGCCGTCGCCGCCGTGTCGCTCTACTTCCTCGTGCGAGCGCTCGGGGGCGCGCCCGTGGCGGCATTCTTCGCAGCGGGGGTCTACGCCTTCTCCTACCCGGTCGTCCACGGCTTCCTTCTCTACGGCGCGTTCTGGGCTTGGCACCTCTCCCCGCTCATCCTCCTCCTCGCGCTGCGCCACATGGAACGGGGCGGCCGGACCGCCCTGTTCTTCCTCGCCGTCCTCTGGGGAATGCAGATGTGCACCTTCATTCAGAGCTCATACAACCTCTCCATCCTCTTCGCCGCCTTTGTCCTCTGGCGCGCCGTTGTGGCCGCGTGTGGCGGCGCGGGGTGGCGCGCGGCGGGCCGGCGGCTCGCGGGTATCGCCGCGGCGGTTACCCTGGGGACGTGCCTCGCAGCGGTGCACATCATACCCCTCCTCGAGTTCTCCACCCTCTGGCAGTACCAGCAGTTCACCTTCGAGAAGGCCGTGCCCATGTCGGTCCCCCACGGGAAGGCGCTTGAGTGCCTGCTCTCGGCCATGCGGTACTGGCCCGGCTGGTGGGTGCACATCGCCTACGTCGGCGCGACCGGCGTCGTCTTCTCCCTCTACGGCGCGGCGCTGGATTGGAGGAACGGAGCGGCGCGCTTCTTCGCCGTTGCGTTCGTCGTGACCTACCTCCTCGCCCTCGGTTCCTATACGCCCCTCTACCGCCTTTTCTTTACCTATGTGCCGGGTGCGGACTTTTTTCATCATCCCGCCAGGTTCATATGGTCGGTCCCGCTCTGCCTCGCCCCGCTCGCCGGATTCGGCGCGGACCGTCTCCTCCGGGTCGCGGCGGGCGGTCGCCGCCGGGCCGACGCGGCGTTCTTCCTCTCCCTCCTCATCCTCGTCGCCGCCCTGACGGCGGGAAAAGCGCTCGGGGCCGGCTGGGCCGGCGCCGTCCCGCTCTCGGCCGCCGCTGTCAGGAATGTGGCGCCGTTCTATCTCGCCGCGCTCGCAATCGCCGCCATCGTTCTTATGGGAGGCCGCCGGGCCGGCCTCGCGGTCGCCCTCCTCTTCGGCCTCGCCTTCGCCGAGTCGTACCGGAACGCGGCCCACATCGTCTTCTTCGACGCCCGGGAGAAGTACGCCATGCCCGCCGCCGCCGCCTTCCTCCGCGAGAAGGCGGGGCTCGGCAGGTTCTTCACGTACAACAAGCACGTCCACGACTATTCGCCTCGCTTCATGGACGCGGACGCCGTGCCGCTCCTCTACCCGGAGCTCTCGAACCTCTACCGGCTCTACGACATCCAGTGCAGGGGGCCGCTCCACGTGCGGCGGTACGATTCCCTCATGAAGGCCGCGAACAGGGGCTACGAGATCGTGATCGACACGGTGGCGTACAATCCCCGGATCAGGGACCTCACCTCGCCGGTCATCGATCTGTTCGGTGTCAGGTACGTCGTGAGCAAGGGGGAGCTCGACGTCCCGCTGCGCATCCTCCACGACGCCTTCGAGGAGCGGACGGCCGGGCCGGGGGAGCCGTATTCGATCCGTCCGGGGGGCACCGTCACGACGGACGAGATCGTGATGCAGTCGTATCTCGAGGGGGCCGCCGACGCTCCCCAGGGCGCCGTCGTCGCGCTCGCGGAATTCTTCCTCGGGAAGGCGAAGGTCGCCGAGCATCCGGTCATCGCCGGCATCCACACCGCCGAGGTCTTCGACCTGAACGATCCGCGGCGGGCGTCGTTCGTCCGCCACCGGCGGGCGGAGGAATGGGAATCTTGGGACGAGTGGACGGAGGGGGGAGCGCCGCTCACCGGAACCTGCTACCGGACGGCGCTCGACCTCGGCGCGCCCGTCACCTTCGACCAGATGGACCTCCGCTATCTGCACGACAGGGGCGAGCTCACCTTCAGGCGCGTGTACTGCGCCCCCCCCGACCGGGCCCGCGTTCTCGAGGAGATAAAGGAAAGGTACGAGCCGGTCTTCCGCGACGAGGCCCACGGCGTGATCGTGTACGAGTACCGGCGGGCGATGCCGCGCGCGTTCCTCGCGCGCGACGTCCTCCAGGTCCGCGACGGGGCGGAGGCCCTCGATCGGCTCCTGGACGGCTCCGTCGACCCGTCGGCGCGGATCATCATCGAGGAGCCGCCGCCCGCCTGGTACCCGCGCGGCGGCGGTGACGAAGGGCCCCCCGGCGACGCGGAGATCACGATGTACTCCCCCAACCGGATCGAGTTCAGGACGTCGTCGGACGGCCCCCGTTTCCTCTTCCTGAGCGACGTCTCCTACCCCGGCTGGGAGGCGGAGGTGGACGGCGCCCCCGCGCCGCTCTACCTGGCGCACTACGCCTTCAGGGCGGTCCCGGTCCCCGCGGGGGATCACACGGTGGTCATGCGTTTCCGCCCGCGGTCGGTCGCCGTCGGCGGGGCGGTCAGCCTTGCCGCCGCGCTCGCGATCGCCGGTCTGGGGATCTCGGCACTCGTCCGACGGCGGGCGCGCCCCTGATCACCTCGCCTGTGGATCCCGCAGCATCAGGCCGTTGTCCTTGACGAAGAATTTCGAGGCCTTGCGCGCCTTGTCCCGCCAGAACCGCTCCTGCTTCCTGTCGCCGGCCGCCTTGTAGAGCATCAAGAGGTTGTAGTGGGGGTTGTAGTAGGTCATATCCAGTTCAGTCGCCCGCAGGAACGACTCCTCCGCGAGCGGCTTCAGCCCCATGGCCGCGAATATCACGCCGAGGTTGTTGGCGGGCGTCGGGTTCTCCGGCCACAGCGTCTCCGCCCGCCTCGTCGCCTCCAACGCCTCCGCGTGCCTGCCCATGTGGTACAGGACCTCGCCCAGCGTGAAGGGGGCGTAGTAGAACGAGGGGTCGATCTCCATCGCGCGGCGCAGGCATGTCTCGGCGGCCGCCAGATGGCCGAGGACGTAATAATTGGAGCCGGCTTCCTGGAGGGTTCGGGCGCATTCGAGCGCCTTCTCTCCGTTTCCGGCGTCGCGGTGGAGGGTGCCGAGGATGTGGAGGCAGTCGAGGTACGGCGTGACCGTGCCAGGCGCGAGGACCCTCGCGGGCCCCTGGAGTCTTCCGGCATAGTAGTCGTAGTAGGTATAGCCGTTCACGTCCGGGTAGAGTTCGCGGTACTGGCCGAGCGGGGGGAGATAGATGGGGCGCCTGTTCCCTCCGTCGTGGCGGAGCGAGAGGGTGACGGGCCGGTCCACGGAATCGGGGCCGATGTACCGTATCCGGATGAGCGGGAGATGGTCGGGCGGGAGCGCGGCGCCCGCCGTGAAGCGCTGCTCACCGCCCTGGACGACGAGCGTCCCGGAGACGACCGTGCTCCTGCCATGCAGATCCCGCTGGTGGACGTGCCACACGTGCCTCCCGCCGAGGTGCTCCATCCCCTCCGAGACGCGGAGGTCCTCGATCACGCGCACGTTGCCGCCCGGCTCCTTCCAGCCGAGGTGGTGGACGGGGGGAGGGGTCTCGTGGGGCGTACGCGCGATCACCTCCTCCATGCACCGGATCGCCTCCTCGTGGCGTCCCTTGGCGCCGAGCGCGACGCAGAGATCGCGCCGGGCACGGTTGTCGTCCGGGTCGTGCCGGACCAGCTCCAGGAATAGCTCGACGGCCCGATCGGCATCGCCTTCCTCGGACAATTGCCGCGCCCACGCCCCCAGGGCCTCCCGGTACCGCACCCTCCCCGCGTCCCCGAGGGCGGCGAAGCGCCTCGCCGCCTCCTCGTGGTCGCCGATGATCGCCTGGAGCTCGGCGATCGCCAGTATCCAGTCGGCGTTCTCCGGCTCCGCCGAGAGGAGATCCTCGTACCGCGCCACGGCTTCCCCCTCTTCTCCGGCGAGCGCGCACATGCGCGCGAGGCGTTCCCGGAGTCCCGGGAGGAGCGGCTCGATCTCCTCGAGCCGCCGCAGGCGCTCGAGCGCGGCACCGTGCGCCCCCGCCTCCTCGAGCTCGGCGGCCTCGCGGGAGAGGAGCGCGATCCGCCCTCCCCCCGTCTCGACGCCGGGATCGACGGCCTCGGCGGCATCGAGCAGGTCGCGCGCCTCTTCGAGCTCCCCCGCATCGATGCGCTCCCGCGCGCGGCCGGCGAGCTCGAGGGCGAGCGCCGCGTCGGCGTCGAGGGCGGCGCTGATCTCTCTCGCGCGCGCGATCCGCTCGATCCCCTCGCGGAGGCGGCCCCCGCGGATGAGCGCGTTCCCCAAGTGGTAGAGGTCGGCGTCGTCCTCCCTGAGCGACACCGCCCGGTCGAGCGCATCGGCGGCCGCCGCGTGGTCTCCCCGCGAGAGGCGCTCCCTGCCGAGCTCCGAGAGCGCCCCGGCGAGGGTGGTGCGCATGTCGACGTCCGGCTTCAGGTGCGTGACCGCCGTGAAGCGGTCGAAGGCGTCTCCGAATCTGCCGGCCCGCATGTGGTGCCTGCCGAGGGCGTAGTGCGCCTCGGCGGATTCCGGGTCGATCTCGACCGACCGCTCGAGGAGTTCCCGCGAGCGCGCCTCGTCGCCGGAACGCGCGGCCTCCCTCGCCATCTTGTAATGGACGCGGGCCCGCCCCCGCCGCGCCGCCGCGTAGCCCTCGCGGAGCGCCTCCGCCCGCTCGTAGGATGCGATCGCCTCGTCGAAACGCCGCTGCTCCTCGAGGACGCGCGCGAGGTTGGAGTGCGCCTCGGGGAAATCGGGCCTGTAGGCGATCGCCCGCTCGAGGCAGCTCGCCGCGGCGTCGAGCCGGCCGAGCTTCCCGTAGGCGATCCCGAGGTTGTGGTGGGCATCCGCGTAGTTCGGGGCTCGCCGGATCGCCTCCTCGAGATGGCGCGCCGCCTCGGCGTGCCGCCCCTCCTCGATCAGCGCGAAGCCGTGCCGGTTGAGGGCGACGTGCCTCGCCCCGCGGGAGCGGCCGAGGATGATCGCGCACACGGCGAGGAGCATGACGAAAAGGAAGACGACCACCGCGCGCTGGTTCATGCGAGGAGCGCCCCTCCGAGGGCTCGGGCGAGCATCCAGACGAGGCCGGCGAAGGCGCCCGCGAGGATGAGCGGCGGCATGATTCTGCCGGGGAATCCGCCGCGCCCCTCAGCGAGGGTGAGCGCCCGCCCGCCGGCGATCATCAGGGGGAAGCCGGCAGCGCTGAGGTAGTGGATCTTCCACTCGTTCGACGGGGCGGCGAGGAGCGTGCCGATGAAGATCGCGGAGAAGAGCGCGAAGAAGAGGGCGCGCGCGTCCCGCCGGAGGACGAGCGCGAGCGGCAGGCACGCCGACGCGGCGGTGAGGGAGGAGAAGAACCGCGCCCTCGAGCCCGCCTGATGGAGGTGCGCGGTGCCGAACCGGCGGAAATTCTCCCAGAGGAGCTCGTCGAGCCACGGTCGCAGCATGCCGATGCGGTGGCCGATGACGAGGAAGGCGGCGAGGAATCCGGCGAGGAGCGCGGTCACCGCGACGAACTTCCCGAGGAGCCACCGGCCGTCCCGCGGCCGCAGGACCGCCTCGCAGGCGAGACCGAGCGCGACGAAATACCAGCCGGCCCACGCCGAGAGGCACGCCATGAACGAGAGGAGGACGAACGCCCCGCCCCGTCGATCGAAGAGGCGCGCCCAGGAGAGGAGGAGGCAGAGCGTCATGAAATGGGTCATGAAGTGGAGCGAGACGCCGATCGTGAGGGCGGCGGCGAGGCTGAGCGTGCCGAGGAGGAGGGCAAGGGCGGCGGCGTTCGACGGCCGCCCCGCGCCGTCCCGGACGAGATGCAGGGAGGCGAGGAACGAGGCCGCGAGGACCGCGAAGGCGACCTTGTTGACCGCCGCCATCTCCCGCCCCATGAGGACGTAGCCGAGCGAGGCGAAGATGTAGCTGAGCGGCGGGTTCGTGGCGGCGTAGCCGGGCATCTCCGGCGTGCCGGGGCTGTGGTAGAGGGACACCCTGTGAGCGAGGTTCCGGACGAAGTCCTCCGCCTCCATGATGTCGTACATGAGGACGAAGGTGACGAACCGGTACCGCCGGAAGAACTCCTCCAGGAAACGCTCCCTGGTGAGACCGGTGAAATCGAGGATTGTGCACGGCGCGGCGGCGCCCGCCGCGTCCCTGAATCCGAGTGCGACCGCGTGCTCGCCCGGGGGGAGCGCGAAATCCGCCTGCGCCACGGCCTGGTTCTGGAAGCGGACCTCCCTCCCCCCATCGAGGAAGGGGGCGGGAACGGGGTACCGCCGCTCCACGCCGCCCGCCGAGACGGAGAATTCCCCGGGGACATCGGCCCGGACGAGGTACCCGACGCGCACCGGCCTCCCGGCGCCCTCCCCGACCGTGATGGCCACCCGCCCCTCGCCGCCGTGGAGATCGACGAAGCGACCGTCCCGTGAGACGCCGCGACTGTCGTGGCGAGGGGGGGAGGGGGACGGTTCGGCGGGGAAGGTGATGGCACCGACCTGTTCCACCAGCCAGTGGTCCCGGGGGGCGAGAGAGGTGTAGCCGTTGAGGAGCGCGAAGAGCAGGATGAAGGAGAGCGCCACGGCCGCTCCAGCGAGCGGAGAGAGCGGGAGATCGTTCACCACTTCGGGCAGTCTCCGTGAGCGGAGGAGCGGGAGGAGGGCGACGGCCAGGGTGCATGCCGCAATGGCGAGCAGGAGCGGGCGGCCCACCGTGAATCCGGCGAGCTTGAGGAGCGTGGAGCAGGCGGTGAACACCACGACGGTGGCGGCGAATCCGCCGGCGAGGAGACCGGAGAGGGGAATCGCATCCCTTCTCGAGAACGAGATGACGAGGGCCGTCCCGGGGACGAAGAAGATGGTGAAGAGGGCGGCAAGATCGCGCAGGATGTCCG
This sequence comes from bacterium, assembly GCA_028716845.1. Classification (GTDB taxonomy): domain Bacteria; phylum Auribacterota; class Tritonobacteria; order UBA1439; family UBA1439; genus JAQUPF01. The sequence goes on along the minus strand of JAQUPF010000003.1, from coordinate 119,591 downwards.
CGGCGGCCCGGAGCGAGGGGTGGGCCGCGCGGAGGGACGGGAGGAGGGCGAGGAGCGCGATCGCCGACCAGTTCGCACAGACCAGCCGGCGCGCGATGCCCCGTCCGGCGGCAGCCGGCACTCTCGGGCGCATGGGCACGTGCAGGTTTCCTCCCCGGTCGCGGGGGCCGCGAACGCGAATGAGGTATTCTACCACATGCGCCGCACCGGATGCCCCCAATCCGCCGCAACCGCCGACGACGCGGGAGCGGGGCGGGGCGCGAAATCGGCGGGCGACGGATGAAGGAGGCGGGGGCGGTCCCATTGACTTTCCGCCGGGGCTCCCGATCTGCTATACTACGCACCGTGAAAGTGGCCTTCGTCAATCCCAAGAACGAGATGCCGAAGCTCAAGTACACCCGCAAGGTGCAGCGGCAGTACAGCGACCGCGGGCAGGTGTTCCCAAACCTGAGCATCGCGTACCTCGCCGCCCTCCTCGAAAAACTCGGCCACGACGTGCGGATCACGGACGCGAACGCCCGAGGGATCGGTGTCGAGGACACGGTGCGGGAACTCAGGGACCACGCCCCCGACGTGATCGGCTTCAACCTCCTCACGGAGCCGTTCCTCGAGAGTCTCGACTGGATACGGCCGATCAAGGAGGCGATGCGCGTCCCCGTGATCGTCGGCGGCTTCCATCTCAAGCTGTACCCGCGCGAGACCATGACGCACCGCTGCATCGATTACGCGGTCATCGGCCCCGGCTGGAAAACGATGCCGGAGCTGCTCGCGGAGATCGACGGCGGGGGGCGGAACCTCGACCGGGTCCTCGGGATCGCCTACCGCGCCGACGGCGAGGTCGTCCTCACGGCGCCCCGCGAGGATCCCACGACGCTCGACGACGTCCCCTTCCCCGCGCGCCACCTCCTCCCGAACGACCGGTACACGACCATCCTCACCAGGCACTGGCCCATCACCGTCATGCTCTCCGGGATGGGGTGCCCCTTCCGCTGCCTCTACTGCGACATGACCGGTTTCCACCACCTCCGCGAGCCCGGCAAGGTCGTCGACGAGATGGAGGAGTGCGTCACGCGGTTCGGGATGCGGGAGATCTTCATCCAGGACGAGACGTTCACGGTCAACCGCCGGCGTGTGGTCGCCATCTGCGAGGAGATCATCCGCCGCCGGCTCCGGTTCGATTTCGCCATCCGCACGCGCCCGGACTGCGTGGACCGGGAGACCCTGCGGATCATGAAGGCCGCGGGCTGTGTCCGGGTGAACTACGGCTTCGAGGCGGCGGACCCGGAGGTCTCCCGCCGGATCAAGCGGAACATATCGATCGAGCAGATGCACGACGCGGTCCGGTGGGCGAAGGAGGCGGGGCTGATGACGCTGGGATTCTTCGTCCTCGGCAGCCCCGGGGAGACGGTCGAGAGCATCAGGAAGAACATCGCCCTCGCGGTCTCCCTCAACACCGATTACGTCTCCATCAGCAAGCTCGTGCCGGTGCCGAACAGCGAGCTCTACGAGCTCATCAAGCAAAGGACGGGGATCGACTACTGGAGGGAGTTCACGCTCGGCGACCGGGATATCATCGGCCGGATCGCGTACTACGACTCCCGGGTTCAGGGCGAGGAGCTGGACCGGTGGCTCGCCCGCGCCTACCGGGCCTTCTATTTCAGGCCCGCCTTCATCGCGCGGACGCTGGCCCGCGTGCGTTCGTGGCGGGAGCTGTACAACCTCGTCACCTCCGCCTGGTCCATCTTCTGACATGCCGAAACCCCTGCTCTGGAACTTGCGGCGATTCAGGGAATGCACCGCGCAGTACCGGAACGGCGCCATCGAGTGCCCGCACCCCCCCGTCCGCCTATGGATAGAGCCCACCAACGTCTGTAACCTCCGGTGCATTTCCTGCCCGACCGGGCGGGGACACGTCCACGCGCCGGGGAGGATGCCGCTCGATCTCTACCGGGCCGTCATCGACGAGGCCGCCGGCTTCGCCGTGGACATCAACCTCATCGGGAGGGGGGAGGCGTTCCTCCACCCCGAGATAGGGGAGATGGTGCGGTACGCCCACGACCGCGGCCTCAGCGTGCGCCTCGAGAGCAACGCGACGGTTCTCACGGCGGATAAGTCGGAGGCGGTGATCCGGGCCGGCCTCGATTTCATATCGTTCTCCATCGACGGGTACGTCAAGGAGACCTACGAGGCGATACGGCGCGGCGCCGTGTTCGAGCAGTCGATCGGCAACGTCGTCGGGTTTCTCGAGACGAAGCGGCGCCTCCGCTCGAGGAAGCCGTACGCCATCATCCAGCTCATACGGACGAGGCCGTTCCTCGAGACTGCGACGCGGGCGAACCGGAAGCGGTTCCGGAGGATGTTCAGGGGACTGCCGCTGAACGCGTACCGGTACGTGACGCCCCACCGCTACGTGGGCGAGATCGAGGAGGAGATCACCGGCAGCCGGTACGGCTACATGAAGCGGACCGACGGCGGCGGGCTGCTCAAGCTCAGGTACACCCCCTGCCCGTATCTCTGGATGAGCATGCATGTCCTCTGGGACGGGACGGTCGCGCCGTGCTGCATGGACTTCCACGGCCGCTTCATCCTCGGGAGCGTCAGGGAATCGACGCTCCTCGAGATATGGAACGGGGAGCCGATCCGCAGCCTGCGGGAGAAGATCGCCTCCCGCCGGCACGGGGAGGTGCCGCTCTGCGCGGGCTGCGACCTGCTCCGGCAGACGACCCTGGCGGGGGTATCCACGAAGAACATCAGGGACTTCAATATCTTCCTGCGGGAGAACATCGTGCGATGAGAACGGGAGGGCGCCCCCAGCGATGAAGGTCCTCATCACCGGCGCCACGGGTTTCCTGGGGACGCACATCGCGCGGAAATTCCTCGAGCGGGGATGCCGCGTCGTCGGCCTCGACAGGGACGATTTCTACTTCTGGCCGGACCTCGCCCGGGAGATCGAGCTCCACAAGATGGACGTGCGGGCCGTCCTCTCCCGCGCGCATCTTTTCAGGGGCGTGGAGTGTCTCGTGCACTGCGCGGCCGCCCTGCATGATTCGCCCGAGGAGGAGATCCGCTCCGTGAACCTCGGCGGGACGAGGGCGGCGCTCGACCTGTGCCTCACCAACGGCATACCGAGATTCCTCTTCTGCTCGTCGACGGTCGTCTACGGGTATTTCGAGTTCCACCCGCCCGTCCCGGAGGAGACGCCCACCGCGCCCGAGCACCCGTACGCCGTCTCAAAGGTGGCGTGCGAGCGAATGCTCGCCGAGTACCGCGGGAAGGGATTGAACGCGAGCGTCTTCAGGCCCAAGTCGTTCATCGGGGCGGGTCGCTTCGGCGTGTTCCAGCTGCTGTGCGACTGGATCGCCCACGGGGCGCCGGTCCCCGTGATCGGCAGCGGCGGGAACCGGTACCAGCTGATGGGCGTCTCCGACCTCGCGGAGGGCGTCTACCGCATGGCCACGATGCCGGTGGAGAACGTCACGCTCAACCTCGGGGCCGAGTCGTTCAGGACGGTCCGCGAGGACCTCGGCGACCTCATCGCCCACGCGGACACCGGCTCCCGCCTCATGTGCCTTCCGGCGGCGCCGACGAAGCTCGCCCTCACCGTCATCGAGCGGCTCGGCCTCACCCAGATGTGGGCCTGGCACTACAAGACGGCCGATAGGGACTGCTACGTCGACACCTCGAAGGCCCGCGCGCTCATCGGCTGGAATCCCGCCCAGAGCAACCTCGACGCCCTCAAGGAGACGTACGACTGGTATGTCGCCAACGTCAAGGACTTCCGTGAGAAGATCGGCCTGGGCCACCACGGGGTTCTGTGGCGGGAGCGGCTCCTGGGGACGGTCAGGGACGTGCTCGCATGCGGATATCGCCGGGGGCGGTGATCCCCCCATGACGGCAGTCCCACGGATAATCGCCCGCCGGGACGTTCGCCCCCTGCCCGCCGCTCCCGCCGGCATTATCGGGACGGACGCGGCGGCCATTGACGGGAAGGGGGGGGCTGCCGTAGGATAATGGCGGGCGAACAGGGGAGGGGTATGGGGGGATGCGTATTCCGATCGCGAGAGAGGGCGTTCCGTACATCGGCCTTTCAATAGTCGCGTGGCTCGCCCTCGCCGAGGTCTCGGCGGCGGCCGCCGCGCCGGTCCTGCTCGCCGCCGCCTGCTTCATCTTCTTCTTCCGCGAGCCGCGGCGGCGGCCCGCGCTCGGGGAGGGGGCGGTCATCGCGCCGGCGGACGGGCGGGTGATGCGCGTCGACGAGGTGGAGGAGAACGGCTACTTCGGCCGCCGCGTCCGCCGTGTGAGCGTCTTCATGTCCCTCCTCGACGTCCACATCAACTACGCCCCCGTGAGCGGCACAGTGGACTACATGCACTACCGGCGGGGCTCGTTCCGGAACGCGATGCGGCAGATCGCCTCCGAGGTGAACGAGAACAACACGATCGGCATCAAATCGGGCGCGGCGACCATGGCCGTCCGGCAGATCGCCGGCATGATCGCCCGGCGGATCGTCTGCCGCTGCGGCGTCGGCGACGCGGTGCGCGCCGGCGACCGGATCGGCATCATCAAGTTCAGCTCGAGGGTGGACGTCCTCCTCCCGCTCGACGCGGGCCTCCTCGTCCGCGAGGGGGACCGCGTGCGCGGCGGGGAGACGGCGATCGCGAGGCTCCCGTGAAGAAGGTCTCCATCATCCCGAGCCTGCTGACGACCTGCAACTTCTTCTGCGGCATGCTCGCCATGATCTTCGTCATGCGCGAGCAGTTCCTGTACGCCGCGGAGGCGGTCTGCGTGGCGATGCTGTTCGACTTCGTGGACGGGCAGGTGGCGCGCGCGAAGGGGATGACCACCCGGTTCGGCATCGAGTACGACACGCTCGCGGACATGCTGAGCTTCGGCCTCGTGCCGACCTTCATGGGCTACGCGATGGTCCTCTCCGGCATGGGCCGCTTCGGGATCGGCATCGCCTTCCTGTACGCGGTCTGCGCCGCGCTCCGGCTCGCCCGCTACAACGCCCAGGTGCACCGGGAGGAGCGGAAGCACTTCACGGGGCTCCCGACCCCCGCCGCCGCGGGGCTCATCTGCTCGGTCATCGTCCTCGCCCGCCGCTACGACATCCACTTCCTCGTCACGCTCCTGCCGTTCCTCATGCTCGCCCTCTCATGCCTCATGGTGAGCACGCTCAGGTACCCGGCGTTCCAGGGGGCGAGCGCGCGGCAGAAGAAGCCGTTCCTGAACCTCGTGAGCATCGTCGTGACGGCGAGCATCATCGTCTCCTACCCCGAGGCGTGCTTCTTCCTCCTCTTCGCCGCCTACGCGGCCTCCGGGATCCTCGCCCATTTCCGCTTCCGGACGTGCACCGCATGGATCCGCTCCGTCCTCCTCACCGAGCCGCTCCCCGAGGACGCCGAAAATCCCTGATTGCCGCCCCGGCGATTGATGTATACTACGCCGTGTCCCGCGCCCGTCGTCGGCGCGCCTGATTCCCCCGGAGGAAGATGCGGATGACCCGCGGCAGGAAGGCCCTCGCGCTCGTGCTGCTCGCCGCGCTCGCCGCCGGCGGCTACGCCGCCTTCACCAGGCGCCGGGAATCCGCCCGCCTCGAGCGGTTCGACGCGGCCCGCCTGCTCTACGAGCGCGGCGAGTACGCCGCGGCCGCGGACGCCTTCGGCGCGCTCGCGCGCGGGAGGCCCGCCGGCGCCGTGGAGCGGGAGGCGGCCTTCCGGCGGGCGCTCTCCCTCGAGGCGGGGGGGCAGTGGGCGCGGGCTGAGGCGTCCTGGCGGGAGAACCTCGCCGAGGGGGCGCAGGCCCTGCGCCACGACCGGGCGCGGCTCGGCCTCGCCCGCGCGGCGTTCAGCACCGGCCGTCTCAGGGACGCCGCGGAACGGATCGACGCCGTCCTCGCCGCCCGCCCGGGCGCCGAGATCGAGGCGGAGGCGCGCCTCATGCGGGCGGAGATCTTCGCGCGTCACGGGAACGATCTCGAGGCGTGGCGGGAGGCGCAGGAGATCGTGGACGGCTTCCCCGGCAGCGCCGCCTTCGAGCGGGCGCGGGAGCTTGCCGGCGACCGCTACATCCGGCTCCTCTTCTCCCGCCGCGTCATCCCGGGGACCGAGGAGTACGCCGTCGGCCCCGGCGATTCGATCCAGGCGATCGCCCGGCGCTTCGGCACGACCGAGGAGCTCATCCGGGCGATGAACCGGGACGCGGTCAGGGGCGACCTGATCCGGGCGGGCGACCGGCTCAAGGTCTGCACGGAACGCTTCTCCGCCGTCGTCGACACGACCGCGAACACGCTCACGCTCATGGCGGGGGACCGGGCGGTGAAGGTCTACCGGGTCGGGACCGGGAGGGAGGGGAGCACGCCGCTCGGCGAGTTCACGATCGTCAACAAGGTCGAGCGGCCGGAGTGGTACCGGCCCGGCGGCGGCGTGATCCCGTACCGGGAGCCGGAGGGGCCGGACGACGTCCCGGAGAACCTCCTCGGGACCCGCTGGATGGGGTTCGACCTCTCCGGCTACGGCATCCACGGCACCTGGGAGCCGGAGACGATCGGCAGGCAGGCGAGCGCCGGCTGCATCCGTCTTCTGAACGAGGACGTGGAGGAGCTCTACGCGATCCTGCCGGTGGGGGCGTCGGTGGCGGTGAATTAACCGGGAACCGGAATGAACGGCGGATTCGATTTCGAGAAACCGATCGTCGAGCTCGAGGGGGAGATCGGGCGGCTGCGGGCGCTCGCCGGCGAGGGGACGGTGGACGTCGCCGCGGAGATCGAGAGCCTCCAGAAGAAGCTCGACGCGGCGCGCCGCGACATCTACGGCAACCTGACGCCGTGGCAGCGTGTCCAGATCGCCCGCCACCCCCAGCGGCCGTACACCCTCGACTACGTCCGGCTCATGACGGAGGGGTTCATCGAGCTCGCGGGGGACCGGTTCTTCGCGAACGACCAGGCGATCGTGGGCGGCGTCGCGCGCCTCGAGGGGCGGACGGTCGTCGTCGTCGGCCAGCAGAAGGGCCGTGACACGAAGGAGAACCTCCTCCGCAATTTCGGCAGCGCGCACCCGGAGGGGTACCGGAAGGCGTACCGGCTCATGCGGCTGGCGGAGAAGTTCCGCCTCCCGGTCGTCTCCTTCATCGACACGCCGGGCGCCTACCCGGGCATCGGGGCGGAGGAGCGGGGGCAGGCGGAGGCGATCGCCTGCAACCTCCGGGCGATGGCCGCCCTCGAGACGCCGATCGTCGCAGTCATCATCGGCGAGGGGGGGAGCGGCGGGGCCCTCGGCATCGGGGTCGGGGACGAGGTGCTGATGCTCGAGAACGCCTACTACTCGGTCATCTCGCCCGAGGGGTGCGCCGCCATCCTCTGGAAGGACCAGAGCAAGGCGGCGGAGGCGGCGAGCACGCTCAGGATATCCCCGAGGGAGCTCCTCGAGCTCGACGTCATCGACCTGATCGTGCCGGAGCCGCTCGGCGGCGCGCACCGGAACTACGAGCTCGCCGCCCGCGAGGTGAAGGCGGCGCTCCTCGGGGCGCTCGACCGGCTCGGGCGCGTCCCGCCGGGCGATCTCGTCCGTCGCCGTTACGAGAAATACCGGCGGATCGGCAGCTTCACGGAGGAATGAATGAGAATACTGATCACCGGCGGGGCGGGCTTCATCGGCTCGCACCTCGCCGAGGCGCTCCTCGAGCGCGGCGACGAGGTTGACCTGATCGACGACCTCTCCACGGGGAGCATGGCCAACATCGACCGCCTGAAGGGGCGCCGCGGCTTCGGGTATGTCATCGACACCGTCATGAACGCCCCGCTCATGGCGGAACTCGTCGATCGCTGTGACGTCGTCTACCACCTCGCCGCGGCGGTCGGGGTGCGGCTCATCGTGGAGAGCCCGGTGCGGACCATCTCGACGAACATCCGGGGCACCGAGATCTGCCTCGAGATGGCGAGCAAGAAGCGGAAGCGGGTCGTCCTCGCCTCCACCTCGGAGGTGTACGGGAAGAGCGACCGCATCCCGTTCCGGGAGGATGACGACCTCGTCTTCGGCGCGACGGTGAAGTCGCGATGGAGCTACGCCTGCTCCAAGGCGATCGACGAGTTCCTCGCCCTCGCCTGCCACCGGGAGCGGGGCCTGCCCGTCGTCATCTGCCGCTTTTTCAACATCGTCGGCCCCCGGCAGACGGGGCGCTACGGCATGGTCTTCCCCCGGCTCATCGGCCAGGCGCTGCGGGGGGAGGACCTCACCGTCTACGGCACGGGCGGGCAGACGAGGAGCTTCCTCTACATCTCCGACCTGATCGCGGCCCTTCTCCTCCTCGACGGCTGCCCGGGGGCGGAGGGGAAGGTGATCAACATCGGGAGCGACGACGAGATCGCCATCGGGGCGCTCGCCCGCAGGATCGTCGAGATCACCGAAAGCCGCTCCCGCATCACGCACGTCCCCTACGAGCGGGCGTACGAGGAGGGGTTCGAGGACATGGGTCGGCGCGCCGCGGACATCACGAGGCTCCGGTCGCTCACCGGCTTCTCGATATCGGTCGGCCTCGACGAGATGATCCGCCGGACGGCGGCGTCCATGCGGGAGGACCGGTGACGGGGCCGCGACGGCCCGCACGCGGAGGGGGGCGATGATGCGGATACGGAAGGCGGTGCTCGGGGACGTCCCGGAGATCCAGAGGATCGTCAACTTCTTCGCGCGGAAGGACTGGATGCTCGCCCGGTCGCTCAACGACCTCTACGAGAACGTCCGGGACTTCTGGGTCGCCGAGGAGAGGGGGAGGATGATCGGCTGCTCGGCGCTCCACATCATCTGGGCCGACCTCGCGGAGATCAAGTCGCTCGCGGTGCGGGAGTCCCACAAGGGGAGGGGGATCGGGAGGAAGCTCGTCCTCCGCTGCCTCGCCGAGGCCCGCCGGCTCGGCATCAGGCGGGTCTTCGCCCTCACCTACCTGCCCAAGTTCTTCGCGCGGTGCGGCTTCTCCCGATACCCGAAATCGAAGCTCCCCCACAAGATATGGAGCGACTGCCTCAACTGCCCGAAGTTCCCCGACTGCGGCGAGATCTCCGTCGCCATCGAGCTCCGCGACTGACGCCCGCCCGGATCGGCGGCGTGGACAATGTCGCGGCATCCCGCCGCCTCAACAAGTTCGACCTCCTGCCCTCCCGCCACCTCCGCCATCTTGTCGCGGCAGGTGATGTACCACCGGTCGTTTCTCAGGGGGGACCGCCCGTCCCGTAAAGGAGTTCGCAAAGGATTGCGACAGCCTCGAGCGGCGGGAGGAGGGCAACGCCATCTCGTTGTACATGTTTCACCTCGGGGCACCCTCATCATCGCCCCATCCCGCATGATTGATTCCCCTGCGCATTGTGCTACCATGTCCATGCGGAGCATCCACCGGGAGAGAGGGGAATGGGACGGAACGCATACGCCCGGATCATGCTGGTTGTCCCCGTGCTGATGGTCACATCGTGCTGGAATGAGAAGGGACCCCCGGAGGATGCGCGGGGGAGAGGAGCGGGTGGACCCATGAGATCTCAGGTCGTCCGGGAGCCGGCGGTGGCGGGGGCGTTCTACCCGGGGAGCGCGGGCGCGCTCGGCCGGAGCGTGCGGGAGTACCTCTCGGAGGCGCCGGTGCCCGAGGTCGAGGGCCGGATCGTCGGCCTCGTCGCCCCGCACGCGGGGTACCAGTACTCGGGGGCGGTCGCCGCGGCCGGCTACGCGGCGCTGCGGGACAGGGGATTCAGGAGGGCCGTCGTCCTCGCCCCGTCCCACCGGATGGGTTTCAGGGGCGCGGCGCTCACTGACGCCGGGGCCTACCGCACGCCCCTCGGCCTCGTGCCGGTGGACGCGGCGGCGTGCGAACGCCTGCGGGGGCGCCCGCTCTACATGGACCTCCCGCGCGCGCACGAGGGCGAGCATTCTCTCGAGGTGCAGCTGCCGTTCCTCCAGGAGGTCCTCGGAGAGTTCACGCTCGTCCCCGTCGTCCTCGGGCAGATCGAGGGCGCCGACCGGAAGGTCGTCGCCGGGCCGCTCGCGGATCTGCTCGACGGCGAGACCGTCATCGTGGCCAGCTCCGACTTCACGCACTACGGGGCGGGCTTCGGCTACGTCCCGTTCACGGACGACGTCCGCGAGCGGATCCACGCGCTCGACCGCGGCGCCATCGAGCGCATCGAGCGGCTCGACGCGGCCGGCTTCGCCGCATACCGGGAGCGGACCGGCGCGACCATCTGCGGGGAGTGCCCGATCGGCGTCCTGATGGAGGCGGTGCCGCGCGGCGCGGCCGGCCGCCTCCTCGCGTACGACACGTCGGGCGACATGACGGGCGATTTCAGCCATTCGGTGAGCTACGCCGCCGTCATCTTCACCGTGCCGGAGGGCGAGTGAGCCCGATCCGGCGGCGGCTCGCGGGGAGGGCGGCGGCCGCCGCCTGCCTCCTGGCGCTCTGCTCGGCGCCGGGCTGCGCGGGCGGGTCGTCGCGCGGGACGGGGAGGGAGGCCGTGCGGACAACGCCTGGGAATCAGCACGAACTGGAGGAGGGGGAGCGGGAGACGCTCCTCAAGATCGCCCGCGACACGGTCGAGCGCTACGTCCGCGTGCGCGAGGTGCCTGATCTCGCCGACTACCCGGTCACGGACCGGCTGCGGGAGGAGCTCGGGGCGTTCGTCACCATCACGAACCCCTCGCCGTCGAGCCCGGTCCACCCGGAGCCGCTCCGCGGCTGCATCGGCAACTTCATCTCCACGAGGCCGCTCGCCGAGACGGTCCGGGAGATGGCGGTCGCCGCGGCGACGAGCGACACGCGGTTCCCGCCCGTCTCGCCCGCCGAGCTGCGCGACATCCGGTTCGAGATCTCCGTCCTCTCGCCGCTCGTCCCCGCGGCGGACCCGCTCTCGATCCGGAAGGGCGTCCACGGCATCTACATCAAGCCGCGGCGCGGGTTCGGCGGCGGGACCTACCTGCCGCAGGTCTGGAGCGAGCATTTCCCCGACCGGGACGCGGCGTACTTCTGGTCCCACCTCTGCCGGCACAAGGCGGGTCTGCCGGAGGACGCATGGCGGCACCCGGAATCGTACGAGGTCCTCGTCTACACGGCGGAGGTCTTCGGCGAGGAGGAGTGAGAGGGGATTAAATCTATATTCTTCACAAGTAACATGAACGGAAGTTACGATCCCGCACGCATCGAGCCGAAGTGGCAGCGCGAGTGGGCCGAGACGGGCCTCTTCCGCGCCCCCGACCGCTCCGACAGCCCCAAGTTCTACTGCCTCATGATGTTCCCGTACCCGTCGGCGGCGCTCCACGTCGGCCACGGGAGGAACTACATCATCGGCGACGTCCTCGCCCGCTACAAGATGATGCGCGGCTGCAACGTCCTCGCCCCCATGGGCTGGGACGCCTTCGGCCTCCCCGCGGAGAACGCCGCCATCCAGGGGGGGGTCCACCCCCGCACGGGCACGCTCGCGAACATCGCCACGATGAAGCGGCAGCTCCATGACTGGGGGGTCTGCTACGACTGGGACCGCGAGATCGCCTCGTGCGACCCGTCGTACTACCGCTGGACGCAGTGGCTCTTCCTCCGCCTCCACGAGCGCGGCCTCGCCTGCCGAAAGACGGCCGCCGTCAACTGGTGCCCGTCCTGCTCGACCGTCCTCGCCAACGAGCAGGTCGTCGGCGGCGGCTGCGAGCGGTGCGAGACCCCGGTGCGGCAGAAGGAGCTCGAGCAGTGGTTCTTCAGGATCACCGCCTACGCCCAGCGCCTCCTCGACGACCTCGACCTCCTCGGGAACTGGCCGGAGCGGGTGAAGACGATGCAGCGGAACTGGATCGGCCGGAGCGAGGGGTGCGAGGTGGTGTTCCGCCTCGCCTCCACCGGCGAGCCGGTTCCCTGCTTCACCACCCGCCTTGACACCATCCACGGCGCGACCTACATGGTGCTCGCCGCCGAGCACCCGCTCGCGCGGCGGATCGCGGCGGCGCGGGGCGGCGCGGTCGCGGACTTCATCGAGCGCACCGTGCGGCAGGACCGGCTCGCGCGCGCCGGCGAGGGGGCCGAGAAGGAGGGGATCCGCACGGGGGAGGAGGTCATCAACCCGTTCAACGGCGAGCGGATCCCGCTCTGGATCGCCAACTACGTCCTCATGGAGTACGGCACCGGGGCGGTCATGGCGGTCCCCGCGCACGACGATCGGGATTTCGCCTTCGCCCGGAAGTACGGGCTCCCCGTGCGGGTCGTCATCCGGGACCCCGCGGCGGCCCTCCCTCCCGCCGAGCCGGCGGCGGCGTACGTCGACGACGGCATCCAGGTCAACTCGGCCCGGTTCGACGGCCTCCCGAACAGGGAGGCGCTCGAGCGGATGGCGGACCTCATGGAGGAGGCGGGCTTCGGCGGGCGGACGGTCTGCTACCGGCTGCGCGACTGGCTCATCTCGCGCCAGCGCTACTGGGGGGCCCCGATCCCGATCATCCATTGCGAATCGTGCGGGGCCGTGCCGGTCCCCGATCAGGACCTCCCGGTCCTCCTTCCCGAGGAGGTGGAGTTCCGCCCCGGGGGCGAGTCGCCGCTCGCCCGCTGCCCCGCCTTCGTCCGGTGCGCCTGCCCCTCCTGCGGCCGCCCGGCGCGGCGCGAGACGGACACGATGGACACCTTCGTCGACTCGTCCTGGTACTTCCTCCGCTTCGTCTCGCCGCGCGACGACGGGCGCCCGTTCGACCCGGACCTCGCCAACCGCTGGCTGCCGGTCGACCAGTACATCGGCGGCATCGAGCACGCCATCCTCCACCTCCTCTACGCGCGCTTCGTCACGAAGGCGCTCATGGACATGGGGTGGGTCGGCTTCCCGGAGCCGTTCCGGAACCTCTTCACGCAGGGGATGATCATCAAGGACGGCGCGAAGATGTCGAAGTCGAGGGGGAACACGGTGAGCCCGGACGGCCTCATCGAGGCGTACGGGGCGGACACCGTGCGCCTCTACACGCTCTTCATCGGCCCCCCCGAGAAGGACGCGGAGTGGCGGGACGAGAGCATCGTCGGCGCCCACCGGTTCCTGCGCGGCCTCTGGGACCTCGTCCGCGAGGCGGCGGGGCGCGTCGCGCGCGCGGCGCCGGGCGGCGGGGCGGGGGAGGGAACGCCGCTCCGGCGGGCCGTCCACCGGACCATCCGGAAGGTCACCGCGGACATCGAGGAGCGGTTCCATTTCAACACGGCGCTCGCCGCCCTCATGGAGCTCGAGAACGGGATCCGGGCGTTCATGCGGGACGTCCCGCGCCCCGCCGGCGAGGCGGCGGCGGCGCTCGACGAGGCGGTGCGGACGATCGTCCTGCTCCTCGGCCCGTTCGCCCCGCACATCGCCGAGGAGCTCTGGCGGGCGGTCGGCGGCACGGAGAGCGTCTTCCGGCAGCCGTGGCCGGCCCACGACCCGGCGCTCGTCCGCGAGGAGGAGGCGACGGTCGTCGTCCAGGTGAACGGCAGGGTGCGGGGGCGGATCACCGTTCCGGCGGACGCCCCGGAGGAGGCGCTCGCGGCGGCCGCGCTCGCCGAGCGGAACGTGGCCGCCCACGTCGGCGGGCGCCGCGTCGTCCGGACGGTCGTCGTCCCCGGGCGGCTGGTGAATATCGTCGTCGGCTGACCGCCGCGGGGGGCGGCGGTCCGGGATCGGCGGCCCGACATGGCGCGGGTGCGGCTGTACGCGGAGGAGCGGCTCGCGCTCCTCGTCCTGACCGCCCTGCTGCTCGCCGCCTCGTTCCTCGCGGCCGGCCGCAGGGCCCCGCGGGCGATCGCGCTCCGGGCGGGGCCGGCGCCCGAGCGGTTCGTTCGGGTCACGGTCATCGGCGCCGTCGGGCGCCCCGGCGAGCGGGAACTCCCGGCGCCCGCCACGGCGCGCGACGCGGCGCGGGCGGCGGGACCGGCGGCCGGGGCGCGGCTCGACGCCCTGGACGCCGCGGCGCCGCTCGCCCCCGGCGAGGTCGTCTACGTGCCGCGGGAGGGGGAGACGGCGGCGGAGATAGAGCGCCGGCGGGAGGCGGCCCTCCGTCGGCTGCGGGGGGAGCGCCGGCCCCGGAAGGTGGACATCAACGCCGCCGGCGCCGACGAGCTCGCCGGACTGCCGGGGGTGGGGCCGAAGCTCGCGGCGGCGATCATCGCCGAGCGGGGCCGGGCGCCGTTCCGGGACACGGCGGAGATCATGCGGGTTCCCGGCATCGGGCAGAAGCGGTACGAGCGGATCAGGGAGCACATCGCGGCGGGATGCGCCGGGGGAGGGGGGACGGAATGACTGCCGGAGGGGAGATGAAGCGGAAGATCCTGGGCATGATGGGGAAGATGGAGGTGCTCGTCCGCGAGGCGGACCGGGTGGGGATCATCGAGGTCGCCGGCGAGATCGACATCTACAACTGCGGCGAGATCCGGAAGCTCATCGACGCCTACATCTCCCGGAAGATCCACCGGATCATCGTGGACATGGGGAGGGTCACCTACATCGACAGCTCGACTATCGGCCTCCTCCTCTCCGAACAGAAGCGGCTCAAGGAGCTGAACGGGGGCCTCCGGCTCCTCAACATCACGGGGGCGCCGCGGAACGTCCTGGAGATGGCGCGGCTCGAGAGCGTCTTCGACATCCACGCGGACGAGGCGTCGGCGATCGGATCGTTCGGGGAGGGGGCCTGATGTACTGCCCGCGCTGCGCCGCGCGTCACTTCGCCGGGAGCCGGTGCCCGGCCTGCGGCGGCCCCATGCGGAGGGACGGGACGAAATTCACGCTCTCGGGCGAGATCCGCCCCGACTTCATGGGCAGCGGCGTCGCCGAGCCGTCCATGCCGGCGCGGCGCGCCCGGCGGTCGCACGAGCCGGGCCGGTCGGAGGGCGTCATCGTGCGGTTCGCCTACAAGGTGATGGAATCGATCTTCGGCTGCGCCCTCTTCAGCGTCTCGCTCCGGGTGGTCATCTTCCTCGTCAAGGTCATCGATTCCCTCGTCCAGACGGGGGGCGACATCAGGGAGGGGATCAGCTTCTCCGCCGACATCGGGCGCGCCGTGGAATGGTACGAGATCGCCGGTTGGGCGCTCGTGACGGTCATCATCTTCAAGACGCGGCGCACGCCGCGGTGAGGCGGGCGGATCACCGCCAGACCGCCCAGACGAACGCCGCCCCCGCGACCGTCGCGGCCAGGGTGAACGGGAACCCCACCCGCATGAACTCGCCGAAGCCGACGGCGTGCCCCTCCTTCCGGAGGATCCCGCAGGCGACGATGTTCGCGGACGCCCCGATCGGCGTGATGTTGCCGCCGAGGCTCGCGCCGATGAGGAGGCCGAAGAGGAAGAGCGGGGGCGGCGCCCCGAGGCGCGCGGCCATGCCGCTCGCCACGGGCAGCATCGCGGCGAGGTAGGGGACGTTGTCCACGAAGGCGGACGCCGCCACGGACACGCCGACGAGCAGCGCATAGCCCGCAAAGATCCGGCCGCCGACGAGCCCCGCGAGGGCGACGGCGATCTCCTCCACCCACCCCGCCCGCGTGATCCCGCCGACGATGACGAAGATCCCCGCGAGGAAGATCGCGGTCTCCCAGTCGAGCGCGGCGATGCCGGCGCCGACCGGCTGCCGGAGCGCCGCCCGCGCCCAGAGGAGCGCGCCGATCCCGAACGCCATGCAGATCGCGCCCGCCATGTAGCCGAAGCCCGGGTCGAGGAGCGGCGAGAGGGCGAGGGCGGCGACGAGGGCGACGAGGATGCCGGTCGGCGCCCAGGAGAGGACGCGCTCGACCGGCACGAGGCGGACCCGCTCGCGCCGCCGCCGGAAGATGAGGAAGAGGACGCCGAACGAGGCGACCGCCCCGATCTCCACGGCGAAGAACATGCTCGGCCGCCCCCGGTAGAAGAAGAAGTCGAGGAAGTCCATCCCCGCGTGCCCCCCGAGGAGCATGCTCGGCGGATCGCCGATGAGCGTTGCCGCCCCCTGGAGGTTGCTCGAGACGGCGATGGCGATGATCATCCGGACCGGGTTCAGCCGGAGCTTGCGCGCCATGGAGACCGCGATGGGGGCGACGATGAGGACGGCCGCCACGTTCTCGACGAAGGCCGAGATCGCGCCCGTCATGGCGCAGATGGCGAGGATCGCCCAGCCGGTGCTCCGGGACCGGTTCACGATCTCCTCGGCGAGGAAGGCGGGCACCCGGCTCCGCATGAAGGCGTCAGCCACCATGAGCGTCCCCACGAAGATGCCCATGACGTTCCAGTTGACAGCGCCGAGCGCCTCGAGCGGGGAGATCGCGCCCGCGGCGACGAGGAGGAGGGCGCAGGCGGCGGAGACGTGCGCCCGACGCGTCGGGAGGGCGACGAAGAGGACGTACGCCGCGATGAAGACGAGGAGCGAAACGGTTTTCGGTTCCATGGCCGCCGGGGAGGCATACTGTAGCACAACCGCCGGAATGAAGCACCAATCCACCGCGGATTGGCGCGGATTATCGCGGATCCAACTGCAGCCGGAAGCGAAAGGGAACCGTGCTCCCGCCGGGGATTGGAGTGAAGAGCAAATTCTTTTTCGCCACAATCCCAGCGAATCCGATGTCCGTCAAGATCCGTGGATATCCGTCATGATCCGTGAAGATCCGCGGCTGTTGTTTCCTGTATTGCCGCTGGGAAATGCGTTGTCGGGGAGGGGCGCCTGTGGCAATATACAAAGCCGCGCGGCGGTATACGAAAGAATCCGCCACGGATTCGGACGGATGGGCGCGGATCAGCACGGATGCAGCGACAGCGATAGGCTGAACGCTCGAAGTTCATAGGAAGCCACAGAGAACACAGAGGGCACGGAGAGACCGCTGTCTGGATCCTTCTCTGTGATCTCTGTGGCAAAGAGCGATACGTTCCGAGCGGCTGTCCGTGCGGATCCGTGGCGAGTGGTGCATGGTGCGGGGACAGGGATGGGACTCGAGGAGAGGGTGATCGGGATCGAGCGCGAGGCGGAGGCGATCATCGACCGCGCCCGCCGCGAGGCCCGGATCCTCCTCGGCACCATCGACGAGCGCCGGAAGGCCGCCCGCGAGGAGATCGCCGCGGCGGCCGCCGCCGCGGCGGCGCGGCTGCGCGACGAGCGTGCCGCGCGCGCGCGGGAGGAGATCGCCTCCATCGGCCGGGAGCGGGAGCGGGGGCTCGCGGCGATCGAGCGCGCGCGGGAGGAGCGGGCCGGGCGCTGCGCCGGCGCCATCGCCCGCGACCTGCTCGAGGAGGGGGACCGTGGCGATTGAGCGGATGAAGCGGCTCACCTTCCTCTTCCCGTCGAGCCGGGGCGACCAGATCGAGGAGTGGCTGTACCGGCGGGGGGCAGTCCAGCTGCGGGGGATCGAGGGCGAGTTCCCCTCGCTCGCCGCCTGCGCGAGCCCGATCTGCATCGACGAGGCGGCGGCCGCCGGGCGGAAGGCGAAGGCCGCCGAGCTCCTCGCCGAGGCCCGGGCGCTCCACGGCGACCGTCCGGGCTTTCTCGACAGCCTGTTCCCGGTGAAGACCGTCGTGCGGGCCGCCGAGATCGAGGAGGCGCTCGCGGCCGTCGATCTCGACGCCCTCCACGCCGCCGTCGCGGAGCGGACGAGGGAGCGGAAGGGGGAGGCGGCGCGGCTCGACAACCTGCGCCGGGAGCGGGAGTCCCTCGGGCGCTTCTCGTTCCTCGCCCTCCCCCTCGGCCCCGCGCGGGCGCTCTCCAGGTTGTTCCTCATCGTCGCCGAGGGAAGCCACGCGGCGGCGGAGCACCTGGCCGGCGACGCGGAGGCGGCCGGCCTCCTCGCATGGGAGACCGTCCGCCGGGACGGCGAGGGGAGGGCCCTCCTCGTCGCCGGCCGGAAGGCGGACGGGGAGCGGTGCCTCGACATCCTCCGCGCCCACGGCTTCCGCGTCGCGGAGCTGCCGGAGATCGACGGGACCGTCGCGGAGCGGCTGGCCGAAATCGCGCGGGAGGAGGGGGAGAGCCGCGCGCGCATCGCCCGCCTCGAGTCGGAGCTCCGCGCCCTCCTGCCGCCCGGCGCCGTCCGCCGGCTCGCCTGCGTCCACGGACACTGGGAGAGCGAGGAGCGGCGGGCCGCCGGCGCGCAGGCGATGCTCTGCTCGGCGCGGATCGGCCTGGCCTCCGGCTACGCCCGCGCGCGGGACCTCCCGCGCCTCCTCGACGCCGTCGGTGAGGAGATGCCGGGGACGAGCGTCGTCGCCGCGGACCCGGTGCCCGGCGAGGAGGTGCCCGTCTCCATCCGGCTGCCGCGCTGGCTCGCGCCGGCGCAGCTCCTCATCAACATGTTCGGCCTGCCGAACTATTTCGCCCTGGACCCGACGCCGTTCCTCTTCGCCGTCTTCCTCGCCTTCTTCGGCATCTGCTTCGCCGACGTCTTCTACGGGGCGCTCCTCGCCCTCCTCTCGTGGCTCCTCATGCGCCGCTACCGGCGGCAGCCCGGCCTCGCCGACTTCTTCCGCCTCTTCATCTACTGCGGGGCGAGCACCGTCCTCTTCGGGGCCCTCACCGGCAGCTGGGCCGCGGACATGTACCGGGAGGAGTACCTCGGCCCGGGGAATCCCCTCCTCGCCGTCGCCCGCCGGCTGGCCGTCATCGACATGCTCGAGAAGCCGGTCGTGGCGCTCATGGCCGCCCTCGCGATCGGGATCTTCGCGCAGTTCTACGGCATCGTCCTCAAGGTGTACCAGGGGGCCCGGCAGCGGAACTGGCGGGTCGCCGTCTACGACGGCGTCTTCTGGCTCGTCTACCTGGGCGGCCTCCTCGCCACGGCGTTCCTGCTCCTCGCCGGCGTCGGCGGGGTCGCGCGGGCGGCCGCCCTCGCCTGCCTCGCGGCGGGCGCCGCCGGCCTCGTCTGCACGCAGGGGCGCGACCAGCCGACGGCCGCCGGGCGGGCGATCGCGGGGCTCGTGAGCCTCTACGGCGTCATGGGGACGTACGGGACGACCTCGTTCGCGGGGGACGTGATCTCCTACTCGCGCCTCCTCGCGCTCGGCCTGACGACCTACGTCGTCGGGATGTCGTTCAACATCATCGCGAAGCTCGCGGCCTCGCCGCTCGCGGCGCTCCCGGCGGCCTCGACGGTCCTCTTCCTCGCCGTGGCGATCCCCGGCCACCTGTTCAATTTCATCATCAGCGCGCTCTCGGGGTTCGTGCACTCGGCGCGGCTGATCCTGCTGGAGTTCTTCGGGCGCTTCTACGAGGGCGGGGGAAAATGGTTCTCCCCGCACGGCTTCGCGAGCGGGGGGCTGGAGGTGCGGGGCTAGGAACGATCGCGCGGCCCGCGCGGCCGCGCGCCGAGACGAAGGGGGGATGGCGAGATGGATGCGTTCCTGCGGTACTACTTCCTGGAGACGGGGCTCGGCTGGGCGGTCGCGGGCGCCATGGCCGCGGTGATGCTCGGCGGCGTGGGGAGCGCGCGGGGGATCAGGATATCGGCGGCCCAGGGGGCGGGCGTCCTGTCGGAGACGCCGGAGCTGTTCGGCAAGCTCCTCGTCCTCATCGCCCTCCCCGGAACGCAGGGGTTCTACGGCTTCATCTCGGCGGTCATCATCGCCCTCCGCTGCGGGATCATCGCCGGGACGGTCACGGTGTCGCCGCTCGTCGGCCTCGGCGAGTTCCTCATCGGCATCGGGGCGGGCGTCGTCTTCCTCTGGAGCGCCATCTTCCAGGGGGAGACCTCCGCCGCGGCGATCAACCTCACGGCGCGGAAGCCGGACGAGGCCGGGAAGGCGATCCTCCTGCCGGCGCTCGTGGAGACGTACGCGGTCGTGGCGCTCCTGGCCGCGATCCTCATGACGATCTGGATCACTGCCCCGAACCTCGCGCTCGGGACGGCGGTGGCGCCGTGACGGGAGCGCTCGACCCCGTCCGGGCCGCCGTTCTCGCCGAGGCCGAGGCGGAGGCCGCCCGCATCGCGGCGGAGGCGCGCGCGCAACTCGACCGCCTCCTTGCGGAGGGGCGCCGGGAGGACGAGGAGCGGGCGCGCGTCCGGCTGGAGGAAGAGCGGGCGGCGATCGAAGGGGAGGCGATGCGGGAGGTCGCCCGCGCGCGGCGGGAGGCGCGGATGGCCCTCCTCGCCGCCCGGAACCGCGTCCTCGACGAGGTCATGAAGGGCGCGCGGGAGGAACTGCTCCGCACCTCTCCCGAGCGGTACGGCGCGATGCTCCGGCGGTGGATCGAGGGGATCGACGCCCCCGAGGGGGGGGAGATCGTCCCCGGCGCGGAGGACGCCGAGGTCGTCGCGGAGATCGCCGGTGATTTGAACCGCGAGCGGCCGGCCGGCCGGCGGTTGTCGGTCTCGGCGGAGCGGGCGCCGTTCGAGCGCGGCTTCCTCTTCCGCACGGCGCGCTTCGGCGTCGAGCGGTCGCTCGACGGATGGCTCGAGGAGCGGAAGCGGGAGCGCATCCCCGCCCTCGACCGGGAACTCTTTGGAGACCTTTCCGATGTTTCCGATGCCGGCCCTCGCTGAAGTCGCCGAGGACTGGAACTTCGTCTCCGGCCGGTGCGCCGCGCTCGAGGCGGAGCTCCTGGAGTCGTCGTTCTTCACGGACCTCCTCAGGGCCCGGACCCCCGCCGAGTCGCACGCCCAGGTCGCGAAGTCGCGCCACGCCCCCCTCTTCCCGCACCCCGGGGCGCTCGGCGACCATGACCGGATCATCGAGTCGGACCTGGAGGAGCGGATCGGGGAGATCGGCGACCTCTCCCCGCAGGACGGCCCGGCGGAGATCTTCCTGAAGGGGATCGGGATCCGCCGAGTGCACGAGCTGCTCGTCCGTCAGGAGATCGCCCGGGCGGGCGCCGACGAGGTCCGCCGGTGGGCGGAGCGGCTCGAGGCGGGCTTCCCGTGGCTCCGCGGCTTCCGCGTCCCGGCGGACGCGCGGGCCCTCTTCGAGGAGGCGCCGGTGCGGGCCCTCTCGCTCTGGGTGGACGCGGCGTACCTGATCGAGGCGCTCCGGATCGCCGGCCGCCGCCCCGCGCTCCGGCCGTACGCGGAGGCGATGGCCTCCCTCGCCGCGGCGAAGGTCATCCGGCGGGCGCCCGCGGGCGGCATCGGGCCGGCGACGCTCCGCGCCTTCTTCTTCCGGCCGCCGCTCCCGGCCCCCCCGCCGGGCGCGCTCGAGGCGCTCGAATCTCCGCCGCCGGCGTCCGCCGTGCTCGCGCTCGCCGGGGTCGGCGACCTCGCCCTGGCCGAGGACGAGTTCGACCGCCGGTTCGGGAAGGCGGCGGACGACCGGCTCACCCGGATCGCCGCCCGCGGCGCCCGCGAGGTGTACGGCCCGGCCCGCGTGCTCTGGTACCTGCGGCGGCTGTACGTGGAGGCGTTCAACATGCGGCTCTGCCTGGCGGCGGTCCTCACGCCGATCGACCGGCGGCAGGCGGCGGCGAGGCTGCGGGATGCATAGCGGAAACATCCACGTCGTCGGCGGCTCGCGGGTGATCCCGCCGTTCCGCGCCGCGGGGGCGCTCCTGCACCCGGCGGACGACGCGGCGGCCGTCGAGGCGGCGCTCCGGGAGATCGCCGGGCGGGGGAGGGGATCGCTCGTCCTCGTCACCGAGGCGGCGGCGGCCCTCGCGCCGGAGGCGGTCGCAGAGATGGAAGAGCGGGGGAGGCACGCGGTCATGCGCGTCCCGACGCGGATCGGCGGCGGGAGCGGGGGGCTCGAGCGGATGCGGGGGATCATCATCCGGTCGGTCGGCGTCGACCTCCTCTCCCGGGCGCCGGCAGGGGAGATCCCGGAGGAGATCGTGCACGGGGAAGGCGAGGAGAGCGGGGGATGAACGAGCGGAAGGCGCGGGGCGAGATCGTGAAGGTGAGCGGCCCCCTCGTGGTCGCGCGGGGGCTCGGCGACACCAGGATGTACGAGATGGTGCGCGTGGGCGAGATGGGGCTCTACGGCGAGGTCATCGAGATCAGGGGGGACCGCTTCTCCATCCAGGTGTACGAGGAGACGGGGGGGATCGGCCCCGGCCAGCCGGTCTCGCCGACCGGCGCGCCGCTGACCGTCGACCTCGGCCCCGGCCTCATCGCCTCCATCTTCGACGGCGTCCAGCGCCCGCTCGACCGGCTGAAGGCCGAGTACGGCGACTTCGTCGTCCGCGGGGCGGACGCCCCCTCGATCGACCGCGGCCGGAAGTGGCACTTCACGCCGCGGCGGAAGCGGGGCGACCGGGTCGCGGCGGGCGACATCCTCGGCGTCATCCCGGAGACGCCCGTCATCGAGCACCGGGTCATGGTGCCGCCGGGCTGGGAGGGGACGATCGCCTCGATCGCCGAGGGGGACTACGCCGTCGAGGAGCCGGTCGCGGTGATCGGGACCGCCGGGGGGGAGCGGCCGCTTACCCTCCTCGTGAAGTGGCCGGTCCGGACGCCGCGGCCGGTCGCGCGGCGCCTCGCGCCGGTCGAGCCGCTCGTGACCGGCCAGCGGGTGCTCGACACCCTCTTCCCGATCGTCAAGGGCGGGACGGCGTGCGTCCCGGGGCCGTTCGGCTCCGGCAAGACGGTCGTCCAGCACCAGCTCGCGAAGTGGGCGGACGCCGACCTGATCGTCTACGTCGGCTGCGGCGAGCGCGGCAACGAGATGACCGAGGTGCTCATCGAGTTCCCGGAGCTCGCCGACCCCCGCTCGGGGCGCCCGCTCATCGAGCGGACGGTCCTCGTCGCGAACACCTCCAACATGCCGGTCGCGGCGCGCGAGGCGTCCGTCTTCACCGGCATCACCATGGCCGAGTACTACCGGGACATGGGCTACAGCGTGGCGCTCATGGCCGATTCCACCTCCCGCTGGGCGGAGGCGATGCGCGAGATGTCCGGCCGGCTCGAGGAGATGCCCGGCGAGGAGGGGTTCCCCGCCTACCTCGCGAGCCGGCTCGCGAGTTTCTACGAGCGGGCCGGGCGGTCCGTCTGCCTCGGCTCGGACGGCCGCGAGGGGAGCCTGTCGGTCATCGGCGCCGTCTCGCCGCCCGGCGGCGACCTCTCCGAACCGGTCGTCCAGGCGACGCTCCGCGTCGTGAAGGTCTTCTGGGGGCTCGACGACAAGCTCGCCGGCCAGCGCCACTTCCCAGCGATCAACTGGCTCTCCTCCTACTCCCTCTACGGCGACGCGGTCGACCGGACCTGCGGCGAGAAGGTGAACAGGTACTGGGCGAAGAACCGGCAGGAGGCGATGGCCATCCTGAAGCGGGAGGCGGAGCTCGAGGAGCTCGTCCGGCTCGTCGGGATGGACGCCCTCTCGGCGCAGGACCGCCTGCTCCTCGAGGCGGCGAAGATGATACGGGAGGATTTCCTCCACCAGAACGCCTACGACCCGGTGGACACCTACACCTCCCTGCCGAAGCAGTTCCGGATCCTCCGGCTGATCCTCGGCTTCTACCACTGGGCCTACGGCGCGATCGCCGCGGGCGCGGAGCTCGACGAGATCCTCCGCCTGCCGGTTCGGGACGAGATCTCCCGGGCGAAGGGCGTCCCCGAGGAGGAGGTCGAGGCGCTCGACCGCCTCGCGGAGCGCGCGCGCGCGGCGGTCGAGGGGCTCAAACCGAGCGGAGAACGGTCATGAGGAAGGAATACCTGACGGTCGAGAACATCGTCGGCCCGCTGATGCTCGTCGAGGACGTGCGCGGCGTCGCCTACGCCGAGATCGCCGAGATCCTGATGCCGGACGGGAGCGTGCGGCACGGGCAGGTCCTCGAGGTGCACGAGGACAAGGCGCTCGTGCAGGTCTTCGAGGGGACGAGCGGCCTGACCCCGGGCGCCGCGCGGGTGAAGTTCCTCGGCAAGGGCCTCCAGATCGGCCTCTCGCCGGACATCGTCGGTCGGATGTTCGACGGCTTCGGGCGGACGATCGACGGCGGGCCGCCCGTCATCCCCGAGCGGTACGCGGACGTGAACGGCGTCCCGATCAACCCCGAGGCGCGCGACTACCCGACCGAGTTCATCCAGACGGGGATCTCCACGATCGACGTCCTCAACACGCTCGTCCGCGGCCAGAAGCTCCCGATCTTCTCCGCCGCCGGCCTGCCCCACCCGCGGCTCGCCGCGCAGATCGCGCGCCAGGCCCGGGTGCTCAAGACCGGCGAGCAGTTCGCCGTCGTCTTCGCGGCGATGGGGATCACCTTCGAGGAGTCCGATTTCTTCATGCGGGAGTTCGAGAAGACCGGGGCGCTCGAGCGGGCGGTCCTGTTCATCAACCTCGCGAACGACCCGCCGATCGAGCGCATCGCCGTCCCGAAGCTCGCCCTGACGGCGGCCGAGTACCTCGCCTACGAGCTCGGCATGCACATCCTCGTCATCCTCACCGACATGACGAACTACTGCGAGGCGCTCCGGGAGATCTCCGCCGCCCGGAAGGAGGTCCCCTCGCGGCGCGGCTATCCCGGCTACCTCTACACGGACCTCTCGATGATCTACGAGCGGGCCGGCAGGATCAAGGGAAGGGGCGGCTCCATCACCCAGATGCCGATCCTCTCCATGCCGGAGGACGACAAGACCCACCCGATCCCCGACCTGACCGGCTACATCACCGAGGGGCAGATCCTCCTCTCCCGCCCGCTCTTCAACGAGGGGATCTACCCGCCGGTGGACGTCCTCCCCTCGCTGTCCCGGCTGAAGGACCGGGGGACGGGGGAGGGGAAGACCCGCGAGGACCACGCCGGCGTCATGAACCAGCTCTACGCGGCCTACGCGCGCGGCCGGTCGGCGAAGGAGATCGCCGTCGTCCTCGGGGAGTCGGCCCTCTCCGAGACGGACCGCCTCTACGTGCAGTTCTCCGGGCGGTTCGAGCGGGAGTTCATCGCGCAGGGGGAGGGGGAGAACCGCGAGATCGCGGCGGCCCTCGACCTGGGCTGGCGGCTCCTCGGGATGCTGCCGAAGGGCGAGCTGAAGCGGATCAAAGAGGCGTACATCGAGAAATACTACCCGGGCGCGTAGCGCTACGGCCGGACCCCCATGGCCATATTCGTCAACCCGAACCGGATGGAGCTCCTCAGGCTGCGAAAGCGGCTCGAGCTCTCCGAGCGCGGCCACCGGCTCCTCAAGGACAAGCTCGAGGGGCTCGTCAAAGAGTTCATGCCGCTCGTGGACGAGTACCGGCGCCGGCGCGGGCTCCTCGAAGACCTCATCCCCCGGACGCTCGGCCTCTTCGCCCTCGCCGCGGCGACATCCTCGCGCGAGATGATCGCCCTCTCGCTCGAGGAGTGCGGGGGGGAGGCGGTCGTCGCCGCCGGGACGCGGAAGGTGATGGGGGTGACGGCCTCGGAGTTCCGGCTCGAGGCGTTCACGCTGGAGCCGGCCTACAGCATGATCGCGACGCCGCAGGAGCTCGACCTCGCCGTGGCGGAGCTCCGCGGCCTCCTCCCGCGCATCCTCGAGCTCGCCTCGCTGGAGGACCTCCTCAGGCGCCTCGCCCGCGAGATCGAGAAGACCCGCCGCCGGGTGAACGCGCTCGAGTACGTCATGATCCCGGAGATCAGCCGGGCGAAGCGGATGATCGAGGGGAAGCTCGACGAGGCCGAGCGCGGCTCCCGCGTCCGCCTCATGAAGGTCAAGGAGATGCTCGAGGCCCGCGGCATGTAATCGGCAGGGATCGGATCGGCGCCGCGCTTCACGCTGATCGTCCGGCCTCCCCGAGCACGTAGAGGGCATCGACCGTCACGAGAGGATTGCCCCTCTTCCCGCGCAGCATCCCCCAGTCCGCGTAAGTCCCGCGGGACACGATCCGGTCGGCCTTCCGCACGTTGGTCCACTCGACGGGGAAGGTGCCGTCGGCGAGGCGCTTGCGCTCCAGCAGGTCGAGGGCGTCACGGCATCGCCGGTCGCGCACCAGGCCCATCTCCGCCATCACCAGGAGCGCGCTCAGGACGTCGTAGAAGCGGATGGGATAGTGGATCCTGTCAACGGGACCTCCCCACTCGGGCTCGATGAGGGCGCCGTCTCTCCTGCGCCAGAGGAGATGCCGGGCGAGCAGGAACTCGGACGCGCGCCTCGCCGCCCTCCGCGCCCGCTCGTCTCCCGTGGCGCGATGCCAGCGGGCCAGGCCCCGGAGGGGGAGGAGGGTCTCCTGGACGGAGGAGGCGCGCGCGCCCGGCCGCTTGTCGCAGTTCCACCCGCCGTCCGGCCACTGAAAGGCGACCAGGCGGTCCACGAGGAGGGGCACGCGCTCGTCATCGACGATACCGAGGACGAGCTGCGACCAAATGGTGTTGCCTTCCATCGAGGCGCAGCGCCGCGGCCGCCGCGGCTGGCCAGGGAAGAACATGGTGCTCGGCGGCTTCAGGAATGCCGGCGCGAACATCCAGTCCATGACGCACCGGCGCAGGGGGAGGAGCCGCCCGTCCCCCGCCGGGAACCCGATCTCCGCCAGCGAGTACAGCGTCCAGTGCGGCCCCTGCCACTTGCGGTAGGGACCGAATCGATCGGCGTCCAGCGTCCGCAGGAGGCGGGTCGCCATCTCCGACGAGCCGATCGCCCGTCGCAGCCCGCGCACGGCCCGCGAGCGCTCCGACTCGCCGGCGAGCAGCCGCCGGGCCCGGCAGGCGACGACCGGGTTCTCGTGGACACACAGTGAATCGGCAAGATTCATGCGGTGGACTCAGGGCCCGGCGTGGGCGTCAGCGGTGCCCGGGCCGCGGTTCGGTCCCTCCATCTCCCCGCGACCGCCGGACGTGGCGTTCAGGGGCGCCGTCGATCGTCGCCTGCAACGCTCGGTTCGGCCTTCACCTCGTCCTGACGCAGGTGAACACCGTATAGGCATCCCCGCCCGCGACGTATCGTCCCTCGTGGACCTCAAAACCGGCCTCGCGCAGCACACGCCTCCATGTGTCCGGACTGAATATGCCCATGGTCCAGCGGTCGGTTTCGATCCGGAGGCGTCCCCCGTCACGGATGAGATACACAACCGTCGTTTCATACTGCTCGTCCGCGGGGTCGGGGTCATAGGTGTTCTCGATAAAGACGACCTCGACGCCGGCCGGCGCGGATCCGGGCGCGGCGGGGGTCACGGTCGTCCGGTTCTGCCGGAAGGTCTCCGTCGTCACATCCGGCGTCGCGACCAGAACGCCGCCGCGGTGGAGGTGGGCGTGCGCCGTCCGAAACGCCGCCGCGAAGTCCGCGAGGCAGCTCATGTGTGATATCGCATCGTCCATCAGGACGGCGTCGAAGGCACTGCCGAGTTTGAACGTCCGCATGTCCCCCCGGATGAACGCGCACTCCGGGTTCAATGCCTTCGCCTGGGCGAGCATGGCGGAGCTCAGATCGACGCCGGTGACGTTGAACTCGCGCTTCAGGTTCAGGACGTTCTTCCCGCCCCCGCACCCGATGTCCAGCAGGGTGCGTACCGGGCGCTTCGCGTGCCGGCGGATCAGGCCCGTGACGTGCCGGCAATAGCGGGCGTATTCAACGGCGGCGTCGCCCCACATGGGCCACACCCACGCCAGGTCCGTGTACAGGCGGCGGGTGTCCTTCATTCCCCGTTTCCGGCCAAACGATTCCGTGAGCGCGGATTCGTCTCTTGGACATTAACGCTATCACAGATATGCGCGGATTGCGAACGGGACAGTATGGGGGTTCGGAGCGGATCAGCAACGCCCGGCGGCCTGATCTTCCTTCCGCGCTGATCGCCGGGACCTGCTGTTGCGCGCCTTCTCCATAAGTATGCTCCTTCCATGTCTTCGTCAACGCCCCGCTTCAGCCGCGGGTCGCCTGCCTGCCGCCGGAAAGGCGGGGCGGAAGGCCTGATGCAACCGGTTGTCATGCACGGCTCGGCTAACGGGCGGTGTAACCGCCGTCAATGGAATGCACACTCCCGGTGATGAACGAGGCCCGATCGCTGAGGAGATAGGCGACCAGGTCGGCCACTTCTTCGCGAGTGGCGAGCCGTTTCATGGGATGGGCGCTCGCCATCCATTCAGTCGCATCCTTGCCGGAATCCAGGATTCTCGGCGTGGCCACGTATCCGGGCGCCACGGCACATACACGAATGTTCGATTCCGCGAGCTCCAATGCGGAGGACCTGGTGAGGCCGATGATTCCGTGCTTGGCGGCCGTGTAGGCGGACATTCCGGCCAGGCCGACCAACCCGTTGGCTGATGACATGTTCACGATGACCCCGGAGCCGTTTGCCAGCATGGCCGGTATTTCGTACTTCATGCAGAGGAACACACCCGTGAGGTCGGATTCGATCACCTCGCGCCACGACTGTACGTCCAGGTCCTGAACGGGCGTTCCGGCCGGTCCGGTGATGCCGGCATTATTGACCGCCAGATCGAGCTTCCCGAATCTCTCGATGGTGCGCCTGACCGCCGTCTCCACGGCGCCCGGATCGCGCACATCGGCTTCCAGAGATACGGTACGCGCGCCTTCAGGATCGATTCTCGCGCATACGGCGCGCACTGCTTCAAGGCGGCGGCCGACAAGCGCAACCGAGGCGCCATCGGCGTGGAGTCGCTCCGCGATGGATTCTCCTATTCCCGTCCCGGCGCCTGTGACCAATGCCACTCTTCCCGTGAATTCCTTCATTCAACCCTCCATACGCTTTTCCCCGCCTGAAATGGAAGTACCTGAAGTTGCTTCATATGCTCGACGGACGGGGGTGAGGGACCGCATCAGCTGGCCCGGGCGATATGCATGTTCAGGAAAGCGGTGCGCCGATAGTTCTAAGGGGGCGAATATCGGCGCAATTTGTTGCGGGGCATAATGATCGATACAACGTCTACAATCAGGCCGCCTTGGTGACCTTGCCGGCCTTCAGGCAGGCGACGCAGACGCGGATCCTCCTCGGCTTGCCATCGACGAGGGCCTTCACCGTCTGGAGGTTCGGGAGGAAGCGCCGCCGGGCCACGCCGGTGATGCGCCTCCCGACGCCGCCCTTCTTCCTCGCGAGGCCGCGCCGCGTGATCTTCCGGCCGGCGGCCGGCTTCTTGCCGCAGATCGAGCATATCCTCGACATCGTTGATCTCCTTCCGAGAGGGGCCATAATAGACGCACCGGGCCGATTGTGCAATACTTTTCACTCAATGATGCGATGGACCAATAGCCACGGATTGACACGGATTATTACGGATTGCCCTGGATCAGGAAGTCGAAAGCCCAAAGTTGAACAAGAAAGGGGTTTTACCGCAGATCTTCGCGGATTATCGCCGCTTTGAACTTTCGACTTTTCACTTTGAACTGTAGTTGCATCCGTGGAGATCCGCGGTGAAGCGGTTCATTGAATCCGCGGCCGGGCGGGCGTCGTGATGGCTGAGGCGGCCGAGACGAAGGTCCAGTACGTGAAGGGGGTCGGCCCCCGGCGGGCGGCCGTCCTCGGCGCCCTCGGCATCTCCACCGTCGCCGACCTCCTCCGGCACTACCCCCGCCGCTACGAGGACAGGAGCCGCATCCGGCCGATCGCGGAGGTCCGCGAGGGGGAAGAGGAGACGGTGCGCGGCCGCGTCCTCGCCCTCGGCACGAAGCGGCTCCGGGGCGGCCTCCTCCTCTTCCAGGCGGCCGTCGGCGACGGCTCCGGCGTCGCCCTCGGCACCTGGTTCAACCAGCCGTACCTCGAGTCCCGGTTCAAGCGCGGCGAGGAGGTCATCCTCACGGGGAAGGCGCGCCGTCGCCGCGGCGAGCTCCAGATCCTCTCGCCCGAGTACGAGGTCGTCGCCCCCGCCGCCGACGACGCCCTGAACACCGGTCGGATCGTCCCGGTCTACCCCCTCACGGAGGGACTCAGCCAGCGTTCCATGCGGGCGATCATGCACGCCTGCCTCGATCGGCACGCGGACGCCGTCCCCGACCTCGTCCCGCCGGCGGTCCGGGAGGAGGCCGGCCTCCCCGCCGCGGCGGAGGCCCTCCGGGAGATCCACTTCCCGGCGGACCCCGCCTCGCTCGAGCGGGCGCGCCGCCGGATCGTCTTCGAGGAGTTCCTCCTCATGCAGGTCGCCATCGTCCTCAAGCGCCGGCAGCTCGCGGAGCTTCCGGGCTCGCCGAAGCGGGGGGGCGGCCCGCTCCTCGCCGCCTTCCTCTCCTCCCTCCCGTTTGCGCTCACGGGCGCCCAGCGCCGCGCCCTCGACGAGATCGCCGCCGACATGGCGCGCGAGCGGCCCATGCACCGGCTCCTCCAGGGGGACGTCGGCTCCGGGAAGACCGTGGTGGCCGTCGCGGCGCTCCTCGCCGCGATCGACTCGGGATTCCAGGGGGCCCTCGCCGCCCCCACGGAGATCCTCGCCGAGCAGCACTGGCGGACGCTCCGCTCCCTCGCGGCCGCCCTCCCCGTCGAGGTCCGGCTGCTGACGGCGGGCGTGCCCCAACCGGAGCGGGAGGCCGCCCTTGAGGCGGCCCGGTCCGGAAGGCCGGCGATACTCGTGGGGACGCACGCCCTCATGGAGGGGGAGGTGGCGTTCGACCGCCTCGGCCTCGTGGTGGTGGACGAGCAGCACCGGTTCGGCGTCGTCCAGCGCGCCCGCCTCAGGGGGAAGGGGAGGAACCCCGACGTCCTCGTTATGACCGCCACGCCGATCCCCAGGACGCTCGCCCTCACCCTCTACGGCGACCTCGACGTCTCCGTCCTCGACGAGATGCCGCCCGGCCGGGGGACCGTCGTCACCCGCCGCGTCCCGCCGGGCGCGATCGGGAAGGCGTACGACTTCATCCGCCGCGAGGCGTCAGCCGGCCGGCAGGCGTACATCGTCTACCCGCTCGTCGACGAGAGCGAGCGCCTGCCGCTCGGGGCGGCGCGCGCCATGGCGGAGCGCCTCTCCCGGGAGCATTTCCCGGGCCTCCGCGTCGGCCTCGTCCACGGCCGGATGCGGCGGGAGGAGCGGGAGTCGGTCATGACGGCGTTCCGGGAGGGGCGGGTCCACGTCCTCGTGGCGACGTCCGTCATCGAGGTGGGGCTCGACGTCCCGAACGCCTGCGTCATGCTCGTCGAGCACGCGGAGCGCTTCGGCCTCGCCCAGCTCCACCAGATGCGCGGCAGGATCGGCCGGGGGCGCGAGCGGTCGTACTTCCTCCTCGACGGCAGCCCCGCGACGGAGGAGGCGGCGCGGCGGCTTCGGGCGCTCGAGGAGACGGCGGACGGCTTCCGCATCGCCGAGATCGACCTCGAGATCAGGGGGCCGGGGGAGTTCTTCAGCGGGCGGCAGCACGGCGCCGCCGCCCTGCGCCTCGCCCGGCTCGACCGGGACGGGGAGGTCCTCCGGGCCGCACGGACCGCGGCGGAGCGGATCGCCGACCGCGACCGGTGGCTGCGCGACCCGGCCCACCGCCTGCTCCGGCGGGAACTGATCAGGAACTACAGCGGCCGCTTCCTCCTCGGCACGATCGGCTGAGGCGGCGGCCGGGAGGGGGACACGGGCATGGTGCGCGTCGTCGCGGGAACGTTCCGGAGCAGGCGGCTCGTCACGCCCCGCTCGCGCGGCGTCCGGCCGACCGCAGACCGGGTGAAGGAGGCCCTCTTCCAGATCCTGGGGGACCGGGTCGCGGGCGCCGCCGTCCTCGACCTGTACGCGGGCGGCGGCGGCCTGGGGATCGAGGCGCTGAGCAGGGGCGCCGCCTCCTGCGTCTTCGTCGAGCGCGACCCCGCCTGCCGCCGGGCGATCCGCGCGAACGTCGCCGCCCTCGGCCTCGGCGGCGCGGCGCGCCTCGTTGCGGGCGACGCCGCCCGGGCAGTGCGTGCCCTCGCCGCGCGCGGGGAGCGATTCGGCCTCGTCCTCGCCGATCCGCCGTACGCGAAGGCGGCGGGCGCGCGGAGCGAGATGAGAAAGGTGTTGTGCGCCCTCGACGCATGTGATATGTACGAACCCCGCGCGCTCGTCGTCGTGGAGCATGCCGCCCGAGACGAGGCGCCCGCCGTTCTCGGGCGCCTCCGCCCCGTCCGGGAGCGCCGGTACGGGGACACCGTCCTCTCGTTCTTCGAGGCGCCGGGCGGGCCGCCGCCGCGGCCGCGCGCAGGAGGGGGACCATCCGAATGACGCCCGCCATCTACCCAGGCAGTTTCGACCCGGTCACCTATGGCCACATCGACGTCATGCGCCGCGCCCTCGGCATCTTCGGGCGCCTCGTCGTGGCGGTCGCCGACAATCCGGAGAAGGACCCGCTCTTCACCGTCCCGGAACGCCTCCAAATGCTCCGGGACATCGCCGGCGGCATGCCCGGCGTCGAGGTGGACAGCTTCTCGGGCCTCCTCGTGGAGTACGCGCGCCGTCGCGGCGCGTCGGTCATCGTGCGGGGGCTCCGCGCCCTCTCGGACTTCGAGTACGAGTTCCAGATGGCGCTCACGAACAGGAAGATCTGCGGCGACCTGGAGACGGTGTTCCTCATGACGAGCGAGGGGTACTCCTACCTGAGCTCCCGCGCGATCAAGGAGATCGCCCTCCTCGGGGGCGACGTCTCCGCGTTCGTCCCGACGGTCGTCGCGGAGATGCTCTCGGCGCGCGGCCAGGCCCGGGGGCGGTAGGGGAGGGGAGATGCCGCCCGTCATCGTCATCGCGGCGGTCCCGCCGGAGGGCGTGCGCCTGCGGGGGGAGGTCCCCGCGGCGGAGTTCGGCCTCGACGTCGCGGGGGTGACCGTCTCGGGGGCGCTCCGCTACGACCTCTTCGCCGAGACGGCGAGCGGCCTCCTCCTCGTCCGCGGGTCGCTCGCCCTCCCCGTCGCGCTCGCCTGCGCGCGGTGCCTCCGCCCCGTCGAGAGCGAGGTGCGCGCGGACGGCTACCGCTTCAGCGCCCCGATCGCGGAGATCGGGGAGGAGATCGACTTGACGCCGGGCATGCGGGAGGATATCATCATGGCCCTGCCGTACAAGCCGCTCTGCTCGCGGGACTGCAGGGGAATCTGTCCGCGGTGCGGCGCGGACCGCAACGTCGAGCGCTGCGCCTGTCGGGAGGGCGGCGGCGACGATCGCTGGGGGGCGCTTGACGGTCTCGCCGCGCCACCGGAGGGGAGCGCATGACGACGCCGAAGAGGAAGCAGTCAAAGGGCCGCACGCGGAGGAGGAGGGCGCACGACCGGCTGGCGCGCCCCCTCCCCGGAATCTGTCCCCAATGCCGCCAGCCCCGCCCGGTCCATCGCGCGTGCCCCCACTGCGGCTTCTACAGGGGCAGGCGGGTCGTGTCGATCAAGGAAGCGTGACCGGTGAAAATCGCAATCGACGCGATGGGGGGCGACCACGCCCCCCGGGCGATCGTCCAGGGGACGCTCGAGGCGATCGAGGCCAGGCCTGACCGCGAGATCGTCCTCGTGGGGAGGGAGGATGACCTCCGGGAGCGGGTGCGGAAGCACGACCGGCCCGACCTCGCCCGCCGCATCAGCTTCGTCCACGCCCCCGAGGTCATCGGGATGAGCGAGGAGCCGCTCAGCGCCCTCCGCCGGAAGAAGCACTCCTCCATCGGCGAATCCGCGAACCTCGTGAAGCGCGGCGAGGCGGTGGCGATGATCTCTGCCGGCAACACCGGGGCGGTCGTCACGGCGACCCGGCTCAAGTGGCGCTTCCTGAAGGGGATCGAGCGGCCGGGGATCGCCACCTACCTGCCGACGCCGTGGGGCGTCTCCGTCCTCATCGACGCCGGCGCCAACATCGACTGCAAGCCCGAGCACCTCCTCGGCTTCGCCATCATGGGCGACGCCTTCGCCCGCCTGATCCAGGGGAAGAAGAACCCGAAGGTCGGCCTCCTGAGCATCGGCTCGGAGCGGGGGAAGGGGGACGCGCTCACGCGGGAGACGTTCGGCCTGATCGAGAAGACGAAACTCAACTTCGTCGGCAACGTCGAGGGGCGGGACGTCTACGGCTACAAGGTGGACGTCATCGTCACCGACGGCTTCGTGGGGAACGTCGTCCTCAAGTGCACGGAGGGACTCGTCTGGGCGCTCATGAAGATGATCAAGGAGGAGGTGACGAAGAACGTCTGGCACAAGATCGGCGGCCTGCTGCTCAAGGGGTCGTTCCGGCGCATCGCGAGCAGGGGCGACTACACCGAGTACGGCGGCGCCCCCCTCCTCGGCGTGAACGGCAACTGCATCATCTGCCACGGCAGCTCGAACGCCAAGGCCATCCGGAACGCCGTGCGGGTGGCCGAGAGCTTCGTGAACTACCGGGTGAACGAGTCCATCGTGCAGGTCGCCGCGCCCGGCGCGGCGGGGTAGCGACCATGGCGGATCGGCACGTCGGCATCAGGGCAACCGGCTCCTACCTCCCGGAGCGCGTCCTCTCGAACGCGGATCTCGAGCGGATGGTCGACACCACCGACCAGTGGATCGTCGAGCGGACCGGGATCCGGACGCGGCGGATCGCGCGGGACGACGAGGCCACCTCGGACATGGCGGCGGAGGCCTCGCGCCGCGCCCTCGGCAGGGCCGGCCTCGACCCGAAGGACCTCGACCTCCTGGTCGTGGCGACCGTCACCCCCGACATGCCGTTCCCCTCGACCGCCTGCGTCCTCCAGGAGCGCCTCGGCGCGTTCGGCGCCGCCTGTTTCGACCTGAACGCCGCCTGCAGCGGCTGGCTCTACTCGCTCGACATGGCGTGGGGCGCGATCGCGGGCGGCAGGTACCGGAACGCCCTCGTCGTCGGCGCCGAGAAGCTGTCGGCGATCACGGACTGGGAGGACAGGAACACCTGCGTCCTCTTCGGGGACGGCGCGGGCGCCGCCGTCGTCGGCGAGACGCCCCGCCCCGGCTTCATCTCCTCCTGCCTCGGCGCCGACGGACGCTGGGGTCGGCTGCTCTACCTCCCCGGCGGCGGCTCCCGCCACCCCGCCTCCCACGCGACGGTGGACGGGCGGATGCACTACATGAAGATGGAGGGGAAGGAGGTGTTCAAGCAGGCCGTGGCCGCCATGTCATCCGCCGCGGAGGAGGCGATCCGGCGCGCGGGGATGCGGGCGGACGAGATCGCCTGCTTCATCCCCCACCAGGCGAACGTCAGGATCATGAAGGCGGTCGCCAAGCGGATCGGCGTCCCATTCGACCGCTTCCTTGTCACCATCGACCACTGCGGCAACATCTCCGCCGCCTCGATTCCCATCGCCCTCGACGAGGCGGTTTCCGACGGCCGGCTGAAGGAGGGGGACGCCGTCGTGCTCGTGGCCTTCGGCGGCGGCTTCACGTGGGGGGCGATGGCCGTGCGGCTCTGAGGGAGCCCCGCCGGCGGGGGGAACAGGGCATGGATGAACGGACGGGGTTCGCGCTCCTCTTTCCCGGCCAGGGGTCGCAGGAGGTCGGCATGGGGAGGGCGATGGCCGACCGATCCCCCGCCGCCCGCGCCGTCTACGAGGAGGCGAACGCCATCCTCGGCTTCGACCTGCGGCGTCTCTGTTTCGAGGGGCCCGCCGACGAGCTCACGCTCACGAAGAACAGCCAGCCGGCGATCTTCACCACGAGCATCGCGTGCCTGGAGGCGATGCGCGAGGCCGCGCCGGGGATGCCGGCCGCCGCGGCCGCAGCGGGCCTCAGCCTCGGCGAGTTCAGCGCCCACGTGGCGGCGGGCTCCCTCTCATTCGCCGACGGCCTCCGGCTCGTCCGGCGGCGCGGCGAGGCGATGCAGGAGGCGTGCGACCGGGAGCCGGGAACCATGGCCTCGATCCTCGGCCTCGATCTCGAAACGGTCAGGGAGATCTGCGCGGCGCTCGCGGGCCTCGGCGTCCTCGACATCGCGAACCTCAACTCGCCCGGCCAGGTGGCGGTCTCGGGGGGCGTCGAGGCGGTGCGCGCCGCCATGCGCGAGGCGGAGCGGCGGGGGGCGAAAAAGGCGGTCGAGCTCCAGGTGAGCGGGGCGTTCCACTCGCGGCTCATGCGGCCGGCGGAGGAGGCGCTCCGGACGGCGGTCGAGGGGGTCCCGATCGGCCCCCCGCGCTTCCCGGTCGTGGCGAACGCGACCGCGCGCCCGGTCTCCTCGCCGGACGAGATCAGGGAGACGCTCGTCCGGCAGCTCTGCTCCCCCGTCCTCTGGGAGGAGGGGGTGCGGCACATCATCCGCTCGGGGGTGCGCCTGTTCGTGGAGGTCGGCCACGGCCGGGTGCTGCGCGGCCTCGTCCGGAAGATCGACGGCGCGGCGACGGCGCTGGGCATCGCCGACCCGGCCGGCCTCGCGAAGGCGCTCGCCGGACTCGGCGTCGACTAGGAGGGGACCATGCTGCTCGAGGAGAGGACGGCGTTCGTGACCGGCGGTGCGCGGGGGATCGGCAGGGAGATCGCGCTCTGCTTCGCGCGCGAGGGCGCCGACGTGGCGGTCTGCGACCGCGACGCGGCGGAGATCGCCGCGGTCGGCGGGGAGATCGAGGCGCTCGGGCGCCGCGCGGTCGCGGTCGCCGCGGACGTGACGAGCGCGGCGGAGATCGGCGCCGCGGTGAATAAAATAGTTGACGCCTTCGGGCGGATTGATATACTCGTCAATAATGCCGGCATCACACGGGACGCCTTTCTCGTCCGCATGAGCGACGCGGACTGGGATGCGGTTCTCGCCGTCAACCTCAAAGGAGCCTTCATCACGTCCAGAGCGGTCATGAAGGGCATGGTGAAGCGACGCTCCGGGAAAATCATCAACATCGCGTCGATCGTCGGATTGTGGGGGAACGCCGGGCAGGCGAACTACGCCGCCTCGAAGGCGGGCCTCGTCGGGCTGACGAAATCGATCGCCAAGGAGATGGCCTCGCGGGGGATCACGGCGAACGCCGTCGCGCCCGGGTTCATCGAGACGCGCATGACGGCGGCGCTGCCGGAGGCGGTGCGGGAGAAGATGCGCGCGGCCGTCCCGATGGGGCGGTTCGGCGCGCCGGGGGACGTGGCGAAGGCGGCCCTTTTCCTCGCGAGCGGCCTGTCCGATTACGTGACCGGGCAGGTCATCGTCGTGGACGGGGGCATGATCATGTAGGCAGCGGATCGGGAGAGGAGGGACTGCCATGGCGGATATCAGACAGCGGGTGAAGGACATCGTGGTGGAGCAGCTCGGGGTCAACCCGGACGAGGTGACCGACGAGGCATCGTTCATCGACGACCTCGGCGCTGACTCCCTCGACACGGTCGAGCTCGTCATGGCGCTCGAGGAGGAGTTCGACGCCGAGATCCCTGACGAGGAGGCGGAGAATCTGAAGACCGTCGGCGACGCCGTCAAGTACATCGAGGAGCACGTCCAGAAGAAGGAGTAGGACCGGCACGCCACGCGAGGAGCGACGCACAGTGAGGCGGGTGGTCATCACCGGGATCGGGGCGATCGCGCCCAACGGCGGCACCGCCGCCGAGATGTGGGACGCGCTCGTCCACGGCCGTTCCGGCGTCGCGCGGGTCACCGCCTTCGATCCGTCGCCGTTCCCGAGCCAGATGGGGGGGGAGGTCAAGGGGTTCGACCCGTCCGCCTGGATCGCCCCGAAGGAGGCGAAGCGGATGGACCGCTTCGTCCAGTTCGCCGTCGCCGTCTCGAAGATGGCGGTGGAGGACTCGGGCCTCGACCTCGGGCGGGAGGACCTCGAGCGGATCGGCGTCATCGTCGGCTCGGGGATCGGCGGCATCAGCACCATCGAGGAGCAGCACGGCCTCATGATCGAGAAGGGGCCGGGCCGCATCTCCCCGTTCTTCATCCCGATGCTCATCGTCAACATGGCGCCCGGGATGGTCGCCATGCAGCTGAAGCTGAAGGGGCCGAACTGCTGCGTCGTCTCCGCGTGCGCCTCCGGCGCCCACAGCATCGGCGAGGCCTTCCTCCACATCAGGAACGACGACGCGGACGTCATCGTCGCCGGGGGGACGGAGGCCGCGGTCACCCCGCTCGGCTACGCCGGCTTCTGCGCCCTCAAGGCCCTCTCGACGCGGAACGACGCCCCCGAACGGGCGAGCCGCCCGTTCGAGAAGGATCGCGACGGCTTCATCATGGCGGAGGGCGCCGGCGTCGTCATCCTCGAGGAGCTCGAGCACGCGCGGCGGCGCGGCGCCCGCATTTACGCGGAGCTCACCGGCTACGGCTCGACCGCGGACGCCTTCCACATGACCGCCCCCGCCCCCGACGGCGAGGGGGCGGCGGCCTGCATGCGGATGGCGATCGCGAAGGCCCGCGTGAATCCGGGGGAGGTCGACTATATCAACGCCCACGGCACCTCCACGGAGCTGAACGACAAGTTCGAGACGGTGGCGATCCGGCAGGTCTTCGGCGAGCACGCGCCGCGGGTCCCCGTCTCCTCGAACAAGTCGATGTTCGGCCACCTCCTGGGGGCCGCGGGGGGGGTTGAGCTGATCAGCACCGTCCTCACGATCACGCACGGCATCATCCCGCCGACCATCAACTACGAGACCCCCGATCCCGAGTGCGACCTCGACTACGTGCCGAACGCCGCCCGGGAGCGAGCGGTCGACGTCGCCATGTCGAACTCATTCGGCTTCGGCGGCCACAACTGCTCGCTGGTGGTGAGGAGGTTCGACGGCTGAACGGGCGGCGCGCGCACCGGCGGGCCGGCTGCCGGCAGCCACAGGGCATCCTGTGGCTGTTTTTCCGAGGGACGGCGGGTCGAGGGGGGGATTCGAAATGAACTATTTCCTGACCGAAGAGCAGCAGTTCATCCGGGAGATCGCGGCGAAGATCGCGCGCGAGAAGATCCTCCCCGTCCGGGCGAGGCTCGACGAGTCCCAGGAGTTCCCCTGGGAGATCGTGAAGGTCCTCGCCGAGTCGAACCTGTTCGGCGTCTACATCGGAGAGGCGTACGGCGGCACCGGCGGCGGCGTGCTGGACCTCTGCATCGCCGTCGAGGAGCTGAGCCGGGTCTGCGGCGGGATCGCCCTGTGCCTGGCGGCCACCGCCCTCGGCGCCTTCCCCCTCGTCCTCTTCGGGAACGAGGAGCAGAAGAAGCGCTGGCTCCCCGACATCGCCGCCGGCAAGACGATCGTCGCCTTCGCCCTGACGGAGTCCGGGGCGGGGAGCGACGCCGGGGCGATCCAGACGAGCGCCCGCCGGGACGGCGACTCGTACGTCATCAACGGCACGAAGCAGTGGATCACGAACGGCGGGGAGGCGGGGGTCTACACCGTCGTCGCGATGACCGACAAGTCCCGCGGGAGCCGCGGGGCGAGCGCGTTCATCGTGGAGAAGGGGACGCCGGGCTTCGAGTTCGGCAAGAAGGAGGACAAGATGGGCATCCGGGCCTCCGCGACCCGGGAGCTCGTCTTCCAGGACTGCCGCGTACCCGCCGCCAACCTTCTCGGGAAGGAGGGGCAGGGGTTCATCGTCGCCATGAAGACCTTCGACGCCTCCCGCCCCGGCGTCGCCGCCCAGGCGGTCGGCATCGCCCAGGGGGCGCTCGACGAGGCGCTCTCCTACGCCCGGCAGCGCGAGCAGTTCGGCAGGCCGATCGTCTCGTTCCAGGGGATCCAATTCATGCTCGCCGACATGGCGACGCAGATCGAGGCGGCCCGCGCGCTCGTCTACGCGGTCGCCCGCGCGATCGACGCCGGCGAGAAACGGATCGCGAAGGAGTCGGCGATGGCGAAGCTCTTCGCCTCCGACGTCGCGATGCGGGTGACGGTCGACGCGGTGCAGGTCCTCGGCGGCTACGGGTACATGAAGGAGTACCCGGTCGAGAAGATGATGCGCGACGCGAAGATCACCCAGATCTACGAAGGGACGAACCAGATCCAGCGGACGATCATCGCCTCCAACCTCGTCAAGGAGGAGGCGGCGAGGAAGGGCGCCTGAGGGCGGCGGACGTCTCCCGCCGCGCCCCCCCCCGCTGCGCGAGGCAATGCGTACGATGCACGATGTGCGAAGCACGAGCCGGACCTGAATGAACATCATCGTCTGCATCAAGCAGGTGCCTGACACCACGGCCGTCCGGATCGACCCGGAGACGAGGACCCTCGTGCGCGAAGGGGTGCCGAGCATCGTCAACCCGTTCGACATGTACGCGATCGAGGAGGGGCTTCGCCTGAAGGAGAAGCACGGCGGCGCCGTCACGGTGGTCACCATGGGGCCGCCGCAGGCGGCGGAGGCGCTCCGGGAGGCGCTCTCCCTCGGCGCGGACGAGGCGGTGCACCTCTGCGACGCCGCCTTCAAGGGCGCGGACACCCTCGCGACCTCCCGCGCCCTCGCGGCG
Organism: bacterium; assembly: GCA_028716845.1. Classification (GTDB taxonomy): domain Bacteria; phylum Auribacterota; class Tritonobacteria; order UBA1439; family UBA1439; genus JAQUPF01. The sequence continues at coordinate 79,576 of JAQUPF010000003.1, read as the reverse complement.
GGGATCCGGCGGATCGGGGCGTTCGACCTCGTCATCTGCGGGAAGCAGGCGAGCGACGGCGACACCGCCCAGGTGGGGCCCGGCATCGCGGTCCACCTCGACCTCCCTCAGATCGTCTTCGTGCGGAGGATCCGCGAGGCGGGGGAGGGGCGGATCGTCGCGGAGCGGATCACCGAGGAGGGGTACGACGTCGTCGAGGCGCCGCTCCCCGCCCTCGTCACGGTCGTCAAGGAGATCAACGAGCCCCGGATGCCGTCGCTCAAGGGGAAGATGCGGGCGAAGAAGGCGTCCGTCAGGTGCATGGGCCTCGCCGACATCGGCCTGAAGGCCGAGGAGGTCGGCCTCGACGGCTCCCCGACATGGGTCGAGCGGGTCTTCAGCCCGCCGGCCCGGCAGGCCGGACAGGTCTGGCACGGGGAGCCGCACGAGCTCGCGGACAAACTCGTCGATGAACTCTCAAAACTCGGCATCGTCTGAACCGGCGCGCTGCGGGGGGGGGACAACCGGGGACATGGCGCGGCTCGAAGTCATCGCCGAAAAGTGCGTGGGCTGCGGGGCGTGCGTCCCCGCCTGCCCGTACGACGCGCTCGCCCTCGAGGACAACCTCGCGGTGGTGAAGGAGACCTGCACGCTCTGCGGGGCGTGCGTGGCCGCCTGCCCGTACGACGCCCTCGTCATGCGGAAGATCGGCGGCGCCCCCCCGATCGAGGGGCGGTGGGAGGGCGTCCTCGTCGTCGCCGAGCAGAAGCGGGGGGAGATCCAGAGCATCTCCCACGAGCTCCTCGGGGCCGGGCGGCGGCTCGCCGAGGAGAAGGGGACGCCGCTCACCGCGGTCCTCATCGGGAAAGACCTCGGCGAGGGCGCGAAGCGGCTCATCGCCCGCGGCGCCGACCGGGTGGTGCTCGCCGAGGCCGAGGGGCTGGAGCGGTTCAACGACGAGGCCTACTCGAAGGTCCTCGCCCGCGTCATCAGGGAGCAGCGGCCCGAGATCGTCCTGGGGGGCGCGACCTGCATCGGCCGCTCCCTCGTCCCGCGCGTCGCCGTCGAGCTCGGGACCGGCCTCACGGCGGACTGCACCGCCCTCGACATCCAGCCGGATGGCGGCCACCTCATGCAGACCCGGCCCGCCTTCGGCGGGAACATCATGGCGGTCATCCTCTGCCCCCGGCACCGGCCGCAGATGGCGACGGTCCGGCACAAGGTGATGGAGCCCCTCCCCGCGGACGAGACGCGCACCGGCGAGATCATCCGCGTCGAGCCGACGGAGGCGGAGCGCGCATCGCGCGCGCGGGTGCTCGAGAGCGTCGAGGAGGCCGCCGAGACGATCAACATCGCGGAGGCCGACATCATCGTCTCCGGCGGCCGGGGGATGCGGAAGCCGGAGAACTTCGCGATCCTCTCCGAGCTCGCCCGCGCGCTCGGGGCGGCCGTCGGCGCCTCCCGCTCGGCCGTCGACGCCGGCTGGGTGCCGTACTCGTTCCAGGTCGGCCAGACGGGGAAGACCGTCCAGCCGAAGCTCTACATCGCCTGCGGCATCTCCGGCGCCATCCAGCACCTCGTGGGGATGCAGTCCTCAGGCGCGATCGTGGCGATCAACAAGGACCAGGAGGCGCCGATCTTCAAGGTGGCGACGTACGGCCTCGTCGGCGACCTGTTCGAGATCATCCCCCGCCTCACCCGTGAAATCCAGCAGCGCCGGAAGGCGTGAGACGGCTCCCGGCGCCGGCGCGATGCCCGGAAGCGGTGACCGATGTACTTCAAGTCCCTCGACCTGATCGGCTTCAAGTCCTTCCCTGACCGGACCCGCTTCAACTTCGAGCCGGGCGTGACGGCGATCGTGGGGCCGAACGGCTGCGGCAAGAGCAATATCGCCGACGCCATCCGGTGGGTCCTCGGCGAGCAGAACGCCCGGCTCCTCCGCGGCGCCCGGATGGAGGACGTCATCTTCTGCGGCTCCGACGGGCGGAAGCCCCTCGGCCTCGCGGAGGTCTCGCTCACACTCGCCGGGGCCGACGCCTCCCTCGGCGTCGACTGGAGCGAGGTCACCGTCACCCGCCGCGCCTTCCGCTCGGGCGAGGGGCAGTACCTCATCAACAGGAACCCGTGCCGCCTCAGGGACATCGAGGAGATCTTCATGGGGACCGGCATCGGCCTGAGCGCCTACTCGATCATCGAGCAGGGGAAGATGGACATGGTCATCTCCTCCCGCCCCGAGGACCGGCGCTTCATCTTCGAGGAGGCCGCCGGCATCACGAAGTACAAGGAGCGGAAGCGGGAGGCGCTCCGGAAGCTCGACTCGACCGAGGCGAACCTCGCGCGGTTGGGGGACATCATCGGGGAGGTGCGCCGGCAGCTCGCCTCCGTGGAGCGGCAGGCCGCGCGGGCGCGCCGGGCGAAGGAGGTGGGCGACCGGCTGCGGGACCTGGAGATCAGGTACGCCTCGCGCCGCCTCGCGGACCTCGACGCCGAGATCGCGCGGGGCGAGGCCGCGCGCGGGGAGGCCGCCGGCCGCGAGGCGGAGATGAAGGCGGAGATCGCGCGGCTCGAGGCCGAGGCGGAATCGCTCCGCGAGGCGCTCCACGACCTCGACCGGGACGTCGACTCGCTCCAGGCGCGGCGGGAGGGGGTCGCCGGCGGCATCGAGAACAACCGGAGTCGCATCGAGGCGGACGAGCGCCTCATCCGCGAGCTCGAGGAGTCGGAGCGGCTCTTCGACGGGGAGATCCGGGCCCTCGAGGAGGCGCTCGCGGCGCTCGTCGAGGAGCGGGCCGGCCTCGAGGCGGGAGCGGACGAGGCGGCGCGCGCCGCCGAACGGGCCGCCTCGGAATGCGCCGCGGCGGAGCGGGGCCTCGAGGAGTCGGCCGCGGCCCTCTCTGAATGCGAGGAACGGCTCGGCGCCCGGCAGGCAGAGCTGATCGACGTCGTCAACCTCGCCTCGCGGGAGCGGAACGAGCTCGACGCCCTCCGCGCCGCCGCGCGGGGCGCCGCCCTCCGCGCCGCGCGCCTCGAGGTCGAGCGGCGCGAGCTCGCCGAGCGGCGCGAGGAGGCCTCCCGGGCGCTCGAGGGGAAGCGCGCCGGCAGGGAGGAGATCGAGCGGGGCCGGCAGGCCGCCGCGGCCGCGGTCGCGGACGCCGGGCGGCGCGGCGATGAGGCGCGGCGGGCGCTCGAGGCGCTCCGGGACGAACGGGCCCGAAGGGACGCCGAGATCGCCCGCTGCGATTCGATGTGCGCCGCCCTCCGCCGCTGCATCGAGAACCGCGAGGGGCTCGGCGACGGCGTCCGGCGCGTCATGGCGGCGGCGGGCGGCGGGGGCCTCGCGGGGATCCTCGGCGTGGCGGCGGATCGGATCACCGCCTCCCCCGGCTACGAGCGCGCCCTCGAGGCGGCGCTCGGCCACGCCCTCCAGTTCATCCTTGCCGGATCGCTCGACGACGCGCTCCTCGCCGCCCGCCTGCTCGAGGGGGGGGAGGAGGCGTTCTTCCTTCCGGCCGAAGGCCTCGCGGAGCCCCCCGACGTCGGGGGCCTCCGGGGGCCGGGGCTCGCCGGGAGGGCGATCGACCTCGTGTCGTTCGAGCCCTCCTTCGGACCCGCGGCGCGCCGCCTCCTCGCGGGCGCCTACTTCGTGGAGGGGCTCGACGAGGCGCGGGCCCTCCTCGGGTCGTGCCGGCCGGGCGTCCGGCTCGCCACGCGCGCGGGCGAGCTGCTCGTGGCGGGCGGCGAGGCGCGGACGGTCGCCGGCGGGCGGGCGGCGTGCATGGCCGTCTCCGCGCGGAACGAGCTCGATCGCGAGCTCTCCCGGGCCGACGCGCTCCGCGGGGGGATGGCCGGGCTCCTCGCCGAAATCGCCGGGGCCGGGGAGGCGGTCCGCGAGGCCGACGCGGCGGCGGCCGGGGCGGGGGAGCGGCTGCGCGGGGCGGACATCGCCCTCGCCCGCGCGAACGCGGAGGAGGCCGCCTCGGCGGCCGCGCTCGAGCGGATCGATTCGGAGACCGAGGCGGTCCTCGCCGAGGCCGCGGAAATCGACGCGGGAGGCCGGGAGTCGTCCGCCCGGGAGGCGGCGATCGAGGCGTCCGTGGCCGCGCGCCGGGAGCGGGAGCGGGAACTCCAGGAGGCGGTGCGGGCGGCGCGGGAGGAGGCGGCCGCGCGCTCGAGGGAGCGCGAGGAGCGGCGGGCCGCCGTGACGGACCTCAAGGTGCTCGCCGCCGCGGCGCGGGAGAAGGCGGGCGGCCTGCGGTCGGGGCTCGAGCGCCTCCGCGCCCAGGTCGCGCAGAGCGAGTCGGCGCTGCGGGGGCAGCGCGAGCAGCGGGAGCGGGCGGCGGCCCGGCGGGCGGCGCTCGCCCGCGAGGTCGCCGCGCTCAAGATCGCCGTCGAGACCCTCCTCCGGGAGCGGGAGACCTCCGACAGCGACGCGCGCCGGCGGGAGGAGGGGAAGGCGTCGCTCTACGAGCGGCAGAAGCGCGCGGGCGACCTCCTCCGCGAGGCGGTCGCGGGGCTCGAGGCGCGCAAGGACGAGATCAGGAAGATCGAGGTTGCGCTCGCCGGGGCGCGCGCCCGGCGGCAGGCGCTCGTCGACTCGATCGTCGGGCAGTACGGGACGGATCCGGCGTCGGTCGCCGTGGACGAGGCCGTCACCGACTGGGAGGCGGTCGGGGCGGAGGTCGTCGAGCTCCGCGAGAAGCTCCGCCGCATGGGCCCGGTCAACATGGGCGCCCTCGAGGAGCAGGAGGAGCTCGCCGGCCGGCTCGCCTTCCTGACCGAACAGGAGCGGGACCTCCTCTCGGCGAAGGATTCGCTCCTGAAGGCGATCGGGAAGATCAACGTCGAGACGAGGCGGATGTTCACGGAGACGTTCGGGGCGATCCGGTCGAATTTCACGGATCTCTTCAAGGACCTCTTCGGCGGCGGGAGCGCGGACCTGCTCCTCGAGGAGGGGGCGGACGTCCTCGAGGCGGGGATCAACATCATGGCGCGCCCGCCGGGGAAGCGGCTCCAGGGGATCTCCCTCCTGTCGGGGGGCGAGAAGGCCCTCACCGCCGTCGCCCTCCTCTTCGCCATCTTCAAGGTGCGGCCGAGCCCGTTCTGCGTCCTCGACGAGATCGACGCCCCCCTCGACGAGTCGAACATCAACCGGTTCCTGGAGATGCTCGGCTCGTTCCTCGAGCGCACGCAGTTCATCATCATCACGCACAACAAGCGGACGATCAGCCTGGCGGACGTGATGTACGGGATCACGATGGAGGAGAAGGGCGTCTCGAAGGTGGTCTCGGTGAAGTTCCGGAAGGAGAAGGAGGCGGAGCCGCGCTGAGGGCCGCGGCGGGGGAGGTGACGGCATGGCATTCCCGGTGCTCGACCGGATCACCGGCTGCGAGGCGGGCCGCCGGATCGAGGCGACGGTGACGCTGTCGCAGTCCGAGGAATACCTCGCGGACCATTTTCCGTCGTTCCCGATCATGCCCGGCGTCATCATGCTCGAGGCGCTCGTGGAGGCGGCGGCATGGCTCATGCGGCTCGGCGGCGAAGGCGGGGGGATCTTCGCCCTCCGCGAGGCGCGGGCGGTCAGGTACGGGCGGGTCGTGCGGCCCGGCGACGAGCTGCGGGTCGAGGCGGCGATCGCCGGCGACCGGGACGAGGATCCGTCATTCACCGGCGCCGGCTCCGTCGGGGGCGAGCGGGCGGTCGCGGGGAAGTTCGTCCTCCGCCGCGTCCCGCTCGACGGCCTGGACGGCGCCGCGCGCGCGTCGCTCGAGGCGTTCCTGGAGGAGCGGCGCGCCGCCCTCCTCGGGCGGCCGGCCGGGGGAGGTTGAGATGAGCGGGGCGGAGTTCAGCGGGAAGACGGTCGTCGTCACCGGCGGGGCGGGGGGGATCGGCGGGGCCGTGGCCCTCGGCTTCGCCGAACGCGGGGCGGCCGTCGCGATCGTCGACGCGAAGGGCGGCGGGGAGGCCGAGGGCGCCGTCGCGGGGATCGAGGCGCGCGGCGGGCGCGGCATGGCCGTCCGCTGCGACGCGCGCGACTGGGAGGCGGTGCGGGAGGCGGTCGCCGCCGTCACCGCGCGGTTCGGCGACATCCACATCCTCGTCAACTGCGCGGGGATCGTGCGGGACGCGCTCCTGGCCTCCATGGCGGTCGAGGACTGGCGCGCCGTCCTCGAGACGAACCTCGGCGGCGCATTCCACTTCATGCGCGCGGTCGTCGAGGGGATGGTGCCCCGCCGCGAGGGGAGGATCATCAACATCTCCTCCGTCGCGGCGCGGCGGGGAGGGCGCGGGCAGTCGAACTACGCCGCGTCGAAGGCGGGGCTCGAGGCCCTGACGAGGGCGGCGGCGCTCGAGCTCGCCCCCCGCGGGATCACCGTCAACGCCGTCGCCCCGGGGCTGGTGGTGACCGACATGACCGCCACGGTGCGGGGGCTCGCGGGGGACGCCCTCAGGAAGGCGATCCCGATGCGCCGGTTCGCCGAGCCGGGGGACATCGTCGGCGCGGTCCTCTTTCTCGCCTCCCCGGCGGCCTCGTACATCACCGGGCAGGTGATTGATGTGGACGGGGGGCTCGCCGCTTCGATACAATTTTGATCCGGCCGCCCCTGGCGGCCGGGTTCCCCACGGCGATGCGCCCATGACCCGCGCGCGGCGGGATTGAGAATCGGCAATGACAGGAGGGGGCGATGGCTGACGCGAACGAGGTGTACGCGAAGGTGAAGGAGTGCCTCGTCGAGGCGCTCGGCGTCGAGGAGGGCGAGATCAGGCCGGAGGCGAGGATCATGGAGGACCTCGGCGCCGAGTCGATCGATTTCCTCGACATCGTCTTCCGGCTCGAGAAGGCGTTCAATATCAAGATCCCGCGCGGCGGGCTCTTCCCCGAGAACATCCTCCAGGACGAGGCGTTCGTCAAGGACGGGCGGGTGACGCCCGAGGGGCTCGCCGAAATCAAGCGGCGCATGCCGTTCGCGGACATCCGGTCGCTCGAGAATGACCCTCGCGTCGGCAACTTTTCGAACCTCTTCACGGTCGACCTCATCACGCGCTATGTCCGGAACGCCCTCCCGTAGGCCGCTCGCGATCGGCATCGACGTCACCGAGGTCGCGAGGGTCGCCGGCCTGATCGGGCGCGCCGGGAACCGTCTCGGCCGCGTCTTCACCCCCCCGGAGCAGGCCGCAGCCCCCTCCCGCGGGCGCGCCGGGCACCTCGCCTGCTGTTTCGCCGGCAAGGAGGCCGTCTTCAAGGCGCTCGGCCGCGGATGGGGACAGGGCCTGCGCTGGAACGAGATCACGATCACGGGCGGGCGGGCGCGCCCTTGGCGCGCCGAGCTGCGCGGGGCCGCCCGGCGGCGGCTCGCCGAGATGGGCGGCGCGCGCGTCGAACTGTCGGTCTCGGCCTGCGAGGCATACGCTCTCGCCCGGGCGGTCGTGCTCGGATGAATGCGCCGTCCGGCCGTCCGTTCGCGCCGGATGCCCGATTCCGCCGCGGGGAGCGGACCGGATGCGCTGGATCCACATAGACGACATCGTCGAGCTTCGCGAGGGCGAGCGCGCGCGCGCCGCGCGGACCGTCCCCGCGAACGCCGAGTACCTCGACCGCCATTTCCCGGGGATCCCCTTCGTCCCGCAGACGCTCCTCATCGAGTCGATGGCCCAGACGGCCGGCATCCTCCTCGGGAAGACCACCCGGTTCGAGCGGGACGTCATCCTCGCCAAGATCGACCGGGCCGAGTTCGCCGAACTCGCCCGGCCGGGCGACGCCCTCGTCATCGAGGCGGTCCTGGAGGACATCCGGGAGGAGGGGGCGCGGGCGTCGTGCAGGATCCTCCGCGGCGACGTCGAGGTGGGGCGGGCGACGCTCGTCTTCGCGCTCCTCACCGACAGGGACGCGGACCGGCTGGGCGCCCGCGGCTTCGTCTTCAGCGGGGGGCTGTTCGGCGGCCTCCGGCCCGATTGACGACGGTCAACTTCCCCCGAGACCGGCGAGGAGGATGAGCGCCGCCTCGCGGCGCGCCCCGTCGTCCGGCGAGAGAAGCCTCTCCGCCGTCCGCTCCGGGGGCGGTTCCGCGCCGCGGGCCGGCGGGGGCGACGGCGGCAGCGGGCCGAACCGCCTGAGCATCATCCCCAGGCCGCGCTTCACGACGAGGCCGTTCTCCCCCTCGAGCGGCAGGCCGGAGGCGATCGTCCCCAGCGCGGCGAGGTCGCAGTATTCCTTGAGGCGCAGGTCGCGCCGCTCCTCCCTGTCGCGCGCGATGAGCCGGAGGTATATCCCCGCCACGGCGCGCGCGTCGTTCTCGGCCCGGTGCCAGCCGGGCAGCGCCACGCCCGCGATCGCCGCCACGTCCCCGAGCCGGTGGCCGGGGGCTTCGGGGAAGAGCCAGCGCGCCATGAGGAGGGTGTCCTCCGTGTCGGGCCTGACCTCGCGCCCGAGCGACGTCCGGGCGTGGTGCGAGAGGAACCCGATGTCGAACGGGGTGTTGTGCGCGACGAGGGGGAGCGCGCCGGCGAAGTCGAGGAACCGCGCGAGCGCCTCCGCCGGGGGGGGCGCCCCGGCGACCATCTCGTCGGTGATGCCGGTGATCCCCACCACCTCGGGCGGAATGGGCCGACGCGGCTTCACGAACGAGGAGAAGACGGCGGTCTCGCGGCCCGCCTCCACCTTCACCGCGCCGATCTCTGTGATCTCGTCCTCGACCGGATTCCGGCCCGTCGTTTCGAAATCGAACGCGACGAAGTCGGCGGGATAATCGAGCGCGCCCGCGACGAAGACGGCGTCGGCCGCCATGAGCGCGAGCGACGAGAGGGAGAGGGGCGCGCGCCGCGCGACGGGGATGCCGTCGATGTCGAGGCGGTCGGGCGCGACGGCGAGGCGGATTCCCGCGGCGGGCGCGGGCGCGTCGAACAGGTCGCCTCCGGCGCGCGGCGGGCGGCGGGCCCCGGCCTTCAGGCAGACGGAGAGGAGGATGGCCGCCGCGGCGACCGCGTCGGGGCCGCGGCCGATCGAGAGGGAGACCGTGCCGCCGGCGCGCCCGCAGGCCACGACGGCGCGGGCGACATCATCCAGGCGGTCGGGGGGCCGCAGCGCGCCGGCGAGATTGCCGCGGACGGAGAACGGGGGAGAGGTCCTGGCGCGGAGATGGTCGCCGAGAAAGGCGGGGATGGACGATTTCCGCGAGCTCAGCGTTCACCCCCCTCGGGCGTGGAAAAGACGGAGGGGAACCCGGGCGGGTTCCCCTCCGGAGAACGGTCTGATTGTCAGTACGCCTCTTCCGCCGGGGGCAGATCCGCCTCGACTGCCTTCGCCGCGGGAGCGGCCTTGCCGACGCAGAGACTGGGACGCATTGATTCGAGCGTCTTCTCGCCGATGCCCTTGACCTTCCGCAGGTCGTCGACCGACGAGTACGGACGGCCCTCGATGATCGCCTCGGCCCTCTTCGGCCCGATCCCCTTCACGGTCCTGAGCTGAGCCTCCGTCGCCGTGTTGATGTCGATCTGACCCTCTGCGCACGCGGCGGAGAGGTCGGACGCGACCAGCAGGGGAAGGGCCAGCGCAACCACCAGCACTGGTGCCAGCCACTTCATGCGACACACCTCCTTTCCCTCACTGTGGGGAACGGTACCACGGGGCGGGCCCGGATGCAAGCGCAAAGACAGCCCGAAGTTCAAGGCCAAAGCCGAACACAAAGAAAGAATTCACCGCGGATTGACGCGGATTATCGCGGATGAGAAGGCAGCCGAAAGGAACGGTGTTTTTGCCGCGGATTGCCGCGGATTACCGCGGATGAGAGGGCAGCGGAGAGGAACGGTGGTTTGCCGCAGATGAACGCAGATCACTGCGGATGAGAAGGCAGCCGAAAGGGACTGGGCTTTGAACTTTCAACTTTCCACTTTGAACTGTAGTTGCATCCGTGGGGATCCGTAAGCATCCGTGGAAATCCGTGGCTCGTGGTTCGTCTGCCCCTCCTCCCCACTTTAAGAGGATCGGCGGCGGGGGCAAGCGGAAAAAAGAATTGTACGCGACGAACAGCCGCCATTCGTCGCGTGCAATTCTTTTCAGGGCCTAATGACCTTGTGCACCATCGGGGGCCGCCCCACGGGCCGGTCGCCCACGGTGAACGCCTCGAGGAGCCGGTCCTTCACGGCCGCGAGCTTCGCCGGGTCGTTGTAGTGGACGGTCAGCAGGCTCTCGCCCTTCTTCACGGCGTCGCCGATCTTCTTGTTCATGAGGAAGCCGACGGCCATGTCGATCTTCGAGTCCACGTTCTCCCTGCCCGCCCCGAGGGCGACGCTGCAGAGGCCGATCTCGAGGGCGTGGGCGGCGGTGACGTATCCGTCGCGCGGGGATCGGATCTCCTCGGTGTGGGCGGCCGTCGGCAGGATGTCGGGGTCGTCTACGACCTCCGGGTTCCCCCCCTGGCGCGCCACCATCTTCCGGAACGCCTCGAGGCCCTTGCCGCCGGTGAGGTTCTTCTCGGCGAGGGCGCGGCCCTCCTCCGGCGTGCGCGCCGCGCCGCCGAAGACCATCATCCAGGCGGCGAGGGAGAGGACGAGCTCCTTCAGGTCCGGCGGGATGTTCCCCTCGAGGGCCGCGATGGTCTCGCGGATCTCGAGGGCGTTCCCGATGGCGGAGCCGAGCGGCTGGTTCATGTCGCTGATGAGCGTCACGACGTCCTTGCCGGCGTTCGCCGCGACGGCGTTCATCGTGCGCGCGAGCTCCTCGGCGAGCTCCATCGTGCTCATGAAGGCGCCGACGCCGGTCTTGATGTCGAAGACGAAGGCGTCGGGGCCGGCGGCGAGCTTCTTGCTCATGATGCTGCCGCAGATGAGGGGGATGCTGTCCACGGTGCCGGTGACGTCCCGGAGCATGTAGATCTTCTTGTCGGCGGGGGCGAGGGATCGGGTCTGGCCGATGATCGCCAGGCCGACCTCCCGGACCGCGTCCGCGAACTCCTTCTCGGTGAGGTCGGTGCGGAAGCCGGGGATTGATTCCAGCTTGTCGAGCGTCCCGCCGCTGTGGCCGAGGCCGCGGCCGCTCATCATGGGGACGGGGATGCCGCTCGCCGCGACGATCGGGGCGAGGACGAGGCTCGTCTTGTCGCCGACACCGCCGGTGGAGTGTTTGTCCACGGTCTTCCTGCCGATGCCGGAGAGGTCGATGACGTCGCCGGAATGGAGCATCGCCATCGTGAGGGCGGTTGTCTCGTCCGACGCCATGCCGCGGATGAAGATCGCCATCAGGAACGCCGCCATCTGGTAGTCGGGTATGTTCCCGGCAGTGTACTCGCGGATCATGAACTCGATCTCGGCGTCCTCGAGGCGCTTGCCGTCCCGCTTCTTCAGGATGATCTCGTACGGTCGCATGGTTCCCTCCCGGCCTGTGTGCCGCCAGTATAGCGGCGGCCGCGGGCGAGCGTCAATCGTGAAGAACAAACCATGAAGAACAAATTCACCACGGATAACCACTGATCATTACGGATATTCACGGATCTGATTGCAGCCGGAAGAAGAAGTTTCTGCCGCGGATTGACGCGGATGAGCTTCTTGCGCCACGGAGGACACAGAGGACACGGAGAATGACGGGCCTGATCGGCACTCTATGGTCTCTGTGATCTCTGTGGCTCGATCAATCCGCGTTCATCCGCGGCAAAGCATATTCCTCTTCCTCGCCGCTTTGAACTTTCGACTTTCCACTTTGAACTGTAGTTGCATCCGTGAAGATCCGTGGTGAAGTGGTTCGTTGTGGCAGCGGCTGGTGGTTCGTCTTCTTCTGCGGCAAAGCAACCTTCATTAGTTTTTGCAGGAATGCAAAGGATTAGAGGCAGATTGGCAAATATGCGAATATTCGTGCCGGGCAATAAAGAAAATAATCATTATCATATGCCATAACATGTTCTTAATGAAATGAATATGAAATAATAAATAATAGGAAACATGGAATAGATCATGCTCTATTCCATATCGCAAACGCTTCTGAAAGGAGGTGAAATATGAGGAAGCGCGGATTCACGCTGGTCGAGATCATGATCGTCGTCGCGATCATCGGGCTCCTGGCGGCCATCGCCATCCCGAACTTCATCAGGGCTCGCGCCACGACGCAGCAGAACAGCTGCTGGAACAACGTCCGGCAGTTCGACGGCGCGAAGGACCAGTACGCCCTGGAGGCGAAGCTGACGACGGGTGACACGATCAGCCCGAGCACCGTTCTGAACGATTACCTCACGAACCTGACGGTGACGGACACGTGCCCCGGCGGGGGAACCTACGTGAACATCCCCAACGTCGGCACGCCGGTCGAGTGCGGCACGCACGGAAGGCCGAGCTGATAATCTGACTGAACGCACGTGAGGTGCGTTCGGAACGGCGAAGGGGCGGCGCGGCGACGCGCCGCCCCTTCAATCATGGGAAGATGATGAGAAGGCGAGGGTTCACGCTGGTCGAGATCATGATCGTCGTCGCGATCATAGGACTGCTGGCGACGATCGCCTTGCCGAACTTCATCAGGGCGCGCTCCACCGCCCAGCGGAACACCTGCTGGAACTGGATCCGCCACACCGAATCCGCGAAGGCCCAGTACGCGCTGGAGGCGAAGCTGACGACCGGCGACACGATCAGCCCCGTCACGGTCTTGAACGACTATCTGACGGGCGCGACCGTGGACGACACCTGCCCCGGCGGCGGGACGTACGGCAACATCAACACGGTCGGATCGCCGGTGACCTGCACCATCCACGATCGACCCGTCTGATGCTCCCCGGCCGCGGCCGCCTCCCGTCCATCAGTCCCCTTCGATCCCTCGCAATCTGTCTTCCGCCGGCGCGCAGTCCGGATAGCGTCGAAGGATCTCGCGGTATTCAATCCGCGCATCGTCGAGCAGCCCCTGTCGCTCGAGGATGACCGCGAGGAAGTATCGGACCTCGATCGCGAGCGGATCGAGGGCGAGCGCCTCCCGGAGGGCGGCGGCCGCCTCGTCCACTCGCTCCTGCCTGAAATACGCCGTCGCGAGACCCAGCCGCGCCTCCGTGAAATGGGGGGAGTCGGCGATCGCCGCCCGGTAATGCCCGATCGCCTCATCCGTCCTGTCCCGCGACATCTCAAGCGCGCCGAGCGCACTGTTCGCGCCGGGATGCCGGGGTTCGAGGTCGAGGCAGGCGCGGAGTGCCTCCTCCGCTCGGTCGGTCATCCCCATCCCGAGATACGCGACACCCAGGTTGTAGTGCGCCCGCGCGGAGCGCGGATTGTGCTCGGCGACGCCGGAGAGGAGGGCGAGGCCCTCCTCGAACCGCCCCTCCCGCGCGCGGAGGAGGCCGAGGTTGGTGGCCATCCGCACGCTTCCCGGGTAGCGCGCGAGCGTTCTCCCGTAGAAGGCCGCCTCGTCGCGCCAGTATTCGTTATGGTTGTGCGCGAGGAGGCCGAGGATGGCGAGCAGGGCAACGCCCGCCGCCCGGACGGCGACGGCCCGGCGCCCCGCCCGCTCGGCGATGTCGCCCCAGAGAATGACCGCGAGCGGCGCGAGACCGGCGAGGGGGAGGTAGAGGAACTGCTCCCCGATGAAGATCTGGCGGCCGGCGATCGCCGGGTAGAGAGGGACGATGTTGGCCGCCGGGAGGAGGGCGGCGAGCGAGAAGAAGAAGAAAAGGGGGGCGGTCTTCCCGCCGCCGCGGCGGAGGAGCGGTCGGAACGCCGCTGCGAGGGCGAGAAGGACAATTGCCGCCGCGAGAATGCCGAGCGGGTCGCCGGGCGGCGGGATTCCGATGAAGCGCTCCATCCGAAGGCCGACCGGAATGAGAAACAGACGCGCGTATAACACGAGACTTTTCGAGACGGCGAGGAGGCGCGGGATGGAGACGGCCCCCGCGCGGGCGAGCCAGCCGCCCGCGGGGAGGCCGGCGAGCGAGCGGATGACGAAATAGACCGCAAGCGCGCCGCACGAGGCGAGCGCCATCGTGATGCCCCGCCGCCCGCGCCCGGGTTCGGCGAGCCGTCCGAGGAGGGGGAAGAGGAGGGGGGCGGCGATCGCGGACTCCTTGGACATGAGCGCGAGGAGGACGAGAACCGACCCAATCGCGGTCCGGCCGATGCCGAACGAGCGGGAGCGGAACGCAAGGAGGAGCGCGGCGAGGAGAAAGAACGCCGCGAACAGGTCCGTCCTTCCCGAGATGTACGAGACGGCGTTCGCCTGGAGGGGATGGAGGGCGAAGAGGAGGGAGGCGGGCAGTGCAGCCGCCCGCGCCGAGGGGAGGGACGAGAGGAGGAGGAAGAGGATCGATGCGTTGAGGAAATGGATAAAGACGTTCGTCAGGTGGAAGCCGAACGGGTTCCTTCCCCACGCCCGCGCGTCCGTGAAGAAGGAGAGGAGGATGACCGGCCGCCAGTACGGCAATTCGTCTTCTGCGCGCGGATCCTCCTGGAACGAAAGGAAGCGTGAGGAGAGGATCGCCCGCGGCCGGAGCGGGGGGCGGATCGCCGGGTGAGAGGCGACGATGCGGACGTCGTCCCAGACGAAGGCGTTGTCGAGCGTGTTGGAGAAGGCGGTGAAGACGAGGCCGGCGATGACGAGAATCCCCTTGATGGAATGCGCCCGGGAGGCCATCATGGTGCGTCCGGAACGTACTGTAGCACAAGTCCGGCGCGATCCGCAGCGGCGGAGTATTGCCTTGCCGCGAATGAGCCGAAAACAAGCACTCATAGCCACGGATTTCCACGAATGCTTACGGATCCCCACGGATGCAACTACAGTTCAAAGTGGAAAGTTGAAAGTTCAAAGTGGGGAGGAAGAGGAATATGCTTTGCCGCGGATGAACGCGGATTGATCGAGCCACAGAGATCACAGAGACCATAGAGTGCTGATCAGGCCCGTCATTCTCCGTGTCCTCTGTGTCCTCCGTGGCGCAAGAAGCTCATCCGCGTGCATCAGCGGTAAATCGGTTCAAGATCCCCTCATGGGAGGGCAACCAGGGATGCGGCTGCCGTTCGTCGTCCTGCTCATCTCCTTCTCCCTCTTCTGCCTGACGAACAACGTGGTCGATCCCGACCTCTGGGGCCACGTCAGGTTCGGCCTCGACATCCTCCGCGATGGCGCGATCCCGCGGTTCGACCCGTACTCGTACACCGCCCGCGGCCTCCCCTGGATCAACCACGAGTGGCTCGCCGAGGTGACCTTCGCCGTCCTCTTCCGGCATCTCGGCGGCGGCGGCATCGTCATCCTGCGCCTCGCCGCGGGCCTCGCCGTCATGGGAATCATGATTTCCAATTTCATCCGCCGCGCCGCGCCGCCGTGGAATCTCATCGCGGCCGGCCTCGCGATATCGGTCGCCTCCTACGGCCTCTGCTTCCGGCCGCAGATGTTCAGCTACCTGTTCTTCACCCTTCTCCTCCTCGCCCTCGCGCGGAAGCCGGCCGGGTGGTTCCTCCTCGTCCCCGCCGTCTTCCTCGCGTGGGCGAACTTCCACGGCGGCTTCCCGATGGGCCTCGCCGCCCTCGCCGTCTGGGCCGCGTTCGAGTGCGCGGACGCGCTCAGGAGGGGGGAGGCGCGCGGGGCGCTCGTCCCGGTCGCCGTCCTCGCCGTCTCGGCGGCGGCCACGCTCGTCAACCCGTACGGAATCGGGCTCTGGCGGTTCCTCGCGTCGACGCTCGCCCTCCGGAGACCGTACCTCCCCGAATGGGCGCCGATCAGGCCGGGGGACATTGATTTCGTCGATTTCAAGGCCCTCCTCGTCTTCTTCATCGTCGCCGTCGCCGCATCGCGCGCGTCGGGTCCATGGCGGTTCACCTGCATCGCCGCCGCGGCGGCCGCCGCCGCGTTCGCCCACAACAGGCACATGCCGTTCTTCGCGATCGCCGCGTCCTTCGCCATGCCCGAGCCGCTCGCCGCGATGCTCGGGCGCCTCGGGAGGGGAGGGGAGGGGCCGTCCCGGCCCGCACCGGGCAGGAAGGCGGCGTGGCTGCTCGCCGCGGTTGTCGCGGCGGCGATCCCGCTCGCGAGGGGAAGGTCCGCCTTCTCCCTCGTGGTCCCCGCGGACCGGTACCCGGTCGCGGCCGTCCGCTGGATGGGGGAGCGCGGGATCGCGGGGAACTGCGCCGTCCTGTTCGACTGGGGGGAATACCTCATCTGGCACCTCGGCGGCACCGTCCTCGTTTCGGTCGACGGCAGGTACGACACCGTGTACCCGGAGCGCGTCATCGACGACAATTTCAGGTTCTTCTTCGCCGGGGAGCGCTGGTGGAACCTCATCGCCGGCTACCCGACCGAGATCATCCTCCTCCATCCGGAGAACCCCGTCGCGCCGGTCATCGCCCGGCTTCCCGAGTGGTCCCAGGCCTTCCGGTCGGGGACGGCCGTCGTCTTCCTGAAGCGTGGAGTGTTTCCGGAGATGGAGCAGGAAGGCGAGGGCGATGTCGGTATGGCCGGCGTCCGTTCGGTCCCGTTCCCGTAGATGCACCTGAACGATGCACCACCAGCCGCGGCCACAACGAACCAATTCACCACGGATCTTCACGGATGCAACTACAGTTCAAAGTGGAAAGTCGAAAGTTCAAAGTGACGAGGAAGAGGAATATGCTTTGCCGCGGATGAACGCGGATTGATCGAGCCACAGAGATCACAGAGACCATAGAGTGCTGATCAGGCCCATCATTCTCCGTGTCCTCTGTGTCCTCCGTGGCGCAAGAAGCTCATCCGCGTCAATCCGCGGCTGAAACTCCGACGCTTTTCACTTTAAACATTCAACTTTCGGCTGTAGTGCTGATCCGTGGTCATCCGTGGTGAATTGTTTCTTCGTATTCACGGTGCGCCGCCGCGGGCGGTTCCTTGACATCACCGCCGGTCGGAGGTACACTTTGTTCCGGTTGCAGGAATAGATAGTATGTGATACCGGAGATGCCCGCGCGGTCGGTTCTTCCCACGCCGCAACGGGCGCGAGGGGATGCGAATGGCGTTCTCGCTCTTCGGGGGGAAGGCCGGGAAACCGCGGCAGGCCATCGGCCTCGACATCGGCGCGCACTCGGTGAAGGTCGTCGCCGTCGGCGGGACGGCGGACCGGCTCTCGCTCCTCTTCACCTCCGTCGCCCCCCTCAAGCGGGTCTCCGAGGATCCGATCCCCGTCAGCCACGTCAGGCAGGTCGTCTCGGAATCCCTCGGGAGAATCGGCCTCGAGATCACCGACCTCCGTGTCTCCGTCTCCGGGAAGGGGGTGATCGTCCGCCGGACGGAAATGCCGCGCATGAACCCCGACGAGCTCAGGTCGAGCATCAGGTACGAGGCCGACGTGCTCCTCCCCTTCAGTCTCGACGAGTCGGTCTTCGACTGCCACATCCTCGATCCCGCCGAATCGAACCGCGCCCGCATGAAGGTCGTGCTGGCCGCCGCCCGGAAGTCGGTCATCCATGAGCGCCTCGAATTCCTGAAGGCGCTCGAGCTCGTCCCGAAGGTCATCAGCGTCGATTCGGTCGCGATCGCGAACGCATTCGCGGCGGCGATGCGGACCGAGGCGCCGCCGATCGAACCCGCGCCCGCGGCCTCCCCCGGCGAGGCCGGGCAGGCGGCGGAGCCGAGCCCGGAGGACACGGTCGCCGTCGTCCACGTGGGGGCGGCGCGCACCGTCCTGAACATCATGTCCGCCGAGGGGCTCGAGCTCACCCGCGACATCGACGTGGGCGGCGCGAGCGCCACCGTCGCCATCGCGCGCGGCCTCGGGATCGACTACCCGGAGGCGGAGCGGCGGAAGGAGGCGGACGATCCCGCCGTCAGGGAGTTCACCGCCCCGATGGCGATGATGCTCTCTCGCGAGCTCCACTCCACCTTCGGCTACCTCGCCACGAAGATGCAGAAGGCCGTGGGGAAGGTGTACGTGAGCGGCGGCGGCGCGCTCTGCCCTCCACTCGTCGAGAAGCTCGCCGCGGATCTCGGCCTCGCGGTGCGGGGCTGGGACCCGCTCCGCGGCATTCATTCCGTGGGGGGGATGGCCGCCGAGGCGGCGAAGGGGCGAGAGCCGCTGCTCGCCGTCGCCGCCGGCCTCGCCCTGGCCGACTGAGGAATGATGAACGAATTGACCGCGGATGTCCGCGGATCCAAACTACAGTCCGAAGTTGAAAGTTCAAAGTCGAAAGTTGAAAGAATGAAGAACCAATCAACAACGGATTTGCACGGATACTTACGGATATCCACTGATACTCTTGAAGTGGGATCCGTAAGCATCCGTGGAAATCAGTGGCTCGTGGTTCATTGTGGCCGCGGATTACCGCCACTTTGAACTTTCGACTGTTCACTTTGAACCGTGGTTGCATCCGTGGTGAGGAGTTCATTATGATCGCCGCGGGCGGCGGAACGGCATGATACGGATCAATCTGCTTCCCGAGGAACAGCGCAAGATCGAGCGCGTCCGGCGGGTCAAGATCAACATCGCGGTCATCGGCGGCGTCGCCGTCGTGGCGGTGCTCATCGTCATCGGCATCGTCCTGTTCTTTCTCGGCCGGCGCATGCGGCAGTTCGCCGAGGAGCAGCGGCGCCTCGAGGCGCTCAGGCCCCTCGTCGAGGAGTCCGAGTCGCTCCTCCGGAAGAAGACGCAGGCCCAGAAGGAGATGGCGGTGTACGACCGCATCGCCGCGGAGCGGGTGCTCTGGCACAGGCGGCTCAACGACATCGGCGACGCGATACCGGAGGACCTCTTCCTGGTGAAGATGAGTTTCAGCGCGCGGCCGCCCGCCGTCCTCGTCATCCAGGGGGAGGCGATGCAGGAACGGGGGATCGAGCGGGTCGTCGAGTTCATCGACGCGCTCCGCGGCATCCCCGCCTTCCTCGATACCTTCCCGCGGATCGAGTATTCGATCGAGAGCGCGCCGGGCGGGAGGCGGTCCTTCGAGATACGGTGCCGACGGCCCGCCGCGCAGGCGGGGGGGTAGCGGCAGGCCGCGACCGGTGGACGGAATGAAACTGGAAAAGAAGCAGATCGAGATCATCATCGTCGCCGTCATCTTCGGAAGTCTCGCCATCGTGCTCGTGAGCCAGTTCGTCGGCTTCTCGGGCGGGACGAGGCCGCCCGGCGCCGCGGTCGAGTCGCGGGAGAGCGTGCGGGACCGCCTCATAAAGGCGGAGATCATGGCGAACCGACTCCCCCAGCAGCGGCAGGAGGTGGCCGCGCTGGAGAAGGAGCTCGCCGACCGCCGCGCCTCGGTCCCCGCCGAGGCCGACCACACCTGGCTGTCTCGCCAGCTGAGCGGTGCGGCGGCGGAGACCGGCGCGCGGGACGTGAGCCAGCGCATGGTGCTCACCCCGCCCGCCGCCGTGGACAAGGAGTTCGAGGGGGCGTACGCGCTCCGGGGATGGGAGATCCGGCTCCGCGCCGACTACCACGATCTCGGGAGGTTCTTGAGCATCCTGGAGGGCCTGAACAGGTACATCGAGGTGACGGATATCGTCATCTCGGGGAACGAGCCGGAGGGACAGGAGATCGCCTTCACCGTCCTCTACCTCGCGCGAAAATAATCCGGAAGGACCGGTCACGATGGTGCGCTCGACGCGGCTGCGGCGGCTGAAAATATTTCTGCTTGCGGCCTTCATCTTTTCCGCCGCGGCTGCTATAATGCGGGCCGAGGAGCCCGGCTACGACAGCCGCGGCAGGAGGAACCCGTTCGTGCCCCCGCCGAAGGCGGAGGAGGAGGCCGCGGAGCCGATCCAGACCGTCGAGACGGAGCCGATCCGCCAGTGGTTCTCCAACAACCTCGGCGGCATCGTATGGGATTACCAGATACCGTACGCCCTGATCGGCGACCGCATCGTGTCGGTGGGCGACGAGATCAGGGGATGCCTCGTCATTGACATCACGCCCGGCGGCCTCGTGATCGAATACATGCGGCAGAGGGTGGACATCCCGCTCCTCGAAGAGAAGAAGGAACCGGACCAGGATGACTACTTCTAATCTCGCACGGATCGCGTGTCTCCTCGCAATGGCGCTCGCGGCCGCGGCCCGCCCGCCGGGCGCCGGCTCCCAGCCGCCCCCCGCTGAGGGGAGCCCCGCCCCGGTCGCCGAGGCGGTCCCGGGGACCGTCACCTTCAACTTCAGGGACGCCGACCTCCGCGACATCCTGAGGACCATCTCGTACCGGTTCGGCGTGCAGATCGACGCGGGGCCGGAGGTCCAGGGGCGGGTCACCCTCGCCCTGACGGACGTCCCCTGGGAGACGGCGCTCGGCCGGGTCCTCGGGACATGCGGCTACGGCTACGCGAAATCCGACGGCGTCTACCGGGTGGTCGCCCTCGGCGCCGAGGCGCCCGCGGTCGCCGCCGCCGCGTCGCCGCGCCCGACGGAGCGGGTGGCCGCCCGGCCGACCGAGACGCCGCTCGTCGAGGAGGCGGTGCCCGAGGAGATCGCCTTCGAGCGGGCCCTCGCGGAGCGGCCGCCGACGGAGCCGGGGAGGGTGACGTTCGACTTCAAGGACGCCGACCTCGTCAACATCCTCAGGATCTTCTCCGTCCGGTACGGCGTCAACATCGTCGCCGGCCCCGAGGTCAAGGGGAAGGTGACCATCCGCCTGACGGACGTCCCCTGGGAGACGGCGCTCAAGCTCATCCTCGAGGCGAACAACTTCTCGTACGTGAAGACGGAGAACGTCATCCGGGTCCTCGCGCGCGACCAGATGGACAAGGAGCCGCTCGAAACGCGCGTGTTCCCGCTGAGCTACTCGAAGGCGACGGAGATCAGCAACTCGATCGCGCACCTCCTCACGCCCACCCGGGGGCAGGTGAAGCCCGACGACCGCAGCAACACGGTCGTCGTGACGGACACGCCCGCGAAGCTCGGCGAGATCGCGGGGATCATCGACCGCCTCGACCGCAGGACCGCCCAGGTCCTCATCGAGGCGCGCATCCTCGAGCTCCGCGACGACTTCGACGAGAACATCGGCATCGACTGGGTCGCCCTCAAGGGCTACAACGTGCGGATCGGGCCGCCGGAGGGGGAGGGGTTCTTCTCCGTCGTGCGCGAGGACACCAGGACGCGCGAGGACGCGACCGAGAGCACCGCGCGGCAGCTGGATTTCTCCCGGAGGGAACGCCAGGCCGGGACGGGCGTGTTCGGGGCCGATGACACGTTCGGGGGCACGGCGTCGACGGAATATACGGGGACGACGACCACGACCACGAGCATCGTCGATACCACCGGGCAGCCGAGCGGCACGAGGATCGAGACCGTGAGCACGACCCCGCAGCGGAGGAGCGCGGACCTCAGCGGAAGGATCCTGGAGGATTTCTACAGGGCCGAGGGGCTGGACGCGCGCGGGAGCAGTGTGACCACGACCGAGCTGATGCAGGCGGTCCTCACCCCCGACAACTTCCAGCTCACGCTCAACTTCCTCCAGGAGCAGACCGACGCGAACCTCATCTCCCACCCGAAGATCGTCACCGCCGACAACATCCAGGCGGTCGTGAAGGTCGCCGACCAGTGGCCGATCCCGCAGTTCCAGTTCAACAACGACACCGGCACCTGGGAGATCCAGAACTTCGAGTACAAGGACATCGGCATCGTTCTCAGGGTGAAGCCGCACGTGAACGAGGACGACTTCATCGGCATGACGGTGACGCCGGAGGTGAGCAACATCATCACCTTCACGACGTTCGGCGGCGCGGTCGGCGCGCAGCTCCCCGTCATCTCCACCCGCACGGCGCAGACCGACGTCCTCGTCCGGAACGGCCAGACGCTCGCCATCGGCGGCCTCATCCGCGAGGACGAATCCACGATCGTCAACAAGCTCCCGCTCTTCGGCGAGATCCCCGGCCTGGGCCCGTACCTCTTCTCGAGCAGCTCGAAGGCGATCCGGAAATCCAACGTCCTCATCTTCATCACGGCGAACGTCGTCACCGAGGACAACAGGGACAGCCTCTGGGTCAGCCAGCGCGAGGAGCGGGACCGGCGGCTCAACCTCCCGAGGTCCAAGTGGTGGGAGCCGAAGCGGCTCCGGTACGGCCTCGGGAGCGAGGCGGGGTATTGATCGGGCCGGCCCCGTCCGTGGAACGGGAGATGGACGTGCCGGAGGAACACGGCGCGGATACGGGAAAGAGCAGCGGCGCGATGAAACGCCGGATCATCCTTCCATGCATCCTTCTGGCCCTCATCTCCGCGTCCGCCCGCGCGCAGAACGCGCTCTATTCAGGAACGGTCGGACTCGTCAGCGGCAACAGGATTATCGACTCCGCGCAGGAATTCACCCCGGGGAGAGTCAGGAACAAGATTCTGGAATTCACCTCGGGACAGGCGGCCGGGAGACGCTTCTTCATCACCGACGCGACGAGCACGGACCTTACCTGTGACACCGGCATGCTGAACGAATACGAAACCTCGATCGCCGGCGCCGGGGTGAAGCCCGGCGACGGCTACGACGTCCTGGATACCGAGCTGCTTGACTTCGGCACGGGGACAAGGAAGGGCGACTTCCAGATGGAAGACGCCGATAAGGAATGGCCGGCGGATCAATACAACGGGGAATACGCCTATATGGACGGGACGGTCGGGGGAACGGCCCGGAAGGTCCTGTTCGAAATCAATGGCAATACGTCAACCACCCTCTATTTCGGGCCGAAACTGCCGGCGTTCGCCCCCGACTTCAAGTATGAGATCCATCGGAACCCCTCCTCGATACCGCCCGAGCAGAAAGGCCCCCAGCTCGCGCTCGGCACGGATGCCATACTCACCGCGAAGGGATGGCTCCGTTCGATCAGGTACATCGTCACCCCGGGAACGAACATGTCGCTCAACGTGGTCGATCCGTACATCGCCGTTCTCGACCCGTTCGGCCGCCTCTTCTTCCTCCGTGATAAAAAGTGGCACGCGAGGGCCGTGCCGATGGCCAGGGGGTTCGTCATCGGCGTGAGAACCGAGGACGACCTCGGCGCCTTTCTCCTCGATCCGTCTCTTCCGGAGGGGCGCTACGTCATCTACGGCGTCCTCAACACGCCGTACGCCGACGTATACAGTGATAAATACTGGCGCAGCAGACTGGAGAGCAGGGAATTCTACATCCAGTGACGGCAGTCCCGCATGCGAGACGCCCGGCCGGAAAGAGTCCCCTGCACCACGGCCGCGAGCGATAATCACTCCCATATGAGTCCCTCCCCGCGCCCTTTGACGAAGCATGCCCTTCGTGATAGATTATATGCGTGCTGCAAGACCCGAGGAGCCGTCCGATGAAATCATGCCGTCCGCTTGTTTTCCTCGCCGTCCTCTGCCTGCTCCCGTCGGCCGCCGGGGCGGTCGTCATATCGGGGCGCACGCTCCACGGCGTCCACAACTGGTCCGCGAGCGACAACCCCATCATCGTCACGGGTGATATCACCGTCGCCGTCGGGGCAACGCTCAACATCGGGCCGGGCTGCGACGTCAGGTTCAATGACAGGAAGGACGACACGAGCGGCGGCTGGGACCCCGGGAGGAGCGAGATCATCGTCAACGGCATGCTCAACATCAACGGCACCGCCGACGAGCCCGTGACGCTCACGAGCACGGGGACCGGCCAGTGGGGCTGGCTCGGCATCATCTTCGCGCTTAACTCGGCGACCGGCACCATCGAGTACTGCAACATCGATCGAAGCGTCTACGGCATCAATTTCATCGCCTGCGCCGGCCTCTCCCACGGCGGGGCGGACCCGGTCGTCAGGAACACGCTCATCAACGACGTCTCGACCGGCATCTTCTTCGACAGCGAATCCTCGCCGCTGATCGAGAACGTCACGATCATCCAGGCCGACTCCGCCTTCGAATGCTGGGGGTTCTCATACCCCCTCATCACCAACTCCAACGTCGCTTTCCTCTTCGGCAGGAAGATCGCCGCCTTCGCGACGGAGGGGGCGAACCCGTACTTCGTCGGCTGCGCCTTCTCGGACGGCTCGGTCGAACTCGACAGTCATGCGAACGCCGTCCTCCAGGACACGACCGTCGCCCGCGCCGAGAACGCCGTCATCGGTCATGAGACCCGAACCTTCGGCGCGGCGCTGGAGCTGTCATCTTGTTCCCTTATCCTCGACAACTGCAACATCATCGGCGAGAACCTGGGGAAGGTTGTTGTCGATGAGTGCAGGGGAACAGGCATCGAGTGGGACGACAACCTGAACATTCTCAAGGTCCAGTATTCCCGGATCGGCGGCTTCCGGACGAACGTCTGGCCCCGCTTCGGCACGATCGATCCTCCGACCGTCCCCCACGCCGTCGGCATCCGCTTCGGCGGTCCCGATCCGAACAACATCGACCTCGGCGACCTCAACACCCCGACCCCCGGCTTCCGGCGATGGCCGCTCGGCTACGATCCCGCTGATTACAGTCTTGGATTCAACGAGTTCTTCGGCGACCTGTGCCCCAACGAGGAGGGGAGCAGCAATATCGAGATGGAGCAGGCAGGCCTCTTCCCGCCCAACCTCTACCAGCTCGAGGTCTGGGCGCAGAACAACTGGTGGATGACGGACAACGATACCGCCATCGACCGCTATATCTGGGACTGGAATGATCAGCCCAACCTCGGCCGGGTCTGGTACGCGTGGAACCCTTATATCCTCCTCGAGCGGAGGACCTACAACGTCACGGGCATCGTCGTGGACAACCAGAACGAGGCGGTCCCCGGCGTCCGGGTCGAGGTGGACATCATCGCCCAGTTCCCCGGCTACACCGTCCTCGCCGACATCACGGACGAGGAGGGCTACTACACGATCTACGGCCTCCCGCCGCATGCGACCGATTACTCGGTCGTCCCCACGAAGCTCGGCTACATCTTCGACCCCGTCTCCATCGCGGTGAACATCAACCCGGCGACCCCCACGGATCCCAACCACATTGACTTCGAGGCGACGCTCCCGCCCCCGCGCGTCACGGGCGTCGGGAGGGAGGACGGCCTCGACGGCCTGCCCTACGGCCTCCCGGGCCGGACGAACTGGGGCCTCTCGAGCGAGACGACGGACATCGTCATCAACGGCACGAATTTCAGGGACACGCCGTCCGTCTTCCTCCGGGGCCTCCCCCCGTTGAGCGGGGACACCCCGTGCTCGAACGTCGAGTGGATCACCTCCACGCGCCTCACCGCGACGGTCCAGGTGGGGCTCCCGGAGGGCGACTATGCCGTCCGTGTCGTGAACCCGGACGCGCAGGAGTTCGTCTTCGGCACGGCGGCGAGCCCCGGTTTCACCATCGTCCCGCCGCCCCCGCCGCGCGTGACCGGCATCACCCCGAACTCCATCGGCAAGGATGACAGCGTTTGGCTCACGGTGACGGGCAGGAATTTCATCAACGGCTGCAGCCTCTCGATCGACGGGAAGACCTGGACCTCGCTCTCGGGGACCGCGACGAGCCTCATGGTCTTCTACAACCCCGACACGATCCCCGCGGGGACGTGGCCCGTCATCGTGACGAACCCGAACGGCGCCACCTCCAACGCCGACGTGACGCTCACGGTCAACGGACTGCCGCCGCCCGTCGTGAACTCCATCGTTCCGGATTCGGGGCCGAGCAACCGGGTGGTCGACGTCGTCATCAACGGCTCCGGCTTCGCCGCGACGCCGTCGGTCAGGATCGGGACGACCGCCTGCCTGAACGTCGCCTTCGTGGATTCCTCGCGCGTCACCGCCCAGGTCCCGGCGGGGATCGCCCCGGGCGTCTACGACGTGACGGTCACGAACCCCGACGGCCAGCCGGGCACGCTCCCGAACGGCTACACGGTGACCGAGCCGGTCCTGGCCGTGATCGGCGCCAGCCCGCCGATGGGGCTTCAGAGCGGGGAGACGGACATCATCGTCGTGGGGGAGAACATCAAGGCGGCGCCGGGGCCGGCGGTGCTCGTCGGGGCGACCGCCTGCGCGAACGTGCGGGTGATCAGTTCGACCTGCCTGCTCGCCACGGTGCCGTCGGGGATCGCGCCGGGGCTGTACGATCTCACCATAAACAACAACGACGGGAACCCCGCCCAGTCGCTCGCGAACGGCTACACGGTCGTGGGGACGCCCTCCATCGCAAGCGTCGTCCCGGGGAGCGGTGACTCGAACAAGACGACTCCCGTCACGATCAATGGAGGCGATTTCGCCTACATCCCGGCGGTCGAAATCATGACCGCGCCGCCGACGCGCTGCACGGGGGTGCGGTTCGTGGCGGCGAACCAGCTCACGGCACGGGTGCCGTCGGGCCTCGCGGCGGGAACGTACGGCGTGCGCGTGACGAACCCGCTCGGCGCGTCGGTGACGTCGGCGAATGCGTACACGGTGAACGCCGCGCCGGCGGGCGAGCCGGTGGTGGCGGGCGTGGCGCCGGCGGCCGGAACGAACGACCGGACGACCGGGATCACGATCACGGGGAGCGGCTTCACGGGGGCGACGGCGGTGCAGGTGGGCGCGACGCTCGCGTCGTCGTTCACGGTTGCGGGCGATACGGAGATCGCGGCGACGGTTCCGGCGGGCCTGCGGGTGGGGACGTACGACGTGACGGTGTGGACGCCGGCGGGGCAGGGCGCGCGGACGAACGGCTTCACGGTCGGGGGCTCCGGGACGCTGAACGCGGACGCGACGATCGCGGGGACGGTGTACCTGACGGGCGACCTGGAGGTGCCGGCCGGCATGACGCTGACGGTGGAGGCGGGGTCGCTGCTGGTCTTCGAGGAGCTGTTGGACGACACGGGCGGCGGCTGGGACAACGAGCGGGGCGAGATCCGGCTGTACGGCCGGCTGAACATCCTCGGCGAGGAGGCCGGGCGCGTGGGGCTCACGTCGGGCGGGGGGAACCGGTCCGACTGGCTGGGGATCGTCTTCTCGGACACGACGGCGTCGGCGTGGATCCGGCACGCGGACGTGACGAACGCCGTCTACGGCCTCCAGTTCGAGTCGAACCTCGCCGGGCCGATCACGGCCTCGAATCCGCGGCCGTGGGTCCGGAACATCAACATCGCGAACTGCGAGACGGCGGTGGGGCTGAACAGCTCGGCGGGGTTCACCTGCCCGGCGGTGGACGCGTGCGTGATCGACGACGCCTCGACGGGCATCAGGGCGAAGGGGACGGCGTCGCCGATCTTCACGGACGTCCTGTTCAAGGGCGTGACGGGGACGGGCCTCGAGGGGAGGGAGAACGCGATCGTGACGATGGCGGGATCGTCCATCGTGGACGCCCCGAAGGCGGTGTCGTGCCCGCCGGCCGAGGAGGGCGAGAAGACGAACGCCGCGCGGCTGAACCTGGTCTTCTCGGTGTTCGGGAACGGCGCCGTCGAGCTGTCCGACTCGGCGCGGCTGACGGCGCGGATGGTGACGCACCTGTTGTTCGAGGGCGTGGAGATCACGCCGGGGCTGCGCGGCGAGAAGGGGGCGGTCCTCGTCTCACACTATTCGAACCTCGGGAAGGGGAACGCGGAAGGGACGGGCGTCGAGTGGACGAGCGAGGGGGAGTGCGCCCTCAGCAACACGGTGGTGGCGAACTGGGGCGTGGGTCTCGGGCGGTCGGGCGGCTGCGGAGAGGTGAACCTGGGGACGAGCGCGGCGACGGGCGGGAACGAGTTCCTCGGCAAGATGAACCCGCACGCGACGTACAACGTCCGGAACGACTGCGCGGGGGACATGATCGCGCAGCATAACTGGTGGCTGACGACGGACACCTCGGTCATCGAGAACTACCTGTACGACCAGGACGACAATCCCTCCCTCGGGAACATCGATTACTCGAACTTCCTCGCCGCGCGGCGGACGTACACGGTCACGGGCCGGATCACGGACAGTTCCGGCGCGGGGGTGGACCGGGTGGTCGTGGCGGCGCGCTTCGCGACGCCGCACACGGACAACGACCGCCTCGGGATGACGGACGAGAACGGGGACTACACGATCTACGGCCTCGTCCCCGGCGACTACGCGATCGAGGGCGAACGCGAGGGGTACGCGTTCGACCCCGGCTCGATCGCGGTCACGGTGACGGACACGGACATCACCGGCCAGAACAGCCGCGCCGACGTCGTCCCGCCGACGGTGTACGGCATCCGGAGGCAGGACGGCCGGACGCTCGGGACGTACGGGGCGCGCTGGGCGTACCGGCCGTTCGCGACGGACGTGGTCGTGACGGGGCTGAACTTCCGCCCCGGCGCGACGGCGGCGCTCCTCGGCCCGCTGCCGGCGCTGACGCCGCGGACGCTGCCCGTGCAGTCGGTCACCTCGACGATGATCACGGCGACGGTGCCGGCGGGCCTCCCGCTCGGCCCGTACGCCGTGCGGGTGACGAACCCGGACAACCAGTCGGGGACGTGGGGCGCGGACGCGGCGAACCCGGCGTTCACGATCCTCGATCCGCCGCCGCCCGAGGTGTTCGCGATCTCGCCCGCCTCCACCTTCAAGGACTTCTCGGGGGTGTTCATCATCAGCGGCCGGAACTTCTGGGGCCTCCCGGAGGTCCACGCCGGCGACGTGCAGGGCTACTACGCGCACTATGCCCCGTTCTGGGACCCGGTCCCGACCGACACGACCATCTGGTTCAGGATCTCCGAGGCGAACCTGGCGAGCCTCTGCGACCAGGGGCCGCAGGCGGTGCAGGTGTTCAACCCGGACGGGCAGGGCTCGAACCGCGACGTGACGCTGGAGATCCTCGGTCCCCCGGCGCCGGCCGTCGAGGAGGTCACGCCCGCCGGCGGGATGAACGACGACGTGGTGACGATCGTCATCAGGGGCGGGCCGTTCGTGGCGACGCCCGACGTGACGCTCATCCACGAGGTGACGGGGAAGGTCGTGGCCGCCCTCAACGAGCGGCAGATCTCCTCGGAGCTGCTGGAGGCGCAGGTGCCCGCAGGCCTCGACATCGGCCCCTACACGGTGCGGGTGTGCAACCCGCCGTGCAGCCCGGGCGCGCCGCAGCAGTGCGGTGAGCTCGCCGGCGGCTACGAGGTGCTCCCGCCGCCGCTCGCCGTGATCGGCGCCAGCCCGCCGATGGGGCTCGTCTCCGGCGAGACGGAGATCATCGTCGTCGGCCAAAACTTCCTGGACATCGTCGCCCCGCCGGCGGTGCTCGTCGGCGCAACCGCCTGCGCGAACGTGCGGGTGATCAGCTCGACCTGCCTCCTCGCGACGGTGCCGGCGGGGATCGTCCCGGGCCTGTACGCCCTCACGGTGGACAACGCCGACATCGACCCGCCGGCGACGCTCCTGAACGCCTTCACGGCGGTGGGGACGCCGACGATCGCGGGCGTCGTTCCGAACGCCGGCGACGCGAACAAGACGACGCCCGTCACCGTGAACGGGGGCAACTTCGCCTACATCCCGACGGTCGAGATCATGACCGATCCGCCGACGCGCTGCACGCGCGTCGAGTTCCTCTCCGCCGGCCAGCTCTCCGCCCGCGTGCCGTCGGGCCTCGCGGCGGGAACGTACGGCGTGCGGGTGACGAACCCGCTCGGGGCGGCGGCGACGCTCGCGAACGCCTACACGGCGAATCCCGCGCCTGCCGGCCAGCCGGTGGTGACCGGCGTGACGCCCGCGACGGGCATGAACACCGTCCTCACGCAGATCACGGTCGCGGGGAGCGGCTTCGCCGCGCCCGCCCAGGTGCACGTGGGCGCGACGGCCTGCACGAACGTAATCGTCGCGGGCCCGACGCAGATCACCGCGCGGGTGCCAAAGGGCCTCGCGGTGGGGACCTACGACGTGACGGTGACCTGCCCGGGCGGCGCGGGGACGCGCACGAACGGCTTCACGGCGGGCGGCTTCGGGACATTGAACGCGGACGCGACGATCGCGGGCGGCGCCACGCTCACGGGGGACCTCGTCGTCCCCGACCCGCGCATCCTCACGATCGAGCCGGGCTCCACGCTCGTCTTCGCGGCGCTCCGGGACGAGTCGAGCGGCGGATGGGACAACGAGCGCGGGGAGATCCGCGTCTCCGGCCGCCTGAACATCCTCGGCGTCGACGGGGCGAGGGTGGTCTTCGCCTCCGACGCCGGCCGGTCTTCCGACTGGCTCGGGATCGTCTTCTCCGACGCGACGGCCTCCGGGTGGATCGAGAACGCCGACATCTCGCACGCGGTGTACGGCCTCCAGTTCGAGTCGAGCCTCGCCGGGCCGATGGCGGCGGACAACCCGCGGCCGTGGGTGCGGAACATCGCCGTCTCCAGGTGCGCGACCGGGATCGGCCTCAACAGCTCGAAGGGCTTCACCTGCCCGGCCGTGGATGATTCAACGATCGACGGCGCGGACGTCGGGATCGACGCCGGGGGTACGTCGGCCCCCATTTTCAGGTCCATGCTCTTCAGGAACGTCACGTCCGTCGGCCTCCGCGGGAAGGCGGGGGCGATCGTGGCGGTCGAGGGCTCCTCGATCGTGGACGCGCCGAAGGCGGTCTCCTGCCCGGTCGCCGCGGCGGGCGAGCGGACGAACGCCTCCGTCCTCAACGTCGTCTTCTCCCTCCTCGGGAACGGCTCGATCGAGGTCGCCGACTCCGCTGTCCTCAACGCGCGGATGGCGACCCATCTCGTCTTCCCGTCGAAGACGCTCGCCGTCGGCATCCTCGGCGAGACGGCCGCGGCGCTCCGGTGGCACCACTCCAACATCGTCCAGGGCCTCCCCGACGGGACCGGCGTCGACTGGCGGAGCGCCGGCGACTGCGCCATCAGCAACACGGTCATCGAGAGCTGGGGGACGCACGTCCTCAGGGGGAGCGGCTGCGGCGAGGTGGACCTCGGCACGAGCGCGGCGACGGGCGGCAACGAGTTCATCGGGATCATGAACCCCCTCGCGCAGTACTATGTGCACAACAACTGCGCCGGGGACATGAGCGCGCGGTTCAACTGGTGGCTGACCGCCGACGACACCGTGATCGAGAACTACATCCTCCACAAGTATGACGACCCGAACCTCGGCCTCGTCGATTACTCCGATTACCTCGCCGCGCCCCGGACCTACTCGGTCTCGGGCAGGATCACCGACCCGCTCGGCGAGGGGATCGACCGGGTCCAGGTCGTGGCGCGCTTTGCCACGCCCTACACGTACAACGACCGGCTCGGGATGACGGACGACGACGGCTACTTCACGATCCACGGTCTCGTCCCCGGCGACTACACGATCACCCCCGAGAAGACGAATTACGTCTTCGATCCGCCGGAGACCGGCGTGACGCTCGCGGACACGGACATCGGCGGCCAGGACTTCACGGGCTCGCCGCCGCCGCAGGTCACGATGATCTCGCCGAACCCGATCGGGACGGGGTACGGCGGCGACCTCACGGTCACGGGCACGTATTTCGAGGCGGGCTGCTCGCTCGCGATCGGCACGGCGGTGTGGCCGTCGCCCTCGGTGGGGGGCGGCGGGACGACGCTGACGGCGGCGTATGCGCCGGGCACGCTGCCCGTCGGTTCGTGGCCGGTCATCGTGACCAACCCGGACGACAGGGCGTCGAACAGCGACGTGACGCTGACCGTGTACCTCGATCCGACGCCGACGCCGACGCCCACGCCCACGGTCGGGCCGACGCTGACGCCGACGCCCACCCCGACGAGGACCCCGACGCCCACCCCGACGAGGAACCCGACGCCCACGCCCACACCGATACCGCTCGTCACCATCACGTGGAACCCCCTGAACCCGAAACTGTTCGGGCCGATCGACATCAACGCCGTCGTCCAGCCGTACGGCGGCCTGGTCGACGCGTGGGGGATCATCCACTCGCCGGGCGGCAGGGTCTACTACATGTACGGGACGCCGCCGTGCAGGCTCAGCACGGTCCCCCAGCCGATCGGGAGGAACCTCTCGCTGCCGGCCGGCTGGAGCGGGACGCTCCTCTCCGCCGGGTCGATCCCGCTCGGCTACGAGGGGACGCACCAGGTCGTCGTCGGCCTCATGCCGCCCGGCGGCGTGCCGGGCCCATCGCCCCCGTACGGCTTCATCGCCCGGTACTGGGACGAGGAGGCGATCACGGTCTCCATGCCGTAAGAGGGCGGCGCCTCGTTCGTCCTTCGCATCCGCGGCCACAAAGAACCACGAGCCACTGATTCCCACGGATGCTTACGGATCCCCACGGATTCCACTCCAGGAGTATCAGTGAATATCCGTAATGATCGGTGTCGATCCGCGGTTGCTTTGTTCATTATTCTTTCGACTGCGCTCTCATCCGCGGTAATCCGCGTCAATCCGCGGCGAAAACACCGTTTCTTTCGTCTGCCTTCTCATCCGCGACAATCCGCGTAGACCCGCGGCAAGAACCTCTTTCCTCACCGCCGCAATCCAATCCGTGACTATCCGTAAGTATCCGTGCAGATCCGCGGTGGCTTGGTTCTTCATTCTTTCAACTTTCGACTTTAAACTTTCAACTTTGGACTGTAGTTGCTATAAGTGTGGCGTTCTGAAAGGGTCCGGGGCGAAGACCGCCTGTCCGCCCCGCCCGGGCCGCATGAAACGGATCCTCATCCTCTACGGGTTCGAGTACTCGGGCCACCATTCGGCCGCCCTCGCCCTGCGCGAGGCGTTCCGGGCGGCCGACCCCTCGGCCGACGTCCGCCTCCTCAATTTCTTCCGGTACGCGAGCCGGCTGCTCGAGCGCGTCTCGACGAAGGCGTTCTACCGGATGGTGAAAAGCACCCCCTCCCTCTGGGACGGCATTTACACCGACCCGAGGAGCGAGGCGCGGTTCAGCAGGTTCCGGGGCCTCGTCCGGACGCTCGCCCCCCGCGGCGTGGAGGACGCCGTGCGTGCCCACGAGCCGGACGCGGTCGTCTGCACGCAGTCGTTTCCCTGCGGCATGGTGAGCGATTTCAAGGAGCGCCATGGGAGCGACCTCCCGCTCCACGCCGTCCTCACCGATTTCTTCGTCCCGTCCTACTGGGTGTACGGCGCCGTGGACCGCTACTTCGTCGCCTGCCGGGAGGCGCTCGACGACCTCGCCGCCGCCGGCATCGGCCGCGACCGCGCCGCCGACGAGGGGATCCCGATCAGTCCCGCATTCGCGGAGGAGATCCCGAAGGCCGAGGCGAGGAGGCGGTTCGGCCTCCCCCCCGACGGGCCCGTCGTCGCCGTCATGGGGGGCTGGAGCGGGTGGGGGGCGCTCGAGCGGCTCGCCCTCGAGACGGCCCGCGTCCTTCCCGGCTGCACGGTCGTCGTCGCGACCGGCCGCAACCGGGAGCAGTACGAGGCGCTGCTCGGCCGGGCGGCGGCCGCCGCTTCCCGCATCACGGTCCTGCCGTACGTCCGGCGCCCGGACATCCTCATGCGGGCGGCCGACGTCATGGTCGGGAAGGCGGGCGGCCTCACCGCCGCGGAGGCGCTCGCATCAGGCCTGCCGCTCGTCCTCGTCGACTCCCTCCCGGGGCAGGAG
Organism: bacterium; assembly: GCA_028716845.1. Lineage (GTDB taxonomy): Bacteria > Auribacterota > Tritonobacteria > UBA1439 > UBA1439 > JAQUPF01. The sequence goes on along the minus strand of JAQUPF010000003.1, from coordinate 46,316 downwards.
CGGGCGAACGCCGACTACCTCTGCCGGGGTGGGGCGGCCCTGGCGGCGGGCGGCGCCGACGAGGCGGCGGCGATCGTGGCGGACCTCTTCGCGCGGCCGGATCGGCTCGGGCGGATGCGGCTGAGCGCGCTCGGCCTCTCCCGCCCGGCGGCCGCGGCGTCGATCGCCCGGACGATACTCGAGGAGGCGCATGCTCCTGTCCGTTGTGTATAACCTCTGCCGGATGGCTGTCGAGACCGTCCCCCGCGGCGTGAGTGTGCGGGTGGGGAGGCTGCTCGCCGACCTCTTCTACCTCCTCGACGGCAACGCGAGGCGGGCGGTCGCCGCGAACCTCTCGAGGGTGCTCGAATCCGACGGCCGCGGCACGGCGACGCGCGACGGCAGGCGGAATCTCAGACGGCTCGTCCGGAAGACATTCGAGAACTTCGCCATTCACGTCGTCGACTTCATGCGCCTCGGGCAGATCGACACCGACATCCGGATCGGCCTGCTGCGGCCGGAGCACGTGGCGCGCTTCCGGGAGGCGCTCGCGGAGGGGAGGGGCCTGGTCTCCGTCACCGCGCATCTCGGCAACTGGGAAATGGGGGCCTCGGCGACGGCGCGCCTGGGATTCGTCCTCTCGACCGTCGCCATGAAGATGGAGGACAGGCGGGTCGACCGGTTCTTCTCGCGCCTCCGGCGGTCGAGCGGGATACGCGTCGTCCCGCACGGCCGCGCCGCGAGGGAGATGGTCGGCGTGCTGCGGCGGGGCGAGGTCGCGGCGTTCGTCGCCGACAGGGACGTGGACGGCACCGGCTGCCCCGTGCCCTTCTTCGGCGGGCCGGTCAACATCCCGCGGGGGCCGGCCGAGATGGCGGTGCGGGCGGGCGCGCCGCTCGTCCCCACCTTCTGCGTCCAGGAGCCGGGCGGCTATTTCAGGATCACGGCGGAGGAGCCGATCCGCGTCGCCGATGACCTGCCCCACGCGGAGAAGGTCAGGAGGGTGAACGAGGCGATGGTCGCCGTCTTCGAGCGGTATATCCGGCGCTACCCGTCGCAGTGGTTCGCGTTCTACAAAGTGTGGGGGTGAAACAGTTCAAAGTTCAAAGTCGAAAGTTGAAAGAATGAAGCACCAATCCACCGCGGATCTGCACGGATACTTACGGATATCCACGGATCGGATTGCAGTGGTGAGGGAAGAGGTTCTTGCCTCGGATTGGATACAAGGGTTGGGAGCATGAAGAACCAATCAACCACGGATTGCCACGGATCATTACGGATGTTCACTGATACTCCTGGAGTGGAATCCGTGGATATCCGCAGGAATCCGTGAAGATCCGTGGTGAAGTGGTTCATTGTGGCCGCGGATTGACGCGGATTATCGCGGATGAGAAGGCAGCCGAAAGGGACTGGGCTTTGAACTTTCGACTTTTCACTTTGAACTGTAGTTACATCCGTGAGGATCCGTACGCATCCGTGGAAATCAGTGATTAGTGGTGCATTGTTTTAGCGGGACAGGATGGTGACGGCATGAAGGCGTGCGCGGTCATACCGGCCTATAATGAGGAGAAGCGCGTCGCCGGCGTCGTTCGGGGTGCGCTCCGCCACCTGCCGGCGGCCATCGTCGTGGACGACGGCTCGTCCGACGGCACCGCCCGCGCGGCGGCGGCGGCCGGCGCCGCCCTCATCCGGCACGGTGCGAACCGGGGGAAGGGCGCGGCGCTCGAGACCGGCCTCCGGCGGGCCTTCGATGACGGGTTCGACGCCGCCGTCATCCTCGATGCGGACGGCCAGCACGACCCGGGAGAGATCCCGAGATTCCTCGAGGCGGCCGGGTCGTCGGGGGCCGACATCGTCGTCGGGAACAGGATGGAGGAGAGGGGGAGGATGCCGCTCGTCCGCTACCTCACGAACCGGGTGACGTCGTTCTTCGTCTCCCGGCTCGCGGGGCGGCCCATCCCGGACAGCCAGTGCGGGTTCCGGCTCGTGGACAGGCGGGCGTTCGACCGGATGCGGCTGAGCACCGCGCGGTACGAGACCGAGTCGGAGATGCTCATCCAGGCGGGGCGCGCGGGGTGCGCGATCGCCTCCGTCCCCGTGCGGACGATCTACGGCGACGAGAAGAGCCGCATCAACCCGCTCGTGGACACGCTGCGATTCATCCGCCTCACCGCGCGGTACATCCTGAGCAGGAAGGACAATGAACTAAGCAACCACGGATGAACGCGGATCACCGCAGATGGAGTGCGGATAAAGCGACCGTTCTTTTTTCAATTCACCATTCAATCCGCGTTCATCCGCGTGAATCTGCGGCAACATGATATTCATCCGCGTGCATCCGCGGCAAACCACTATTGCCCATAATCCGATCACGCGCGATGGGTGATGCGAAATCCGGGATGCGGACGACGAATACGACATGAAGACGCCGGAAGATGATTTCGCCGTGGAGCGGGAGCGGATGGTCGAGCGGCAGCTCGAGCCGCGCGGCATCAACGACCCGCGCGTCCTCGCCGCCTTCCGCACGGTCCCCCGGCACCGCTTCCTTCCCCCCGACATGGCGCACGCCGCCTACGCGGACCACCCGCTCCCCATCGGCGAGGGACAGACCATTTCCCAGCCGTACATGGTCGCCCTCATGACGCAGTGCATGGAGGTGCGCCCGGGGGATCGCGTCCTCGAGATCGGCACCGGCTCCGGCTACCAGGCCGCCATCCTCGCGGAGCTCGGCGCGGAGGTGTACACGATCGAGCGGATCGCCTCCCTCTCGGAGAGGAGCGGGGAGCTGCTGGATGCGCTCGGCTACGGCACCGTGCGCCTCCGCGTCGGCGACGGAACGTTGGGATGGCCGGAGGCGGCGCCGTTCGACGGCATCATCGTCACCGCGGGGGCGCCCCGCGTCCCGGAGCCGCTCGTCGGGCAGCTCGCCGAGGGCGGCCGGCTCGTCATCCCGGTCGGCGGCGGCTGGTCGCAGGACCTCATCGTCGTCCGGAAGGCGGGGGGACGGCTGACGGAGGAGGAGGTCTGCGGCTGCGTCTTCGTCCCGCTGCTCGGCAAGCACGGCTGGAATAAATAGCGGGGCGCACGAACAGGAGGGAGATCGGAATGATCCGGTGGCGCGGGGAGAACACATCGGTCATCGTCGCGCTTTCGATCATCGCGGCGCTGTCGATCATGACGGCCTGCACGGCCGCCGCGGCCGCGGGTCCCCCCCGGCCGGACGATGGAGACCACCTGTCCGTCGGGGAGCGGATCGCCGACCGCCTGGAGCGGAAGGGGATACCGAAGGAGTGGGTGATCGTCATCATCTCGATGCTCCCGATCGTCGAGCTGCGCGGCGCGATCCCGGTGGGGATCAACTTCTTCAAGATGGACGCCTGGTGGCGCGTCTACATCCTCGCCGTCATCGGCAACATGATCCCGATCCCGTTCATCCTGCTGCTCCTCGGCCCCGCCTCGAGATATCTCATGCGGTTCCGCCTCGGGAGGCTGTTCTTCGAATGGCTCTTCAGGCGGACCCGCAGGAAGAGTGCCGAGATCGAGAAGTACGAGACGCTGGGGCTCGCGATCTTCGTGGCGATCCCCCTGCCTGTGACGGGCGGCTGGACGGGGGCGCTCGCCGCGTTTCTCCTGGGGATCAAGTTCCACCACGCCATCTGGTCCATCGTCCTGGGGGTCCTCACGGCGGGCGCCATCGTGACCTCCCTCTCGCTTCTCGGCTGGGTCGGCGGCATCATCGCGGGCGCGGCGCTCCTGGGCCTGGCCGTCACGGCGCTCTGGAAGGGGATGAAGAAGGAAAGGGAGCGACGTGGTAAAATGGGGTATCAATCGGGGGGAAGTTCGTTATAATGGCGTCTGCTTCCGCTTTTCGTCGCACCGTCGGGGCGTAGCGCAGCCGGCTTAGCGCGCAGCGTTCGGGACGCTGAGGTCGTGGGTTCGAATCCCACCGCCCCGACCATCTTCCCTTCCCCCCGCCGTCCGGGCCGATCGCCGCGGCCCCGGCGGCATCCGGCTCGGCGCGGCGGCCGGACGCCTCCGCGCGCGCGAACCGTCCATCGGGAGGGGGTGTCGGACATGATCACCGAAGTCCAGATCGTCACGCGGCTCCTCGTGACGGCGCTCCTCGCGGGCCTCGTCGGGTTCGAGCGCCAGCGGCACAGCCAGCCGGCGGGCCTGCGCACGCACATCATCCTCGCACTCGGCGCGGCGCTCGCGATGTGCATCTCCGTCAACCTCGCCCTGCAGTTCAAGGGGCTGGCGCCGAACGGCGACCCGGCGCGGCTCGCGGCCCAGGTAATCTCGGGCATCGGCTTCCTCGGGGCGGGCGCCATCCTCCGGTACGGGGCGAGCGTGAAGGGGATCACGACGGCCGCATCCCTCTGGACCGTCGCGATCATCGGCCTCGCGGTGGGGGCGGGACACTACTTCTCGGGCATCGCCACGACGGCGCTCGCCCTCATCGTCCTCATCATCCTCGACCAGATCGAGAAGCGGTACATCGGCGGCCAGGTCCTCCGCACCCTCTCGGTGAAGGCGCGCGACCGCTTCGGCCTCGTGGACGACGTGAAGGGCGTTCTCGAGCGGCACGGCATCGACGTGAAGTCCATCAGCCTCGCCAAGGACGTCGAGCAGGGCGAGATGGAGATCGAGGTCGCGGCGCGGGTCCCCGCGACCGGGAAGGCGGACGCCATATTCTTCTCCCTCTCGTCGATCAAGGACGTGCGGAGCGTCGAGGTGCACTGACGCCCCCGGCATGATGAAGAGCGACCTCCACCGCACGGCGCTCCGCCTCGCGTACGTCACCGTCGGCTACAACGTCGTCGAGGGGGTCGTCTCCATCGCGGCCGGTACCCTCGCCGGCAGCATCGCCCTCGTCGGCTTCGGCCTCGACAGCTTCGTGGAGTCCCTCTCCGGCGGCGTCATGATCTGGCGGCTCCGGAAGCACGGCCGCATCACGCCGGAGGAGGAGGAGCGGGTGGAGGCGCGGGCGACCCGGCTCGTCGGCCTCACCTTCTTCGTCCTCGGCGCGTACGTCTTGTACGAGTCGCTCGGCAAGCTCCTCCGCCGGGAGATTCCGGAGCCGAGCGTCCTCGGCATCGCCGTTGCCGCCGTCTCGCTCGCCGTCATGCCCGTCCTCTACCGGATGAAGGATCGCGTCGGGCGTGCGATCGGGAGCGAGAGCCTCGTGGCGGACTCGCGGGAGACGCTCGCCTGCTCCTTCCTCTCGGCTGCGCTCCTCGCGGGGCTCGGGGCGAACTACCTCTGGGGCGCCTGGTGGGCGGACCCGGCCGTCGGTCTCGTCGTCGTCGCCTACCTTGTCCGCGAGGGGAGCGAGACGCTGCGCGGCGCCTGCCGCTGCTGATGCACACACAGCCGCTGATGTTCACGGATCATCGACGGATTCTCACGGATGCAACCACAGTTCAAAGTGAAAAGTCGAAAGTTCAAAATGGGGAGGAGGGGCTGACGAACCACTAGCCACTGATTTCCACGGATGCCTATGGATCCCACTTCAAGAGTATCAGTGGATATCCGTAAGTATCCGTGCAGATCCGTGGTGGATTGGTTCTTCATTCTTTCAACTTTCGACTTTGAACTTTCAACTTTGGACTGTAGTTTGGATCCGTAATGATCCGTGGCAATCCGTGGTCGATTGGTGCATCATTTCTTCGGCTTTGGGCTTGTCGGCCGGGAACGGGCGGTGGTATAATCCTGCGTCAGGGAAGATTCCACGGTCGAGCAGCGCGGACGGGTGACGGGACACCGGCCCCGCGCCGGCAACCCCCGGGGAGGTGATACGCATTCGGACGTTCATCCGGACAAACGGGCAGATACGGGCCAGGACGGTCCGCACGATCGACAAGGACGGCAAGCAGGTCGGGATCCTCACGCTCGAGCACGCCCTCGGGCTGGCGAGGGCGAGCAAGCTGGACCTGGTCGAGGTGGCGCCGAACGCGGACCCTCCCGTCTGCAGGGTCATGGACTTCGGCAAGTACCAGTACCAGCAGATGAAGAAGGACCGCGTCGCCCGGAAGAAGCAGGTCGGGGGCAAGATGAAGGAGATCAAGTTCCGCCCCCGCATCGAGATCCACGACTACAACGTCAAGCTCCGCCACGCGCGGGATTTTCTCGAGAAGGGGTTCAAGGTCCGGATACGGCTGTTCTTCCGGGGCCGCGAGATGGCCCACGCCGAACTGGGAAACAACCTTCTCCGGCGGCTCGAGGCCGACCTCGCCGATCTCGCGCACGTGGAGATGACCCCGAAGAAGTTCGGCAGGAACGTGGTGATGATGTTCGGGCCGCACAAGGCCGGCAAACTCCGGCAGGCGCCCGACCGGAGGAAGGACGGCGCAGATGCCAAAGATAAAGACACGCCGATCGGCGGCGAAGCGGTTCAGGATCACGGGGCGCGGCAAGGTGAAAAGGAAGCAGGCGTATCTGAGCCATCTGCTCACGGGGAAGCGCCGCAAGCGGAAGCGCGCCCTCAGGAAGAGCAGCGTCCTGAGCGGCGTTGAGCAGAAGCGGGTGCGGGCGCTCATGCCGTACGCCTGACGAGAGGAGGCAGACGTGGTACGTGTCGCACACGCCCCGGCCTCGCGGGAGCGGCGGAGGAGGATCCTCAAGCGGGCCAAGGGGTATAGGGGCTCCCGGGGGAAGCTCACCCGCCAGGCCACGGAGGCCGTCGAGCGGGGGCTCGCCTACGCATACCGGGACCGCAAGGTCCGCAAGCGGGATTTCCGCGGCCTCTGGATTACGCGCATCGGCGCGGCGAGCAGGGCCGAGGGGATGTCGTATTCGAAGTTCATGGCCGGCCTGAAGAGGGCCGGCGTGGCGATCGACCGGAAGATCCTGGCCGACCTCGCCGTCCGCGAGACGGCGGTGTTCAGCGAGCTGGCGAAGGTCGCCCGGGGAACGGGGGAGCGCACGCGCGGGAGCAGGGCGGCGGAGAGAGATCATGCTGGAGCGAGTTGACTCCATTCTCGATAGAGGCAGCGAAGCCGGGGGCGCGGTCGGCGAACCCGCCGACAGTATGCCCGGCTAGCCCTCCTCGATCGGGTCCTCGCCGGCGGCGTCCGTCCGTCCGCCGGAAACGGTCCCTTCTCTCCTCCCCTTCGCCGAGCCCGCGGCTGTCCGCATGAAGGCGAAGATCGATGCAATCCGGGCGGAGGCGCTGGAACTCGCCGCCTCCTGCCCGTCCCTCGAGGAACTCGAGCGGGTCCGGGTGCGGTTCCTCGGACGGAAGGGGCGGCTCACCCTCATGCTCCGCGGCCTGGGCGGCCTCCCGGCCGGTGAGCGCCCGGCGGCGGGGGCGGCGCTGAACGCCGCGAAGCGCGAGGTCGCCGCCGCCGTCGAGGCGCGCCGCCTCGCCCTCGAGGGGGAGCGGGACCGGCGGGATCTCTCCCGGGAGGCCGTCGACGTCACCCTCCCCGGCGAGCCGCGCGCGATCGGCGCGCGCCACCCCGTCTCCATGGTGATGGCCGCCGCCACGGAGATCTTCACGGGCCTCGGGTTCACCGTCGAGGAGGGGCCCGAGGCCGAGACCGAGTACTACAACTTCGACGCCCTCAACTTCCCCCGCGACCATCCGGCGCGCGACATGCAGGCGACGCTCCACATCGCGGGCGACGCGCTCATGCGGACGCACACCTCCCCCGTCCAGATACGGGTGATGCAGCGCCGGCAGCCGCCCCTCCGCTGCGTCATGCCCGGGCGGGTCTACCGGTGCGACAGCGACGTCTCGCACTCGCCGGTCTTCCACCAGGTCGAGGGGCTCCTCGTCGGGGAGGGGGTCCACTTCGGTCACCTGAAGGGCATCCTCTCCTTCTTCGTCGGGCGGATGTTCGGCCCCGGCACCCGCATCCGCTTCAGGCCGAGCTTCTTCCCGTTCACGGAGCCGAGCGCGGAGATCGACATCTCCTGCGTCATCTGTTCGGGGAAGGGGTGCCGGGTCTGCAAGGACACCGGGTGGGTGGAGATCCTCGGCGCCGGCATGGTGCACCCCGCCGTCTTCGAGGCGGTCGGCTACGACCCCGAGCGGTGGACCGGCTACGCCTTCGGGATGGGGGTGGAGCGGATCGCGATGCTCCGCTACCGGATCGACGACATCCGGCTCTTCTACGAGAACGACGTCCGTTTCCTCGCCCAGTTCAGATAAGGGAGTGACGAGTGGCGGGTGGAAATGAGCAATGAACGAATCCACCACGGATTGGAGCGGTGAGGAAAGGGGTTCTTGCCGCGGATTGACGCGGATCGCCGCGGATGAGAAGGCAGCCGATCTGGGCGGGGGTTTCCGCCGCAGATGAACGGAGATTACTGCAGATAGGAAGGCAGCCGAAAGGAACGGTGTTTTCGCAGCGCATTTTCGCGGATTATCGCCACTTTGAACCTTCACTTTTCACTTTGAACTGTAGTTGCATCCGTGAAGATCCGTGGTGAAGTGGTGCATCGAAGCAGCGGATCCGGCGGGATACGGGGCGACGATAGAGCATGAAGGTGCCGTACAGCTGGCTGCGGGAATTCACGGACTGCCCGATCGGGGCCGCCGATCTCGGCGACCGGCTCACGATGGCGGGGCTCGAGGTCGAGTCGGTCACGCGCGTGGCGCACGAGGTCGGCGGGATCGTCGTCGGCCGGATCCTCGCCGTCGAGCCGCACCCGGACGCCGACCGGCTCTCGGTCTGCCGCGTGCACGACGGGACGGCCGAGCTCCGCATCGTCTGCGGCGCCTCCAACATGAAGGCGGGCGACAGCGCCCCGCTCGCGCGCCCCGGAGCGGTCCTCCCCGACGGCACGCGCATCCGCCCCGGCAGGTTCCGCGGGATCGTCTCCGAGGGAATGCTCTGCTCGGAGCGCGAGCTCGGCCTCGGCGAGGACGCCGCCGGCATCATGATCCTGCCGGAGGGGGCCGCGCCGGGAACGGCGCTCGACGAGGCGCTCGGCCTCCGCGACGAGATCCTCGACATCAACGTGACGCCGAACCGGCCTGATTGCATGAGCGTCATCGGCATCGCCCGGGAGGCGGCGGCGATCCTCGGCGCCCCGCTCCGCGTGCCGGCGCCCGGCGTCGCGGAGCGCGCGGAGGACGCCGCGGGCCTCGTCCGCGTCGTCGTCGAGGACGCGGGGAACTGCCCGCGCTACTGCGCCCGCGTCATCCGGGGCGTCCTCGTCGGCCGGTCGCCGTTCCCGGTCAGGCACCGGCTCGGCATGGCCGGCCTCAGGCCCGTCAACAACGTCGTGGACGCCGTGAACTACGTCCTCGTCGAGCGCGGCCACCCGCTCCACGCCTTCGACCTGGGAGCGCTGCGCGGAGGGGCGGTCATCGTTCGGGGCGCGCGGGAGGGGGAGCGGATCGTCACGATCGACGGGAAGGAGCGCGTGCTCGCCGCGGGGACGCTCGTCATCGCCGACGAGGCGGGGCCGGTGGCGGTCGCGGGCGTCATGGGGGGCCTCGCGAGCGAGGTCGGCGCGGGGACGAGGGACGTCCTCCTCGAGAGCGCCTGGTTCAATCCCGCGGCCGTCAGGCGCTCCGCGCGGTCGCTCGGCCTCTCGACCGAGTCCTCCGCCCGGTTCGAGCGCGGCGCCGACCCCGGCGGGATCGCCGCGGCGGCCGACAGGACCGCCTCGCTCATCACGACGCTCGCCGGCGGCGGGACGTGCCGCGGGATCGTCGAGGCGGGGCCGGGGGTCGGGGCCCCGCGGCCGGTCGCGCTCCGCGTCGCGCGGCTGAACCGGCTGCTCGATTCGTCGCGCGGACCCGCGGAGGTGCGGGCCTGCCTCGAACGGCTCGGGCTCCGCGCGGAGGAGGCGGGGCGGGACACGCTCGCCGTGACGCCCCCCTCGTTCCGCGTGGACATCCGGGCGGAGATCGACCTCGTCGAGGAGGTGGCGCGGCTCGAGGGGTACGACCGCGTCGCAGCCGCCCCCCCCGACGGCGCCGCGCCGGAGCCGGGGGGCGACGGGCGGTTCGCGGCACGCGAGCGGGCGCGGTCGCTCCTGCGCGGCCTCGGCCTCTCCGAGGCGGTCTGCCTGAGCTTCATGGGGGAGGCGGACATGGACGCCCTCATGTGGGCGCCGGACGCCGCGGCGCGGAACGCGGTCCGGCTCTCGAACCCGGTGAGCGACGAGCTCGCGTACCTGAGGAGTTCCATGCTGCCGCCGCTCATCCGGTGCCTGGCCCTGAACGCGGGGAGGGGGAACCGCGACGCGATGCTCTTCGAGATCGGGACGGTGTTCCGCGCCGCGGGGAAGGGGGAGTTGCCGCGGGAGGAGGAGCGCCTCGCGATCGCCGTCATGGGATCGGCGGGGCCGGGGTTCTGGCGCTCGAGGACGGCCGAGGCGGACTACTTCACGCTGAAGGGGATCCTCGAGACGCTGCTGGCGGGGACCGGATCCTCGGTCTCCTTCGGGCGGGCGCCCGTCCCCTCCTGCCATCCCGGCCGGTCGGCCGCCGTCTCGATCGACGGCATCGCCGCCGGCTGGATCGGCGAGATCCACCCGCGCGTCCGCGAGACGCTCGGCATACGGCACGCCGTCGTCTTCGCCGAGATCGATGCGCCCCCCGTCTTCGCCGCCCTCACGCGCGAGCCGGCCTACCGGCCGCTCCCGCGCCACCCGGCGGTCCGGCGGGACATCGCGGTCGTCGCTGAAGAGGGGCACGAGGCGGCGGCGATCATCGAGTGCGCGCGCGCGGCGGCGCCCGGCCTCGTCGAATCGGTGGAGCTGTTCGACCTGTTCACCGGGCCGCCGATCCCGGCGGGGAAGAAGGGGGTCGCGCTCTCGGTCACGCTCCGCGCCGCGGACGCGACGCTCACGGAGCGGGAGATCGAGGCGGCGACAGGCGCGATCCGGGAGGCGCTCGAGCGGGCGGGCTGCCGGATCAGGACCGACTGAGGGAGGGCGCCGTCCGATGGACCTGTTCGAGAGGGACGAGGCGGCGGACTTCGGGGCGAACGCCCCGCTCGCCGCGCGGATGCGCCCGCGGACGCTCGAGGAGTTCGCCGGCCAGGCGCACATCCTCGGCGAGGGGAAGCTCCTCCGCCGGGCGATCGTCTCCGACCGGGTCTGCTCGGTCATCCTGTGGGGGCCGCCCGGCTCCGGCAAGACGACCCTCGCGGAGGTGATCGCGGGGGCGACGCACCGCCACTTCGATCGGATGAGCGCCGTCACCGCGAACGTCGAGGCGCTCCGGAAGGCGATCGGGGCGGCGGCGCACCGGCTCCGCCACGGGGGGACGAAGACGATCATCTTCATCGACGAGATCCACCGGTTCAACAAGGCCCAGCAGGACGTCCTCCTGCCGCACATCGAGGCGGGCACGGTCGCGCTCATCGGGGCGACCACGCACAACCCGTGCTTCTACGTGAACGCCCCGCTCCTGTCGCGCTCGATCCTGTTCGAGCTCAGGCCGCTCGGGCGGGAGGAGATCGGCGCCATCCTCCGCCGGGCGCTCGCGGACCGGGATCGGGGGCTCGGGGGGATGCGCGTGACGGCGGACCCGGATGCCCTCGCGCACATCGCCGGGAAGTGCGAGGGCGACGCGCGGCGCGCCCTGAATGCCCTCGAGGTGGCCGCCCTCACGACGCCGCCCGGGCGGGACGGGACCGTCCGCGTCACGCTCGCGGCGGCCGAGGACTCGGTCCAGAGCAAGGCGGTGGTCTACGACCGGGACGGGGACGGGCACTACGACACGATTTCCGCCTTCATCAAGAGCATGCGCGGCACCGATCCCGACGCCGCGCTCTACTGGATGGCGAAGATGCTCCACGCGGGGGAGGACCCCCGGTTCATCGCCCGGCGGATCCTCATCTGCGCCGCCGAGGACGTCGGGAACGCAGATCCGCAGGCGCTCGCGGTGGCGACGGCCGCGATGCAGGCCCTCGAGTTCGTCGGGATGCCGGAGGCGCGGATACCGCTCGCGCAGGCCGCCGTCTACGTCGCCTGCGCCCCGAAGAGCAACGCCGCCTATGCCGGCATCGAGAAGGCGCTCGAGGAGGTGCGGAGCCGGCCGACGATGGAGGTGCCGGCGCATCTCCGGGGGACGGGGTATGCGGGCGCGGCCCGGCTCGGGCGGGGGAAGGGGTACCGGTACCCGCACGACGACGACGGCGCGCAGGATTACACGCCGTCGCCGGTCCGCTTCTACGAGCCGAAGGGGATCGGCTTCGAGAAGGTGATCCTCGAGCGGCTGGCGCGCGCGGGGGGGCGGCGGGGAGATGGACAGAGCGGCGCGGGCGGATGAGCGGGCGGCGCTGCGCGCCCGGCTTCTCGAGGCGCGCCTCGCCATCCCGCAGGAGGAGCGGCGGGCGCGCGACGGGCGGATCGCAGCGGGGCTGCGGGGGCTCGCGGCGTACGACGACGCCCGCACCGTCATGTTCTACGTCGCGGTGCGGGGGGAAGTCGCCACCGAGACGCTCATCCGGGAGTGCCTCGCCCGCGGCGCGCGGGTGGCGGTCCCGCACTGCGCCGGCGACGGCTCCATCGCCGCGGTGTCGATACGGGATTTCGACCGTGACCTGACGCCGGGGCGGTGGGGGATACCGGCGCCGCCGGATCGCGGCGACGCCGTCGTGGAGGCCGGCCGGATCGACCTGTTCGTCGTCCCCGGCATCGGCTTCGACACGACGGGGACCCGGCTCGGGCGGGGGCGCGGCTGCTACGACCTGTTCCTCGCGGGGGCGTCCCCCCGCGCGCCGCGGGTGGCCCTCGCCTACGAGGTCCAGATCGTCCGCCGGCTCGAGCAGGAGCCGCACGACGTGCCGATGGACTGGATCGTCACCGAGGACCGGATCATCGACTGCGCGAAGATACGGGAAGGCGCCCGGCGGGCGCGCGAGGCGGGCCCGCGGGACAGCTGATACGGAAGGAGGACGGCCATGTGGTACCTGCTGGCGGTCATCATAGGGGCGGCGGCGGGAGTCGCCGGATATGTCGGGAGGGGGCTGCTCGCGACGAGGCGGCTGTCGGGGGCGGGCGAGGAGGCGGCCAGGATCGTCGAGGCGGCGACGCGGGAGGCGGAGAACAAGCGGAAGGAGGCGGAGCTCTTCGCGAAGGACGAGCTCCACCGGTCGAGGGTCGAGTTCGAGCGGGAGACGAAGAACCGGCGGAAGGAGATCATGTCGCTCGAGGCGCGCATTCTCCAGAAGGAGGAGAACCTCGACCGGAAGGTCGCGCTTCTGGAAAAGAAGGACGGCGACCTCTCCCGGCGCGCCCGCGAGATCGACGAGCGGGGGAAGGCGGTCGAGGCGCGGCAGCGCGAGCTCGACGCCGTCATCGAGGAGGAGCGGCGGCGCCTCCAGAAGGTCGCCGGCCTGAGCAGGGATGAGGCGAAGCAGATGCTGCTCCAGAGCCTCGAGGACGAGATCCGGCGCGACGCCGCCGCGCTCGCGCGCCGCATCGAGGAGGAGGCGAAGGAGACCGCGGACAAGCAGGCCCGGAAGATCATCTCGCTCGCGATCCAGCGCTATGCCGCCGACCAGGTCTCCGAGACGACGGTGACGAGCGTGAGCCTGCCGAACGACGAGATGAAGGGCCGCATCATCGGGAGGGAGGGGCGCAACATCCGGGCGCTCGAGGCGGCGACGGGCGTCGACGTCATCATCGACGACACGCCGGGGGCGGTCGCCCTCTCCTCCTTCGACCCGATCCGCAAGGAGGTCGCCCGCGTCACGCTCGAGCGGCTCATCGCCGACGGCCGTATCCATCCGGCCCGGATCGAGGAGATCGTCGAGAAGGTGCGGAAGGAGACCGCCGAGAACATCAGGGAGGCGGGGAAGCAGGCCGCGTTCGACCTCGGGATCCACGACCTCCACCCGGAGCTCGTCGCCCTCCTCGGCCGGCTCCGGTACCGGTCCAGCTACGGCCAGAACGTCCTCCAGCACTCGAAGGAGGTTGCACGGCTCATGGGGATCATGGCGGCGGAGCTCGGGGAGGACATCCAGAGCGCCAAGCGGATCGGGATCCTCCACGACCTCGGCAAGGCCGCGGACCACGAGGTCGAGGGGGCGCACGCGGTCATCGGCGCGGACATCGCCAAGCGCCACGGCGAGCAGCCGGAGGTCGTCCACGCCATCGCCGCCCACCACAACGACGTCGAGCCGGCATCGATCTGCGCCGTCCTCGCCTCCGCCGCGGACGCGATCTCCGCGGCCCGGCCCGGCGCGCGCTCCGAGTCGATCGAGGCGTACATCAAGCGGCTCGAGAACCTCGAGGGGCTCGCCATGGGCTTCCGCGGCGTCCACCACGCCTACGCGATCCAGGCGGGACGGGAGATCCGCGTCATGGTCGAGCCGGACAAGATCGACGACAACGAGGCGGCCCAGGTCGCCCGCGACATCACGAAGAAGATACAGGAGGAGCTCGAGTACCCGGGCCAGATCAAGGTGGTCGTCCTCCGGGAGACGAGGGCCATCGAGTACGCGAAATAGCATGATCACGATCCTGTTCGCCGGGGACGTCGTCGGCAAGCCCGGGAGGCGGGCGGTGCGGGAGGCCCTCCCGGTGCTCCGGGAGCGGCACGCCGTCGACCTCGTCATCGCGAACGCCGAGAACGCCGCCGGCGGCTCGGGCCTCACCCCCGATGTCGTCCGCGAGCTCACCCGCGACGGCGTGGACGTCCTGACGGCGGGCGACCACATCTGGCGGAACAAGGCCGTCCTGGAGATCATCGGCTCCGAGGAGCGCCTCCTCCGGCCCGCGAACCTCCCGGCGGGCGTCCCCGGCCGCGGCGGCGGGGTCTTCACGCTCCCCGGCGGCGCGCGGGTCGGCGTCGTCAGCCTCCTCGGGCGCGTCTTCATGAAGCCGGGCGAGTGCCCGTTCGCCGAGGCGGCGCGGCAGATCGAGCGCATCGCCGCGGCGACCCCCCTCATCGTGGTCGACTTCCACGCCGAGGCGACCTCGGAGAAGGTCGCGATGGGACGGCATCTCGACGGGAGGGTGACCGCCGTCATCGGCACGCACACGCACGTGCAGACGGCGGACGAGGCGCTCCTCCCCGGCGGCACCGCCTACATCACGGACGCCGGCATGACCGGCCCCCGCGACTCGGTCCTGGGCAGGGAGGTCGAGCCGGTCATCCGGTTCTTCCTCACGCAGATGCCGCAGCGGTTCGCCGTCGCCGGCGGCGGGATAGAGATCCAGGGGGTCGTCATCAGGGCGGACCCGGAGACCGGGAGGGCGCTCGGGATCGAGCGGATCCGGGAGCGGATCGCCTGAACCCGACGCCCGCCGCCATGGCAGAGAGATGAACCCGCCCGACGCGAAGATCTACACCGTCACCGAGATCACCCGGGAGATCAAGGCCCTCCTCGACGGCAGGTTCCGCGGCGTCTGGGTGCAAGGCGAGGTCTCGAACGTGCGGCGGCCGGGATCGGGGCACCTCTACTTCACCCTCAAGGACGAGGGGAGCCAGCTCCAGGCGGTCATCTACCGCGCCCAGGCCGCGCGGCTCCGGTTCGAGCTGCGGGACGGGATGCAGGCGGTCGCCTTCGGGGACGTCTCGGTCTACGCGAAGGGGGGCCGCTACCAGATCGCCGTCGGGGAGATCGAGCCGCGCGGGATCGGCGCCCTCCAGCTCGCCCTCGAGCAGCTGAAGGCACGGCTCGAGGCGGAGGGGCTCTTCGACCGGGCGCGCAAGAAGCCGATCCCGATGCTGCCGGACCGGATCGGCATCGTCACCTCGCCGACCGGCGCCGCCATCCGCGACATCCTCAACGTCCTCGGGCGCCGCTTCGCCGACGTCCGCGTCCTCATCGACCCGGTGCGCGTCCAGGGAGAGACGGCGCCGGCCGAGATCGCCGCCGCCCTCGACGCCTTCAACGCGCGCGCAGACGTGGACGTCATCATCGTCGCCCGCGGCGGCGGCTCCATCGAGGACCTCCACGCCTTCAACGAGGAGACGGTCGCCCGGGCGATCGCCCGCTCGCGGATACCGGTCATCTCGGCGGTCGGCCACGAGATCGATTTCACCGTCTCCGACTTCGTCGCCGACCTCCGGGTCCCGACGCCGTCGGCCGCCGCGGAGCTCGTCGTGGCGGGGAAGGCGGAGCTCCGGGGCCGGCTCGAGGCGGCGGGCTCCAGGATCGCCGCCGCCGCCCGGCGTATCCTCGCGGAGCTCAAGGGGCGCCTCGCCCGCTGCGAGCGGAGCTACGCCCTCCGGGCCCCGGCCGCGCTCGTCCGCCAGCACCAGCAGCAGGTGGACGAGCTCGAGGGACGGCTCGGCCGCGCCCTCCGGCACCTCCTCGAGATCGCCCGGGGCCGCCTCGGGGCGCTCGCGGGGAAGATCGAGAGCCTGAGCCCGCTCGAGATCCTCGGGCGGGGCTACAGCGTCATCCTGCGCGAGGCGGACGGCGCCGTCGTGACCTCTGCCGCCCAGCTGCGCCACGGCGACATGGTCCGCGCCCGCCTCAGGAGCGGCGGCTTCACCGCCCGCGTGCGCGCAATCGAGGGAGGGGAGCCGCCCGGCGGCGCGAGGGAAGGAAACAGTTGAACCGCGGCCGCATCTGATGTGTAATAAGCGGGGGGGACGGTCCGATGGCGAAGGAGAAGAAACCGAGGTTTGAGGAGGCCCTGAAAAGGCTCGAGGAGATCGTCGCGCGGATGGAGGACGAGAACCTCGCGCTCGACAGGGCGCTCGAGCTCTACGAGGAGGGGATCGGCCTCACGCGCCTCTGCACGCGCATGCTCGACGCCGCCGAGAAGCGGATCGAGGTCCTCGCGAAGAATCCCGACGGCACGGCGACGGCCGTCCCCTTCGACGGGGGGGCCGGGGCGGAGGCCGTCGACGCCCCCGCGCGCGGCGGTCGCCCCCGCGGCGGCGCGCCCGAGGAAGGCGGGCTCCTCCTGTGACGGCGTCCGCCCGTGCGGGGGGGCACGGATGAGCCGGTACCTCGACGAGATCGAATCGCCGGAGGACCTGAAGGAGCTGGCCGTCTCCGACCTCGACGCGCTCGCCGCGGAGATCAGGGAGCGGCTCGTCGGCGTCGTCTCCTCCACTGGCGGCCACCTCGCCTCCAGCCTCGGCGCCGTCGAGCTCACCGTCGCGCTCCACTACGTCTTCGACAGCCCGCGCGACGCGATCGTCTGGGACGTCGGCCACCAGGCGTACGCGCACAAGGTCCTCACCGGCAGGAACGGGGCGCTGGAGACGATGCGGCGCCTCGGGGGGATTTCCGGCTTCCCGCGCCGCGCCGAGAGTCCCCACGACCCCTTCGGCGCGGGCCACGCGAGCACGGCGGTCTCCGCGGCCCTGGGCCTCGCGGCGGCGCGCGACGCCCGCGGCGGCGCCGGGAAGGTCATCGCGGTCATCGGCGACGGCTCGCTCACCGGCGGCCTCTGCTACGAGGGGATCAACAACGCGGGGCACCGGGCGAGGAACTTCATCATCGTCCTCAACGACAACGAGATGTCCATCTCGCGGAACGTCGGCGCCATCTCCGCCTACCTGAACAAGATCATCACCTCCGAGATCTACAACAAGGTCCGGACCGACATCCAGGTCATCGTCAGGAGCATCCCCGCGATCGGCCGGCTCGTCTTCGACGCGGCGCGCCGGCTCGAGGAGAGCCTGAAGAACCTTCTCACCCCGGGCATCCTGTTCGAGGAGCTGGGGTTCCGCTACGTCGGGCCGGTGGACGGCCACGACGTCCGCGCGCTCGTCGACATCCTCCGGCGGATCCAGCGGATGGAGGAGCCGGTCCTCCTCCACGTCCTCACGCGGAAGGGGAAGGGCTACGTCCACGCGGAGGAGCACCCTGGGTATTTCCACGGCACGAGCCCGTTCGACGTCGCGACCGGCAGGCCGAAGAAGGCGGGCGCGGGCGCCACCTACTCGGCGGTCTTCGGGGAGGCGCTCCTGTCCGCGGCCCGCGCCGATGACCGCGTCGCCGCCGTCACCGCCGCGATGGCCTCCGGCACGGGCCTCGACCGGTTCGCCGCCGAGATCCCGGAACGGTTCTTCGACGTCGGGATCGCCGAGGGGCACGCGGTGACCTTCGCGGCCGGCCTCGCCGCGGGCGGCATGAAGCCGGTCGTCGCCATCTACGCCACCTTCCTCCAGCGCGCCTACGACGGCGTCGTGCACGACGTCTGCCTCCAGAACCTCCCGGTGGTCTTCGCCGTCGACCGCGGCGGCATCGTCGGCGAGGACGGGGCGACCCACAGCGGCCAGTTCGCCGTCTCCTACCTCCGGCACGTCCCGAACCTCGCCCTGATGGAGCCCGCGGACGCCGGCGAGCTCGCCGGGATGCTCTCCTGCGCCCTCCGGTGCGGCCGGCCGGCCGCGATCGTCTACCCGAAGGGCGGCGGCGCCCTGCCGGCCGACGCCGCGCCCGTCGAGATCGGGCGGTCGGCGGTCGTGCGCGAGGGGGACGACCTCGCCATCCTCGCGCTCGGCCCGATGGTGCGGACCGCCGAGGCGGCGGCGCGCCTGCTCGAGGCGGCCGGGATGCGGGCGGCGGTCATCAACGCCCGGTTCGTGAAGCCGCTCGACGCGGAGGCGGTCCTCCGAGCCGCCCGGGCGACCGGCAGCCTCGTGACGCTGGAGGAGAACGCCCTCCAGGGCGGGTTCGGGAGCGCGGTCCTCGAGTGCCTCGCGGCGGCGGGGGAGCGGGGCGTGAAGACGCTCTGCCTCGGCATACCGGACCGGTTCGCCGAGCACGGCTCGCGGGAGCAGCTGCTCGCGGCCCTCGGCCTCGACGCGGAGGGGGTGGCGCGGGCGGTCCTGGAGCGGTTCCGGCGGCAGGCGGTGAAGAGTGACGCGACCGCGGCCTGAAGCCGAAGGAAGGAATGAAGAACAAATCAACCACGGATTCGCGCGGATCCAAACTACAGCCCAAAGTTGAAAGTTCAAAGTCGAAAGAATGATGCACAAATCAGCCGCGGATTGACGCGGATTATCGCGGATGGGAAGGCAGCCGAAAGGGACTGGACTTTGAACTTTCAACTTTTCACTTTGAACTGTCGTTGCATCCGCAGGAATCCGTGGGGATCCGCGGTGGATTGGCGCATCGATGCCGAGGGTCAGACGGGCGGCGGACTGATATGAAGGTGCGGCTCGACCGGCTGCTGGTGGATCGGGGCTACTTCCCGAGCGGCGAGAAGGCGCGGCGGGCGGTGATGGCGGGCCTCGTGGCGGTGGACGGCAGAATCGAGGGAAAGCCGGGGAGGAGCGTGCCGGCGGTCGCGGGTATCGCCGTCGCGGCGCCGCCGCGCTACGTGGGGAGGGGAGGGGAGAAGCTTGCCGCCGCCGTCGAGCGGTTCGGCGTGCGGGTCGCCGGGCGGAGGTGCCTCGACATCGGCGCGTCCACCGGCGGCTTCACCGACTGCCTCCTCCAGGAGGGCGCGACGGCCGTCGTCGCCCTCGACGTCGGCCGGGGGCAGCTCGCCGATCGGCTCCGCCGGGACCCGCGCGTCGTCGTCATGGAGCGGACGAACGCCCGCGCGCTCTCGCCGGGCGACCTCCCCTACAGGCCCGCCCTCGTGACGGTGGATGTCTCGTTCATCTCGCTCGACAGGATTCTGCCGGCGGTCGCCGGCGTCCTGCGGCGGGGCGGCGAGATCGTCGCCCTCGTCAAGCCGCAGTTCGAGGCGGGGAGGGCCGAGGTGAAGAGGGGAGGGGTCGTCCGCGACCCCCTTGTCCACGCCCGCGTGATCTGGCGGGTCTGTGACCTGTTCGAGCGCTCGGGCTTCGTTGTGCGGGGGATCATGGAATCCCCCCTGCGGGGACCCGCCGGCAACAGGGAGTTTTTCATCCACGCGACGCTCGCGCACCCGCCGGGCGCGCGCGGAGGAGGAGACGGATGAAGACGGTCGCCCTCGTCGTCAACGTGCGGAAGGCGGGGGTGCGGGAGGCGTGCGCGGAGATCGTCCGGATCATCGCCGAAAAGGGCGCGCGCGTCATCGCCGACCCGGAGTCGGCCGCCGCCGTCGGCGGCGGCGCGGCGACGGTCGAGGCGGGCCGGATCCGCGAGGAGGCGGCGCTCGTCGTGAGCGTCGGCGGCGACGGCACCGTCCTCAAGGCGGCCCGGCTCATCGCCGGGGCGGCGGTCCCGCTCGTCGGCATCAACATGGGCGGCCTCGGCTTCCTCACCGCGGTCGCGCTCGACGGCGCCGGGGAGTTGCTCCCGCGGGTCCTCGAGGGCGGGTGCCGGGCCGAGGAGCGGCTGCTCCTCGCCGTGTCGCACGCGCGCGGGGGAGGCGAGGTCTCCCGCCACGTGGCGCTCAACGACGCCGTCATCTCGAAGGGGGAGCTCGCGCGCCTCGTCTCGCTCGAGACGTTCGTCGGCGAGGAGTACCTCGCCACCTTCGTCGCCGACGGCCTCATCATCGCGAGCCCGACCGGCTCGACGGCCTACTCGCTCTCGGCGGGCGGGCCGCTTGTCAGCCCCGACACGGATGCTATAATCGTGACGCCGATCTGTCCGCACACGCTCACCAACCGGCCGCTCATCGTGCCGGGCCGCACGAGGGTGCGGGTGCGCGTGTCGGCACGGGCGGCGGACACCGTCCTCACGCTCGACGGCCAGGAGAGCGCGGCGCTCGAGGACGGGGACGAGGTGACGGTCGGGGGGTTCGGCCCCCGGCTCTCCCTCGTGACCTCTCAGGAGAAGGGGTACTGCCGTCTCCTGCGGGAGAAGCTGCACTGGGGCGGCAGGGGGCACCATGGCTAAGGTCACCATCGACAGCAGGCGCTGCAAGGGCTGCGAGTTGTGCGTGGAGGCATGCCCGCACGGCGTCATCGTCATGTCGACGGCGCTCAACGACCGGGGCGTCCACTTCGCCCAGCCGGCGCGGCTCGAGGAGTGCACCGGCTGCGGGCTCTGCGCCGTCATGTGCCCCGACGTCATCATCGAGGTGGAGAAGTGAGGGGGGAGCAGTCAGATCCAGGCTGTACGCGGCAAGATGGGGGCCGGGCGGAAGAGATTGATGCCCTGCGCGAGGAGACCCGATCGGATGAATGCCATCAGTTCCTCCGGCTTACGGCTTATGGCTTACAGCTTGGGGCTTGATCAATATCATGGCTGAAAAGCATCTGATGTGCGGAAACGAGGCGCTGTCGGAGGCCGCCGTCGCGGCCGGCTGCCGCTGCTACTTCGGCTACCCGATCACCCCGCAGAACGAGGTCACCGCGTACATGTCCCGGCGGATGCCGGAGGTGGGGGGGCAGTTCGTCCAGAGCGAGAGCGAGCTGGCGGCGATCAACATGGTCTTCGGCGCGGCGGTCGTCGGCGCGCGGGCGATCACGACCTCCTCGAGCCCCGGCATCAGCCTCATGCAGGAGGGGATCTCCTACATCGCCGCGAACGAGCTGCCGGCCGTCATCGTCAACGTCATGCGCGGCGGCCCCGGCCTCGGCAACATCGGCCCGAGCCAGGCGGACTACTTCCAGGCGACGAGGGGCGGCGGCCACGGCGACTACCGGACCATCGTCCTCACCCCGGCGAGCGTCCAGGAGATCGTCGACCACGTCATCCTCGCCTTCGATCTCGCCGACCGGTACCGAAACCCGGTCCTCATCCTCATCGACGGCGTCCTCGGCCAGATGGTCGAGCCGGTGGAGATCGCGCCGCCGCCGGCGGCTGATCTGCCGGCGAAGGACTGGGCGCTCACCGGCTGCAAGGGTCGCCCCCCGAACAAGAGCAGGTCGCTCATCCTCGGCGAGAACGAGCTCCTCGAGATGAACAGGCGCCTCCAGGAGAAATACCGCGCGATCGAGGCCGCCGAGGCGCGGCACGAGGCGGTCGACGCGGCCGACGCCGAGATCCTCCTCGTCGCCTACGGCAGCCCGGCGCGGACATGCCGGTCGGTCGTCAGGAAGTACCGGGAGCGGGGGTACCGGATCGGCCTCTTCAGGCCGGTCACCGCGTGGCCGTTCCCCTCGGCGGCGCTCGCCGAGTGCGCGAAGGGGGCGTCGGCGGTGCTCGTCGTGGAGATGAGCGCGGGCCAGCTCGTCGAGGACGTGCGGCTCACGCTCGGGCCCGCGGCGAACGTCCTCCTCCTCGGGAAACCGGGCGGAGAGGTCATCCAGGCGGGCGAGCTGGAGGCGGAGATCGACCGGATCATCGGCCTCCACAAGATGAAGAGGCGCTGAGGGACAGATGACGACCGTGTTCAAGCGGCCCGAGAGCCTGAAGGACACCGAGACGCACTACTGCAGCGGGTGCGGGCACGGCATCGTCCACCGTCTCATCGCGGAGGTCGTGGACGAGCTCGGCATCAGGGAGCGGGTCGTCGGCATCGCGCCGGTGGGCTGCGCCGTCCTCGCGTACGAATACTTCAACTTCGACGTCAGCGAGGCGGCGCACGGGCGCGCCCCCGCCGTCGCGACGGGGATGAAGCGGGCGCGGCCCGACCTGATCGTCTTCGCCTACCAGGGGGACGGCGACCTCGCCGCGATCGGCATGGCGGAGATCATCCACGCGGCGAACCGGGGGGAACACATCACCGTCTTCTTCGTCAACAACGCCGTCTACGGGATGACCGGCGGGCAGATGGCCCCCACGACGATGCTCGGCCAGAAGACGGAGACCACACCCCGGGGGAGGAACGCGCTGGGGGAGGGGGCGCCGATCCGCGTCGCCGAGCTCCTCGCCCAGTTCGACGGGGTGAAGTTCGTGGAGCGCTGCACCGTCAGCAAGCCGCGGAACGTCCTGAAGGCCCGCGCCGCGGTCAAGACCGCGCTCAGCCTCCAGATCGAGGGGAAGGGGTTCGGCTTCGTGGAGATCCTCTCCCCCTGCCCGACCTACTGGGGACTCCAGCCGCGGGTGGCGATGCGGATGATCGAGGAGCGGATGGAGGAGATCTTCCCCCTCGGCCGCATCAAGGAGCCTGCAGCCGAAGGTTGAAGGCCCGAGGCTGAGAGAATCACGAACAAATCAACCACGGATTCGCGCTGATCATGACGGATCTTCACGGATTGGATTGCAGCAGGAAAGAAGAGTTTCCTGCCGCGGATATTCACGGATTATCGCCACTTTGAACTTTCGACTTTTCACTTTGAACTGTAGTTGCATCCGTGAAGATCCGTGGTGAAGTAGTTCATTGAGTCGGAGACCGGAAGGCGGGGGATGGAAGAGGAGCGGATCGTCATCGCGGGGTTCGGCGGCCAGGGGATCATGTTCCTCGGGAAGCTCCTCTGCCACGCCGGCATGCTGGACGGCAGGCACATCACCTACCTCCCCTCCTACGGCGTCGAGGTCAGGGGGGGGACCGCCTGCTGCAACGTGATCATCTCCTCGGAGGAGATCGCCTCTCCCGTCATCACGAGCCCCACGACGGCGATCATCATGAACACCCCCTCGATGATACGGTACGAGCCGGAGATCGTGAAACGGGGGCTCCTCATCGTGAACTCCTCGATCGTGGACCGCCATCCGAAGAGGAAGGACATCGGCGTCGTCATGCTGCCGGCCACGACGATCGCCGACCGCATGGGGAACACCCGGGTGGCGAACATGGTCGCGCTCGGGGGATTCCTCTCCAAGAGCCAGATCGTGAAGACGGAGACGGTCCTCGCCGCCGTAGGCGAGGTCCTCCCTCCCTACCGCCAGCACCTCGCGGAGCTCAACCGGCGGGCGATCCTCGAGGGGAAGGCGGCCGCGGACGCCCAGGGCCCCGACGCGATCTGGAGCAAGATCACGCGCGGCTTCGGCCTCGGCTGAGGCCCCGCCCGCCCGCCCCATGGAGCGCGTCCCCGCAGCCGGCGCATCGGGCATGGACACTGTCGAATCGTCCGGGGAAAGGGTGCGGGTACGGTTCGCGCCGAGCCCGACCGGCTACCTCCACGTGGGGGGCGCGCGGACGGCCCTCTTCAACTGGCTCTTCGCGCGGCGCTCGGGGGGGGCGTTCATCCTCCGCGTCGAGGACACCGACGCGCGGCGCTCCACGCGGGAGGCCGCCGATGCCATCCTCGACTC
This sequence comes from bacterium, assembly GCA_028716845.1. Classification (GTDB taxonomy): domain Bacteria; phylum Auribacterota; class Tritonobacteria; order UBA1439; family UBA1439; genus JAQUPF01. Next base: position 22,428 of record JAQUPF010000003.1, on the reverse strand, counting down.
CATCCGCTGGCTCGGCCTCGACTGGGACGAGGGCCCGTTCTTCCAATCGCAGCGGGCCACCCGCTACGAACGGGCCGCCGCCCGGCTCCTGGAGGAGGGGAGGGCGTCCCTCTCGGAAGAGCGGCGCGGTGCCCGTCCCGCCGTCATCTTGCGGGCGCCCGCGGGGCGCATCGCCGTCTCCGACCTCATCCACGGCAGCGTCGAGTTCGACCTCGGCGCCGTCCTCGCGGGGCCGCCCGGCGGGAAGGAGGGGGAGGCGGGCGGGGAGGCCGGGACGATCGTCCTGATGAAGTCCGACGGGACGCCGACCTACAACTTCGCCTGCGCGGTGGACGACGCCGAGATGGGCGTCACGCACGTCATCCGCGGCGACGACCACCTGAGCAACGCGCCGAAGCAGGTCGTCATCTACGAGGCGCTCGGCATCCCGCCGCCGCGCTTCGCGCACGTCCCCCTCATCCTCGGCCCGGACGGGAGGCGGCTGAGCAAGCGGCACGGGGCGACCTCGGTCGGCCAGTACCGGGACGAGGGGTTCCTCCCGGAGGCGCTCGTCAACTTCCTCGCGCTCCTCGGCTGGTCGCCCGGCGACGGGAGGGAGATGATGGACCTCCCGGCGCTCATCGAGGCGTTCTCGCTCGATCGGGTGAGCACAAAGAGCGCGGTCTTCGATCCGAGGAAGCTCGCCTGGCTCAACATGCAATATCTCAAGAAGAGGCCGCCCGGGGAGATCGCGCGGATGGGGACGCCGTTCCTCATCGCGTCGGGGGTGCCGGCGGAGCGGATCGATGTGGAGCGCCTCGAGCGCGTCGTCCGCCTCCTCGGCGAGCGGTTCAGGAATTTCCGGGAACTCGCCGACCAGGCCCGCTGCTTCTTCGACGACGAGGTCCGCCTCGACGACGCGGCGGTCGCCAGGCACCTGCGCCGAGAGGGGGTCGCCGCCATGCTCGGGGATCTCGCCGCCCGGCTCGAGCGCGTCGCCGAATTCGACGAGGCGGGGATCGAGCGGGCGGTGCGCGGCCTCGTCGCCGAGCTGAAGGTGAAGGCGGGCGCGGTCATGCAGCCCGCCCGCGTCGCGGTCACCGGCCGCGCCGAGACCCCGGGCCTCTTCGAGGTGCTGGCCCTCCTCGGGAGGGAGACCGTCGTCTCCCGCCTCCGCCGCCCCCTTCCATAGCGGCGCGTCGTTCGTATCTCGCGTCTCGCAACATCCGCGGCGGCATGTTGTTTCTGCCGCGGATGCACGCGGATCCACGCGGATTCTCACCGGCCACAGAGATCACAGAGAGCACGGAGAGTATTGCTATTACCTCAATCTCAGGCAGATCTCGATTTGCGGCTCGCGGCTTCCTGCCCTCAATATAACAGGCCTAATCACTCCTTCTCACAGCATATAGATGGCCCTCCAAGACCACCTCGTAGGTGGACTTTCAATCCGCTGCATGATCCGCGATAATCCGCGTCAATCCGCGGCCATAATGAACCACTTCACCACGGATCCCCACGGATTCTTGCTGCAAGAGATTGAATGTGACGACTATCCTCGATACAATATGGCGAAGCGGGAGCGGCGCGACCCGAAGGAAAGGAGCCATCCATGATCTGCCCTGCCTGCGGCAGTGAACTCCGCGAGATGAAGACCGAATCGGTCGTCGTGGACGTCTGCGACGGCGGCTGCGGGGGGATCTGGTTCGACCGGTTCGAGCTCCAGCGGGTGGACGAGCCGCACGAGGCCGCCTGCCCCGTCCTCCTCGCGTCGGAGGGGAGCCCGCACGTCGAGGTGGACCACGGCCGCCGGCGGAACTGCCCGCGCTGTCCCGACACGGTGATGATGCGGCACTTCTTCAGCGTCAAGCAGCAGGTCGAGGTCGACCAGTGCCCGGGCTGCGGCGGCTACTGGCTCGACCCGGGTGAGCTCGCGCTCATCCGGAGCGAGTACGGCAGCGAGGAGGAGCGGCGCGTGGCGGCGCGGGAGTATTTCAAGGACATATTCGGCCACGAGCTCGCCGCCATGCGGGCCGAGGGCAGCGAGAAGGCCGAACGGGCGTGGCGGATCGCGCGGATGTTCAGGTACATCTGCCCGAGCCACTACATCCCGGGCGACCAGCCCTGGGGCGCGTTCTGAGAGGGACGGGGAGCACACACCGCAAGGGAGGAACCATGAAGGTCATGCTGCTCTGCCTGGCCGTCGCGGCGCTCGCGCTCGGCCAGGGCTGCGTGCGGAAGGGACCCTTCTACATCTACGGCGATTATTACGAGGGAGACTGGTGCGTCGATCCGTGCGATGGCCACGGGGACCAGCCGGCGGAGCCGGAGGAGGACGCCCGGCTCGAGGCGTGCGTCCCCGGCGGGGAGGGAGCCTGTCGTGGCTGAGCCCCGGAGGCCGGTCGAGGTCGTCGTCGAAATCCCGAAGGGGAGCCGGAACAAGTACGAGTTCGACCGCCGGACGGGTGAGATCCGGCTCGACCGTGTCCTCTTCTCCTCCGTGCACTACCCCGCCGATTACGGCTTCATCCCGGGCACCCGGGCCGCGGACGGCGACACCCTCGACGCCCTCGTCATCGTCGAGGAGCCGACCTTCCCCGGCTGCAGGGTGCGGGTCCGGCCGATCGGGGTTCTCATCATGCGCGACGACAAGGGCGTGGACGAGAAGATCCTGGGCGTCCCCGTCGCCGACCCGCGGTTCGACGGCATCAACGACATCGGCGACCTCCGGCGGCACTGGCTCCGCGAGATCGAGAACTTCTTCGACACCTACAAGGTGCTCGAGCGCAAGGAGACGCACATCGAGGGGTGGCTGGGCGCGGATGCCGCGCGCGAGGTGCTCGAGAAATACACCCTGCCGGCCGATGCCGGCGGGAGGCCGTGAGGCGGCCGGTGGTATGCTATAATCGCCCCCTCGGGACGGTGCCTCGATGCCGCGGCTGTTGGTGAAAGACGTGACGGGAGAGGGTTCCTCCCACGAGCTCCGGGAGGGAACGAGCACGATCGGGAGGGGCCGCGACTGCACCGTCGGGATCGCCGGCCTCGGCATCTCGCGCCGGCACGCCTCGATCACGGTCGGCCCCGGCGGCGCGGCCGTCCTCGAGGACCTCGGGAGCAAGAACGGCACGCTCCTGAACGGCGCGCGGATCGAGCGGGCGGAGGTCAGGGACGGCGACGAGATCGGCATCGGGGCGCGCGTCCTCGTCTACCGGGACGACCGCCCGGAGGGGGACAACCGGCCGGCCGAGCCGACGGTCCGGTCCGTCCTGAAGGTGGAGGAGGGGATGGCGCCGGTCGGGGAGGAGCCGGCCGACCTCGGGCGCCTCAGAAAGGCGCACCGCCATCTCGCCGTCCTGTACGAGGTCGGGCGCGCCGTCTCGAACACGCTCAACCTCGGCGACCTCCTGGGCGCCCTCATGGCCACCGTCTTCGATGTCTTCCACCCCGATGAGGCGTTCATCATGCTCCGGGACGAGGCCACCGGCCGGCTGAAGCTCCGCCTGTTCCGCTCGAAGATCCAGTCGGATACCGACGGGACGGTCGCCGTGAGCAGGACGATCCTCGACAGGGCCCTGGGGGAGGGGGTGGCGATCCTGACGGCGGACGCCTCGAGCGACGAGCGGTTCATGGCGGCGCGGAGCGTGCTCAGATTCCGGATGATGTCGGCGATGTGCGCCCCGCTCATGCGGAAGGGCCGCGCCCTCGGGGTGCTCCACGTCTCGAACAGGATCTCGTCGGGCGAATTCAGCGAGGACGACCTCCAGCTCCTCTCGGGGATCGCCGGCCAGGCCGCCCTCGCCATCGAGAACGCCCTCCTCTACGCGAACATCCAGCTCGAGGTGCGCCGCCGGAACAACCTGCAGCGCTACCTCCCGCCGGGCCTCGTCGAGCAGGTCATCGACGGGAGGCGCGAGATCAACCTCGGCGGCGAGATCAGGGAGGTCACGGTGCTCTTCTCCGACATCCGCGACTTCACCCGCCTCTCCGAGGAGCTCCCGCCGAACGAGGTGGTCGGCACCCTCAACGAGTATTTCAGCGAGATGACGCGCATCGCCTTCCGGCGCGAGGGGACGATCGACAAGTTCATCGGCGACGCCCTCGTCGTCGTTTTCGGGGCGGCGTTCACGCACGGCGACGACCCGTCCAGGGCGGTGGAGACGGCGATCGACATGCAGCGGGCGGTGGAGGTCCTCAACGAGCGGTGGCGGGGGGAGGGGAGGGCGACGCTCCGGATCGGCATCGGGATCAACACCGGCGACGCGCTCTACGGGAACGTCGGGTCGGAGCAGCGGATGGAGCTCACCGTCATCGGCGACGCCGTGAACCTCGCCGCGCGCCTGGCGGAGATCGCCCCGGGCGGCGGGATCCTCGTGAGCGGCGCGACGTGGCGGGCGGTGGAGGGGCGCGTCCGCGGGGAGCGGATGGAGCCGGTGCGGGTCAAGGGGAAGGCGGAGCCGGTCGAGGTGCACAGGGTGCTCGCGCCCTGACGGGGGAGGGAAGGAGCATTTATGGCGAAGGCGCCGAGGAAGGCCGAGGTCAAGCGGCTCGGGCACTACGAGATCACGGAGGAGATCGGCCGGGGGGGGATGGCCGTCGTCTACCGCGGGATCCAGCCGTCCCTCAACCGCGCGGTGGCGGTCAAGGTCCTGCCGACGGCCTTCGCCCGCGACCCGGAGTTCATCGCGCGGTTCGACCGCGAGGCCGAGACGATCGCGCGCCTGAGCCACCCGAACATCATCCAGATCATCGACCGGGGCCGCGAGGGGGACCTCTGCTACTTCGTGATGGAGTACGTGGACGGCCTGGGCCTCGACGCCCTCCTCAAGGAGCGGACGCTCACCGTCCGCCAGCTGCTCGACATCGCCGCGCAGACCTGCCGGGCGCTCTCCTACGCCCACGCGAAGGGGATCGTCCACCGCGACCTGAAGCCGTCGAACATCCTCGTCACCCGCGACACGCTCACGGTGAAGGTCGCCGACTTCGGCCTCGTCCAGCTCGCCCAGGCCGCCGGCGAGTTCTCCACGCTCACCCAGTCCCACATCGCGATGGGGACCATCGAGTACATGGCCCCGGAGCAGCGCCGTGACGCCCGCGCCGTGGACCAGCGGGCCGACATCTTCTCCTTCGGGGTCATCCTCTACGAGATGTTCACGGGCCAGCTCCCGATGGGGCATTTCAGGAGCCCGTGCGAAATCAACACCGAGATCCCGCGCGCCCTCGACGAGATCATCCTCCGCTGTCTCAAGCCCAATCCGGCCGAGCGGTTCCAGAGCGCCGGCGAGCTCAGGGCGGCGATCGAGGGGGTCCTCCGCGAGGATTCGGGGATGCTCGACACCATCGTGCGGACGGTCAGGACGGCCGGCGTCCGCGCCTCGACGGCCATCCGGTCCCGCCCGCGGTGGTTCGCCGCGGGAGGCGGCTGCCTCGCGCTCGCCGCCATCCTCTTCCTGTTCGTCCGGGCGCGGAGGGGAGGGGAGGAGCCGCCCCCGCCCCCGGCGGCGGAGGAGGCCGCGTTCGAGGCGGCCCCCGCGATTCCGGCGCCGGCGGCGCCGACGAGGACGCCGGTCCCGACGAGGACGCCCGTCCCGACGAGGACGCCCCTCCCGATCGCGACCGCCGCCCCCGCGCCGCAGCGGGAGGAGCCGCCCGCGGCCTCGCCCGCCGAGGCGGATTTCAGGAAGGCGGAGAACTACGCCGCGGCGGACATGACGTCCACGGGCCTCAGGCAGTTCGCGGTGATGTCCATGCGGGCGGTCGTCGAGAACTACAAGGACGCCGAGCCGGAGTGGGCCGAGAAGGCGCAGATGCGGATCGGCGAGATCTACGAACACGCCGGCATGATCGACCTCGCCCTCTCGGAGTACCGGCGGCTGCTCGATCTCTTCCCCTCGGGGACGTTCCGGGCGCCGGCGCAGTTCCGGATCGCCGAGTGCCTGAAGCCGTCCGGGATCATGAGCGCGCTCGACTTCTCGAGGAAGGAGAAGCGTCTCAAGGCCGTCGAGGAGTACGCGAAGGTCCGCGCCGAGTACCCGTCGCACCCGCTCGCCCCGAAGGCGCTCTTCCAGATGGGCCTCCTCCAGGAGGAGGGGAACACGCTCGCGGAGCTGGAGGAGGCGGTCGAGAGCTTCTCGGCGATCGCCGCCGCCTACCCGAAGAGCGACGAGGCGCCGTTCGCGATGCTCAAGGTGGCCGAGATCTCCAAGGGGAGGAAGGTGCGCAACTACGAGCGCTCGATCGAGACGTACGAGCAGATCCTCGCGCGCTATCCCGACCGCGAGGAGGAGTTCCACCTTCTCATCAACATCGCCGTCGTGAAGGAGGAGAAGCTCAAGGACGCCGCGGCCGCGATCGAGGGATACCGGCGGGTCATCCGGGAGAAGCCGGGGACCGCCGACGCCCTCGAGGCGAACCGCCGGCTGGAGGCGCTGCTCAAGGCGGGGCAGTCCGGCCGCTGAGGGGGCTTATGGGGACGGGGGCGCGGATATGGGCGGTGGCGGCAGCGGCGGTCGCATGCGGCTGCGCCGCGCCGCCGCCGGCGGGCCTTCGGGCCGGGATGGGGAAGGGCGAGGTGATCGCCCTCCTCGGACGGCCCGACGACTCCCATGCCCTGCGCGAGGGGGCGTCGAGGCGGGAGATCTGGGTGTACAGGAATTACCGGTTCCGCGGCGTCCCGAACGTCCTCGCGGGGCACGGCTACCTCATCCCTCCGGCGTTCGGAAGCATGGTTCGGGTCGAGTTCCTCGACAACGCCCTCCAGCCGGGTCCGTTCGTCGCCGCCGGGCGGCAGGCCCCGGCGAGGCGGGCGCCCGCGCCGGCGGCGCCGACGCCCGTTCCGGCGGACGACGGCGAGTTTTCGTTCGAGGGGATCAGGTTCGGGATGGGGAAGGAGGAGGTCGAGGAGGCGGTGAACGCCATCGCCCCGTCGGACTACCGGAAGCGGATCTACGCCTCCACCGGCGGGGAGTACGGCGATTTCATGGTGAACAACCCGTCCCACGAGATCCTCTCCCTCTACTTCAAGTTCGACGACCGGGGCCGGCTCTACTGGCTCAAGGCGCAGTACCCGTACTCGCTCACCGAGGCGTGGAAGACGGAGCCGCTACGCGAGCGGGTGCGGGCCCGGCACGTCAAACCGGCCCGGCGGCGCCACAGGGACGTCGAGGTGCAGTTCGACGAGCGGCGGATGCGGCTCCTCCTATTCTCGAAGCCGCTCGAGGCGGAATTCCGGCGGCGTGCGGGGAGGCGGGAATGAAGGCGGCAATGTGGGCGATCGCGGTCGCGCTGTGCGGTGCGCCGTGCGGCGCCTCGGCGCAGGCGGTGACGTACCCGGACTGGATCAGGCTCAAGGACGGCGTTTCGATGCGCTGCATCATCGTCAGCGAGGACGAGGAGAACGCGGTCGTGGAACTGCGGGACGCCCCCGGCGTCTTCGTGACGATCGCGAAGGACCAGATCGAATGGCTCCGGGGCGACCCGGAGTGGGAGTGGGTCCGCCGGGCGAGAAGGGGGATGCTCCCGCAGGCGGCTGCGGAGGAGCCCCGGCGGGACGCGCGCGGGGCGGATGATCGACGTGACACCGAGTGAAGGGAGGGCGTGGACATGAATGCGTGCATCATCCTGGTTTCCTGTGCGGCGTGGCTCGCCGCCTCGCCGACGGCTCCCGTCGGCGTGCAGCTCCACGACGTCAACCGCTTTCCTGAATTGTACAAGGAGGAGGCCCTGATCGAGATCGACAACGTCACGCTCGGCGGGACCATCAGGAGGGACGAGAACCAGTTCTGCCTCGACATCAGCGAGCGCACGGCGGAGCGGACGAGGGGCGCCCAGGAGCGGGGCGAATGGGCGCCCGCCTTCCTCAGCAAGCAGCGCGCCAACTTCGTCGCCCCCCCGTCCCTCGCCCGGGCGCTCTCCGACGAGCTCTCCCTCGGCGAGGCGAGGCCGGCCAGGATCCGCTGCACGGTCGAGCGCGCCGAGTTCCACGGGGAGGTCTACTGGCTGGCGCTCGTCCACCAGGTCGATCTCATCGACGAGGCGGGCGCCGTGGCGAAGACGCTCGGCGAGCTGCCGCCGACGCCCGTGCCCGAGGCCGCCGCGACGGCGACGCCGGAGCCGGCGCCCGAGCCGGCGCCGACCGAGGAGTCGGCGGCGTACGAGGGCGACATCTTCTCGGCCGAGCCTGACGAGGAGACGCCCTGACCCGCGGCGGGGACAAGGAACAAATTTTCCGCGGATCTTCACGGATTACCACGGATACGCACGGATTGCACTTGAAAAGGGTCGTTTTTTGCCGCGGATCCACGCGGATGCAACTACAGTTCAAAGTGAAAAGTTGAAAGTTAAAAGTGGAGAGGAGGGGCACACGAACCACGAGCCACTGATTTCCACGGATGCTTACGGATCCCACTTCAATAGTATCAGTGGATATCCGTAAGTATCCGTGCAAATCCGTTGTTGATTGGTTCTTCATTCTTTCAACTTTCAACTTTCGACTTTGAACTTTCGACTTTGAACTGTAGTTGCATCCGTGGTTGATTAGTGCTTCTCGTCCGCGGCGGCAAGATTGAGATGAAAACCATGAAGGGTAATGACGACTACATCCGCCATCTCGCGAACCTGACGGAGCATGCCGCCAACTGTATCATCTCCACCGACGCGAACGGCGTCATCACGAGCATCAACCGGGCCGGCGAGCGGATGTTCGGCTACACGGCCGGGGAGCTGATCGGGAGGCCCGCGAGCATCCTCCAGTCGGAACTGGTGCCTGAGGACCTCCGCCGCCGCCTGAAGGAGTTCGCGGACAGGGGGGAGTCGTGGGAGGCGGAGTCGCTCGGGAGGCGGAAGAACGGGGAGGTGTTCCCGATCTGGCTGGCGACCTCGTATTTGCGGGACGACGGGGGGAACATCAAGGGCGCGGTGGGCATCTCGCGCGACATGACGCGTTTCAAGGAGTACGAGGAGAAGCTGCGTTACATGGCGGAGCTGGTCGAGAGCGCGGCCCACTGCATCATCTCCACCGACGCGAACGGCGTCATCACGAGCATCAACCGGGCCGGCGAGCGGATGTTCGGGTACGGCACCGGCGAACTGGTTGGGAGACAGGTGAGCGCACTGTGGGCGCCGGAGACGCCGCACGGGACGAGGGAGCGGCTCGCGGAACTTGCGGGGAAAGGCGAATCCTGGGAGGCGGAGACGCTCGGGAGGCGGAAGAACGGGGATGTGTTCCCGATCTGGCTGGCGACCTCGTATTTGCGGGACGACAGGGGGAACATCAAGGGCGCGGTGGGCATCTCGCGCGACATGACGCGATTCAAGGAGTACGAGGAGAAGCTGCGCTACATGGCGGAGCTGGTGGAAAGCGCGGCGCACTGCATTATCTCCACGGACGCGAGGGGGATCATCACGAGCATCAACCGGGCCGGCGAGCGGATGTTCGGCTATGATGCCGGAGAACTGCCGGGGAAGCCGGTGAGCGTGCTGTGGGCGCCGGAGACGCCGCGCGGGACGAGGAAGCGGCTCGCGGAACTTGCGGGGAAAGGCGAATCCTGGGAGGCAGAGACGCTCGGGAGGCGGAAGAACGGGGAGGTGTTCCCGATCTGGCTGGCGACCTCGTACCTGCGGGACGATCGGGGAAGGATCAAGGGCGCGGTGGGCATCTCGCGCGACCTGACGCGGTTCAAGGAGTACGAGGAGAAACTCCGCTACATGGCGGAGCTGGTCGAGAGCGCGGCGCACTGCATCATCTCGACGGATGAGAGCGGCGTCATCATGAGCATCAACCGGGCCGGCGAGCGGATGTTCGGCTACACGGCCGGTGAGTTGATCGGGCAGCATATCAGCATCCTCCACTCCGAGAGGAACAACCCGTCGCTTCTCAGGAGTCTCAGGGAGAAATCGGCGAAGGGCGAGAACTGGGAGGGGGAAATACTGGACAGGAGGAAGGACGGCACCCTGTTCCCCATCTGGCTGTCGGTCTCCTATCTCTTCGACGCGTCAGGCAGGCGGAAGGGGGGCATCAGCATCATCCGCGACATCACCGAACAGAAGCACGCCGAGGAGAAGATCCGCTATATGGCCGATCTCGTCGAAAGGGCATCGCTCGGCATCATATCCACCGATCCCGGGAACAGGATTGTGAGCATCAACAAGGCGGGCGAGGAGATGTACGGCTACCGGGCAGAGGAGCTGCTGGGGAAGCCCATCAGTATGTTCTACTCAGACAGGAATCCGGCCGACCTGCTGGAACGCATTCGCCAAAAGGCCGATGACCTCCAGCCGTGGTCCGCCGAGCTCTACAGGAGGAGGAAGGACGGAACCGATTTCATCTCATGGCTTTCGACCGGTTACCTGTTTGACGAGACAGGGAAACTCACCGCCAAGGTGTGTATCGAGCGGGATGTCACCGAGCAGCGTGAAACGGAGAAACGGCTGGCCGAGGCGCAGCATCTCGCGGGTCTCGGTGAGCTCGCGGCGGGCGTCGCCCACGAGATACGCAATCCGCTCGGCGGGATCCTCACCTCGGTGAAGATGCTCCTGGAGCAGCAGGGACAGGTCATCGGCACGGACGAGATGAGTCTCCTCGGCATCATCGAGAAGGAGGCCGCCCGCCTGGAGGGCATCGTCACCGATTTCCTGCGCTTCGGAAGGCCGCAGGAACCGATCTGCTCGCCGGTGGACGTCAATCGGCTGATGCGTGAAATCATCGATTCCTTCACGCGGGAGAAGGTCGTGACCGATACGATACAAATCACGGTTGACCTTTCCGAGGAGCCGTTGACGGCGCTCCTCGACGAGAACCAGATCAGGCAGGTCTTCCTCAACCTCGTCATCAATGCAAGCCAGGCCATGGGCGGATCCGGGGAACTGCGCCTCCGAACCGAGCGGGAGGGGAATTCGGCCGCCATCGTCTTCCGGGATAGCGGATGCGGGATTCCGGCGGCGGATCTGCGAAACATATTCCGACCGTTCTTCAGCAGGAAGAAAGGCGGGACCGGCCTCGGCCTCGCCATCGTGAACCGCATCATCAACGCGCATCACGGCTCCATCTCCTGCCAGAGCGAGCCCGGCGGGGGAACGACGTTCGTCATCACCTTTCCGCTGGCGAAGGAGGGCGCCGATGGAATCCGTCCTGATCGTGGATGACGAGGAATCGATTCGGAAGGCCCTTTCCATTCTCCTGAAAAGAAACGGATTCCGTCCGGAGGAGGCCCGCGACGGCGAGGAGGCGATGCGGAAGATCGACGCCTCCTGCTACGACCTCGTGATCGCCGATCTCAACATGCCCGTCATGGGCGGGATCGATCTCCTGAAACGGGTCAAGGAAGGCCCCGGCGACACGGAGGTGATCATCCTGACCGCGTTCGGCACCATACAATCCGCCGTCGAGGCGATCAAGCTCGGTGCCTACGATTACCTGACCAAGCCGATCGAGCCGAAGGACATCATGATTCGGGTCAGGAACGCCGTCGAGCGGAAGCGCCTCCGGACAGAGGTCCGCCAACTCAGGATGGCCCTCAAGGACACCTTCTCGCGAAGGCACATCGTCGGCCGGAGCCCGGGGATCCTCCGCCTGCATGAGTTCATCGAACAGGTGGCGATGACCGATTCGACCGTCCTCGTCTGCGGCGAGAGCGGGACCGGGAAGGAGCTCGTCGCCCGGGCGATCCACGGCGGGGGCCGCCGGCGGGAGATGCCGTTCATCCCCATCAACTGCGGCGCGCTCCCCGAGGGATTGCTCGAGGGGGAATTGTTCGGCTACGTGAAGGGCGCGTTCACGGGGGCGATCAACGCGAAGAAGGGTCTCTTCGAGGAGGCCGACCGGGGCACGATCTTCCTCGATGAGATATCCGCGACCTCACCCATGACGCAGGTCCGGCTCCTCCGTGTCCTCCAGGAGCAGGAGATCCGCCGGCTGGGGAGCAACGATACGATAAAGATCGACGTGCGGGTCATCGCCGCGACCAACCAGGACCTCGTGAAACTCGTGGGGGAGGGTAAATTCCGGGAGGATCTGTACTACCGGCTCAACGTCATCTCGGTCGAAATCCCCCCGCTCAGGGAAAGGAAGGAGGACATCCCGCTCCTCATCGATCATCTCCTGCGGCGGACGGGATCGTCGGGGAAGAAGGATGCCGACCCGAAGCGGGTATCCGCGGAGGCGATGCGGATCATGTACGAGTACCATTGGCCGGGGAACGTCCGGGAGCTGCACAATGCCGTCGAGCGGGCCGTTGTCCTCTCGAAGTCGGCCATGGTTCAGGCGGACGATCTCCCGCCCTCGATCAGGAAGAGTGTCGCCGGAGACAGTCCCGGCTTGAGAGCGAGGGGATCTTTCAGGGATATCGAGCGGGAATACCTGGCTTCCGCCCTCGATGAGAACGGCTGGAATTACTCGAAAACGGCAAAGGCCGTCGGCATAGCGAGGAATACGCTCCTCCGCAGAATCAGGGAATACGAACTGGCGAAGCCCGTCGCGAAAACGCCCTGATGTTCATCTATTGAGCATCTTGCCATTGTTGAATACCCCTCATCCGATTCAATCGTAACATTTCTCCCCGCTTCCCTTCGCCATTAGGCATAACTCACTGTAAGCAAGTTAGTTGCGTCCACTTACGCCGGCATGGAAATCACAACCATGGCGGCATGATAGTTGCTTTATGGTAGGTGGAAACGCCGTTCATGAATTCGGTGAAGCCGGCAATTCGATACGGTACTCCATCGTTACTTACGTGTCGCGCAAGAGGCGGCATGGATCGAAGGGAAATGACCGGTCATGGATATGCATCGTATCCGGAATCCGAGAACGCCGAGGCCTCTCCGGACCATTTCATGATCCTCGGTGAATTGACGCGGAAGGTCCTGTCAGAGTGCGAACTCCACCGGGCGGCGGATTCCATCCTCTCGTATGCCGGAACCATCCTTCCGTACAAGGGTGCGGCCATCTACCTTGCGTGGAAGAGATGTTATGAGATCGAGGCGATCGCGAGCGACCGGATGGACAGCGGGGCGGTCGATGCGGGGAAGCGGGCCGCCTTCAGGGTCGTTTCGACAGGCTCGCCGCTCGCCGCATGCGGCGGTGAATTCATGCCGCGCGGTCGGCCGGCCGGGAGAGGATCGGTTGCCGGCAGGATCATCTGCCTTCCGATCAGAAGCAGGGGAAGGGTGTTGGGATGCTATCTCACGCACTGGGACCCGGGCCATGACGTCACGGAGGACCTGAGCCGGAAACTGGATCTCGTCGCCGACATGGCGGCGATCGCCGCCTGCCATCACAGGATCGCCGTCACGAACACACGGCTTGTGTCGCGCCTCATCGGCATGAACATGCGGATCAGGCGGGCATCGCATCTCGTCTCCATAGGAGAATCAACGTCCGAGATCGTCCATGAACTCGCAAACTCGCTGACCTCCATAGCGGGGTACCGGGACATTCTGAAGATCGTGAAGGACGGCCGGGAACGGGAAAAGTGCCTCGGCCGGCTTCTCGACACGGTGGACCGCTGCAGCAGGACCGCCGAGAGCATCCTCGAATTCGCAAGGGGGATCACCGACAGGAAGCAGAGACGGGACCTGCGGAAGATCATCGAGAACGTCCTGAAATTCCACGCGGGGCCGTTCGACCGGGACGGCATCACGGTCCGGTGCACGCTGCCGTCGACCGCATTGAAGGTCCTGGTCGACGATTTCCAGCTCCAGCAGGCCGTATTCAATATCGTGAAGAACGCCCACCACGAACTGAGGAGCGCGGCGACACGAACGTTTTCCATCAAAGGCATGTTGAAGGGGGGGCACGCCATAGTCGAATTCAGCGACACCGGCAGGGGCATACCGAAGGAGAACATGGGCAGGATTTTCGAGCCGTTCTTCACGACGAGGCCCGCCGGGGAGGGGACCGGCCTCGGGCTGTGCGTGGCGCGGAAGATCGTGCAGGCCCACGGCGGCCGCCTGTGGGCGAAGAGCAGGGCTGGCCAGGGCGCGACCTTCGTTCTCCAGATCCCCCTCTTCGAGGGGTGAGAAATGGCGTACCGGAAGATCGGACCCGGCGAGAAGGTACAGGCCGTCATCAGGGTCTTCGGTGGAGAGAGTCTGCTGGTCGTGGCGCGGGATCTGGGCGTGAGCAGGAATTCGGTGTCGCTGTGGATTCGCCGCGCGAAGGAGGCAATGCGGAGGGAATTCACAGTCAGGAGGAAGGGCGGTGCGGGCGGGAGGAACAGAAAGGCGTGACAGGGTGAACGATCTCCGCGCCATAATCGCTGAGCAGAGGAGAACCATCCGGCGTCTCGAGGCCGCGCTGAAGAAGCAGCCCGGCGAGCCGGTCCCCGCGCGGTGCGCGAGATGCGGGTGCGAGAAGCTGTACAAGAACGGGATGACCTCGATTCACCTGAAGCGAATTCTCAATATCGACAGGAACGGCTTCGAATACAGGATCCCCGTCCAGAAATTCGTCTGCGTGAACTGCGGTGCGGGCGCCCATCTCAAAGGCCCGCCGGCCCTGTATCACTGGATCGTGCGAATCGCCGGAGAAAGAAAATAATCCAGGGGATGGTAACGCAGCTGATTAGTATTACTCAAAGAAAGGTAAAGGGGATTATACCCAATTTGAAACAGGCGTCAATATGAAAATCACCCCATTCCATGCACAAAGATCGCAGAGATGCCGCGCAGCTCTTCCGCATCCATAATGTTGAATCGGGTAATTTTCATTAGGGAATTACGGCGAAATATGATCGCAATTTATTGCGGGGCAATATGTTATACATGGACCAGCAAACAAGGCGCCATGGATTGGATGGGCATGCTCGAAATGGAGAAATACCATGGGAAAATTCCGGTTCGGATCATGAGACATAACAATGTGGAAGGAGTGGCCAACCGCATATTGGATCGTCGGGCGCACTATATAATATGCACGGTAGATAGCGCATGCTCCTGTGAAGGCATTTCGTGCACCTGCTCAGTGCCGGGATGAATTAGGAATAGGCATTTAAGCTCTGGGAAGAAGACATCTCATCAAAGGGAGGGTGTTGTCCATGAATGACCCGAGAGAAGATAAAGATTGGCCGCGACATGGTTATTCCGTCGCGCGCATATTTCTTGGTACCGTAGGTATAGCTCTGTCTTCAATAAATCTCACCGCGGTCACTCTCGCAGAGTCAAGTAGTCCTGATGGAAACACCTGGATAACCAATGGGTCGGTGTCGTCGATAGTGCAGGCGGGGGATAGGGTATATATCGGCGGAGACTTTACTTATGTCGGGCCGTGCACCGGTTCCGGTGTCCCCCTTGATATCTCCACAGGTACTCCGAGTGGGCAATATCCCAAAGTGGATGGCAGTATATATGCTTCAGTTCCGGATGGCTCTGGCGGCTGGTACATAGGAGGAACATTTACGCGCGTGGGTGGGGTGGAAAGAAATCGTCTCGCACATATTCTTTCAGATGGAAGCGTGGACTTGCTTTGGAACCCCGACGCGAATTCCACTGTGTATACCCTCCTTGTGAATGGCGTGACGGTATATGTGGGGGGATCGTTCACGATTATCGGCGGCCAGTCGAGAAGCAGAATCGCCGCCATTGATGCTGAGACAGGTTCAGTCACGGATTGGGAACCGAACGCGGATTCGACCGTGCGCGCTCTCACAGTGAGCGGGGATACCCTGTATGTGGGGGGAGAATTCTCGAACATCGGGGGACAGGCGAGGAATCGCATTGCGGCTTTGGATATTGAGACAGGTGTAGCAACCGACTGGAATCCGAATGCAAATGGTACTGTGTATTCGCTCGTGATAAATGGAGGGACTGTTTATATAGGAGGGAACTTCACGACCATCGGCGGCCAGACGAGAAACAGAATTGCGGCGCTCGACGCTGCAACGGGTCTCGCTATCGAGTGGAATCCGGATGCAGATCGCATCGTGTATTCTCTCGAGGTGAGCGGCGGGAAAGTATATGCAGGTGGAAATTTCACGTGGATTGGCTACCATCCGAGGAATCGCATTGCGGCTTTGGATATTGAAACGGGCGTGGCAACTGATTGGGATCCGAATGCCGGTTCCGATGTTCTGGCACTCGCGGTGAGTGGTGGGACGGTTTATGCGGGGGGTGAGTTCGCGACCATCGGCAGCGAGATACGGAACGGGATGGCGGCAATTGATGCCCAGACCGGTCTGGCCACCGACTGGCCGAGCGCAGGTGGCTTTGTGAGGACCCTCTCAGTAAGCGGAGACACAATATTTGTCGGCGGATCTTTTACGAGCATCGGAGGAGTGACGCGATACTACATTGCTGCCCTCGATGTCGAGACCGGTTCGGCAACCGACTGGAATCCGAATGCAAATGGTACTGTGTATTCGCTCGTGATAAATGGAGGGACTGTTTATATAGGAGGGAACTTCACGACCATCGGCGGCCAGACAAGGAACCGAATAGCGGCAATTGATCCTGAGACGGGCATGGTTATTGATTGGAACCCTGATGCGAACAACACGGTGCATGCTCTTGCGGTTAGTGGAGAGACCGTGTATGCGGGAGGGTCGTTCACAAGCATCGGCGGCCAGACGAGGAACAGAATTGCGGCGATCAACGTTCTAACGGGTATTCCTGGCGCGTGGAATCCAAATGCAAATGGCACCGTGAAAGCCCTTGTCCTGAGCGCCGTGACGGTATATGCGGGGGGGGATTTCACGTCCATCGGCGGCGAGACAAGGAGCCGGATAGCGGCAGTTGACGTTGAAACGGGTCTGGCAGCCGACTGGGACCCGAATGCAAATGGCGGCGTGAATGCCCTTGCCCTGAGCGCCGGGACGATATATGCGGGAGGGAGTTTCACGTCCATCGGTGGCCAAACGAGGTACTTCATTGCCGCTCTTGACGCCGGGACAGGCCTTGCCACGAAATGGACTCCCGGCCAGTGGGTCCCATATTCCTACGTGAATTCCCTCGCGATTGACAGCAGCACTGTATATGCCGGCGGGGATTTTACGAGCATAGGCGGAGCGACAAGGAATCGTCTTGCGGCACTTTCCTCGGTGACGGGCGTGGCGAGGTTGTGGAATCCCGATGCGAATGGCACGGTGTATGCGGTTGCGGTTCATGGAGAGACCGTGTATGTGGGAGGGGCTTTCTCAACCATTGGGGGAGAGCCGCGCAGTTTTTTTGCGCGATTTGATCTGCCTGCACCGCCGACACCAACGCCAACGCCCAGTGTGACGCCGCCGTCCTATATTTGGACAGAGAGGCGGCCTGCAGGCGATGTAGACAGGTATTGGGCTTCTGTTGCCTCCGATCATAATGGAAGCACTTTAATAGCAGGTAGTGTTTCTGGTACCGGGAGGCTATACACCTCTTCTGACAGCGGTGAAAATTGGGTGGAGAGGCGACCGCAGGGGGATGTTAATAGGGATTGGTACGCTGTTGCTTCGAATGCCGATGGTGGTCTTCTAATAGCCGCCAGTAATGATAGTTGGTATGGCAGATTATACACTTCCTCTGATGGTGGAGCAAACTGGACAGAGAGGAGACCAATAGGTAACCAGAATGCCAACTGGAGATGTGTCGCTTCCGATGCCGAAGGCAGTAATCTACTAGCTGCTTATGGTTCGGGCAACTATATTTACGGCAATCTGTACACTTCATCGAATGGTGGTGAAAACTGGACTGAAAGGCTGACTGCCAAAACGTGGATATCGGCCTCTTCCAGTGTGGATGGCAGCCGTCTGATAGTCTGTGCACCAAAAGGGTCTTACAGCAGCACTGCTGTATACATTTCTTCAAACGCCGGTGAAGACTGGATGGAGATATTCCCCGGTGGTGAAGGTGACTGGAACTGGAGATCCGTTGCCTCTAATGCCGACGGCAGCCGTTTGATTGCATGTTCCTATGCAAACGGTGCCCCTTGCGGAAGAATGTTCATTTCCTCCGACGGGGGTGATAGCTGGGAGGAAAGGCGACCGGCGGGGGATGAGGACTGGAACTGGAGTTGTGTTGCGTCAAGTGCCGATGGAAACTATCTGGTAGCCGGTGTTGAAGGGGGGAGGCTATTTATATCTTCTGATGGCGGCGAATACTGGATGGAAACAAAGCCGGCTGGGGATGTAGGCGAGAATTGGTACGCCGTCGCCTCCAATGCCGATGGGAGCCGTTTGATAGCCGGTAGTTCAAGTGTTGGCGGTAGGTTATATACAGGTATACGGGAAACGCAGGAACCTACCCCGACGCCGACCGAGACACCTGGGACACCCGTCCCCACGGCTACGTCGACTGAGACGCCAGAGCCGACGGCCACACCCACGGAGACGCCGGTGCCTCCCACAGCAACACCGACGGAGACGCCTGCGCCGACGGTAACGCCAACCGAAACGCCGGAGCCCACACCCACGTCGGCCATGAGCGGAAGTGGCACCTCGGAAGACCCTTACATCATCACAAACGAGATCCAGTTGCAGGCAATGAACAGCGACAAGGCCGCACACTATGCGTTGGGAAATGACATCGATGCCTCGGCCACGTCGGACTGGGACGGAGGTGCGGGTTTCGAGCCGATAGGGAATAATCCCTCTCCATTTACTGGAGGCTTTGACGGCCGGGGATTCAGGATCACCGGCCTGTATATCAACAGGGTCGGCACGGACTACGTCGGTCTTTTCGGATGCACTGGAAGCGGGGTCGTCCTGAATAACGTGGGGTTGGAGAGCGTTAACGTGAGCGGTAGTATGAATACAGGCGGTCTCGTCGGCCAGAATAGTGGAAGCATGGCCGACTGCTACTCGACGGGTATTGTAAGTAGTAATGGTGTGTACCATGCGGGCGGCCTCATCGGACAGAATAATGGATTTGTGTCCGACTGCTATTCAAGCTGCACTGTAAGCGGCAATGATGCTGTGGGCGGCCTCGCGGGGCAGAACAGTGGAACCGTCTTGAGATCCTGCGCAACCGGTACTGTAAGCGGTTACAGGGGGGGCGGTCTCGTCGGGGCAAATTGGGGGGGGAATATTTCCGACTGTTACGCAACTGGTTCTGCGAGCGGCAGCAGTCAAGTGGGCGGTCTCGTCGGAATAAATTTGGGATCCGTGACGAACTCCTACTCGACCGGTTTCGTAAGCGGCGGTGGTGACTTGGGCGGTCTTGTCGGAATTGATTTTGGTGGAACCGTGTTCAACTCCCTGTGGGACGGGGAGTCATCCGGACGGGAGACGAGTGCGGGCGGGACGGGGAAGACGACGACGGAGATGAAGGATATCCGCACCTTTACCGATGTGGCATGGAGCGAGGGGCTGGATGATCCGTGGGACATGGTACTGATGGGAGTGTACGTGGACGAGACGTGGTATATCAACGATGGGCACGATTACCCGAGGCTGGGATGGCAGTACGGGACCCAGGAGCCGACTCCAACCCCGACCGAAGCACCCGAGCCGACAGCGACACCGGAGACGCCTATACCCACGAGTACGCCTACGGATACACCGATGCCCCCCACGGCAACGCCCACGGAGACTCCCGAGCCGACGCCGACACCTACCGAAACACCTGAACCGACGCCGACGCCGCATGAATTCAGCGGGGAGGGCTCGGGGACGCCGGGCGACCCTTATGTCATAACCACGGTGGAGCAGTTGCAGGAGGCGGGATATCTTCTGGATGGGCACTTCGTCCTGGGTAACGATATTGATGCCTCGGCCACATCGGAATGGAATAGCGGGCTGGGCTTCGATCCGATCGGGGCTGCCGCCGACAGTATGTTTGCGGGGAGCTTTGACGGAGGGGGGTACAGTATTACCGGTCTGCACATTGACAGGCCCGGGATGAACTACGTCGGTCTCTTCGGCTATATCGGTGAAGATGCGGTGGTGAAGAATGTCAGGTTGAATGAAATGAGCGTCACCGGCAGTAATTATACGAGTGGTCTTGCCGGGATGAATTATGGGTGGGTATCGGATTCCTCCTGCAGGGGCTCCGTGACCGGCACTACCATGTCCGGCCATACGAAGTATACGGGCGGCCTTGTCGGGATGAATTACGGGTCAGTATCGAGTTCCTGTTCAGCCGGCTCCGTGACCAACACACCGGTATCTGAATGGAGGAGCCAGTATGTGGGTGGTCTCATCGGGTGGAATTCCGGGTTGGTGTCGAACTCATACTCCAGCAGCTCCGTGACCAGCGAATCCAGCGGTTGGTATAACCGATCGCATGTGGGTGGTCTCGTCGGGTTGAATTATGGAGCGGTGTCGAATTCCTATTCCATCGGCTATATAACCAGTATCGGTGACTATTCATCCACGGGCGGTCTTGTGGGGTATAACGAGGGGACGGTGACGGACTCGTTCTGGGACACCCAGACTTCCGGAAGAATGTCGAGCGATGGCGGAACGGGGAAGACCACTGCGGCGATGAAGGTCGTTCTGACTTACACCCATGCAGGATGGAGCGCAGGCCTGGATAACGCATGGGATTTTATCGGTGATCCATATGATGATGTCGGAAGTGAGGATATCTGGAACATTGATTACACTGGAGAAATTAACGACGGTTATCCATTCCTGGGGGCAATAGAAGGAACAGCGGAGCCCTTGTTCAGTGCCGGTTTCAGCGGGGAGGGCTCGGGGACGCCGGGCGACCCTTATGTCATAACCACGGTGGAGCAGTTGCAGGAGGCGGGATATCTTCTGGATGGGCACTTCGTCCTGGGTAACGATATTGATGCCTCGGCCACATCGGAATGGAATAGCGGGCTGGGCTTCGATCCGATCGGGGCTGCCGCCGACAGTATGTTTGCGGGGAGCTTTGACGGAGGGGGGTACAGTATTACCGGTCTGCACATTGACAGGCCCGGGATGAACTACGTCGGTCTCTTCGGCTATATCGGTGAAGATGCGGTGGTGAAGAATGTCAGGTTGAATGAAATGAGCGTCACCGGCAGTAATTATACGAGTGGTCTTGCCGGGATGAATTATGGGTGGGTATCGGATTCCTCCTGCAGGGGCTCCGTGACCGGCACTACCATGTCCGGCCATACGAAGTATACGGGCGGCCTTGTCGGGATGAATTACGGGTCAGTATCGAGTTCCTGTTCAGCCGGCTCCGTGACCAACACACCGGTATCTGAATGGAGGAGCCAGTATGTGGGTGGTCTCATCGGGTGGAATTCCGGGTTGGTGTCGAACTCATACTCCAGCAGCTCCGTGACCAGCGAATCCAGCGGTTGGTATAACCGATCGCATGTGGGTGGTCTCGTCGGGTTGAATTATGGAGCGGTGTCGAATTCCTATTCCATCGGCTATATAACCAGTATCGGTGACTATTCATCCACGGGCGGTCTTGTGGGGTATAACGAGGGGACGGTGACGGACTCGTTCTGGGACACCCAGACTTCCGGAAGAATGTCGAGCGATGGCGGAACGGGGAAAATAACCTCGGCGATGCACGATATCAGGACATTTACCGACACGACTTGGAGTGAGGGTTTAGATGCGGCCTGGGACTTTGTGGGCAACCCTTATGAGGACGAGGGTGCGGAGGATATCTGGAATATCAGCCCTGGTGAAAATGACGGTTATCCATTCCTGACAATATTTGCAGAAGATACTCCGACGCCCACGCCGACGGCGACGCCCGAGCCAACGGCCACGCCCACCGGGACTCCTGAGCCCACGATCACGCCGACCGCAACACCCGAGCCGACGGCGACGCCCACGATGTCTCCTACGTCGACACCTACCGGGACGCCGGAGCCCACAAGCACACCTACGCAGACGCCTATTCCGCCGACAGCCACGCCAACGGAAACACCCGTGTTGCCCACGCCCACGCCGACTGAAACGCCGATGCTGGTTCCGCCGGTGTTGAACTGGGTCTCGGTCTGTCATGTGAACAGCCCTTATGGTGAAGGGATCATGGTTCAAGCCAGCGTGACCGATCCCGACGGCTCGGTGCCGGGGACGATCAGTTCGTTGACGGTGACGGGTCCGGGAGGGTTCTCGCATTCATTCGGCGCGGGCGAGTATCTTGCGGGGCCGGGATTGTATCGGTATACGGAAATCGGCACGGCGGCGGCGACCGGAACGTACTACTTTATGGTGGAGGACATAGACGGGTTGACCGACACGGCGGAGAAGGTGTTGGCGGTCGATCCGATACCGGTGCCGGACGTTGCATCGTTCAGTCCGTCGGACGGGGTGACGGGCGTGTCGCCGACAGCGACGCTGAGCTGGGCGGGTGTGAGTTACGGTGAGACGGTCTACTATCGGGTGATGATAGTAGATCAGAGTTTCAATACCATCTACCTCTCGATCCCCCCGTGGGGCACATCGACGGAGTACACGGTACCTGCCGGTCTCCTGAGCGGGGGCACGCTCTACCGGTGGCGGGTGGAGGCGTATGACGGTCTGAACGCCCCGGGGAGCGCCAATTATTCGTTCAGCGACTGGGCGGCGTTTACCACGGCATCCCCGGCGG
>JAQUPF010000002.1 GCA_028716845.1 bacterium | reverse complement strand
AGGACCGCCCACCCCTCCGCCTCGGCGGCGCGGACGACACCGGCGATCACGGCGTTGAGGCCGGGGCAGTCGCCCCCGCCGGTGAGCACCCCGATCGTCTTCCTCATCCGAACCCCCTCCCCGATCCCCCGGCGGCCCGTCACTCCTCCGTCTCGTCGGCGCCGCCGCCGCTCACGATCTTCCCGACGCTCACGCTCACGGAGGCGACGTTGATCCCGAGGGAGTCCTGCACCCGGTTCTTGATCGCGTTCTGCATCTCCTCGCTCAGCCGCGGGATGTTCGTCCCCTCCCATATGTCCATGCGGACGTGGATGCCGATCCCCTCCGCGCCCGCGTGGATGCGCGGGACGAGGCCCTTGACGCCCGCGAACTCGCCGCCGGCGCGCCGGATGAAATCCTCGACGGCGTCCATGGAGATGGCGACCTCGCCGCCGGGGTTGTCGAAGGCGATGCACTGCTCCCGCCTGAGCTCCCGCGTCCTGAGGACGATGAGCGCCGCCGCGGCGGCGACCAGGGCGAGGCCGATCCGGCCGTTCCACGGCGACGAGGAGACCGTCCGGACGGTCTCCACGATGTCGAACGGCATCGCGACGAGCCCCGCCTCGGCGAGGAAGTCCCAGATGAGGATGACGCCGAGGAACAGCGCGCACACCGTGAAGACCACGAGGATGATCGATCTCGCGAGATTCATGCCTTCTCCGCCCTCCCCTGTCAGGCCTTCTTCGCCTGGACCTCCAGCAGGCCGTCGACGAGGTCCGTGTAGTACTTCCCCTTCCGGAACCGCGGATCCGCCAGGATGAGCCGATGGAGGGGGATCGTCGTCTTGATTCCCTCGATGACGTACTCCTCGAGGGCGCGCTGCATCCGCCGCACCGCGCTCTCCCTCGTGTGGCCGACGCAGATCACCTTCGCCACCATCGAGTCGTAGAACGGGGGGATCTCGTAGCCGGCGTAGACGTGCGAGTCGACCCGCACCCCCGGGCCGCCCGGCGGGCTGTAGAGGCTCACCCTCCCGGCGCAGGGGGCGAAATCCCGCTCCCAGTCCTCCGCGTTGATGCGGCACTCGATCGCGTGGCCGTGGATGCGGACGCCGGCCTGGGCGACGCCGAGCCGGTCCCCCGCGGCGATGCGGATCTGCTCCTTGACGATGTCCGTCTGCGTCACGATCTCCGTCACCGGGTGCTCCACCTGGACGCGGGTGTTCATCTCCAGGAAGTAGAACCGATCCCTCCTGTCGAGGAGGAACTCCACCGTGCCGGCGTTCACGTAGCCGATCGCCGAGGCGATGCGCACGGCGGCCCGGCCCATCCGTGCCCGGAGCCGCGGCGTCATGCGGGGGGAGGGGGACTCCTCGATGAGCTTCTGGTGCCGCCGCTGGACGCTGCAGTCCCGCTCGTTGAGGTGGATGACGGTGCCCGCGCGGTCGGCGAGGATCTGGACCTCGACGTGGCGGGGGCGCTCGAGCTGCTTCTCGATGTAGATGGCGGGATTGCCGCAGGCGGCCTCCGACTCCGCCTGGGCCGTGAGGAAGGCGTTCGCGAGGCTCACGTCGTTGTGGGCGATCCGCATCCCCCGACCGCCGCCGCCGCCGACGGACTTGATCATCACCGGGTAGCCGAGGCGCCGGGCGATCCGGAGCGCCTCGTCCCGGTCGTCCACGACGCCGTCGCTGCCGGGCAGCGCGGCGATCCCCGCCGCCCGGACGGCCTTGAGGGCCTCGACCTTGTCGCCCATCAGCCGGATGTGTTCCGGGCGGGGGCCGATGAACCGGATGCCGCAGCTCTCGCAGATCTCGGCGAAGTGCGCGTTCTCGGCGAGGAAGCCGTAGCCCGGATGGATCGCCTCGACGTCCGCGATCTCCGCCGCGCTGATGATGGCGGCGATGTTGAGGTAGCTCCTCGCGCAGGCGGCCGGGCCGATGCAGATCGCCTCGTCGGCGAGCCGGACGTGCATCGAGTGGACGTCCGCCTCGGAGTAGACCGCCACGGAGCGGATGCCGAGCTCCCGGCAGGCCCGGATCACCCGGAGGGCGATCTCGCCGCGGTTCGCGATGAGGATCTTCTTGAACATACGGCGTCCCGGCGGGAGGGAGGGGCGGTCAGGCGATCCGGAAGAGCTTCTTGCCGAACTCGACCGGCTCGCCGTTCTCGGCGAGCACCTCGACGATCCTCCCCTTCCGCTCGGCCTTGATCTCGTTGAGCACCTTCATCGCCTCGATGAGGCAGACGACCGTCTCCTCGTCGACCTCCTGGCCGACCTTCACGTACGGGGGCGCGTCGGGTGCGGGGGCGGCGTAGTAGGTGCCCACCATCGGCGAGACGATGTACTGCCCCTCGGCCGCCTCCGCGGCGGCGGGGGCGGGCGCCGGCACGGCGGCGGAGACGGCGGCGGGTGCGGGCGCCGCGACGGCCCCGGCCCCCCCCGCCTTCCTGATGCAGAGCTTGAACCCCTCCCGCTCGATCGTGAACTCGGTCACCTCGTTCTCGTTCATCAGGGCGATGATCTCTCGTATCTCCTTGATGTTCATGGCACGCTCTCCGTGATGCCCTTCGGCGACGAGGTGAGCTCGGCGCACCCGCGCGGGCCGACGAGCACCATGTCCTCGATCCGCACACCGCCCCAGCCCGGCAGGTACACGCCCGGTTCGACGGTGCAGACCATCCCCTCGAGGAGCCGCGCGGCGCTCTCCCCGCCGATGCGGGGCGCCTCGTGGACCTCGAGGCCGACGCCGTGGCCGAGGGCGTGGCCGAAGGAGCGCCCGAAGCCGCGCGCGGCGAGCGCCGCCCGCGCCGCGGCGTCGACGCGGCACGCCTCCGCCCCTTCCCTTATTTCCTGCAGCGCAGCGCGTTGCGCTTCGCGCACCGCCTCGAAGACTTCCCGATACCGTGGGGTCAATCTACCCAAAATGAAGGTGCGGGTCAAGTCGGAATTGTACCCCCCGACCCGGACGCCGAGGTCGACGATGATCGGCCGGCCCGGCACGAGACGCGCGGGGCCCGGGCGGTGATGGGGCATGGCGCCGGCCGGCCCGCAGGCGACGATCGGGCGGAACGCCGTCCCCTCGGCCCCGCGCTCCCGGGCGATCCGCTCGATCGCGGCGGCCGCGGCCTCCTCGGTCATGCCGGGGCGGAGGAGCGCCGCCGCCGCCGCCATCACGCGGTCGGCGATGCGGGCCGCCCGCCGGAGCGCCCGGAGCTCGCCGCGGTCCTTGACCACCCGGAGCCGCTCGACCGGCGCGGCGGCGGGAACGAGGGCGCAGCCGCGGGGGAGCGCCCGCCGGACCCGACGGTGCGCGCCCCAGGAGAGCACATCGGCCTCGAAGCCGAGGCGGCCCGCCCCGGCGGCGCGCGCCCACTCGCCGACGGCGGCGGGAAGCCCCCCCGCCTCGACGACGCGGACGCGGATGCGGCCGGCCTCGCGCGACGCCTGGAGGCCGTAGCGGGAATCGGTGAGGAGGAGCGTGCGGCGGGGGGCGACGGCGAGATGCGCGGCGCTCCCGGTGAAGCCGGTGAGGTAGCGGATGTTGGGAATGCTCGTGACGAGGAGCCCGTCGAGGCGTTCGGCGCGGAGGAGGGCGAGGAGTCTCCCTAGACGGTCAGCCCGCCGCATGCGACCGCCCCCTCGCCAGCGCGGCGGCCGCCCTGAAGCCGAGATAGTAGCTCATAGCGCCGAAGCCGGACACCTGGCCGGCCGCCACGGGGGCGATGAGCGACGTTCGCCGGAACTCCTCCCGGGCGTAGATATTGGACAGGTGCACCTCGACGGCGGGGATCGTCGCGGCGAGGATCGCGTCCCGGATCGCCACGCTCGTGTGGGTGTAGGCCGCGGGGTTGATGAGGATCGAGTCGAACGACGCCGAGGCGGCGCCGATCCGCTCCACGATCTCCCCCTCGTGGTTCGACTGGACGATCTCGATGCCGATCCCTTCGGCCGCGGCGAGCCGGCGGAGCTCGGCGTCGATCTCATCGAGCGTGGCGCCGCCGTAGATCTCCGGCTCCCGCCGCCCGAGGAGATGGAGGTTCGGCCCGTGGATGACCAGGATCTTCATCGCCGCTCCCCCGCCGGGTTCGTGCCCCCGCGGCCCGTCTCCTCGAGCTCCAGGATCCGCCCGGCGACGAGCGCCTCGAGCCGCGCGTACTCCTCGGGGCCGTGACTGCGGATCCTGCGCGGAACGGCGCGCGCCGCCCTGATGAGCTCGAGCCCCGCGCGGTATTGTACCAGAGCCTCGTCCCGCCTGCCATCGCTTTCCAGCCAGAAGGCGAGGAGCAGCCGCATGTCCGCGTCCGCGGGGCTCCCCGCGACCGCCCGCGCCAGTTCCGCCGCCGCGTCCGCCCCGCCCCCGAGCCGCCGGAGGGCGACGGCGTGCCGCAGGTGGTGCGAGGGGACCCCGTCGCCCGCGGCCGCGGCCCGCGCCAGGGCGTCGAGGGCGAGGTCGTCTCTCCCCCGCCGCCCCTCGAGGCCGCCGAGGCGGCTCCAGTAGACGGGGTTTCCCGGCTCCGTCGCGATCGCCCTCCGGATCTCCTCCGCCGCCCGCTCCGGCATCCCCGCCCGCTCGAGCCGCGCCGCCCTGATGCAGCGCCACTCGGCCGCCGCGTGCGGAGCGACGCATGCCGCCGCCGCCGCGGCGACCGCCGCGGCCGCGGCGAGGCAGGCCGCACGCCCCGCCCTCCGGGTCCTCCCGGCCGCCGGCGCC
Organism: bacterium; assembly: GCA_028716845.1. Taxonomy (GTDB): domain Bacteria; phylum Auribacterota; class Tritonobacteria; order UBA1439; family UBA1439; genus JAQUPF01. The sequence goes on along the minus strand of JAQUPF010000002.1, from coordinate 244,507 downwards.
CCGAGACCGGCGATCACCCAGGCGGCGAGCGTGATCGACGGGTCGTTCAGGCCGACGTCCACCGCGCCGTGGATGAGGAAGGCGAGCGAGGCGATGCAGGCGGCGACCGCGAGCGGCTCGCGCCCCGCGGCGGCGGCCGAGAGGCGGCGGACGACGGCGCCCCAGAAGAGGAGGAACGCGGCGAGGCCGACGGCCCCCGTCTCGGCGGCGAGGCAGAGGTAGGCGCTGTGGGCGAGGCGCCCTTCCTCCGACGTCGGCGACCGGACGCGCGCGTACTCCACGACGAACGAGCCGGGCCCGGCACCCAGGAGGGGGTTCCGCCGCCATATCGAGGCCGCGGCGCGCCAGTAGCCCAGCCGCGCGCCCATGCTCTCGCCCAGGTCTCCCGGCAGGGCGCCCGCGACGAACGCGGCGGCGGCGGCGAGCCCCGCCGCGACGAGCAGGGCGGCGGCCGCGCGGCGGCGGCCCGCGGCGAGGAGGAGGCCGGCGATCGCCGCGAGGAGGCCGGCGGCCCACGCCCCCTCGGAGGCCGTCAGCGCGAGCGCCCAGAGCGGGGCGAGGGCGAGCGGTGCGAGCGCCGCGGCGAGCGGGAGCCGCCGCCGGGCGCGCGCGACGCAGGCGAGCATTGCGGCGAGCCCCGCCCAGAGGAGCAGCGGGAGGAGCGGCCGCGCGGCGAGGTCGGAGAAGACCGCGGTCGCGGCGGGCGTGACGGCGAGCGCGATCAGGCACGCGCCGACGGCGACCGGGCGGGCCTCCGCCCGCCGGCAGAACGGGAGCATCGCCGCGAGGGGGATGACGACGATCAGGTAGCCGGCGAGGGCGTTCGGGAAGAAGAAGGTCGAGAAGACGGCGCGCGACTGCACCCTGCTCGCGAGCGCGGCGCCCATCGCCGCGCCGCCCCCGATCCGGTCGAGCAGCAGCCGCGTCTCCTCGAGGCCCCGGAACCGCTGGTAGAGGCCGAAGAGGGAGACGATGAACGCGGCCGACACGAGGCCGGCGATGACCGCGCGCCGGGGGCCCTCCTCGGAGCGGAGCCGCGCGGCGAGGAACCAGGCGGCGGTGCAGGCGGCCGTCTGGTGGAGGAAATCCCTCGCGAGCCAGCGCCGCGGCGAGGCGGCCGCGAGCGCCAGGACGGCGAGGAAATAGCCGAGGAGGCACAGGTCGCGCCCGTCGAGCCGCCACTCGCCGCGGGGATCGAGCGCGGCGGCGAGGAGCAGGGCGGCGAGCGGCGCGGCGAGGAGCAGGAGGATGACGGCGTTGCTCTCGGGGAAGGTCACGCCCGACCAGAGCGCCCGGAGGAGCAGCGCGCCGCAGAGGACGGCCCCGGCGGCGGCCGGCATCCGCCGCGCGAGCGCGCTAGCGGCTCCAGGCATCGCCCCCCCCGCGCCCGCCGACGTACTCGAGGACCGCGATGATCGAGAGCATGAGGGCCGTCTGGGCGAGGACGACCGCGCCGCCCCCCCACCCCACGCGGGGCAGGAAGGTCGCCCCGAGGGCGGTGCAGAGCGTGACGAGGCAGATGAAGAGGACGGCGGCGGGGACCGGCATGCCGAGCGCGCGCAGGCGGTGCGAGAAGTGCCGGCGGTCGGCGGCGAAGACGCTCTCGCCCCGGAACGTCCTGATGACGACGACGGAGAGCGTGTCGTAGAGGGGGACGGCGAGGATGACCGCGGGGCTCAGCACGGCGAGCGGCCGGTCGGTCGAGGGGTCGTAGTACGTCTGCATGATCGTGAGGACCGCCATCATGTACCCGACGAACATGCTCCCGGCGTCCCCCATGAAGATCGCCGCGGGGTGGAAGTTGTGGCGCAGGAAGCCGACGAGGGCGCCCGCGAAGACGGCGAGGAGGGAGGCGATGAGGTAGTTCCCGCCCCGGGCCGCGATCGACCAGAAGACCGCCGCGGCGACGACCGCCACGCCGGCGCAGAGGCCGTCCATGTTGTCGAGGAGGTTGAAGGCGTTCGTGATGAGGACCACCCACGCGACGGTGACCGCCGCGCTGAACCAGATGCCGGGGACGAAGACGGTCGCGCGGACGTCGAGGGCGACGAGCATGAGGGCGACCATGACCTGGCCGAGGAGCTTCACGCGGGGCGGGAGGTCGCGCAGGTCATCCCAGAGGCCGAGGAGGAAGATGACGAGTCCGCCGAGGAGGATCGCGGCGAGCGCCGGGAAGACGGAGAGGGCGCCCTCCAGGTGCGCGGCGATCTCCGCCGGGAGGAGCCGGGCGGCCGCGCCGGTCGAGACGGCGGTCCGCGCGAGCGCGGCGTTGAGGAGGAGGGGGAAGGCCACGGCCGCGAGGATCGCCGCGCCGCCGAGGAGCGGCGTCGGCGTCGCGTGCGGCTTCCTCCCCCCCGGGAGGTCCATGACGCCCGTCCGCCGGGCCAGGCGGGCGGCGAGCGGCGTCAGGAGCAGGGCCGTCCCGAGCGCGAGGGCGAACAGGTAGGCATAGACGGCCGTCCACATGGCAGACGTAGTGTACGCATTCCGCGCGGGGCGTGTAAACAGCGATCCGCGGTCCCCGCAGCCACGAAGCACCAATTCACCACGGATTGCCACGGATCCGACTACAGTTCAAAGTTGCACGCAGCAGGGTTTCTGCCGCGGATTGACGCGGATTACCGCGGATTGAAGTGAACAGCGGATATTTCTTTTCGCCACAGAGATCACAGAGAACAAATACAGTTCAAGGTTGAAAGTTCAAAGTCGAACGTGGCGGGGTCTTTGCCGCAGATGTGCCAAGGACGAAGGACGACCGACGAACTGCATTTACCGGATCCGCGTGCATCCGCGGCGGAAACGTTGGAGCGCTGCTGCAATCCCCGTTAGGCGCATCACCCTTACAGCTTACAGCTTATAGCTTACAGCTGCACAGGGATCCGTGAAAATCCGTCTCCAATCCGTGCACATCCGCGGCTCGTGGTTCATGATGCGCCGATTCACCGCGGGTCCTCGGAGGCGAGCTCCTCGTAGAGCCGCGCGACGTCGGCGAGGAGCCGCCCCGAGCCGTACCGCCCGAGGACGAAGGCGCGCCCCGCCTCCCCCATCCGGCGGGCCGCCGCGGGGTCGCCCACAATCTCCTCCACGAGCCGGGCGACGAGCGCCGGGTCGCGGGAGCCGGCGAGGCGGCCGCTCACGCCGTCCCGGACGACGTCGGCGACGCCGCCGACGTCCGTCGCGACCGCCGGCACGCCCGCCGCGGCCGCCTCGATGAGCGAGACCGGCGTCCCCTCGTTCAGCGAGGTGAGGACGGCGACGTCCGCGTCGGCGTAGAGCCGCTCGAGGTCGGCGCGCCAGCCGGTGAAGACGGCCCGCCGGCCGAGGCCGAGCGCGGAGGCCTCCGCCTCGAGCGCGGCGCGGAGCGGGCCGTCGCCCGCGATGACGAAGACGGCGTCAGGCCGCGCGTCCGCGACGATGCGGGCGGCCCGGAGGAAGAGGGCGATGTCCTTGACGGGGACGAGCCTCCCCGCGAGGACGATGACGGGCGAACGGGGCGGGATGCCGAGCTCCGCGCGCAGGCCGCCCCGCAGCGCCCCGCAGCCGGCGAACCGGTCGAGGTCGAGGCCGAGCGGGATGACCGCGTACCGCCCGGGCGAGCCGATCCGGTAGCGCTCGAGCATCTCCCGCCGCAGGCGCTCGCTGAGGACGACGAGCCGGTCGGTCCGGCGCGCGAGCAGGCGCTCGATCCGGAGATAGAGGCGCGACCGGGGGCCGGAGAAGTAGCCGGCAAGGACGTGTCCGTGGAAGGTGTGGACGGTCCGCACGCGCGGGAAGAGCCGGGCGGCGAGGCGGCCGAGCGCCCCCGCCTTCGCCATGTGCGTGTGGAGGATGTCGGGGGTCTCGGAACGGATGAGGATGGCGATCCGGGCGAGGGCCCGGAGATCGCGGGCGGGATCCGGGTCGCGCCGGAGCGCGGGGATGATGACGGGGACGGCGCCCCGCGCCGCTGCCGCGGGCGCCATGTCCCCCTCCCCGGGAGCGGGGACGCCGCAGGCGAGCGTCGTCCGGAACCGGTCGGTCGGAAGCCCGGCGCTCAGGGTGATCGCGTGGACGGAGGGGCCGCCGATGTTCAGGCGGGTGACGATCCGGAGGATCTTCAGCGGCCGCCGCGCCATGCCGCGGGCCCCCCGTCGATGAACTCCCGGTGCCACAGCTCCAGGACGAGCAGCGCCCAGAGGCGGGGGGAATGGTCCCGCGCGCCTCCCGCGTGCTCCTCCACGAGCTCCCGGACGCGCGCCGGGTCGAAGTAGCCCCTCGAGAGGGCGGCGGGGTCGAGGACGACCTCGCGCAGCCGCTCGCGGAGCGCGCCCCGGAACCAGCGCCCGAGGGGGACGCCGAACCCCATCTTGCCGCGGCGGCGGATGTCGGGCGGGAGGAGGTCGGCGAAGGCGTCCTTCAGGATATACTTGCCCGTCCCTCCGCGCAGCTTCCATTTCGAGGGGATCGACGCGGCGAACCGGACGAGCTCGTGGTCGAGGAAGGGGGAGCGCGCCTCGAGCGAGTGGGCCATCGAGGCGATGTCCACCTTCACGAGCAGGTCTTCCGGGAGGTAGCTGTGGAGGTCCACGTAGAGGAGCCGCGCGACGTCGTCGCCGGGACCGTGGGCGTCGTAGAGGCGGCGGAGGTAGCCGGCGGCGTCGAACCGGCGGGCCGCCTCCCGCATCGCCGGGCCGTAGAGGCGCATCCGCTCGTCGTCGCCGAAGAGGACCATGTAGACGAGGTAGCGGCCCGCCCCGTCCGCGCCGAGCGACGGGAGGAACCGCCGCACCCGCTCGACGCGGCGCCCGCCGCCCGCCGCCGCGAGGAGCCGGGCGGCGGCGGGGGCCCAGCGGGCCGCGCCCGGCACCGAGGCGAGCCGGCCCGCGAGGCGCCAGGCGAGGTAGCGCTCGTAGCCGGCGAAGAGCTCGTCGCCGGCGTCGCCGCTGAGCGCCACCGTGACGCCCCGGCGGGTCATCTCCGCGACGTGGTAGGTGGGGAGCGCCGAGGAGTCCGCGAACGGCTCGCCGTAGTGCCGGACGAGCGTCGGGAGGAGGCCGGCCGCGTCGGGCCGCACGATGTGCTCGTGGTGGTCGGTGGCGTACAGGCGCGCGAGGCTCCGCGCGTACGGGAGCTCGTTGAAGCGCTCCTCCTCGAAGCCGATGGAGAACGTCCTGACGGGCCGGTCCGTCAGCCGGCTCATGAGCGCGACGACGATGCTCGAGTCGATCCCCCCGCTCAGGAACGCGCCGAGGGGGACGTCGCTGATGAGCCTGAGGCGGGTCGCCTCGGTGAGGAGCTCGCGCAGCCGCTCCCGGCAGTCGCGGTAGCCCAGCGTCGTCCGCTCCGACGGGTCGATCGACCAGTACCGCTCGACCGTGACCCCGCCGTCCTCGAGGAGCAGGTAGTGCGCCGGGGGGAGCTTCTCGATCCCCTCGTACATGGAGAGGGGGGCGGGGACATACCCGTAGGTGAGATAGAGATCGAGGGCCCGCGGGTTCACCGCCCGCGGCCCGCCCGCGAGGAGGATCGGCGCCGGGCCGGAGGCGAAGACGAAATCGCCGCCGCTCAGGCGATAGAAGAACGGTTTCTGCCCCATCCGGTCGCGGGCGCAGAAGAGCCGCCGCCGGCGCGAGTCCCAGAGGGCGAAGGCGAACATCCCGCGGAGATGCTCGAGGCAGCGGACGCCGTGCTCCTCGTAGAGGTGCAGGATCACCTCGGTGTCGCAGCGGGTCCTGAACTCGTGCCCGCGCCGGGCGAGCGCCGCGGCGTGCTCCCTGAAGTTGTAGATCTCTCCGTTGTAGACGAGCCAGAGGGAGCGGTCCTCGTTCGTCATCGGCTGGACGCCGGCCTCCACGTCGATGACGCTCAGCCGGCGATGGCCGAGGCCGAGGCCGCCGTCGAGGTGGTATCCCTCGCCGTCGGGGCCGCGGTGGGCCATGAGGCGCGTCATCGCCTCGAGGAGCTCCCGCGCGACCGGCCTTGACCGGTCACCATGCACGATGCCGCAGATTCCGCACACCGGACTGCCGTTCCTCGTTTATCGTTTCCCGTTTCCCGGGGAACGTCGCGCGTCTCACTCCCCGCGCCCCACTCCCAACCCCTTCCGCGCCAGCAGCTCCTCGTACAGATCCTCGTAGGCCCCCACCATCCGCTCCACGGTGAACTCGCGCCGCGCGCGGTCGAGGCCGCGCATCCCCATCCGCCGCGCGGCGTCCCGGTCGGACAGGAGCCTCCCGATCGCCCCGGCGAGCGCCGCCGGATCCCGCGCGGGAACGAGGAGTCCCGTGACGCCGTCCTCGACCGCCTCCGGGACGCCGCCGACCCGCGTGGCGACCACGGGCCGCCCCGCCGCCATCGCCTCGAGGACGACGTTCGGGAATCCCTCCTCGTGGGAGGCGAGGACGACGACGTCCGAGAGCGCCATGATGTCGCGGCAGTCCGGCCGGACGCCGAGGAGGCGGACCCGCCCCGCGAGTCCCGGCTCCGCCGCCCTGCGCTCGATGGCCGCCCGGAGGGACCCGTCTCCCACGAGGACGAAGCGCGCCCGGGGCGCCTCCCGCGCCACCGCCGCGGCCGCCTCGAGGAAATCCATGTGCCCCTTGTACGGGAAGAAGTTCGCCGGGAGGCAGACGACCGGCCCGCCGATCTCCTCGCCGACGATGTCGCGCCACGATGCGCGGGGGGGCGCGGCGGGGATCCGCACGCCGTTCCGGATGACGAGGACCTTCTCCGGAGAGAGCCGCTCCCGCGCGATCGCGTCCGCCAGGACCGCCTCCGAATTCGCCACCACCCTGTCCGTCCGGCGGCCCACCACCCTCTCCAGGAACCGCAGGAGCGGGCGGCCGTCCCTGTAGAGGCCGAGGCTCCGACGCCCGGTGACGATCAGCGGGACGCCGGCGAGGCGGGCGGCGAGACCCGCCACCACGCACGCCACCGGCAGGACGCCGTGGACGAGGTGGGGCCGCACGACCCGCATCAGGCGTGCGACGGTCCGCACCTCCCGCAGGAGCTGCCGGGCGGAGCGCGCCTTGCCGGCGTAGTCGAGCGGCGGGAAGTCAAAGACGGTGCGGGGGATCCTCCGTTCCGCGAAGGGGCGGAGGAGCGGGCCCGCCCCCCGTATGCAGCAGAGGTGCGGTCTGAATCGATCGGGGTCGAGGCCGCAGGCGAGCTCGGCGAGCTGGCCCTCCGCCCCCCCGTACTCCATGGCGAGCGTCACGTAGAGCAGGCGCGCCCCGGGCGCGACGCCCGCCTGCGGTCCGATTTCCATTCGGGACCCCTTCGAGGGGGAGCGGCCGCGCCCGCAGCCTACCCGCGCTCCGCGGCGCCCGCCCCCGGCATCTCGGCCTCGTCCACGAGCATGACCGGGATGTCGTCCCTGATCGGGTACCGGCGCCCGCAGCCGGTGCAGACGATCCGGTCCCCCTCGACCCGCACCGCCGCCTTGCAGGCGGGGCAGGCGAGTATGTCGAGCAGCTCCTTGTCGATCATCGCGACCTCCTTCCCGAGCGCCGTGACCTTCCGCGGCGGCGGCTCACAGCAGATCATGTTCCGCGAAGCTGAAGTAGCCCTCCTTGCCGACGACGAGGTGGTCGAGGACGCGGATGTCCATCGCCCTGCCGACCCCGGCGATGGAGCGGGTGATGCCGCGGTCCTCCGCCGACGGCTCCGGGCAGCCGCTCGGATGGTTGTGGACGAGGATGATCCCCGCCGCCCGGCGGGCGAGCGCCGCCTCGATGATCCTCCTCGGGTAGATGACCGCCCGGTCCACCGTCCCCTCGTGGACGACCTCGTGTCCGATGACCCGGTTCTTCACGTTGAGGTAGATGACCATGAAGTGCTCGTACGGGAGGCCGGCGAGCGCGATCCGCGCGAACTCGGCGACCGCCCCGGGCGACGAGAGCCCCCGCCGCTCCCGCACCCGCTCCGCCGCGTACGTCTCGAAGAGCTCCTTCACGAGCCGGACGAGGCCCGCGGCGGCCGGGCCGACCCCTCGCACCGCCTCGAGCTCCTGACGGCGCGCGTCGAGGACGCCGCCGAGCGAGCCGAGGCGCCCGATAAGCTCCTTCGCGAGCGGCTTCACGTCGCGCCGCGGGATCGCGTGCGTGAGGAGCAGTTCGAGGAGCTCGTAGTCGTGGAGCCCCCCGCCCCCGCTGCGCTCGAACCGCTCGCGCAGCCGCTGCCGGTGCCGGAGGTAGTGCGGCTCCCGTTCCGCGCGCATCGATGCCGGCCCTCAGCGGTTCACGCGCCCCGTCCGGCGGGCGAGGTGGTCCCGCACCGCCTCGCGCCAGTGCCGCAGGTGGCCGCCGGTGAGTCTCGCGTACAGGGTGCAGTCGAGCGCCGAGTACGGCGGCCTCGGCGCGGGCCGGTCGAGCCGGCCGCTTCCGATCTCCTCGACGCGGACGCCCCGCACCCCCGCCAGCTCGAGTATGGCGCGCGCGTAGTCGTACCAGGAGGTCACGCCGTCGTTCGCGACGTGGACGACCCCGCGGTACGCCGCGGGGATGAGCCTCCCGATCGCCGCCGCGAGGTCGGGGGCGTACGTCGGGCGGCCGTGCTGGTCGCCGACGACCCCGATCGTCTCCCTCCCGGCGGCGGCGTCGAGAATCCTGTCGACGAAGTTCCTGCCGTGCTCCCCGAAGAGCCAGGAGGTCCGGACGATGAGATGGTCCGGCTGCCGCTCCCGCACGGCGACCTCCCCCGCGAGCTTCGACCTGCCGTAGACGCTCGCGGGGTTGGGGGCATCCCCCTCGAGGTACGGGGAGCCCTTCAGGCCGTCGAATACGTAGTCGGTGCTCAGGTGGACGAGGCGGGCGCCGGCCCCGGCGCAGGCGCGCGCCACGTTCCCCGCGCCCTCCGCGTTCACCGCGTGGGCGCCCGCGGGATCACCCTCGCAGCCGTCCACGTCGGTCCGGGCGGCCGCGTTGACGACGGCGTCCGGCCGCCGCCCGGCGATGAAGCGCGCCGCGGCCGCCGCGTCGCGGATGTCGATCTCCCCCCGGTCGGCGCCCTCGACCTCCCACCGGGGCCCGAGGACGTCCATGAGGGCGTGCCCGAGCATGCCGTTCGCCCCCAGCACGAGCACCTTCACCCGAACGTCCGCCGTCTCAACCGCTCAGCCCCGCTCCCGCTCCACGTACTGCCGCCGGTAGTACTCCCAGTACTCGCCGCTCTTCAGCTTCTCCCACCACCACTCGTTCGACGCGTACCAGTCGATCGTCTCGCGGAGCGCCCGCTCGAACTCCGTCGCGGGACGCCAGCCGAGACGCCCGATCTTCCCGCAGTCGAGGGAGTAGCGCCGGTCGTGTCCCTGCCGGTCCTTCACGCGCCTGATGAGCGTGCGGGGCTTCCCGAGGTGGTCGAGGATGAGGTTGGTGAGCTCGATGTTGGTCAGCTCGTTGCCGCCGCCGATGTTGTACACCTCCCCGTCCTCCCCCCGGTCGAGAAGGAAATCGATCGCCGCGCAGTGGTCGAGGACGAAGAGCCAGTCGCGCACGTTCATGCCGTCGCCGTAGAGCGGCAGCGGGATGTCCCGCAGGGCGTTCGTGACGAAGAGCGGGATGACCTTCTCCGGGTACTGGTACGGGCCGAAGTTGTTCGAGGCCCTCGTGATGACGACCGGCAGCCGGTGGGTCGCCCAGTAGGAGTAGGCGAGCCGGTCGGCACCCGCCTTGCTCGCGGCGTAGGGGTTCCTCGGCATGAGCGGGTCGGTCTCGACGAACGACCCCTCCTCGATGCTGCCGTAGACCTCGTCGGTCGAGATCTGGATGAACTTGCGCACGCCGCGCGAGCGGGCGGCCTCCAGCAGCACGTACGCCCCGTAGACGTCGGTGCGGATGAAATCGTCCGCCGCCCCGATGGCGCGGTCCACGTGCGTCTCCGCGGCGAAGTTGACGACCGCGTCGACGCCGCCGGCCATGATCCCCCCCACGGCGGCGGGGTCCGCGATGTCGCCCCGGACGAAGCGGTAGCGAGGGTCCGACTCCACGTCGCGGAGGTTGTCGAGGTTCCCCGCGTAGGTGAGCTTGTCGAGGTTGACGATCGAGCAGCCGGGGCGGGCGCGGAGCGCGTGCCTGATGAAGTTCGAGCCGATGAAGCCGGCCCCGCCGGTGACGAGTATCCTCATGGCAGTCGCGCGTTCCTTCCCCGCGGGCGCCGCCCCCCTGCGGCGTCAGTCCATCCTGTTCGCGCCGGTCTCGTAGACGAGGATGTTGACCTTCATGAGCCCCTCGATGGAGGAGCCGGCGTCGGCCCACCATCCGTCCAGGACGTCGTAGGTCATCGCGCCCATCCGGATGTAGGCGTTGTTGACGTCCGTGATCTCGAGCTCGCCGCGGGCCGACGGCGTGAGGTTCTTCACGATGTCGAAGACCCGTCCGTCGTACAGGTAGATGCCGATGACGGCGTAGGCGCTCTTCGGGTGCAGCGGCTTCTCCTCGATGCCGACGATCCGGTCGCCGCTGATCTCGGCCACGCCGTAGTCGCGCGGGTTCTCGACCTCCTTCAGAAGGATCTTCGCCCCCGCCTCCTGCCGCCGGTACGCCTCCACGGCCCTGACGATGTTCCGCTCGACGATGTTGTCCCCGAGCATGACCGCGATCTTGCCGCCCTCGGCGAAGTGCTCCGCGAGGGCGAGCGCCTCCGCGATCCCCCCCTCCCGCTCCTGGTAGGCGTACTGGAGCTCGCGGAGCCCGAACTCCTTCCCGTTGCCGAGGAGGCGGAGGAAGTCGCCCGCGTTGTTCCCGCCGGTCACGAGCAGGATCTCCTCGATCCCCGCGTTCACGAGCGTCCGGATCGGGTAGAAGATCATCGGCTTGTCGTAGATCGGGAGGAGATGCTTGTTCGTGATCTTCGTCAGCGGCGAGAGCCTCGTGCCGAGCCCCCCCGCGAGAATGACCCCCTTCATCGTCCCTCCTCGGGCGCCGCCCCGCGCGCCGGCGGGGCTACCGCTCCCTGATCGCCCAGTCGTACGGGATGTCGTTGTCGTGCGGCGGCACGCGGTGCTCGTCCGGCTCGCCCGGATCGAAGCAGGCCGTCGGGATGTTGACGAGGAGGCACGGCTCGACGCCGATCGTCTTGTAGCCGTGCATGACGAGCGCCGGGATGCGGATGAGAATGCGGTTCTGCTCCCCCGCGAAGAACTCGTTCACCTCGCCGCGGGTGGGGGATCCCTCCCGGCCGTCGTACAGGACGATCTTCGCCATCCCCTTGACGACGGTCATGAAATCGACCTGCCGGGCGTGGGAGTGCCACGCCCGCGTCACGCCCGGGTAGTTGAGCGAGACGTAGATCTGGCCGAACCGCTCGAAGATGTCGTCGTCGGACCGCAGGATCTCCTGGAGGTATCCGCGCTCGTCCGCGTTGGGCTTCAGCTGCTTGATCGTGACGCCGTCGATCATGGCCGGTCTCCCCCGCCGGGGCGGGCATCGCCTCCCCGGGGCGGCCATTATAGCACGGCCGCCGCGGCCACGAAGCACCAATTCACCACGGATTGACACGGATACGACTACAGTTCAAAGTTGAAAGTTCAAAGTCGAAAGTATCAAGGTTGTTGCCGCAGATTACCGCAGATGTTTCTTTTTGCCACAGAGATCACAGAGAACCCGGAGGGTTCAACTCTTTCAATCAGCGTTCATCCGCGGCTCACTTCTCAGATCCGCGTTCATCCGCGGCAAAGAAGTGGCTGCGCCCATCTGCGGCAATCCAATCAGCGGAGATCCGTAATGATCCGTTTCAATCCGCGGCTCGTGGTTCATTGTTCCGCCGCGGATGGCGCGATGGACGAAGGACGAACGACGACCGACGCGCCACCATACAATCCGTGAAGATCCGTCTATGATCCGTGGGGATCCGCGGCTCGTGGTTCATGTTACGCGGCGGGCCGGGTGCCGGCCGGGGAGGCCGTAGAGGAGCCCCCCGATGAGGCTCCATGCGATGAGCATGGCGCGCATCACGAGGTCCACGGCGAGGGCCCGGTCGGCCGACACGCCGAGGAGGGCGAAGAGCCTGACGAAGGCGTATTCCCCCGTCCCCCACCCCGACGGCGTGACCGGGATGGCGAAGACGGTCCCGATGACGGGGATGAGGAGGAGGAGGTGCGAGAACGAAACACCCTCGATCCCCATCAGCCACACGATGAAGCGGACGTTCCCGATGAAGAGGAGCTGGATGCACACGGAGAGGAGGACGACCTTCGCGAGGAGCGCCCCCCGCCGCCGGTAGCCGAGGAGCGCCTCGTAGAACCGGCGGGCGGCATCCTCGAACGGGAGCCGGCGGAGGATCCCCTTCAGCAGCGGGACCCTCGCGAGGAGCGACCGCTGCGCGGCGGCGGCGAGGACGATCCCGGCGCCGGCGAACATGACGAGGAAGATGACGGAGACCGGGCGGAGGGCCGCGGCGCGGCCGTTCAGGGCGACGCCGAGGAGGCCGATGAGGAAGAACGAGATGAAACCGGCGAAGCGGTCGGCGACGACGGAGGCGACGGCCTCCCCCTTCCTGTCCGGCGCGGCCCGCCCGAGGTAGTAGGCCTTGACGACGTCGCCGCCCATCGAGCCGAACATGATGTTGTTGAAGAAGAGCCCGATGAAGAAATACTCGAGGACGGCACGATACCGCGCCCCGATCCCCTGGCAGCGGATGAGCAACCGCCAGCGCCACGCGTTGAGGAGCAGGATGGCGCCGTAGATGCCCGCGCAGGCGATGAGCCCGCCGCGGCTGAGGCCGCGCAGGTTCGCGGCGAACGCCCGCGGGTCCACCTTCTTCCAGAGGATGAAGGAGATGATGGCCGCGGCGAGGGCGACCTTCGCCGCCGTCAGGAGCATCGCCCTCGCGCGCCCGTTCATCTCCGCACCGCCCGCGGCCCCCTCAGCGGTGGAGGGCGACCGAGTCGCCGCCCCCCCGCCGCCAGGCCGCCCTGATCTGGCGGCCGACGTAGGCCTTCCCGGCCCGCACCGCCGCGAGCGGCGAGGCGCCCTTCGCCATCGCCGCCGCGATCGCCGCCGAGAGGATGCAGCCCGCCCCGTGGAGCCGCACCCCCGCCACGCGCCCCGCCGCGACCGGCACGACCGCGCCGCCGTCCGAAAACCAGTCCGTCGCCTTCCCGCCGAAATGGCCGCCCTTGATGAGCACCGCCCCCGGCCCCGTCGCGAGCAGCCGCCGCGCCGCCTCGGCGACGTCGCGCGGCCCCCGGATCCGCATCCCCGCGAGCCGCGCCGCCTCGGGAAGGTTCGGGGTGACGATCGCCGCCATCGGGAACAGGCGCCGCACGAGCGCCCCCCTGCCGTCGGACCTGATGAGCGGGTTCCCGCGGTGGGAGGCGAGGACCGGGTCCACCACGATCCGCCGGATGCCGAGTCGCCCGAGGCATTCGCTCACCGCCTCGACCGTCTCCTCGCTCCAGAGCATCCCGGTCTTGGCCGCGTCGGGCCGCGCCGAGCGGGCGGCGGCGAGGATCTGCCGGACGACCGCCTCGGCAGGGAGGGGGTAGACGCCCCTGACGCGGGACGGCGTCTGCGCGGTGACCGCCGTGAGGGCGCAGACGCCGTACACGCCGCAGCGCTGGAAGGTCTTCAGGTCCGCCTGCATCCCCGCGCCGGCGGACGAGTCGGACCCGGCGATCGTCAGGACCGTCCGGATCCTCCCCGGGCCGGCCGTCCGACGGAGGGGAGCGGCGCTCATCGCCCGCGCCGCCGCGGCGCCGAGAGCCTCCGGACGATCGGGAGGTCGGCCGCGGCGAAGTCGTACGCGCCCAGATCGCCGATCCGCACCCACCGCGTCTCGTGGCAGTCCAGCGGGCGGGGCCGCCCGCCGCGGTAGGTGCAGAGGTAGCAGAGGAGCAGGACGTGGAATATCCTTCCGCCCTTCCGGTAGGTGTGGGAGACGATGTCGTAGACGGCGTCCACGGAGATCCGCACGTTCATCTCCTCCCGGATCTCCCGGACGAGGCAGACGCGCGGGTCCTCCGTGTACTCGATCTTGCCGCCGGGGAACTCCCACTTCAGGGGCTCGAGCCGCGAGTCCGGCTTCCGCCGCGCGATGAGGAGCGCTCGCCCCCGGCGGATGATCGCCGCGGCGCAGACGATCGGCCTCACCCTCCCCCCCTGATCGACCGGATAAGGTCGAGCACCCGCCTGCCGATCTCCTCCCGGGCCTGCCGGTACTCCGAATACGGCCTCCCCGCGGTGTCGGCGACGTCCCCCCAGTCGACGGACCGCGCCGACCGCACGCCCGCCGCGGCGCCCTCGTCGAGGCATCCGAAATGGACGCAGATGTCGAACTCGGCGGGGTCGAGGTCGGCGGCGCCGCGCGGCGCCGGCCGGGGCGTGTCGAGCCCGCGCTCCCGCATGACGGCCACCGCCATCGGATCCTCGGCCTCGCCGGGCCGCGTCCCGGCGCTCGCCGCCTCCATGACGCCCTCCCCGAACCGGAGGGCGAACGCCTCCGCGATCTTGCTCCTGCGGGCGTTGGCGACGCCGAGGAAAAGGACCCTCTTCATCTCCCCCCTCCTCCATCCGCCGCCCGCCGTTTCGGCGGGCGGATCCTGACAATGCACCACCCAGCCGCGGATCACCACGGATACGAACGGATATGCACGGATAAACACTCGACACTATCTGTGCACATCCGTAGTAATCCGTTCAAATCCGTGGTGAATTGCTCCTTTGTATCTGCGGCGGGAATATTCCAACCGTCCGCGGACGCGGCTGCCGTGGCGCCGCGCCGGACCGTATGGTAGCATAACGGCTCACCGCATGAACACCCGCTGGACGCGCCGTCGGGAGAGGCTCCTCGCCTCGCGGATCGACCGGCTCGGGCTCTCGCCCCGGCGGGGGCCGCTCGCCGGCTGCATCGCCGCCCTCGGGCGGGAGCTCGCGCGGGCCGGCATCCGGTTCCGGCCGCGCTGCTACCTCTCGAACAGCTGGGGATGCCCGGACCTCGTCCCCCTCATCGGCATCCCGTTCCACCTCGCCCGCCCCGACCTCGCCCGTCTCCACCGGGAGATGGGGTACGACGTCGAGGAGAGGGCCGAGATCATGCGCCTCCTCCGGCACGAGGCGGGCCACGCGATCTGCTATGCCCACGGCCTCCACCGGCGGCGCGACTGGCGGGAGGTCTTCGGGCCGTTCCACAAGGCGTACTGCGACCATTTCATCCCCGACCCGTTCAGCCGGCAGCACGTGACCCATGCCCGGCATTACTACGCGCAGAAGCATCCGGACGAGGATTTCGCCGAGGCGTTCGCCGTGTGGCTCGCGCCGGGGAGCCGCTGGCGGGAGCGGTACGCGGGCTCCCCCGCCCTCCGCAAACTCCTCTTCGTGGACCGCCTCATGCGGGAGGTGGGGCCCCTGCGGCCCGCCGCTCGGAGCGGGCCGAAGGACGTCCCGGTATCCGAGATGCGGTTCACCCTCGGCGACTACTACGGCCACACGCCCGAGGGCCACCGGGCGGCGGCGGACGCCTACGCGGAGCGGATCATCCGGCGGGTATTCCCCCTCCCCCGCGTGCGCGGGGCCGCCGGCGCGGGCGCCTTCATCCGGTCCCGCGCCCGCATGCTCGCCGAGCCGATCTCGTTCTGGTCGGGCGTCCCCCGCGGCGAGGTGGAGGAGATCGCCCGCTCGCTCGCCGGGCGGGCGGAACGGCGCGCGGCCCCCGCCCCCGGCGGGCGGCGCGCGGCGGCGCTCGTGGAGCTCTCCTCCCTCCTCACCTTCATCGTCTTCTCACGCCTCCACACGAGGCGGCTGCCCCTCCCGCTCGACCGCCATGGACGTCATCGACCGGCAGCCCGCTGAAGAGGAGATGCTCCGGGCGCTCCTCTCCCTCCCCGCCGGCAAGCGGATCGCCCTGCGCCGGCGGATCCGCGCCCTCTCCCTCCGCCGCGGGCTCACCTATGAGCGGCGGCCGGGCGAGGCGGAGCCGCTCAACCTCGTCCCCCTGCCCGCCCTCATGCGCGCCGGAACCGCGGCCGCCGTCGCGCGGATCTGCGCGCGGATCATGGCGGCCGTCAAGCGGATCGCGCCGCTCGCCCTCTCCATGCCGTCCCTGCGGGAGGTCCTCCCGCTCCTCCCCCGCGAGGAGGCGTGGATGCGGGACTGCTGGCGCCCGTCGCACGCCGCGCGCCAGCCGATCATCCACCGGCTCGATGCCGACCTGCCGCTCGGCGAGGCGGGGGCGGCGGCGCGGGCGCGCTTCTTCGAGAGCAACTCCGTCGCCGTCGGCGGGATGGTCTACGGTCCGGTCGCCTCCGCCATCCTGGAGGAGACGACGCTCCGCGCCGTCCGGCGGGGGCGGGCCCTCCCGCCGATCGCGCCCTGCGACGACACGCGGCTCGTCGTCGCGCGGAAGATCGAGGCGCACGCGGGGGCGCTCGGGGGGCGCCGCCTCACGGTCGCGGTCCTCGAGGACAGGGGCTGGGACACAGGGATCACGGAGATGCCCTCCCTCGTCTCGTTCCTCAGGCGGCGCGGGATCGCCGCCCTCCTCGCCGACCCGCGCGAACTCGCCCTGCGCCGGGACGAGATCGTCTGCCGGGGGCGCGTCGTCGACGTCGTCTACCGGAACGCCGAGCTGCGGGACCTCGTCGCGATCGAGGAGGCCGGGGAGGGCCTCGCCGCCGTGCGGGAGGCGTTCCGGCGGAACCGGGTGATCTCGAGCCTGTGCGGCGAGTTCGACCACAAGAGCCTCTGGGAGGTGTTCACCTCCGAGCGCTTCCGCCCGCTCCTCACGGCGGCAGAGGCGGCGCTCTTCAGACGCCATATCCCCTGGACCCGCCTCGTCGCCGCGCGGTTCACCACCGACGGGCGGGGAAGGCGCATCGACCTTCCCTCCTTCATCTCGTCGAACAGGGAGCGGCTGGTGCTCAAGCCGAACCGTCACTGCGGCGGCGTGGGGGTGGCGATCGGGATGGAGACGGCGCCGGGCGCATGGGACCGGGCCCTCGGGCGCGCGCTCAGGGAGGGCGGCGGGTGGGTGGCGCAGGAGCGGATCGACAACGCGGTGAAGCGGCTGCCGTGGGCGGGCCCCGGCGGCCTCTACCGTCCCCTCGACCTGTACACCACGTGGGGCTTCATCTCGACGCCGCAGGGGTTCGGCGCAGTGGGGAGGGCCTGCAGGCGTCGGGTGGTGAACGTCGCCGCCGGCGGGGCGCTCCTGCCGGTCTTCCTCATCAGGGAAGGGCGGGCGCGGGGCGCACGCCGTCGAGCAGCGCGGTGAGCATCGCCTCGGCGTCGGCCATCTTCCCGGGGGCCGCGGCCTCTCCCCTCCGGAGCATCTCCCGCGCGTCCCGCAGCTCGTCGCCGACGGCCGCGAGCGCGGCCCCCTCCGCCTCGCCGGACATGAACCTCGCCCTCCCGAGCTTCCGGTCGGCCCGCCGCAGGAGATACCCGGCCCTGAACCTGCTCCCCCCCGCGGCGAGGATCCGCGCCCGGGCGAGGATCATCTTCGCCTGCGTGACCCGGGAGGCGAAATAGGCCCTCCGCAGGGCGCGCTTCGCCTCCTGCGCCGCCTCCGCCGCCTCGGGGCCGCTCCCCTTCCGGAGACGGGCGATCCCCTCCTCCAGGTCGGCACGCGCCGCATCGAGGTGCCGCTGGAGCGGGTCGATCCGGACGCGGGCGGCGAGCGCCTCCAGGGCGGCGATCGCGTCGCCGCGGTCGCTCCGCTCCGCCATGCCGCGCAGCTCGTCGAGCCGGGCGGGGGCGTCTCCGACCTCCCACACCTCGGCGAGCCGCCCGAGCGCCGCCCCGGCCCGGTCGAGCCGCCGGACGGCCCGCCGCCGGTCGTCCCGCTCGAGGCGGCGCTTGGCGTCCGCGAGGGACATCCTGAATTCCGCGTTCGGGAGCCCCTCGGCGGCGCTCGCGACGGTGTTCTCTGCCGCGCCCCACATCCAGCGGCCGAGGCGCCCGTAGTCCATGTCCGCGACCTTCTCCCCCTCCGTGACGAGCGAGAGGGCGTTCAGGATCCTCCGCGGCACAGCGTCGCCGCCGAGGAAGGGGGAGAACTGCGCCCGCGCGTCGCGCGGCGCCGCCGCGGCGACGCCCGCGGCGGCGAGCACGGCGACCATCCCGCACCGCGTGCCGCTCATCGGATCCTCCTATTGGTCGGCGAACCGACCGCTGTAGTGGCCCCTGCCGATCGTCTTCTCGAAGATGAACTGGCAGATCCTCGTCCCGGGGTGGACGGCGAGCGGGATCGGGCTCGCGTTGTACATCTCGAGGACCTGGTGGTTCGAGATGCCGGGGTGCATGAAGCTCGCGGTGATATGCACGAGGAGGCCGAGCCGGGAGAACCGGCTCCTCCCCTCGAGCCGCCCGCAGATGTCGTCCGGGAGCGAGATCCGCTCCATGGTCTTGGCGAGCGCCGACTCGCCCGGCATGAGGACGAAGAAGTCATGCACGCGGATCGTCTCGCTGATGACGCGGTAGTCGGTGTCGTCGGTGATGTGGAACACCTCCCGTACCTTCTTGAAGACGGTGAATTCGTTGCCGAGGTGCAGGTCGATCGACCCGGGGCCGATCTGGTCCCAGGAGAACGGCTCGACCTTGATGACCCCGTCGCGGAGCAGCTTCTCGAGTTCGGTCTGCGCGATGACGCTCATGTCGCCTCCTCGCCGGTTCCGGGCCGCCGCCAGTATAGCACACCGCCGCGCCGCCGCGGAGAAAGTACCAGGAGCCACGGATTTCCACGGACCCGTACGCAACTATAAGCTGTAAAGATGATGCGCCTGCCGAGGATTGCAGCAGCGCTCCAACGTTTCCGCCGCGGATGAACGCTGATTGAAAGAGTTGAACCCTCCGGATTCTCTGTGGTCTCTGTGATCTCTGTGGCGAAAAGAAATATCTGCGGTAATCTGCGGCAAAAACCTTGCTGCTTTCGACTTTGAACGTTCAACTTTGAACTGCAGTTGCATCCGTGGCAGATTGGCCCTTCGTGCCTGCCGCGGGGGCGTGTGCCGCGCGGGTTTGGGCTGGCAACGAACGGCGGTACTGTAGTACCATGCCCGATAGGTTCCCGGCCCCGGCCGCGCCCCCCGCGCGAGGCGCGCCGGCGGGATCCCGGGAGTCGCGAGAGGTGCACCCGCAATGCGCACGCCGTCGTCGGGAAGCAGCGGCCGCCCGGGAGTGGCGGGCGGACCCGCCCCGGCCCTCCTCGTCTTTCTCCTGGTGTGCACCGTGTACGCGGCGACGTTGACGAAGGACCACTCCTACGACACGATCGCCTACGCGACGGCCGTCGAGAAGGGCGGTGAGGACCTGTTCCACCCCCACCACCTGCTGTCGAACGCGGTCTTCCGCGCGGGGTATTCCCTCCTCGCGGCCCTCGGCTACCGTGGGAGGGCGCTGCTCCCCATGCAGATGATGAGCGCCTTCTTCGGCGCCCTGGCCGCCGGCCTCTTCTGCCTCCTGCTGGCGCGGCTCTCCTGCTCGCCGATCATCGCCGCGGCCGGGAGCCTGCTCCTCGCCTTCTCCTACGGCTTCTGGTTTATCTCCATGCAGGGGGAGGCCTACTCGATCATCGCGACGCTGTTCATCGCGATCCTCTGGGTGGTCAGCGGCTACTTCCGGCTGCCGTCCGCCCGGGCCGCGTTCCTCGTGGGGGCCCTGGCCGGATCGGTGGGGCTGTTCCATCAATGCGGCGTCTTCATCATCCCGATCTTCTGGTGCATGTACCCCTTTGTGCGGGGGAGGGCGGGGAAGGCCCTCCGCACCCACTTCCTGCCCCCCCTCGCCGGATTCCTCCTCACGACGGCGCTGCCGTACCTCCTCATTGCCCGCTTCTTCCTGGAAATCCGCACGCCCGGCGAGTTCCTCTACTGGCTGACCAGCTACCTGCACACGAAACCCGCGTTCACCGCGCAGGGGGACTGGACCACCGTCTCTCTCTCACTCGCCTGGTGGGGGAAATCGGTCGTGAACGCGGGGGCGTTCAACCAGGCGCGCGTGCACGCCGTCGGCTGCGGCGGCATCCTCGCCGTGCTGCTCCTCCTCTCCCTGTCGCTGCGGCGGTCGTACGCCGAGATGCGGGAGATGACGGTGTTCTGCCTCGTCTGGATCGTCGCCTATTTCGCGTTCTTCACCTGGTGGACCCCCCGCGGGACGAAATTCTGGATCATCACGTCCATCCCCCTGCTGCTCCTCGCCGCGCTCGCGTGCGAGCGCCTCGTGCGCGGGGCCCGCGGCCGGGGCGTCCGCGCCGCGCTCCTGGCCCTCGCCGCGGCGGCCCCCGTCGCCGTCTTCTCCCTGAACCTCGGCATCGACATCGCCGGCTCGGCGAGGCGGGAGAACAACCTCGCCCTCGTCGCCGCGGAAAAGATCCACGACGAGACGGAGGAGGACGCGCTGATCATCGCGGGCTCCGGCATGGTCGCGCGCTACCTCCGCTACGTCCACCTGCGGGAGGAGACCGTGTGGCCGTTCGGCCTCTTCGAGGGGAGGGACCGCGAGGAGTTCGAACGGCTGGCGGGGGGGCTCGCCGACACGATCGAGGCGGCCCTCGGGGAGGGGCGCGCCGTGTACATGACCTCGGACCTGTTCAGCCCCCCGCCGGCGAAACTCGCCTTCTACAGGATCGACCCCGGCCGGTTCGAGGCGTTCTGGCGGCCGTATCGCCCCAGGACGGCCGCCGCCGCCCCCTTCCACTTCGAGAACGAGGAGGGGGTGATCGTGGAGAAGCGGCTGCTCAGGATCGGAAGGGATAGAAGAGAATCTTTACTCGAGGACCCGCTTCCGCGCGACGATGAACATCTGTTTGCCGATGATGGGGTGTAATATCCTCATTCTGAGATAAAGGTGAGCCAGGAGAGGGCTTTGAAAAGGTTGCCGCTTTGTGGTTGCTGGGAGGAACCTGGGCCTTAATTCATCCGTCCAGAAGCCGGCAAGCTCCAATGCCTCCCTCATGCTTCTATCGGTCAACGGCAAATAGTGGTCGAAGAAATCCCAGTACTTCCCCCCCATGGCGCGCATATTCGGCTGGAGTATAAGAAGCCTGCCCCCGCTCTTCAGCACCTTGTGTATACTTCCGAGCGATTCAAGCACCTTTGAACGCGTCTCCAGGTGCTCGAAGAAATTGCTCGCAAAGACGACATCAAAATAATCCCCCTGGAAACAATCGAGGTTCACGGCGTCCCGAATAATGACCCTTGCTCCGGGAGGCGTGAAATTCACGCTCTCATCGTCCACATCAACACCGTATTTCTCGCCGCACCGTATGTGCCTGAGGAAGTTGCAATAGCCGCAGCCAACATCCAAGAGGCGATCGGTCGGCTTGACGTAGCGCTGGAAGAAACGACGGCATAGAATCCTCCACACGTCGTCCCGCCACTTCCATTCCTCCTCGGGGAAACGTATTCGATAGAGCGTCTTCACCCCGAAAGACCTTTATTGATCCCCAGCCGTGCCAGAATGGCGAGGATGTAGAGCCTGATGTAGCCCGGCGCGACCTTCAGGATCCTTAACTTGGACTTCCCCTTCCGCCTGCCCGTCCAGACGGTGGGGACCTCCGTGATCCTCCGCCCGCCATAGAACGCCCGGAGCGTCATCTCCATCGACACGTCGAACGCGCGGCTCTCGATCCGCATCCCCTCCAGCACGTCCCTGCGGTACATCTTGAAGGCGTTGCTCACGTCGTGCGTCGGGATGCCGATCACGTACCGCATGGTCATGCCCACCAGCCGTGAGAAGAAGTTCTGGAGGAGATTCCCCCCCGTCTTCCCGCCGCCGCGCATGTTCCTCGACCCGCAGACGACATCGAACCCCTCCCGTATCTTCTCGTACATCCTCGGGATGGTCGCGACCTCGTCGCTCAGATCGGCCATCACGATGACGACGACGGGGGCCGCCGCGCTCTCCCAGCCGCACTTGAGCGCGCGGGGGAATCCCTGCGGGTAACGGTTCGCGACGTGCCGCACGTTCGGGTATTTCGCGCCGCACGCGCGGAGGATCTCCGGCGTGCGGTCCCGCGAGTGGTCGTCCACGACGACGACCTCGTGCGGGATGGCGAGCGTGCGCTCGATCTCGTCGATGGTGTCGGCCACGATGTCCTGCTCGTTCAGCGCGGGTATCACGACGCTCAGCGGCGGCACGTCGGCGGGGGATGGTCGCGCCACGTCACCCTTCCTCTCTCCGGCGGGCGCCCCGGGTCGGGCAGCCCGCGATCCGGATGCGCCGCGACGCGCCACGGAATCGCGGCGGGCGATACCCTATCATTTCCGGGGGCGCGGTTCAACATGAACATGCCCCGGCGCATAATTGTCGTTGCGCGGCCGCCCGCCGTGGTGTGTAATGGGGGCATGGATGGCGGCACGCGGAGACGGGCGCGGCTCGGACTCGCCGTCGCGGTCGCTGCGGCCTGCGCGCAGTCGTGCGCCACGCTCCCCGAGCCGGGGCGCGTCGCCACGCCGGGCGTCACGCTCCTCGAGATCCGCTACAGGGAGATCGGGGTCGCCGGCCTCACGATGGAGACCGACCTCCTGATCGAGAACCCGAACGGATTCCCCGTCAAGATCGACCGGCTCACCTACTCCCTCTCGCTCGACGGCGTCCGCTTCGGCCACGGGAGCAGGAGGAAGAAACTCACCGTCGGGCGGCACGGCGAGAAGAGGCTCAGCGTCCCCCTCCGCCTCTCCTTCGTCGACATGGTGGCGTCCGCCGTGCGCGCCGTCCGAGGCGGGTCGGGCGCCTACCGGATCGACGGCGAGATGATTCTCCGCACCTCGGAGGGGGATCATCCCCGGCCGTTCAGGAAAGAGGGGACGGTCAACGTGCTCCGGATGTGACCGGGACGCTCAGGCGATGCCCGACCCCGCGGGCGGCGCCGGGCAGGCGCACGGCATCGGCCGCCGCGGCAGCTCGATGAGGTCGAGGATCCGGTCGAACCGGTCCACGGTGTGGGTGGCGGCGTACGGCGCCTCGCCGGGCTGGGCGACGTTCCTGCGCTGGATCTCCGGGGCCGAGTAGTAGCCGAGCCGCCGCATGAGTTCCTCCGGCAGGTCCATCCCGTAGCGCGCCCAGACGTCGTGGATCCCCGTCTCGCGGGCGATCCGGACGTCCTTCTTCAGGCTGTCGCCGATGAGGACGACCCGGTCGGGCCGCAGCCGCTCCTCCTCGAGTATCCGCCGCACCCCCCTCGTGCTCGGCTTCTCGAAGGAGAGGGGGAGCTCCACCACCCGCGCGATGCGCGACCGGTAGTAGTTGAGCCGCATGCGGTTGATGATCCCCTCGTCGATCTCCCCCCTCCGCGGCACCCCGTAGGATTTCAGGGCGTAGAGGGCGCGGAGGAACTTGTCGAGGCCGAGGTGCTTGATCCGCTGCTCGGCCGGGAATGCGGGGGCGTCGCTGAGGGCGATGACGCGGATCCCGTGGCTGCAGAGGACCTGGAGGGCGCGGTGGACGCCCGGGTAGGCCCTCAGGTTCGCCTTCCGGGCCCTGTGGAAGGAGAAGCGGGCGGGGTTGACGACGCTCGCCTGGAACCAGTTGAAGTCCCGGCGGCGCATCTCCTCGAAGATCTCCGCCTCCTGGAGGACGAATGCGTACTCGTTGGTCCCGTGCCGGCTGAAGACCTTCTTCATCGAGGCGACGATGGCGTCCCGGTCGAACTTCGTGATCCGGCAGAGCGTCTCGACCATCGCCTCGAGGCTCGGCACGATGTACTCCACCCACGAGTAGAGCGTGTTGTCCGCGTCGGTGATGACCGCCTGAACGCCCTTCAGTTTCTTCATCCCCTGTCCCCCCTCCGTCCGCACATTATATATCCCGCCCCCGTCCCCCGCAACGGCCGCCGCCGGTGAGCGGCAATCCGCCACGGATGGACGCTGATTATCGCACTTTCCCCGTCGGTGGATCCGTGGTGAGCGGCTCGTCATGTTCCCGCCGCGGGTGTGCGCGAAATGGCGAAATCCGGTGCGGCCCCCGCCCGGTTTGTGGCACAATGTGGCGCGGGACGGGTTCGATGCTTCCCCATGGAGGTGAGACGATCATGAAACGGCCGCTGTCTGCGATCCTCGCGCTGCTCCTCGCGTCGTGCGCCGCTCCGCCGCACGCCCCTCCTCCCCCGCCCGGGCCGGTCGCCGCGATCATCAGCCCGCTCGAAGGCGTCTGGCGCGAGGTGACGAACGAGGGGGCGCCGGTGGCGGGGATCAGGATCTGGACGTTCCGCGACGGCGCGATCACCATCACGGACGACGACGAGACGTTCGCCGGCGCCTTCACCGCCGACACGGCGGGGGAGCCGAACGCGCTCGACATGCGCTTCGAGGGCTATCCGGTGAACCGGGCCATCTTCTCGGTCGAAGGAGACATGCTCACGGTCAAGGTGCTCGACACGAGCGAGGAGCGGGCGACGTCGTTCGGCATCGAGCCGGGGTACATCTCCATCGTCTGCACGAGGATCGGCGAGGCGGGAGCGCCCTGACGGCCCCGGGCGTCGTTCCCGCTGCAGCCAGGAAGCACCGATCGACCGCGGATCCGCACGGGTTGTATGGCAGCACGCCGGTCGTCGTTCGTCCTTCGTCCATCGCGCCATCCGCGGCGGAACAATGAACCCCGAGCCACGGATTGAAACGGATCATTACGGATCTCCGCTGATTGGATTGCCGCAGATGGGCGCAGCCACTTCTTTGCCGCGGATGAACGCGGATCTGAGAAGTGAGCCGCGGATGAACGCTGATTGAAAGAGTTGAACCCTCCGGGTTCTCTGTGGTCTCTGTGGCAAAAAGAAACATCTGCGGTAATCTGTGGCAACAACCTTGATACTTTCGACTTTGAACTTTCAACTTTGAACTGTAGTCGGATCCGTGGCAATCCGTGGTGGCTTGGTTCCCATGTCCGTGGCGGGAAGCGGATAGGGCGGCGACGGTCAGGAGCTGATCGCGTCCCTGACGGCGGAGAGGACGGCGCGGGTCGCCTCCTCGATGCCGCGCCCCGGGATGAGCGCCCCCGCGGCGGTCCGGTGGCCGCCGCCGCCGAGCCCGGCGGCGACGCCGCCGACGTTGACATCGACCTTCGACCGGAGCCACACCTCGATCCCCCGCCGCTCCTCGTGGAGCATCGCGACGGCCCGCACCCGCTCGAGGCTCAGGATGAGATGGAGCGCCTCCGAGGCGAGCTCGCGCTGGTAGTAGGTGAGGTGGCCGTCGCCGGGAAAGGTGAACCACGCGACGCGGCCGCCGTCCTCGTACGCCGCGCCGCCGATGAGCGCCGCGAGGTCCTCGAGGTAGCCGTCCGGCTTGAAGTAGTAGAGCCGCTCATGGAGCCGCTCGATGTCGAGGCCCCCCCGCGCGAGCTCGGCGACGATCGCGATCATGTGCGCGTCCGGATCGATGTACTTGAAGCCGAGCGTGTCGGTGCTCATCCCCACGTATATCGCCTCGGCGATCGTCCCCCCGACCGGCACCCCCGCGGCGCGAATGACCTCGTAGACGAGTTCCGCCGTCCCCCCGGCGGTGTACCGGACGAAGTTGACGGCGCCGAAGAGGGCGTTGTCGCGGTGATGGTCGATGTTGACGAGGAGGGCGCCGCTCCGCTCGACGAGGGGGGCGAACTCCCCCAGCCGGTAGGGGGCGCAGGAGTCGAGGATCGCGATGACCTGCGCCCCGACGATCCGGTCGGCGTGCTCCGAGGGGCGATAGGGCTCGATGGCGCCCTCGGCGTTCAGGAAGTCGAGCGGCCGGGGGACGCCGTCGACCCGGCAGGAGACGACCTCCTTGCCGAGCCGCCGGAGGGCGAGGGCGAGGGCGACCTGCGATCCGACGGCGTCCCCGTCGGGCTCCTCGTGCGACAGCACCGCGAAGCGGTCGTGGGCCGCGACGATCTCGCGGATCGCCTCCACGGGGCAGGCCGCCGGCCCGGTCCCCCTCATCGCTTCGGGTATCCCACGGGCTGGGTGAGGACGACCTTCCGCTCCTCGGGCAGGCCCATCGCCGCGGCGAGCTTCGGCTTCTCCACCCAGCCGAGCGCCACGGTGGAGAGCCCCTCCGAGGCGCAGAACAGGTAGACGTTCTGGCTGATGTAGCCGGTGTCGACGGCCGCGTAGAAATCCCTGTCGGCGTCGGACAGCCGGCGCATGCGGCCGTGATCCGCGACGAAGATGAGGACGGCCGGGGCCGTCTTCACGAAGTCCTGCACGCCCGCCTGCGCTCGGATGTCGCCCGCCTTGACCGGATCGAGCCGATGCTCCTTCGCGTTGTAGAGGTAGAGGCCGTCGCGGGTCGCCGCGTAGACCTCGATCTCCTGCATGTTCATCGCCGACGGCGCCGTCCGCTTGCCCGAGTCCGGGCGGTTGACGCCGAACGCCGCCCAGAGGAGGTTCGAGAGCAGCTGGGGCGGCAGCGCCCGGTCGCTGAAGTCGCGCTCCGACCGCCGATCGCGGAGCGCCTGCATGAGCGGCTTTCCGGCATCGGTCTGCGGCTTCGGCAGCGCGACCTGCCGGAGCTTCGCCTCCTCGGCGATCGCACCGCCGGCGAGCACGGCGATGATAAAGGCGAGCGTCAGTCGTCTCATCATTTGTCCTCCCCTTCCTGTGTCATTGCATTATATCGCACATCCGGCCGTCGGGCAAGGCCCCGCCGCGGCCCGAAGCCGAGCGAATGATGCACCAATTAACCACGGATTACCACGGATCATTACGGATCTTCGCGGATTGGATTGCAGCAGGAAAGAAGGGGTCCTTGCCGCGGATTGCCGCAGATTCATGATGCCCTTGCTGAGTTGGATCCGCGTGAATCCGCGGCTTAAGAATAGTCATCCGTGAGAATCCGTCAGGAATCCGTGAGAATCCGCGGCTCGTGGTGCCTTGCGCGCCGCGGATCGCGAGGGATGCGAAATACGGGATGCGCGATGCGAAGAACGGCCGGGGCGGATGTGCTACCATATGCCGCGCGCCGGACGGAGGAGATCCGTGCAGTTCAGGGTATTCGACTTCGAGGCGTACGCCGGGCCGCACCGGCTCTACGTCGAGGGGGTGCGGCCGGAAATGGAGACCGGGCGCCCCGCCGTCCTCTTCGTCGGGGGGGCGTTCGACGGGAGCTGGATCTGCCGCCGCCAGCTCGACTGCTGGGCATCGCGCGGCTGGCCGTCGTACGCGCTCAACCTGCGGGGCTTCTACCGGAGCGCGTGGCGGGACGTCGCCCGGCTCTCCCACCTCGACTACCTCGACGACATCCGGACGGTCGTCGGGCGGCTGCGCCTCGGCGAGCCGGTCCTGGCGGGGTTCAGCATCGGCGGCCTCCTCCTCCAGAAGTACGCGGAGCGGCACGGCGCCCGCGCCCTCATCCTGTACGACAGCGACTGGCCGCGCGCGGTGGCGGGGATGATCGGGGAGCGGCCGGAGCCGGGCGCGCGGGTGCCGCCGGTAATGAACTTCTGGCCGTCGCGGGCGATCGTCGAGGAGATGGCGGGCGGCCCCGTCGACCGGCGCGACTACCTTGCGCTCCTGGAATGCTTCAAGCGCTCCTTCCTCTCGGGCCGCGCCTACCGCGAGCTCGAGATCGAGCGGATCGACGTGGACGCGTCGAGGATCACCTGTCCCGTCCTCGTCGTGGGTGTTTCGGCGGCCGATCGGGCGCAGGAGGCGCTCGCCCGCTACTACGGCGCCTCGCGCCTGGTCTTCGAGGGCCACTCGCACGGGAGCATCCTCATCAGCCGGTTCCACGCGCCCGTCACGCGGCGCGTGGAGCGGTGGATGGCGGAGGGCTTCCGCCGCGGCGTCGATGAGATCCACCGGCCGGGGGAGCGCCCCGCCGTCGGGGAGGAGGGCGAAATGGAGCTGTTCTATCACACGGGGTGGCGGGAGCCGATCCTCCACCTCTGCGACCGGAGGGGCCTGGAGCTCGCGCGCCTGCGGATGGAGCGGATCGGCGATGGCCGGACCCCCCGGGAGGGGATCTTCAGGGCCGCGTGTTCGCTCGCGGACGGGGGCGGATTCTTCCTCTCGTGCCGCGGCGCCGAGGACCGGCCGCCCTGGGGAGGGCGCTACGAGCCCGCGGGGAGCCGCTTCCACCTCAGGGACGGCGAGCTCTTCCCGGACGCGCCGCCGCGCGAACGGAGCGCGCCCGCCTACCTGACGAGGGTGATCCCCGCGAGGGAATTCGGCCGCGCCCTCCGCGTCGACGTCATGCTCCCGCGCGATTACGGGAGCGGCGGCCGCTATCCGGTCGCCGTTTTGAACGACGGCCAGAACCAGTGGAAGGGGCAGGGGGCGTACGGCGGCTGGCACACCGACGCCATCGCCCTCGACCGGGCCCGGCGCGGCCGGGCGCGGGACATCGTCCTCGCCTCGGTCTTCTCCCCGCCGGAGAGGGACCGGGCCTATCTGCCGCCCCCGCACGGCTGCGCCGACCGCTACATCGATTTCCTCGCCGACCGGCTCCTGCCGGCGCTCCGGGCGGAGTTCGCCCTCTCCCGCGATCCCGGGGAGGTCGCGCTCATCGGCGGCTCCTACGCCGCCAACTGCGCCCTCTTCGCGGGGCTCGCGCGCCCCGACGCCTTCGGCCTCGCGGGGAGCTTCTCCTACGGGGAGGTGCCGGACGACCCGGTCAGGAGGCGGATGGCATCGCTCCGCGCGCTCCCGATGCGCCGCCTCTACATCGACTGCGGCACGCGCTGGGCCCACGACCAGCCCGGCAGGGACGATCACACGGAGACGACCAGGGCGCTCATCGCCCTCGCGCGGGAGAAGGGGATGGCGCCGGGGGAGACGCTCCTCGGCATCGTCGCCGAGGGGCACTTCCACACCGAATTCTACTGGCGGAAGCGGGTCGGCCGCTGCCTCGAGTTCCTCTTCCCCCCCGCATGATCGCGGTTCGTCGCCCGCATTCTGCCGGAGCCGCTGCGGAACAACGAACCAGGAGCCACAGATCGGCACGGATTATTGACTGCTATTCACGGATCCAACTGCAGTGCAAAGTTGAACGTTCAAAGCAGAAAGGAGCGGGGTCTATGCCGCAGATGTACGCAGATTAGCGACGAACTGCATTTCCCGGATCCGCGATAATCCGCGGCAAGAACGCTATCGCGCTGCGGCTGTCCGCGGCAACCGTCAGCCATGCAGCCTGCGGCCGGCTCAGGGCTGCATCCGGATCCGTGCCGATCCGTAATGATCCGCAAGCCGTGGTGGGTTGGTTCTTCCGGCGCGCGGGTCGCGCGTGGACATCGCGGCGGGGAATGTGCTACCGTATCGGAAGGAGCGAAAGGAGGAACGTCGATGGCCGGTTTGCAGCCGAAGGACAAGGTCGAGTGGCGGGCGGGGGACACCCCTGCGAAATCCCATCTGCGGCGCGGCGTCGTGAAGGAGGTCCTCCCCGGCGGCACCTGCCTCGTGCGGACGAGGGTCGAGGGGCAGAGCGTCGTGGAGGAGATCCGGCTGGCGCGCCTGCGGGCGGTCGAGGCGCCCCCGAAGAAGCGCGGGCGGAAGCCTGGACGGCCGCCGGTCGCGAAGAAGGCCGGCCGGAAGGCGGCGAAGAAGGCCCGCCGGCGCGGCAGGCCGCGGAAAGAGGCGGCGTCGAAGGAGTGACGCCGGCGCCGGGCGGAGCGACACGCGGATGGCACGTCTCCTCCGCAGCCTCTCGCACCTGAAGGAGGCGATCGCCGACCGGGGCTGGTTCGACGGGGTCCGCCTCGTCTACCAGGGCTTCGGCCCCCTCGCGGCGCACATGTTCACCCACTTCCTCCCCGTCACGCACATCGTCGCGGAGTACGACGGGGAGGAGGTCGGGCGCCATATCGAGCGCGGATGGGGGGCGACCGTCTTCTCCGCGGAGCGGATGACGGGCGTCCGGCACAACGAGTCGGACCTCTTCAACCGGTACTTCTACCGGAACCACGGCGACGAGGTGGCCGACGCCCTCGACCGGCTCGAGGGGCGGGTCTGCCTCGTCCCGTTCGCCACGACGCCCGGCGTCGAGGAGTTCCTCTTCGGGCGCGGCAGCAGGTACCACCTCCTCCAGAACGCCTCGATCATCCAGAACCACTTCGACTACAAGGCCCGCCTCGCCTGGAGCGCCGCCGAGATCGGCATCCCCATCCCCCCCGACAGCGCCGTCACCCTCTTCGGCGCCCTCGACTACGACCGCCTCGCCGGCGAGTACGGGACCGGTTTCGTCATCCAGGTCCCCCTCTCGCAGGCGGGCGGGGGGACGCACTTCATCTTCAGCCGCGATGACTTCGAGCGCGTGACGGCCGCGAACCGTGCGGCGATCGGCGGGCTGTTCGATCGGACGCAGGTGAAGATCACGCCGTTCCTCTCGGGGCCGAGCCTCAACTGCTCCGGCTGCGTCGTCAACGGGGCCGTCGCCCTCTCGCCGCCCGACATCCAGATCGTCGGCGACCCGTATTTCGTGAAGACGCCGGGGCAGTACATCGGCTCCGACTTCGCCCTGCGCGCCATCGAGCCGGCCCACCGGTCGTTCCTCCTCGACGTCACCAGGAGGATCGGCGCCTGGATGGGCGGCCGCGGGTACCGCGGCAACTTCGGCGTCGACTTCCTCTCCGTCGCGGACGCGCGGGGCCGGATCCGGGAGATCTACGTGAGCGAGGTGAACGCCCGCCTCGTCGGCGAATCGCAGTACATGGCCGACTGGCAGGCGATGGCGGACGTCGTCCCGCTCACCTTCTTCCACCTCGCCGAGTGGCTGAGCATCGACGAGGTCACCCCCGCCGAGATCGAGGCGTACAACGAGTCGCTCCCCGACCTCGACGGCTCCGCCCTCCTCCTCTACAACGGGCGGAAGGGGACCTTCCGGGCCGAGGGCGGCCTCACGGCGGGCATCTACCGCTTCAGGGACGGGGCGATCGAGCGGGTGCGCGACGGCTACCTCCTCTCGCAGACGGAGGGGGACGATGAGTTCGTCATCACGAACGGCGTCCCCCGGGAGGAGATCGTCCTCGGCCACCCGCGGTACGGCGACGAGGGGGTCTTCCTCTGCTACCTCCACACGCGGGAGAGCATCGTGGAGCCGGACAACTGGCGGGTCGTCAACGGGAAGTGGCGCGCGATCGCCGACGCCGTCCGCGAGGCCCTGCGCCTCACGCCGTGCCCGCCGCGCCTCCTCCCCGGCGAGGCGGCCTGAAGGCCATGCCGGCGCTCTGGAAGCTCCTCGTCGGCGTCCTCTCCTGCGCCGCGATCCTCCGGGGCTGCCTCTTCTGGTTCGAGCGCGCCAACCTCTACTTCCCCACCCGCCGGATCGAGGCGACCCCGGCCGCGATCGGCCTCCCGTACGAGGACGTGACGCTCGAGACCGCCGACGGCGTCCGCATCCACGGCTGGTTCATCCCGGGGACCGGCCGCGGCCTCCTCTTCTTCCACGGGAACGCGGGGAACATCTCCCACCGGTTCGACAGCATCCGGATCTTCCACGAACTGGGCCTCCAGACGCTCATCATCGACTACCGCGGCTACGGCCTGAGCGGCGGCCGCCCCTCCGAGCGGGGGCTCTCGCTCGACGCCGACGCGGCGTACGATCACCTCCGCGCGCGGGAGGGGATCGACCCGGACTCGCTCGTCGCCTTCGGCCGCTCCCTCGGCGGGGCGGTGGCGGCCGATCTCGCCGCGCGGCGGCCGCTCTCGGCGCTCATCGTCGAGAGCGCCTTCACCTCGACGGCCGACATCGCGCGGGACCTCCTCCCCCTCCTCCCCGCCCGCCTCCTCGTGACGCAGCGATACGACTCGATCGCGAAGGTTCCCGCCATCCGCATCCCGAAGCTCTTCATCCACTCCCGCGACGACGAGATCATCCCGTTCCGGCACGGCCGGCGGCTCTACGAGGCGGCCGCCGAGCCGAGGCGTCTCTTCGAGATGCGGGGCGGCCACAACGACGCCTTCCTCCTTCCGGCCAACCGCTACCCGGAGGCGCTGGAGCGGTTCCTCCTCGAGACCGCGCCGCCCGCACGCTGAGGACGCCCGGCGGAATCCCGGCATACAAGAGCCAATCGACCGCTGATTGTCACCGATGAGTACGGATCCGCACTGATGAATACCTGCCACAGAGGACACGGAGAACATGGAGGATGGAGTTTGCCGCAGATTTGCCTGGATTTCCGTGGATACGGATGATGTTCGGGGAGCTTATGCACGCGCAGATCGTGACTGACAGTATTTATTCTCATCCGCAATAAAATTCCACCTACGAGGTGGATTTGGGGGCTGATTATATCGCAGGAAGAAGGGGGCTGGCGTTCAATTGAACGGGGGCATGGAAAGACTGCCACCGTTTTAACGCATGCATGAGACATGAACGACGAGCGAGTGACGAGGGGTAAGTGACGAGGGGCTTGCATCCGCCGGGGCGATCGTCTATCATTCGCCCTCGTCGCGGAACGAGCGAGAGCGAGCCATGGGAACGGAACGCAGGGTGACCTGGGAAGAGCTGTACGAGATGGAGATCGTGCGGCAGGCGCGCCGATGGAACGTCGTCCGGGACGTCGACACGATCGAGGGGATCAACCGCAGGATGCGGTACGGCGGCTACCGCGGCGTGATCAGGGACGCCGACAACGCCTACGACGCCACCATCTGGCAGGCTGCCGGCGCGATCGCGCAGGCACGGGACAGGGTGCGGCTCGCCATCGTGGCCGGCCCGAGCTCCTCCGGGAAGACGACCACGACGCTCAAGCTCTGCCGGGCCCTCCGGACGATGGGGCTGGACCTCCGGCTCCTCGCCCTCGACAACTACTTCTGGAACCTCTCCGACCAGCCGCAGGACGAGTTCGGGGATTACAACTTTGAGACGCCCGATGCGCTCGACCGGGCGCTCATCAACCGGAACATCCGGGAGCTCCTCGAGGGGCGGGAGACCGTCACGCCCGTCTACAACTTCAAGACCGGCAGGCGGGAGGCCGAGGGGGTCCCGATGCGGCTCGAGCCTGGCCGGCTCCTCGTCGTGGAGGGGCTCCACGCCTTCCACGGGGAGATGACGGAGGGGGTCCCTCCCGAGTCACAGTTCCGGATCTACATCGAGGCCATCTGCCAGCTGAAGGACGGGGGGGGCGATTTCGTCCCCTGGACGGACATCCGGCTCCTCCGCCGGATGGTCAGGGACAACCTCCACCGCAACTACACCCCCCTCCGGACCGTGGGGCACTGGCACTACGTGCGGGCTGCGGAGAAGGCGCACATCGTCCCGTTCATCAGGGAGACGGACGTCGTGGTGAACGGCTACCTGCCGTACGAGCTGCCGGTCCACAAGAAGTACCTCTACGGCAGCCTGAAGGAGGCGGTCGGGCACTTCGGGAACGCCGACGGGCGGGAGGACGCCCTCCGGCGGGCGACCCGCTGCCTCCGGTACCTCGAGGAGGTGGACGCCCTGGAGGACGATTCGGTCATCCCCCCGACGTCGCTCCTGAGGGAATTCATCGGCGGCAGCGCCTACGAGGGCGAGGCGTAGCCGCGGGCGCCGTCAGTCCGCGAGCTCGATGCTGGACGGGTCGTTGACCCTGATCTGGGCGGCGCCCCGGTACTCGGACACCTTCCCGCGCACCCGGATATTCTTCCCCTCGTACTTCGCCTTGAGATCGCCGAACCGCTCCTTGTTGAAGACGGCCACGCTCAGCCCCTCGCGCCAGTTCCGGTCGAAGTTGAGCATGTCGGGGCCCCGCTCGCGGGTGTGCACCCGGACGACCGTCCCCTCGACGACGACCTCCTCGCCGACCATCCCCTTCGCCTCGGCCGGCGAGAGCGCCGCGCCGGGCTCCTGCGGCTTCGCCGGGGACGCGGGCGCCGCCGGGGCGGCGGGCTTCGCCGGGGCCTCGGCCCAGGCGACCTCGTAGCCGCCCCTGCTCTCCCATTCGCCGTACATCGGATTCGGGATCATGACGAAATCGCGGCCGTAGCGCTCCTTCACGTCATCGAAGGAGGCCGACTTGTCGTTGTAGAGATCGTGCGTCTGGTCGCCGACGAGCATGAGGATCTTGAGCGGGGGGAGCGACTTCCCCTCGGGGAGCGTCTTCACGGTCCCCTTTTCGACCGCCTCCCGCCGGACGGTCTTCGACCGGTCCATCGCGTACGGCCCCTCGCGCATGAGGCAGGCGTCGTAGGCGAAGCCGAGGGCGTCGAGGTTCTTGATCGTCGCGTCCTTGACCGCCTCCTGCCGGTTGGTGATGATGATGACCTTGCCGCCGAGCTCGCGCACGAGGGCGCAGAACTCCTTCGCCCCCGGGAGCGCCGCGGCCTTCCCCTCGTTGCACCACTCGTTCCAGACCTCCCTCGAATGGGAGATCCCCTTCACGGAGAGGTTGACCTGGTGCCGGACGTTGCTGATGATGGTCTCGTCCGCGTCGAGGACGACGCACCAGGTGCCGGGCTTCTCCTCCCCGGCGAGCCCGCGGAGGCGCAGGCCGGCGTTCAGGTACGCCTGCATGACGCAGCCCTTGTAGGCGTCCGATGCGTAGACCCAGGCGACGTCGTTCGGCAGCTGGACGCGCGCGGCCTGGACGCCCGCGGCGAGCGAGCAGAGCGCGATGACGGCGACGATCCCCGACGCGAACCTCCTCATGGCACCCCCCTGTCGTTGCGGCCGCCCCCGGAGCGGGCCGGCGACTCCCTGTTCAACGGACCGGAAATACTCTATCATTTCCCCTCGGGAAACGGAAGGGGCCAGTGGCGCGCGCCACGCGCCTGACGGAGGGGGCGAAGCCATGAGGGTGCGGACCGTCACGCCCGCCGCCCGGTACATGATCCTGAAGGCGGGGCTCGTCACGGCGATCGCCCTCGCGCTCGCCGCCGGCGGCCGCCTCCCGGACCCGATCACGGCGGCGTTCGCCGCCATCCTCTGCATCCCCTCCGCCTTCTCGCGCGGCCTGCGGAGCGGCGCGCGGAACATCTCCGCGACGCTGATCGGGGCCGCCGCCGGGGCCGTCGCGATCACGCTCCTCCCCTCGCCGCACGCCGCGCTCCCTCCGGCGATGATGGCGGTCTGCGCCGTCTGCCACGCGCTCGGCATGATCGACTACTTCCCGCTGGCCGCCTTCACCCTCCTCGTCCTCGGCTTCTCGGACCCGTCCACGGTCCTCCGGGACGCCCTCCTCAGGTCGCTCGGCATCACGACCGGCGTCGGCATCGCGGTCGTCGTCAACTACCTCGTCTCCCTCGTCTCCTACGCGGGCCTCTACGACAGCCAGTTCAGGCGGCTCCTCGCCGGCGTCGGGTACCGCTTCCGCCAGATGGCGGACCGCTTCGCCGCCGCCGACGCCGACGGGATGGAGCGGCTCCAGTTCGGCTTCCACCGCCTCTTCCGGGAGATCAGCGCCTTCATCGACGAGATCAGGGACCTGAAGCGGGAGATGAACGTGCGGAAGGAGAGCGGCGGGCTGAACTACCGGGCCGCCGCCTGGCTCGGGCGCATCTCCGAGAAGATGGCGGCGGTCGCCCACTACTCATGGGACATCGTGTCGCTCAGCCCCGGCCTGTTCCGGGCGGGCGCCCTGCCGGCCGCCGCGAAGCGCGGCATGGACGACTACCTCGCCCTCCTCGAGCGCCGGCTCGGCGAGATCTCGCTCGCCGTGGAGGAGCCGGGCGCGCGGGGGACGGGGCCGCCCGTCCCCGCCGTGCCGCTCCCGGCGCCGGCCGCCGGGGCGGACGACGCCGGGCGGCTCCTCCTCGACTCGCTCATGATGAGCCTCCGGCACCTCGGCGCGGAGATCGAGGCGCTCGCGGAGACGGTCCGGCATTTCCAGGAGGAGGTCCGCGGCCGCCCCGGCGGGTGACCCGGCGCGGGTGCGGATTTTCAACCGGGCGTGACGGAGGAGGTGCGCATGGGAACGGACTGCCGCGCGGCCGCGTTCGAGCGGGACCGGGCGGGGTGGTGGATCGTCGCCCTGAACCTGCTCGCGGCGGCCAATTCGACCCTCTACTTCACCACGCAGCTCAGGGCGGGGCTCGCCGGATGGCTCGCGATGAACTCCTGCGCCCCGAGCATCTTCGTCTTCTCGCTCGGCTACGTCCTCCGGCAGCGCCCGCTCATGGCGGCCGGCGCCGGGCTCATGTTCCGCTACGGGACGCTCGGGCTGTTCGTCTTCGGCTGGGACGGGATGAACCTCATCCCGCAGGTCGGCCACATCCTCATGACCGTCGCGGTGATCCACTTCATCGCGCGGATGGGGCGGGCCGGGGGGGCGGCGGACATCATCGCGGCCGGCCTCGTCGCGCTCGCCCTGCTCTACTCGGAGTGGCAGTGGAACTGGCTGGGGGCCCGGCCGGACATCCTCAGGGGGCTCATGGACGGAAACCTCGCGCCGGAGATGTTCAGGTAGGTCACGGGCGCCGGACGGAACGCCGCGGGGAAGCCGAACGGCCCCCCCGCGGCGCATCCCCCTCCCCTCACCCGGCGATCTTCCGATCCGCGGAATCGAGGATGACGAGGCGGAGCCCCTTCCGCTCCCCCATGATCGTCACCGCCGCCGGCACCTCACCGCCGCCGCAGGAGGGCTCCGCGGCGGCGGAGGGCGCGGCGGTCATTTGGAAGGAGCCGGCACGCCCCGCAGAATGTCGAACATTCTCCGGATGAGCGAGTCCCCCTGCGACCGGCGCGGGGCGTCGGCCGCCCGCCGGACCACCCGGGTCGTCTCGATGTCGAGCTGGCTGAACTGGTTCCGCGCGTTCTCGAGCGTCGGCGCCCAGCCGGTGGGGAGGATCGCCCCGTAGACCACCCAGTCCCCCTCCACGCCGTACGGGACCCTTATGGAGAACACCTTCGCCGAGAAATGGGAATGCTGCTCGAGGGCGTTCCGCACGATCGGCCGGACGCCCGGCACGAGCCGGTTGCCGCCGAGGACCGACCAGAACCGCCTGCCGTTGGAGAGCACGACGTACCCGTCCCAGTCCAGGTTCGTGTCCCAGAACTGGACGAAGATCTCGAACAGGTCCCCCGGCCGGAACGTGCGCCCGAGGAGGATGACGTCGATCGGCGGTGTCGCGGCCGGCTTGAATCCCTGGTACTCGTAGCAGCCGATGTCCGTCACGCCGTTGACGGGGCGCGGATTGAAGTCGAGATCATCGCGCGGGGCCCCCGCGTTATTGCCGCTGTTGATCAGGAGCGACGCCTCCTGGAGGCGGTAGTCGAACGGCGGCAGCGCGCCGGCGTTCCCCGCGAACGATCCCGGCGAGATGGCGAGCGAGCTCACGTAGAGCGGCTCCCTGCTCACATCGCGCTCGCCGGGGACGAGCGGCTCGGCGTAGTTCGTCTCGTTTCCCCGGATGTTGTTGTACCGCAGCGTCACGAGCGCCGGGTTCGCCCCCCCCTTCACCTCGATCGCGTCCATCGGCGCGTTGTTCGTGATCGAGTTGTTCTGGATCAGCACCGACGGCGCCGCCTGCCCCTCCACCCCCTCGATGTCGATCCCGTCCACGTTCGCGTCGATCGTGCAGTTCATGATCACCATGGTGCACGAGAGGGACGCGATCGCCTCACCGTGCACCATCGTCCCCTCGATGTAGCCGTGGTTCAGGAAGAGGCAGTTCTGCACCAGCGCCGTGAACCCGGGATTGGGCTCGCCGAGCACCCCCGTCACGTTCCCGTACAGAATGCTGTTCCGCAGCACCGACTGCCCCCGCGTCCGCACCCCGTACAGGCAGTCCGTGATCCGGGACGCCCGCACCGACGTCGTCGTCGCCCCGCAGTCGACCCCCGCACCGATCGCGTTCTGGATCGTGAAGCCCGCGAGCAACGCGTTGTCCGCCCCCCGGAAGATCGCCTCGTCCGGAGATGTCATCCCGCCCCCGTCCACGACCGACGGGAACTGCGCCGTGTCCCGCGCCCACGTCGCCGGATCGAAGCCCCCGAACAGCGTCACGAACGGCTCGAGCTGCAACTCGTGCTCGGCGTACGTCCCCCCGGCGACGTTGATGCTCACCGGCACCGCCGCCGTCCCCGCCACCTCGTCGAGCGCCTTCCCGATCGTCCGCCACGGCTTCGCCTTCGAGCCGTCGCCGGTCTCGTCGCTCCCCGTCGTCTCGCTCACGTGGAACTGCGTGACCGGCACCGGCGTCGGCGTCGCCGTGGGCGCCGGCGTCTCCGTCGGCGTCGCGGTCTCGATCGGCGTCACCGTCGGCGTCACCGTCGGCGTCGGCTCCGTCGGCGTCACCGTGGGCGTCGCCGTCACCGTGGGCGTCGGCGTCACCGTGGGCGTCGTCGTTTGCGTGGGAGTCGGCCCGACGATGGCGTAGAGGAAACCGTCGTCCGAACCGACGTGCACCGTCCCCGTCCCGACGGCGGGCGACGAGCGGATCGGCCCGCCCGCCGCGTAGCTCCAGAGGAGCGTCCCCGGAGAATCGAAGGCGTACAGGATGCTGTCCAGGCCGCCGACGTAGACCGTCTCGGAGGCGCTCACCGCCGGCGAGGAAGTGACGCCCGCCCCCGTCCCGTAGCTCCACAGCAGGTCCCCGTCCCATCGGAGCGCGTACAGGAGGCCGTCGTCCGAGCCTACGTACACTGTCTCCGTGCTCACCGCCGCCGACGAGCGGATCGGCCCGCCCGCCGCGTAGCTCCAGAGGGGCGCCCCGGCGGAATCGATGCTGTGGAGCACGCCGTCCTCGCCGCCGACGTACACCGTCTCCGTCCCGCTCACGGCCGGCGCCGACAGGATCCTGCCCCCCGTCTCGTACGTCCACTTCAGCGCCCCGTCACCCCAGAGCGCGTACAGGTGATTGTCGTCCGAGCCGACGTACACCGTCTCCGTGCTCACCGCCGGCGACGACAGGATCGGTCCCCCCGCCTCGTAACTCCAGAGGAGCGCGCCGGCGGAATCGACGCTGTAGAGCACGCCGTCCTCGCCGCCGACGTACACCGTCTCCGTCCCGCTCACCGCCGGCGACGACGACACCTTCCCGCCCGTCTCGTACGTCCACTTCAGCGCCCCGTCACCCCGCAGCGCGTACAGGTGGTTGTCGTCAGAGCCGACATAGACCGTCTCCGTGCTCACCGCCGGCGACGACAGGATCGGTCCACCCGCCTCGTAACTCCAGAGGAGCGCGCCGGCGGAATCGACGCTGTAGAGCACGTTGTCCCCGCCGCCGACGTACACCGTCCCCGTCGCGCTCAGTATCGGCGACGAGGCGATCCCCGCCGCCGCCGCATAGCTCCAGAGGAGCGCCGGCGACCGCGGGCCCTCCGCGAACGCCTTCCCCGTCCTGTAGGTCCCCCCCCTGAACATCCGCCATATCGTCTCGTCCGGCGGCGGTATCGTCGGCGTCGGCGTGGCCGTCGGCCCCGGCGGCGTCTCCGTCGGCGTCAGCGTCGGCGCGGGTGTCTCCGTCTCCGTGGGCGTCGGCCCCGGCGGCGTCTCCGTCGGCGTCGGCGTCGGCGCGGGCGTCTCCGTCGCCGTGGGCGTCGGCCCGGTCGGCGTGACCGTCGGCGTCGGCGTCGGCGCGGGCGTCTCCGTCGCCGTGGGCGTCGGCCCGGTCGGCGTGACCGTCGGCGTCGGCGTCTCCGTGGGCGTCGCCGTCGGCGCCTGGCCGATTGCGTAGAGGATGGCATCGTCCGATCCGACGTACACCATGCCGGTTCCTATCGCCGCCGACGAGATGATCGGCCCGCCCGCCGCGTAGCTCCAGAGGAGCGTCCCCGGCGAATCGAGGGCGTACAGGATGCTGTCCTCGCCGCCGACGTACATCGTCTCCGTCCCGCTCACCGCCGGCGACGACGACACCTTCCCGCCCGTCTCGTACGTCCACTTCAGCGCCCCGTCACCCCAGAGGGCGTAGAGATAGTTGTCATCGGACCCCACGTACACCGTCTCCGTGCTCACCGCCGGCGACGAGTAGATCGGCCCGCCTGCCGCGTAGCTCCAGAGGAGCGTCCCCAGCGAATCGAGGGCGTACAGGATGCTGTCCTCGCTGCCGACGTACACCGTCTCCGTCCCGCTCACCGCGGCCGACGACGATACCTTGCCGGCCGTCTCGTACGTCCACTTCAGCGCCCCGTCACCCCAGAGCGCGTACAGGTGATTGTCGTCCGAGCCGACGTACACCGTCTCCGTGCTCACCGCCGGCGACGAGTAGATCGGCCCGCCCGCCGCGTAGCTCCAGAGGAGCGCGCCGGCGGAATCGATGCTGTAGAGGATGGCGTCCTCGCCGCCGACGTACACCGTTTCCGTCCCGCTCACCGCCGGCGACGACGACACCTTCCCGGCCGTCTCGTACGTCCACTTCAGCGCCCCGTCACCCCAGAGCGCGTACAGGTGGTTGTCGTCCGAGCCGACATACACCGTCTCCGTGCTCACCGCGGGCGAGGAGAGGAAGGGACCGCCCGCGGCGAAGGTCCACAGCAGCGCCCCGGCGGAATCGATGCTGTAGAGGACGGCGTCGGCGCCGACGTACACCGTCTCCGAGGCGCTCACCGCGGGCGATGTCGAGACGGCGCCCGCCGTGGCATAGCTCCACTCGAGGGAGGGGAGGCTCGGCCCTCCCGACACGGTCTTGCCCGTCCGGAACGGATCCCTCCGGAACATCGGCCAGTACGCGGAGCCGGGGTCGGGGACGAGGTTGAAGAAGACCAACGCGGCCAGCGAGTTCTCCGAGAGGGCGACGATCTGCGGCGGCGGAGGGAGATAGCCCGGTTTCCGGACCGTCACGGCGTGCGTGCCGTAGTCGAGGGCGGAGACCGTCGCGT
This sequence comes from bacterium, assembly GCA_028716845.1. Classification (GTDB taxonomy): domain Bacteria; phylum Auribacterota; class Tritonobacteria; order UBA1439; family UBA1439; genus JAQUPF01. The sequence goes on along the minus strand of JAQUPF010000002.1, from coordinate 203,949 downwards.
CGGTCATCTGTCCCACGCCGATGTAGTCGAGGAAGATCTCCGCGCCGGGCGGATCGGAGCCGACGCCGATCTGGACGCCGGCCGTCCCCGCCGAGAGCGTGAGGAGCGACACGACCGAGGTGCTCTCTCCCGTCTCGACGACCACCTCGTGGAATCCCGGCTTCAGGCAGTCAATGTCCTTCCGGACGAGGACATGGTGCGTGCCCGCCGGGACGTCGGTGAGCGTCGCCGGCGTGGTGCCGCCGGTGTCGCGGTAGTCGAGATAGATCGTCCCGCCGGTCTCCGTCGAGGAGGAGACGTCGATCGAGCCCGTGCCGGTGCTCAGGTCGAATTCGACGAGGGAGACGGCCGCGGAGGCCACGGCGACCTCGCGGGGGGCCGGCGGCGGCGTCCCGGCGGGCGGCACGAGGTACACGGTGTGCGTCCCCGACGAGACCGGCCCCGTGAAGGCGTTCGTCGAGAGGCCGGTGTCGAAGACGAAATCGAGCCAGATGCGCTGTCCCGGCTGGGGGGTCGCCGCGACGCCGATCCAGCCGTAGCCGCCGTCCGCGCCCGCGGGCGGCGCGGCGGCGAACGCGGCCAGGGCGCACAGGGCCGCGAGTAGAGAGGTGATGCGCCCGTATGGGCGGCCTTCAGCCATGCGGATACCCGTTCGAACGGCGGGCGGCGCGCTCCCGTCGCGTCGCGCGGCGCCGCTCAGATGATCGACCCGAAAATGCCGAATATCCTCCGGATGAGCGAGGCCCGCTGCGACGGGCCCGGAGCGGCGGCGGTCCTGCGGACCACCCGGAACGGCTCGATGTCGAGCTGGCTGAACTGGTTCCGCGCGTTCTCGAGCGTCGGCGCCCAGCCGGTGGGGAGGATCGCCCCGTAGACCACCCAGTTCCCCTCCACGCCGAACGGGACCCGCATGGAAAACACCTTCGCCGAGAAATAGTAGTGCCGCTCGAGGGCGTTCCGCACGATCGGCCGGATGCCCGGCACGAGTCGGTTGCCGCCGAGGACCGACCAGAACCGCCTGCCGTTGGAGAGCACGATGTACCCGTCCCAGTCCAGGTTCGTGTCCCAGAACTGGACGAAGATCTCGAACAGGTCCCCCGGTTGGAACGTGTCCTTGAGGATGATGACGTCGAGCGGCGGCGCCGGAGCGGGCGGCTTGAACCCCTGGTACTCGTAGCAGCCGATGTCCGTCACGCCGTTGACGGGGCGGGGATTGAAGTCGAGATCGTCGGCCGGGGCGTTCGCGTTGCTGCCGCGGTCGATCAGCGGCGACGCCTCCTGGAGGTGGTAGTCGAACGCCGGCAATGCCCTGGCGGCGCCAGTCGCGAGCGCCTCCGCGCGCGTCTCCGCACCGTCCGCCTCGCCGTATGCCGGTGGGTACCCGCCCCTCGCCAGCGACGCCGTCTCGAGGGGGCTGACGTAGAGCGGGTTGGCCCGCGTGTCGCCCTCGCCGGGGACGAGCGGCTCCTGGTAGTCCGTCCCGTTCCCCCAGATGTTGTTGTACCGCAGCGTCACGAGCGCCGGGTTCGCCCCCCCCTTCACCTCGATCGCGTCCATCGGCGCGTTGTTCGTGATCGAGTTGTTCTGGATCAGCACCGACGGCGCCGCCTGCCCCTCCACCCCCTCGATGTCGATCCCGTCCACGTTCGCGTCGATCGTGCAGTTCATGATCACCATGGTGCACGAGAGGGACGCGATCGCCTCACCGTGCACCATCGTCCCCTCGATGTAGCCGTGGTTCAGGAAGAGGCAGTTCTGCACCAGCGCCGTGAACCCGGGATTGGGCTCGCCGAGCACCCCCGTCACGTTCCCGTACAGAATGCTGTTCCGCAGCACCGACTGCCCCCGCGTCCGCACCCCGTACAGGCAGTCCGTGATCCGGGACGCCCGCACCGACGTCGTCGTCGCCCCGCAGTCGACCCCCGCACCGATCGCGTTCTGGATCGTGAAGCCCGCGAGCAACGCGTTGTCCGCCCCCCGGAAGATCGCCTCGTCCGGAGATGTCATCCCGCCCCCGTCCACGACCGACGGGAACTGCGCCGTGTCCCGCGCCCACGTCGCCGGATCGAAGCCCCCGAACAGCGTCACGAACGGCTCGAGCTGCAACTCGTGCTCGGCGTACGTCCCCCCGGCGACGTTGATGCTCACCGGCACCGCCGCCGTCCCCGCCACCTCGTCGAGCGCCTTCCCGATCGTCCGCCACGGCTTCGCCTTCGAGCCGTTGCCGGTCTCGTCGCTCCCCGTCGTCTCGCTCACGTGGAACTGCGTGATCGGCACCGGCGTCGGCGTCGGCGTGCCGGCCATCCCGTGGATCGCGTACACCCGATTGTCCGACGATCCGAAGTAGACGGTGTCCGTGCCAATGGCGATATCGGTGGTTGGTTGGACCCTATAACTCCAGAGAAACGTGCCTGATGCAGTAATCGCAGAGATCTTCGCCAAGTCAGTCTCAACATAGACAGTATCTGAGGCGTCGAGCGTGGTGGCTGCAAGGTGAGCTAGCCCCATGTTAATCACATAGCTCCAATAAAGCGATCCGTCCTGCCAGAAGGCATACAGATTATTCGTGCCAGGAGGATTAACATATACGGTATCGGTGCTAATAGCGGGGGAATAGTTGACCATTACCCCAAAATCATAGCTCCACAACAGTGCCCCGGCTGAGTCGATGCTATACAGGTTATTGTCAGATGATCCAACGTAAACCGTATCGGTCGCGTTCAGCGCCGGCGCGGTGCGAGAGGAGCCGAATGGAATGTCATATGTCCAGATAAGCGAACCGTCCTGCCCGAGTTTGTAAAGCAGCGATCCGCTTCCCAGATAGAGTGATTCTTCGCTAAGCGACGGCCCCTGATAAATGGTTGCTAGCGTTCTGTAGCTCCAGGCCAATGCACCGGCCGGATCGAAGCTGTAAATGACGTTGTCCGCTCCACCGATATACACGGCGCCAGCCTCCGTGACGGCGGGGGCAGAGACAACCGAAGAGAAGGTTTCATAACTCCAGAAAAGTGAGCCGTCCTGCCACAACGCGTAGACACGATCGTCATTTGATCCCACATAGACGACGTCGGTGGCGATCGCCGGCGAGGATCGGATGGAATCGCCGGTCTCGTAGCTCCACAGGAGCGAGCCGGTCGGACCCATGCTGTAAAGACGGAAATCATTGCTTCCGATGTAGACCGTGCCGGTCGCGCTCACCGCCGGGGAGGAATAGAATGACGCTTCCCCCTGGTAGCTCCATTTCAATATCGGCCGGGCGGGCCCCAGCAGCTCCGGGTGCTTCCCCGTCCGGCGCGGGCTGTAGCGGAACATCCGCCACGGCGGGGCGGGGACCTTCGTGACGAGGACGTCGTCGAGGTAGTAGTGCCGGGAGCCGCCGGCGCGGAAGAAGCGCACGTGGATATTCTTGTGTCCTCTCAGGTCGAACGTCTCCTGCTTGAACGTCCCCTCGTAATCGGTCTCCGTCGGGGAGCCGGGGAGATGGGTCCACGGCCCGGCGGGGGAGTCGGCGTACTGCACGGCGAAGGAGGTGGGGCCCGCCGAGGCGTACATCCAGTAGGTCAGGGTCTCCGGATCGGTGAGGAGCGGCGTGACGAGGATGTCCGTGCCGGCGTCGAACTTCACCGAGTACACGCCGCTGTGCGCCTGCGCGGGGCTCTGCTCCGGCGTGCCCTCGATCGTCCAGCCCGGGGGCGGGAAGTCGTCATCGAACGATTCGTTGACGAGGTTCACGGCGAGGCCGGCCGCCGGGACGAGCAGGAGGATGCCCGCGGCGGCGAGCGCCCCGGCGTGGAAATGCCGTCCCCGTCGGGAACAGCGTGACGCGCTGCGCCCCTCCGTCGCCTCGACCGGCGTCTTCATTGGATCCCCCTCCCGGCACAACACCACGCTGATAGTATACCACCGTATGGAAATGCATTCCATATATTCACAAGGGGAATTTCCGGATCGATCGGCAATCCGGGCACCCGCGCGATTCGGCGATCGCTCCCGCCGGCCGCGCGCCGCTCCCCTCGCGCCTTTCGCGACTCAATCCGCGTGGATCCGCGTTCATCCGCGGCGGAAACCCTTTTCCTTCCTGTCGTCCTCGAATCCGTGGAGATCCGTCATGATCAGTGTCAATCCGCGGTTGATTTGTGCCTTGTGCCCGCGGCGGCCATTTTGCCGTTCCGGCCCCCCCCTGGCGGGCGTATAATGATGCGGCGCAGGGGAGGCGCCATCCTCGTGGAGAAACTCTACAAGACCTGGTCCGAGATCGACCTCGGCGCGGTCGCCGGGAACATCGCCCGCATCCGACGCAGGCTCGGCCGGGGCGTGCGGCTCCTGGCCGTCGTCAAGTCGGACGGCTACGGTCACGGCATGGAGCGGATCGCCGGGGCGGCCCTGCGGGCGGGGGCCGCCTGGCTCGGCGTCTCCAACATCCACGAGGCCCTCCTCCTCCGGAAGGCGCACCCGCGCGCGCGGATCATGATCCTGAGCGCGGGGATGGCCGGCCACGCCGGGGCCATCGTCCGGCACCGCGTCACCCCCGTCATCTGCTCCCGCGAGATGCTCGAGGCGGTCGCCGCGGCGGCCGCGCGGGCGGGGACGGCGGTGGACATCCACGTCGTCGTCGACACCGGCATGGGCCGGATCGGCGTCTGGCACGAGCGGGCGCTCGATTTCGTGCGCCGGGCGAAGCGGACGCGGGGGGTGCGGCTCCAGGGGATCTGCTCCCACTTCGCCTGCGCCGCCGAGCGGGATCTCGCCTTCACGAAACTCCAGCTCGACCGGTTCCGGCGCGTCATCGCCCGCGCGGAGCGGGATGGGATACGGGTCCCCCTCGCCCACATCGCCAACAGCGGCGCCATCCTCGGCCTCCCCTCCTCCGCCCTCGACCTGGCGCGGGTGGGGATCATGCTCTACGGGGTGTACCCGTCGCGGGAGGCCGTCAAGAGCATCACGCTCCGGCCCGCCCTCACGCTCAAGACCGAGGTCTGCTTCCTGAAGAAGGTCCCCCGCGGCCGGTCGATCTCCTACTGCCGGAGCTACATCACCTACCGCGACACGTCGGTCGCCACCATCCCCATCGGCTACGGCGACGGCTACTCCCGCCTCCTCTCCAACAGGGGGGAGGTGCTCGTCCGGGGGATGCGGGCGCCGATCATCGGCAACGTCACCATGGACCAGACGATGGTGGACGTCGGCCACATACCGGGCGTCCGCGTCGGCGACGAGGTCGTCGTCGTCGGGAGGCAGGGGGACGGCGAGATCACGGTCAACGAGATCGCCGACCTCATCGGCACCATCCCCTACGACGTCATGTGCGCCCTCGGGAAGGGCGTCCAGCACCGGATCTATGTCGAGCCGGCCGACCGCCGCTGAGCCGGCCTCAAGGAACCACCAGCCGCTGATCTCCACGGATCAGCGACGGATATGCGCGGATTCTCATTGTTTGGCCGCGGATGAACGCTGACACTCGCGGATTCCAATTCGCCGCAGAGTTCACGGAGAACACGGAAAAATCGGGAACCGTGCCGTCCGGCCACCCCTTCGGCTGCATCCGCTCTCCGTGACCCCTGTGTCCTCTGTGGCAGCAAACTGCATATCATTCCCGGATCCGCGCGATCCGTCATGATCCGCGTGAATCCGTGGTGAATCGGTTCTTCAATCGGGGGGGGGATTGACGCGGGCCGCCGCGGGCGTCTATACTATGCCGGTTCACAGGCGGAGAGGCGCGGCACATGAGCGGAATGCACAGGAAGAAGCGGGATCGGGACGACGTCAAGTCGAGCATCGAGATCGCCATGGGGAAGGCGGAGGAGGCGGCCGGCGCCCCGCCGCCGGCGCCCCCCGCGGCGGCCGCGATCTCCGGCGAGGAGCTCGCGGCGCTGCGCGAGAAGGCGGCGAGGGCCGACGAGTACCACGACCGGTTTCTCCGGGCGGCCGCCGACCTCGAGAACTACCGGAAGCGGGTCGAGCGCGAGCGCGCCGATCTTCTCAAGTTCGGCCAGGAGGAGTTCATGGCGGAGCTCATCCTCGTCCTCGACAACTTCGAGCGCGCGCTCGCGGCGGCCGGATCCGAGGCCGACGCGAACGCCGTCCTCGAGGGGGTCCGGCTCATCAACCGGCAGCTCTCCCAGGTCCTCGCCAGGAACGGCCTCCAGCCCGTCGAGGCGCTCGGCCGGCCGTTCGACCCGCGGCTGCACGAGGCCGTCTCCCAGGTCGAAACCGACGACCACCCGGAGGGGACGGTGGTCGCCGAGACTCTCCGCGGCTATCTCCTCAACGGCAGGCTCCTCCGCCCCGCCGCGGTCACCGTCGCCGCCCCGAAACGGCAACCCGTCGGCGCCCCGGACGGAGGCGGCCCGGGGGACACCCCCGAGGGGTGACCGCGCCGATCCCGCCGGCGGGCGAGACCCCGTGAGCGCCATGGCCGCGAAGCACGACTACTACGAGCTCCTCGGCGTCCGGAGGAACGCGACCGTCGAGGAACTCAAGAAGGCCTACCGGCGCCTCGCCGTCCGGTACCACCCCGACAAGAACCCGGGCGACAAGGCGGCCGAGGAGCGGTTCAAGGAGGTCACCGAGGCGTACGAGGTCCTGAGCGATCCCGGCAAGCGCGAGATGTACGACCGCTTCGGCCACGCCGGCCTGCGGGGCGGCGCGGGCGGCCCGGCCGGGTTCGGCGTGGACCTCGAGGAGGCGCTCCGCACCTTCATGGGCGCCTTCGGCGGCGGCGGGAGCGTCTTCGACGACTTCTTCGGCTTCACGCGGCGGCACGGCCCCCGCGGCGCCGAGCGCGGGGACGATCTCCGCTACGATCTCGAGATCGGCCTCGAGGAGGCGGCGGCGGGGTGCACGAAGGAGCTCTCGTTCCCCCGCCTCGATTTCTGCGCCGAATGCCGCGGGACGGGCGCGCGCGGCGGGAGCGGCCGCCAGACCTGCGCCGCGTGCGGCGGGGCGGGGTTCGTCGAGCGGCGGGTGCAGGGCTTTTTCGGGTGGACCGTCCGGCGCGCCCACTGCCCCCGGTGCGGCGGCAGCGGCGGCATCGTCAAGGACCCGTGCCCGCGATGCCGCGGCGAGGGCCGCGCGAAGCGCAGAAAGAAGATCTCGCTGAAGGTGCCCGCCGGCGTCGAGAGCGGCTCCCGGATGAAGATCGCCGGCGAGGGGGAGGCGGGGCGGCACGGCGCCGCCGCGGGGGATCTCTACATCGTCATCCACGTCCGCGAGCACGACATCTTCCAGCGGCACGGCGACGACATCCTCTGCGAGGTGCCCGTCAGCTTCGTCACCGCGACCCTGGGCGGGACCGTCGATGTCCCCACGATCGCCGGGAAGGCCTCCCTCGCGGTGCCCGCGGGGACGCAGTCGGGGAGGGTTTTCCGGCTGCGGGGGAAGGGGATGCCGAACGTGAACGGGATGGGCCGCGGCGACCAGCACGTGCGGGTGGTCGTGGAGACGCCCGTGGGGCTCACTGCGGAGCAGAAGGAACTCCTGCGCCGGTTCGGAGCGCTCGGGGGGGCGAACACCAATCCCGGCGTCAGTTCCTTCTTCGAGAAGGCGAAGAAGTTCTTCACGGGGTGACGGCGGCCGCCCCCAGACCATGCACGAGCGACGCGTCTTCGTCCGCGAGCCCGCCCCCGACGGGGGTACGATCGCCGTCCGCGGCGGCGAGGCCCACTACCTCCTCCACGTCCTCCGCCTCCGTCCCGGCGGCGCGGTGACCGCCTTCGACGGAGCGGGATGGACCGGCGCGGCCGTGGTCGCGGGCGTCTCGCGCGGCGCGGCGACGCTGCGGATCGTTTCCTCCGGGCGGGCCGCCCCCCCGGCGGGGAGGTTCGCGGTCGCGCAGGCCGTCCTCAAGGGCCGGGCGATGGACGCCGTCGTCCGCGCCTGCACCGAACTCGGGGCGGCGTCGATCGCGGGCTTCGTCGCCGGAAGGAGCGTCCCGAGACCCCGCGGCGAGTCCGCCGGGAAGATGCTCGCTCGGTGGCGCGCGATCGCCGTCGAGGCGTGCCGTCAGTGCCGGCGGGATTTCGTCCCGGAGATCTCGTGCCTCCCCGACCTCGGCGCGCTCGCGCGGCTCGCGCGCGCCTCCGGCCGCGCGCTCGTCGCCTCGACCGACCCCGGGGCGAGGCCCCTCCGGGAACTCCTGCCGGTCGCGGGGACGTCGGATATCCTCCTCGTCGTCGGCCCCGAGGGCGACTTCCCGCCGGAGGAGCGGGCGGCGCTCACCGCCGCCGGGGCGCTGGCGTGCGCGCTCTCCGACGCCGTCCTCCGGGCGGAGACCGCCGCCGCGGCCGGGGCGGCGATCATCGCCCACCACCTCCTCCCCCCGCGGGCGTGAAGACCTTCACCGTCGTCACGCTCGGCTGCAAGGTCAACCAGTACGACGGCCAGCTCATCCGCGAAGACCTCCTCGCCGCCGGCTACGGGGCCGCCGCCCCCGGCGCCGCCGCCGACCTCTGCGTCGTCAACACCTGCGCCGTCACGGGGGCGGGCGAGGCGAAGTCGAGGCGGGCGGTCGCGCGGGCGGTCCGCGAACACCCTTCGGCGACGGTGATCGTCACCGGCTGCTGCGCCGACTACGACCCTGCGGCGTTCGCCGCCATCCCCGGCGTGGCCCGAGTGGCGGGCAACCGGTTGAAGAGGCGCATCGCCCGAATCGCGGGGGCGGGCGCGCGCCCGGACGGCGCCGCCGCGGTGTCGGGGCTCGAGGGCCGGACGCGCGCCTTCATCAAGGTCCAGGACGGGTGCGACGCGGCCTGCGGCTACTGCGTCGTCCCGCTCGTCCGCGGCCGGCCCCGGAGCAGGCCGCCGGAGGAGATCCTCGGCGAGGCGGCGGTCCTCGCCTCGCGGGGGCACGCCGAGATCGTCCTCTGCGGCATCCGCCTCGGCCGGTACGGCCGCGACCGCGGCGAGGAGGGGGCGCTCGCGCGCCTCATCGGCGGGCTCGAGCGGATCGGGCCGCTCGCCCGGATCCGGCTGAGCTCGATCGAGCCGGCGGACATCGACGGGGCGCTCCTGTCGCGCATGGCCGCCGGCGGGAAGCTCTGCCCCCACCTCCACCTCCCGCTCCAGAGCGGCGACGCGGGCGTCCTCGAGGCCATGAACCGCGGCTACTCGCCCGGCGATTTCCGCGAACTGGTCCGGCGTGTGCGCCGCCTCGTGCCGGACGCCTCGCTCACCACGGACGTCATGGTGGGGTTCCCGGGAGAAACGGAGGAGGCGTTCGGCCGCACCGTGGCGATGGTCGAGGAGGCGGCGTTCGCCAGGGTCCACATCTTCTCCTACAGCCCGAGGCGGGGGACCGCCGCCTGGCGGCTCGGCGATCCGGTCCCGCCGGCGGCGAAGGAGCGGCGCCGGGCGGTCCTCGGGGAGGCGGCCCGGCGGACGGCGGCCGCCTGGCGGTCCCGATTCATCGGCGGGCGCGTCGAGCTCCTCGTCCAGGGGCCGCGCGCCCGCCGGCCGGGGCTCTGGTGGGGGCTCACGCGCGAGTACCTCCCCCTCTTCTTCCCCGGGGAGCGGTGCGCGAAGGGGACGATCCGCGCGGCGGTCGTCGAGGGGGCGCGGGACGACGGCCTGTACGGGCGGCTCGCCTGAGGACCGCCCGGCGCCGCTCCTATTGTATGCTGATGAAGTACCAGACGATCCAGGCGTACAGGGCCGCCTCGGGGACCAGCCAGAGCAGGGCGACCGGCCTCCTTCGGACGACCGTGACCCCCGCCGCGAGCGACAGCAGCCCCGCGAGCGCCGCGCATGTCAGGGCCGCCGCCGCGAGGTAGATCGCATCGCCGAACGCGATCGTCCACGAGGATTTCCCGGTGGCGAGGGAGTACAGGAAGGCAAGCACGGCGACGACGAGGAGCGCCAGCGCCGAGAGGAAGGAGAACAACGAAAGCCGGAACCGTCTCGCGTCCCTGTCGGGCGTGCCTGCGCGCTTCGTTCCGGACATGATTTCCATGGGCGGCATGCCGGTTCCGCGAGGGGGTCCGGCTCCGCAATGGTTGTATCGCAGAGGCGGGGCGCGAATCAACCACGGATTTCCACGGATCCGGGAATGCTATGCAGTTTGCTGCCACAGAGGACACGGAGGACACGGAGAGCGGATGCGGCCGAGGGGGTGGCCGGACGGTACGGTTCCCGATTTCTCCGTGTTCTCCGTGAACTCTGTGGCGAATTGGAATCCGCGAGTATTATCGTTCATCCGCGGCCAGGCGATATCCTCCGCCGCGGCTCGTGCGATGGACGAAGGACGAACGACGACCGACGCGCTGCTCCACAATCCGTGCATATCCGTCGATAATCCGTGGAAATCCGCGGCGAATTGTCTCTTTGAAATCAAAAAATGATTTGACGAATACGCGGTTCCATGATACATTATGCGTTTGAATTTGTATGGGAAAGGCCGTCTGGAGTCCTCGTTCTCCGCATGAGATTCTCCTGGATTGACGCCCTCGTCATCGCGGCCGTCCTCCGCGGCCTGTGGCTCGGCCACCGCCGGGGACTCTCGGGCGAACTCCTCCGCTTCGTCGGGATCCTGTGCGCCCTCTACCTCTCGTTCCGCTTCTGCGAGCCGGCGTCCGACAAGATCCTCGAGCACCTCAAGGTCAGCGAGCGCGCCGCCATCGGGCTCGCCGGCGCCGGCATCTTCCTCGCGGTGATCGTCTTCTTCTACATGCTCAACCAGACGGTGCATCGGATGATGACGCTGCCCGCCATCGCCGCCATCGAGCGGGGCGGCGGCGCGGTCCTCGGCGGCGCGAAGGCGCTCCTCTTCTCGTTCGCCGTCCTCGTCATGCTCGCCCTCGTGAAGGTGGAGGCGATCTCGGAGGCCGTGAGCACGCGGTCGTTCTTCGGGCCGCTCGCGATCCGCCTCGCGCCGGAGGCGTACCGGTTCGCCGTCCGCGTCTACCCGGAGGCGCAATCCTCCCCCGCCGAGGAGGCCATCGAGAAGCTCCCGCCGGTGGGCGCGCCCCCCCGCGCGGAGGGCGGCACGACGGCGGCCGGGCCGACGCCGCCGGCACAACGGGAGGGGAGACGATGAAACTCGCCACCTTTTTCGAGCGGGCCGTCGCGGAGGGGCGGAAGCACGACCCCCGCAGCCCGGCCCTCATCCGCAGGGAGATGAAGGCCCTCGCCGCGGCGTACGAGGAGATGCCCGCGAAGCGGCGGCGGCTCTTCGACCGCGAGCGCCTCGAGAACCCGTACCCGGACAGCAGGATCCTCTTCGGACCGCCGGCCGCGGAGATCCGCAGCATCATGGCCGGCATCGACATCGACGTCGGCGAGATCATGCTCGCCGACCGCCTCCGGGAGCGGGGGCGGCGGGTCGACCTCGTTCTCGCGCACCACCCGGTCGGGCGGGCCTACGCCGGCTTCCACAACGTCATGCGCATGCAGGCGGACATCATCAACCGGCTCGGCGTCCCGATCAACATCGCCGAGGCGCTCCTCGAGGAGCGCATGCGGGAGGTGGAGCGGCGGGTGATGGCCGCCAACCACACCCGGGCGGTGGACGCCGCCCGGCTCCTCGACATCCCCCTCGCCTGCCTCCACACCCCCGCCGACAACTGCGCGGCGACGTACCTCCAGCGCCTCTTCGGCCGGAAACGGCCGCACACCCTCCGGGAGATCATCGACCTCCTCGTCGGGATCCCGGAGTACGAGCGGGCGGTCGGCAACAACGCCCCGCCGAAAATCATCGCCGGCGCGGAGGATCGCCGCGCGGGCCGGATCTTCGTCGACATGACGGGGGGCACCGAGGGCTCCGTCAAGACGCTCGAGAAGCTCGCGCAGGCGGGCGTGGGGACGCTCGTCTGCATGCACATGAGCGACAAGTTCCTCGACGAGGTGAAGAAGCAGAACGTGAACGTCGTCGTCGCCGGCCACGTCTCCAGCGACGCCCTCGGCCTCAACCTGCTCCTCGACGCGGTCTGCGCGAAGGAGCGCATCGAGGTCATCCCCTGCTCCGGCTTCACGAGGGTCGAGCGGCGCTGACGCGCCGCTCCCCCCGCGCGAGAGCGGCATGATACCCCGGCAGATCATCGAACAGGTCCAGGCGGCGAGCGACATCGTCGAGGTCGTCTCCTCCTTCATCCCGCTCAAGCGGGCGGGGAGGAGCTTCAAGGCGTGCTGCCCGTTCCACAACGAGAAGACGCCGTCCTTCTTCGTCAACCCCGAGAAGCAGATCTGGCACTGCTTCGGCTGCGGGGCGGGGGGCGCCGTCTTCAACTTCGTCATGCAGTACGAGCGCGTCACCTTCCCCGAGGCGGTGCGGATCCTCGCCCGGAAGGCGGGGGTCGCCGTCCCCGAGACCCGCGGCGAGGAAGGGGGGCGCGCGGAGCGGGCGCGGGACGACCTCCGCCGGCTCAACGAGTTCGCCGCCGCCTGGTTCCAGTCGCAGCTCGCCTCCACCGCCGCCGGGAAGGCGGCCCTCCGCGCCCTCCGCGGCCGGGGGATCGGCGAGGAGCTCGTCCGGCACTTCTCGCTCGGCCACGCCCCCGACGCCCGCGACGCCCTCATCAGGGCCGCGCGGGCCAAGCGCCACCGCGAGGAGGCGCTCCTCGAGCTCGGCCTCGCCGTCCGCGGGGAGGGGGGCGGGCGCCCGTACGACCGGTTCCGGGGCCGGATCATGATCCCCATCAGGGACGTGAGCGGGCGCGTGATCGCCTTCAGCGGGCGCGTCACGGGCGACGGCACGCCGAAGTACATGAACTCGCCGGAGTCCGTCCTCTTCTCGAAGAGCCGGAGCCTCTACGGCCTCCACGAGTCGAAGCGCGCCGTCGTGGAGGCGGGCTCCTGCATCGTCGTCGAGGGCTACTTCGACCTGTTCGCCCTCCACGCCGCGGGGATCCGGAACGTCGTCGCCTCGCAGGGGACGGCGTTCACCCAGGAGCACGCCCGCATCCTCAGGCGCTACGCCCCCGAGATCGTCGTGAGCTTCGACGCGGACGCCGCGGGCGAGGGGGCCGCGCTCCGGAGCCTGGACGCCCTCCTCCACGAGGGGCTGCGCGTCCGCGTCCTCGCCCTCCCGGCCGGCCACGACCCGGACAGCTTCGTCCGGGAGAAGGGCGGGGACGCCTTCCGCGCCCTCGCCGGGCGGGCGCCCGACTACTTCGACCACCTCCTCGCCCACCTCTGCCGGCGGCACGACCTCCGGACCGAGGTCGGCCGGGCGCGGGCGGCGGGGGAGTTCCTCGACGCGCTCGCCCGGGTGAAGGACGAGATCCTGCGGGAGGGGTACCGGAAGAAGCTCGCCGAGACGATCGACATTCCCCAGGAGGTCATCATCCGGGAGATCCGGAAGCGGGGGCAGGCCCCCCCGCGCGCCGCGGAACGGGGGGGGCAGCCCGCGGAGCCCGCCGCGCCGGTCATGCCGGCCGTCGAGCGGGAGATCGTCCGGCTGCTCCTGGAGGACGACGAGGTCGTCGGCAGCATCTTCCCCGCCCTCGCCCCCGATGATTTCCGCGACGAGACCCTCCGCCGGATCGTCGGGACGGCGTTCTCCCTCTACAGGGAGAAGCGCTGGGCCGGCTGCGGGAGGCTCATGGCCTGTCTCGAGGACGAGCGGTGCGCGCGGGTGGCGAGCGCCCTCCTCGCCGACGGGGGCGCGCGCGGCGACCGGGCGACGATCATCGGGGACTGCATCCGGCAGCTGCGGCGCCGGGCGCTCCGCGACGAGATCGGGCGCCTCACGAGGGAGATCCACCGGCGGGAGCGGGAGGGGGCGGCCGGCGGGGACATCGCCCGCCTCCAGCGGGCGCTCATGGCGAAGAAGGGAGAACTCCTGGGCATTTCATGAAGGCCGGGGGGGGCGCGGTGAAGATCGAGAAGAACCAGAAGATCAAGGATCTCATACGGCTCGCGAACGACCAGGGGCACCTGACGTACGCGAACATCAACGACAAGCTCCCGGACAGCATCGTCTCCGCGGAGGAGATCGACTCGATCATCATGCTCTTCCGGGGGATGGACATCGACATCATCGACGACAAGGAGGCGGCGGCACGGCGCGCCGCCCCCGCACCGGGCAAGCCGGAGAAGAAGGAGCGCCCCGCCCGCCTCGAGTTCATCGACGACCCGGTGCGGATGTACCTCAAGCAGATGGGGCAGGTGCCGCTCCTGACGCGCGAGCAGGAGGTGGAGATCTCGAAGCGGATCGAGAAGGCGGAGACGCAGATCAGGGAGATCATCTTCTCCCTCGGCTTCACGTCCCGGCTCGCCGTCGAGCTCGCCGAGCGGGTCCGGGCCGGGCGGGAGCGCTTCGACCGGGTGATCCAGGACAAGAAGGTGAAGAACCGGGACACCTACGTCGAGGCGGCGAAGCGGGTCTGCGAGGCGCTCCTGAAGGTCGACGACCAGATGCGGCGGAAGTACCGGCAGCAGATGCGGCGGAAGTACCGGCAGTCCCTCGAGGCGAAGCCCGGCGGCAAGCTCATGGCCCGGCTCGAGGCCGAGTCGGCGCGGTCCAGGGAGGAGATGAAGGGCCTCATCAACCGGCTCTTCTTCAAGCAGAACGCGATCGAGGAGTTCATCCACCCGATCGAGCTCGAGGCGCGGAAGGCCCTGGAGCTCCGTGCCCAGATCGAGCGGTGGCGGAAGAGCCGGGCGAAGGACGCCGCGCGTCACCTGCGCGAGGCCCGCCGGCGCCTCCGCCTCCTCGAGCTCGAGGCGCGCGTCCCGATCGAGCGGCTCCTGAAGGACGTCGAGGACCTGAGGAAGTGGTCCCGGCACGCGCACCGGGCGAAGAGCGAGATGGTCGAGGCGAACCTGCGCCTCGTCATCTCCATCGCGAAGAAGTACACGAACCGGGGCCTCTCCTTCCTCGACCTGATCCAGGAGGGGAACATGGGCCTCATGAAGGCGGTGGACAAGTTCGAGTACCGCCGCGGCTACAAGTTCTCCACCTACGCCACCTGGTGGATCCGGCAGGCGATCACCCGCTCCATCGCCGACCAGGCGCGCACCATCCGCATCCCCGTCCACATGATCGAGACGATCAACAAGCTCGTCCGCGCCTCCAAGAAGCTCGTTCAGGAATACGGCAAGGAGCCCTCGCCGGACGAGATCGCCGAGGAGATGGAGCTGCCGGTCGAGAAGGTGCGCGGCATCATGAAGATCGCCCAGCACCCGATCTCGCTCCAGACGCCGATCGGGGACAGCAACGACAGCCACTTCGGCGATTTCATCGAGGACAAGTCGGCGGAGTCGCCGGCCACGGCCACCGGCTACGCGCTCCTGAAGGAGCAGATCGAGAGCGTGCTCGCGACGCTCACCCCGCGCGAGCAGCGGGTCCTCGCCCTCCGCTTCGGCCTCGGCGACGGCTCGCCGCGCACGCTCGAGGAGGTCGGCAGGGTCTTCAGCGTCACCCGGGAGCGGGTGCGGCAGATTGAGGCGAAGGCGCTCCGCAAGATGCGCCACCCGACGAGGAGCCGGCGCCTCCGCGGCTTCCTGGAGGCGGAAGAGGAGTAGGGGGCGGCGATGGGCGGGGCGAAGGGCTCGACGTTCGGGGAGATCAGGCGGCGGATCACGGACTCGATCGCCCAGACCCTCCGGATCATCGCCGGCCCGGAGCAGCGGGGCGTGGCGGAGGCGCTCGCGATGCTCGCGAGCGACCGGACGGTCGGCGCGGGCTACATCCGGACGATCCGGGACTTCTACGCCCGCGGCGAGGCGGAGCGCGAGGCGTTCTTCCGGACGCTCGAGGCGATCGAGCCCCGGAAGATCGACTACGTCCTCAACCAGATCTACGCCGCCATGGACTCCCCCGAGTGGCTCATCACGCTCCGGACCGATCTCCACGGGATCGTCCGGCGGCTCCGCGCCGGGGGGGGGGCGCCGGAGGCGCGTGCCCCCCTCGAGGAGCTCGCGCGCTCCTTCACCGACTACTTCGTCAAGATCTTCAACTTCCAGTACCTCGTCACCCGCTGCTGCAACGCGCAGAACACCTCGATCGCGCTCCTCAAGTTCATCTCCGAGAAGGAGGGGGTCCACCCGGCGGACAACTGGTGGGACTTCGAGAACCGGCTCAACAGCCCCGACCACATCATCGTCTCGCTCGAGCATTTCAAGATGCCGTACATCCCCCTCGTCTACGTGGAGGTGGCGCTCGCGCGGGGACTCATCAGGAAGATATCGAGGATCATCGGCGAGCGGCGGCGCCCCCCCGACCTCCGGCGCGCCGACACGGCCGTCTTCTACTCGCTCAACACGACCTTCGACGGCCTTGCCGGGATCGCCCTCGGGGCGAAGATGATCATCCGGGCGCGCGACTACATCCGAAAGGAGTACCCGCGCATCAGACAGTTCGCCACGCTCAGCCCGATCCCCCGGCTCGGCGACTACCTGGCCGCGGTCCTCGGCGGCGGGACGCACGAGTTCCTGCTCACGAAGGCGAAGGTCGACGCGAACAAGCACGGGCGGTTCGCCGCGCCCGCCGAGGCGCGCGCGCTCCGGGGCGCCCTCGGCGGCGACGGGGCGCCGCTCTCCGCCCTCCTCGTGAAGGCCCTCGCCGACCCGGCGTGGCGCGAGCGCGCCTCGCTCCGGGCGGCGCTCCGGCACCCGCTCACGGAGCTCACGCGGTTCTACCTCACGCGGGAGAAGCGGATCGAACGGGAGAGCGGGGGTCGCCTGCCGAACGCCTACGACCCCGTCGCCAACTTCCACCTCTCCAACGGGGCCTCCATCGGGAGCATCAACTTCCTCGCGAACGACTCGGAGCGCGGCATGCGGGAGTCGTTCGGGATGATGGTGAACTACATCTACGACGAGGAGCGCCAGGAGGCGAACAAGATGCTCTACGCGCGGGGCGGGGTGGCCGCCGCGTGACCGCCCCGGGGCTCAGGCCCCCGGGGCCTCCCCATCCACCGTCGAGGTGATCCGCTCGAGACGGCCGGCGCCGATGCGCTCCTCGAACCTGCCGGTCGTCGTCGTGTAGTCGATCGTGCAGGAGCCGTCCTCGTTGACCTGCCGCACGACGCCGACCTTCGTCTTCTGTCCGCTCTTCCAGCTCACGAGGTCGCCGATCCGAATATCCGCCACGTCCGGTCCCCCTTCCGCGCGCGGTTGGACAGGGCGGGCGCTCCCCGCGCGCGGGGAGCGCCCGCCGTTCCCATGCCTGTGCCGGCCCGAAGGCCGGGGCCTCACTTGATGAAGCTCTCGTCCGCGACGGGCGCCGCCGAGATCCCGTGCGTGACCGGCGCGCTGAACGTCTCGCCGGTGAACATCCTCGTCGCCGGCGCCGCCGCCGCCTCCTCCTTCTCGGTGACCGTCTTGATCGGGTGGTAGTGGAAATACCCGGCGCAACCGCAGAGCACCGCCGCCGCGACCAGCGCGACACAGATCGCGATCCGCCTTCCGTCCATCCGCTCCTCCTTTCGAACGCGTTCCGTCGGTCCGGCTCCGCCGGAAAAGCTGGTTTTATTATACCTCACCGCCCCCGCGCGTCCACCACTTTCTCGTCCGCTTTCTCGTCCGCAACCGCGGGAACGGCAACGCACCAATTCAGCGCGGATTGCCGTTCATTTCTGCTTCCGGCTTTGAGCCGCGTCCGGATCCGTGACAATCCGTGATGATCCGTGCGGATCCGTGGTGGCTTCGTTCTTCGTGCGGCGGCGGCTCAGGCGCTCGAGCCCACGAGCGCGAGCTTCTGACGCGCCGGCCGCGCCAGCTTCGACCGCGGCCATTTGCCGGCGACGATCCGCAGGAGCTCGATCCCGAACTCCCGCTGCGCGAACAGCATCTCCGAGAAGTGGAAACCGAGGTGGTAGAGCTCGGAGGGGCCGAGCGCGCGGTCGGTCTTCAGGCGCCTGAGGAGCGGGAACCCCTCGGCGCCGAGGAGCTCGCCGAACAGGCGGAGGGCGGGATCCTCCTTCCGGCGGGGCGAGGAGAGATCGGGGAGGCGGCCCCGCAGCCGGGAGACCGCGAGCTCGTACTTGAGCTCCGGGGTGAGGAGGGCGTGCCGCGCGAGCACGCCCGCGATCCCCTCGATCTCCGCGAACCGGCGCGCCGCCCGGAGCCGCTTCACGCGGCCGAGGACCCGCTCGACGAGGAAGTCGGGATCGACGACCTGGAGCGCCGCGGCGTAGATCGAATGCCGCTCGTCGTCCGCCTCCCGCGCCTTCTCCAGGCGCTCGAAGAGGCGCCGCTTGTCGGGCGCGCCGATCCGCCCCCGGTGCGCCCGGAGGATGCTGACGAGCCGCATCCCCGACTCGTAGTCGCGGGCGGCGTCGAGCTCCCGCAGGATGTGCGCGGCCGCGCCCGGGATGGCGGCGAGCGCCTCCTGGGCCGCGCGGCGCTCCTGGAAGCCCCCCGTGTTGAGGTGCGCGAGCAGCCGGTCGATGTTCTCGCGGGAATCGACCCTCCCGAGCTGGGAGAGGACGAAGCTCCGGACCGCGGGGTTCGCGCTCCGGACGCCCTCCTGGAGCTTCGGCAGGAGACGCTTCGGGATGTCGAACTTGCGGAGGACGCCGAGGGCGCCATGGACGACGCCGTGGCGGTCGTCCTCGCCGAGCATCGGGATGAGCGCCTCGGCGGCGCCCTGCGCGGCCGCGGGGGGTATGTCGATGCGGGCGAGGGCGGCGAGGGCCCGCTCCCGCACCGGGAGCGGCCGCCCCGGCGACGCGAAGCCGAGGAGCCTCCCCGTCGAGGAGGGGTCGCCGATGTCGCCGAGGAGGGCGACGCCGTGGGCGGTCCGCTCCTCGCTCGCCGCCGTCCCCGGCGAAGCGAGGAGGGCGTTGACCTTCCTGAGGGCGGCCCGGCGCACCTGCGGCCCGGCGCGGCCGATCGCCTCGCGAAGGGCGAGGCAGATGGTCCGCGAGAGGTCGGGGCCGCTGTCGGCGAGCCGGTCGACGAGGAAGCCGCACGCCTCCTCCGTCCCGATCCTCCCGAGGAGGCCCGCGAGGGCCCGGCGGAGCGGCTCATCGGCGCGGGCGAACGCCTTCCGCACCTCGACGGCCGCGGCGGGGCCGGCCCCGGCGATGATGCCGGCGACCTTCTCGCCGACGGCGCCTCCCTCCCGGAGCGCCGGGAAGAGGTGCGGGACGACCTCGCGGCACGAGACCTTCGAGAGCGCGGCGAGGAGGTAGTTCCGCACCGTGACGTTGGGGGTGTCGAGGCGCCGGGCGAGGGCGACGGCGACCGCTCGATCCTTCGGCCCGAGCTCACCGAGGACGCGCGCCGCCGAGCACTGGAGCTCCGCGTCGTCGCTGTCGAGGAGGGCGCACAGCTTTTTCAGTATCGTGTCCATCACTCGCCGCCGGCGCGGACGCCGGCGCTCAACTGCACATCCCGGCGTATCCCCGCGCGTACCCCTTCTCGATGTACTCCTTCTCCCAGGCCCGGTCCGCCAGCCGGGCGTACCGCTCGGCGTACTCCCTGATCGGCTCCCTGAGGACGGTGATGAGGCTCTCGGCCCCCGGGTGGGTCGGCCGCGCGCCGTGGGCGCGCACCACCTCCTCGAGGACCTCGGGGCAGTCGACGAGCATGCACGGCCTGAGCAGGTTGTCGGTGTAGGGCTGCCGGGCCCTTATGGCCCGGAAGAAGTCCGACTGGAGCGACTCCCGGAGGCTCTTCTCGCGGATGTTGTCCACGGCGAAGTGGCAGAAGACGCACGGCTCAACGTCGCCGTTCGCGTTGATGTGGAGGTAGTGGCGCCCCCCGGCGATGCAGCCGCCGACGAAGTAGCCGTCGTTCCAGAAATCGCCGACGAAGATCGGCTTGCCGTTCCGCACCGCCCGCACCCGCCGGCGGAACTCGTCCCGCTGCTCCGGGGTGGGCATGAGATCGAGGGCGGGCGCCCGCCCGATGGGGATGTACTGGAAGTACCACAATACCATCGCCCCCTTCGCGACGAGCATGTCCACGAACTCGTCGCTGCAGATCTCGTCGATGTTCTCCCTCGTCTCGGTGCAGGAGGCCCCGAAGACGACCCCCTCCGCGGCGAGGGCGTCCATGGCCGCCATGATCCGCCGGTACGTCCCGGGGCCGCGCCGGCGCTCCGTCCGCTCCTCCATCCCCTCGACGCTGATCATGGGCGCGACGTTCCCGAGCTCCGCGAGCCGCCGGGCCGCCTCCCGGTCGATGAGCGTCCCGTTCGTGTAGAGCTGGAAATAGACGTCGTTGTGCTTCTCGTAGATCTTCCAGATGTCGTCCCGGGTGAAGACCTCGCCCCCCGAGAAGGTGATGAAGTAGATGCCGAGCTCCTTCGCCTCGCCGATGATCCGGTCGACGAGCTCGAACGGGAGGCCGAAATGCTGGTCATATTCGCCCGCGTAGCAGCCGTAGCACCGCAGGTTGCAGCGCATCGTCGGGCTGATGACGAGGAGGAGGGGGGGGACGAAACCCTCCCGCTCATAGATCTCGTTCTCGCGGAGCGAGTTGCCGATGACGAGGTCGTTCAGGAGCAGGTTGTTGACGAGTCGGTCGCGGCAGTTCGGGGAGAGCCTCCCCATGACGTCCCTCGCGAGCAGGACGGTGGGGTGCTCCCGGCGGAAGGCGTCCCGCATGTGCCGGAGGATCTCCTTGTCGTCCTGGTTCCTCGTCAGGAGCTCCGCCAGGTGCGTCATGCGGATGAGGCCGTTCATGGAGAAGTTCGGCAGGCGGTTCATGATTTCGCGGAGGGCCTTCCGCTGGGTATATGTGATCATCCTGTCGACGATGCCCATCGCCACCCCCTCCCCTGCACCCGCGGGATGTGCCTCGTCCCGCGCAAAACCTTACTATCCTATCATCCCCGCCCCGGCCGCATCAAGGTCGTTCATACGGTATCGGATCGGCCGTCCCCGCGAGCCTGAACCCCTCGAGCCGCGCGAGGCAGCTCTCGCACCGGCCGCAGGCGGCCGGTCCCGCGCTCACGTAGCAGGACCAGGTGAGGTGCAGGGGGGCCCCGCGCGCGATCCCCTCCCGCACGATCTCCGCCTTCGTCATGTGGAGGAGGGGGGTCTCGACCTCGATGCGGGATCCCGGCCTCGTCCCCGAGGCGACGAGGAGGCGGAAGGCCGTGATGAAGGCGGGGCTGCAGTCAGGGTAGCCGGGGCTCGACGGGTGCGTGATGCCCGAGAAGACGCTCCGCGCCCCGATCGCCTCCGCCCACGAGACCGCCACGGCCAGCATGAAGGCGTTCCTGAACGGGACGTAGGTCGTCGGCACCGAGGCGCCCCCCAGGCGCCCCTTCGGGACGGGCGCGGCGGCGTCGGTGAGGCAGGAGGCGCCGATCGCCCGGAAGTGCGGCGCGTCGACGACGAGCCGCAGGCGCGGCGGCACGCCGTAATGGTCGGCGATCGCCCGGAACGCCGCCTCCTCCCGCTCCTCGGTCCGCTGGCCGTAGCGGACGTGGAGGAGTGCGGGACGGTACCGCTCCGCGGCGAAGGCCGCCGCGACGCACGAGTCCATCCCGCCGCTGAAGGCGATGACCGCCGTCTCCCGCCCCTCCCCGGACCCGGCGTCACGCCGCGCCGGCTTCATCGCTCATCCCCCTCCGGGACCTCGCGCGCCCCCTCCATCAGCCGGACGAATTCCGCCACCATCCCCGGCTCGAACCGGGTCCCCGCCTCCCGGACGAGCACGGCGAGCGCGTCGCCGTGCGGGAGCGGATCCCTGTAGGGCCGGCGGGTGGTGAGGGCGTCGTACGCGTCGACCACCTGGACAAGGAGGCTCGCCGGATGCGGCCGCCGGCCCGGCGCCCCCGCGGGATACCCCCCGCCGTCGAAGTGGATGTGGTGCTCGTAGGCGACCACCACGCACACCGGGGCGATCCCCTCCGTCTCGGCGAGGATCCGCGCCCCCTCCACCGGGTGGCGGCGCACGGTCTCCCGCTCCCCCTCCGAGAGGCCCCCCGGCCTCGAGAGTATCTCTCTCGGGATGAATGACTTGCCGATATCGTGGAGGAGGGCTGCCCGCGCGATCAGGCCGAGCGCGTGCGGGTCGCTGACGAGGCGCGAGCCGAGGGCGGCGGCGAGGAGGCAGACGTGCACCGGGTGGAGGTACAGGTCGTCGTCGTACCGGCGATCGAAGGCGAGCGAGAGGGCCTCGGCCGTCTGCCGCGCGGCGAGTTCCGCGATGGAGTCTGCCTCCGCGGCGATCCCGGTGCCGTCGAGCAGTTTCCCCCTGAGGAGCGCGTGCGCGGCTCCCCGCATGAGGTGGACCGTGTCCCGGTACACCTCGCCCGGGCCCCTGGAGGGGCCCTCCGCCGCCCCCTCCCTGATCTCCATCGCCTCGGCATGGCGGACGCCGGCCCGCTCCAGTTCCCGGTCGACCGCCTCACGCCCCTCGGCCGTGCCGGGGGGGGCGACGAGGACCTGCAGGAGGCCGACAACCTCCTCCGCCGAGAGCCCCCGCCGGATGATCAGCCCGTGGATCTTCCGCATCGAGAGGAGCTCGATGAACTTCCCCGCGCTCACGCTTAGGCGGTAGAGGGGGATGCTCTCGTACACGAGCATCTCCTCGCGGACGCTCACGGCGAACGACTCCTTCCGGGAGAGGATCCCGGCCGCCGTCTCCCAGGCCCTGCGGACGTACTCCGTCGCGGCGGGATGGGACGCCGTGTAGAGGGCCGCCTGGCTCGCCGCCGTCACGAGCTGCTTGACGAGCAGCTCGATGTTGTCGAGGACGGCGAGCAGCTCCCCGCTCGCCGCCTCGGCCGCCCGCCGCCCGTCTTCCATCGCGATCACCTCCCGCCGAAGAGGCGCCGGAGCGGCGAGGTCCCCCGCCGCGCGTCGCGGTCGAGCGCCGCCCGCGCCTCTTCCCCGCCGATGCTCTCGAGGGCGAAACGGATGGAGGCGCGGAGGTGCCGTCCCCCCTCCCCCGCCAGGAGATCCCCGGCGCGCTCGAGGAGCGCGGCGAGCGGGCGGACCGCCTCCCGCCGGCCGCTCCTGCCGAGGGCCCGGCAGGCGAGGACGCGATCCTCCGCGTCCCACCGGTCGCGGGCGCCCTCCGCGATCTCGATGAGTCTCGGGAGGGCCCGCTCGCCGCCGACGAGGCCAAGGAACGGGATGGCCGCCCGCCGAACATCCGGATCGCCGTCGGCGGTCATGCGGTCCAGAACCATGGGCGCCTCCGCGAGCCCCGACCGTCCGAGCATCCCGACCGCCCGGGCGCGCACCTTCGCCTCGGGGTGCCGGCAGAGGTCGAGCATGAGGGGGGAGGAGATCTCGGCCGGCAGCGCCTCGAGCACCTCGAGCGACCGGGAGAGGACGTCCCACCTCCCGCTGGCCGCCTGTGCACGCAGCACCTCGCCGACCGCCTTCGGCTCCCGCCTCCCCGCCTCGACGAGGAGATCCCGGAACGGCGATTCGCCCGCCCCGCCGGCGAGCGCTCCCCAGACGGCCGCGGCGTCCGGCGGAGGCACGATCCCGATGATGTCGGCGATCGCCGCCGCCTTCTCCTCCGCGCCGACCGGCGAGTCGAGGAGGGGCCGGGCGGCCCCCCCCGTGAAGAGCCACACGATTCCGGAGACGAGCGGCGCGGCGGCGCCCCCCCCCGACTTCGCCGCGTCAATGAGGGCGCGCAGGAGGCCCCAGGCGGCATCCGTCCCGCCGGCGGCGAGTTCCGCGATCCTCGCGGCGACCCTGCCGGCGAACTCCGTGGTGACGGCGCCCGCCCGGAGGAGCTCGGAAAGGACGGCGGTTTCCACGTCGGCGCATTCCGCGAGGGCCTTCCGGAACCGCTCCCCGAAGTCGGGCGGGAGGGCGGCGGGGAGGCCGCCGGGCGCCGCGCCGCCGGGCGCCGGAGGCGCGGGAGGCCGCCCCGTGCGGGAGACGCTCCTCGCCCCCTCCTCGAGCGCCCGGGCGAGCGGGGCGGCGTCGAGCCCCCCTTCACGGCAGGCCTCCCCGATCCGATCGAGCAGGCGGCCGAACTCGTCGCCTGCGCCCATGAGCCGCCCGGTGAGCGGCCGGAGCCGCGCGGGGGCGCCCGGATCGCGCCGGAACAGGTCGACGATGAACCCGACGAGGACGTTCTCGTCCGCCCCGTAGACGTCCTCGTCGAGGACGGGGGGGAGCTGGCCGGCGTCGTCGAACTGCGCCCTGAGGACCTCCAGCCGCAGCGGCTCCTCGACCGCAGAGAGCATCCCGGAGAAGGCCTGCCGCGCGAACGCCTCGTCCCGCGCCCCCCCCTTCCGTATCTGCCCGGCGAGGACGTCGAGCACCTCCGACATCGCGTCGGCCCTCGCCGCGAGCGTCCCCTCCGGCCCGGCCGCCTCCCCCGCCATCTCCTTCAGCAGCTCTCCCATGAAGGTGGGATGTTCGGCGGCCTCCGTCAGCAGCCCCCGCTCCTCCCCCCTGAGCGCGAACCCGTCGCGCGCGAGCGCGATCATGTTCTTGATCTGGCGGCGGATGAAGGCGAGGTCGTCGTCGGTGAGGGACGCCTCGTCGAGCGTCGCCTCGCCGGCGCCGCCCTCCCGCCTGAGGTAGACGTTCTCGATGACGGCGGCGCTCTTCACGCCGCGCTCCCGCAGGAAGGCGGCCGCCCCCCCCTTCAAGAGGAGCCCCCTGCTGTCCCGGGAGAGCATCTCCATGAGGGCCCGAAGCTCGGCCTCGTCGATGCCGGCCTGGATGGAGATTCTCCTGATGATGAGGCGGCGGAAGTTCTCGGCGAGGTCGCGGACGAAGGGGGACCCCCCTGGCATGAGGGTGTCGCCGAAGAAGAGGGCGCGCCCGGCGCCGGTGAGCTCGATCCCCTCCTGCCCCGTGAAGAACAGGTCGGCCGCCTGCCGCCACCCCTCGATGTTCCCGGCGTACATGGCGTTGCCGGGGCCGTAGAGGACGAAGGCGCGCCGGAGCGACACCGTCCGGTGGACGAATTCCAGCATGGCGGCGAGGCGCTTCGCGTCCGCGGGTGCGGCGCCGACGGGGCGGCTCATGGGATCATGCACGGCGCGCCCGGAGGGGCGAGGAACCTACTTCGCCTCTTCCAGCCGGTAGATGATCTCCCCCTCCCGGGCCCAGCCGAAGTTGTCGCGGGCGTACCGCTCCAGGTACGCCGGATCGTTCTCCTCAAGGAGCAGCCGCTCCCTGCGCAGCGCGAGGTTCTTCTCCTCCGCGGCCGCGATCGCCCCCTCGAGCTCCCGCATGCGTCGGCGGAACGCCGCCTTCTTCGTGACGAGCGGGAGGATGAAGAAGTAGAAGGCGAGGATGGAGGCTGCTGCTGCGGCGGCGGCGTACGCCGGGGCGCGGGAACGCGCCCCCTCGGCCTTCTTCACAGGCTCCCCCCGTACACGGCGCCCCCGCCCAGGATCTCCTCGATGCGGAGGAGCCGGTTGTACTTCGCGACCCTGTCGCTGCGGCAGAGCGAGCCGGTCTTTATCTGGCCCGCGTTCGTCGCCACCGCGAGGTCGGCGATGGTGGTGTCCTCCGTCTCGCCGGAGCGGTGGCTGATGACGGTCGTGTAGCCCGCCCGGTGGGCGATGTCGATCGTCTGGAGCGTCTCGGTGAGCGTCCCGATCTGGTTGAGCTTGATGAGGATGGAGTTGGCGACGCCCGACTCGATGCCGCGCCTGAGCCGCGCCGGGTTGGTGACGAAGATGTCGTCGCCGACGATCTGGATCTTCCCGCCGAGCCGCTCGGTGAGCGCCCGCCAGCCGTCCCAGTCGTCCTCCGCGAGGCCGTCCTCGATGGATCGGATCGGATACCGCCCCACCCACGCCTCGTAGCAGTCGATCATCCCCGCGGCGTCGAGCGCCTTCCCCTCCGAGGCGAGGACGTACTTCCCGTCCCGGTAGAAGGAGCTCGCCGCCGGGTCGAGGGCGATCATGACGTCGCGCCCCGCCTTGTAGCCGGCCTTCTCGATCGCCTCGCAGATGAGCGCGAGCGCCTCCTCGTTCCCGGCGAGATCAGGCGCGAAGCCGCCCTCATCCCCGACCGACGTCCGGAGCCCCCGCCCCTTGAGGATCGCCTTGAGGGCGTGGAACACCTCCGCCCCCATCCGGAGGCCCTCCGAGAACCGCTCGGCGCCGAGCGGGACGATCATGAACTCCTGGAGGTCGAGGTTGTTGTCGGCGTGGAGACCGCCGTTCACGATGTTCATCATCGGCACCGGGAGGGTCCGGGCGCGGATCCCGCCGATGGAGCGGTAGAGCGGCATCCCGAAATGGGCCGCGGCCGCGCGCGCGACGGCGAGCGACACGCCGAGGATGGCGTTCGCGCCGAGGCGGCCCTTGTTCGGCGTCCCGTCGAGCTCGATCATCGCCGTGTCCACGGCGACCTGGTCGGCGGCGTCCATCCCGGCGAGCTCGGGCCCGATCGTCTCGTTGACGTTCTTGACCGCCTGCGTGACGCCCTTGCCGAGGTAGTACCCCTTGTTCCCGTCGCGCAGCTCGAGCGCCTCGTGCTCCCCGGTGGACGCCCCCGAGGGGACGGCCGCCCTCCCCGACGCGCCGCTGGCGAGCTCCGCCTCCACCTCGACCGTGGGGTTTCCCCTGGAGTCGAGTATCTGGATTGCCCTGATCCGCTCGATGCCCGTCATAGATCCTCCATGCACCGGCGGGCCGCCGCGTGAACGGCCCCTCCGCTCCGGGCGCTCAGTATACGGCGGCGCGCGCCGCCCGGCAAGCGGAATCGCCCCGGCGGGGGAAGAAGCACCAATCCGCCACGGGTGCATACGGATCACCACGGATACAACGCCGGAATAATCCGCGAATATCCGTCGACAATCAGCGGGGATCCGCGGTGCGTGGTGCCTTGCGCGGCACCGCCTTCCGCATGACGATGATGTTCCTCCCCCCCGCGCGCTCATACGTCATCGAGTCCGTCACGCTCCGGGCGATGTGGACGCCCCAGCCGCCCGACCGCCGGCGATCCGGCGGGGCGGCGAGATCGGGCCGCGGCAGGTCGAGCGGGTTGAACGGCCTCCCGTCGTCCTCCACCCGCAGGACGAGCCCGTCCCCCTCCAGCCGGAAGGCGACCGTGACGGCGTGCCGCCGGCGGTCGTCGTGCGCGTACTTCACGACGTTGGAGAAGACCTCCTCGATGGCGAGGCGCGCGTCGTGGATCGCCTCGGCGGGGATGCCGTGCGCCCCGCCGAACTCGTCGAGGGCGGCGGCGAGGCGGCCGACCTCCTCCATCTCGTTCGCGCAGACGATCCGGCGCTCGCGCCCCGCCCCCTCACGCATCTCCGCCCGCTCCCTCGTATCGCAGCGCCACGACGGTGATGTCGTCGGACTGCGGCGCCCGCCCCGCGAAGGACCGGACGTCCTCGAGGATGCCGCGGACGACCTCCCGGGCACTGCCGACCCGGCGCGCGGCGACCGCCCGGGCGAGCCGCTCCTCCGAGAACTGCTCCCCGCGCCCGTTGAACGCCTCCGTCACGCCGTCCGTGTAGAGGCAGAGCGTGTCGCCCCGCCGGAGACGGAACGACGCCGCGGCGTAACGGGCGCCGGGCACGACGCCCAGGACGGGGCCGCCGCCCTCCGCAAGGAACGAGACCTCGCCGCCCGCCCGCGCGAGGACCGGCGGGTTGTGGCCCGCGCTCGACCAGCGGAGCTCGCCGGTCGCCGTCTCGAGCGCGCCGCACCAGACGCTCACGAACATGCACTCGTCGTTGTCGGCCGCCATCTCCCCGTTGACCGCCTCCAGCGCCGCCGCGGGGGAGGCGCCGCCGCGGGCGGCCGCCTTGACGAGCGTCTTGACGAGCGCCATGAAGAGGGCCGCCGGCACCCCCTTCCCGGACACGTCGCCGATCGTGAGCCAGAGCCGGTCGTCGCCGACGAGGAAGAAATCGTACAGGTCCCCCCCCACCTCGCGGGCCGGCTCGAGAACGGCGTGCAGGTCGAACTCCCGCCTGGCGGGGAAGGCGGGGAAGGTCTTCGGCACGATGCCCATCTGGATCCGGTGGGCGATGGCGAGCTCGCTCTCCATCCGCTCCCGGGCGGCGGTGGCCGCCGTGAGCTCGGCGATGTGGCGCCTGAGCGAATCACGCATGTAGGCGAACGAGCCGGCGAGGCGGCCGACCTCGTCCCGGGGCCCGATCGCCGGCAGCTCGAAATCGAGGTCGCCCCGCCCGATGTTGCGCGTCGCCCGCGAGAGCGTTCGGAGCGGTTTCGTGATCGTGCGCGCGATCAGGACGACGACCGCGAAGAGGAAGGCGATCCCGGCCGCGCCGATGGAGGCGACCGTCCGGTTGAGTCGCGACACGTCCGCCAGGAGCTCGTCGCGCGGGAAGATGACGCCGAGGGACCAGCCCGCCGAGGGCACCGGCGCGTAGGCGATCCAGCACTCCCTCCCCGTGACGATGCTCCGGGAGGGGGCGAAGCCGGCGCCCCCCCGCACCATCTCGTCGGCGATCGCCCGCAGCCGCGGGTCGCCCGACGCGGCGGCGACGCTGAAGATCGTCTCGTTCATGATCTGCCCGCGGCGGGGATGGGTGACGAACGTCCCGTTTCTGGAGACGAGGAATCCGTAGCCGGTCCGCGCGATCCGGATGGACGCCACGATCTCCTGGAGCCACGAGAGGTAGACGTCGGCGGTGACGATCCCCGCGAAGCGCCGCGCGTCCCCCTCCCGCGCGTGGAACGGGACGGAGTAGGTGGACATGATCACGTTCCCCCCGCCCCGGTCGTCGTACGGCTCGCTCCAGACCGCCCTCCCGAGCTCCTTCGGCACCCGGTACCAATCCCACCCGAAGTAGCGGTACGAGTCGTCGGCGAGGTCGCTGGAGAGGATCCGGTCGTCGCTCTTGTAGAAGTAGGGCGCGAAGCCGTCGCCGTACCGCTCTCCCGGCTCGAAGGCGATCGTCGCCCCGTAGATCTCCGGGTTGTTCTCGACGACCGTCCGGAGGAGGCTCGCGACGGCGTTCCGGCTGTAGGCGGCGTCCTCGAGCGCGTAGGCGATGTTCTGCGGGACCTTCTCGACGGCGCGCAGCACCGAGTCGATCCTGCCGACGGTGACCGCCGTCACGTTGCGGGCGTTCTCCTCGATGTTCGCGAGGAGGATCCGCCGCGAGACGAAATAGTTGTAGCCGAAGGCGGCCGCGAAGATGAGGCCGGCCGGGACGAGAATGGCGACGGCGAGCCTGAAGGCGATGCCCCGCGTGGCGCGCATGGAGGTCCTGCCGGCTCCCGCTACGGGTTCCGCTGGATCCGGTCGAGATAGCGGTCGAGCTCCTCGATGCTCTCGAACACCTGCTCGTCGGGGAGGGCGCTGATGATCCGGAAGACCTTCGCCACGTTCGGCCGGAGGTGCGCCATGTAGAGCGTCCCCCCGGCGTCCGCGACCGCCTTCCTCGCCTTGAAGATGACCCCCACCCCCGCGCTGCTGATGTAGTCGACGTCCCGCATGTCGAGGATCACCATCCGGGGGCCGGAGGCGGTCACCCGGCCGATCCGCTCGTCGAGCACGGTGTAGGTCGTGGAGTCGACCGACCCGCGCGGCGCGACGACGAAGGCGCCCTCTCCCCGCTCCTCCACCGCGACCTGAAGTGCCATGGCCCGTCCTCCGTTCCGCGGGCGCTTCCCGCGTCCTCCCCCGTGGGCTATACTATACCGTCAAGAGGCGATCAGTGGAAGAACTCGTCATCGACGGATGCAACCTCGCCTACAAGGCGTTCGGCGGCGCGGGCCGGAACGAGCGCGGCGCCCTCGTCCGTTCCCTCCGCTCCTACTACGCACGGAAGGAGATCCGCGTCACCGTCTTCTTCGACAGCAGGGAGGGCGGCGGCGTCGAGCGGCCGCCCGGGAACGTGAAGGTCGTCTACGCCTCCTCCGCCGACGACGCAATCGTCCGCCATGTCGCGGGGGCGGCCCGGAGGGCCTCGATGGTCGTCATCACGGACGACCGCGCCGTCGGCGACCGGGCGCGCGCGCTCGGCGCCCGCCGGCGCGGCTCCCGCGAGTTCCTCTCCTCCTGGAAGGGCCTCCGCGCCGAGGCGCCCGCCCCCGAGGAGAAGCCTTCGGCCGACAGCCCGGACGAGATCGAGCGCTACACGCGGCTCTGGGGCGAGCGCTGATCCTCCTCCCGCGCGCGGAGTGTCGCCCGGTAGAGGGCGCTCCGCGGGATGCCGCTGAGTTCCGCCACGAGCCGGAGCGCGCTCTTCCGGTCGATCCCCATCCGCCGGCCGACCTCAGCCACGTAGGAGGGGATATCCACGGCCGCCCAGTCAACGGCCGCCTCCGCCCCCGCCACGACCAGGACGATCTCCCCGCGCGGCGGCCGCTCCCGGAGCCGCTCGAGCAGCTCCGTCGGCGTCCCCCGGATGAACTCCTCGTGGAGCTTCGTGAGCTCCCTGGCGATGACCGCCTCCCGCTCCCCCGCCGCGTCCCGCAGGTCGCGGAGCGTCCGCTCGATCCGCGCGGCCGATTCGTAGATGACGATCGCCCGCGTCTCCGAGGCGATCGCCAGGAGCCGCCGGCTCCGCTCGATCCCCTTCCTCGGCAGGAACCCCTCGAAGACGAACCGCCCGGCCCCGATCCCGCACGCGGCGAGCGCGGCGAGCGCGGCCGAGGGTCCGGGAACGGGGACGACGCTGATTCCCTCGAGGACCGCCTGCCGGACGACGAGCCAGCCGGGGTCGGATATCCCCGGCACTCCTGCGTCCGAGACGAGCGCGACGGCCTGCCCGGCCCGGAGCCGCTCCATCAGCCCGCGCGCCTTTCCCTTCTCCGCCGCCCCGAAGTAGCTGATGAGCGGCTTCCGTATCTTGTACCGCTGGAGTAGGATGCGCGTTCTCCGGGTGTCCTCGCAGGCGACGACGTCCGCCCCGCGGAGGACCTTCAGCGCCCTGACGGTTATATCCTCGAGGTTCCCGATCGGCGTGGCGACGATCGAGAGGACGCCCCGGTCCCTCGCCTCAGCTCCCGATGTCCGGGAGGATGGCCTCGATGATCCGCTCGAGGTCGTCATGTGAATAGTACTCGATCTCTATGATTCCCTTCCGCTTCCCGGGGAGGATCCTGACCTGCGTCCCGAGGCGGCCGCGGAGCCCCTCCTCGATCCGGAGGAGGTCGGGCGACTTGTGGAGCGCCGCACGCTTCCGGTGGGCGGGCGGCGTCTTGATCCGCTCGACGTACCGCTCCACGTCCCTGACCGACATCCCCCTCGACACGACGAGGTCCCGGAGCCGCCGTTGAACGCCCGCGCTCTCGAGCATGAGGAGGACCTTCGCGTGCCCCGCGCTGAGCCGGCCGGCCGCCACGTCTTCCTGGATATCCGGCGGCAGCCGGAGGAGCCGGAGTGCGTTCGTCACCGTCACCCTGCTCTTCCCCACCTTCCGCGCGATGTCGTCGTGGCTGAGCTCGAACGCCTCGGCCAGCCGGAGATACGCCTTCGACTCCTCGATCGGATTCAGGTCCTCGCGCTGGACGTTCTCGACGATCGCGAGCTCGAGCGCCTGCTCGTCGTCGACGTTCTTCACGATGGCGGGGACGCTCCCCAGGCCGATCGCCTTGGCCGCCCGCAGCCGCCGTTCGCCCGCGATCAGCTCGAACTCGCCGTCGACCGCCCGCACGATGATCGGCTGGATCACCCCCTTCTCCCGGATCGAGTCGATGAGCTCCTTCTGCTTCTCCTCGCCGAAGTCGATCCTCGGCTGGAAGCCTCCCTGGCGGATCCTCCCCACCTCGAGCTCGATGACCTCCCGCTCCCTGACGCTGATCGTCTCGGGGATCAGCGCCGAGAGCCCCCGCCCGAGCGCCTTCTTCATGATGACGTTCCTCCCTCCGCCCGCTCTCCATCCCCCGGGACCGGCGCGGCGGCCGCGCCGTTCCGCTCGAGAAACTCGTCGGCGAGCGCCGTGTAGCTCCTCGCTCCCGCCGATGACGGCTCGTAGTCGATGATCGGCTTCCCGAAGCCCGGCGCCTCGCTGAGCTTCACGCTCCTCGGTATCACCGTCCTGAAGACGAGCGATCCGAAGTGGCTCCGGACCTCGTTCTCGACCTGTTCGGAAAGATTGGTCCTGAGGTCGGCCATCGTCAGGAGAATCCCCTCGATCGAGAGCATCGGATTCAGCCGCTGCCGGACGAGATTGTAGGTCTCGAGGAGCTGGCCGAGTCCCTCGAGGGCATAGTATTCGCACTGGATCGGCATGAGGACCGAGTCCGCCGCGGTGAGACCGTTGACCGTGAGGAGTCCGAGGGACGGCGGGCAGTCGATGAAGATAAAGTCGAACATTCCCTTACACCTTGCGAGGCAATTGGATAGAAAATATTCCCGGCGCTCCATCCCCACGAGCTCGACCTCGGCCCCCGTCAGGCCGCGCGTGGAGGGAACCATCCGGAGGCCGCGCCATGGCAGTTCCCGGATGACTGTATCAGCGGCGACGTCGCCGAGCATGAACTCATAGACGCTCGACTGTACGGTCGCCCTGTCGATGCCGAGGCCGCTCGTCGCGTTGCTCTGCGGATCCATGTCGACGAGGAGGACTTCCTTCCCCTTCGCCGCGACGCAGGCGGAGATGTTGATCGCCGTGGTCGTCTTCCCGACGCCGCCCTTCTGATTCGCGACCGCGATTATCTTTCCCATAATCTTTAGACCAATTATACATCACAGCATCAGTATGTCAACAACAAATTTTCTCCTTCGGTACCCTCCGGAACTCAGCACCAAGGATCTTCACGTGGTTTTGGCTGATATTCAAGGATTGTGGAGCGGAAGTGCGTCGTTCTTATTGCGCATCTCGTACCGCGCTAAATTCGACGCGGACGATGTTGCTTTGCTCCTGATCGACGCGGACACGCGCAGATGCAGCTACGTCTAAAAGCCGAGAGCTGAATGTCGAAATGAAGATGCTGCGCGGATCTTCAAAATTCTTTTCCACATGGATGTTCCACGTGGAACATCCACGCACCGGGCGTCGGAGATGTTCCACGTGGAACGTCGGATGGTCAGGACTGACTGCTCCCCGCCCGGCGCGAGAGGAGTATCCGGAAGATCTTTACGTCCGAAGGGTTGATTCCATGTATTCTGGATGCCTGCCCGAGCGAGAGAGGCTTTATCCTTCCTGACTTTTCCCATGCCTCTTTTTCAGCGTCGTCATCGTCGAGTAATCGATCCTCGGCGGAATGCATACCCGTCATGCACGAGTCTGGAATCGGCGTTATTGTGCCTGATGTGGAGGCTGTGTTCCCCCTTTCGAGTGAATATCCTGTATGGCTCCGCAGTTCCATCTATCTCGAGGTCATCGATAATGACGCCGATGTACGCCTCCGACCGATCCAGCGCGAATGGTTCATCGCGATTGATTCTCAGGCCGGCGTTGATCCCCTCGATGATACGCTGCGCCGCTGCCTCCTCGTACCCGCATGTCCCGTTCATCTTACCGGAGAGATCCATGTTTTCCACGATCTTCGTCTCGAGCATCGGGTGGAGCTGCGTCATTTTCGCTTAATTGCATTCGATGGCAGAGCCTCGGGGAAGGGCGATTATCGCACGCTCGAGGCCCTTGATGGATCCGACCTTCTCCGCCTGGATGTCGGTGGGGAGGCTGGTCGCGACGCCGTTCAAATGAAGAATATCCACATCCCGCCCGTCCGGCTCGATGAAGACCTGGTGCCCGGCCCTCTCCGGAAAATTCATGGACTAGTCCTCTATCGAAGGGCGGTGGCGGACGCATGCCCCCTTGATCCTTCAGCCGTAGAACGCCGATTTCGCTGTGTTTTCGAGCGCCACCTTCCTCTTCCTCTCCTCCGTGCGGGTGATGTGGCAGGGGAGTTGACCGCGAACGATTGCGCCCGTCCTGTACGAAAATGGTGTCGGCGGAACGTCGCCGTCATGCCTCTTCATTTCACCCCAAT
This sequence comes from bacterium, assembly GCA_028716845.1. Taxonomy (GTDB): domain Bacteria; phylum Auribacterota; class Tritonobacteria; order UBA1439; family UBA1439; genus JAQUPF01. Next base: position 170,249 of record JAQUPF010000002.1, on the reverse strand, counting down.
TCACGCCTTTCTTCCGTATGCGGGGCGGGGTCTCCGGCTTCAGCCGTCCCATGTCGAAACCATGCCTCGAAAGATACCCTGAAAGATCTTCATCAATCTCATCTCCCGTTCCTCATGAAACCCAATAAAAAAGGCACCTTTCCGGTGCCTCTCGCCGATCGCATGTCCTGTCCGGGCCGGCTCAGCAGGTACTGTCCTCCCTGGCACCCCCTTCCGCAGCAAGCTTCCGCCGTATCCTGACCTGCCTTCCGTCATCCCCGTCCTCGCTCTCAGTCTCGACATTCTCCATGTCCCGTATGACCGTGTGGATGACCTTTCTCTCCCACGCGTTCATGGGGGGGAGGAGGACGGATCTACCCGTCACATTGACGCGGTCAGCCAGATCCTCGGCCATCCGTATGAGCTCTTCCTCCCGCTCCGCCATATGCCCTGCGGTGTCGACAATGATCGACGGAAGCTCCTCGCCGCTGAATTTTCTGGAAAGCATCCTCCGCGAGAGCAGTTGGATCGCCTCGAGAACCTGGCCTTCCCTTCCGATCACGACCTCCGGCTTCCCGGTCCGTATGTCCGCGCGCATGACTCCTTCTCCGGCCTCGCAGACGATCGTCGCGTCATCCACGATGTGCGCGAGAATACTCTCCAGGATTGTTCTTAGCTCTGCGGCGACATTTTCATTCATATAATACACCATGTTATACTATATTATCCTATCATATACTTCTGTTGTACTATGCCAAGGAGCGTGCTCGCCGCGAAGTAGAGGTTAAGGCCCGACGGCATGTTGTAGAAGATCACTCCGAACATGATCGGCATCATGTACCCCATGATCTTCTGCTGCTGCGCCTGCTCCGGGGTCGCCGGCGCCCCCGGGGTGGACATCTTCTGCTGGATGTAGAAGACGAGGAGGAGCATGATCGGGAGGACGTTCAGGAGTATGTAGCCCTGCCCGTTCTCAACCCTCCCGATGAACGGCACGACGGTCGATCCCGTCGGGAAGGAGAAGAGCGCGTCCGGCTCCGAGAGGTCCTTCATCCAGAGGAGGAACGGCGCCCCCCACAGCTCGATCGCGTTCTGGAGGACGCGGAAGAAGGCGATGAGGATCGGCATCTGGATGAGAAGCGGCAGGCACCCACCCATCGGGTTGATGTGGTGTTCCTTGTAGATGCGCATCATCTCCTGCTGCTTCCGCTTCGGGTCGTCCTTGTATTTCGACTGCAGGGCGGCGATCTGCGGCTGGATCTTCTGCATCTCCTTCATCGACTTGAAGCTCTTCTGGTTGAGCGGGTAGAGGATGATCCGTATGAGGACGGTGAGCAGGATGATCGCCACGCCGTAGTTTCCGCATATTCCGTATAGGATGTTCAGCCCCCTCAGGATCCACCTGCCGAGGAAGCCGAACCATCCGAAGTCCATGACCCCCTCGGCCCCGAAGGCCGCAAGCGCGCTGTACTCCTTGGGGCCCAGGTAGATGTCGATCGGGAACGTCCTTCCTTCGCGTGGCCCGAGCGTGAAACCTGGCAACCGGACGGCCGCCCGCACGCCGTGAAGGTCCTCGTCGCTCTTCACCCTGGAGGCGCTGTAGCCGGCCGCGCCGCCCGCAGGTTTCAGCACGACGGCGAAGAACTGGTTCCTCGCCGCGATCCATCGAATCGGCTTGTATTCGCGCCGCCCGTCCCCGATCTTCGACGAGGCGATCCTCGAAATCGTCCCGTTCGGTCCCGCCACTTCGACACCCAGGTGGCCTTCCTTCTCGGTCTGGAGGAGGGCGAATATCACGCCGGCCTCCACTTCAATGCCGTCCTCTATGGGAAGCGTTTCGTCCGTCTCGTTCACCAGTTCGACCGACGACATAACGACATACCCATCTTCCGGCATCGTGTAACGCTTCTTTATCGCCAGGCCACCACTCGAGGCCGAATAAGCGATCCCATCTTCGCCGGAAACACGGCTGTAGGCGATCTCAGCATCGTTCTCCAGCAATCCGGGAATCCTGACGAGGAGCGGCTGTATCGCCGGCGTGAGGGGACTTATGATCTCTACAGGGCCCTTCTTGATGACTTCCGACCGCCTGAGCGTCCCACGGGCGACGGATCCTCCCTCCCCGCCGAAAATGACCTGCAGGGCCCCGTTTTCCGCTGTGGATAACTCGCCCTCCGGCGCCCTTTTCCGGACCTCCGCCATGCCCGGCTTTTCCCTCTCCTCCGGACTGGGCACTTCAACGGGCCTTGGGGTATGCACGCGCTCCGCCGTCACCTCCGACTCCGTCGGCGCGGGCGGCGGCGGCATCATGACCCGCATGTAGACCATGATGATCACGAACGACAGGAGCATCGCGAGCAGCATATTCCGATCCATATCGTCACCGTCTCTCGCTCATCCGGAAACAATGTTCCGTTCCGGAATGCCATTGTCCGTCGGCGGTCGACGGCCGCGGCACCGGGTCAGCACCGCCGTGGCAGAGCGGATTGCACCGGAGGATGCGCCATGCGATGAGGAAGAGACCCGCGAGGAGGCCGTGTGTTCTGATCGCCTCGATCGCGTACGCCGAGCAGGTCGGCTCGAAACGGCAATTCCTTCCGAGAATGCCCGAAAAGACATATCGGTATGCCCCGATCGCGGCGATAATCGCCGCCCCCGGCGCACGCAGGGCTACGTTGATCGCTGTTCCTCTTCTTCCCTCTGCTTGTTTCACCAAGACTCTCCGCGCACCGTCCTCACTTCACCCGCGCTGCATCAATCGCCGCCCCCCAGAACCGATTGCGGAATCGAGGAGGCGGGAAAATTCTATCTCCATATCCTGGAATGAGTTACGAAATATCCCCTGCCGGGCTATGAGGACGATCCCGTGACCGTCGGGGACCAGATCCCAGTGCAGGCGCGCGATCTCCCTGAGCAGACGCCTCGCCCTGTTCCTCCTGACCGCGCCGCCGAGCTTCCTTCCCGCGCTGAATCCCGCCGCGGACTCGCCCGAGCGCTCGAGGATGAACAGGACCATCGAATTTCCCGATCGCCTCGCCCCCTCGGCAATAGTTCGATCGAACTCCTCCTGCTTCCTGAGCGTCCTCATGGCTGGCTGCGGCGCCGTGACGCCGCGTTCCATGCGCGGCCGGCGTCAACGGGGCAGGAGACGCTTCCTTCCCTTCTTCCGCCTTCGCTTGAGTATCGCGCGGCCGGACCTCGTGCTCTTCCGCTTCAGGAAACCGTGCATCCTGCTCCGCCATCTCTTCGACGGCTGATATGTTCTCTTCATCGATCGCCTTCTCCGCCGGCTGTCGAATCGTGCAGGGCGCCGATTATAGCCGCGCGCGTCTCAAAGTCAAGCCGCATCCGCCGCCGGAACGACCGCGCGGCGAGGCGCGCGCGACGTTCCGCCTCCGATCCCGACGGTTCCGTTCTTTTCCCCTTCCGTTTCCGTGGGTTCCGCCTTCTAAACGCCCTGTGGATAATGTGTGGATAATCGTCCAGGCACCGCCTTCCGGCGGGTCCTGCGGGATGTGCCAGGGAAGGGCACCGCATCCGGTCGCGCGGCGAGGTCTTAATGCAATGCGCCGCATTAAGTAACAAACGCCGAAATGCGAGATTTTTCGCTTCCCATGACGGGGCCTCATGCCCTATACTAACGGCCGGTGCCGCCGTGACAGTCTCCGCGTCCCTTTTGTGGAAAAGCATCGTCGAGCAGGTCTCTCGGAACTCGGACCGGGAGACCGCGATCACCTGGCTCCAACCCGTTCGCCCGAAGGCGATTGAGGGCGAATCCCTCCTCATCGAGGTCCCGAACAAGCTCTTCAGCGACTGGATCCGCCAGCACTACGTGGAGGCCATCGAGCGGAGCGCGAGCGCGCTCCTCGAGAGGCCCGTGCGCGTGAAGATCGATGTCCGGCCGTCGGCGGCGCAGGACGAAACGGGGGAGGCCCGGCCACGCTTCACCTCCACCGTCACGCGCCGGAAGCTCTTCGGCGCCGATATCCGCCTGAATCCGAAATACAGCTTCGACACCTTCGTCGTCGGTCCGAACAACCGCTTCGCCCACGCCGCCTCGATCGCCGTCGCCCAGTCCCCGGCCAAGGCCTACAACCCCCTCTTCATCTACGGCGGCGTCGGCCTCGGGAAGACCCACCTCATGCAGGCGATCGGGCACTCCATCCTCGCCCGCTCCGGCGATTCGAACGTCATTTACATATCGAGCGAGAAGTTCACCAACCAGCTCATCGACGCCATCCAGAACCGGACGACGATCAAGTTCCGGAACAAGTACCGGAACGTCGACATCCTCCTCATCGACGACATCCATTTCCTCGGCGGCAAGGAGCAGACCCAGGAGGAGTTCTTCCACACGTTCAACACGCTCTACGACGCGCACAAGCAGATCGTGCTCTCGAGCGACCGGCCGCCCAAGGAGATCCCGAACCTCGAGGACCGCCTCGTCTCCCGCTTCGAGTGGGGCCTCGTCACCGACCTCCAGCCTCCCGACATGGAGACCCGCGTCGCCATCCTCCGGAAGAAGGCCGAGGGGGAGAGCGTCTCCCTGTCGGACGACATCCTCTTCTACATCGCCTCACAGATCAAGTCGAACGTCCGGAAGCTCGAGGGGGCCCTGAGCCGGCTCACCGCCTACACCTCGCTCATGAAGGCGCCCATGAACATCCAGGTCGCCGAGGCGATCCTGAGCGACCTCACCGGGAGCGAGGGGGCCAAGACCGTCACCATCGAGGCGATCCAGAAGAAGGTGGCGGAGTACTACGACATACGCGTCTCGGACATGATGAGCAAGAAGCGCCCCCAGGCCATCGCCTTCCCCCGACAGATCGCGATGTTCCTCGCCCGGCAGCTCACCGGGAGCTCGCTGCCGGAGATCGGCGAGGCGTTCGGCGGCAGGGACCACACGACCGCCCTCCACGCGACGAAGGCCATCGAGGCGCGGTTGAAGGGGGACGAGGGGTTGCGGAAGATCGTCGCCTACCTGCAGCGCCAGTTGAAGGACTGAACGTGTGGGCAGCCCTGTTGATAAGCTGTGGACAATATGGCCGGGGTGAGACCGGATTCCGGCCCGCATGCGGGAGCGGAATAGTGCACACATTATCCACAGGCCGTCCACATGGGGCGGGCGCGCCGGGCGCCCGGGGCGTCGATTCGGAACATACTGCTGCGGAGATTGATACAAATCGCATGGTGGTGCTGAAGGGCTTCGAAAGGCACGCCGGGGTGCTTGTGCACACCTCTACTACTACTGTTCTTTTATAGAGAAAGGGGTAGTACGCCCCGGAGGCGGGGTGGATAAGTACGGGAAACGGAGGGAACATGAAGATCACATGCGCACGGGATGAGATTCTCGATGGCATCCAGTCCGTCCAGAACGTCTCGGGACTCCGGGGGACGATTCCCATCCTCGCGAACGTCCTCATTGAGGCGGGGAAGGACAGCGTCACCTTCACCGCGACCGACCTCGAGGTCGGGATCCGCAGGACGATCCCGGCGCGGGTGGAGCGGAAGGGGGCCATCACACTCCCCGCGAAACGGCTCCACGCCATTCTCCGCGAGCTCCCGGGGAAGGACGTCTCCCTCGAGGCGGGCGACCAGAAGGAGGCGGTCATCCGGCACGGGACGTCGTTCTTCAGGATATTGGCCATGCCGAAGGAGGAGTTCCCGGACCTGCCCGATCACACCGGCTGGCCGTCGGTCTCCGTTCCGCAGGCGCTCCTCGCGGAGCTCATCCGGCTGACGAGCTACGCGATCTCGCGCGACGAGAGCCGGTACGTCCTCACGGGGCTCTACCTCGCGGTCTCGAAGAACAAGATCACGGGCGTCGCCACCGACGGCCGGCGGCTCGCCCACTACGAGACGGCGGTCGAGGGCCTCGACGGGAAGGACCGGAAGATGCTCATCCCCGCGAAGGCGGTCGCGGAGATCGGGAGGATCCTCTCGGCGGAGGGGGACGCCTCCATCCACATGGGCACGAACCAGGCCGCCGTCTCCGTCGGGAGCTGCACCCTCGTCACGCGGCTCATCGAGGGGCACTTCCCGAACTACGACCAGGTGATCCCGTCGAAGCCGAAGCACGTCCTCGCCCTCGACCGGGAGGAGCTCCTCAACGCGACGAGGCGTGTCGCCCTCATGACAAGCGAGCAGGCGAACTCGGTGCGGATGGCCCTCCGGAAGAACAGCCTCGTCATCAGCACGGCGGCGCCGGACGTGGGGGAGGCGCGGGAGGAGCTCACGATCGCCTACGCGGGGGAGGAGGTGGTCATCGCCTTCAACCCGCACTTCCTGACTGACGCGCTCAAGAGCATCGTCGAGAAGGAGATCACCTTCGAGTTCACGGACGCCCTCAACCCCGGCCTGATCAGGAGCGGCAAATCGTTCCTCTACGTCATCATGCCGATCCGGTTGACCTGACACGGGGGCGGACGTTCCGGCCCGGAGCGGGAGGCGGCGAGCGGCGTGTGTCCGCGGCCGGGAGGGGGAGCGACGATGGGTCGGGAGGCGGCGCCGATCGGTGAGATCCTCGCGAAGGTCCTGAAGAAGCTCGGCCTCGAGCGGCGGGCGCGGGAGGCCCGGATCGTCACCGAGTGGGAGCGGCTCGTCGGCGGGCGGATCGCCGCCCACACGAGGCCGGCGGGGATCCGCGGCGTGACGCTCATCGTCCACGTGGACTCGTCGGTCTGGCTCTCCGAGCTCCAGCGCTACTTCAAGGAGGGGATGCTCGAGCGGATCCGCGGGGAGCTCGGCGATTCGAGGATCCGGGACATCCGCTTCAGGATCGGCGAGGTGGGCCCCGGCTGAGCCCGGCCCGGGGGCAGGGAGCGACGCATATGCCACGCTACGACGCGCGGACCATCACCGTCCTCGAGGGGATCGAGGCGGTGCGGAAGCGCCCCGCCATGTACATCGGCGACACCGGCCTGCGGGGCCTCCACCACCTCGTCTACGAGGTCGTGGACAACTCCATCGACGAGGCGATGGCGGGCTACTGCCGACGGATCGACGTCATCGTCCACGTCGACGGCTCGGTGACGGTCATCGACGACGGCCGCGGCATCCCCGTGGACGAGCACGCGACGGAGAAGAAGCCCGCCCTCGAGGTGGTCCTCACGACGCTCCACGCCGGCGGCAAGTTCGACCACGAGGCCTACAAGGTCTCCGGCGGCCTCCACGGCGTCGGGGTCTCCTGCGTGAACGCCCTGAGCGAGTGGCTCGAGGCGGAGGTCCGGCGCGACGGCCACATCTACAGCCAGAAGTTCCAGCGCGGGAAGACGGCCTCGAAACTCCAGGTCATCGGGAAGAGCAGCAAGACCGGCACGAAGGTCACCTTCATGCCGGACCCGAAGATCTTCACGGTCAACGAGTTCAGCGCCGACATCCTCTCCAACCGCCTCCGCGAGCTCGCCTTCCTGAACGCCGGGATCGAGATCAACCTCCGGGACGAGCGGAGCGAGCGGGAGAGCAGGTTCAAGTACGACGGGGGGATCGTCTCGTTCGTGCAACACCTCAACGAGAACAAGGCCTGTCTCCACAAGCGGATCGTCCACCTCCGGAGCGTGAAAGAGGACGTCGAGGCCGAGATCGCCCTCCAGTACAACGACGGCTACGCCGAGACGATCTTCTCGTACGCGAACAACATCAACACGATCGAGGGGGGGACCCACCTGAGCGGCTTCAAGTCGGCGCTCACCCGGAGCGTGAACGCCTACGTCCGGAACGCCGGCCACGCGAAGGAGGCCGACCGCGGGATGTCGGGGGACGATATCCGGGAGGGGCTCACGGCGGTCATCAGCGTGAAGCTGAAAGAGCCGCAGTTCGAGGGGCAGACGAAGACGAAGCTCGGGAACAGCGAGATCGAGGGGATCGTCGCCTCCATCGTGAACGAGGGGCTCGCCGAGTTCCTCGAGGAGAACCCGACCGACGCCCGCCGGATCGTCGAGAAGTGCCTCACGGCCTCCCGCGCCCGGGAGGCCGCCCGAAAGGCGCGGGACCTCGCGCGCCGGAAGGGGGCGCTGAACGGCCATTCCCTCCCGGGGAAGCTCGCCGACTGCTCGGAGACCGACCCGGCGCGCTGCGAGCTGTTCCTCGTCGAGGGGGACTCGGCGGGCGGCTCCGCGAAGCAGGCCCGCGACCGGCGCTTCCAGGCGGTCCTCCCCCTCCGGGGCAAGCTCATCAACGTCGAGAAGGCGCGCCTGGACAAGGTCCTCTCGAACGAGGAGATCACCACCATCATCACCGCCGTCGGGACCGGCGTCGGGGCGGACGACTTCGACCTCTCGAAGCTCCGCTACCACAAGATCGTCATCATGTGCGACGCCGACATCGACGGGAGCCACATCCGGACGCTCCTGCTGACCTTCCTCTTCCGGCAGCTTCGGCCGCTCGTCGACAACGGCTTCATCTACGTCGCCCAGCCGCCGCTCTACAAGATCCGCCGGAAGAAGACGGAGCGCTACGTGGAGAGCGACCGCGAGATGAACACGATCCTCCTCGACCTCGGCTGCGAGGAGGCGCGGCTCGCCCGGCTCGAGGACCGGAAGGAGTTCGACGGGGCGCGGCTCCGGAAGGTGCTCGACCTGCTCGTCGAGCTCGAGCACCTCGCGGGGAGCCTGAAGCGGCGCGGGATCCGGTTCGAGGAGTACCTGAAGGGCAGGGACCGGGGCGGGAACCGGCTCCCGGCGTACAGGGTGAAGGTGGACGGGGGGGAGCGGTATCTCTTCACCGACGAGGAGCTCGCCCGGCTCACCGCAGAGGAGGAGCGGCGGCGGGGGCGGGAGATCGAGGTCGTCACGAACGGGGAGGAGGCCGAGGAGGCGCAGCGGATCGAGGTCCTCGAGCTCCACGAGTCGCGCGGCATCGCCCGGGTCCTCGAGGGGCTCCTGAAGGCGGGGCTCGCCGTCGACCACCTGGCGGCCTCGCGGAAGCCGCTCTACGAGCTCAGGGTCGGCGGCGACGACGCGGTCCGCATCCACTCGCTCGCCGGCCTCCTCGGCGCGGTGCGGGACGTCGGCAAGAAGGGCCTCAGCATCCAGCGGTACAAGGGGCTCGGGGAGATGAACCCGGAGCAGCTCTGGGAGACCACCATGGACCCGGAGCGGCGGACGCTCCTCCGCATGACGCTCGACGACGCGGTCGCCGCGGAGCGGACCTTCTCCGTTCTCATGGGGTCGGACGTGGCCCCCCGGCGGAAGTTCATCGAGGAGAACGCGCTCCACGTGCGGAACCTGGACGTGTGAGCGGATCGCCCCCGACGGCGGGGCGGAGAGCGACATGACGATCGACGCGGGCAGGGTGATTCCTCGGGACCTCGAGGAGGAGATGAAGGAGTCGTACACGAATTACGCCATGAGCGTGATCGTCTCCCGCGCCCTCCCCGACGCACGCGACGGCCTCAAGCCCTCCCAGCGGCGGATCCTCGTGGCGATGAACGACCTCCGCCTCGCGCCCGGGTCGAAGCACCGCAAGTGCGCCAAGATCGCCGGCGACACCTCCGGGAACTACCACCCCCACGGCGAGCAGGTCGTCTACCCGACCCTCGTCCGGATGGCGCAGGACTTCAACATGCGCTCCCCGCTCATCGACGGCCAGGGCAACTTCGGCTCCCTCGACGGCGACCCGCCGGCCGCGATGCGCTACACGGAGGCGCGCCTCAGCCACGCCGCGATGGCGATGCTCGAGGACCTCGACAAGCGGACCGTGGACTTCGTCGCGAACTACGACGAGACCCTCCAGGAGCCGACCGTCCTGCCCGGCCGCTTCCCGAACCTGATCTGCAACGGCTCCTCCGGGATCGCCGTGGGGATGGCGACGAACATCCCGCCCCACAACCTGCGCGAGGTCGCCGCGGCCGTCCGGCGCGTCATCGAGAACCCGGGCCTCGCCACCGACGAGATCATGAAGGTCCTCCCGGGCCCCGACTTCCCGACCGGCGGCATCATCTACGGCCTCGACGGCATCCGGCGCGCCTACGCCCGCGGACGGGGGCACATCCAGCTCCGCGGCAGGGTCGCGGTCGAGAGCCACAAGGGGGGACGGGAGTCGCTCGTCATCACCGAGATCCCCTACATGGTGAACAAGGCGGGGCTCATCGAGACGATCGCCGGCCTCGTCCGCGACAAGACCGTCGAGGGGATCAGCGACATCCGGGACGAGTCGGACAAGGAGGGGATGCGCGTTGTCGTGGACCTCCGTCGGGGGGAGGACGCCCAGATCGTCCTCAACCAGCTCTACAAGCACACGCCGCTCCAGTCCACCTTCGGCATCATCCTCCTCGCCCTCGACCGCGGCCAGCCCCGCGTGATGGGGATGCGCCAGCTCATCCAGTGCCACGTCGACCACCGGAAGGACGTCGTCGTGCGGCGGACCCGCTTCGAGCTCGGCCAGGCGGAGGCGCGCGCCCACATCCTGGAGGGGTTCAAGATCGCCCTCGCGCACATCGACGAGGTCATCGCGATCATCAAGGGGGCGAAGGACCGGGCGGACGCGCGCCGGGCGCTCCTCAGCCGGTTCCCGCTGAGCGAGGTCCAGGTGAACGCGATCCTCGACCTGCGCCTCTACCAGCTGACCGGCCTCGAGGTGGAGAAGGTCGAGCGGGAGTACGTGGAGCTCGTCAAAAGGATCGCCCAGCTGCGCGCGATCCTGGACAGCGAGCGGAAGGTCCTCGGGATCGTCGTCGCGGAGCTCGACGAGCTCGCCGGCCGGCTCGGCGACGACCGGCGGACGGAGATCGTCGGGGCGGGTGTCGAGCTCAGGATCGAGGACCTCATCGCCGACGAGGCGTACCTCGTCACGATCACGCACGCCGGCTACACGAAGCGCGTCTCGACCGACGCCTACCGGGCGCAGCGTCGCGGCGGGAGGGGCGTCACGGGGATGGAGACGAAGGAGGAGGATTTCGTCGAGCACCTCTTCAGCGTCTCCGCCCACGACTACCTCCTCTTCTTCACGGAGAAGGGGACCGTCCACTGGCTGAAGGCGTACGAGATTCCCGAGGCGTCTCGGCAGGCGCGCGGGAAGTCGATCGCGAACCTGCTCCGGATCCCGGCCGACGACCGGGTCGCCGGCATGGTGCGGGTCCGCGAGTTCGCGGAGGGGCGCTCGATCATGATGGCCACCGAGCGCGGCCTCGTGAAGAAGACGGCCCTCACCTCGTTCAGCAACCCGCGCAAGGGCGGGATCATCGCGATCGGCGTCGACGACGGGGACCGCGTCATCGCGGCGCGGCTCACCGAGGGGCACAACGAGATCGTCCTCGCGACGCGGAACGGCCAGTCGGTGCGCTTCATCGAGCGGGAGGTGCGGGAGATGGGCCGGTCGGCCCGCGGCGTGCGGGGGATCGACCTCCGGGAGGGGGACCGCGTCGTCGGCATGGAGATCGTGGACGAGACGGCCTCGCTCCTCGTCGTAACCGAGAAGGGCTTCGGCAAGCGGACGCCGTTCGCGCAGTACCGGCGGCAGGCGCGGGGGGGGAAGGGGATCATCGCGATGCGGACGGGGGAGCGGAACGGCCGGCTCGTCGCCGCCCTCAGCGTCCGGGAGGACGATGAGCTCATGCTCACGACGGCCGGCGGGATGATGGTCCGGACGCGCGTGCGGGAGATCCCCGTCATCGGCAGGGCGACCCAGGGGGTGCACGTCGTCAGGATGGACGACGGCGACCGTCTCTCCTCGGTCGTGAAGATGATCGGGGAGGAGGAGAACGGGGAGGAGGCCGGCGGGCGCGCGGCTGATGCGGCGCCCGGTGGGGAAGGGGATCAAGGCGGGAAAGATCGGCAATGATAGATATCAAGCTGGTGCGGCAGGACCCTGAAGCGGTCAAGAAGGCGCTCGGGAGGCGCGGAGAGGCCGGCCCGATCGACGACCTCCTCGCGGTCGACGCGGAGCGGCGGCGATGCCTGGCGGAGCTCCAGGCCCTCCAGGAGGAGCGGAACCGGCTCTCCAGAGAGGTCGCATCGAGGATGAAGGAGGGGAGAGGGAAGCCTTCACATGGGACGCCAGGATCCGAGATTAAGGATAGAATCAAGGCAGTTGAGGCGAAAGTGGTAGAGCATGACCGAATAATGGCATCAATGGCACTGAATATCCCTAATATTCCCCATATTTCTGTTCCTGATGGTGATAGTCATAATAATAATATATTGGTAAGTGAATGCGGGAAAAAACCGGAATATGACTTTAACCCATTGCCGCATTGGGAGATAGGGGAATGCCTCGGAATACTCGATTTCGAGACGGCGACGAAATTGAGCGGTTCGAATTTCCCGCTGTTCAAGGGGCTTGGGGCGAAACTCGAAAGGGCCCTCTACACGTACATGCTTGACCTCCACACGGGCGAGCACGGCTACACGGAGGTGATCCCACCGTACCTTGCGAGAAGGGCGTGCATGCTGGGGACCGGGCAGCTTCCCAGAATGGAAACCGACATGTACCGGGTGGAACAGGATGATCTGTTCCTCGTCCCCACGGCTGAGGTGCCGCTCGTCAACATGCACCGGGAGCAGATCCTGGAGGAGGCCTCGCTCCCCCTCCGGTACGTCTCGCTGACGCCGTGCTTCAGGCGGGAGGCGGGCTCCTATGGCCGCGACACGCGGGGGCTCCTCCGCGTCCATCAGTTCGACAAGGTGGAGCTCGTCGCGATCACGCGACCGGAGGAGTCGTACGACGTCCTCGAGAAGATGCTCGCCCATGCAGGGGAGGCGGTCAGGCGGCTCGGTCTCGCGTACCGGGTCTCCCTGCTCTGCGCCGGCGAGATCAGTTTTGCGTCGGCGAAGACGTACGACATCGAGGTCTGGGCGCCGGGCGTCGGCCAGTGGCTCGAGGTCGCCTCCGTCAGCAACTGCGAGGACTTCCAGGCGCGGCGGGCGGAGATCAGGTGCCGCAGGAGCGGGGGGAAGGGCACCTTCCATCCGCACACGCTGAACGGTTCCGGCGTGGCGCTCGCGAGGACGTTCCTCGCCCTCCTCGAAACGCACCAGCGCGGGAACGGCACCGTCGGCGTTCCCGAGGCCCTCCGCCCGTACATGGGGGGCGTGGAGGTCATCGGGTAGCGGGGGCGGACGTGGAGGCGGGCAGGGGCTCGCGGATGGCGGCCGTTTTCGTTCCCATCCTCGCGCTCATCGCGCACGCGACGGCATCCGGGGGGACGGACGCCATGCCGACGGATAAGATCCCCATCGTCTTCTCGCCGCGCTACGACATGGGAGTCCTCGGGATCGAGCGGTTCCACCCGTTCGACGCGGGGAAGCCCGGCAGGGTCCACCGGCTGCTCGTCGAGGGCGGGATCGACCCGGGGCGCTTCTTCATCCCGGAGAAGGTATCCGACAAGGACCTCCTCCTTGTTCACACCCCCGGCTACCTCTCCTCGCTGGGGCGATCGGCGGCCGTGGCGACGATCGCGGAGCTCCCGGTCGCCGCCCTCATACCGAACGCCTTCCTCCGGCGCGGCCTCCTCGATCCAATGCGGTACGCGACGGGCGGAACGGTCCTCGGCGCGAATCTCGCCCTCCGGTACGGCTGGGCGATCAATCTCTCCGGCGGCTACCACCACGCGAAGGCCGACACGGGCGGCGGCTTTTGTTTCTTCGCCGACATTCCCGTCGCCGTGAACAAGCTCTGGGAGGACAAGGCGGAGCTGAAGGTGCTCGTCGTGGACCTCGACGCCCACCAGGGCAACGGCACCGCCTCCATTCTCAGCGGCGACGGGCGCGTCCACCTCTTCGACATCTACAACCGCGACATCTACCCGCGCGACGGGGAGGCGAGGCGCCATGTCGCCTATGACCACCCGGTCGGGTCGGGGACCGGCGACGCCGAATACCTGGCGCTCCTCCGGCGCGAGCTCCCGCGGGCGGTGGAGGAAACGGATCCGGACCTCATCATCTATAACGCGGGGACGGACATCTTCGAGCGGGACCCGCTCGGCGGCATGGCCGTCACGGATCGAGGCATCATCGCGCGCGACGAGTTCGTGTTCAGGACGGCGATCGGGCGGCACATCCCCATCCTGATGGTGCTTTCGGGCGGCTACACGATGGAGAGCGCCGGCATCATCGCCCGTTCGATCGGGAACCTCATCGGGAAGGTCCTGTCGCCGGATACGACGGGGCGGGCGGGCGGCGGGAACTGAGCGGTTCAGCGCCCCGCGCTCTTCCGGTACTGGTCGGCGGGATCGCCCTTCGGGCCGTACCTGAGGCGACCGTAGGAATCGTACCAGGGCGTGCTGTCGCTGTAGTGCTGATACGGCTCCGTCCCCGGCCGGTGCTGCCGCGTGTCCGTCGCCGCCGGCCCGCGCCGCAACCTCCCCTGGGAATCGTACCAGGTCGACGTCTCGCTGTAGTGTGAGTGCGGCTCCTTTCCGGCGGGGGGGTCCTTCATCGGCATGTCCTTGTGCCCGCGCTGGAGCCTGCCGTAGGAGTCGTACCACGGGGCGGTCTCGGAGCGCGAGTGGTACGGCTCGGCGGCGACGCATTCTCCATCCCGACTCGCGGCGGGCGGGCGTTCCGCGACCGGCCGTGAAGCGCCGTCATCGGATGCGTAAAATAATTGTGGCGCGCGGAATAAATTCCCCGCTCACCTCGTCTTATAGAGTGAAGAGGCGGAGCGACCCGCCGCGGCGGCGGGCGCGGGCCGCCGGCAAAGGGAGGGAGAGGGCATGAGCACGCCGAACGGAAGCGTCACCCGCTCGGAGCCCGACCGCACGACCGGTCGGGAGAGGAATCTCAGCTGGGACGAGGGCGCCGCACGCGCGGCGGTCAACGCGTTCAGCGGCGTCCTCCAGGGCCTCGAGGCGTCCGCGCCGGACTGCATCCTGCGCCTCAGGAAGGCGTGGAGGGAGAGCTATCTCCTCTGCGGGCACAAGCGGCTCGGTCGGCTCCTCGTCGGCCTGTCGCCGGAGGAGGCGTGCGCCGTCCGCCGGAAGGGCAGGACGAGCGCCGCGCAGGAGTAGGCGGGTGTCCGACACGGCGCGGGCGCGGCGGGAGGATGCCGCGCGCCGGGGTGTGCCGCGTGACCGGAGTACGCCTTGTGAAAGGGGGGATGCCGCACGCCTGGAGGGGGATTCGAGCCATGAGAAGGATACGGCTGCCGCCGGCACTGCCGTGACCGCGGCGCGAGCCGGCACCGGGCCGCCGGGCGGGGTGAGATGCGCGCGCGGTCGAATCGCGCGTGGGCGTGGAGCCCTGCCGGGGCGGGGGGTGCGCTGCTCCGGCCCGCCGATGGAGCGGGCGGACGGGCGGCGTGGAGGCGGCGGCGTGCGCGCGGGAGCGGAAAGGGCCTGAATGGGGGTGACAGGCGCGACGCGGGGCGGTATATAATATCCGAAAGGAGCGGACGGCGCGCCGGCGCCGCCGAAAGGATCAACGATGCCGGTTTATTCCCACTCGCGGCTGAGCACGTACGAGAACTGCCCGCTCCAGTACCGCTTTCGCTACATCGACCGCATCCGGACGCTGGAGGAGGGGATCGAGGCGTTCATGGGCGGGCGCGTCCACGACGCGCTCGAGAAACTCTACCGGGAGCTCCGTTTCAGGGTGATGCCGCTCGAAGAGCTCCTCGCGTTCTACGACGCCGCCTGGGAGAAGAAATACCACGACGCGGTCGTCATCGTGAAGGAGGGCCGGACGGCGGACGACTACCGGAACCTCGGGAGGAAGTGCATCGAGAACTACTACCGGAGGCAGCACCCGTTCGACGACGGCGAGGTCATCGGCGTCGAGGAGCGGGTCATGCTCGATCTGAACGAGGACGGGAAGTACCGGATCGCGGGCGTCATCGACCGTCTCTCCCGCGCCGCCGATGACGCCTTCGAGATCCACGACTACAAGACCTCCGGCAGCCTCCCGTCGCAGCGGGAGCTCGACGAGGACCGGCAGCTCGCCCTCTACCAGATCGCCGTGCAGCGGCGGTGGCCCGCCGCCGAGCGCGTGCGGCTCGTCTGGCACTACCTTTCCTTCGACGCGACCATGCGGTCGTCGCGCAGGACGGACCAGCTCGACGAGCTCCGGCGGGAGACGGTCCGCCTCATCGACCGGATCGAGGCAACCGAGACGTTCGAGCCGGTCGAGAGCGCGCTCTGTGACTGGTGCCCCTACCGGGCCCTCTGCCCCCTGCGGCGGGACCTCCCCGGCGCCCGCGAGCTGCCCGCCGGCAGGTCGCGGGGCGACATCCCCGCGCTCCTCGCCGAAGCCCGCTCGATGAGCACCTGCCGGAACATCCGCATCGGCGCGGTGATCGAGACCCCCGATGGGCGGCGCATCCTCGGCTGGAACGGGCCGCCGGGCCGCGCGGGGAGCCACGACCGCTGCCGCCTGGGTGGCCCGATCACCACCGTGAACATGCGCGACTGCCCCGGCGTCCACGCCGAGGTGCGTGCGGTTTGCCGGGCCGCGGCCGGGGGGGCGCGGATCAAGGGGGGGACGATCTATCTGACCGAGTGGTTCCCCTGCGCCCCGTGCGCCATGGCCATCATCGAGGCGGGTCTCTCCCGTCTCCTCGTGGCGGACCGTTTCAAGTACAACAAGGACGACTGCTACAACTTCGGACTCGCGCGGGAGTACCTCGAGCGGGCGGGCATCGTTGTCCAGGAGCGGCCGGAACTCTCCCCGCCTCCCGGAACGTGACGACCCCCGGCGTTCCGTGAGGCGGCCTGAACGAGTTCAACGCCCGGCAGAATCCGGTCGCGTGCTTCGTCCTGTATGGCGGGGAAGAGCGGAGGCACCTCGATGCCGATCAGGATCATCTCCGGCGGCCAGACGGGGGCCGACCGCGCGGCGCTCGACGCCGCCGTCTTCCTGGGCCTGGACCACGGCGGCGCCGTCCCCCGCGGGCGGCTCGCCGAGGACGGTCCCATCGACCCGTCGTACGACCGGCTGATCGAACTTGAGAGCGCCGACTACAGCGTCCGGACGGAGAAGAACGTCCGGGACGCCGACGCGACGCTCCTGTTCACGATGGGGCGGATGGGGCCGGGCACCGCCTTCACGCTCCACCTCGCGCGCCGCGACGGGAAGCCGCATCTCCATGTCGATCTCGATGGGACGTGCCCCGAGGACGCCGCCCTCCGCGTGGCGCGGTGGCTCCGCGAGGTCAGGCCCGGCGTTCTCAACGTTGCCGGCTCGCGCGAGTCGCAGGCGCCGGGGATCCACCTCGCCGCCTACCTCACCCTCCTCGCCGCCCTGGCGATCCACGCGCGGGGGGCGGAAGGAGGGGGGGGGACGAAGCGGCCGCGGCGCCGCTGACCGGCCGCTGCAGCCCTCTCCCGGTCGCGCCCGCTGGCCGGCAAACTGCGTTAGGGACATCCGCGCCGGATTGTTATATCATCGGGCCCCGTGGGAGGATCGCTGGAAACGCCGGCCTCGTGAAATATGAAATCATTCTTCCGTAAGATTCTCGGCGCCGTGACAGGCAAAGGGCGGGAGGCCGCCCCCGAATGCCCGTACAAGAGGCCTGCCGCCAGGCCGCGCGTGATCTCCCCGCCGAAGGTCCAGGAGCCGCGTCCTCCCCGCCCCGAGAGCGAACCCGAGGGCGAGCAGCGGGATCGGGATGGTCAGAGGCGGCGCCGGCGACCGCGCGGGAGAAGGGGAGGCCGGTCGCGCCAGGACTCCCAGGGCCACCGGCAGCCGGACGGACGGCGTCCGCCCCGCCCCGATCGGCGTGAGCCGGGCCGCGGGGATCAGGGCCGAAGGGATCAGCGTCCTCGCGAGCAGGGCCGCCCCCCGGCCATGCCCCGCCGGCCGCCCCGCGAAGAAGGCCGACAACCGGAGATGCCCGCCGGCGGGCAGGAACCCGTTGAAGGCGCCCGGCAGGACATGTCCGGCGGTCAACCCCAGGAGGGGAGGCGTCGCCCGCGGAGGCGCCGCCGTCCCGGCCGCGGAAAGCCCCGTCCCGAGCGGGTGGAAGAGGGCGTGGAGGGACGCCCCCGGAAGGTCATTCCGCCGCTCCCCGATCTCGTTCCCGTCCCGCCGGAGGAGGGGAAGGTCCGGTTCACCGACCTCGATATCGCAAGGGAGGTCCTCTGCGGCATCCAGGACCTCCAATTCGAGTACTGCACGCCGATCCAGCAGCTCTGCCTGCCCCACCTCCTCGCCGGGAGGGACGTCACCGGGAAGGCCCAGACGGGGACCGGGAAGACCGCGGCGTTTCTCGCCGCCGCCATCACCCACATACTGCGCCGCCCGAAGGAGAACCGCACCCCCGGCACCTGCCGCGTCCTCGTCCTCGCCCCGACGCGGGAGCTCGCCATCCAGATCTACAAGGACGCCGAGGCGATCGGCAAGTATTGCGGCCTCGAGAACCTCGTCCTGTTCGGGGGGATGGGATACCACGAGCAGCGGAACGCCCTCGGGAGGCCCATCGACATCATCGCCGGCACGCCGGGCCGCATCATCGACTACAACCGGAGCGGCCACCTGCACCTCGGCGAGGCGGAGATCCTCGTCATCGACGAGGCCGACCGGATGCTCGACATGGGGTTCATCCCCGACGTCCGCCGGATCGTCTCGAAGCTCCCCCCGCCGGGCGAGCGCCAGACGATGTTCTTCAGCGCCACCCTCACGCCGGACATCGTCCGCCTCGTCGACCGCTGGCTCGTGGACCCCGTGACGGTCGAGTCTGAGCCCGAGCAGCTCGTCACTGACCTCATCGACCAGCAATTCTTCGCCGCGGCCTCCGACGAGAAGTTCGCCCTCCTCCTCTGGTTCCTCCGCCATGACGACGCGAGCAGGATCCTCGTCTTCTGCAACCGGCGCGACTCCAGCCTCATGCTCGCCCGCCGGCTCGGCCGGTACGGGATCCACTGCGGCCTCCTCTCGGGCGATGTCCCCCAGGAGAGGCGCCTCCGGATCCTCGACCGTTTCCGGACGGGGGAGACCCGCGTCCTCGTGGCGACCGACGTCGCCGCGCGCGGCATCCACGTGGAGGCCGTGAGCCACGTGGTGAACTACGACATGCCGATGGACCCCGAGGATTACGTCCACCGGATCGGACGCACCGGCAGGGCGGGGGAGGAGGGGAAGTCCGTCGCCTTCGTGGACGAGTACGGCGGCTACGTGATCCCCGCCCTCGAGAAGCTCCTCGGCAGGAAAATCACGGCCCTGCCCGTGACGGAGGAGATGGTGCGGATGCCCGAGCCGCCCCCCCGGAGCGAGCGTCCGCGCCGAGAACAGCCGGCCGATGCGCCGCAGGCCGCGCCGTCGCCGCCTCCGCGCCTCGAACCGCCTCCCGAAGCGCCGGAGAGCGACCCGGCATAGCCGGTGAGGCGCCGTTCCTTGAGGCATTCCGCCCCGTCTCTCCCGTCATGCGCGCACCATCGCGCAGTCCGCTATGATAGAATGACCCATAGGGCGAATCCCCCCATCGACACGCATGGTGCGGGGCGGCATGCGGTGGCGGGTCCCGCCGACACACGGAGTGCGCCGCCGCACCTGCGCCCAGGGCCGCCCTGCCGGCCGTCGGAGGAGAAGGACGGTGCGAAGAGGGCAGGTGTCTTGGCGTTGTGAAGGCCGATCCCTCCCGGCCTCGGCGCGCGTCCTCTGCCGCGCGCTGCTCCTGATCGGCGTCCTGTTGTTCCCGGCGCCCCGTCCGGCGCATGCGGAGTCCCTCCGGGTCGGCATATATCAGAACCCCCCCAAGGTGTTCGTCGACGGGCATGGCTCCCCGAGGGGCATTTTCGTCGACGTGCTCGACGCGATCGCCCGGAGGGAGGGATGGACCATCGAGTACGTGCACGGCACGTGGCCCGAACACATCGGCCGCCTGCAGCGCCACGAGATCGACCTCCTCGTGGACGTATCGTACACGAAGGAGCGGGCCGAGCAGTTCTCCCTGAGCCATGTCCCCGTCCTTGAATCGTGGTGCGACATCTTCTCCCGGAGGGGGACGCGCGTCGAGTCGCTGCGCGATCTGGACGGGAAGCGGATCGCGGTGCTCGAGGGGTCGGTCCAGGAGCACTATCTGCGTGACGAGGTGCGGGCGAACTTCGGGATAGACTTCACCCTGCTCCTGTTCCCCGACTACCCCGGCAGCGTCGAGGCGGTGAAGTCCGGCGAGGCCGACCTGCTGGTCGCGACCCGCTTCTTCTCATTCTCGCCCGACCGCCCCGAGGGGATCGTCCCCGCCCACGTCATCTTCCGTCCGGACAACGTCTACTTCGCGTTCCCACGCGGCACCGGCGCCGATCTCATCGCGGCCATCGACCGCCACCTCGCGTCGATGAAGAACGACCAGGATTCCCCGTACTACCGGTCGCTGCGGCGCTGGCTCGCGACGCAGCCGGAGCCGATGCTCCCGGCCCGCGTCAAGGCGGCCCTGGCCGCCGGCACGGTCCTCCTCGCCGTCATCGGCCTGTTCGCCTTCGTCCTGCGGCGGCAGGTGAAGGCCAAGACGCGTGAGCTCACGCGGAGCTACGAGCGGCTGCAGGCGACGTACGCCGCGCTGCGGGACAGCGAGAATAAATACCGCACGCTCTTCGAGGGCTCGGCCGACGGCATCTTCCTGATGACGGACCGCTTCACGGACTGCAACGCGCAGGCGTGCCGGCTCTGGAAATGCCGGCGGGAGGAGATCGTCGGCCACAGCCCGGCGGAGTTCTCCCCGCCCCTCCAGCCGGACGGGCGGCCGTCCGACGCCGCGGCCCGAGAGCGGATCGAGCGGGCGCTCGCGGGGGAGCCCCAGTGCTTCTACTGGCAGCACCGGGCCAAGGACGGCGCGCTGATGGACTGCGAGGTCTCGCTGAACGCCGTGGAGATCTCCGGCCGGACCTTTCTCCTGGCGACCGTGCGCGACGTCTCGGCGCGCAAGCGGGCGGAGCGCAAGCTCACGGAGGCGAACCGTGCGCTGACCGCGCGCAGCATGTGCAGCCGGGCGCTGGTCTGCGCGATGGAAGAGGGCGCCCTGCTGGAGGAGGTGTGCAGGATCGTCGTGGACGATTGCGGGTACCGGATGGCGTGGGTCGGTTTCGCCGAGCCGGCGCCGGAAAAGGCCGTCCGACCGGTGGCGTGGGCGGGGGCCGGGGGCAACGCGCTCGGCACGCTTCGCATCAGATGGGGGGACGACGAGCACAGCCGCGGCCCGACCGCCGCCGCCATCCGCACGGGCGCCCCCAGCATCGCGCGGGACATCTCCGTGGACCCCCGGTTCGCCCGTCCGGGAGAGGAGGCGGGGGGGCGCGTGCGCGTATCCGTGATCGGCCTCCCGCTCCTCGAGGGCGGCGTCGCCTTCGGCGCGCTCAGCATCATCGCGGCCGCGCCCGACTCCTTCCGCGCCGAAGAGGTGCAGCTGCTGAGCGAGCTCGCGTCCGACCTCGCGTACGGCGTCATCGCCCTCCGCACCCGCGCCGCGCGGCGGCGCGCCCAGGAGGAGCTGGAGGAATACCGGGACCGCCTGGAGGAGATGGTGCGGGAGCGCACCGCCCAGCTCGCCGAGTCCAACCGGCGCCTCGAGATCGCGAACCGCGAGCTCGAGGCGTTCAGCTACTCCGCCTCGCACGACCTGCGGGCCCCCCTGCGGAGCATGGACGGCTTCAGCCAGGCGCTCCTCGAGGACTACGGGGACGCCCTCGACGAGCAGGCGAGGGACTACCTCGGCCGCATCAGGGCCTCGAGCAGGAACATGGCGGAACTCATCGACGACCTCCTCAGCCTCTCCCGCGTGAGCAGGTCCGAGATGCGCGTCGAGGAGGTGGACCTGAGCGCGGCGGCGGAGTCGATCCTCACGACCCTCGCCCGGCGGGAACCGGGGCGGTCGGTGCGGTGGGCCGTCGCCCCGGGGGCGACCGCGCGCTGCGATCCGCGCCTGATCCGCATCGTGCTGGACAACCTCATCGGCAACGCCTGGAAATTCACCTCGAAGGTCCCGGAGGCCCGGATCGAGTTCGGGACGGCCCGGGAGGGCGGGCGGGCGGCGTTCTTCGTCCGCGACAACGGCGCGGGGTTCGACATGGAGTACGCCGGCAAGCTCTTCAACCCGTTCCAGCGCCTCCACGCCGCCGGCGACTTCCCGGGGACGGGCATCGGCCTCGCCATCGTGCAGCGGATCATCCATCGCCACGGCGGAACGGTGCGGGCGGAGGGGAAGGTCAACGGGGGGGCGATGTTCCTTTTCACCCTGTGATGGTCGCGAGAGGAGGGGGCAGATGGAGAACCGGATCATCCTGCTGGTCGAGGACAATCCCGACGACCGGGAGTTGATCCTCCGGGCGTTCAGGAAGCACACGATCGGGAACCCCGTCGTCGTGGCGAAGGACGGGGCGGAGGCGCTCGACCTCCTCATGGGCCCGAAGGCGTACGACCCGGCGGCGATCGGTTTCGTCCTCCTGGATCTGAAGCTGCCCAAGGTGGACGGCCTCGAGGTCCTGCGCCGCCTCCGGGCGAACGAGCGGACGAAACTCATCCCCGTCGTCATCCTCACCTCGTCGAAGGAGGACAAGGACCTGATCGAGGGCTACCGGCTCGGGACGAACAGCTACGTGCAGAAGCCGATCGATTTCAACCAGTTCTCGGAGGCGGTGCGGCAGGTCGGCCTGTACTGGCTCATCGTCAACGTGCCGCCGCCCTCGTGACGGGAGGAGCCCATGCCCACCCCCTTGAAGGTGCTGATCGTCGAGGATTCACCGGACGACGCCGTGCTCATGCTGCGGGAACTCAAGCGCGGCGGCTACGACCCCGACCACGAGCGCGTCGACACGCCGGAGGGGATGGCCGCGGCGCTCGACGGGCGGCAGTGGGACGTCATCCTCTCCGACTACGCCCTCCCGAGCTTCAGCGCGCCGAAGGCCCTCGAGTGCCTGCACGGGAGGAGACTCGACATCCCGTTCATCATCGTGTCCGGCAGCATCGGGGAGGAGATCGCCGTCGAGGCGATGAAGGCCGGCGCCCACGACTACTTCAGCAAGGACAACCTCGTCCGCCTCGTTCCGGCGGTCGAGCGGGAGATCCGGCAGGCGGCGGAGCGGCGGGAGCGCCGGCGCATCGCGACCGAGCGCGACCGCATCTTCAGCCTCTCCACCGACATGCTGTGCATCGCGGGGTTCGACGGCTACTTCAAGCAGGTGAACCCGGCCTTCACCCGCACCCTCGGCTGGCTGCGGGAGGAGATGCTGCAGAAGCGGCTCGCGGACCTCGCCCACCCGGATGACCGGGAGGCGACCGCCGCGGCGGAGGAGCGCCTCCGCCGCGGCGAGGCGCTGTTCCTGTTCGAGAACCGGTGCCGCTGCCGGGACGGGACGTACCGGTGGATCTCCTGGAACGCGATCTCCTTTCCCCGGGACGCGCTCGTCATCGCGGTCGCGCGGGACATGACCAGCAAGAAGGCGGACGAGGAGAAGATTCGGCTCCTGGCAAAATTCCCCGACGAGAACCCGCGCCCCGTCCTCAGGGTCTCCCTCGACGGCGACATCCTCTACGCGAACCCCGCCGCCCGCCCCCTCCTCGATGCGTGGGGGACGGCCGCGGGAGGCCACATCCCGGACGACTGGCGCGACTTCGCCCGCGAGACGTTCCAAGGAGGGGCGACCCTGGTCAGGGAATCCATGGTCGGGAACCGCTCGTTCACCGCCACCTTCACCCCGATCGTGGACGCGGCGTACGTGAACATCTACGCCGCCGACGTGACCGAGCACCGGCGGATCGAACAGCAGCTCCTCCAGCTCCAGAAGCTCGAGGCGGTCGGCACGCTCGCCGGCGGCCTCGCCCACGACTTCAACAACATCCTGTCGGGGATCATCGGCTACATCACGCTCGTGCGGAGCCGCGTGGCGAGAGACGGGGAGGCGAGGGCCGACCTGGACACGATGGAGAAGCTCGCGTGGCGGGGGTCGGACCTCACGAACTCGCTCCTCGCCTTCGCGCGGAAGAGCGAGTACCACCCCGACGTCCTGGACATCAACAAGGTCGTCGAGGAGGTGCTCAAGGTCGTGGGGAGGACCGCGGGGGGGCGCGTGAAGATGGAGAACGGCCTCGATCCCGGGCTCCCCCGCGTGCTCGGGGACAAGGGGCAGTGCCACCAGGTCATCATGAACCTGTGCCTCAACGCGTGCGACGCGATGCCCGAGGGGGGGACGCTCTCCATACGGACGTCCGCCGCGACCCCCTCCGGGGAGTTCCGCCGGACGCATCCACGGATGAAGGCGGGGCCCCATGTCCGCGTCTCCATCGCCGACACGGGAATCGGGATGGACAGGGAGACGCTCGACCGGATCTTCGAGCCGTTCTTCACCACGAAGACCATGGGGAGGGGGAGGGGGCTCGGCCTCTCCATGGTGAGCGGCATCGTGGAGCGGCACGGCGGCGGCATCGACGTGGAGAGCGAGCAGGGAAAGGGCAGCACCTTCCATATCTTCCTCCCTGCGACGGCGGAATCGGAGGAGAGGGAGGAGCCCCGTCCCGCCGTCATTCTGGGAGGGGGCGAGACCATCATGGTGGTGGACGACGACCCGACGTTCAGGGACGTGGCGGGCCGCTACCTCGGGGGGCTGGGCTACACCGTCCTCGAGGCCACGAGCGGCGAGGAGGCCCTGGCGCTGCTCCGCGAGGGCGGGCGGAAGACGGACCTCATCCTCCTCGACATGCTCATGCCGAAGGAGGGCGGCGCCGAGACCTATCTGAAGATGAAGCGGGAATTCCCGGACGTCCCCGTCATCATCTGCACCGGCTTCTCACTCGACTACAACTGCCGGCGGGCGCTCGACGAGGGGGCCGTGGATTTCATCCAGAAGCCGTTCGATCCGGGCGTCCTCTCGCTGAAGATCCGCTCCGTCCTCGAGAACCGCTGAGGCGGGCGGCAGGGGGATCGAGAGCGGGGGGAGCGGCGTCACGTACTCGATGGTCGGAAGGGGGCCCGATTCTCCTGTCCGGCGGGTTGCATGACGGGGGAACGGGGTCGGAAGGGGGAGAGGATGCCGAAGGCGGAAGGGAGGACATGGGATATCCTGCCGGAGACGGCGATCGGGACGAACCTGCTGGAGACGCACCCGTTCCGGAGCGGCCTGCCGACCGGCGTGGAGGAGAAGGTGCACATCGAGACGGAGGAGTTCAGCGCGGTGTGTCCGTTTTCCGGCCTGCCCGACATCGCGAAAGTCGTCATCGACTACGTGCCGGGCGACAGGATCGTGGAACTGAAATCGCTGAAATACTACTTCGTTTCCTTCCGGAACGTCGGCATCTATCAGGAAATGGCGACGAAGCGGATATACGGGGATCTGCGGAACCTCCTGAACCCCAACCGGCTCTTCGTGAAGACGGTGTACAGGACCCGCGGCGGAATGGACGTCACGTGCAGCATCGGCGAGCCGTTCTGAGTCTCGCCGGGGTCAACCCTTTACAATTATACCTTTCCCTCGACTTCGAGTTCGGTGGCGCGTCTTAGAACAGATTTTCGGCACTGAAAATCGCATCCAAGGCGTGTTTTCAGGCCTGAAACAGCCGCATCCAATTGAATCGCAATAAGTTATCGTGGTCCGACCCAAATAACCCCAAATAACCGAATAAACCCAGCGATCTCCCCAGCGGGGCTCGCAGTATGTTAACCCGAACAACTAATCGGAAGCAGTCCTCTACTTGATACTGAGGCAATGGGTGGTCCGGAGGGTCGGCCCTTTCACCCGCCGGGTCCGGTGGCTCTCCCGATCTGACATCGTGGCGGAGGGGGTGGGATTCGAACCCACGGTGCCCTCGCGGGCACACCGGTTTTCAAGACCGGCCCATTCAACCGCTCTGGCACCCCTCCGCAGCTCCCCGTGTCATTCGCGCCTTCGGACCCCGGAGGCCCGGGGACTTCACCAATGGAGTTTTATCTGGTGCTCCATGCACAGATATCGTCTATCATCCTGCTGATTGCCGTCTCGATGATTATGTTTGATTCAATTGCAGTTATCAACCGCTAAGTCCAAAGTGTGTGTGGCATTCTCTTTAAGTAGCACATTGACCACAATGGCATTCCCAACAGCACTTGTGCAGGATCGGTGATGAGAATATCCGGGAGCATCATCGCGGCGGTGGTGGCGCTCGGTGCGGGCCTCTGGCCGGCGCGCGGTGCGGGGGAGATTGCGGCCGGGCAGGGGCAGATCATCTACTTCATCAGCGACCTCCACATCGGCGGGGACGGGGCGCTCAACACATGCGGCTTCGAGAAGGAGCTGATCGAGTTCCTGAAGGAGATCGAGGCGGGGCGGCTGCCGGCGGAGCTCATCATCGTCGGCGACACGTTCGGCCTCTGGGAGATCACGGAGATAACGGGCAACCTGAAGCTCCCGTGGCTGGTCGAGACGCACCCGAATCTCTTCCGGCAGTTCCGAGAGACGGGGGAGCGGGTGACGATCACGCTCCTCGTCGGGAACCACGACTACGACCTCGCCTGCATCCCCGCCTACCGGGACCTCCTCGCGAAGTACAACCTCCGCCTCGACACGGCCGAGCACACCGTCCGCCGGCTCGGGAAGAAGACGATCTGGATCGAGCACGGCAACCAGCACGACTCGTTCAACCGCTTCCCCGACTACGGGAACCTGTACGGCCTCCCGTCCGGCTATTTCATCACCACCTCGACGGTGGCCGTCGCCGGGAGGAGCGCCCTCCAGGCAAGGAGCATGTGGCTGAAGGACCTCCCCGCGGTCTACCCGAGCGAGGAGATCCCCTCTTGGATATGGTCGAACTACTTCTACAAGGAGATGACGCCGATCCTCCGCTGGTTCCTCCTCCCGTTCATGCTCCTCTTCGGCTTCAGCGCGATCATGCTGGCGGGTCGCCGGCTCGAGGAGTACGGGGTGCTGCGGACGCAGGTGTTCCGGAAATCGCTCCGGGACCGGTTCGGCCTGCCGGGGCGCCTCATCGATCTCGTGGTGTGGGTGAACGGCATAGTCCTCGCCTTCCTCGTCGTCCTCGCCATCCCCGTCCTCTTCCTCACTCGCGACATCCACTCGACGCTCCGGAAGTACGGGATCGAGACGGCGGAGGGGCTGAAGGCCGACAAGGAGGGGGAGTACCTCGCCGCGGCCGAGAAGGTGTTCGCCGAGGACCCCGCCGCCGCGCTCTTCATCTACGGGCACACGCACAGCGTCTCCCTGCGGCACGTGAAGGGCGGGACGGTCGTGAACACCGGCACGTGGCTCAAGCGGCTCGAGCGCGTGCGGGCGCGCTTCCTCCTCATGCCGCCGATCTACGTCCCCTCCTACAACCTCAACTACTTCACGGCGGAGCCGCACGGGGACGGGATCCGGCTCCGCTACCGCGTCATCCCGAAGGACCCGCCGCGAGACCTCACCCTTCTCGAGCGGCTCGTCATCCTGGGCCGGGCCCGGCCCGCCGCGCCCGAGATACCGGAAGAGACGATCCTCGAGTAGGGCGCTCCACGCCGGGGGGCGTCGGCCGTCGTTCGTCCTTCCTCCACCGCGCGATCCGCGGCGGAACAATGAACCACGAGCCGCAGATCTTCACGGATTATTGACGGAGCGGATTGAATGTGATGCACTCTTCGAATCCTCTGTGGTCTCTGCGTTCTCTGTGGCTTTCCTGCTACGCGAAGAACGGCAGGTTTTCAATACCCCCCGATATAATGAGACCTATGCGCCATCTTCCCGCATTGTAATCAGCCCCATTGTCCACCTCGTAGGTGGAATCTCCTTCCGGCGGAGGACCGGATGAGGGCTCCATTCTGATCGGCGGTGAAGGGGGTGCCGAAATTGGGCGTTGACATTATATTGGAACAGTACTATATTGGAAAGAGATAATATAACGAGGGGAGGGAAGGGCATGGCGGCGATAACGAACGCCGAGGCGGCGCTCCTCGGCCTCCTGGCCGAGGGGCCGCGGCACCCGTACCAGATCGAGAAGGACGTCGCCGAGCGCGAAATGCGCTTCTGGACCGAGCTCTCGATGTCGTCCATCTACAAGCTGCTCCGGAAGTGCGAGCGGAGCGGCCTCGTGAAGCGGACGAACACGATCAGCCCCGAGAACCGCCTCCGCGCCCTCTACGCCATCAGCCCGAAGGGGCGGCGGGCGCTTGAGGAGAAGGTGGAGGCGCTCATCAGCGAACCGGGGCACGTCCGGTGGCCGTTCGACATCGGCATCTACAACTGCGGCCTGCTCCCCCGCCGGCGGGCCCGCGCCGCCCTCGAGAGGTGCCGCGCGGGGCTCGAGGAGCGGGTGCGGTGCTACGAGGCGCTCCGGGATTTCCTGCGGGGAGAGGGCTGCCCGGAGCACCATGTCGCCATCGCGACGCGGCCGCTCTTCCTCGCGAGGGCGGAGTTGAAATGGGTGGACGATTTCCTGCGAGGGATGAAGGGGAGGCGGGCATGAGGGCGGCAGTGCGCAGGGAGGCGAAGGCGGGCGGGGCGGCCCGGAAGGCGGAGCGCTGCCTCCGGACGCTCTGCGGCGTGAAGCCGGACAGGCGGACGGGATCGCCGGGGAACCGGGCGGCGGCGAGGTTCTTCGCCCGGACGATCGGGCGATGGGGCTGGCGGCTGGACACGACGCCGTTCGACTGCCTCGACCACCGGGCGGGCCCGGCGTCGCTCGCCGCCGGCGCCCGCCGCTTCGAGGTCTTCACGAGCCCGTACTCGAACGGGTGCGACGTCACGGCGGAACTGGTCGCGGCGTCCACGGACCGGGAGCTCGCGCGGCGCGACTGCGCGGGGAGGATCCTCCTCATGCGGGGGGCGCTCTGCGCCGAGCAGTTGATGCCGAAGAACTTCGTCTTCTACAACCCCGAGCGGCACAGGCGGATCTACGCCCTCCTCGAGGAGAGGCGGCCGGCCGCGATCGTGACGGCGACGGGGAGGAATCCCGACCTCGTCGGGGCGCTCCACCCGTACCCGCTCATCGAGGACGGGGATTTCGACATCCCGTCGGCGTACTGCACGGAGGCGGTGGGGAGGCGGATCGCCGCCGCCGGGGGGACGTGCCGGCTGCGGATCGACGGCCGCCGGCTCCCGTCGAAGGCCTGGAACGTGGTCGCGCGGAAGCGGCCGCGGGCGGCGGAGAAGATCGTCGTCTGCGCCCACATCGACGCGAAGGAGGGGACGCCCGGGGCGTCGGACAACGCGGCGGGGACGGTCGTCCTCCTGCTGCTGGCGGAGATGCTCGCGCGGTACGACGGCGCGGCGGGGCTCGAGATCGTCGCCCTGAACGGCGAGGACAACTACAGCGCCGGCGGGCAGATGGACTACCTCCGGCGGTACGGGGGGGAGTTCGATCGGATCCGCGCGGCGGTCAACGTGGACGACGTCGGGTACGTGAGGGGGAGGTCCGCCTACTCCCTCTACGGCTGCCCGGCCGCGGTCGCCCGGGCGGCGAGGCGGGCGTTCGGCGCGCGGGCGGGGATCGTGGAGGGGGAGCCGTGGCACCAGGGCGACCACATGCTCTTCGTCCAGAAGGGGCGGCCGGCGATCGCCCTCACCGCGGAGCGGATGCGCGAGCTGATGGCGCGGTTCACGCACACCCCCGCGGACACGCCGGCGATTGTCGACTGCGGGAGGCTCGTGGAGGTCGCTGAGGCGCTGCGGGATTTCGTCCTGGAACTCGGAGCCGCACGATGATACCGGAACGGATCGTCATCAGGAACGCCCGGATGCACAACCTGAAGGGGGTCTCGCTCGAGATCCCGCGGGACCGGATCGTCGTCTTCACGGGCGTCTCGGGCTCGGGGAAGTCGTCGCTCGTCTTCGACACGATCTACACGGAGGCGCAGCGGCAGCTCATCGAGACCTTCTCCTCCTTCGCCCGGGCGCGCCTCCCGAAGCTCTCGAAGCCGGACGTGGAGGAGATCCGGAACATCTCGACGGCCATCGTCATCGACCAGAAGCGGATGGGGACGACGCTCCGGAGCACGGTGGGGACGGCGACCGAGCTCTACACCTACCTGCGGCTCCTCTTCTCGCGGTGCGGCGCGCCCTCCATCGGGCCGTCGTTCCTCTTCGGCTTCAACCACCCGGCGGGGATGTGCCCCGACTGCAAGGGGCTCGGGAAGCGGATCCGGATCGACACGGGGCGGCTCATCGACGGGGAGAAGACCATCCGGGAGGGGGGGATCGTCCACCCCGACTACAAGGTGGGGGCCTGGAACTGGCGGGAGATGGTCGCGATCGGCCTCTTCGACGTGGACAAGAAGCTGAAGGATTTCAACGAGCGGGAGCGGGCGGACCTGCTGTACGCGGAGGGGATCCCGGTCGAGAAGACGCACGGGGCGGGGACCTACACGAAGAACTACGAGGGGGTCGTCCGGAAACTCGAGCGGCTCCACATCAACAAGGCGCGGGACCAGCTCTCGGCGGCGCGGCGGGACGCGTACGAGCGCTACTTCGTCTACTCCGACTGCGACACCTGCGGGGGTGCGCGCATCAACGAGCGGGCGCGGTCCGTCGCGCTGAACGGCCGGACGATCCCCGAGCTCGTCGGGCTCGAGCTGACCGACCTCCGCGCGTTCCTCGGGACGGTCGGCGGGGAGGTCGCGCGGCCGATGGTCCGGAAGATGGAGCAGATCCTCGACGCCATGATCGGTATCGACGTCGGCTACCTGTCGCTCAACCGCGCCGTGGCGACGCTCTCGGGCGGCGAGAGCCAGCGCGTGAAGATGGCCCGGCAGCTCGGCTGCGACCTCGTGGGGCTGCTGTACATCCTGGACGAGCCGTCGATCGGCCTCCACCCGAAGGACATCGGCGCGATGATCGGGATGCTCGGGCGGCTCCGGGACCAGGGGAACAGCGTCCTCGTCATCGAGCACGACCCGGCCGTGATCCGGTCCGCCGACTACGCGGTCGACATCGGGCCGCGGGCGGGGCGCGGCGGCGGGGAGGTGGTGTACGCCGGCCCCGCGGCGGGGCTCCCGGCCTCGGGCGGGATCACGGGGGAGTACCTGAACAGGAGGATGGGGGACGGGAGGCCCCGGAAGGGGTGGACGGAGTCGATCGAGATACGGGGCGCGACGCTCCATAATTTGAAAAGCGTCTCGACGCGGATCCCGCGGGGCGTCCTCACGTGCGTGACGGGCGTCGCCGGCTCCGGGAAGAGCAGCCTGATCCACGGGGTCTTCCTGGAGGAACAGCGGGACGCGATCAGCGTCGACCAGTCGCCGATCGGACGGTCGTCGCGGTCGAACCCCGCGACGTACATCGGGTTCTTCGACGCGATCCGGCGGGAGTTCGCGCGCGCCACGGGGACGTCGCCCGCCCTGTTCAGCTTCAACTCGCGGGGGGCGTGCCCGGAGTGCAAGGGGCTTGGGACGATCAGCGTGGAGATGAGCTTCCTGGACGAGGTGAAGATCACCTGCGACGAGTGCGGGGGGAGGCGGTACACGGAGGAGGTCCTCGCGCTCCGGTGCGGGGGGAAGAACATCCACGACGTCCTCCGGATGACGGCCGCGGAGGCGCGGGAGTTCTTCGAGGAGCGGGAGATCGCGCGGCGGCTGCGGATCCTGTGCGAGGTGGGGCTCGACTACCTCGAGATCGGGCAGCCGCTCAGCACGCTGTCGGGCGGGGAGGCGCAGCGGATCAAGCTCGCGTCGGAGCTCCACAAGCGGGGGCGCATCTACGTCATGGACGAGCCGACGACGGGCCTCCACATGGCCGACATCGAGCGGCTGATGGAGATCATCGAGCGGCTCGTGGGGAACGACAACACCGTCGTCGTGATCGAGCACAACCTGGACGTCATCCGGCGCGCCGACTGGGTGATCGACCTCGGGCCGGAGGGAGGCGCGAGGGGCGGGCGGATCGTCTGCGAGGGGACGCCCGAGGAGATCATGCGGTGCCCGGAGAGCCACACGGGGCGGTACCTGCGGGAGGCGGCGGGCTGAGCGCGCCGGTTGCGGTCAGGCGATCCGGCCGAAGACGATCAGGTGGCGGTCGCTCACCTTCCGCACCGAGAGGCCGCGGAGGCCGGCGGCCGCGAGCTGGCGGCGCACCTCCCGGGGCGTGAAGGCGGCGAGGAGCGACCTGTGGAAGTCGCGCCTCAGCACCGCCGGCTCGTCGCCCGAGTACCGCTCCACCATCCGCGCGGCCTCCTCCCTGCCGGCGGGCCGCGAGAGATCCCAGACGAAGACGAGCGTCCCGGGACGCGCGTGCGCAGAGACGGCCGCCCAGTGGGGGGCGGGATCGCGGAAGTGGTGGAGGAGGCTCGTGCTGACGACGGCATGGTACGGGCGGGGCGGGATGCGGGCGCCGGGGATCCGGCCGACGATGAACGAGACCCGGGAGGCCGGCATTCCCTCGCGGCGCCGCCGCCTTCGGGCGAGGGCGATCATCGCCGCGGAGCCGTCCACGGCGGTGATGCGGGCGCGCGGGAACCGGCGGGCGAGGCGGAACGTCACGTCGCCCGGGCCGCAGCCGAGGTCGAGGATCGCCCCCGCGATCTCGACGCCCGGGAACATCTCGCCGAGGACCTCGACGAGCCGGCCGTGGGGGGCCTCGAAATCGGCGGCCGCGTACGCCGCCGCCTGGGTGGCGTCGGCCATCAGCTGGGGCTCGGGGATGCGTTCCATCGGGCGGCGCGGGGCGGCGCTCACTACCGGGGATTGGCGACCCTCCATCCCTTCTCGAGCATGTCCTGGATGTGGCGGCGGTAGGTGGCGTTGCCGTTGTAGGCCCGCCAGTCCACGGTGATGCTCCTCCCGTCGTCGCCCGGATACTCGCGCATCTCGTAGGTGCGGTAGGCGCCGTAGGGGGGCAGTGTCCGGTACCGCCACGCGCCTTCCCAGTACGGGTCGTAGGAGCGGTAGGGGGCGCCGTAGTAATGGTACGGATGGTACGGGTGGCGGTCATGGTGCCGGGGCGGGTCGTTGTGGGACGGTTGGTGCGACGGCGGATACGACGGAAGGCCGCGCGACGGGGCGACGGGGCGGCCCATGCTCCCCGGGTAATGAATGCCGCCGTGCTGGGCGGTGGCGGCCGCGCAGAGCGAGAGGAGGAGAACGCCGGCGATGGGTGCGGCATGTCTCATGGGGCCCTCCATCGGATCGGGTGTGGGTGTGGAGAGATTATAGCATGTCCGCCGCGGCGGGAGATCGGGGCGGGGAAGAAGAACCAATTCACCACGGATTCGCACTGATATTACGGATATTCACGGATCAGAATGCAGCCCCCACTCAGCTATAAGCTGTAAGGGAAATAAGTGCGCGCCGCGGGTGAGCATTCCACCTACGAGGTGGACAGGGGGGCTGATTACAATGCGGGAAGATGGTGCATAGGTCTCATTATATCGGGGGGTATTGAAAACCTGCCGTTGTTCGCGCAGCAGGAAAGCCACAGAGAACACAGAGACCACAGAGAGTTCGGAGAGTGCATCAGATTCAATCCGCTCCGTCAATAATCCGTGAAGATCTGCGGCTCGTGGTTCATTGTTCCGCCGCGAATTATCGATGTACGAAGTACGAGGGACGAATGACGAACTGTCGACAACGGCGGCCGGTTCGTGTATCATGTGGCGACGCACAGCAGGGAGAGGAGGAACAGATGATACGGAAGAAGGAAGGATACGTGGCGCCGCCCCGGGCGTCCATCGTCAACGAGGTGGCGAAGCTGCTCCCCGGCGTCCCGAGAGAGGCGCTCGAGGGGATCGGCTTCACGGCACTCTACACCATCCACAGCGAGATCGCCCGCTACGACCTGAACCCCGACGCCGTCGCCGAGGTGAACATCCCCGGCTACCGGTGTGGGAGGGACATCGCGGGCGCCAAGCTCGCGGTCAAGCAGTTCAGGCGCGACCTCAAGAAACAGCTCGCCGACGCCGCCCGCCGGACGAGGGAACAGGCCCGCGCGAAGGAGCACGCCGCGAGGGAGAGGGCGCGGGCGGCGCGGATGAAGGCACGGGCGAAGCGGTGAATGCCGGCAGGGAGGGACAGGGAGTCATGGCGCAGGCACGGAAGAAGGAGACGGGACGCGTGGTCCCGTTCGAGAACGTCGTCTCCTGCATCCAGGAGATGATCACCATCCCGTCGCCGTCGGGGCAGGAGGAGAAGCTCGTCAAGCACCTCATCAACGTCGCGAGCCGGCTCGGCTGCACCTCGGCGCACTCGGACCGGATGGGGAACCTCATCACCGAGGTCGTCGTCGGAGACGGGAAGGGTCCCTCGATCGTCCTCACCGGCCATCTCGACACGGTGGGGGCGAGGCCTGAGGAGTGGGACCAGCGGACGAGGCCATTCGCTGCCTCGATCCTCGACGGGCGCCTCTACGGGCGGGGCGCCGTCGACATGAAGGCGGCGGTCGGCGCGATGCTGCACGCGGCCGCGGGTCTCTCGGGGATCGACGGCCGGCACGCCGGCAGGGTCTACATCGTGGGGACGGTGCTGGAGGAGTTCTTCGAGGGAGTCTGCTTCCTCGAGGCGCTGAAGGCCATCAAGCCGGAGTACGTCGTCGTCGGCGAGGCGTCGCAGGGAAAGGTCAACATCGGCCAGCGCGGCCGGGGCGAGATCGTCATCACCTCGTTCGGCCAGCCGCAGCACGCCTCGACCGGCCGCCGGGTCATCAACGCCATCGAGCAGATGGCGTATATCATCGACGCCTTCCACATCTGGTACCGCTCGCAGGCGGACGAGACCCTCGGCAAGCGGAACATCGTCCCCACCGACATCAGGATCCCCGTCGGCGGGGGAGGGGGGATCGACGGCCGCGGCGGCAACTCGACGGTCCCGAACAAGGTGGAGATCACCTACGACGTCCGCACGCTCACGAGCGACACCGAGGAGAGCATCATCCTCCTCGTGCGGGAGAACATCGACCGGGTCGTCCAGAACGCCCGGAAGCGGTACCCCCAGTTCCAGACCCCCTCCATCCAGTACTCGGCGGAGCGGGCGGTCACCTGGACCGGCGAGCCGATCGTCGAGAAGAAGTACGCGCCCGCCTGGAAGACGCCCCGGAAGTGCGAGCTCGTCGAGAAGGCGCTCGCCGGTGTCGAGAAGGCGACCGGGAAGAAGGCGACCACCGGATCCTACGGCTTCTGCACCGACGGGAGCGGGGTCGTCCGTTACCGGGAGCTCTACCCCGACCGGAAGATCGACATCATCGGCTACGGTCCGGGGACGGAGGCGGCGACCCACACGGTGAACGAGTCGATCGCCCTCGCGGAGGTCAAGGAGGCGTACGACGGCTACCGGGGGATCCTCCTCGAGCTCCTCAGGAAGCCGTGACGGGAAGGAGGCAGTCATGAGAATCGCGCTCGCAGCGGCGGCCGGCGCGCTCGCAGTCGGATGCGCGGCCCCCGCACGGGCATCCGGGATGGATCTGCCCGAGTCGTTCAAGGGGACGGTGCCGCTCTTCGCCGGGTCGACGGTCGCCATGGCGGTCCAGCACAAGGAGGGCGACCAGGCGCACCTCGAGTGCGCGGCGCTGGCGGCGGAGGTCGTGGCGTTCTACCGGAAGTCGATGACGGAGAAGGGCTGGAGCGAGGACGCCGTGGTGACCCTCCCGCAGGGGCAAACGGCGGTTTTCAGCAAGGAGAAGCGGACCCTCGCGGTGACGGCCCTCGACGCCGGCGACGGCACCTGCAGGGTCGTCCTCGTCCTGGCCCCCGAAGAGTAGCGCGCATGGGATCGCGCGCGGAGATCATGGTGGTGGGGCGCGACGCCCTTCTCGGGGAGCGCCCGTTCCAGGGATTCTCCCCCGCGGCCGATCACGACTACGAGGCGCTCGTCCTCTCGCGGCACGGCTACGCCCCCCGCGAGGCGGCCGAGACCGATCCCTCCCGCAAGCAGCCGATCGCCTACTGCGTCATCGTCAACCCCCGCGCCTCGCTCGTCTTTGCCTACCTGCGGGCGACGGGCGAGGGGGAGTACGACGAGGCGCGGCTGCGCGGCAAGTGGTCGATCGGGATCGGCGGCCACGTCGACCGGGCGGACGGCGACGCCCTCCCCGACCCGGTCCGGGCGAGCATGCGGCGGGAGCTCGGCGAGGAGATCGGCTGGGACGGGCCGTTCGAGCCGCGGATCATCGGCTACATCAACGACGACGCGGACATGGTCGGGAAGGTCCACTTCGGCCTCCTCTACCGGCTCGACACCGACGCGCGCGAGCTGCGGCCCCGGACGAGGGAGATCGCCCGGGCGGCGATGCTCCACTTCGACGAGTGGCGGGCGATGCTCGACTCTCCCGGCGTGGCCGTCGAGGGCTGGTCCCGGATCGCCACGGCGGCGCTCCTCCGTGATCCCGGCCGCTAACAAGCACCGATCCACCACGGATCCGCACTTATTGTCACTGATCTCCACGGATCCGGGTGCAGCACACCCAGCTATAAGCTGTAGGAACTAAGTGCGCGCGGCAGATTGCCGCAGCAATACAGGGTTCTTGCCGCGGATTTCCGCGGATCAACGAAAAGCTCACACGTCGTGGACGCGCAGCGGCCACGATCGTGTGGAGCGACTTGTTAGAGCTTATTTATATAAATCTTTTCCAATTGACAAGTACGAGCCCCAACATAATGCACGATGTTCCGCCGATGAAGCTTAGATTTCCTTGCATGATTAGCTCGCTGCCGAGGACAAATGCAAGCCATATTGTGGCCATTACTTGAGATGGCTTTTTCTGTTTTCTGATTCCATAACCGGTCAGCGCGAAACAAGCAGCGATAATAAAAAGCAAAAGTGCGGCTCCGATCACGGGAATGCTTGGCAGCTTGAATGTGAATATAGAAGGGAGCACCACACCGATAGCAGTCAAAGCCATTAATACAGCCCAGAACCAAGATATAGTTGCTGCGATCAGCAGCAACTTGCTTTTTCCAGATGTTTTCATATTCATTTGCTCTAACGTAAAGCTCACTCGCCTGGGAAATGACATCCCAGGCTAAAAGTATAATAAATGACGATTAAAACAGCTTATCCTCCTGCTCCATGCAAGAAGCGTTTCCCGGGTCGAGTGCAGCGTGTTGTTATGTGCTGCTTTTTGACCGCACGGTAATAAACTTTGCGATAGCTTTGCTTTTAAAGATTAGAAGCAACGATAAAATAAAGATGACTGCCTGAGACAAAAGCTTTGCAAATGAATATGTTCCCAATTGCGCCCTTGTAAGATAAGCCGATGTCGAAATAAGAGAAGCTACTGACGAAATGAAGTAATATATCCCTATGAGAATCATCCAAAACGACAGCGTGGTTAAAATAGATGTGTTTTGAGTTGCAGTATCCTCTGAAGGCACGTCTTTTATAAATCTATTCGCTATGGCATGCCCTTCGGCAAGAAAAACAATAGCAAGAATTAAATAGGCGCAACTCAAGAGGCAAGGCATAAAAATATAGAGGAATGGACTCGAAACGAAATCGGAATTTGCCGTATTAATCGCCATTCCGATACCTGGAATGGAACTAAAGAAAGAAATAACACAATATAAGCCAAGTAGCTTAATCCCAATTTCTAGTATGTCTCTCTTGCTCATGCTTTACCTCCTCTATGACACATAGCGCCGCTGCGGATCAGCGGCGGCCGCGGAGGCGAGCTTGCTCGCCGCGGCGGGCGTCCGCTGCAGCCGCTGGTTCGAGGGCGCGAAGCGCCCGAGACCGGCGGATGGCAATCCGCAGCGCGTTCGCGGGACGCTTCGCGTCCCGCGAACGTAAAGCTCACTCGCCTGGGAAATGACAGCCCCGACTAACAAAATAATCACTGGCTATTAATACAGTTTATCCTGCTGCTCCATGCAAGAAGCGTTTCCCAAGTTGAGTGCAGCGGCTGGTTAGAAACATTTTATATATCTCTTTGGCTTATTAATCCCTTTAAGCGTATAAATGAATGATTTAAGAGTGAATAATAAATATAAATAAATATCGGCCTTAGAGCATAAAGAATAATTGGTGAACGTTTAAAAAATATAGGATGACTGTCTCGAAATGAGCTTGCGATTCCATAATATATTAAAGCAAATGGAAGCAGGATTATTATAAGTTTAACGGCAACTGGGATAAGTAAAATAACAAACCGCTCGAGAAAATTATTACCGTCTATAATTTCATTTGTCCGAAAGCACTTCTTAATACCATAGTAAGTAACATAGGCTCCTAAGATGTTGAATACCATATGTAAGAAAAAATTTAGGGCGGGAGCCTTTTCGCCATAAGTGGGAGTAATGAAATATATTGGTCCACCAGCTAATATGGCAAGTACAGCAGGAAGAATAACGTATTTGGCTTTTTTCCAGTTCGATAATTCATCTTCAGCAATGGCTTTTTCAAGCTTTCTGGATGAGAAAATAATCATGGTCATGCTCTCTTCTTTATGTATCTAACGCCGCTGCGGATCAGCGGCGGCCGCGGAGGCGAGCTTGCTCGCCGCGGCGGGCGTCCGCTGCAGCCGCTGGTTCGAGGGCGCGAAGCGCCCGAGACCAGCGGATGGCAATCCGCAGCGGCGTTCGCGGGACGCTTGGCGTCCCGCGAACGTGCTGCTCAGGGGTGGCGCGTCCTTTGCGCCATCCCTTACAGCAGACAGGTTATGTGTTCTCAATTCTAATCTTCAGTTGCTCAGCTTGAGCCCGAGTTTCCACGTCGGGGTCTTTCCGCAGCATCGTGTCGAGAATGAAGACCGCTTGGTCTGGCCCGAGCTCCTCAACAATGTCCGTTGAACTGCCGCATCCGACACACTTGATCGTGCCTTCAGCAAAGTCTATAACAAAGTCGTTGTAAGGACGCTGGCACTTGCTACATTTGGTCCGGGGCAGCGAGAACAATTCGGATATCTTATTAAATAGTCCTGATATCTTCATATCTCTTCACCACATAACTTGTTATTTTACACAAATCTCCGTTTGCCGGGGCACCCGAGTCCCCTACACCCAAAGTATGTTGTCGACGAGAGGTGCGGTCAAGCTTTCTTGTTCGCGGTCCGAAGAATCTTGACGGTAGGCGGTCAGGCGGCTTCCATAACACTGGAAATTTCGTGGTTATGGTGATTTGGGTATAACACGGGAACTTCGTTATGACTGATGCCGGCGACCGATTGCAGGCGGTGCTGGACGGATATGCCAACTTCCTATCCACTTTGAACTTTCAACTTTGAACTGTAGTTTCCTCTGTGTCCTCTGTGGCTCATCTGTTACCTGCATCAAGCTGCGGCCAAGCGATATCCTCACTCGCCACTCCCGGATATCGGGCTTGTCACGATTCTCCCGTTCGTGCTACCATCCATCCCGAGCGGAGAACGACGTGCGCCACTCCTTCATCGACGCCCACAGCGACGGGGACAGCCCCTTCCACCGCCTCCACCCGGCCGTGAAGCTCGCGGCGGCGGCGGCGGGCGTCCTCTGCATCGTCACCACGCCGCCGCGGGCATTCGCGAGCTTCGGCGCCTACGCGGCGACGCTCGCCGCGGTCCTCCTCCTCGCCCGCGTCCCCCTTGCGGTCGCGCTCCGGCGGCTCCTCGCCGTCATCCCCTTCGCGGTGCTCGTCGCCGCCTTCCTGCCGTTCGTCGGCGGCGGCCGCGTGCTCCTCGAGGCGCCGGTCGGCCCCCTGCGGCTCGCCGTCACCGCCGGCGGCCTCCTCCTCTTCTGGAACGTCGTCGTCAAGGCCGCCCTCTCGACGCTCTGCATGACCGCCCTCGTCGCCACGACGCCGTTCGACCGGCTCCTCGCGGCGCTCGAGACGCTCCGCTGCCCGCGGCTGCTCGTCATGGTCCTCGCCTTCATGTACCGGTACCTGTTCGTCCTCACCGACGAGGCGATGCGCCTCGCCCGGGCGCGGGAGGCGCGCGATCCCGGCGGCGGCCACGCGCGGGCGGCGCGGGCGCTCGCGGGGATCGTCGGCGTCCTCTTCGTCCGCGCCTACGAGCGGGCCGAGCGGGTCTACCTCGCCATGTGCGCCCGGGGCTTCGACGGGACGATCGTCGCGCTTCCGCCGCCGCCCGTCCGCCGTGCCGACGCGCTCTTCCTCGCCGCGGCAGGGCTCGCCTTCGGGGCGGGGCGCCTCGCGGGCGGTGCCTTTTGAGCGGCGACGCGGTCAGCATTCGGTCGCTCTCCTTCTCCTACCCGGACGGGACGCCCGCCCTCGACCGGGTCTCGCTCGAGATCGGGCGCGGCGAGGCGGTCGGGATCGTCGGCCCGAACGGGGCCGGGAAGAGCACGCTCCTCCTCCACCTGAACGGCCTCCTGCGGGGCGAGGGGTCGGTGCGCGTCCTCGGGATGGAGGTGAAGGACGGGAACATCCGCCGGATCCGGCGGGCGGTCGGCCTCGTCTTCCAGGACCCGGATGACCAGCTCTTCACGCCGACCGTCCGGGCCGACGTGGCGTTCGGCCCGCGCAACATGCGCTTCCCGCCGGCGGAGGTGGAGGCGCGCGTCCGGAAGGCGCTCGCGCTCGTCCGGATGGAGGGGTTCGAGGGGCGCTCCTCCCACCACCTGAGCTTCGGCGAGCGGAAGAAGGTCTCGCTCGCGACGGTGCTCGCCCTCGAGCCGGAGATCGTCGCGCTCGACGAGCCGACGAGCAATCTCGACCCGGCGGCGAGGGACGACTTCATCGGCCACCTCCGGTCGCTCGCGGCGACGAGGATCGTCGCCACCCACGACCTCGACCTCGTCGGGAAGGTCTGCGCGCGGACGGTCGTCCTGAAGGGCGGCCGCGTCGTCGCCGACGGCCCGACCGCGGAGATCCTCGGCGGGGCGCCGCTCCGGCTCCCCTGGGAGTGAGCGGGGCGCCTCAGCCCGCGGCGAGGAGCGGGGCGAGCTGCCCCCGGAAGCGGGCGGCCACCCGGGGGAGGGAGAAGTCGGGGAGGCGGGCGAGCTGCCGCTCGACGACGGCGCGGCGGAGCGACGCGTCGGAGATGACCATGCCGGCGAGCTCGGCGATCGCGGCGTGGTCCTTCTCGCGGACGAGGACGCCCGCCCCGGCGAGCGTCTCGGGAACGGCCGCCGCGGCGTAGGCGATGACGGGGACGCGGAA
Organism: bacterium; assembly: GCA_028716845.1. GTDB lineage: Bacteria > Auribacterota > Tritonobacteria > UBA1439 > UBA1439 > JAQUPF01. Next base: position 129,440 of record JAQUPF010000002.1, on the reverse strand, counting down.
GTGCATCGCCTCGAGCAGCGGGATGCAGAACCCCTCGTGCTCGCTCATGCAGACGAAGGCCCCCGCCGTCCGATAGAGGGCGTGGAGGGCGGCGTCGGTGACGTGGTTGAGGAAGACGACGTCGGGCAGGTCGAGGACGGTGACGAGGGCGCGGAGGGAGGACATATACCGGTCCATCCCCATGAGCGAGCCCGCGAGGATCAGCCGCGAGCGCGGGTTCACCGTGTTCCGGAAGCAGTAGAAGATCCTGATGAGGTCCTCGACCCGCTTGTTCGGCGCCATCCGGCCGACGAAGAGGAGGTTCGCGCCGCCGCGGTAGCGCCTGAGGACCGCGCGGTCCGGCTCACCGGCGAGCTTCTCCTCGTCGAGGATGAGGGGGAGGACGCCCGTCCGCCGGAAGCCGCGCGCCTCGAGCTCCCGCCGGTTGAACTCCGACACGCCGAGGGCGAGGTCGGGGACGCCGGCGAGCGAGGCGAGCTCCTCCCGCCCCGCGCGGAGCGCCGCCGCCTTCCCGTCGTGGATCCCCTCGTAGAATTCGTGCGGGGTGATGTTGTGGTAGACGAGGACGCGCCGGCCGGCGAGGCCCCTGAAGACGGGGGTGAGGGCGGAGCCGACGGAGTAGTGGTAGACGGTGACGTCGGCCGGGCCGCGCGGCGGGAGCCGCCGGTAGTCCGCGCAGAGGTGCTCGGCCTCCGGGTGGACGTGCCGGAGGTCGCAGTAGATCGTCGAGTCCGCGCCCCAGCCGCGCGCGATCGCCTGGAGCTGGCGGGCGTGGTTGCTGATGGCGTCGCCGATGGCGATCCCCGGCAGGAGCTGGTCGATCCTCACGGTTCCCCCAGGCCGAACCGCGCGAGCGCCCGCCCCCACCGCTCCATCGCCGCCTCCCAGGAGTACTCCCGCTCCACGTAGCGCCGCCCGCCCGCGGCGAGGGCGCCCCGGAGCCCCTCCCGCCCGAGGAGGGCGAGGAGGCACTCCTCGAAGCCGGGGTAGTCGCGGAAGAGGAGGCCGCCGTTCGAGCGGAGGCAGTGGGAGGCGGTGACGAGGCAGTCGCCGTGGACGAGGCCCGGGGCGCCGGCGAGCCACGCCTCCATCAGGACGATGGAGAGGCTCTCGTTGAGCGACGGCTGGCAGAGGGCGAGGCACGCCGCGTAGGCGTCGTGCTTCCGCTCCTCGGCGACGTAGCCGAGGTCGGCGATCCAGGCGCGGGCGTCGGCCGGCACGGCAACCTCCCCCGTGCCGAGGAGGAGGAGGCGCAGGTCGGCGCGGTTGTAGCGCCTGAAGATGCTGAAGTACTCGATGAGGAGCGGCGTGTTCTTCCCGGTCTCGCGCCTGCCGGCGTAGAGGAGGAACGGTCCCTTGATACCGTATCGCCGCCGGAACCGCTCCGGCCGGTACCGCTCCCGCGGCTCGAAGCCCATCCCCCCGACGGCGCAGCGGGCCGGGTCGAGACCGTAGAGCCGCACGGCGAGTTCCATCTCGGGGGGGCTGTTGCAGACGATCCCCCGCGCGGCCTGGAACATCTCGCGGAAGAGGGAGAGCCGGGCGTACGCCTCGTCGTGGAGGCAGGGGACGAGGAGCGACTTCTCGGGGGCGACGCGCATCCCGCGGCAGGTCGTCCCGAAGAGGTAGGGGATGAAGAGGAAGGCGTCATAGCGGTCGCGCGCGGCGGCGATGAAGTCATAGAGAGGGGCGCTGTGGACGCTCCCCGCCATCCATCGCTCCTCCTCCTCGCGGCTCAGGGGGATGCCGCGCGAGATGCGTCCCTGGAGGGAGGCGAACTCCTCGTCCCGCCGGGGCTCGTCGACGGGGAAGCGGCGGACGTCGACGCCGCCGATCGTCTCGCGGCCGGGGCGGTAGTAGTTCCGCCAGGTCGCGTGGTCGCGGGCGCAGGTGGTGAGGACGGCGACCTCGGCCCCCGAGGCGGCGAGCCGCTCGGCGACGCCCCGCGCGAGGACCTCGGCCCCCCCGGCGGAATCGACGCCGTAGCGCGGGACGACGAAGGCGAACCTCCCCCTCGGCACCGTGCCCCTCCCCCCGTCAGTCCGCCGGCCTGCCCGCGTCCCCCCCGCCCTTGCGGGCGGCGAGCTCCCGGTCGAGCTTCCGGTTGAGGCTCGCGACGGCGTTCGCCACCTGGCAGTTGAACTCCTTCTGCTGCGAGAAGAGGCGGTAGGTGTAGAACTTGAGGAGCTTCCAGATGACCTTCTTCAGGAGCGCCGCCGGCCTGCCGAGGACGCCGCCTTTGGAGTGGATCGGGAAGTCGGAGAGGTCGATGTCCCAGGTCTGCTGGATGACCTTCAGCGAGTAGTCGAGGAAGTCGGCCTCGGACCGGACGCGGCTCAGCTCGAGCGCCGCCACGCGGGAGAGGTCGTACCGCTCGTAGACGCCGGCGGCCTTCTTCCGGGCGACCCGCTCCTCGATCTCCCGCATGATCGCCTTCACGTCCACGCCGTCGGCGCCGATCTCGAACTTGTCGCTCATGGCCGTTCCCCCGTCAGGTCGTCTCCCAGGTGCAGGCGATGTTCACGGTCCCCTCGGCCCTCCGCGGGCAGTCCACCCAGAGGCTGAACCAGTTGTCGAGGCGGTGGTAGTTCGTCCGGTGGTCCCGGGAGTGGAGCGAGAGGGAGACGTAGTGCTTCCCCTCGAGGAGCGGGAGCGACGGGAAGAGGAGGCGCACCGTCCCCTCCCCCTCGATGGACGGGATATGGACGCCGTCGATGAGCGTGTTGCTCCCGCAGCAGAGGGTGCCGTCGCCCCGCGAGACGGCGAAGCCGAAGACCGGCTCCTCCACCCGCCGCCCGGCCCGGTAGGCGATCTCGACGGCGAGCGGGTCGCCGCTCCGGATCCGCTCGACCGCCTCGCCGCGGCCGTCGGTGAAGCGGACGCCGGCGATGACCGCCTCCCGCGTCCCCCATTCCCGCACGACGACGTCGCCCGCCTTGATGAAGCCCAGGCTCTTGTACTGGTCCACCACCCGCCCCGGCTCCCCGACGCCCGCGATCCGCCCCGCGTCGAGGAGGAGGACCCGGTCGCTCACGCCGGTGATCGTGTCGAGGTCGTGCGAGACGATGAGCATCGTCCTGCCGGCGCGCTTGAAGTCGGCGATCTTCTCGAGGCACCTCCGCTTGAAGGTCTCGTCGCCGACCGCCATCACCTCGTCGATGAGGAGGATGTCCGGCTCGACCTCGACGGCGACCGCGAAGCCCAGCCGGACGTACATCCCCGAGGAGTAGTGCTTGACCGGGGTGTCGATGAACTCCTCGAGGCCGGCGAAGCGGACGATCCGGTCGAAGCGCGTGGCGATCTCGGCGCGGCGGAGGCCGAGGATGGCGCCGTTCAGATAGATGTTCTCGGCGCCGCTCAGGTCGGGGTGGAATCCCGCCCCGAGCTCGAGGAGGGAGGAGACCCGCCCGCGGACGTCGATCGTCCCCTCCGTCGGCCGCATCGTGCGGGCGAGGAGGCCGAGGAGCGTGCTCTTGCCGGCGCCGTTGGAGCCGATGATGCCGAGCGTCGTCCCCGCCTCGACGCCGAAGCTGATCTCCCGGAGGGCCCAGAACGCCTCGCGCGCGCGCCGCCCGCGGACGCGGCCGAGCGCGGCGGCCTTGAGCGTGTGGCGGCCGCCGTGCCGGATGTGGAACCGCTTCCCGACGCCGTTCACCTCGATCGCGTGCATGCCATTCCCGCCGCCGCAATCACATCATGAACCAATTGCCGCTGATGATCACGGATACGTACGGATATTCACGGATTGTAGAGCAGCGCGTCGTTCGTTTATCGCACGGTCCGCCGCGGAAAAATGAACCACACTCCACGGATCCGCACCGATGATCGACGGACACCCGCTGATGTTCCCATGAAAAGCACCCGTGTGAATCCGTCATGATCCGTGTCGATCCGTGGTGGATTGGTCCTTCTCCTCAGAGCTCATCGGCGAAGTCCGGCTCGTAGCGCATGAAAACCCGCACCCCCGCCGCGAGGACGAGGAGCGGGACGACGACCGCGGCCGCGGTCGCGACCCGCCCGGCCGGCGGCCCGCCGAGGATGATCGTCCGGTAGAGGGTGATGATGCCCGCCATCGGGTTCAGCGTGTAGAGGCGGAGCATCCAGGCGGGCACGCGCGGGTTGCCCGCGAGGAAGTCGAGGGCGTAGATGACCGGCGACATGAAGAACCAGGCCATGAGGAGGACGCCGACGATGTGCTCGGTGTCCCTGAAGTAGACGCTCGAGCAGGAGATGAGGAGCGAGAGGCCCAGGCAGAAGACGAGCTGGAGGGCGATGACGAGCGGGAGCGCCGCGAGGGCCGACCCCCACGAGAGCCGCCCCGCCGCGACCGTCAGGACGAGGAGGACACCGAGCGAGAGGAGGAAGTTGACGAGGTTCGCGAGGACCGTCGCGAGCGGCAGGATGGCGCGCGGGAAGTAGACCTTCTTCACGAGGTTCGGGTGCCCCGCGACGGCGCCGATGGAGTCGCCGCAGCACATCGTGAGGAACTGCCAGGAGAGGATGCCGGCGAGGAGGCCCCACGGGTCCATCGGGAACTTCATGAAGCGGATGAAGAGCCAGTAGATGAACATCATGAAGAGCGGGTTGAGGAGCGTCCAGAAGAATCCGAGCGCCGACCCCTGGTAGCGGATCTTCAGGTTCCGGACGACGAGGGTGGAGAGGAGCTCGCGCTTGCCGGCGACGGCCTTCAGCAGGTTCATGGCGCGGGCGTCCGGGGGCGGGCGCTACTCCCAGACGAATTTCTCCTTCTCCACGCGCGGCCGCTCGCCGCCCCCGCCGCCGGGGCGCTTCAGGTTCCGCATGGCCGAATCCTCGAGCCAGGCGTCGATGACCGACTTCTTGAAGCGGATGGTGGCGCCGATCCGGCTCACGGGAATGTTGCCGTGCTTGACGTGCCGGTAGACCACCTGCTTGTGGAGGTGGAGGTAGTCGGCGATCTCGTCGATGGTCATCACCTCGGGGTAGAGGCGCGGGCCCGCCGCCGCCGTCCGTTTACCCTTCTTTGCCGCCATGGGACAGTTTCTCCTGTATGGAACGGGCGATCCTCGCCGCGATGGCCGCGACGTCCCCGTCGGCCGGCGGGACGTCCTCACCCCGCCCGCACATACCGCAGCGGTTGCAGGGGTAGACCTTTCCGGAGAGGCCGAGCGATTGCCGGAGCTCGAGGAGCTTGGCGACCTCCTCCTGGGGGAGCGGCTTCACGGGGCCGATGAGCCGCGCGGCGGCGCAGACCTCCGCGCTGTGCTCCACCTTCTCCAGCTTGTCGTACGCCGAGAAGACGTCGGGGCCGACGGTGAGCGTGCCGTGCCGCTCGATGATGAGGGCGTCGCACTCGCCGATGAGATCGGCGATTGCGCGCGGCCCCTCCTCGGTGCACGGGGTCGCGTAGGAGGCCATCGGAATCGAGCCGAACATCATGACGACCTCGGGCATCGCGCACTGCGGGAGCTTCTGTCCCGCGAGGGAAAAGGCGACCGTGTGGGGCGGGTGGGCGTGGATGACCGCCCCGATGTCCGCCCGCCGCCGGTACGCCTCGAGGTGCATGCGCAGCTCGGAGGTGGGCCTCCACGCCCCCTGGAGCCGCTTCCCCGCCCCGTCGGTGACGATGAGGTCCCGCGGCGTGATGAACCCCTTGTTGAGGCCGCTCGGCGTGCTCAGGATCCGGTCCGCGCCGAGGCGGATGCTCACGTTGCCGTCCCCCCCGGAGATGAGGCCCCGCCCGTACATGCGGCGGCAGACCTCCACGATGTCCTGCCGAGACTCCCGTTCCGATTTCATCGCTCACCGATCGGGGGTCGGGCGTCGGCCGCCGCGCCCCTACAGGATGAAGCCGTTCAGATCCACGTGCGGGTTGGGGATGACGATCCGCCGCACGAGCGCGCCGAGCGGCTTGATCCGGTCGAGGGCCGCGGCCATGGCGGCCTCCACGTCCGCCCACCCCCCCGTGATGACGACGAACGACTTCCCGCCGAGGCCGTTCCCCACCCGGATGAGGACGAGCCGGACGTCGGTCGCCTTCGCCGCCGCGTCCGCCGCGATGATGCAGGAGGGGGCGTTGAACGTCTCGATGACGCCGAGGGCCTCGATCTCCTGCACCGGCGTGGCGGCGATGAGGGCGGGGATGACCTGCTCGTGCACGTTCGGCAGGAGGAGCTTCTCGGTCACCGACCCGCTCCCCGCCCGGAGGCCCGCCTCGAGGGCGTTTTCGACCGCCTCGACGTCCCCCGTTACGAGGACGATGTACTTCCCCGGGCAGATGCCGCGGGAGTCGACGACCGTCACCGCGGCCTTCTTCGCCATCGCGTCCGTGGCGAGGATGCCGGAGGCGATGCTGTTGAACTCGATCAATCCGATCGCCGGTTCCATGCCTGAATCTTCCCTGCCGAAGATGAACGATGAACTACTTGCCACGGATCTTCACTGATCACTGACGGATTCTCACGGATTCTTCCCACGCGGTATCCGCGTGTATCCGTACTGATCCGTGTGTATCCGCGGCGGCTTTTTTCTTCATGCGGCGTCGATGCGGACGTAATCCCGCACCTCCCGCACGACGCCGGCGATGCTGGCGTGGTGGTTCGCGCCGAGCTTCCCGGCGGGGGCCGCGGCGACGAGCTGCCCCTTCCGGACGCGCTGCCCCTTCCGCACGCACGGCTCGGCGGCGGCGCCGACGTTCTGCCTCAGCATGATCTTCACCGACCGCGGGCGGAGCGGCTCCTCGCGGAACGGCACCGCCGCCTCGTACGGCTGCAGGCCCAACCGCCACACGAGGCGCCGCGTGACGACGCGGCTCGATTCGCGGAGCGCACGGGGCGCCGGCGCGGCGGTCTTCTTCTGCGGCGCCCAGCCGAGCGCATCGAGGTTCCGCTTGATGTTGCCGTTGATCCGGGCGATCGGAAGCTCCATCGGGCAGATGTAGAGGCCGCAGAGCTCGCACTCGCAGCAGAGGTGCGCCGACGTCCGGCCGCCCCCCTCGGGAAACGGAAGGCCGAAGAGGACGGAGCGCATGATGAGGTGCGGGTAGAGCTCGTGGCCGAGGAGGTAGCGCGGGCAGATGAGGGTGCAGAGCATGCACTGGCAGCAGAACTCCCGCGTCACGTGGAGGCTCCGGGTGAACGGCACGGTGCGCCGCCGCACGAGGCGGTGATCCGGCGGGAGGACGATGACGGCGCCGGTCGTCTTCAGGAGCGGCTGGGCGGCGTCGCGCGAGAGCTTCCCCATCATGAGGCCGCCGATCATGAGGGCGTACTCCTCCTCGGCCGGGCCGCCGGCGGCGTCGATGAGGTCGGCGAGGCTCGTCCCGATCGGCGCCGAGAGGCAGACCGGCCGCCGCACCGCCCCCGCGACGGTGACGGTGCGCTCCGTGACCGGCCTGCCGTCGGCCGCGTCCGCGATGTTCCGGAACGTCTCGACGTTGCTGTTGACGACGCCGACGTCGAGCGGGAGGCCCCCCTCGGGGATCACGCGCCCGGTCGTCTCGTAGACGATGACGAACTCGTCCCCCGACGGGTAGGCGTTCTCGAGGAAGGCGAGGCGGACGTGCGGCCGCCGCCGGAGCGCGCGCCGGAAGGCGGCGACCGCGTCCCGGTGCTTCTCCTTCAGGCCGATGATGCCCCGCTCCGCCCCCGCGGCCGTCATCACGAGCTCCACGCCCCGCACCACCCGCTCGGCCTCGCGGGACATCAGGTACTGGTCGTTGTGGAGGAGCGGCTCGCACTCGGCGCCGTTGGCGACGACGACGTCCGCGCGGGCGTCGATCTTCTTCCAGGTGGGGAAGCCGGCGCCGCCGGCCCCGACGACCCCGGCCTTCCTCACCTGCTCGACGAGCGTCACGGCCATAGCGCGTGTGCCACCGGTGGAATGCCCGCCCGACCGCCCCGGCGCGCGGGCCGGTCGGGGATTCGGCTGCCTACACGATCCTGAAATAGTCCACGAGCGTGCAGCGGCGCACGCGCGTGAAGTCCTTCGCCGAGGTGAGGCCCTCCCCGGTCGGGCTCGCGATGGTGAAGGAGGTGTACCCCTCCCCGCCGAGGCCGAGGCCGGCGTAGTTCGGCCCGTTCTTCACGTAGATGGAGCAGTTGCAGAGCCGCGCCATCCTCGACAGCTTCTCGATGTTCCGCGAGAACATCGAGGCGGTGTGGTGGTAACCGTGCTCCACCTGGAGGGCGAGCTCGATCCCCTCGTCGGCGCTCCGCACCCGCGTGAGGGGGAGGATCGGCATGAGCTGCTCCGACCAGAGGAGCGGGTGGCTCCGGTCCACCTCGACGAGGATGAGGCGGCAGTCGGCGGGGGCGGGGATGCCGAGCTCCTTCAGGATGACCCTCGCGTCCTTGCCGACCCACTTCTTGTCCATGGCGCTCTCGTGGGGCGGCTCCGAGCGCTCCTTCACGACGAGGGCGGTCAGCCGCTCGACGTCGCGCCCGGAGAGCTCGTGGGCGCCGTGCCGCCGCATCTCGTTCTTCAGGGCGTCGGCGATCGAGTCGACGGCGATGACCTCCTTCTCGTCCACGCAGATGATGTTGTTGTCGAGGGAGGCGCCGTCCACGATGTCCTTCCCGGCCTTCGCGACGTCGGCCGTCTCGTCCACGACGACGGGGGGGTTGCCCGGCCCCGCGCAGATCGCCTTCTTGCCGCTGTTCATGGCCGCCTTCACCACGCCGCCGCCGCCCGTCACGACGACGAGGCGCACCCGCGGGTGCTTCATCATCTCCTGGGCGCTCTCCTGGGTCGGCTCCGCGATGCAGCAGAGGAGGTTCGCCGGGCCGCCGACGGCGGTGATCGCCCGGTTGAGGAGGCGCACGGTGAGGGCGGAGACGCCCTTCGCGTTCGGGTGGGGGTTGAAGACCGCGGCGTTGCCGCCCGCGATCATGCCGATCCCGTTGCAGATGATGGTCTCGGACGGGTTCGTGCAGGGGGTGATGGAGCCGATGACGCCGTAGGGGGCGCGCTCGATGAGGGTGAGGCCGTGGTCGCCGGTGACGGCGATCGGCTGCAGGTCCTCCGTGCCCGGGGTGAGGCGGGCGACGCAGAGGTTCTTCTTGATCTTGTCCTCGTAGCGGCCGAGCCCCGTCTCGTCGACCGCCGTCCGCGCGAGCGCCTGGACGTTCTCCTCGACCGTGCGCCGGATGACCGCCACGATCTGGCGCCGCATGTCGAGCGTCTGCGCGTCCAGCTCGCGCCGGGCGTGCTCGGCGGCGCGGGTGGCGCCGTCCACGTCGGGGAAGACGCCGTCGCCCGTCCCGCCGCCCGCGGCGGCCTTCTCGAACGCCTTCTCCCGAGTGAGCTCCCCGATGACGCGCTCGACGACGGCGGCGATCTGTGCTTCCGTGAGGTTCATGGTCCCGCCCCTCTCTGTTGGGCGCCGAAGGGCACCGGGCCGCGCCCGGCCCGCGGCCGCGTCAGTCCTCCGCGCCCTTTTGGTACTGGACCGAGCCGTCGAGGTCCCAGGTGTCCACGATGCCGACGATGGTCGCGTCGGCCGGACGGCCCTCGGTCGCCGCCGTGTAGCGGGCCGAGCTGCCGGCGGCGTAGATGACGACCTCGCCGACGCCCGCGCCGACCGAGTCGGCGGCGACGACGAAGGCGCCCGTCGGCCTCCCCTGCATGTCGAGCTTCTCCAGGATGAAGAACGTGAGGCCGCGGAGCTTCTCCTCCTTCTGCGTGGAGACGAGCGTGCCCATCACCTTTCCGAGCAACATGCGTACCTCCCGGCCGGGCGACCCGGCGCTCACTCAGCCGTCAGCCCGCGACGTCAGTCCTTTCCCGCCTGGGCCCTGCCGAGGGGGAGGGCCGCGTCGACGTTCGCGTGCGGCCTCGGGATGACGTGGACGCTCACGAGCTCGCCGACCTTCTCGGCGCCCCGCGCCCCCGCCTCGACCGCCGCCCGCACCGCCGCGACGTCGCCGCGGACGATCGCGGTCACGTAGCCGCCGCCGATCTTCTCGTAGCTCACGAGCTCGACCTTGGCGGCCTTCACCATGGCGTCCGACGCCTCCACCATCGCGGCGAAGCCGCGCGTCTCGATCATACCCAGCGCCTCTGACATGGGTGCCTCCTTTCAGCAACCCGGTGGGGGATTCCGGAGGGCGGCGGCCTCCCGCCGCCCCGCGCCTACTCTCCGCCCTTCCCGCTCGCCTCTTTCCCGGTGATCGCCTCGACCGACTTCAGCGCCGCCTCGCTCCCGACGATGACGTCGCGCTCCTCGCCGCCGAGGTAGAGGCGGCCGAAGCGGCCGACGGGGCGGACCTCGACGAGCGTCACCCGCGAGGACTTCTCCGCCTCGTTCGCGGCGATGGTGACGTACGCCGCCGGGTCCGTCTCGAGGATGAAGAGCGTCTGCTCGCCGAGGAGCATGGAACCGTCGCGCCCCTTGTTGATGAGCTGCGCCTGGTAGGGACTGATCCGGCGGATGATCTGCGTGGAGACGACCTTCGGCTTGATCCGGTCGTCCTCCTTGAGGCCGAGGTGGTCGAGGATCGCCCTGCCGGCGTTGAGTACCTGCCCCTTGTCGTCGGAGTGCACCTCGAGGACGCCGAAGGCCCGCTCCACCACCTGGACCGCAGGCCGGCAGCTCGTCGCCTTGAGCGCCACGTCGAGCGCCTTGATGATCTCCATTCCCGGCGCGACCTCGACGTAGAGCGACGCCATGCCGGCGACCGGCATGAAGCCCTTCGCCGCGGAGGCGACGAACGAGGCGAGCTGGGGCTGGAGGCTGTCGAGGAAGACGTACGACCTGAGCTGCACCATGGCTGTTCCCCTTTCCTCTGTGGGGCGCGGACGGCCGCGCCGGTGTCTCCCCCCCGAACGGAATACGCGCGTGCGAGATCGTTGGGAAGGGTACGCCTCCGCCCCGCCTTCCGTCAAGCACAAAATGAGGCGAATATATTTCTTTATACTATATTATACGCACGCCCCTTCCCCCCGTCAGTAGTCGATTTCCGACGTGTCGCCGCCCGGTCCGAGGGCCGCCGTGAGGCGGCCGCCGTCCTCGGCGAGCCGGAGCGTCCAGTTGAGCGAGAGGAGCAGGACGAGGATCGCGAAGAGGAGCGGCCGGCGGCGACGCCCGCCGGCGGCCGGCCGGAGGACGAGGAGGGCGGCGAGCAGGCAGAGGGCGGGGACGAACGGAAGGTGGAACCTGCTCTCGCCGAAGGTGAGGAAGTGCGCCGCCGTGAAGTAGGCGACGACGAGGAGGAGGAGACCCCGTCCGCCCGATCGGTCGGGGGGCGTCCCGCGGAGGAGGAGGCCGGCGAGGGCGAGGACGCAGAGGACCGGGAACGCGGCGACGGTCGCCGCCGCGACGGGGACCAGGACGCGGCGCGGCAGCGGGCCGAAGGCGCCCCTCGAGTAGCCCCAGGCGAGCTCCCGGATCTCGGGGCCGTAGAGGTAGCCGACCTTCCGCGCGCCGAGGAGGAGGAAGCAGGCGGGGTTCCGGGCGATGAACCGGAGCCCCGCCCGGTACCCCTCCGCCGAGACGGCGGCGTCGTCGGGGGGGGCGCCGTCGGGTCGCTGGACGGGCGCGTCCGCGTACGGGAGATACTGCCGGCCGGTCGCGCGGGGGTTGTTCCCGACGAGGAAGTTATAGCCGGAGAAGGTGTCGACGAGGACGAACCGGCCGTGGTGGCGACTCGCCCGGCAGGACCAGGGGGCGACGACGAGGAGCGCCCCGAAGAGGCAGAGGAGCGCCTCCCGGCGCTCGCCGCGGGCGATCAGCCAGCCGGCGGCCGCGAGCGGGAAGGCGGCGAGCACCGAGCGGGTGAGGGTCCCGAGGCCGATGAGGACGCCGGCGGCGAGGCAGGCGGCGGGCCTGCGCGATCCCGCGAGGAGGAGGAGAACGGCGGCGGCGAGGATCGGGATGAAGAGGTTCTCCGACATGAGGAGGGCGGTGTAGATGACGAGCGAGGGGTAGCAGGCGACGGCCGCGGCGGCGGCGGCGGCGATTCGCGCGCCGCCGAGGCGGGAACCGGTCGCCCAGACGAGCAGGCAGAGGCACGTCCCGAGGAGGGCCTGGACGGCCCGCGCGGCGGCGGGGCGCGGCCCCGCGACGCGGTAGACGAGCGAGAGCATGAGCGGGTAGAGGGGCGGCCTGACCGGAGGGCCGAAGGAGCCGTCGGCGGCGAGCCGGAGGGCGTGGAGGTGGTAGTCGCGCATGTCGGCGAAGAGCGGGCCGGCGGGCCTCAGGGCGACGGCGAGCCGCAGCGTGAGGGCGAGGCCGAGGATGAGGAGGAGAAGCCGTTGCGGGCGCATGGGCAGCCGCTCGATCCCGTTCGTCCGGACGCGACAGGCCGCCGACTCCGACCGGCGGCGGCATTGATTATCCGCGGAAGGGCGCCCGATGCAAAGGAGATAATGCGCCACGCGCCACGGATCTTCACGGATTGTATGGCAGCGCGTCGGCCGTCGTTCGTCCATCGCGCCCTCCGCACCGGAACAATGAACGAAGAGCCACAGATCGACACGGATCCAACTACAGTTCAAAGTTGAAAGTCCAAAGTGGAAAGGAATAGAGATTCGGCCTCAGCAGGTAGGTCATGAATCTGCGGCAATCTGTAAACATTTGAGGAAAGAACGTTGTCGTGCTGCGGGGGGATGCGGATTGAATGTGATGCACTCTCCGGATTCTCTGCGGTCTCCGTGATCTCCGTGGCTTTCCCGCTGCGTATACAACAGCGGGTTTTCAACACCCCCCAATATAGTGCGACCTATGGCCCTTCTTCCCGCAGTATAATCTGCCCCACTTTCCACCTCGTAGGTGGAATGTTCATCCGCGAGAATCCGCGTCGATCCGCGGCGCGCACTTATTTCCCGCAGCGTATAGCCGGCCGGGGGCTGCATCCGGATCCGTGGAGATCCGTAGTGATCAGTGGCGATCCGTTGTGGATTGGTCCTTTTTCTCCGCGGCCGGGAGCGCGGGTGAAATAATTTTTGCGGCGGGGCGGCCTTCTGCTACAATGGATCGCATTTTCCGCGCGCGCGGATTGGATTCGACTCCTTCACCGGGAGGTGTGCACATGGCTCTCTCGCGCGAGTTCATCCAGAACGTGATCTGCGGCCTCGCCGCGGCGGCGTTCCTGCTCCTCCTCCTCAGGAAGGCCGCGGGCAACGCGGAGCGGCGGGCGGGCATCCTCGTCATCGCCGTCCTGCTCTTCACGGTCGCCCTCCTCCTCGGTCTCGGGACCGGGGCGTTCGCCGAGGATCTGCTGGTCCCCGCGGACGTGCTCATCGCCGTCCTCGCCGTCGTGCTCGGCATCCTCATCCGCGTCTACGACTCCCACCGGACGTTCAGGAGCGTCTCGGGGACGCTCAGGAACATCGGCAACCTGTACGTCTTCACCGGCCTCGTCTGCCTCCTGTCGCGCCTGACCGAATTCCCGGTCATCCTCTGGGCGATCCCGGTCGTCCTCTTCGCCGCCGGCTACTTCTTCCTCCCGCGCCGGAAGGGTCTCGCGAACGTCCTCTGCAAGGGGGGGGCCGTCCTCGTCTCGGTGGGCTTCATAGCCTCGATGATGTACGACATCCGGGAGGGGGTCACGCCGGGGCGCCGCCCCGTCATCATGCGCGGCAAGATCCTCACGGAGGTCGTCCGTCCGTCGCTCGTCGACGAGATGAACATCCTCAACGAGCGGATCGCGGCGGCCGAGGCGGCGCAGAAGAAGCTCGCCGCCGGCCTGGACCGGGCTCGCGCCGAGTCGCTCGATCTCGAGGCGAGGCTCTCGGCGGCGGACGCCGCCCGCCGCGAGGCCGAGTCGAAGCTCGAGTCGATCCAGCGGACGAGCGCCGAGGCGGACGCGGCCGTGCGGCGCGCCGCGGGTGAGCGGGACGAGATCCTCGCGGAGCTCGAACGGGAGCGGGCCGGGCGGGCGGAGGCGGAGCGGCGGCTCGCCGATCTCGAGAAGGCGCGGGAGGCGGCCAAAGAGAGCTTCACCGCCATCGACGAGCGGCTGACGCTCGCCGCGGACAATCTGAAAAAGGTGGTCGCCGAGCGGGACGCGCTCAGGGCGGAGCTCGAGACGGCGCGCGCCGGCGCGGAGCCCGCCGCGCCCCCGGAGGAGCTCGAGGCGCTCCGGCGGCAGCTCGCCGGGAGCGAGGCGGCGCAGAAGAGACTCGCCGCCGAGGCGGCCGCGCTCCGGGAGACGCTCGACAGGGTGCGGTCGGCGCTCGCCGGGGCCGAGTGATGCGGCTGCCGCGACTCTGGCGGCGCGGGGGTGACGGCGTGACGGCGCAGCGGATCGGGGTCATCGGCGGGAGCGGCCTCTACGACATGGACGGCCTCGAGGGCGTCAGCCCGGTGCGGGTCGAAACGCCGTTCGGGCCCCCCTCCGACGACTACGTCATCGGCTCCTACAGGGGCCGCGAGCTCGTCTTCCTCCCCCGGCACGGCGTCGGCCACCGCCTCATGCCGACGGAGATCAACTACCGGGCGAACATCTTCGGGATGAAGACGCTCGGCGTCGGCTGGATCATCTCCGTGAGCGCCGTCGGCAGCCTCCAGGAGAAGTACCGCCCCCTCGACATCGTCATCGTCGACCAGTTCTTCGACCGGACGAGCAGGCGGAACGCCACCTTCTTCGGCGAGGGGATCGTCGCCCACATCGCCTTCGCCGACCCGGTCTGCGGCGCGCTCGCCGCGATCCTCCACGAGGCGGGGCGCGAGATCGGCGCCTCCATCCACAGGGGCGGCACCTACGTGAACATGGAGGGGCCGGCCTTCTCGACGAAGGCGGAGGCCACCGTCTACCGCGCCCTCGGACTCGATCTCATCGGCATGACCAACCTCGTGGAGGCGAAGCTCGCCCGGGAGGCGGAGATCTGCTACGCCACCATGGCGATGGTCACCGACTACGACTGCTGGCATCCCGACCACGACGCGGTGACGGTGGAGATGATCGTCCGGAACCTCCGGACGAACGCCCGCACCGCGCAGCGGCTCATCAAGGCGGCGGTGGAACGGGTCCCGGCCGCGCAGGACTGCGCCTGCGCGCGGGCGCTCGAGACCGCCATCATCTCGCGTCGCGACGCCGTCCCCCCGGAGACACTCGAGCGGCTCCGGCCGATCGTCGGCAAGTACCTCGGCTGACCGGACGGCGGGAGTGCATCGTCCCATGCGGCTCGAACGGCTCTTCAGGCTCGCCGAGAACGGCACCACCCTCCGCACCGAGGTGGCCGCCGGCGTCACCACCTTCATGGCGATGGCCTACATCATCTTCGTCCAGCCGGCCGTCCTCTCGCAGGCGGGGATGGACTTCGGCGCGGTGATGGCGGCCACCTGCCTCTCGGCCGCCGCGGCGACCTTCGTCATGGCGTTCGCGGCCAACTACCCGATCGCCCTCGCCCCGGGGATGGGGGAGAACTTCTTCTTCGCCTTCACCGTCGTCCTCGCGATGGGGGTGCCGTGGCGGACGGCGCTCGGCATCGTCTTCATCTCGGGCGTCCTCTTCCTCTTCCTCACGCTCGTCCGGCTCCGGGAGCGGATCGTGGACGCCGTCCCCGGCTCGCTCAAGAACGGCATCGCCGTCGGCATCGGCGTCTTCATCACCTTCATCGGGCTGACGCAGGCGGGGCTCATCGTGCGAAACAACGCGCCGCTCGCCCCGATCGCCCACGCCGCCGAGCGTGACCCGGCGTCCCTCCTCGAGCGGCTCCGCCTCTTCGAGTACGCGGGCGGCGCGGTGAAGCTCGGGCCGCTCGGCGAGCCGGCGACGCTCCTCGCGATCTTCGGCGTCCTCGTCACGGCCGCGCTCCTCGTCCGGCGGGTGCGGGGGGCGATCCTCCTCGGGATGGCGGCGACGGCGCTCGCGGGGCTCGCCGCGGGCCTCGTGGAGTGGCGGGGCGCCGTGGCGGCGCCGCCGTCGCTCGCCCCGACCTTCCTCCAGATGGACTGGCGGCACGCCCTGACGCTCGGCGTCCTCCCGGTGACGCTCGTCTTCCTCTACATGGACATGTTCGACACCATCGGCACGCTCATCGGCATCGGCGAGGCCGGGGGCTTCATGCGGAACGGCCGCCTGCCGCGCGCGCGGCAGGCGCTCGCGAGCGACGCCGTCGGGACGATGATCGGGGCGGCGCTCGGGACCTCCACGGTGACGAGCTTCGTCGAGAGCGCCGCGGGGGTGGAGGCGGGGGGGCGGACCGGCCTCGCGAGCGTGGTGACCGGCCTCCTCTTCTGCGCGGCGATCTTCTTCTCGCCGATCGCCCGGATGATCGGCGGCGGCGTCGCCGTGGGCGCCGCCGACGGCCTCTTCCTCTACCCGGTCACCGCGCCCGCCCTCATCGTCGTCGGGGCGATGATGGCCCGGAGCGTGGTGCGGATCGCGTGGGACGACTACGCCGAGGCGATCCCGGCGTTCCTCGTCGTGATCGGCATCCCGCTCACCTACAGCATCGCCGACGGCCTCGCCTTCGGCTTCATCTCGTACCCGGTCCTGAAGCTCGCCGGCGGGCGGGGCCGCGAGGTGAGCGCGCTCGTCTACGTCCTCGGGGGGATCTTCCTGCTCCGGTACCTGTTCCTCTAAACGAAATGGGCGCACTTTCGATCATCCTCGCCTCCCTCGCCTTCTTCGCCCTCGCCTACCGGCTCTACGGCCGGTACCTCGCGGTGCGCGTCTTCGTGGTGGACCCGTCCCGGACGACCCCCGCGGTCCGCCGCCGGGACGACGTCGACTACGTCCCCGCCGACTGGCGGCTCCTGTTCGGCCACCATTTCGTGACGATCGCCGGCCTCGGGCCGATCATGGGCCCCGCCATCGCCGTCATCTGGGGCTGGCTGCCCGCCCTCCTCTGGGTGCTCCTCGGGACCGTCTTCATGGGGGCGGTGCACGACCTCGGGGCGCTCGTCGTGTCGGTGCGGCGCGAGGGACGCTCGATCGGCGACATCTCCGAGGAGTACATCGGGCGCCGGGGGCGCGCCCTCTTCCTCGCCATCATCTTCTTCCTCCTCGCCCTCGCGATGGGCGTCTTCGTCCTCATCTCGGCGCGGCTCCTCACGGAGTTCTACCCGGAGGCGGTCATCCCCGTCTTCGCGCTCATCCCGATCGCCGTCGCGATGGGGCACGCGATCTACCGGCGGGGGGCGCGGATCCTCCCGGCGACGCTCGTCGGCGTCGCGCTCATGCTCGTGATGATCGCGGTCGGGATCGCCCTCCCGGTGCGGGGCGTCGGCTTCAGCGCCTGGGTGCTCATCCTCCTCGTCTACGCCTACTTCGCCTCGACGCTCCCGGTCTGGCTCCTCCTCCAGCCGCGGGACTACCTCAACTCGTTCCAGCAATATTTGGGGGTGGTCCTGATGCTCGGCGGCCTCTGCGTCCTCCGCCCGAGGATCGTCGCCCCCGCGGTGAGCGGCATCGAGGGGCTCCCGCCGATCTTCCCGTTCCTGTTCATCACGGTCGCCTGCGGCGCCATCTCGGGGTTCCACAGCCTCGTCTCCTCGGGGACGACCGCCAAGCAGCTCCGGAGCGAGGGGGACGCCCTCGCGATCGGCTACGGGGGGATGCTCGCCGAGGGGGTGCTCGCGGTCCTCGCCATCCTCGCCTGCACGGCGGGGTTCCGGGACGCGGCCGCCTGGCGCGCCCGGTACGCCGGCTGGGAGACGATGAGCGACCTCGGGGCGCAGATGGACGCGTTCGTCAGCGGGGCGGGACGGTTCATCGCCGCGCTCGGGATCCCCGAGCCCGCCGCGCGGGTCTTCATCGCCGTCGTCGTCGTCGGCTTCGCCCTGACGACGCTCGACTCGGCCACGCGGCTGCTCCGCTACAACATCGAGGAGATCGGGCGGGGGGTGCGCGCGCGGGCGCTCCAGAACAGGCTCGTCTCGTCGCTCGTGGCGGTGCTCGCCATCGGCTACTTCGCCTTCATGCGGATCGGGGGAAAGCCCGCGGGCTTCTCCCTCTGGCAGCTGTTCGGGACGAGCAACCAGCTCCTCGCCGGCCTTGCCTTCATCGTCATCACCCTCTACCTCTCCCGGGCCCGCCGGCGCACGCGGCTCTTCACCATCCCGATGGTGCTGATGCTCGCGGCGAGCGTGTGGGCGATCGTCCTCAACCTCCTGCGGTTCCTGGAGGCGGGCGCCGTCCACCTGCTCGCGGCGGGGGCGGCGATCCTCGCGATAGCCGTCTGGCTCTGCGCCGAGGCCGTGATCACCACGGTTCAAGGTCGAAAGTGAAAAGTTCAAAGAACACGGTTGTTCGCCGCGGATGTGCGCGGGTTATCGCCTATCGAACCCGGATGGGGCGACGTGCCACTTTGAACGTGCAACGATGAACTGTCGCTGGATTCGTGCGAATCCGTAATAATCCGTGGGAATCCGTGTGAATTGGTGCTTTGACGGGGCGGGGCGGGGAAGAGGATTACTGGGTGCCGCCCGCGGTCACGCCCGTCCCGATGGAGCCCTCGGCCGCGGCGGTGGTGGAGGGCGACAGGGGGGCCGTCGGGGCGAACGGGGCGGACGAGGCGGTCTCTGAGGTCGCGCGCGTCCGGTCGCCGGACCGCCGATCGAGCGCCTGGTCCATCCGCTCCCGCCGGGCGTCCACGCCGCGCTGCCGGGGCTGGGCGCCCGCCACGCGGGGCGCGCCGGGGGCCCCCTTGCCCCTCCCGGCGGCATGGATCCCGCTGTAGTAGACCGGCTCGAAATCCCGCGACGGGTTGCGGACGCCGGCCTCCTGGAAGAGGGAGCGGTTCGCCTGGTCGGAGGAGCGGGTGATCGATTCGACCGTCCCCCGCGCGAGGAAGGTGGTCACGATCCTGCCGCGGTAGGGCTTCCGAACCTTGATGAGGTCGTCCATCTCCTTGACGACCTTGCACTCGATGATCTCGCCGTTCCGCAGCCGCACGATGTCCGCCGGGGACGTGCCGGCCGCGGCGCAGACGGCGGCGGCGAGCGCGGCGACGAACGGCATCCTGCACGGGCGCATGGCGTCGATCCCCACTTGTCTATACGTATTGTACCATCCTTTGTTCGCCGCCGCATGGAGTTTCGCCGCAGGTGCGGAAATTGGGCGTTGACAGCCGGCGCGGCGCGGCGGTACCATGGTGTGCTTCATCGAGGGGACCGCCCCGAGATGGGGCATTTTTCGTCTCTATCGCCCCGCGATGCTGCGGGACGCACGGTGGACCATGGCGGGAGACCAGTTCGATCGCATCATCAACGCCTTCCTCGTCCCGATCGCCGATCTCGGGGGCTTCGCGGGCGACGCGTTCTACTTCCTCCGGAAGGACGGGAGCTTCGTCTTCACCCAGGGGTACTGTCACCCGAGGGACGCCATCTAC
Organism: bacterium; assembly: GCA_028716845.1. Taxonomy (GTDB): domain Bacteria; phylum Auribacterota; class Tritonobacteria; order UBA1439; family UBA1439; genus JAQUPF01. The sequence continues at coordinate 110,183 of JAQUPF010000002.1, read as the reverse complement.
TGCAAGATCATCTACTTCCCCGAGAAGGACGGCTGGATCGACATCCACGGCCGCCCCTACGGCACGACGATCAAGCGGAAGGTGAACGGCGCCGTCGAGCTCGTGCCGCACGACGAGCAGCTCAGGCGGCATTTCGAGATCGACCCCGGCCTCGACCCGAACGAGAAGCTGCCGTGCTGGGCCGAGTACCACGTGCGGCTCCCCCTGAGCCAGTTCGTCGGCTACTTCGACCACCGCAAGTCGCTCGCCGCCGCCATGGAGATGTACCCCCAGGTCCGCGAGGCGGTGGAGCAGGCATCGGCGGCGATCGACGTCCCCGTGGAGCGCCTCGGCTGCACCGGCTCGCTCTCCTACGGGCGGCTCGAGGAGCCCGCCGACGATGTCGACCTCTGCATCTACGGCACCGTCGAGCAAAACAGAAAGGTCATCGGGCGGATACGGGAGCTGGTGAAGGATCCCCGGCACCGGGTGGTCGAGTTCGGGAAGTTCTGGCCGATGCGCTTCTACCACGGCAGCCTCATGATCTGCCCGTTCTTCGAGTACCTCGACCCCGCCGAGATCCCCCTCCGGGAGTTCGGCGTCAAGGTGCTCCGGGAGAACGTGCGGGCGTCGGGCCGCGTGCGGGACGACACCCACGGCATCTACATGCCCGTCGTCCTCGGGCTCGAGCGGGTGACCGTCGACGGGGAGCCGCACGCCGACCTCCCGCTCATCATCTACGACGGGTCCCTCCGCGGCGAGTACTACCGGGGCGACCAGCTGTACATGAACGGCGCGCGGCTCGTGGAGGTGCGGGAGCGGGGGGAGACGTTCCGCGCGCTCCTCGTCACCGTGAGCCTCCAGATCGCGAAGGCCGTGCCGGGGCGGCCCGACCCCAGGTAGGATGAGCATGGAACAGCCCTGCGCGACGAGGCACGACCGCTTCTTCTCGGTGATCGACGCCTACCGCCTCCCGATGGAGCGGCTCGAGCGCGTGATCGATTCGAGCTATTTCCTCCGGTCCGATCTCAGTTTCGCCTTCGCCCAGGGCTACTTCCATCCGCCGGGGGGATTCTACGGGAAGCTCATCAACTACCCCGATCCCGGCGGCGGCTACGAGATCTTCGGCCGGCCGTACACGAACACCACCAAGCGCCGCGTCGGCGGTGAACTCCACCTCATCCCGATCGACGAGCAACTCGCCCTCAACCTCGCCGCCGACCGCTCCCTCGCCGACCGGGCCGGCTTCCCGCCGTTCGCCGAGTACCATGTCCGGTTCGACCTCGCCGGCTGCGTCGGCTTCTTCGACCACCGCCACTCCCTCGCCGTCGCCATGGGGCGGCATCCGTGGCTCGCGGAGAAGGTCGCGCGGCTGAGCGAGTTCCTCGGCCTCCCGGCGGGGCAGCTCGGCGCCACCGGCTCGTCCGCGTACGGCAAGATCGACCAGGCCGAGGAGGATATCGACCTGGCCATCTACGGCAGCCTGGCGGAGCACCGCGAGGTGATGCGGCGGATCGACGAGTGGCTCCGCGATCCCGCCAACCGCGTGCACGAGTTCGGGAGGACCTGGCCGATGCGCTTCATGATCGACGGGACGCTCGTCTGCCCCTTCTTCATCTACGGGCGGCGGGAGGAGATCCCGCTCGCCGATTTCACGATGGAGACCGTCCGCGCCGGCGTGCCGTTCAGCGGCCGGGTCTGCGACGACGCCCATTCGATCTACCTGCCGGTCATGCTCGGCCTGGAGGAGGTGCGGCTCGGCGGCGGGCGGGCGGACGACATCCCGCTCATCATCTACGACAGCTCCGTCAGGGGCGAGTTCCGGCGGGGCGACCGGCTCGAGGGGCCGGCCGCCCTCGTCGAGGTGCGGCGGCCGCGCGACGCGTTCCGCGCGCTCCTGGTCACGATGGGATCGACGCTCTCGAAGCGGGCGCGCCGGCCCGCGGGCGGGTGAGGCGGCCGCCCGCGCGTCGGGACGGAGGGCTGATGCAACGTCGGAGGGGAACGGTGGAGTCGGCATACCCGGACTTCTGGAAGACCATCGAGGAGTATATCGTCCCGATCGGGCGGCTCGACGAGACCGCGCGCGACTCCCACTACTTCATGCGGAACGACGACAGCCTCGTCTTCTGCGAGGGGTACTGCCACCCCCGGGGCGCGCTCTACGGGAAGATCATCTACTACCCGGACGCGGTCGGGGACGTCCGCATCCACGGCCGGCCGTACGAGTGCATCACGAAGCGGCTCGTCGACGACGAGATGGTGTACGTCTCCCATCCGGACCAGATCGAGCGGCAGTGCGAGCTCGACCCGAGCCTGCGGAAGGAGCGGCCGGCCTACGCGGAATACGAGCTCGAGTTCCCGCTCCCCCGCTTCACCGGCTTCTTCGACTGCCGGCACTCCCTCCGCCGGGCGATGGAGCACCACCCCGCCATCGGGCGGGCCGCCCGCGAGGTGAGCGGCGTCCTCGACATCCCGATCGAGCGCCTCGGCGTCACCGGTTCGCTCGCCTACGGCGTCTACGACCCGAACGACGAGGATTTCGACGTCGTCTTCTACGGCAGCGTCGAGGAGAACCGCCGCGTCATCAGGCGGATCTACGAGATCACCCGCGATCCCGCCCACCAGGTCATCGAGTTCAACAAGCTCTGGCCGATGCGGTTCCACCACAAGGGCGTGCTCGTCTGCCCGTTCTTCGTCTACGCCGACCGGAACGAGATCCCGCTCCGGGACTTCACGATCGAGGTCATCAGGGACCGGGTCTTCGCGACGGGCCGCGTCTCCGACGACCGGCACGCCATCTACATGCCCGCCATCCTCCAGCTCGACGACGTGACGATCGACTGGGAGCGGCACCCGCCGATCCCGCTCATCATCTACGACGGCGCGATGCGGGGGGACTTCAGGCGCGGCGACGAGCTCCGCAGCTACGGCATGCTCGTCCGCGTGACGCAGGGCCGCGACGAGTTCGACGCCCTGCTCGTCAACCTCTACAGCCAGCTCGAGAAGGTCCGCTAGTACCCCGCGGAGGGAACGCGATGACGCCGCCAGGCCTGCTCACCGCCCTCCTCGCCCTCGTCCCGGTGCTGTCGCCCCCCCCGGCGCCGCCGGAGGGGGCCGACGCGACGGCCGAGGCCCGCCGGCGGATGGTCGAGCACCAGATCCGGGACCGCGGCATCGCCGACCCGGCGGTGCTCCGCGCGATGGGGGAGGTGCCGCGGCACCTGTTCGTGCCTCCGGCGCTCGTCCGGCACGCCTACGACGACCGGCCGCTCCCGATCGGCCACGGCCAGACAATCTCCCAGCCGTACATCGTCGCCCTCATGGCGGAGATGCTGCGGCTCCCGCCGCGGGGGGCGCGCGTCCTCGAGATCGGCACCGGCTCCGGCTACCACGCCGCGGTGCTCGCCGGGATCGCGGAGGAGGTATACACGGTCGAGATCATCCCCGCGCTCGCCCTGACCGCCTCCGCGCGCCTGCGGGAGCTCGGCTACAAGAACGTCCGCGTGCGGGACGGCGACGGCTACCACGGGTGGGAGGAGCACGCGCCGTTCGACGGGATCGTCGTCACCGCCGCCGCCGCGCACATCCCCCCGCCCCTCATCGAGCAGCTGAAGGAGGGGGGAAGGATGGCGATCCCCGTCGGGAGCGTCTTCTTCGCCCAGTACCTCATGCTCGTCGAGAAGAGGGACGGCAGGGTGACGACGGAGCGCGTCATCCCGGTCCGCTTCGTCCCGCTCACCGGCGGCCCGCCGCGCTGAGGCGCGCCGCGCAGGAAAGGTTTGCCCCCCGGCGGGCGCGGTGCTACCATGGGGCGCGGTTGCTGCGGCAAAGGAGGACGACGATGAAGGGCATATCGGTGCTGCTGGCGGCCTGCCTCGTGCTGTCCGGCGTCTGCGCGGCGGAGGGGCCGGATGAGGAGGCCGCGCGCGAGGCCCCGCCGGAGACGGTCGAGCCGGTCCCCGAGCCGGAGGCCGCGGCGGAGGAGCCGGTCACCGGGCCGGAGGCGGTGAGGATGGAGGAGGGGCCGGAGGCCGAGGCCGTCGAGAAGCCGTCGTACAGGAGCGAGGTGGGGCGGAAGCTCAGGCGCGGGGCGGTCAACCTCTGCCGGGCGGGGACGGAGTTCTACGTCCAGCCGATGGAGGCGAGGCGGACGGGCGGGTCGCCGTACGCGATGTTCTGGCCCGGCATCGGCGAGGCCTCCGGGATGTTCCTCACGCGGATGTTCGGCGGCCTCATCGAGGTCGTCACCTGCGCCGTCCCGTTCCCGAACGGCTGGGAGCCGTTCCTCGACGAGTGAGCGGCCCGCTGCCTTCGCCACGGGAAAGGCGGGCGCGGTGAAGGCCTACCTCGTCCAGCACGGCGAGGCGAAACCGAAGGATGAGGACGCCGACCGCCCCCTCAGCGAGAGGGGGCGGGCCGACGTCGGGAAGGCGGCGGCCTTCCTCGCGGCGGCGGGCGTGCGGGTCGGGCGCATCCTCCACAGCGGCAGGACGAGGGCGGCGCAGACGGCGGCGCTCCTCGCGGAACGGCTCGCCCCCGGCGGCGGCGTGGGGCGGGCCGACGGCCTCGACCCCCTCGCGGATGCCGCGGCCTGGGCCGAACGGCTCGCGGCCGCGACGGACGACACGATGCTCGTCGGGCATCTCCCGCACCTGGCGAGGCTCTCGGCGCGGCTCCTCCGCGGCGACGAGGAGCGGGTCGTGATCGGGTTCACGCCGGGCTCGGTCGCCTGCATGGAGAGGGACGCCTCGGGCGCCTGGACGCTCCGCTGGATGCTCGCCCCGGGCCTGCTCCCCTGACGCCCGCACCGGCCTCGCAGACGGCCCCTTCCCGCCGCGACCCCCGGTCGGCGGCCCGGTTAATAGTGAAGGTCTGACCGCATGCGATGGATGAGGGCGGTGCGGGCGTACGCGTACCCGGCGAGCGTCGTGCCGATCGTCCTCGGGAGCGTCTGCGCGTGGCGCGAGGCGGGGGCGTTCAGTTTCCCGCGCTTCATCCTCGCCCTCATCGCCGGCATGCTCTATCACACCGGCTGCAACCTCATCAACGACTACTCCGATCACCGGCTCGGCGTGGACCGGCCCGGCACGCTCGGCGGGAGCGGCGTCCTCCTCGACGGCTCGATGCGGCCGCGGGAGATCGCGGCGGGGGCCGCGGCGTGCCTCGCGGCCGGGACGCTCATCGGGATCTATTTCATCCTCCTCCACGGCCTGCCGATGGCGCTCCTCGGCGCCGCGGGGCTCCTCGGCGCGATCCTCTACAGCGCCCCCCGCTGCGGGGCGAAGTACCACGCCCTCGGCGAGCCGCTCGTCTTCCTCATGATGGGACCGGGGATGGTCCTCGGCGGCTACCTCGTCCAGGCGGGGCATGTGAGCGGGCGCGCGGCGCTCGCGAGCCTGCCGGTGGGATTCCTCGTCGCCGCGATCCTCCAGGCGAACGACACGCGCGACATCGCCGACGACCGGGCGGCCGGCATCAGGACTATCTCGATCAGACTCGGCCCGGCCGGCGCGCGCGCGCTGCACGGCGCGCTGGTCCTCGCGGCCTACACGACGCTGTGCGCGCTCGTCGCGGGCGGCGTCGTGCCGCGGGCGGCGCTCCTCGCGCTCCTCAGCCTCCCGATCGCCGCCGGCCAGCTACGCGCCTTCCGGCGGTTCCGCGCCGAAAAGGACGGGCGGCTCGCCGACGAACCCCGGCGCGCCGCGCTCCTCCACCTCGTCTTCGGCCTCCTGATGAGCCTCGGCGTCGCCCTCGGCTGATAGGCGCTGCGGCGGGAACAACGAACCCGCGGTGGATTAGTGCGTCGACTCCGCCGCGGCGGGGGCGGGCGGGGAGAGCAGGGAGGCGACCGCCTCCTCGAGCGCCCTCCCCCTGAGGTCCACCTCCCGGACGATCCCCTCGCGATCGACGAGGACGGTGAACGGGATCTGGCGGACGCGGTACTGCGCCGCGACCTTGTTGTTCCAGCCGCGGCCGTCGAAGAGGACCGGCCAGTCGATCCCGGCCTCCTCCATGTACTCCCTCATCTCGCGCTTGTCCCGGTCGAGGCTCACGCCGATGACGACGAGGTCGGATGCCGGGTGCCGCTCCCTGATCCGCTTGATGGAGGGCATCTCCTTCCGGCAGGGGCCGCACCAGGTGGACCAGAAATCGAGGAGGACGACCTTCCCCCTGTGGCGCGAGAGCGACTGCGTGCTCCCGTCGACCGCGGCGGCGACGAAGCCTGGGGCGGGCTTCCCGATGAGGTGGACGCCCGCCTTCCGCTCGGCGGCGTGCGCCCACGAGAGGGAGAGCGCCGCGGCGGCGGCGACCGCCGCGCGGGCCGTCACGATCCCTGTCATCCGGCGGGCCCCGGTCATGTCTCCTCCCATGCGGCTGGGCGCCCCCATTGTAGAACAGCCGCGCCGGCCGTTGTACAGCATTCGCGCCATGGCGGAACACAATGTGCCGCCCACCACGGATCTGCACGGATTATCGACTGATATTCACGGATCCTTCCCGCGCGGCAGCAGCGGCTGTCCGTAATGATTCGTGTCGATCCGCGGTGGATTCGTTCTTTATAACGGCGGCGGGGGGATGGTTGACGCGGGCGGCGGAGTGGGCTACTATCGAGCGAGGGAGCGGGCGCGCCGGCCCGCGGGGAGGCGGAGATGGAGAAGATCCTGAAAGTCGACATGGGCGAGCGGTCGGTCCGGGTGGAGGAGCTCCCGGAGGGGCTCCGCCGGCTCGGCGGGAGGGGGTTCACCTCGTCGGTCGTCTCGGCGGAGACGCCGCCGGGCTGCGACCCGTTCTCGAGCGAGAACGTCCTCGTCATCGCCTGCGGGCTGCTGGCGGGGACGGCGGCCTCCACCGCCGGGCGCCTCTCGGTAGGGACGAAGAGCCCGCTCACCGGCGGGATCAAGGAGAGCAACGCGGGCGGGACGGCCGGGCACGCCATGGGGCGGCTCGGCGTGCGGGGGATCGTCGTCCGCGGCGCCGCGCGTGAGGGGACGTGGGTCCTCGTCATCGACAGGGACGGGGCGCGGCTCGAGCGGCGCGACGACCTCCGCCTCGCGGAGAGCTACGCCGCGGTCGCGGCGCTCCGGTCGTCGTACGGCGGGGACGCGAGCGTTATCCTCGTCGGCCCCGCCGGCGAGCGGCGCCTGAAGGCGGCGAGCGTCATCGTCACCGACCCCGAGGGGCGCCCCACCCGGCACTGCGGGCGCGGCGGGACGGGCGCGGTGATGGGCTCCAAGGGGCTGAAGGCCGTCGTCCTCGACACGCGCGGGACCCGGCCGCCCGCCCCGGCGGACCGCGGGGCGTTCGCGATGCACGCGAAGCGGTTCGTCGAGGCGCTCCGCGCGCACCCGGTCACGGGGGAGGCGCTCCCCGCCTACGGGACGAACGTCCTGGCCAACATCATCAACGAGGCGGGGGCGTACCCGACGAGGTGCTTCTCGAGCGGCCGCTTCGAGGGGACGGAGAAGGTGAGCGGCGAGACGATGCGCGACGTGATCATCGAAAGGGGCGGCAGCCCGACGCACGTCTGCCAGCCGGGGTGCGTCATCCGCTGCTCGAACGTCTACCTCGGCCCGGACGGGGGCCACCTCGCCTCCGGCCTCGAGTACGAGTCGATCTGGGCGAACGGCGCCAACTGCGGCATCGACGACCTCGACGTGATCGCCCGCCTCGACCGTCTCTACGACGAGCTGGGGATCGACTCGATCGAGACGGGCGTCGCGATCGGCGTGGCGATGCAGGCCGGCGTCATCCCGTTCGGCGACGGCGAGGGGGCGCTCCGGCTCGCCGGCGAGATCGCCGCCGGCACGCCGCTCGGGACGGCGCTCGGCAACGGGGCGGCGGCGGCCGGCGCCCGCCTCGGCTGCGCCCGCGTCCCGGTCGTGAAGGGGCAGGCGCTCCCCGCCTACGATCCCCGGGCGATCAAGGGGATGGGGGTGACGTACGCCACCTCCACGATGGGCGCCGACCACACGGCGGGGTACGCGGTGGCGACGAGCATCCTGAACTGCGGCGGCTCGCTCGACCCGCTCGCGACGGAGGGCCAGGCGGCGCTCTCGAAGCGGCTCCAGGCGGCGACCGCCGCGCTCGACTCGATCGGCGTCTGCCTCTTCGTCGCCTTTCCCGTCCTCGACGATCCCGCCGCCCTCGAGTCGCTCCTCGGGATGGTCAACGCCCGGCACGGCTGGGGGATGACCGCGGCGGACCTCCCCGCCATGGGGGAGGAGATCCTCCGGATCGAGCGGCGGTTCAACGCGGCGGCGGGGCTCACGGCGGCGGACGACCGGCTCCCGGCGTTCTTCCTGACGGAGCCGCTCGAGCCGCACCGCCACGTTTTCGACATCCCCGAGCGTGAGCTCGACGAGGTCTGCGGGCGCCCGCCGGAAGGAGCGGAACGGCCATGACGGTCGACGTGCGGCCCTTCGCCACGCTCCGGCGGCACCTCCCCGGCGGGGAGACCGCCCTCCGCATCCGGCTCGGGGACGGCGCGACCGTCAGGGACGCGGTGCGGCGGGCGGGGATCCCCGAGGAGTCGCCCCGGATCGTGATGGTCAACGGCCGCCTCGCGACGCTCGACGCCGCCCTCGCCGACGGCGACGCCGTGAGCCTCTTCCCGGCGGTCGGCGGCGGATAGGGGGCGCGGCATGCGTGAGCGGCGGGACGGCGAACGGCTGCGGGCGCTCCTCCGGATCGACGCGGCGGCGGTCGCGCGCTCGATCGAGGACGCCGTCCGCCGGCGGATGGAGGAGCTCGAGCGCGACGGCGTCGTCCTGGGACTGAGCGGCGGGCTGGATTCGGCGGTCGCCGCCGCCCTCTGCGCGGCGGCGGCCGGCCCGGAGAAGACGCTCGCCCTCCTCCTCCCCGACCGGGACTCCGCACGGGCGCACATCGACGACGCACTCGCCTGGGCCCGGGCGCTCCGGATCAGGACGAGGGTCGTCCCCATCGGCCCGATCCTCCGGAAGATCGGCGCCTACCGTCTCACCTTCATGGGCCGGCTGCCGCTGCCGATGCCGCTCCGCGAGGCGGTCGCGCGGCGGGCGCACGCCTATTTCGAGCGGAAGACCGGCGACACGCCGTTCGCCGCCGCCCTCCGCGGCTCCCGCGGGGGGGCGTTCGACGGCACGCTCAGGGGCGCGACCGCCTACTACCGGGTCAAGCACCGCCTCCGGGCGGGGCTCATCTACCTCCACGCGGAGATCGAGAACCTCCTCGTCGTCGGCGCCGCCAACAGGACCGAGTACCGGGTGGGGCTCTTCGTGAAGCACGGCTGCGACGACGCCGCCGACATCATGCCGATCCTCGGCCTCTACAAGACCCAGGTGCGCGCGCTCGCGCGCCGGCTCGGCGTCCCCGCGCCGATCATCGAGAAGGCCCCCTCGCCCGACCTCGTCCCCGGCATCACCGACGAGGGGGCGCTCGGCGTCCGCTACGAGGCGCTCGATCTCGCCCTTTGCGCGATGGACGAGGGCTGGAGCGAGGAGGAGATCGCCGCCGTCCCGGAGGTCGGGGCGCACACGGCCCGGCGCGCGCGGGAGCTCACGGAGCGGTCGGCGCACATGCGCCGGGCGGGGTGAGGGGGGCGGATGCCCGTCATCGAGCCGGCGATACGGCCTCCCGCGGAGGCGGACAGCGTCCTCCTCCAGGTCACGGTCGGCTGCTCCGCCGACGGCTGCGCCTTCTGCGGCGCGTACGCGGGGAAGCCGTTCAGGATAAAGCCGGAGGCCGAGGTCCTCGCCGACATCGAGGAGGAGCGGCGGCTGCGGCCGGCCGCGCGCCGGGTGTTCCTGATGGACGGGGACGCCCTCGTCCTGGACAACCGGCGGCTCCTCCCGATCCTCGACCGCCTCGCGGAGGCGTTCCCCTCGCTCGCCCGCGTCTCGAGCTACGCGAACGGCTTCAACGTCACGCGGCGGAGCGAGGCCGAACTGCGCGAACTGCGCGCCCGCCGCCTCTCGCTCATCTACCTGGGGCTCGAGAGCGGGAGCCAGGCCGTCCTCGACGGCTGCCGGAAGCGGTCGGGCGTCGGGGAGATGATCGAGGCGGTCACGCGGGCGGACGCCTGCGGGATCCGGTCGTCGGTTATCGTCCTCCTCGGCCTCGGGGGGAGGGAGCGCTCCGCCGAGCACGTCCGGGAGACGGCGCGCGCCCTCAACCGGATGCAGCCCCGGTACCTCTCCTTCCTCTCCCTCATGCTCATACCGGGAACCCCGCTCTGGCGGGCGGCTCGGCGCGGGGAGTTCACGGAGGTCGACGCCGCCGGCCTCCTCCGCGAGGCGCGCGACATCCTCGCCGGCATCGAACTCGAGCGGACGGTATTCCGCTGCGATCACGCCTCGAACTATCTCCCCCTCGAGGGGAGGCTCCCCGCCGACAGGGACAGGCTCGTCCGCGAGCTCGACGAGGCCCTCGTCGGCCGCGCCCCGCTCCGGCCGGAGTTCCTGCGCGGCCTGTGACATGCCGGGGACGGCCGCATCTCGCCCAATCCAGTGCGCCATAACGACATATGTATTGCAACCGGTCCCGTTTTCGTGTATATTTATCATGAGGGGGAGGAGGTTTCGATGGAGCTGAAACTGGATTTCCCGCCCGAACTCGAGCAGGAGATCAGGCGCGAGCTGCAGAGGGAGATGTTCCAGACCGCCATCTTCCTGACCATCCGGCAGCTCAGGCAGGATTACAACCTCAGCCTGAAGAACTCCCGGCGGAGCTACATGGTGGCCAGGGAGATCCTCAGGCGGCGCTTCCCCGAGTTCTTTCCCCAAATGACGCTGTTCATGTGACCGCCAGATCGCAGCGAATAGGAACACATCCACCGCGGATTTCCACGGATTAGTACGGATCCGCACGGATGAAACCGCGGCAGAGGGTGAAAAGTCCAATTCCACCTACGAGGTGGACAGAGGGGCTGATTAAAATGCTGGAAGATGGCGCGTAGGCCCCATTATATTGGTGGCGAAGGGACTTGAGTTCTTGCCGCGGATCTCGCGGATTCAAGGACTGAACCGCCGATGAACGCGGATCAATGCAGACCCGTTGAACAAAAGCGGAGGGAGCTGTTCAAACCCTCGCTTTATCCGCGATAATCCGCGTCCATCCGCGGCCAAGAAGTGGCTGCGCCCGTCTGCGGCAATCCATTCCGCAGTAATCCGTCAATGATCCGTGGAGATCCGTGGCGCGGAGTGCATTGTCATTCTCGGCTCGTGCGATGGACGAAGTACGAACGACGACCGACGGACTGAATGGGAAGGGGCCGGGCCGCCCGACCTGCTATAATGGGCGCCCATGAACGACACGATCGAGGTCGCCGAATACCTCCACCCGGAGGCCGCCGAGGCGATCCGCGAGGCCGTCCGCAAGGCCGCCGGCAACGAGGTCTTCTTCATCGGGACGACCGACGAGGATCTCATCGTCCGGGAGGCGCGCGTGCGCGCGCGGGGCGACGAGGGGAGCGTGCCCGCCGTCGTCCGCGACGCGCGGCCGGGCGACGTCATCATCCACAACCACCCCGACGGCGATCTCGTGCCCTCGGCGGCCGACCTCTCCATCGCCTCGAACATGGGGAGCGCGGGCGTCGGCTTCTACATCGTCGACAACGAGGTCGAATCGATCTACCCGGTCGTGGAGCCGTCCCGGCGGGAGGAGCTGAAGCCGCTCGACGGCGAGCGCCTCCTCCGGTACATCCTCCCCGGCGGGGACGTGTCCGCGGCGCTGCCCGACTACGAGTTCCGCGAGGAGCAGCGGGCGATGATGGAGGAGGTCATCCGGGCGTTCAACGAGGACCGGGTCGCCATGGTCGAGGCGGGGACGGGGACGGGGAAATCGCTCGCCTATCTCATCCCGGCCATCGCCTGGAGCCTGCGCAACAGGGAGCGGGTGGTCGTCTCGACGAACACCATCAATCTCCAGGAGCAGCTCACGGGGAGGGACATCCCCCTCCTCCAGCGGCTGGAGGGCCTCCGCTGCAGCGCGGTGCTCGTGAAGGGGCGCGGCAACTACCTCTGCCTCCGGAAGCTCGGCGCCGCCCGGGAGGAGCTCCTCGTCCAGCAGGAGGAGGGGGCCGGCGAGTTGGAGGAGATTGCGCGGTGGGCCGGGCGGACCGGCGACGGGAGCCTCGCCGACCTGAGCTTCATCCCGAAGGGCGAGACGTGGGAGCGGGTCGCGGCCGAGGCGGACCAGTGCACCCGGGCCCGCTGCCCGCACTACGCCCGCTGCTTCTTCTACAGGGCGCGGCGCGCGGCCTCCTCCGCCGACCTCCTCGTCGTCAACCACCACCTCCTCATGGCGGACCTCGCCGTGCGGAGCCGGACGGACACCTACGACCGCCCCGCCGTCCTCCCGCGCTTCCACCGGGTCATCGCCGACGAGGCCCAGCACCTCGAGAACGTCGCGACCGAGTACCTCGGCTTCCGGGTGTCGAGGTTCGGCCTCCTGAAGATCCTCCGACGGCTCCAGAGCGGCCGTGAGAGCGGGAGGGGCCTCCTCCCGTTCCTGCGCGCGCGGCTCGCGGCGGCCGCGGGGGCGCGGGGGGAGGCGGCGGAGGCGCTGCGGCTGATCGACGACCGGATCCTGCCCGAGCGGCACGTCCTCGAGGAGCGCCTGAACGCCGCCATGGAAAGGGCCGTGGAGGAGATGACGCGGTTCCTCGGCGAGAGCGGCGCCGGCGGCGAGCGCGTCCTCCGCGTGACGCCGGAGGTGCGGCAGTCGGGCTTCTGGCGCTCGGCCCTCTGCCCGCTCCTGGAGGAGCTCGCGGCCGGGCTCTCGCCGTTCGCGGGCCGGCTCCGCGAGCTCGCCGGCGTGCTCGGCCGGCTGCCGGAGCGGCTGAAGGGGACGATCGAGTCGCCCTGCCTCGAGCTCGTGGCGCTGCGCCGGCGGCTCCAGCAGCACCTGGAGTGCCTCGCGGCCTTCACGGGCGAGGAGGACGGCTCCTGCCGCTGGCTCGAGGTCAGGGAGTGGAGGGGGGGGAGCTCGCTCGCGCTCTGCGCGGCGCCCGTGGACGTCTCCGCCGGTCTCCGGGACGCGCTCTACGACCGGTTCGGCACGGTGCTGCTGACCTCCGCGACGCTCACGGTGGGGGGGCGGTTCGACTATTTCCGGGGGCGGCTCGGGATCGAGGGGCTCCCGTCCGAGCGGCTCTCGACCCGCCTCCTCCCCTCGCCGTTCGACTTCCGGTCGCAGGCGTTCGTCGCCTGCCCGCGCGGGATACCGGAGCCGGACAGCCCCGGCTTCGAGGAGATGCTCGAACGGATCATCGGCGAGGCGGTCCGGATAAGCCGGGGGCGGGCGTTCGTCCTGTTCACCTCGTACCGGCTGCTCGGGGAGATCCACCGGCGGCTCGAGCCGGTCATCGGGGCGCGGGGGATCACCCCCCTCCGGCAGGGGAGCGGCAGCCGCACCGCCCTCCTCGACCGGTTCCGCGAGGAGGAGGCGGCCGTCCTCTTCGCCACCGACAGCTTCTGGGAGGGCGTCGACGTGAAGGGGGAGGCCCTCCAGTGCGTCATCATCACCCGGCTCCCGTTCCGGGTCCCCAACGAGCCGATCCAGCAGGCGCGGATGGAGGCGATCGAGGCGGCCGGCGGCGACCCGTTCCTCCAGTACAGCGTGCCGCAGGCGGTGATCAAGTTCAGGCAGGGGTTCGGGAGGCTGATCAGGCACCGGGACGACGTCGGGGCCGTCCTCGTCCTCGACGCCCGGATCCACACGAAGCGCTACGGGAGGCTGTTTTTGGAATCCCTCCCCGACGTCCCGGTCTGCGCGCTCGACGAGGGGGGCGCGCTCGCCGGGATGGAACGGTTCTTCGCGGGCGTGCGCGGGACGGCGGGGAGGAAAAAGGGGCGCGGGCATTGACTTCCCCGCACCATGTGCTAATAATATTCAAAGCATCGCCCTGAGGGGACCTCATTGATCACCTACGTACTCAGGCGTCTCGCCGTCGGCTCGTCGCTCGACGCGCGGCGCCCGCCGGAACAGCTCTCCGCGATCCTCAACGTCGCCGAGGAGTGCGAGACGAGGGCCGAGGGGAGGCTCTCGCGGAAGATCCCGCTCAGGGACCTCGTCCCGATCTCCCCCGAGAACCTGAGCGAGGCGATCGTCTGGATCAAGGACCACATCCGCCACCACGGCGTCCTCGTCTGCTGCAACGCCGGTATCGGGCGGTCGCCGTCCGTGGCCATCGCCTACCTCTGCAGCATCGGCTTCGGCTACGACGAGGCGTTCAACTTCGTCAGCGCGCGGCTGCCTGAAATCACGCCGGTCCCGAACCTCGCCTTCTCCATCGAGGAGACGATCAACTTCTTCCTCTGACCCCCCCGCCGAGCGGAAGAACCACGTCACCACGGATTCCCGCGGATCATTACGGATCACCACTGATCCGCATGCGCACTCATCCGTGGATATCCGTACTGGTCCGTGACAATCAGCGATCCATCAGTGCGTTGAATCCGCGGCTGGCGGTGCGTCGTGAAGTTGCGGCTTGCGCGGCCCGCCCCCCTGCCGTAGAATGGGCGTCGGACCTGGACGGAGATCGGCGCGCGGACCGGAGGGAGGTGGACCATGGCCGAGATCGAAGTCGGGAAGGTGACGCACTACTTCGGACACGTCGGCGCGGCGGCGCTCGAGCTGAGCGGCCCGCTCAGCGTCGGCGACACCATCCGGATCGTCGGTCACACCACGGACATGGAGGTGCACGTCGAGTCGATGCAGATCGAGCACCAGAGCGTCAGCGAGGCGAAGGCGGGCGACTCCATCGGGGTCAAGGTGAGCGGCAAGGTGCGGCCGCACGACAAGGTGTTCAAGATCGTCAGCGAGGCGGGGGAGACGGCGTCATGACCGAAGAGGTGAAGAAGGACGAACCGGCGGCGCAGCCGGCGAAGCCGGCGGAGACGGCGGAGGCGCCGAAGGCGCCGCCGACCCCCCCGCCGAAGAAGGAGAAGCCGGAGAAGTGCGAGCAGTGCGGCAAGCAGCTCAGCCGCATCAAGTGGTACTACCGGAACAACGGCTACTACTGCACGAAGCGATGCTGGAGGGAGTACCGGTCCAAGCGGGAGGAGGAGAGGAAGGCCGCGGCGGCCGCCGAAGCGAAGGCCTGATCCCCATGGGCGCCCCGCAGCGGACCGCCGGACGACTCGACGCGGCGCTCGCCGTCGCCGTGCGCGTCCTCCTCGCCCTCGTCATCGTCCTCTTCGCGGGCTGGGCGGGGGGGCTGCGGGGAGGAGCGGGGCGGGCCGCCGGGACCGCCGCCGGCTGCGCCGTCGCCGCCCTCGTCCTCCTCATGGAGCGGCGTATCCTTTCCGCCTGCCGGCGGCACGCCGGCCCCCTCGCCCTCGCCGCCGCCCTCCTCTACGTCGCCCTCCTCGGCGCCGCCGCGGTGAGCGAACTCCTCGACCTGGGCTGGTTCGACTGGCTCGGGATCTGACCGCCCCCCTCAGGGGACGATCACCTTCTCCGCCCTGATGAGCGCCTGGAGGACCGCGTGCATCGTGGCGGCCTTCCCCACGGCGACCGGACCGGGCAGGAGGCGGGCGGACGGCTCGGCGACGAGGATCGACACGCCCTGCTCGGCCATGACCGAGAGGCTCTCGAGCGCGGCCGATCCGGGCACCGCGAGCCGCACGGCGGAGCCGACGAGGATGATCGCCGCCGGCTGCGGGGCGACCTCCGTGAGCGTGTAGAGAAAGGCGCGCATGAGGTCGCGGCCGCCGGCCTGGTCGCCGCCGACGGTCTCGCTGTTGATGTAGACGACGAATCCGCCGCGGGGGGCGCGGGGGAGGGGGCCTTCCATCCGGGCCTCCGGGACGGCGGCGGCGCCGGAGGGCACGGCGGAGGGGATGCCGCCGGCGCAGGCGGGCGGCATCCGATCCGCTCCCGACAGACGCTCCCGGTCGCCGCGCGCCGCGTTCATCAGCCCTCCGACGAGCTTAGGTATAGCACAGGGAAGGCGCCGCGGCAAGGGAATATGACCGCCCGGAGCCGAGATGGAAGAAGCACCAATCCCGCGCGGATCCTTGCAGATGACCGCACATGAGCTTTTTGCCGCAGAGGCCACAGAGGACACGGAGAATGATGCGTCTGGTCATCACTCTGTGGTCTCTGTGATCTCTGTGGCGGGATGCAATCCGCGTGCATCCGCGGCTACACATTGTGGATCTGCGGCCATCCGCGTTGATCTGCGTGAATCTGCGGCTCAGCGGTATTCTCTCTCTTCCGATTCCGGCTGCGGCCGGATCCGCGGAGATCAGCAGCAATCCGTGATTGATTGGTTCTTCTCACTCGGGCCGGGCGGGCCGGGCGGGGATTGCATCCGGCCGCGCGGTGGAGTAGAATGATTCCATGCGAGACCGAATGACCGGCCCGGCGGCGGCGGGTTCCGCCGTCCGGCGTGCGGCGGGAATGCTCCTCGTCGCGGCAGCCTGCGCCGGCTGCGCGGCGCCGAAGGTGTGGGTCACCGTCAGGCCCCGGTTCGATTACCGGGCGATCCGGACGATCGCCGTCCTCCCGTTCGACAATCCCTCCGAGTACCCGGACGCCGAGCGGATCGTCGCCGAGAAGATCATCGCGCTCCTCGTCGAGCGGGGTCCCTACCGGATCGTCTCCGGGACCGATCTCGACGCGCCCGCCCTCCCCCCCGGCGCGATCGACCACGAGGCCGTCGCGGCGATCGGGAGGGCGACGGGCGCCGACGCGGTCCTCGCCGGCACCGTCGTCCAGTTCCGGGGCGACCGGTTCCACGAGGTGCGGTTCTACGGCACGCCGTTCCGCTTCGACGAGGCGCTCCACGAGGCGTACTACGACGAGGTGCCGGTGGACTGGTACAAGATCGACGGCGTCGTCGAGGCGGGGATCCGGCTCGTGGACTGCGCGACCGGCCGGGTGATCTGGGCCGACGCGAGGACCGGGACCGCCTCCTCCTACGGGGCGCCGCCGCCGATGGGGGAGGCGGAGGTGCTCGACCGGGCGGCGGACGCGGCGGCGCGGAAGCTCCTCCTCGGCCTCGTCCCCCACGAGGAGCGGGTCAGGGTGCCCGCGGGGAGCATCTTCACCTGCGCCGATTTCATCGACCACCCGATGGACATCCGGTCGGAGTTCACGCCGGGCGACGCCGCCGTCGTCATCGTCGTCGAGCTCGACAGGAACTTCGCGGGCAAGGAGGTCGAGGTCGCCCTCCAGAGGGACGGCCGGGGCGCGCCCCTGTCGCAGCAGCGCCACGCCTGGGGGGACGAGGAGGAGGCGCACCCGTTCCGCGAGGAGACCGCCGCCCTCCTCGCGAAGGGCGGCCCCGGGAAATACCGCGCGACCTGCTTCATCGACGGCAGGAGGATCGCCCACGCCGACTTCCACCTCAGGGAGGAGTGAGCCGGCCGCCGAAGCGGGCCGGCGCGGCCCCGGAGAATACGACATGAAAACGATCATCTTCCTCTGCGCCGTCGCGGCGGCGGCCGCCGCGCCGTGCGGCGCGGTCACCCTCACCATGGGGAGCGCCTCCGGCGCGCCGGGCGACGAGGTGGGCGTGCCGGTGAACGTCTCGTCGGATCTGATCGCCGGCTTCATATTCACGTTCGAATTCGACGACCGGATCCTCGAGTTCGACCGTTTCTCGCTGAGCAGCGCCGCGCGGGACAACGGGATCAGCGAGCTGGAGGTCGAGAAGCGGTACGACGGCAGGTACAAGGTGACGGCCGAGGCGAAAACGCAAGCCGCCGTGCGCAACATCACGAATCTCGGCAGCATCCGGTTCGTCATCGCGCCGAGCGCTCCGCTGACGACGACGAGGATCGACTTCGTCGACGTCACGCGCGTGAGGATCGGCAGCTACACGGCGAATTGGACAACAGCGACGACATCCGGTTCCGGCAGGGTGACGATCGAGGCGCCCGTCCCGCCGGTGCCGACCGGGACGCCGCCGCGCGTGAACCTGCGGATGGGATCCCCCCGCGAGATCACCCACGGCGAGGAGCCGCTCCTCAGGTACGAGCTCCTCATGCGGGACGCCGACTGGGAGGAGTGGCCGGCGGACGCGTACATCGCCGTGAACATCCCGGGCAACCGGCTCTATTTCCTCGACCGCAGGCTCCGCTTCACCACCTCCCGGCGGCCGATCAGCAGGGAGATGCCGATCGAGGAGATGGACGGCGGGATCGGCTTCGGGCCGCTCCCCGGGGATCTGCCCTACGGCCGCTACACCTTCTTCTGCGCGCTCACCTTCGTCGGGATGGACCCGCTCAAGAGGGCCAGCCGCATCACGAACCTCGCGGATACGTACTTCGACCTCGTGCCGCCGCCCTCCGTCCCCGAGGTTCCGTAGCGGGGAGATGGGCGCGCGGCCGGCCGCATCCGCCGAACTGATCCGGAGGGCGGAGCGGTTCATCCGGGAGCACCGGATGCTCCCCGCGGGGGGCACGGTCCTCGTCGCCGTCTCGGGCGGCCCGGACTCGATGGTGCTCCTCCACCTCCTCCGCTCGATCGCGCCGGCCCGCCGGCTGTCGGTCCGCGTCGCGCACCTCCACCACGGCCTGCGCGGGCGGGAGGCCGACCGCGACCTCGCCTTCGTCCGGGACTTCTGCCGGGCGAACGGCATCCGGTTCGCGTCGGCCAGGGCCGACGCCGCGGCGCGCGCCCGCGCGCGGGGGCTCTCGATCGAGGAGGCGGCGCGGGAGATGCGGTACGCCTTCCTCAGGCGCGCGGCCGCCCGGGCCGGGGCGGCCGTCGTGGCCCTCGGCCACACCGCGGACGACCAGGTCGAGACGTTCCTGCTGCGCCTCCTCAGGGGGGCCGGCTGGCGGGGGCTCGCCGCGATGCGGCCGGTGCGGGTCGAGGGGGGGCTGCGGTACGTGCGGCCGCTCCTCGGGACGTGGCGGTCGGAGGTCCTCGCCCACGCGGCGGCGCACCGGATCCCGTACAGGATCGACCGGAGCAACATGGACGTCTCCTTCCTCAGGAACAGGATCCGCCGGCGGCTCATCCCGCTGCTCCGCCGCGACTACAACCCGGGAATCGCGGAGGTGCTCCGCCGCTGCGCCGCCGTCTCCGCGGACGGATCGGCGTTCATCGAGGCGCGTGCGGCGAGGATCCTCGGGCGGGCGTCGCGGCGCGCGGGGGCGATCGTCCTCCGGAGGGACCGGTTCCTGGCGGAGCCGGGCGTCGTCCGGGCGGCGCTCCTCGTCCGCGCCCTCGCCGAGCTCGGCGCGGCGGGGGAACCGGACGCCGCGGACGTCGGGGCCGTCGAGGGGCTGTGCCGCGGGCGGGGCGGTTACCGCGTCCGCCTCCTGCCCGGCGGCGCCGCGGCCGCCCGCGAGCACGCCCACCTCGTCCTGTCGCGCGGCCGGCTGGCGGGATCGCCCGCGTACGAGTTCCCCCTCGAGGACGGGGCGCGGCTCGACCGGCCGCCGCTCCGCGTCCGCTTCCGGGCGGCCGCCCTCCCGGCGGGAAGGGTGCGGCGGCTCCGGAGGCGGCGGACGACGCTCGCGGAGACGTGGGGCGGGGGGGCGGGGCCGCGCCGGCCGCTCGTGGAGCACGTCTCCCTCGACGCGACCGGCGGCAGGCCGCTCGTCGTCCGCAGCCGCCGCCCCGGCGACCGGTACAGGCCGCTCGGCGCGCCGGGGGGGAGGACGCTCAAGAAGATCATGATCGACGGGAAGCTCCCGCTCCCGCTCCGGCGGCTCGTCCCGGTCATCGCCTGCGGGGACCGGATCGTCTGGTTCCCCGGCGCCCCGATCGCCGACGAGTTCAAGGTGACCCCGGCCACGCGCGGGGTCCTCCGGTTGGCCGTGGAGCGCCGCGGCCGGATGTGATAGATTAGGAGCGGGTACAGGAAGGGAGCAGTCCCCATGGCAGAGAAGAAGCGCGGGGGCGCCGCGAAGTTGTCGAAGGGCCCCATCCGCCCCACGACGATCTGGCTCGTCATCCTCATCGGCATCATGCTCGCCTACCAGATCCAGCGGTCGGGCGACCGCGACGTCGAGACCCTCACCTACGACAAGTTCGAGGAGGGCGTCCGGGAGGACCGGATCGCCACCTTCGTCTTCGTCGAGGACTCGGTCAGGGCGAAGGGGACGTTCCGGGACGGGAGGAAGTACACGGTGGACGTCATCCCCGGCGACGCCGCCGTCCTCGACCTCAAGAATATCCTCCTCGCCCACAACGTGGCCGTGAGCGTGGAGCCGTCGCGGGCGTACATCAACCAGCTCATCCTCACCCTCCTCCCCATCGTCTTCATCGTGGGCCTGATCTGGTTCCTCGTCTCCCGCCAGATGCGGGGGGTCGGCCACAGCGCCCTCTCCTTCGGCAAGAGCAGGGCGCGGCTGCTCATGAAGGGGGACGAGCGGGTGACGTTCAAGGACGTCGCCGGCATCAACGAGGCCCAGGAGGAGGTGCAGGAGATCATCGACTTCCTCAAGGACCCGAAGAAGTTCCAGCGGCTCGGCGGCAGGATCCCGAAGGGGGTCATGCTCATCGGCCCCCCCGGCTGCGGCAAGACCCTCCTCGCGAAGGCGATCGCCGGCGAGGCCGACGTGCCGTTCTTCACCATCAGCGGCTCCGACTTCGTGGAGATGTTCGTCGGCGTCGGCGCCGCCCGGGTGCGCGACCTGTTCGAGCAGGGGAAGCGGAACGCCCCCTGCATCATCTTCATGGACGAGATCGACGCGGTGGGGCGCTACCGGGGCGCCGGGATCGGCGGCGGGCACGACGAGCGGGAGCAGACGCTCAACGCCCTCCTCGTGGAGATGGACGGCTTCAACACGCAGGAGGGGGTGATCCTCATCGCGGCGACGAACCGGCCGGACGTGCTCGACCCGGCGCTCCTCAGGCCGGGCCGCTTCGACCGGCAGATCGTCATCGACATGCCGGACCTGCGCGGCCGCGAGGAGATCCTCAAGGTGCACGCGAAGAGCGTCCCCCTCGCCCCCGACGTCGAGCTCGGGATCATCGCCCGCGGGACGCCGGGCTTCTCGGGCGCGGACCTCGCCAACCTCGTGAACGAGGCGGCGCTCCTCGCCGCGCGGCAGGACCGGAAGAGCGTCGCCATGGAGGACCTCGAGGAGGCGCGCGACAAGGTGCGGTGGGGGAGGGAGCGGCGCAGCAAGGTCATGGACGAGAAGGACCGGCGGATCACCGCCTACCACGAGGCGGGCCACGCCCTCGTCCTCGAGCGGATCGAGGAGACCGAGCCGCTCCACAAGGTCACCATCATCCCGCGCGGCCTCGCCTACCTCGGCGCCACGATGCAGCTGCCGGAGAAGGACAAGTACCACCACGCCCGGCGGGAGCTCCTCGGGCAGATCGCCGGCATGATGGGCGGGCGCGTGGCCGAGGAGACCGTCTTCGGCGAGATCACCTCCGGCGCCCAGAGCGACATCAGGCAGGCGACGAAGATCGCGCGCATGATGGTGTGCGAGTGGGGGATGAGCGAGCTGCTCGGGCCGGTCACCTTCGGCGAGCGCGACGAGCACATCTTCCTGGGGAAGGAGATCGGGCGCACGGTCGACTACAGCGAGAAGACGGCGCAGGAGATCGACCGCGAGGTGCGGCGCATCATCGACGAGTGCCACACGCGGGCGCGCGAGATCATCCTCTCGAACAGGGACGCGCTCGAGCGGATCGCGCAGGCGCTCCTCGAGCGCGAGGTGCTCGAGGGGAGGGAGATCGAGATGCTCATCAGGGGGGAGGCGCTCCCGCCGATGCGGCGCCCCGCCTCCCCGCCGCCCGCCGCCGCGCCCGTCCGGGAGGAGCGGGCCGGAGGGGCCGTGGCGGAGGAGCCCCGGCTGCGCCCGTCGGAGGCGTGAGGCCGGCTCCCGCGGGAGGGGAGGGGGCATGAAGCTGTTCGGGACGGACGGGGTGCGGGGCGTCGCCAACACGGAGCCGATGACCGTGGAGACGGCGCTCAAGCTCGGGCGGGCCGCGGCGGACGTCTTCAAGAACGCCGACCGGCGGCACCGGATCGTCATCGGCAAGGACACCCGCCTCTCCGGCTACATGCTCGAGAACGCCCTCGTGGCGGGCATCTGCTCGATGGGGGTGGACGTCCTCCTCATCGGCCCCCTCCCCACCCCCGGCACGGCGTACATCACCCGGTCGCTCCGCGCCGACGCCGGGATCATGCTCTCCGCCTCCCACAACCCGTACGAGGACAACGGGATCAAGTTCTTCTCGCGGGACGGCCACAAGCTGGCCGACAGCTGCGAGAACCGGATGGAGGAGCTCATCGCCTCGGGCGAGCTCGACGCCATCCGTCCGACCGCCCTCGACGTGGGCAAGGCGTACCGGATCGACGACGCCCAGGGCCGCTACGTCGAGTTCGTGAAGAACTCCTTCCCCCGCGGCATGACGCTCGACGGGATGAAGGTCGTCCTCGACTGCGCGAACGGCGCCGCCTACCGGGTCGCCCCCCGCATCCTCTTCGAGCTCGGCGCCGAGGCGATCGTCCTCAACGCCGACCCGGACGGGACGAACATCAACCGGAACTGCGGCTCGCTCCACCCCGAGGTCGTCAGCGAGGCCGTCCGCCTGCACGGCGCCGACGCGGGGATCAGCCTGGACGGCGACGCCGACCGGGTCATCCTGTCGGACGAGGGGGGGCGGGTCGTGGACGGAGACCAGATCATGGGCGTCTGCGCCGCGGACATGAAGGCGGCCGGGGCCCTGAGGGGCGACGTCCTCGTCGCCACGGTCATGAGCAACTGCGGCCTCGAGCGCGCCATGGGGCGGGCGGGGATCACCGTCGTCCGGACGAAGGTGGGCGACCGCTACGTCTCCGAGGAGATGATCCGGCGGTCCGCCTCGCTCGGCGGCGAGCAGTCCGGGCACATCATCTTCAGTGACTTCACCACCACCGGCGACGGCATGATCACCGCACTCCAGGTGCTCCGGATCATGCGCGCGCGGCGGAAGCGGCTGTCGGAGCTGGCGGCGTGCGTCGAGAAATACCCCCAGGTGCTCCTGAACGTCCCGGTGCGCGCGAAGCGGCCGCTCGACGGCCTCCCCCTCGTGTCGAGGCGGATCCGTGAGGCGCGGGAGGCGCTCGGCGGCGACGGCCGCATCCTCGTCCGCTACTCCGGGACGGAGCGCATCGCCCGGGTGATGATCGAGGGGAGAAACCGGAAGGCGATCGAGGCGATGGCGCGCCGCGTCGCCGAGGCGATCCGCCGAGAGATCGGCCCGGGGGCGAGGAGGCCCCGGGGACGCTCGAAACGGGGGGCGGGGAAAGAATGATCCGGCTGGGCGTGAACATCGACCACGTGGCGACCGTGCGGCAGGCCCGGCGGACGGTGGAACCGGACCCGGTGGCCGCCGCCGTCCTCTGCGAGCTCGCCGGCGCGGACGGCATCACGGTCCACCTCAGGGAGGACCGGCGCCACATCGCCGACCGGGACGTCGAGATCCTCCGGCAGGTCGTCCGCACGCGCCTCAACCTCGAGATGGCGGTCTCGGGCGATATCGTCGCGATCGCCGAGCGGGTGCGGCCGGACAGCGTCTGCCTCGTCCCGGAGAAGCGGGAGGAGGTGACCACGGAGGGCGGCCTCGACGTCATCGGCGGGGCGGAGCGGATCGCCGCGGCCGTCGCGCGCCTCAAGGCGGCCGGCATCGTCGTGAGCATCTTCATCGACCCGATCGGACGACAGATACGGGCGGCGGCGGACGCGGGGGCGGATTTCATCGAACTCCACACCGGCCGCTACGCCGACGCGAGAGGCGAGGCGGCGCGCCGGAAGGAGCTCGAGGCGCTCGCCGCGATGGCCGAGCACGCCGCGAAGGCGGGCCTCAGGGTGAACGCGGGCCACGGCCTCACCTACTGGAACGTCCGGCCGGTCCTCGGCGTCCCGCGCCTCGAGGAGCTCAACATCGGCCACAGCATCGTCTCGCGCGCCGTCCTCGTCGGCCTCGAGCGGGCGGTGCGCGAGATGATCGACCTCATCCGTCTCGGGCCCTGCCCGATCGGGGGGAGCCCGTCGTGAGGCGGGGATGAAGCTCGTCACCGCGGAGCGGATGCGGGAGCTGGACCGCGCCGCCATCCGGGAGCGCGGCATCCCGGGACTCGACCTGATGGAGCGCGCCGGCGCGGCGGTCGCCCGCCGCGCGGCGGAGATAATCTGGGAGGCGGGCCTCCGGCCGCGGGCGCTCCTCTTCGCCGGGAGGGGGAACAACGGCGGGGACGCCTTCGTCGCGGCGCGCCTGCTCGAGGCCGAGGGGGTGCGGACGCGGACGGTCCTGCTCGCCGAGGCGGGCGCGATCGCGGGCGACGCCCGCGCGAACCTCGACCGCCTCGAGGCCGCCGGGGCCGACATCGTCCGGGCCGACGCCGCGGGAGAGGGGGCAGAGGCCGCCGCGGGGTTCGACCTCGTCGTCGACGGCATCCTCGGCACCGGCGTCGCGGGGGAGGTGACCGGCCCACCCGCCGAGGCGATCCGCCGCATCCGCTCCCTCCGCAGGCACGTCGTGGCGATCGACGTCCCGTCGGGGATCGACGCCACGAGCGGGCGCGTCCGCGGCGTCGCCGTGCGGGCGACCGCGACGGTCACGATGGGGCTGCCGAAGACGGGCCTCGTCGAGGGGGAGGGGCCGGAACACTGCGGCCGCGTCTTCGTGGCCGACATCGGCCTTCCCGAGGACCTGGTCCGGGATGCCCCCGGCAGCGGCGACCTGATCGTCGAGGCGGATCTCCTCCCCCTCTTCCCCCCGCGCCGCCGACGCTCCCACAAGGGCGACTGGGGCCACCTCCTCGTCGTCGCCGGCTCGCCGGGCCTCACCGGCGCGGCCTGCCTCGCCGCCCTCGGCGCCCTCCGGTCGGGCGCCGGGCTCGTGACGGTCGCCGTCCCGCGGGGCCTCAACGCGGTCATCGAGTCGAAGCTCACGGAGGCGATGAGCATGCCGCTCCCCGAGACGGAGGGGGGGACGCTCGGCGCGGCGGCGGGGCGGGAGATCCTCGCCCGGGCCGACCGATTCGACGTCGTGGCGATCGGCCCCGGCCTCTCGCGCCATCCGGAGACCGCCGCGATGGTGCGGGCGCTCGTGGAGGGCCTCGAGCGGCCGATGGTCATCGACGCCGACGGCCTCACCGCCCTCGCGGACGACCCGGGCATCCTCGGCCGGGCCCGGGCGCCGATCATCCTCACGCCGCACCCCGGGGAGATGGGGCGCCTCCTCGGCTGCGCGGCGGCCGACGTCATCCTCGACCGGTTCGTCGCGGCGAGCAGCTTCGCCCGGGCGCACAACGTCACCCTCGTCCTCAAGGAGGCCCTCACCGTCATCGCGTCGCCCGACGGCCGCGTCTCGATCAACACGCGGGGGAACGCGGGGATGGCGACGGGGGGGAGCGGCGACGTCCTCACGGGCGTCATCGCCTCGTTCCGGGGACAGGGGATGGCCCCGCTCGACGCCGCCCGCGCCGGCGTCTTCGTCCACGGCGACGCGGGCGACCGCGCCGCGCTGCGCCTCGGCGAGCGCTCCCTCCTCCCCTCGGACATCATCGACCGCCTGCCCGCCGCCATCGTCGCCCTCTCGGGAAGGCCGTAGATCCGCCGCGCGGCATCCCTTGCCACGAATTTCTTGCCATCACGGATGAGCACAAATCATCACGGATCCCCACTGATCCGAATGCAGCCAAAGGCCGAAAGGGAAGAGAGAGGAGAAACTCCTTTGCCGCGGATAGGCGCGGATGAATCCGGTGTTCGGGTTGTTGCCTGTTCACCCGCGGATGGGCTGCTCTTTCCAATCCGCGGAAATCCGCGGCGGCTTCGCCGATTATTCACTTGCCATATGGAGCGCTAGATGGTAAAATACCGCCGCGTTCCACGGATAAACCGATAAGGGCAAAACCCGAGTAATCGGGTGGCGCAAAGTTACGGATCCTCCGCCGCCGGGACCGGGGGGCGAAGGATGGCCGAACTGCCGGTTTGCTGCACGAGGCGGTTCGGCCTCTCTTTTTGAAGCCGTCGCGGGAGGGGTGGCGGCGATGCGCATCCCCGGACTCATCGGATCGACGGAAACCATGGGAGAGGTGCTCCGCCTGGTCGAGAAGGCGGCCGCGGGGAACTTCGCCGTCCTGATCGAGGGGGAGACCGGAACGGGCAAGGAGCTCCTCGCCCGGGCGATCCACACGAGCGGCCCCCGCCGGCGGGCCGCCTTCGTCCCGCAGAACTGCGCCGCGATGCCCGAATCGCTGCTCGAGAGCGAGCTGTTCGGACACGTGCGGGGCGCGTTCACGGACGCCACCGTATCCAGGCAGGGGCTCCTCGCCGCCGCGAACGGCGGGACGATCTTCCTCGACGAGATCGCCGAGAGCTCCCCCCGCGTCCAGGTGAAGCTCCTCCGGTTCCTCCAGGACGGCGTCATCCGTCCGCTCGGCAGCGTCCGGGAGATTCGGCTCGACGTCCGCGTCATCTCCGCCACCAACCACAGCCTTCAGGAGGAGGTCGCGCGGGGGGGCTTCCGGCGCGACCTCTTCTACCGGCTGAACGTCTTCCCGATCCGCGTCCCGCCCCTGCGCGACCGCCGGCGGGACATCCCGCTCCTGGCGGCGCACTTCCTCCGGCTCTACGCCCGGCGGGCGGGGGCGCGCATCGACGGCTTCACGGCCGAGACGATGCGGCTGCTCGAGGCGTACCCGTTCCCCGGCAACGTGCGGGAGCTCCAGAACGAGATCGAGCGGATCGTGGCGATGCACCGAGAGGGGAACCTCGTGCGGCCGGACGAGCTCTCGAAGAGGTTCACCGCGCCGCGCCGGGCGGCGGGACGCTCAGGGAGTCGCTCATGGAGGTGGAGTGCGAGATCATCCGCTCGGCGCTCCGCGACTGCGGCGGCAACATCACGCGGGCGGCGGTGCGGCTGGGCCTCAGCCGCTACGGCCTCCACAAGAAGATCGCCGGCCACCGGATCAGGTGACCGGCGCCCCCCCCCGCGCCCATGCAGCCATTGCCGGCCGCGGATTCGATGCACGAATCCGCCACGGATCGCCACGGATTCTTGCAGACAAGTTGAACAAGAGAAGATGAAGCGGTTCCAACCCTCGTTCTATCCGCGATAATCCGCGTCATTCCGCGGCAAAGAAACAGATGCATTCACCAACGGCGGGTCAGGGGCGCGGGAGGAGGTAGACGCGCTCCCCCCCGAACCGCTCCGAGCGGATCGCGCCTGATCGCGCGAGGCGCCGCAGGACGGCGGCGAGCCGGGAGGGGGGGATCCCCAGCGAGGCGGAGAGGCCCGCGGCGGTCTCCGGGCGCCGGGCGAGGCAGGCGAGGACCGCGGCGTCCGGCCGCCGCCTCGAGCGCCGCCGCGCCGCGCCCGGCCGGCGCGCGACCGGCTCGACCGGTATGGGGCCGAGCTCCCGCTGGAGGATCCGGCGGGCCCGCTCCATCCCCGCGGGCGTGAGCCCCGCCGCCCACCGCTCCGCGGGCGGCCGGGCGACCGTGTTCAATTGGACCCGCTCCGGGCGGATGCGGGCGGCGAGCCGGCCGATGCGGCGCAACTCGTCCGCGCCGTCGTTGACGCCGCGCACGAGCACCACCTCGAGCCAGATCCTCCCCCGGAAGCCCCGCGCGAACTCCTCGATGCCGCGGGCGACCTTCCGGAAGGAAAGGGAGGGATGGGGCCTGTTCACCAGGCGGAAGACGCGCGCGGAGCCCGCGTCGAGATCGGGGACGACGAGGTCCGCGGCGGCGAGGGCCTCCCGCACCGCCGGCCGGAAGAGGAGCGTTCCGTTCGTGAGGACGGCGACGGGGATACGGGTCATCCGCTTGACGGCGCGGACCATGCGGCCGAGCTCCGCGTGGAGCGTCGGCTCGCCGGAGCCGGAGAAGGTGATCCAGTCGGCCTCCACGCCGCGCCGCAGGACGGAGCGGAGCTCCCGCATGACCTCCCGGACGGGGGCCTGGCGCCGCCGCCGGACGGTCCGCCGCGCCGTGCGGCCGAGCTGGCAGTAGACACAGTCGAGCGTGCACGTCTTGAGGGGGACGACGTCCACGCCGAGCGAGCGGCCGAGCCGCCGCGAGGGGACCGGACCGAATACCCGCTGGCCTGCGGGCCTGCCGCGCGGGAGCGTCATGGGCCCATTGTACCACACGGCGCGCGCGGGGAGATTATGCCGCGGCAGATGGATACAATGGACCGCCCGCCACGGAATCGCACGGATCATCGACGGATATTCACGGATTGCCTTGCCGCGGATTGTCGCGGATACGTGGTTCCCACCGCGGCAAGAACGTCATGAATCCGCCGTGCGGCTATCTCCTCCGCCTGCGCAGGCGGCCGTTGACACCGCCGGACGGATAGGGTACTCTCTTGCATGTCCGGTGCCCCCGCCCCGGGACAGGAGCATGTCCGTCCGCGCGCCGTCGCGGAGCACGCCCCATGAGCACCACCATCATCCAGACGTTCCTCTCGTCCGACTTCATCGGGAAGTTCATCACGATCGCCATCATCGTGCTCTCCATCTACGCCTGGTTCGTCATCCTCGACAAGGTCCGGATGCTCGGCGCCGCCGAGCGGAACTCGCGCCTCTTCCTCCAGCAGTTCCGGACGCACCGCGACCGCCAGCTCTTCTCGCTCCGCTTCCCACGCGAGCGGGCGCACGCCTGTCCCGTCTACAGGGTCTACGAGGCGGGCGTGAAGGAGCTCCGGCACATCATGGGCGACGCGGAGCCCCTCGAGGAGGCGAACCCGGGCCTCCCCCTCTCCCAGCTCGAGGGGGTCGAGGAATCGCTCCAGCGCGCCATCTCGGGCGAGACGGACCTCCTCGAGCGGTCGCTCATCTGGCTCGCGATCTCCGCGACGGTCGGCCCGCTCCTCGGCCTCCTCGGCACGGTCTGGGGGATCATGAGCGCCTTCAACGCGATGGCCGCCTCGGGGAGCCCCTCGCTCCTCATCGTCGCCCCCGGCATCGCGGGGGCGCTCATCACCACCGTCGTGGGGCTCCTCGTCGCCATCCCGTCGGTGGCGGCGTACAACATCATCTCCACGAGGATCAAGCGAATGGCCGGCCAGATGGAGGACTTCGCGTCTGAGTTCGTCTCCATCGTCCGGCGACGGCTCGTCGCCTACTGACCGGCCGGGACGGCCCCATGAGAATGCGCCACGCGTCCCGCACGAGGCTCGTCACGATCGCCGAGATCAATCTCACCTCGCTCATCGACGTCATCTTCTTCGTCCTCGTCCTCTTCCTCCTCGTCGCCCCGATCGTCGAGTACGGCATCAACGTCAACCTTCCCGCCGCCGCCCCGAAGAAGATCGCGGAGGCCGAGAGCCTGACCGTGAACGTCCGCGGGGGCGAGGGGGGCGCGCGCGTCTACCTCGGCAACGAGCGCGTCACGCTCGACGAGCTCGCCGAGCGGCTCAGGGCGCTCGCCGCCCGCGAGCCCGACGCCGCCCTCATCCTCCGCGCCGACAAGGAGCTCGACTACGAATCCGTCATCCGGGTGATCGATCGGATCACCGAGGCCGGCATCACGCGGATGGGGATGGCGACGGTGGCGCAGGGGGAGCGGTAGGGCGGGCCATGCGACGGGCGGGGGGCGCCCTGCGGCGCGCGACGAGCTTCGCCATGTCGGCGGCGGCCCATGCCCTCTGCCTCTGGCTCCTCATCACGCTCCCCACCTGCGGGCGCCCCCGCAGGCCCGAGCACAAGATCTACACCATCGAGCTCTTCGACCCCTCGGCCCTCACCATGCGCAAGCCGGAGGCGCCGCCCGCCGCCCCGAAGAAGGAGGCGCCGAAGAAGGAGAAGAAGCCGGCGCCGCCGAAGGAGGCGGCAAAGAAGCCGGAGCGGAAGCCGGAGCGGAAGGTGGTCTCGAAGAAGGTGGAGCTGCCGAGGCAGACGATCGAGGAGCGGATCAAGGAGCAGCTCGCGAAGATCGATCACAAGGACTGGGCGGAGCCGGAGGAGTTCCAGAAGGCGCAGCTCCTCGACACCGGCGCCTTCGCGAACGCGTGGTACAGCGACGCCGTCGCCTCGAAGATCTACCAGGCCTGGCGGACGCCGAGCAGGAGCGCGGCGGAGCGGGAGGGGCTCGCGGTGGTGGTGCGGTTCAGGATTCTCAGGGACGGGAAGGTCAACATCCTCGGCGTGGAGCGGAAGTCGGGGAGCGACGTCCTCGACGCCTCGGCCATCCAGGCGATCCGGGAGGCGCAGCCGCTCCCGCCCCTCCCCCCGGATTACCGCGGCGATTCGCTCGAGGTCTGCATGACCTTCATCCCCCTCGCGGAGGAGTGACCGCCGCCGGGCGCGCCATGGAACAACAGCCGCGGATCTCCACGGATTTCTGACGGATATTCACGGATCTGAATGCAGTCCTTATCCAGCTATAGACCGTCAGCGTAGGCTGAATGGATAATGGTCGCCGCGGAGTGACGGCAGCTCCATCCGAAAGTGCCTTCGACGCAGCGCCGGTTGGGCGCATCGCCGGATCAGATGAGTGCTCCGATCGTTCATCGCCCGCTCGCCCCTTGAACGGCGGGACACGAAACACGAGATGCGAACAACGAACTGCCTCTGCATGCATCCTCGTTGATCCGCGCCAATCCGCGGCGAGACCACTATCCTCTGTGTTCTCTGTGGCCGCGGTTGTATACTATACCCCCATGAAGACCGGCACGTTTGTTCCGCGGTGCCTCTTCGCCGCGGCGGCGCTCGCGCTCGCCGCCGGCGACGCGGCGCCCGAGGTCCAGATCACGGTCTCCAAGCAGTTCGCCCAGCGGATCGTGATCGCCGTCCCGTCCTTCGCGCGGAAGGGGCCGGAGGGGCCGCAGCTCTCGCAGGCGCTCGCAGCCCTCCTCCGCTCGAACCTCGACGCCTCCGGCTATTTCGACACCGTCAAGAAGCAGCAGTTCGTGGAGGAGGCGGAGAGGGACGACCGCCGCACGGGCCGCGTCAACCTCGCGGAGTGGGCGACGCTGCGGGCCGAGATGGTGGTCAAGACGGAGTACGCGCTGAGCGGGGGGCGGCTGGCGATGACCTGCCGCCTCTTCAACGTGCGGGACGGCAGGACGATCTTCGCCAGGTCCTACGCGGACGACGCCGGCGCGTCGAGGCGGATGGTCCACGCGGTCGCGAACGACATCATCCGGGCGGTCACCGGCGAGATCGGGATCTGCGGCACCTCCATCGCCTTCAACGCCGACGCGAGCGGCATGAAGCAGATCTGCGTCATGGAGTACGGCTCCGCCGAGTACCGCCAGCTCACGAGCGGAAAGAACATCTCGCTCTTTCCCGGCTGGACGCCCGACGGGAGGGGGCTCGTCTTCACCACCTACCTCCGCGGCTTCCCCGAGATCTTCATGCTCGACATCGCCACGATGCGGGGGCGCTCCGTCGCCGCCTTCCCCGGCCTGAACGCATTCGCCGACGTCTCGCCGGACGGCAGGGAGCTGCTCCTCACGCTGAGCAAGGCCGGCAATCCCGAGCTCTACCGCATGGAGCTCGCCTCGGGGCGGCTCACGCGCCTGACGCGGACGACCTGGGTCGAGGCGTCGCCCTGCTGGTCGCCGGACGGCAGGCAGGTCGCCTTCGTTTCCGACCAGACCGGCGCGCCGCAGATCTACGTCATGGACTCGTGGGGGAAGACCCCGCCGCGGCGCGTCACGCTCAAGGGGAGCTACAACACGAGCCCCGCCTGGTCCCCGGACGGGGAGAAGATCGCCTACACCTCGCGCGTCGGCGGCCGTTTCGAGATCGGGATGCTCGTTCTGCAGACCGGCGAGGAGATCTCCCTCCCCCGGCTCGGGAGCGACGAGGACCCGTCCTGGGCGCCCGACAGCCGCACCATCGTCTTCAGTTCCGAGCGCGGCCGGAAGCGCGATCTCCACGTCATGGATGTCTACAACCGCATCCCCACCCAGATCACGCGCGGGGCGGGAAACTTCTCGAGCCCCGCCTGGTCGCCGTAGCCGTCTCCTCCCGCCCGTTGTCCGTCCGCGCGCGCCGGGCCATTCGACGGGGATGCCGCCGGAAACGCCGCGCGGGACATACCCCCTTGCCAGGCGCCATCATTATGCTAGTATGCTCTCGATCAGGCGCCGCGTCCACACGGACGCCGCGCGGCGGGAGGCGGGGACGATGCGGAAGCGGAAGAGGCGTCCGCCGAGGGCGAAGGGAAAGGCGGCGGCCGGCGGCCGGCGGCCCGGAAGGGTCAGGACGCCGAGCGAGCTCGGCGAGAACGGGATGGATCTCCACCAGGAGGAGATCGCCTACCAGATGGCGGTCCGCCAGCGGGAGATCTCCGTCTCCGAGTTCTTCACGAAGAACAGGCACCTCCTCGGCTTCGACAACCCGAAGAAGGCCCTCCTCACCACCGTGAAGGAGGCCGTCGACAACAGCCTCGACGCCTGCGAGGACGCCAAGATCATCCCCGAGCTCAAGATCGATCTCCGGCAGATCGGGGAGGACCGCTTCCGCGTGGCCGTGGAGGACAACGGCCCCGGCATCGTCAAGGCCCAGGTGCCGAAGGTATTCGGCAAGCTCCTCTACGGATCGAAGTTCCACACGCTCAAGCAGGCGCGCGGCCAGCAGGGGATCGGCATCTCCGCCGCCGGGATGTACGGGCAGCTCACGACGGGCCAGCCGGTGAGGATCACGTCGCGCATCGGCCCGCGGAAGCCGGCCCACTACTTCGAGATCCGGATCGACACGCAGAAGAACGCGCCCGAGATCATCAGGGACGAGGAGACGGCGTGGGACTCCCCGCACGGCACGCGGGTCGAAATCGAGCTCGAGGGAAAATACCAGAAGGGGCGCCAGTCGGTGGAGAGCTACCTCGAGCAGGTCTCCCTCGCGAATCCCCACGTCCGCATCCTGTACCGGGACCCCGAGGGGGAGGGGGTCGTCCTCCCGCGGGCGGCGAACGTGCTCCCGCGGGAGCCGAGGGAGATCAAGCCCCATCCGTACGGCGTGGAGCTCGGGGTACTCATGCAGATGCTGAAGACGACGGGCGCCCGGCACCTGAAGTCGTTCCTCACGCGCGACTTCTCGCGCGTCGGCTCGAAGGTCGCCCGCGAGATCTGCGCGCGGGCGGGCCTCTCCGAGACCGCCTGGCCGTCCAGGATCGCGCGGGAGGAATCGGACAAGCTCTCCCGCGCGATCAACTCGACGAAGATCATGAGCCCGCCGACCGACTGCCTCTCCCCGATCGGCGAGGAGCTCATCCTCGCGGCCCTGAAGAAGCAGATCAAGGCGGTCTTCTACGAGGCCACCTCCCGCGCCCCATCGGTCTACCGGGGCAACCCGTTCCTCATCGAGGTCGGCCTCGCCTGGGGCGGGCCCGCCGCGGCGGCCGGGGACGGGGACGAGGATCCGCTCGCGAGCCTCGTGCGCTTCGCCAACCGCGTCCCCCTCCTCTACCAGCAGTCGGCCTGCGCCATCACGAAGGCGGTCATCGGGACGAACTGGCGTGCGTACGGCCTCGCGCAGGCGCGGGGGGCGCTCCCGAGCGGCCCGCTCACCGTCATGGTGCACATGGCCTCGGTCTGGGTCCCGTTCACCTCGGAGAGCAAGGAGGCGATCGCCCACTACCCGGAGATCATGAAGGAGGTCAGGCTCGGCCTCCAGGACGTCGGCAGGAAGCTGAAGGCGTTCCTGAGCAGGCGCGCGCGCATCGCCGACGCGGAGAAGAAGAAGGCGTACATCGAGAAGTACCTGCCGCACATCGGCGCGGCGCTCAGGGACATCCTCGCGCTGCGCAAGCCGCAGGAGGCCAGGGTCGTCAGGATACTGACCCGGGTGCTCGAGAAGTCGAGGAAGATGGACTAGACGGGGGGCGGGGCGGGATGGGAAAGAGACGGAAGGGCGCACGCGGGACCGAGGCGAAGATACGGGGGGAGGCCGGCTCGATCTACCGGACGATACTCAGGCGGCGGAAGCCGTCGCTCAGCCTCCCGATCCGGTCGCTCGACAACGTGCGCTACAACCCGAAGGTCGGCTACTTCGAGATCGGCCGGAAGAGGAAGGAGCGGACGCTCACCGTCAACACCGCGAAGACCTTCGCCCAGAGCCTGAAGATGATGTCGCTCTCCATCGACCTCCTCCGCGGCGACGACATCGCCACGAAGCGGGAGGCCTACTACGTCTCGAAGAACTGGGGGGACGCGCGCTTCGACGAGCAGACCGAGTCGGACGCCGTCATGGACGACGTCGAGGCGCTCTTCGAGGTGAATCGGGAGCAGCTCGGCTTCATCCCCGAGGAGAAGGGGGGGGAGGTGGCCGGGCGGCTGACGGTGATCGACCGCGACCCGGACACCGGGCGCGCGCTCAAGATCGACTGCACCCGCTTCGGCTCGGGGGCCTATTCGATCCCGATCTCGGTGGAGGATCTCGGCTTCCGGACGAACGCCTCCTTCATTCTCGCCATCGAGACGGCGGGGATGTTCCAGCGGCTCGTGAAGCACAACTTCTGGAAGAAGGCGAACTGCATCCTCGTCTCGATGGGGGGGGTCCCCACCCGCGCCTGCCGCCGCTTCATCCGCCGCCTCGCCGACGAGCGGAAGATCCCGGTCTACGCCTTCGTGGACGGGGACCCGTACGGGATCACGAACATCTACCGGACCCTCAAGGTCGGCTCGGGCAACGCCGCGCACATCAATAAATTCTTCTGCGTCCCCCAGGCCCGCTACCTGGGCGTCACGCCGCAGGACATCATCGAGTTCAAGCTGAAGGACGCGACGCACCCCCTCAAGGAGGTGGACATCAAGCGGGCGCGGGACGCCCTCTCGAACGACCCGTTCATCATGCGGGAGCTCGCCTGGCAGCAGGCGATCGAGCAGATGATCGAGATGGGGGTGCGCGTGGAGCAGCAGGCGTTCGCCAAGCACGACCTGAACTACGTCATCGACGTCTACCTGCCGAAGAAGCTCAGGAACCCCGAGAAGTTCCTTCCCTAGGGGGGGCGCCGTTCCAGTATCCGCCGCTTGATCTCCGCGGCGAGGATTCGATTGTAGCGGGTGGTCGGGTGGCCCGATTCGGGCGAGATCAGCTCGCCGAGCGGCACGCCGGCGGCCCGCTCCCGCATCAGATCCGCCGACCATATATAGGGGACGCCGCGGGATTCGAAATAGTCCCTGAAGAAGCGCCCCCTCCAGCAGGGCGGGCCGTCCCACCAGTCGTGGAACAGGACGAAGATGAAGTCCAGGCCCCGTTCGCCGCATTCCCGGATGACGCCGTCGAGGATTCCGCGCGCGAGCGCCTCCTTCTCATCCCGCCGCCGCGCGCTGTGGTACGGGTGTTCCCGGGATGCGGCGCGCATGAGCAGCCGCCACAGGTACGACGGTATCGCCGCGGGATGGTCCCTGAGGAACGCCTCCGGATCGGGGTTGATCGGCACCCCCTGCAGGCGAAGGCGGCCGTCGATGATGCGGAAGTACGGCTTCTGCCCCGTCCGGAACGAGAGCAGGTTCCTGTCGATATTCTCGATGTAGACGGCGAAGACGATGAACGGATCCCCGTAGAGGGGCGCGGATTCGCGCAGCAGGAGATATGCCTGATCCATCCCGTAACCGCCGACGCCGTAGTTCAGCATGAAGTGCGCCGCGCCGAATTCGGGGTCGCCATTCAGGATCTCCTGGAAGCAGGTGGAGCCGACGCACTGGGCGAACGAATTCCCGTAGAGGAGGACGGGACGCCGCCCGCGCAGTTCGCGCGTGTCGTCGTGCAGGTAGGTTCCCCTCGAGAAGGCCCCGATCCAGCCGAGGAGGGGATGGGGCTCCGCGGGCGGGGGGAACCGCCCCTCCCACCGGTGGAGGAGCTTCCAGTAGTCGTCGTCGCCGAACCAGCTCGCGTAGAGATCTGCCTTCTTGAACCGGATGGCGGGGGCGCAGTCAGAGGCGAGGAGGCGGCGGAACAGGAGTTCCGCGGCGATGCACGAGAGCGCGAGCGAGCAGAGCGCGACGAGGACCTTCGCGCGGATGCCCCGGCGCCGTCCGCCGGCCTTCATCGCTGCCGCCGCGCGAGGCGGGGGGCGGTCCGGTCGTTGCCTGCCATGGCGTGGTCAGGCGGGGAGGACGGCAACGTGCACCATCCTGCTGCGGGGGCCGTCGAACTCGCAGAGGAAGATCCCCTGCCATGCGCCGAGGACGAGCGCGCCGCCCGCCACCGGCACGGAGGCGGACGAGCCGACGAGCGACGCCTTGATGTGGGAATCGGCGTTCCCCTCGGCGTGGGCCCAGGCGGCCCCCGCGGGGGCGAGGCGGCCCAGGCATGCGAGGATGTCCTCGCGCACGCTCGGGTCGGCGTTCTCGTTGACGGTGACGCCCGCCGTGGTGTGCGGGACGGAGACGCAGCAGGCGCCGTCGGCGACGCCGATCTCGCGCACCGCCCGCGCGACGGCGGCGGTGATGTCGATCATCTCGGCGCGGCGCCGGGAGGCGACCGTCAGCGTTCGCACGGCCCGCCGCCCCCCTTCCGCGCCGCGCGGCACTGGCGCCGCCACTCGCGGGCGATGCTCGCCTTCACCTTCTCCTGGACGCGGGCGAGGCTCCCCTCGACGAGGGCGCCTGCGGCGAACCAGTGTCCGCCGCCGCCGAGTTCGCGGGCGACGGGGCTGACCTTGAAGAAATTCTTCGCGCGGAGGCTCACCTTGACCCTCCCCGCCGGGAGCTGGCGGAGGAGGACGACGACCTCCACCGTCCTCACGGAGCGGACGTAGTTCAGGAGGACGTTCTCGCTCCCCTCCGGGTCGGCCCCCGAGGCGGCGTACTGCCGCGCGGTGAGCGTCATCCAGGCGACGCGCCCGTTCTGGCTGAAACGGAGCGAGTTGAGCGCCTGGCCGAAGAGCGCCGCCTCGGCGGCGGTGTGCGTCTGAAAGAGCCGGTCGAACACCTTGTACGGGACGACGCCGGCGTCCATGAGATCGGCGGTGATGCGGTGCGCCTCCGCGTTCATCTTCGTGTAGACGAAACCGCCGCTGTCGGTATAGATGCCGGTGTAGAGGGCGAGGGCGGTCGCGCGGTCGGGGCGGCAGCCGAGTTCCCGCCCGAGCCGGTAGATCATCTGGGCGGTGGCGACCGCGCGCTCGTCCACGATGTTGATGTCGGCGAACGCCTCCTCGGGGGTGAAGACGTGGTGGTCGATGACGATCACGGGGCAGGGGATCCTCCCCGCCATCTCGCCGATGGCGCCGATGCGGGAGAGGGCGCAGGTGTCCACGACGAACCAGGCGTCGCAGCCGGCGAACGCCCCGTCGCCGCTCCCCGGCCGGTACACCTCCACCGTCCCGCGCGGGTCGAGGAAGCCGAGGCGCGGCTGCGGCTCGTCGCTGTTGACGGCGCGGACCCGCTTCCCGAGTCGCCGGAGGTACCCGGAAAGGGCGATCTGCGAGCCGAGGGCGTCGCCGTCGGCGTGCTCGTGGCCGGTGACGACGAACCGCTCCCCGCGGCGGATGATCGGGATGATCCCGTCCCACATCCGCCGGCCGCTCCGGATGACCTTCATCGCTTCCTTCCGCCGGCCTGGCACCTTCCCGCTCCCGCCCGTCACGCGGGTCTGGTCGTCCTTGGATCCGTCCATGTGGATGTCGCCTCCGGCCGGCGTGTGGTAGTATACCACAAGCCCCTCCGCCGGCGGAAAGCCGGCCCGGGGAAGGCATGAAGGACACCACCCGAGACGCGCTCTTCCTCGCGCTCCTCTGCGGCGCGCTGCTCCTGCCCGGGGCCGCCTTCCGGGGGCCGACCGGCCTCGAGTTCCGGACGGGGATCTTCGTCCGCGGGATGCTCCAATCGGGGCCGGCGCTCATCCCGCGCCTCGAAGGGACACCCTACTACGATTACCCCCCCCTCTACTTCCTCGCCGCCGCCGCGACGGCGGCGGTGACCGGTTCGATCGCGCCGCTCGCCCTCGCCCTCCCCTCCGTCATCGCGGCGATGGGGACGGTCTTCCTGACCTGCGTCGTCGCGGCCCGCGCCGGGCGCCTCCTGGGCCGGACCGCGGGCCTCGCCCTCGCCGTCACGCCGCTGTTCATGGAGTGGTCATCGCAGGCGAGCGTGGACGCCCTCCTCGTCTTCTTCATCTCCCTCGCCGTCTTCGGCTGGTGGCGGCGCCTCTCGTCGGGGGCGCGGCGGCATGCCGTCCTGGCCTGCGCCGGTGTCGCCGGCGCCGTCCTCACGAAGGGTCCCATCGGCGCGGCGATCCCCCTCGCGGCCGTCGCCACGTACCACGTCGCCCGCCGGGAGTGGCGCCCGCTCGCCGCGGTCGTCGCCCTCTGGGGGCTCCTCCTCCTGCTCCTCGCCGCGCTCGGCGGCGCCGCGATCGCCCTCCGGGAGGGGCCGGAGGCGCTGCGGAGGATCCTCGACGCCCAGCTCCTCAACCGCGTCACGGACGAGCCCAACGCCCCCCTCGGCCTCTACGCGGGCGTCTTCTTCGCCGGCTTCGCCCCCTGGTCGGTCTTCGCCTTCATCCAGCTCTTCCGCCGCGCCCCCGAGGCGCCGGTCGAGCGACACTCCCTCCTCGTCCTCTGCGCGGCGTGGCTCCTCTCGACCGCCGCCCTCCTCACCGCCGCGACCATCAAGCATACCCGCTACCTCCTCCCCGCCGCGCCCCCCACCGCCGTCCTCTGCGCGGCCTTCTGGACGGGGGAGCTCGGGCCGCGGGCGGGGCGGTATTTCGGCCGCGCGGCCGCGTGGATCAGGCGCGCCTGCGCGATCGCGGTCGCCGCGGCGCTCCCGTTCTCCCTCCTCGCCCCGCTCCGGCTCCGCGCCGCCTCCGCGCTCCTCGCATGGGCCGTCCCCGTCTCATGCGCCCTCGCGTTCGCGGACATCCGGCGGCGGACGGCGGACGAGGCCCGCGCGGCGTTCCGCGCCCTCGCCTGGACGCTCGGGATCGGCTTCCTCGTCTTCTGCCAGTTCGCCCTCCCCGTGACGGGCGCCAAGGAGGAGGCGCGGCCGTTCGTCGAGGCGGTCGAGAAGGCGGCCGGCGGCGGACCGATCCTGTTCTATGACCTGGAGCGGGACCAGGAGGGGCTGAAATTCCTCTACTGGCGGAAGGGGCGGAACGATCTCACGTTCGTCCCGGGCGAGGACGACCTCGCCGCGGCGCTCCCCCTCCACGGCGGGGGCCTCCTCGTCGTCCCCGCCGGCCGCAGGGAGTCGGTCGAGGGCCGTCACGGCGGGGAGATGTCCTTCCTCCTCGAGGGGAGGCTCGGAAAGCGCCGGTGCGCGGTCTTCAGGATCGACGGCGGGGTGTGACCGTCCTCCCCCGGGGGGAGCTCACATTGCTCTTGCTCCGACTGGAAGGAGATGGTACACTTCAACATCATGTCGAAGCTCGGCCTGTTGAAAG
This sequence comes from bacterium, assembly GCA_028716845.1. Classification (GTDB taxonomy): domain Bacteria; phylum Auribacterota; class Tritonobacteria; order UBA1439; family UBA1439; genus JAQUPF01. The sequence continues at coordinate 70,963 of JAQUPF010000002.1, read as the reverse complement.
AGCTGTTCCTGTTTCTCAAGGAGACCAGGATGTGGTGGCTCGCGCCGATCCTCATCATCCTGGTGCTCCTGAGCATCCTCATCGTCGTGACCGAGGGCTCCGCCGTCCTGCCGTTCATCTACACGCTCTTCTGACGGCCGGGCGGGGCGGCGGGTGACTCCACGGCTCTTGACATCCCCTCCGCTTCCACTATAATGCACCCTCCGGCTGTTCCGGCGGGCATGCCGCACGGGGCCGGGGAGAGAGGGCGCGATGCACGGCAAGCTCAGGATCGTCCTCACGATCTTTTCGGTCGCGGTCCTCCTCTCGCTCCTCGTCTGGCAGCGGCGGCGCTTCCCGCGGCCGGTCGAGGAGGCCCTCGACCGGCTCCGCCTCTGGTGGCTCCGCGTCGCGAAGCGGATCGGGCACGCCCAGACGGTCGCCATCCTGTTCCTCGTCTATTTCACCGCCATCGCCGTCACGGCGATCATCGCCCGTTGCATGCGGCGCGACTTCCTCCGCCTCTCCGGAGGGCCGGCGTGGCACCCGAGGCGGCGGAAGCAGGACACCATCGAAACCATGCTGCGGCAATTCTGACCATGCATATCCTCGGCATCTCGTGCTTCTACCATGACTCGGCGGCGGCCCTCTGCACGGACGGGGTGATCCTCGCCGCGGCGGAGGAGGAGCGGTTCACGCGGAAGAAGCACGACTCCGGCTTCCCGAAGCACGCGATTTCCTTCTGCCTCGATTTCGCCGGGATCAAGGTCGCCGACCTCGACTACATCGTCTTCTACGAGAAGCCGTTCATCAAGATGGAGCGGCTCCTCATGACCTACCTCGCCACCTGGCCCCGCTCCCTGCGGTCGTTCATCGCCGCGATGCCGGTCTGGCTCAGGGAGAAGATGCACATCCCCACCATCATCCGCCGCGAGACCGGCTACGAGGGGCCGATCCTCTACGCCGACCATCACCTCTCGCACGCCGCGAGCTGCTTCCTCCCCTCCCCGTTCGAGGAGGCCGCCGTCTTCACCGTGGACGGGGTCGGGGAATGGAACACCGCCTCCTACGGGACGGGGAGGGGCAACGTCGTCTCCCTCACCCACGAGATCAACTTCCCGCACTCGCTCGGCCTCCTCTACAGCGCCTTCACCGGCTATCTCGGCTTCCGCGTGAACGACGGCGAGTACAAGGTCATGGGGATGGCGCCGTACGGCGAGCCGCGGTACGTGGACGAGATCAAGAAGCTGGTCCGGATCGGCGACGACGGCAGCTTCTCCCTCAACATGGACTACTTCGCCTACCACTACCGGCTGCAGAACCTGTCGGAGCGGTTCATCGAGCTGTTCGGCCCCCCGCGCCAGCCGGAGTCGGTCTTCTACACGGAGCGCCTCTTCCCGAACAGGGACCTGCCCGGCTGGAGCGACGAGTACGCCCGGGAGTGCCAGCGCTTCGCCGACATCGCCCACAGCATCCAGGACGTCACCGAGGAGGCGATGCTGAAGACCGCCGAGTTCCTCCACCGACAGACGGGGATGGAGCACCTCTGCCTGGCGGGGGGCGTGGCGCTCAACTGCGTCGCGAACGGCGAGGTCCTGCGCAGGACGCCGTTCAAGGGGGTCTGGATCCAGCCGGGCGCCGGGGACTCCGGGGGCGCCATCGGGGCGGCGCTCTACGTCTACAACACCGTCCTCGGCAACCCGCGGCGGTACGTGATGGACCATGCCTACCTCGGCCCCTCCTCCGATGAGGAGTCGATCCGGCGGTGGCTCGACGAGCACGCCATCCCCTACACCGAGTACGCGGAGGCGGAGCTGCCGCGCGCGGTGGCGGCGCTCATCGCGGAGGGGAACGTCGTGGGCTTCTTCCACGGCCGGATGGAGTTCGGGCCGCGCGCGCTCGGGGCGCGCTCGATCCTCGCCGACCCGCGCGAGGCGAAGATGAAGGACGTCCTCAACGAGAAGATCAAGCACCGGGAGCAGTTCAGGCCGTTCGCCCCCGCCGTCCTCGCGGAGCGGGCGGCGGAGTACTTCGACATCGGGAGCGCCGAGGCGCCGTACATGCTCCTCGTGGGCGAGGTGCGGCCCGACAAGCGGGGCGTCATCCCCGCGGTCACCCACGCGGACAACACCGCCCGCCCCCAGACCGTCCGCCGGGAGCAGAACCCGCGCTACTACGACATCATCGCCGAGTTCGGCACGTTGACCGGCGTCCCCGTCATCATCAACACCTCGTTCAACGTGCGCGGCGAGCCGATCGTCATGACCCCCTACGAGGCGTACCGCTGCTTCGCGACCACCGACATGGATTACGTCGTCCTCGAGCGGTTCGTCATCTCGAAGCGGGAGATCCGGCCCGAGCACGTCCCCCCGCCGCCGAAGGACCTGCTCCTCGACGCCTAGCGCCCCTGCATCGCCTCGTGGATCCCCCGCGCGGCAATCTCCAGACCCCGGCAGGTCAGGTGCGGGTCGTCGCAGTAGTAGAGGAGCGGCGGCCGGGCGGCCGCCGCGCGGAAGACCGGGAGGAGATCGATGAAGGTTCCGTCCTCGGCCCTCATGAATTCGGTCGGGAGGACGAGGGCAAGCGCCGCCGAGGCGGCGATGCCGGTGAACGCGGCAACGGGGAGCAGGGGGCGCACGATCGGGCCTTGATTTAATCCGGCGGGGAGTATATCATATATTTGTTCGGAGTCGGGCATATCGGGCGCGCGCGGTCGCTCAGGCGGAAAGCGGGGAACAATGACGACATCAGGACGCGGCCTCGCGGGCCGCGTTTTCAAATGGGTCGGGCTGGCGGTCCTCGTCCTGCTCCTCGCGGGGAGCCTCCTCATGAATGTCGGCCTCCTCGGCCTCCTCTCGGCCCAGGGCTTCGCCGGCGATGAGTCCTCCCGGTTCCGGGAGGTGACCGTCGAGGGGACCGGCCCGGACAAGGCGGCCCTCGTCCCGCTCAAGGGCTTCATCGGGAAGGGGTCGGGCGACCGGCTCCTGCCCGGTCGCGGCACGGCGCAGACTGTCGTCGCCCAGCTCCGGAGGGCCGCCCGCGACGACGCCGTCAAGGCCGTGCTCCTGGAGATCGACAGCCCCGGGGGGAGCGTCGCCGCGAGCGACCTCATCCACCACGAGGTGCGCAAGGTGCGCGCGGCGGGGAAGCCGGTGATCGCCTCCATCGGGGACATGGGGACGTCGGGCGCCTACTACGTCGCCGTCGCCGCGGACCGGATCATCGCCCAGCCGACCGCCGTCACCGGCAACATCGGCGTCATCCTCCACGGCATGAACATCGAGGGCCTCCTTGAGAAGATCGGCGTCCGGGACGTGACGTACAAGGAGGGGAGCATGAAGGACATCCTCTCCCCCACGCGGCCGGCCACCCCCGAGGAGGAGGAGGTCATCCGGAACCTCACCGACGCGGTCTACAGGCGGTTCACGGCGCTCGTCGCCGAGGGGCGGGGCCTCGGGGGGGAGCGGGTGGCGGCCGTCTCGGACGGGCGCATCCTCGTCGCCACGGAGGCGAAGGAGGCGGGCCTCATCGACGGGATCGGCTACCTGGACGACGCCCTCGCCGAGGCCGCCGGGCTGGCCGGGGTGGAGCGGCTGCGGCTCGTCCGCTACGACCGCCTCTTCTCGCTCAGGGACCTCCTGGGCGCATCCTCGAGGGACCTGTCGCCGTGGGCCGGCCTCGGCGACGCGGTCCTGGAGGCATCCTCGCCGCGGCTCCTCTCCCTGTGGACGGGCCGGTGAGGGAGCCGAAAGGGACCGCCATGCTGACGAAGCGATCCGACATTACCTACATCGCCTACCTGAAGGGCGACCAGGTCGCCCGCCTGAAGGGGGACCTCGTCGAGCAGGGGTACGAGATCCGCGAGAACGTCGCCCACGCCTTCTTCGGCGCGAGCAGGAACGGCGTGAGCCTCACCGCGTTCAGGAACGGGAAGCTCCTCATCCAGGGGAAGGGCGCCCACGATTTCATCGTCTTCTACCTCGAGCCGAAAATCCTGAAGGAGATCACGCTCGGCTACGAGGAGGTCCTCGACCCCTCCATCGCGGAGGCGCGCGTCGGCGTCGACGAGAGCGGCAAGGGCGATTACTTCGGCCCGCTCATCGTCGCCGCCGTCTACGTGGACGCGCCGGTCGCCCGGCGAATGCTCGACATCGGGGCGGCCGACAGCAAGCTCCTCTCCGACGCCCGCGTCGAGACGCTCGCCGACGTCATCCGGGCCGAGACGACCCACTCCGTCGTTGCCATCGGCCCCGAGAAGTACAACGCCCTCTACGACAAGATCGGGAACCTCAACCGCCTCCTCGCCTGGGGGCACGCGCGGGCGCTCGAGAACGTCCTCATCAAGAAGAGCGCCTGCCGGAAGGCGATCCTGGACAAGTTCGGCGACAGGAGCGTCCTCAGCCTCGCCCTCATGAAGCGGGGGAAGAAGGCGGAGATCGTCTTCCGGGAGAAGGCCGAGTCCGACGTCGCCGTGGCGGCCGCCTCCATCCTCGCCCGGAGCGAGTTCTGCCGGCGGATGCAGAAGATGGAGGAGGAGTACGGGATGCGCTTCCCGAAGGGCGCCGGCGCCGCCGTGGAGGCCCGCGCGAGGGAGTTCGTCGCCGCCCGCGGCGTCCAGAACCTCACGAAGGTCGCGAAGCTCCATTTCAAGATCAGCAAGAAGGTCATCCTCGAAAGCTGATGTTGCTCCTCGTTCTCTGCCTGATCCTCGCGCTCCTCGGCGCACTGCTGCCGCCCCTCGCGGGCGCCTTCCCCGTCGCCGCGCACGCGCCGGCCGTCATCGTCATGGCCATCGCGGCGCTCCTCGCGACCCGCATCCTGGGGCTCGTCCGCTGGGATGCGGTTTCCGCCCGCTTCCTCCGGTCACCCCGTCGCAGGGGGGCGCTCGGCGCCCTCCTCGCCGCGCTGCTCCTCTTCGGCGCGCTGGAGGCCTGCGCCCGGGCGCTCACCGCAGCCGGGATTCTCGACTACTACCGGCCGATCGTCACCGTGAGGCCGCCCGATGACAGGCCGGACTGGCGCGCCTACCACATCCTGACGGACGAGCGTTTTGAGGCGGACCCGGTCCTGTTCTGGCGGGCGGTGCCCAGGTACCCGTACAACGCGCAGGGCTTCAAGGGGCCGGAGCTGCCGGCGGCGAAGGGTCCGCGCGAGTTCCGGATCTTCTGCTACGGCGATTCCAACACCGACGGCCCAGACCGCGGCGGCTGGCCGGAGCGGCTCCAGGAGATCCTCGACCGGCGGTCCGTGCGGGGCCTCCTCGAGTTCCGCGTCGTCAACGCCGGCCTCACCGGCTACTCCTCCTGGCAGGGGCTGCGCAGGTTCCGGCGGGAGTCCCCCTCGTATGCGCCGGACCTTGTGTTGGTGAGCTTCGGATGGAACGACCACGCGGGGGCGCTGGGCGCCCCGGACAAGGCCTTCCGCTCCGAGAATCCCCTCGTCAATGCGCTCCATGGCGTGCTGTTCCGCTATCGGTTCTACCTGGTCATGAAACACTATGCGGGGCGGCACCTGCTCCGCCGGCCGCCCTATGACGGCCCCCGGGTCTCGCCGGAGGACTACCTCGCGAACATGGCCGGATTCCTCGAGACCGCCCGCCGGCACGGCGCCGCGGCGGTGCTGCTGACGCGGCCCGCCGTCCCCGACGGCATCATGCGGCCTGACTTTCTCGCCAGGGTCGAGGCGGGCAACGAGGCGCTGATCGCGTTCGGCGCGAAGGAGGGCGCCCACGTCCTCGACGTCGCCGGCGCCTTCCGCGCGCTGCCCCCCTCGCTCTTTGCGGACGAATGCCATTTCAGCCCTGACGGGCAGTGGAGGATGGCGGAGCTCCTCTGCGCCTTCCTGGACCTGAACGGCCTGGTCCCGCCCGCGGGGGCGCTCCTGTGGCGGCGCCCCCCTCCCGGCGGGGAAAAACGGTATGCCGGGGAAAAACGGGATTGACGGCTCATTCCCCGCCCTGCTATGCTGTGCTCCGTTCTCAGGGAGGTCCCATGCGCACGACAGCCGTCGTCTTCCTCGCCGTGGCGTCCCTCGCGGCGTCGTCTCCCCTGCACGCCGCCATCGACCGGCTCCAGAAGGAGGACGGGCCGCGCTTCGTCGTCGGCATCATGCGGCTCTACTACAACATCGGCAAGTGGGTCGTCGAGTACGGGCGCGACGTCGCCCTCGGCCTTCCCCGGCTGCCGATGGCGATCGCCACGGACATCTTCCAGGTCGGCCAGCAGAGGGAGCCCGACGCATACTACATGACCGAGCGGGAGCTCGAGGAGCGGGACCGGCAGCTGCGCAGGGAGGAACGCATGCGGCGGCGGGAGAAGGAGGAGGCGGCCGAGGCCGCGCCCGACCGTCGCCGGCCGTCGCTCACCACCATCAGGGAGTAGGCCGCCGCGCCGCGCGCCCCCCGATCCGATGACGCACGCCCTCGGCATCGCCTGCGCGGCGCTCCTCGCGCCGATCCCCGCCGCCGCGAGGCAGTCCGTCGCCCTCGTCCCCCCCGACGCCGTCCTCGTCGCCGCGCTCGACATCCGCGAGGACGATCCGGGGCAGAAATGGGTGTTCGCCGAGCTCATGCGGTACCTCGTCTCCCGGGGGCGGCGGGGGGAACGGGAGGCCGAGGTCGGCGACGTGAACCTGTTCCGCTTCTCCGATTTCGTCTTCGCCCTCCTGCCGATCTCGCCGGCGCGCGAGGAGCAGATGCTCATGACGGCGCGGCTCCTCCCGGGGGACGGCCGGTTCGAGATCAGCTACGGCCGCCAGAAGTTCCAGCTCAACGTGCGGGACGAGAAGTCGGCCGCCGGGAGCCAGGCGGGCCTCCTCTCCCTCCTCCTCCGCCTCGCCTGCGACGTGCCGGCCGACACCCCTCCCGACGGGGAGATCTTCTACAACCCCGAGGGCGAGGCGAAGGGGAGGTTCTCCGCCTTCACCGTCTCGGACGAACGGGCGGTCGTCGGCTCCAGCAGGGGGATCGTGAAGCGGGCCCTCGCGGTCGAGAAGGGGGTTGCCTCGACCCCCGGCTACGGCGAAGTGATGGGCCTCCTGCCGAAGGGGTGGGACGCCTACGCCTACGCCCACGACGACGGCGGCGCCCTCACCGCCCTCCTCGGCGAGACCGGGAAGGGATGGCACCGGCTCATCCTCGCCCTCCTCCGCCCCGCGCGGCGGGTGGGGATCGCCCTCGACGTGGTGGACAGGGACAGGAGCGACATGGTCCTCGTCCTCGCCGCGGACGGCCGCGCGCAGGTCCGCGAGATCCGCGAGCGGCTCGAGCCGGCGCTCTCGGCGATGGTCGGCGAGCTCCTCGACGGCAGGATCCGCCCCGAGCTCGCCTTCGAGGAGCTCCCGAACGCCCTCCGGATCAACGCGAAGCTCTCCGGGACGGCGCCGTTCTGGCGCTCCGTCTTCGGGGGGCGGTCGGGCCGGGGGAAGGCACCGCCGCCGAAGGCGACCCCGGGGGGCGCCCCGCCGGCCGCGGGGGGAGGGCGGACGCCGTGACGGAATCGCGCGTTCCCGGCGGCGACGCCGCGGCCGTCCTCGAGGCGCTCGCGGCGAACGGCCTGAAGGCGGTCTGGGCGGCCGGGAGGGCCGGGGCGCTCGAGCGGGCGCTCGATCTCGTCCGTCCCGGCGACGTCATCGGCTCGGGCGGATCCGTCACGCTCGGCGAGATCGGCCTCGTCGACGTCCTCCGCGCCGGGCGGGTGCGCGGGGAGCCGGTCACGTACCTCGACGCGTACCGGAAGGGGATGCCGCGGGAGGAGTCCGTCGCCGCGCGGCGCCGGAGCCTCGCTGCCGACCTCTACTTCAGCGGGACGAACGCGATCACGCGGGCGGGCGAGCTCGTGAACGTGGACGGCTACGGCAATCGGGTCGCCGCGCTCACCTTCGGCCCGGGCCGCGTCTGCGTCGTCGCCGGCGTGAACAAGATCGTCCCCGACCTCCACGCCGCGCTCGCGAGGATCAGGACGGTCGCCGCCCCCCGCAACTGCCGGCGGCTCGACCGGCGCACCCCCTGCCGCGACACGGGCGTCTGCGACGAGCCGGCCTGCCGGGCGCCGGACCGCATCTGCAACGTTCTTTCGGTCATCCGGCGCGCCCCCGGCGGGGGGGACATCACGGTCATCCTCGTCGGCGAGCCCCTCGGCTTTTGACCGGGGCGCCCGCGGGCCTCAGGCGCGGATGGCGATCGCCTTCTCCGTGACGGCCGACACCACCCCCGCGATGCTCGCGTGGAGGGGCGCGCCGAGCGCCCCCTCGGGGACGTCGGCGATCGGCTGGGCCGCGGCGACCCTGTCCCCGACCTTCACGAGCGGGACGCAGGGGACGCCGACGTGCTGCTTGAGGGGGATGGAGACGGCGCCGACGGCGACCGGCGTCTCCGCAAGGGGGGCGTCGACGTCGTACGCCTCCAGCTCGAAGCGCGAGACGAGGCCCGGGACGGGCGGGCGCCGCCAGTCGCGCTCGGGGTGCGCCTCGAGCCGCGTCCGCCGGTGGAGCGGCGGCGCCTTCGCGGCCTTCAGCCGGTCAGCGAACGCCCTGATGACGCGCTCCGGCGACAGCATCGTCGGGCAGGCGTACATCCCGCAGAGCCCGCATTGGCAGCAGAGGTACGCCTGGGCGACGAGGGCCGGGTCGACCTCCGCCGGGTCCGCGTAGGCGACCGCCCCCATGATGGCGTGGGGCTCGAGCCGGTGGCCGAGGAGGAAGCGCGGGCACAGGTCGGTGCAGAAGCGGCACCCCTCGCAGGCCGACCGCGCGATCTTCACGTCGAGGTCGATCGGCTTCCGCTTGTACCGGATGATCCGGTGGTCCTCGGGGAGGACGATGAGGCTCGTCGTCGTCTTCCGGACGACGCCGTCCGACTCGATCCCCATCATCGGCCCGCCGTCGATGACCGCGTGCGGAGCGACCGTCGCCCCCCCGGCGGCCGCGACCGCGTCGGCCGCGGACATGCCGACCGGCGCGACGATGGTCTTCGGCTCGCGCACCGCCCCGGTCACCGTGAGCCACCGGTGCGTCACCGGTTCGCCCCGCGCGGCCCGGGCGACGTTGATGAGCGTGCCGACGTTCTGGACGACGACGCCGATGTCGATCGGGATCCCCCCCTCCGGGACGATCCTGCCGAGGACGTCGCAGACGAGCGCCTGCTCGTCGCCGGCGGGGTAGTAGTTCTCCAGAAGGTGGAGGAGGATCCCGTCCCTCCCCGGGCAGCCCTCGAGCGCCGTGACCGCCCGGTGGTACTTCTCCTTCAGGGCGATGATCCCCCGCGCCGCCCCCGTGGCGCGCATGACGATCTGCATCCCCTCGACGAGCTCGCAGGCGAAGACGGTCATGAGCTGCTGGTCGACGCGGAGGAGGGGCTCGCACTCCGAGCCGTTCGCGATGACGCACTCGGCCCGGGCGCTCATCTTCCGCCAGGTGGGGAATCCCGCCCCCCCGGCGCCGACGACCCCCGCCCTCCTGACCTGCTCGACGATGTCCATGTTCCGCGACGGCGCCCGTCATTCCTCCAGGAAGCGCGAAACGCACTCGTGCGGCCGCTCGATGATGACCGCGTTGACGAGCCCCTGCATCTCCTCGGCCGCCGCCCGCCCCGCGGCGAGCGCCTCCTCGACCTCGTGCTGCTCGCCGGAGAAGACGACGATGCACTTTCCCCCCTGCGCGTTCGCAAGGCGGATCTCGACGACCTGCGCGCCGCCGGCCTTCGCCCCCGCGTCCGCCGCCCGCACGCAGGCGGGGACGCCGTACGTCTCGACGACGCCGAGCGAGGCGGTCGCCGGGTACGACGGCACGCCGCCGACGGCGGCGACCACGCGGGGGTGGACCCTCGGCAGGAGCCACTGCTCGGTGACGGTCTCGCCGAGCGGCGAGGCGAGCGCGGCGGCGAGCGAGCTCCGGAGGGCGTCCACGCCCCCGGCGACGGTGACGACGTACTTGCCGGGGCAGACGGTGCGGGAGTCGAGGAGCCGGACGTCGGCCTCCTTCACGAGGAGGTCGGAGACGAAGATCCCGCCGGCGACGCTGTTGCACTCGAGGACGAGGATCGCCGGTTCGGCGTTCATATCGAGAGCCCCGGCAGGTGGTCCCGCAGTTTGTCCGCGACGATCCCCTTGATCTCCTCGAGCCGCTGCGGCGTTTCCGCCTCGAAGCGCAGGACGATGACCGGCTGCGTGTTCGAGGCGCGGATGAGCCCCCAGCCGTCCTCGAAGACGATCCGGACCCCGTCGATGTCGAGCGTCTCGTAGCGGCCGGAGAAGTACTCCTTCAACTCCCTGACGACCCCGAACTTCCGGTCGTCGGGGCAGTCCGCCCGTATCTCCGGCGTCACGCAGGTCCGGGGAACGTCGCCCAGGAGCGCCGAGAGCGGGCGCCCGGAGCGGGAGAGGATCTGCACGAGGCGGCAGGCGGCGAAGGCGGCGTCGTCGTAGCCGAAGTAGCCGTCGGCGAAGCAGACGTGCCCGCTCATCTCGCCGGCGAGGAGCGCCCCCTCCTCGCGCATCTTCCGCTTGATGAGGGAGTGGCCGGTCTTCCACATGAGCGGGACCCCTCCCGCCTTCGCGATCTCGCGGCCCGTGAGGTACGAGCACTTCACGTCGAAGATGACCGTGCTCCCCGGCCGCCGGGCGAGCAGGTCGCGGGCGTAGAGGATGAGGAGCATGTCCGTCCAGATGATCTCCCCCCGGTCGTCGACGACGCCGATCCGGTCCCCGTCGCCGTCGAAGCCGATGCCGAGGTCGGCCCCGCGCGCGAGGACGGTCTCCCGCAGCTCCCGGACCGCCTCCGGGAGCGTCGGGTCGGGGTGATGGTTCGGGAACCGGCCGTCGGGCTCGCAGTGGAGGGGGATCACCTCGCAGCCGAGGTCCCGGAGGATGCCCGGCGTCGTCGGCCCGGTGGCGCCGTTCCCCGCGTCCACGACCACCCGGATCCTCCCCGGCCCCATCGCCGTCCGCTCGACGAGGGCGCGGCAATACTCCTCAGCGACCGACTCCTCCGCGACGCCGCCGGCCGGCCCCTCGGCGAAGTCGCCCGCCTCGATGATCCGCCGGATCTCCTGGATCTTGTCGCCGTAGATGGTGGATTTCCCCTCGGCCACCTTGAATCCGTTGTAGTCGGGCGGGTTGTGGCTGCCGGTGATCATGACGCCGCCGCCCACCTCGCGGGTGAAGAGCGAGTAGTAAAGCATCGGGGTGGTGACGACGCCGAGGTCGAGCACCCGCATGCCGGTCCGGACGAGGCCCCGGACAAGGGCGTCACGGTACTCCTCCGAGCTGAGGCGCACGTCCCGTCCGACCGACACCGCCGTGACGCCCCGCCGGGCGAGCCAGGTGCCCGCCCCCCTGCCGAGGAGCTCGACCGTCCCGCCGGTGAGATCGTCCCCGACGACGCCCCGGATGTCGTACTCCCTGAATATGCCCGCAGGAACCGCGGCCATGGCGCTCATCCCCCGCCGGAACCGGATCGCCCAAGGGTAGCCGAAGGGGGGCACGAAGTCAACCGGGCCGCCGCCTCGCCGCAGAGGATCCCGATGACGACCCCCGCGGCGCAGTCGAGCGGGTAGTGCATGCCGAGGTAGACGCGCGAGTAGGCCGTGAGGGCGACCGCGGCGGCGAGGGGGACCAGGGCGCGCCTGTAGGCGCGGGCGAGGACGAAGGCGGCCGCCGCCGCCGAGGCGGCGTGGCCGGAGGGGAAGGAGTAGACGCTCCGGACCGCCCTGCCGGCCCATGAGACCTCGAGCCGCCGCACCTCCGTGTGCGCGTCGAGCGGCCTCGGGCGGGCGACGATCGGCTTGATGACGAGGTCCACGGATACGTACGTCAGGACGAGGGAGAGGACGATGGAGGCGAACACCGACCGCCCCCGCCGCCGGTCGGCGATGAGCGCCGCGAGGCCCGCGGCCCACCAGACGATGTAGAGATCGCCGGCGGCGCTCACCCACCACATCAGCCGGTCGAGGAAGGGGCTGTAAGAATCGTTGATCAGGAAGAGCAGGGCGGTGTCCATGGTCCGTTCCGGCGCGTCCGGAAGAGCCGATTATAGTATGCCGGGGCGGAGGAATCCAGTTCCGTGGCAATCCATGATGAAGTGGTGCATTGGTGCCGCCGGCGGGGGCGGGTCAGCGGCGGAACCGGGCGCGGGCGCGCGCCACGAGATCCTTCACCGGCTTCAGGTCCCAGCCGAGGAGCGCCGCGCCGGCGAGGATCATGGCGACGCCCTGCAGGACGGGCAGGAAGAGGCCGATGACGCCGAGGACGACGAGGGTGTAGCCGCACGTCTTCCGGATCGTCCGCCTGAGGATGCCCACGGCCGCTTTATAGCGGATCGGCCGGCGCCTGGCAACGGCAAACGCCCCACCCGCCTCATAATGAACGAATCCGTAATGATCCGCGGAGATCCGTGGCTCGTGGTTCATTGTTCCGCCGCGCCGCGCCCGGCGCGAGAACGGAGGCGGGGGCCGGCGGCCTGTGATAAAATGAGGGCTTTCCGGGGGGCGCGATGTGCGGCATCTGCGGGATCGTTGACGGCGGCGGCGGGGAACGGCCCTGCGACGAGGCGGCGGTCTCGGCGATGGCCGGAACGCTCGTCCACCGGGGCCCCGACGACGCGGGCGCCGCGGCGTTCGCCGACCCCGGCGCCCCCCGCGTCGCCCTCGGCCACCGGCGGCTGAGCATCATCGATCTCTCGCCGAACGGCCGCCAGCCGATGGGGAACGAGGACGGCTCCCTCTGGCTCGTCTGCAACGGCGAGATCTTCAACTTCCGCGAGCTCCGCCAGGCGCTCGAGGCGCGCGGTCATCGCTTCCGATCCCGGACGGACTCCGAGGTCATCCTCCACGCCTACGAGGAGTACGGGGATGGCTGCGTCGCGCGCCTCCGGGGACAGTTCGCCTTCGCCCTCTGGGACCGGCGGAAGGGCCGGCTCCTCATGGCGCGCGACCACACCGGGATCAAGCCGCTCTACTACGTATTCAGGGACGGCCGGCTCGTCTTCGCCTCCGAGCTGAAGGCGATCCTCGCCTGCCCCGGCGTGCCGCGCGCGGTGGACCCCGCCGGCCTCGACGATTTCCTCGCCTACGAGTTCATCCCGTTTCCGCGGACGATCCTCGACGGCGTCTCGAAGCTCCCCCCGGCCCATACCCTCGTCCTCGAGGGGGGGCGGGCGCGCGAGGCGCCGTACTGGACCCTCCGGTACGAGCCGGCGCGGATGACCGAAGAGGAGGCGGCCGAGCGCCTCCTCCACCTCCTGCGCGACGCGGTGCGGAGCCAGCTCGTCTCGGACGTGCCGCTCGGCGCGTTCCTGAGCGGGGGGCTCGACTCGAGCACCATCGTCGCCCTCATGACGCAGACGGCGACGGGGCCGGTGCGGACCTTCTCCATCGGCTTCGAGGAGCGGTCGTACGACGAGCTCTCCTACGCCCGGACGGTCGCCCGCGCCTTCGGCACGGCGCACGAGGAGTTCACCATCAGGCCGGAGGCGGTCTCGCTCGTCGAGACCCTCGTCCGGCAGATGGACGACCCGATCGCCGATTTCTCGATCTTCCCCACCTACCTCGTCTCGCGGATGGCGCGGCGGTTCGTCACCGTGGCGCTGACGGGCGACGGCGGCGACGAGATATTCGCCGGCTACGACACCTACGTGGCCCAGCGGCTCGCCGCCGCCCTCGGCCCCGCCGCCCGCCTCCTGGGGGCGGGGCCCGCCGCGCGGCTCATCGCCGCGCTCCCCCCCTCGCCGAGGAAGAAGGGGCCCGTCAACCGCCTCAAGCGGTTCGCCGAGGGGCTCGCCCTCCCGCCCGACCTCCGCCATTTCCGGTGGATGGTCTTCCTCTCGGCCCGCGAGCGGCAGGAGCTCTTCACCGCCGACCTCCTCGCCGCGGCCGGCGGGCGCGAGCCGTACGCCCCGATCCGGCGGCACCTCGCGGAGGCGCCGGGGGCCGGCGAGCTCGACCGGCAGCTCTACGCCGACCTCAAGACCTACCTGACGGACAACTGCCTCGTCAAGGTGGACCGGATGAGCATGGCCTGCTCCCTCGAGGTGCGCGTGCCCCTCCTCGACCACGCGGTGATCGAGTTCATGGCGACGGTCCCGCCGGGAATGAAGTTGAAGGGGCTCGGCAGGAAGTATATACTGCGCCGTGCGCTGTCCGGCGTCCTGCCGGCGGAGATCCTCCGGCGGGGCAAGGAGGGGTTCAGCATCCCCATGAAGAACTGGCTGCGCGGGGAGCTGCGCCCGATGATGTGCGACCTCCTCTCCGACGCCGCCCTCCGGAGGAGGGGGTACTTCCGCCCCGCGGCGGTCGCCCGCCTCGTCCGCGAGCATCTCGAGGGCCGCGCGAACCACTCGCACCGCCTCTGGGCGCTCATGCTGTTCGAGCGCTGGGCGCGGGAGTTCCTCGACCGATGACGGGGGCCGCAGGCCGGACGGGCAGGCGCCTCCGCCGCGGACACGAAGAACGAATCGACCGCGGATGCCACTTTGCCGCAGATGAACGCGGATAGACGCGGATCCGTGGATATCCGTCTGGAATCAGTGAAGATCCGCGGCGGGGGGGTACATGGTGTTCGGACGCGGGACAACGGCATGCACGACGAACTGAACGAGCGCATCCGCGCCTACTGGAACGAGCGGATCCACGACCTCGCCGTGGCGACGAGCCCGCCCGGCAGCGAGGGCTTCTTCCGCGAGCTGGAGGCATACCGGTTCGAGAAGCTCGACTACCTCCCCCGCGCCGTCCGCTTCGACGGCTACGCGGGGAGGCGCGTCCTCGAGATCGGGTGCGGCATCGGCCTCGACCTCGCCCGCTTCGCCACGGGGGGCGCCCGCGTGACGGGCGTCGACCTGGCGCCGCGCTCGATCGAGCTGGCGAGGACGCTCTTCCGGCAGCGCGGACTCGAGGGGGACCTCAGGGTCATGGACGGCGCGGCGCTCGAGTTCCCGGACGGCTCCTTCGACGTTGCGTACGCCCACGGCACGCTCCAGTACGCCGCCGACCCCGGCCGGATCGTCGCCGAGATGCGGCGGGTGCTCGTCCCGGGCGGCGAGGCGATCGCGATGCTCTACAACCGGCGCTCCTGGCTGAGCGTCCTCTCCAGGATCATGAAGGTGGAGCTCGAGCACGAGGACGCCCCCGTCCTGCGGCTGTACACGATCCGCGAGGCGCGGCGGCTTTTCGGCGCCTTCGGGTCGGTGCGCATCCTGCCGGAGCGCTTCCCGGTGCGGACGCGGCTCCACGGCGGCTGGAAGGGGGCGCTCTACAACGCCGCCTTCGTCCGGTGCTTCGACGCCGTCCCCCGCCCGCTCGTGCGGCGCTGGGGCTGGCACATCATGATCTTCGCACGGAGGTGAGCCGCATGGGGGCGCGCGTGCTCGTGACGGGGGGGACCGGCTTCACCGGCGGGCGGCTCTGCCGCCGGCTCGCGGCGCTCGGCCACCGGGTGCGGGCGGTCGTGCGGTCGCCGGAGCGGGCCGCCCCGCTGCGGGAGGCCGGCGTCGAGGTCGTCCCGGGCGACCTCGGCGACGGCCGGTCGCTCGCCGCCGCCGCCGCCGGCTGCGAGGTCGTCTACCACATCGCCGCCGCGTACCGGCAGGAGAACCTCACCGACGCCGAGTTCGCGGCGGTGAACGTGGAGGGGACGGGGCGGATGCTCGAGGCGGCGCGCGCGGCCGGCGCCGCGCGCTTCGTCCACTGCAGCACCGTGGGCGTCCACGGCCACGTCGCCCGGCCGCCCGCCGACGAGTCGGCGCCGTTCAGCCCCGGCGACGTCTACCAGGCGACGAAGGCGGCGGGGGAGCGGCTCGCGGCGGCGTTCTTCCGCGACCGCGGCCTCCCCGGCGTCATCTTCCGCCCCGTGGGCATCTACGGCCCCGGCGACACCAGGTTCCTCAAGCTGTTCAGGCACATCAGGTCCGGCAGGTTCCGGATGATCGGCAGCGGGCGGGCGCTCTACCACCTCACCTACATCGACGACCTCGTGGACGGCATCGTCCTCTGCGGAACGAGGCCCGAGGCGGTCGGGAACACCTACATCCTCGGCGGGGAGGGGTACATGACGCTCAACGAGCTTGCGGCGACGATCGCGCGGGTCCTCGGGGTGCGGGTCTCGCGCCTCCGGCTCCCGTTCCGGCCGGTGTACGCCGCCGCCTTCCTCTGCGAGAAGACGTTCAAGCCGCTCGGCCTCGAGCCGCCCCTCTACCGGCGGCGCGTGGATTTCTTCAGGAAGGACAGGGCGTTCGACATTTCCAAGGCCCGGCGCGAACTCGGCTACGCCCCGAAGGTCGCACCCGAGGAGGGGCTGCGCCGGACCGCCGAATGGTACGTCGCCGAGGGGCTCCTGGAGGCGCCGCGATGAAGAAGGTCTGCGTGCTCGGCAACTTCTCGGGGCGGAACGCCGGCGACGCCGCCATCCTCGGCGGGCTCCTCGAGGACGTCTCGGCGGTCTCGCGGGACCTCCGCTATCTCGTCCCCACGATCAAGCCGTCGTTCGTCTCCCGCACCTTCGCCCGCTTCCCGGTGGAGCCGGTGTCGCTCATGCCGTGGCGGCTCAGCCTCAAGATATTCGGCCTGCCGGTCCTCGCCGCCACGCTCGGCGCCGACCTCGTCCTCGTCACCGACGCGATCCTCTTCGACCGGGGGCTGTTCAACCCGCTCCACAACTACCTGCTCACCCTCTCCCTCGTCCTCCCGCTCGCCCGGCGCCGCGGCGTGCCGGTGGTCCTCTACAACATGAGCCTCGGCCCCGTGCGGACGCCCCGCGGCGAGCGCTGCCTCCGCCGCATCCTCGACTGCGCCGACCTCGTCATCACGCGCGACACGGAGTCGCTCGACCTCGCCCGCCGGCTCGGCGTGCCGCCGGAGCGGCTCCGCGAGGGGGCGGACTGCGCCCTCAACGTCGTCCCGTCCGGGGCGGCGCGCCTGGAGGAGATCAGGCGGAGGGAGGGGATCCTCTCCGGCGGGCGGCCCGCCGTCGGATTCAACGTCAACGCCTACATCGACGCCTTCGTGCGGGCGGAGGGCGCCCGCCTCGACCGCGGCGACTTCCTCCGCGTCATGGCCGCGGTGATCGACCGGGCGGTCGGGGCGTTCGGCGCGGAGGCGGTGCTCGTCATCACGCAGCCGATGGACCTCGGGATCGCCGCGGAGCTCCTCGGGCGGCTGCGGGAGCGGGGGCGCGTCCGCCTCGTCTCGAACCGGGACTGGTCGCACGCCGACCTCGCCGCCGTCCTCTCGCGCCTCGAGATCTTCACGGGGATGCGGACGCACTCGCTCATCCTCGCCACGGCCGTCGGGACGCCGGTGGCGGGGATCGCGGCCTACCCGAAGAACCGGGGCTACCTCCGCTCCATCGGGATGGGCGGCCAGCTCATCGAGCTGGCCGATTTCACGGAGGAGAACCTCTGGCGGCTCGTCGAGCGGACCTGGCGGGAGCGGGCGGCGCTCAGGGAGCGGCTCGTTCCCGCCGTCGAGCGGGAGAAGGCGAAGGCGCGGCGGAGCGCGGCGCTCCTCCGGCCCTACCTCGCCTGAGGGCTTTGGGTATGCCGCGGACAGGATGAACCAATTCACCACGGATCTCCACGGATGTATCGACGGATATGCACGGATCCTTCCCCGGGATTATCCGTGTGAATCCGTGATGATCCGTGCGGATCCGCGGCTGGTGGTGCATTGTCATGATCTACGGCGGGGGATGAGGGAATGAGGATCCTGATGATCGCGCCGGAGCCGTTCTTCGGCCTCCGCGGCACGCCGTTCAGCATCTACCACCGCCTCCGCGCCCTCTCGCGCCTCGGGCACGAGGTCGACCTGGCCACCTACCATCTCGGGGAGGACGTCTCCTTCCCCGGCCTCGCCATCCGGCGGATCCCCCCGGTCCCGCTCATCCGGCGAGTGCCGATCGGGCCGTCGTGCAGGAAGCTCCCGCTCGACGCCCTCCTCTTCGCGCAGGCCGCCCGCATGTTCCTCGCCGGCCGCCACGACTGCCTCCACACGCACGAGGAGGCGGCCGTCCTCGGCGCGCTCCTCCACCGCGCCTTCGGGACCCCCCACGTCTACGACATGCACTCGAGCCTTCCGGAGCAGCTCTCCAACTACGACTTCATGCGGCTCCTCCGGGGGCCGGCGGCGGCCGCCGCCCGCCTCGTCGAGGCGTTCGTCCTCAGGAACTCGACCGCGGTCATCGCCATCTGTCCGCACCTCAAGACGGTCGCCGAGGCGAACGGCGCCCGCGGGACGGTCGCGACGATCGAGAACCCCCCGGTCATGGCGGCGGACGCCGCCCTCGCCCCGGGGGAGGCGGAGGAGGTCCGGCGCGCCCTCGGCGCCGGGGGGAGGATCGTCGCCCTCTACACGGGAACGTTCGAGCACAACCAGGGGATCGGCGAGATCATCCGGGCCGCCGCGATCGCCGTCCGGGAGCGCCCGGACCTGCTCTTCGTCCTCGTCGGCGGGGAGCCCGAACAGGTCGAGGCCGCCCGGGCGCTCGCCGCGGCGCTCGGCGTCGAGGGATCGGTGCGCCTCCCGGGGCGGCGGCCGCTCGAGCGGATGCCGGCCTACATGGCGGCGTGCGACATGCTCCTCTCGTACCGGCAGGCGGGCACGAACACGCCGCTGAAGCTCTACTCGTACCTCTGGTCCGGAAGGCCGACGGTGGCGACCGACCGGCTCGTGCACACGCAGGTGCTCACTCCCGAGGTGGCGATCCTGACGGAGCCGACGCCGGAGGCGTTCGCCCGGGGCGTCGCGGCGCTCGCCGCCGACACCGGCCTGCGGCGGCGGCTCGGCAGGAACGCCCGGCGCCTGGCGGAACGGGAGTACACCGACGAGCGCTACCTGCGCAGGGTGAAGGAGCTCTACGACCATGTCGAGCGGACACGGCGCCGCTAGGGGGGCGGCGGCGCGGATGGCGATCGGCGTCGCCCTCCTCGCCTTCGTCGTCTGGTGGGTGGGGATCGGCAAGGTGGCCGAGGGCCTCGCGCGGATCCACCCGCTCTGGCTCTTCCCCATCTTCGGCGTCGCCTACGTCGGGATCGCGATCTCCTGCGTCCGCTGGCGAGTCCTCCTCGCGGCGCGCGGGATCGCCGTCTCCGTCCACCGTCTCGTCTTCTACTACATCATGGGCTACTTCTTCTCGAGCTTCCTGCCGGGGATGTTCGGGGGGGACATCGTCCGCAGCTACGTCTTCGGGAAGCGGATCCGGAGCCAGGTCGAGTCGTTCGCCTCCGTCTTCATGGAGCGGCTCTCGGGGCTCGTCGGCCTCGTGGCCGTGGCCGCCGTCGCCTCGCTCTTCAACTGGGAGACGGTCTCCCGCGCCGGGCTCGCGCCGCTCATGGCGGCCGTCTTCGCCGGCTTCGTCCTCTTCCTCGTTCTCCTCTTCAACCGGCCGCTCGTCGAGCGCCTCGGACGGGCGGTGCGCTGGCGGCGGGCCGCACTGCTGAAGGAGAAGGTCCTCCAGTTCCACGACGCCGTCTGCTCGTTCCGATCCGAGCCGCGGGTGGTGGCGAAGGCCCTCGCCTACTCGGTCCTCTTCCAGCTCTTCACGAGCGTGAACACCTACGTCGTCTGCCTCGCCCTCGGCCTCGACGTCCGGTTCCTCGACATCATGGTCGTCGTCCCCATCATCCTCCTCATCTGCACGGTCCCGGTCACGCCGAGCGCGATCGGGGTCTGGGAGGTCGCCTTCACGCTCTTCTTCTCGCGGCTCGGCCTTTCGCGGGCGGACGCGGCGAACATCGCCCTCGTCCTGCGGGGGAAGAACATCGTCGTCGCCCTCCTCGGCGGGGTCTTCTACGCCCTGTCGGGGAGGGAGCTGCGCCGGATGGAGGGGGGCGGATGAGCGCGAGGCGCTGGCTCGGCTACTGCGCGGCGCTCCTCGCGGCGGGGGTCGTCTTCTCCTGGCCGCTCGCCCTCCATTTCGCGGACGGGATGCCGTACTCGTTCAAGCCGGTGCCCGGCCTCGAGGTGATCCACCAGCATCCCGGCGACTACATCCAGCTCATGTACCGCTTCTGGCTCTTCGAGGAGGCGCTCGCGGGGCGGACGCCGTTCTTCACCAACGCCTACGAATTCTCGACCCCCCTCACGCCGCCGCTCTTCACCACGCAGGGGATCCCCGTCTCCTTCGTCTTCATGCTCTTCATGCCGCTCGGCAACATCACCGCCTACAACGCCCTCGTCCTCCTGTCGTTCGTCGCGGCGGGCGTCTCGATGGCCCTGCTCGCGCGCGCCTGCACCGGGAGCGCCCCCGCGGCCCTGGTCGCCGGCCTCCTCTACGCCTGCGCCCCCTACCGGCTCGGCCATCTCCTCGGCGGCCACATCGGCGGCTTCGTCTTCTTCCTCCTCCCGCTCGCCCTCTTCTGCATGGAGCGCGCCTGGCGCCTCGGCGGGCGGCGCGCGGGGTTCTCCTGGGGCCTCGGCTGCGGGACGGTCCTCCTCTGCACGTCGCTCCTCGACCTCCACATCGCCTTCTACCTCGCGGCGACGCTCGCCGTCTTCACCGCGGTCAGCTTCGCCGCCCTCGCCGCGCGGGAGGGGATCCCGGCGGCGCTCGCGCGGGCCCGCCGGCCGCTCATCGGCTTTTCCGTCGTCGCCGTCGCCGCCGCCGCCTACCTCCTCTGGGTGAAATACTTCTTCCTCGACACCTCGGCGATGCGGGGCGGGAGGAGCCTCCGGACCGTCCAGGCGTACAGCCCCGGCCTCCGCGACATCCTCCGGAAGAGCGCGAACGCCGAGAAGAACGTCTGCCTCGGCCTCTTCGCCTCCCTCCTCGCCCTCTACGGCCTCGGGGCCCGGCGGATGGAGATCAGGCGCCGGCGGGCGGAGCCGGGGGCGCTCCTCTGGCTCTACTTCTGGACGGTGCTCTTCGCCGCCGCGTACCTCATCGCCTTCGGCACGACGCTCGACGCCTACGTCCCGGGCTACGCCTGGCTGCACCGCTCCGTCCCGTTCCTCCTCTACTCCCGGACGTCGAGCCGCGTCATGGTCGTGGCGCTCGCCGGCTTCTTCATCCTCTGCACCTGGGGGGCGCGGGCCGCCCTCGCGCGGGGGCGCCGGGGCCGCGCGGCCGTCCTCGTCCTCGCCCTCCTCGTCCTCGCCGAGTACCACCCCCGGCGGCCGATCGGCGTGAGCCTCCTCCGCGGGATGGACTCGGTCTACGAGGAGGTGGCGCGGGTCGCGGCGGGCCGGCGGCTCCTGGAGCTGCCGATCTGGCCGGGCGACTCCGCCCATTCGGCCATCTACGAGTACTACGTCACGCTCACCGGCGTCCCCATCGTCAACGGCTACAACCCCGCCCCCCAGCTCGTCTACATCGAACGCGTCTTCGAGACGCTCCGGAGCATGAACATGGGCGAGATGCGCCGCCCCCAGTACGATCTCCTCCGGGAATGGGACGTTCCCTGCATCGTCCTTCACCAGGACCTGTTCCCCCGGAAGGTGAGCCGGTACCCGTTCCGCTTCACCTTCCTCAACCTCCTCCGCTCCCCCTACCTCGAGCTCTCCCGGCGGGACGGTCCCCACACGCTCTTCCTCCTCCGGGAGGAGCCGGGGGGGGAGGAGCCGCGCTTCGACCTGACGAGCCCGGTCGGCAATCTCTACCCGTCGCACAGGATGGCGAGCGACGTCGGCATCCGCGTCCGCGACGGAAGCGCCTCTTCCGGCATGGCGGTGAAGGCGGGGCCCGGCGCCGCGGCGGGGGTCCTCGTGCGGGGGCCGGCGCGCTTCTACCCGACCGGCGCCTTCCGGGTCGGCTTCCACCTGCGTGCGGACGACGTCGAGGGCGACGGGCCGGTGGCGCGGCTGGAGGCGTACGCGCCCGCCGAGGAGGCGGCGATCGCGAGCCGGGAGCTCGCCCCGGGGGACTTCGAGGGGGGCGGCTACCGGCTCCTCACGATCGATTTCGACAACCCCGCCCCGCGGCGAGTCGATTTCCGCGTCATCTCGCACGGGCGGGCGCTCCTGCGGGCCGATTTCGCCTACGTCCTCTTCCGCGGGGAGGAGGACCCGCGGGCGTCGTACGAGGCGGAGGACCTGTACCACATCGGGACCTGCGCGGAGGACCCGCGGGCGTCGGGGGGGCACGCCGCGGCGGTCGGCAAGGACGAGGACCTTTTCATGCCGATGGCGAGCGGGCCAGACCGCCTCTACCCGCCGGGGCGGTACCGGGCGTCGTTCTTCCTCCGGGCGGAGGAGGTCGAGCCGGGGACGGTCGCGCGGATCGGGGTCGCCTCGACGTTCGGCGGGCCGATCGCCGGCCGCGACGTCGATCCCGCGGAGCTCGCGGGGGAGGGCGGCTACACGCCCTGCGGGATCGACTTCATCCTCTCGAAGCCGACACCGCTCAATTTCGTCGTGCGCCACTTCAACAGGGCGTTCCTGTTCCTCGACAAGATCGAGGTCGCCGACCTGCCGCTCGAGCCCCGCCGCTAGAGGATCCGGATCTTCCTGCCGGGCCTCGCGGCGGGCTCCGCCTTCGGCAGCGTGACGGTCAGGACGCCGTCCCGGTAGTCGGCGCTGATCTCGTCCTCCTTCACCTCGGCCCCGACGGGGATGATTCGCTCGAAGCGGCCGAAGCTCCGCTCGGCCACGTACCAGCCCGCGTCGCCGGCCCTCTCGACGACGCTCTCCCGCTCGCCGCCGATGACGAGGTTGCCGTCCCTGAAGGCGACCTCGATCTTGTCCTTCTCCATGCCCGGCAGGTCGCAGGAGACGACGATCGCCGTCTCGGTCTCCCGCACGTCGATCTCGGGGTGGAAGCCGGGCGGGCGGTGCGGCGCCCAGATCCCCGGGCCGAAGCGGCCGTAGGCGTCCGCCATCACGCGGTCCATCCGCTCGCGCATCTCCCGCAGTTCCTCCCACCACGGATCCGAGTGGAACAATCCCCACCGATCCTCCATCCTCGGCCGGACGGCGGGCTCCTCGGCACGGGGCCCGGCCGCCGGCGGCGGGGCGGGCTGCGCCATCGCGAGGCACTGCCCGCCGGCGAGCGCCGCGGCGACGGCGGCGCGGGACACGACACGGCGCACCGTTCTCATCATCCACCTCCCGATATGGACGCCGCGCGGGGCGGCGGGCGGAACGACCGGTTCAGAACGCGGGCACGCCCCGCACGAAGCGCTCCTTCTCAATGTCGCCCGCGTCCACGACGACGATCGCCTCCCGAGCCTCCCCGGCCTCGGCCAGCCGGACGAGGCGCCCCTTCGTGATGCGGAGCCGCTCGCCCTTGTAGAACTCGCCCCGGAGCGAGCTGTCGGAGATGATGAGGTCGATGTCGTCGGCCCGCGCCCCGTCGATGTAGACATCCCGGAGCCGCATTACGAGCGGCATGTAGATCGAGTGGAGGTTGTCGGCGACGGTGCCGAACGCCTGGACCGGCTCGCGGACGATCGAGACCTCCTGCCGGTAGACCGGGATGGACGCCCGGTCCGAATAGACGAAGAAGCAGCAGATGATGATCCCCTCGTGGATGAAGCGGAGCGGCCAGAAGCGCCCGAACTCGACGCAGCGGCGCTTCGGGTCGGTGTAGGTGAAGCGCCAGATCTTCTGGGCGACCTCCATGTTCTCCCCGGGCGAGCCGGAGAAGACGAGGTCGATGTCCTCGTCGTCCTCCATGTGGCCGTAGGCGAGGGAGCCGGTGACCCCCATCCGCTCGAGGGGGACGCCGAGAAGGTCGCCCACCTCGCGGATGCGCGCCCCCACCATCGGGTAGCGCTCCATGGCGTACCGCATCGACCGGTTGTTGCAGAACCAACCCCGCATCGTCCCGAGGTCGAACGGGTAGTGGAACTCCGTGATGACCGGCCGCTCCCGCGGTGGGGCGAGGGACGGATCCACCCGGTAGTGGTACTCGATCTGCTTGTCGTGCGGGATCATGACCCGCTCCCCCGCCTCCCAGCCCTTCGTGATGCTCTCGTACCGGCGGCCGTGGATGGTGAGCGTCCCCTTCGGGTTCGGGTAGTTGATGATCTTGCCGTAGAACCGCCCCGGGGGGTGCCAGTACCCCTCCGCGTAGACGAGGCTCCCGGTGTCCTTGAGGAAGTAGGTCGTGTCGAGGATGCTCGGCCCCAGGTCGTCGAGCGGGCAGAGCAGGTCCCGGACCGCATCCTCGAAGCTGTCAGTCATGTCGTCCCCTCCGTCGGTTCTGCGGCAGCGATGCGGACTATGCTACCAGAAGCCGCTCCGGGGGCGGAAGCGAAAAGCCCCGCGGCCGGGAGGCGGCCGCCGGCCGCGGATATGACGCACAAATTCACCACTGATCCCCACTGATTATTCACGGATATGCACGGATTGCATCGCGGAACCATGCGTGAAAACCGGTGAGGGTCCGTGACAATCCGCGGTGGAGCGGTCCCCCGGATCGGCGGCGGCATTGACCCGGCGGCCGGATGCGCTATACTAGAGGTCCGGCCGGGCGCCTCGGCGCCGGCGCGGGCGGAAGGGGGAATGCATGGCGGCGAGGAAGGACGCATGCACGGAGATGCCGCTCCGGGAGATCGAGCAGCGGGCATCGCTCCTGTTCGGGCTGCGGTACGGGAAGCGGCGCGCGCGCGAGCGCATCCTCCAGAACATCCGGTGGGAGTTCGGGCACGCCCCGTCGGCCGCCCTGGAGCGGAGGATCGAGGAGATCATCGACCATGCCTATCAGCAGTAGGACGGCGGTCGCGCTCCTCCTCCTTCTCCTCGCCGTCGGTCTCCACGCGGCCCCCGCGGACCCGCCGGGGGGGGAGGGCGCGGAGCGGTACCTGAGCGCGGAGGAGCCCTGGCGCGGCAGCCAGGAGCGGTTCGTGCGGGACATGCTCCTCAAGTGGCGGGACGACTACGCGGGCCTCTCACTCGGCGAGATCAGGGTGAAGGCGCACGAGGTGCTCCTCGGCCTCGAGCCGCCGTCGGAGCGCTACGCCATCGAGACGATGAAGAAGGGCGGGATCCTGTTCGAGCGGGTCGACGGCGGTCTCCGCTGCACCATCACCCGCCCCAAACCGCCCGTCCCCGCGCCGCGTTGACCGGGGGGGGAGCGCACCGCCCGCGCCGATGATCATCGACCTCCATGTCCACACGAACGCCTCCGACGGCCTCCACGGCCCCGCCGGGATCGTCCGCATGGCCGGGCAGCTGGGGGTCGGGGTCGTCGCCGTGGCGGACCACGACACGGTCGACGGCATCGACGAGGCGGTCGCCGCCGGGGGCGTGCGGGTGGTCCCCGCCGTGGAGATCAACGCCTACAGCGGCGACGTCGAGTGCCACATCCTCGGCTATTTCATCTCCCACCGCGACCCCGCCCTCCGGCGGGCGCTCGCGGCGCTGCGGGAGGCGCGGCTCCGGCGCATGCGGCTGATCGTCGAGAAGCTCGGCCTCCTCGGCGTCGAGGTGAGGGCCGAGGAGATCCTCGCGCTCGCCGGGGCCGGGACCGTCGGCCGGCCCCATATCGCGCGCGCCCTCGTCGGCCGCGGCCACGCCGCGTCGATCAGGGAGGCCTTCGACCGGTACATCGGCGACGGGAAGCCGGCCTACGCGCCCCGGTCGAAGATGACGCCCGCCGAAGCGATCGGCCTCGTCCGTCGGGCGGGGGGGGTCGCCGTCCTCGCCCACCCCGGGCTGTGGGGGGCCGACGGCCTCGTCGAGCAGCTCGCCGGCGAGGGGATCGAGGGCATCGAGGTGTATGCGAACAACCACTCGGAGCGGGACGTGGTGAAATACCGGGACATCGCCCGGCGCCTGGGCCTCATCATGACCGGCGGGAGCGACTATCACGGCTGGAGCGACAACCCGCGGGACGTCATCGGGGGGGTGTCCACGCCCCCGGAGGAGTTCGCGCGCCTGGAGGAGGCCGCGCGGCGCGCCGGCACGCCGCGCCCTCCGGTGGAGGGGCAATGACGGCGAAGGTGTACTACGCGGACCTGCGGGCGAAGGCATCCAACTCCATCCTCGACAAGACCGCCCGGCTGCTCGAGCGGACCGGCTTCCTCGGCTCGATCGGGAAGGGCGATCTGGTGGCGGTGAAGTTCCACTGGGGGGAGTGGGGGAACGTCGCCTTCCTGCCGCCGCCGTTCGTCCGGTGCGCGGTGGACAGGATCCGGGAGACCGGGGCGAAGCCGTTCCTCACCGACACGAACACCCTCTACGCCGGCGGCCGGCGGAACGCCGTCGACAACACCCTGACCGCCCTCAAGAACGGCTTCTCGCTCGAGGCGGCGGGGGCGCCGGTCGTCATCGCCGACGGCCTCACGGGGCACGACGGCGTCGAGGTCCCCGTCGAGGGCGGGCGGGTCGCGGCGGCCAGGATCGCCGGCGCCATCCACCACGCCGACGCGCTCCTCTCCCTCGCCCACTTCAAGGGGCACGAGCTCTACGGATTCGGGGGGGCGCTCAAGAACCTCGCGATGGGCTGCGCCACGCCCGCGGGGAAGCAGATCCTCCACTCCGACGTCCGGCCCGCCGTCCTGGCGGAGCGGTGCGCCGGCTGCGGCGCCTGCGTCGCGGTCTGCCCCGCCGGCGCCGTCCGGATCGGCGAGGGAGGGGCGGCGGTCATCGACGCGGCCGCCTGCATCGGCTGCGCGGAGTGCACCACCGTCTGCCCGGAGGGCGCCATCCCGATCAACTGGCAGACCGCCATGCGGCCGCTCGTGGAGAAGACCGCCGACTACGTGAAGGCGGTGCTCGGCCCGAAGGGGGGGCGCTGCGCCTTCATCAACTTCGTCATCAACGTGTCGCCGGAGTGCGACTGCTACGGCTGGAACGACGCGCCGTTCGTGGCCGACCGGGGCATCCTCGCCTCCCTCGACCCAGTCGCCGTCGACCAGGCCTCGGCCGACCTCGTGAATAGGGGCGCCGCGCTCGCCGGCTCCAAGGCGGACGGCGCCGCGGGAGATCTCATCGCCGCGGCGACCGGCGTGGCGGACTGGCGGCTGCTCCTCGAGTACGCCGAATCGGCCGGCATCGGGACGAGGCGGTACGACCTCGTCGACTGCAGCGCGCCCGGCGGAGGCGCCCCGTGACGGACGGCGCGGAGCGGTTCCTCCTCACCGTCTCGGCCGTCTTCGACGCCGCCCACCGCATCCGTGACGCCGGCGGGCGCTGCGAGCGCCTCCACGGCCACAGCTGGAGGCTCGAGGCGACCTTCGGCGGCGACCTCGGTCCCTCGGGGATGGTGCGCGATTTTCTCGACCTCGAGCGGGAGATGGAGAGACGCGTGGTCGCGACGCTCGACCACTCGGACCTGAACGACATCTTCGAGAACCCGACGACGGAGCTCATCTGCCGGTGGATATGGGAGCGGCTCGCCCCGCTCGGCGTCGTCGAGGTGCGCCTCTGGGAGACCCCGTCCTTCTCCGTCACCTGCAGGGGGGGCGGCGGCGGATGAGGCAGTCCCCCCGCCGCGGGGCGCGCGCCGCCCTCCTCCTCGCCGCGCTGCTCCTCGCCGCCCCCTCCTCCCCGGCCGCCGACGAGGCGGCGGCGTTCGTGGCGCGGATACGCGCGCTCGCGGCGAGGGTTGCGCGGGGCGACATGGAGACGCGCCGGACGACCGCCCGGCTCCTCCGCGGCATGGGGGAGCCGGTCCTGCAGTACCTCCGCGCGGAGCTCTCCTCGGCGGACGCCGGCCGGCGCGTCGACGCGGCCCTCGTCCTCGGGGAGATGGGGGATCCCGCCGGGGCGCCCCCCCTCGTTGACGCACTCGGAGACGCCGACCCGGCGGTGCGGGCGGCCGCGGTCTCGGCCCTCGGCAAGTTCGGCGAACCCGCCCACGCCCCCCGCCTCGCGCCGCTCCTCGCCGACCCGGACGAGGGGGTCAGGGCGGCGAGCGTCCGCGTTCTCGGGGAGCTCGGGGCGGGGGAGCAGCTCGGGCAGATCGAGCGGCTCCTCTTCGACCCGAGCGAGCGGGTTCGGGAGGGGGCGCTCCAGGCCGTGGGCTCCATCGGCGACCGGGCGGCGGTGCCGGCCGTGCTGCGCGCGCTCGAATCACCCTCCGCCGCAGTCCGCAACAAGGCGGTCATGGCGCTCGGGCGGCTCGGCGACCGGTCGGCGCTCCCCGCCCTCCGGCGCGCGCTCGCCGACCCGGACGAGTGGGTGCGGAGCTCGGCGGCGTCGGCGCTCGGCTCCATGCATGACGGGGAGGCTGTGATGCCGCTCATGGAGGCCGCGGCCGATCGAAGTTCCTACGTCCGCGCCTCAGCGGCGGCGGCCCTCGGCGCGCTGGGGGCGGAGCGGGCCGTCCCCGCGCTCTGCGCCCTCCTCGACGACCGGGCGCCGAGCGGCGTCTCCGTCCTCGAGCCGTACCGGGAGACCGAGGTGCGCGAGGAGGCCGCGGAGGCGCTCGCCCGGATCACAGGGCGCATGCCTGCGTTCCCGCGGACCGCCCCCGCGGCAGACCGGGAGGAGGCGATCCTCGGGTTGCGCTCCCTCTGCCAAGCGACGCCGGCCCCCTCCGCCGCAGAGACGAAGCGATAATTCACCGCGGATCCGCGCGGATTTGATTCAGAGGGATCCGTGAAGATCTGTAATGATCCGTGTTCATCCGTGGTGAAGTGGTGCTTCTCATCTCCCGCACTCCCGATTCCGCCGCTTTTTCGCGTTGCGGCGGTGCCGCCGCCGTAGTACACTGCCCCGAGCCGCCGAGCGGATGAGGGATCGCCCGCCCCCGGCGGCCGTGGGGAGGAGATCGCGATGCCGATGAAGAAGGAGGATGTGCGCAAGCTCGCCCGCGAGCGGAACGTCAGGTTCATCCGGCTCTGGTTCACCGACATCCTGGGGCGCCTGAAGGGCTTCGCCATCACGCGGTCGGAGCTCGAGGAGGCGCTCGACAGCGGCATGGGGTTCGACGGCTCGTCGATCGAGGGGTTTGCCCGCATCGAGGAGAGCGACATGGTCGCGATGCCCGATCCGAACACCTTCGCCGTCCTGCCGTGGCGGCCGCAGGAGGGAGGGGCGGAGGCGCGCATGTTCTGCGACATCCTCAACCCCGACGGGACGCCGTACGAGGGCGATCCCCGCCAGGTCCTCCGGAAGGCGCTCGACCGCGCCGCGAAGATGGGATTCACGTACATGGTGGGGCCGGAGCTCGAGTATTTCTACTTCCAGGACGAAGAGGGGCTCACGACGCTCGACCGCGGCGGCTACTTCGACATGGCCCCCACCGACCTGGGGGCGGACCTGCGGCGCGAGACCATCCAGATCCTCGAGGACATGGGGATCCAGGTGGAGTACGATCACCACGAGGTCGCCCCGAGCCAGCAGGAGATCGACCTGCGCTACGGCGACGCCCTCGCCATGGCGGACAACGCGATGACCTACCGCCTCGTCGTGAAGGACGTCGCCCGGAAGCGGGGCGTCTACGCCACCTTCATGCCGAAGCCGCTCCAGGGGGAGAACGGGAGCGGCATGCACACGCACCAGTCGCTCTACCGGAACGGCCGGAACGCCTTCTTCGACGCGAAGGACCCGTACGGCCTCTCCGCGGTCGCGAAATCGTTCATCGCGGGGCTGCTCCGCCACGCGAAGGAGATCTGCATCGTCACCAACCAGTGGGTCAACTCCTACAAGCGGCTCGTCCCCGGCTACGAGGCCCCCGTCTACGTCTCATGGGCCCGGCGCAACCGCTCCACGATGATCCGGGTGCCGCTCTACAAGCCGGGGAAGGAGAACGCCACGCGGGTCGAGTTCCGCGCCCCCGACCCCGCCTGCAACCCGTACCTCGCCTTCGCGGTGATGCTCGCGGCGGGGCTGGAGGGGGTCGAGGGGAAGTACCCGCTCCCGCCGCCCGTCGAGGAGGACATCTTCGAGTTCAGCGAGGAGAAGCGGGAGGCGGCGGGCATCGAGACGCTGCCGGGGAGCCTCTACGCCGCCCTCCTCGAGGCGCGGAAGAGCGCGCTCCTCCGAAGGACGCTCGGCGACCACATCTTCGCCAAGTTCATCGAGAACAAGAAGATCGAGTGGGACCAGTACCGGATCCACGTCTCCCGCTTCGAGCTCGACAAGTACCTGTCGATCCTGTAGCCTCCCGCCCGCGTCATCGCCACGGCGGGAGCGCGAGCGCGAGGAGCGCGGCCGCGAGGGGGTAGAGGAGGTTCACCGCCTCGTCCCGCAGTTCGAGGAACAGGATCGCCGCCGCGACGGCCGCCGCCGCCCCCCCCGCCGCAACGAGCCCCCTCCGCCGCATACCCCCGCCGGCGAGCCACGCGGCCGCCGGGATGAGCGCCGTGAGGGCCGCCGCGACCGCCGCCGCGAGGCGGGAGCTCCCGATCGCCCTGCCGCGGAGGATGCACGCGGCCGCCGCCGCCTGGGCCTCGGCGGCGGAGGCCTCCCCCGGCCGGGCGCCGCCGATGAGGACGATCCTGCCGCAGAGCCGGTCGGCCCCCGCGGCGCCCGAGAGGATGTCCGAGGCCGGCAGCACCGGGGGGGCCTCTTCCCGCCGCGACGGCCGGGGCCGCATCTCCCCTCCGGGGCCGGTCTTCACGAGCCGGCCGCCGATGTCGATCCCGGTGACGGCGCCGCCGCTCAACCGGAGCGTGAGGCGCGGGGAGCCGGCGGCGAGGGCGGCGAGCGAGAGGGCGAGATTGCGGTAGACCCCGTCCCCCATGGCGCAGACGAGCGGGATGCCGCCCCTCGCGTCCGTCGCCCCCGCCGCAGGGTTGGTGAAGCCGGTCGCCGCCGCCGCAGTCGAGGCCGCCGGCGCACACGCGATGCCCGCGGCCCGCGGGATGCGGCGGACGTGCGCGCCCCACGGATCGGTGATGAAGACAATCCTCGACCCCTCGATCGGTGCCGCGTCCCCGCCGCCCGCGCCTCCGAACCGGAACTCGTAGCCGGTCGCCACGTTCCCGGCGCGGCGGACGGCCTCCTCGAGGGCGGCGTCCGGCGGCGCCTCCGCGCAGGCGGCGATGCCGATCGCCCGCGGCGCCGCGTCCGCGATCCGGTCGATGAGGAGGGCCGTGTCGGCCGGCGGCCAGGGGGAGACGCCGTCGAGCGTGACGACGCAGGCGGCGGGCTCTCCCGGCGGGGGGGTGAGAAGGCGCGCGACGGCGTCCTCGATCCGGCGCCCCCACCCGTCGAGGGGGGGCGGATCGAGGGCAAGGAGGGCGAGGAGGCCCGCGGCGAGGAGGAGCGCGGCGGGCCCGGCCGGGAGGCGGCTGCCCGCCGCGGCCGCGCCACGCATCGCCGTCTTCACGTCCATGCCGTCCCGCTCCGGCCGTTCAGATCTTCCCCACGAGGTCCATCCCCGGGGTGAGCGGCTCCTGGCCGGGCTTCCAGCTCGCCGGGCAGACCTTCCCTGCGTGCTCGCTGACGAACTTCGCCGCCTGGAGCTTCCGGAGGAGCTCCGCGGCGCTGCGGCCGATGGCGTTGTCGTGCATCTCGAACGCCCGGAGGACGCCCTGGGGATCGACGACGAAGCTCCCCCTGAGCGAGAGCCCCTCCTCCTCGATGAGGGTGCCGAAGGCCCTGCACATCGCCCCGGTGGGGTCGGCGATCATGGGGAATCTGATCTTTCCGATCGCGGGGGAGTGGTCGTGCCACGCCTTGTGGACGAACGCCGTGTCGGTGCTCACGCTCATGATCTCCGCCCCGAGCCTGCGGAACTCGTCGTGGTAGTTCGCCGCCTCCTCGAGCTCGGTCGGGCAGACGAAGGTGAAATCCGCCGGGTAGAAGATGAGGATGAGCCACCTGCCGCGGTATCCGGCGAGCCTGATCTTCCTGATCTCGTCATCCTGGTACGCCTCGACCTCGAGGTCGGGAATCGTCTGGCCGATCCGAATCATGTCGCCGCCTCCCTCCCGTTGCCGCGGGCCCGCCCGGCCCGCCCCTCCGCCGTCACCCCCTCGGGTGGTATTTCTTGTGGACGCTCTTGAGCCGGTCCCTGTCGACGTGCGTGTAGGTCTGCGTCGTCGCGATGTCCGCGTGGCCGAGCATCTCCTGCACGACTCGCAGGTCGGCGCCGCGCGAGAGGAGGTGCGTGGCGAAGGAGTGGCGGAGGGTGTGGGGGGTGACCTCCTTCCCGATCCCGGCCTTCGCCGCGTATCCCTTGACGACCTTCCAGATGCCGAGCCGCGTGAACGGCCTCCCGCGCCGCGTGAGGAAGAGCTCCTCGGCCGCGCGCCCGCGGGCGAGGCGCGGCCTGCCCTCGGCGAGGTACTCCTCGATCGCCCGCCGCGCCTCCCGGCCGAGCGGGACGATCCGCTCGCGGGATCCCTTCCCCATGCAGCGCAGGTAGCCGCCGTCCAGGTTCACGTCCGGGAGGCGCAGCCCCGCCGCCTCGGAGACCCGCACACCGGTGGCGTACATCACCTCGAGGAGGGCCCTGTCCCTGCGGCCGTAGAGGGTCGCGGCGTCCGGGGCGGCGAGGAGCCGGCCGGCCTCGTCCACGGTGAGCACCTCCGGCAGGTGCCGCCACTTCTTCGGCGCCTCGAGGACGTCGGCGATGTCCGCGCGCACGAAGCGGTGCGCCGCGAGGAAGCGGAAGAACGCCTTGACGGCCGCGAGCGCCCGGGCGAGCGAGGCGGGGGACTGGCCCCGCTCCTTCTCGGCGAGGAGGTGCTCCCCGATGTCGGCCCTCGAGGCGTCGTCCATCGTGCCGATCCCCCTCCGCGAGAGGAAGCCGACAAAGCGCGAGAGGTCGCGGCGGTAGGCGGCGACCGTGTGCGGGGAGAGCCCCCGCTCCACCTCGAGGTAGTTCATGAACTCGCCGAGGATGGCCGGGATCGCGTCCGGCCGCTTGTCGCCGCGGGTCGTCATGGGAGGAGGAACGGGTTCTCGCGCAGCTCGCGACGGAGCGTCGACGCCGGGCCGTGGCCCGGCAGGACCCTCGTCCCGGCCGGGAGCGGCATGATCCTGTCCCTGATCGAGGCCAGGAGCCGCGCCTGGGATCCGCCGGGCAGGTCGGTCCTCCCCGCGCCGCCGGCGAAGACGGTGTCGCCGGTGAAGAGGAGGGGCGACGCGCCCGCGCCGCCGGGGTGCCACAGGCAGATGCTCCCGGGGGTGTGGCCCGGGGTGTGGATGACGCGGAGCGCAACTCCGCCCACGGCGATTTCGTCCCCGTCCCGGAGGAGGCGGTCCGGCGGCGGCGACGGCGGGGATGGGAGGCCGAGCATCGCGGCGAGGTCCGCGGCGCCGGCGAGGAGCGGGGCGTCCGCCTCGTGGATGAGGAGCGGGGCGCCGGTCCGGGCCACGAGGGCGGCGTTCCCCCCCGTGTGGTCCGGATGGGCGTGGGTGTTGATGACGGCGCGGAGGGCGAGGCCCGACGACTCCAGGCGCCGGGCGACGGCGTCGGCGTCCCCGCCGGGGTCGATGACGGCGGCGGCGGCCGTGTCGGGACAGCCGACGATGTAGCAGTTGACCTGGAGCGGGCCGACGACCAGGCCCATGACGATCGGCGCCTTCATGTCAGGCGGCATTGTAGCACACCGGCCGGGGCCGCGGGACGGCGTGCCTTGCCGCGGATTGACGCGGATTATCGCTGATCAGGCATGCGTCCGATCAACACCCTTCCTTGTCCTTCATTTAATCCGCGTGGATCCGCGTTCATCCGCGGCATAAATGTGTGCGGATAAGAAAGCGGGGGGCGGCTACCGCCAGCCGAAGAGGCCGGTCCGGTAGGGTTCGACGCCCCAGGGGAGGAAACCGGCCGGGACGCGGCCCGGAGGGGGCTGGAAGTTGACGCCGATGGCGGAGGGCCTCGAACCCCCGTCCCGCGGATCTGTGCCGAAGAGGATCTCGAGGCCGTCCGTGACGCCGTCGCCGTCGGTGTCGTCGTTCCAAGGGTCCAGGTCGAGGCGGAACTCCTCGGCGTCGGTGACGCCGTCCCCGTCCCCGTCGCCGGTTCCGTCGCGGGAGAGGTCGCCGAAGTGGCGGAGCTCCCATTCGTCGGCCATGCCGTCGGCGTCGGCGTCCTCGTTGATGAGGAGCGTCGCGTCGCAGTAGCCGAAGTACAGCTCGGGCGCGTCCGCGAGGCGCTCGGCGGAGAAGAAGTAGGGCGGCCAGTCCGCGCCCGCCTCGGCGGAGGCCGCGGTGAGGCGGTAGTCGATGACGAGCACGCCGCCGGCCGGCAGCGGATTGTCCATCCCGTCGTAGCGGCCCGGCTCCTCCATGATCCAGCCGTGGAGGCGCGCGCCCGGGTGGATGTCGTGGACGGAGTGCTCGTACAGGTAATCATCGACCGGGAGGCCGTTCATCGTGACGGCGATCGTCTCGAGACCGGTCCAGGCGGGCAGATGCTCGGCGTGGTAGACGCCGCGGAGTGGCGCGTCGGTGTCGTTCAGGATCTCGACGCGGACGTCGATCGGCTCTCCCGGCACGAGCAGGAGCGAGGAAGGGGACCTCGACACGGAGATCGCCGCGCCCGACGGGAAGACGAGGTCGGCGCCTCGGGCGGCGGCCGCGGCGAGGAGGAAAATCGCGGCAGCGAGGCGCGCCGTCCTCATGACACCCAGCCCCCGCCGTGGTAGTAGCCGAGGAGACGGCGGACATCCTCCGCCGTCGCCTTCCCCTCCCGGTGCCGTTTTCCCAGCAGGTTGATCGTCCCCCGCACGCCGTCCGCCCTCGCGATGGACTGCTCCCGGGCGTTGGCGAGGCGGCCGTTCGCGCGGATGACGGACTCCGCCTGCGCGAGCGCCGCGCTGAACCGGCCGGCGCCGTCGGGGTGGTGCAGCGGATTCCCGGTGACCGGATGGAGGACGTACTTGGAGGCGACGTAGTCGAGGGCGACCGGGTCGACGGATGCCATGAGCGTCGCCGTCCGGGGCGCGAGCGACTCGTTGTAGGTGCCGCAGTACGGGCCTCCGCCCTTCACGGAGTAGATGGCGTCGAGGATGTGCATGTCGGCCGGGCGCACCGCCGACCAGATCGTCCCGGTCGCCGTCCCCAGTTCGTCGTAATGGTAGGGGCCGCCGCCGCTCGGGGCGAGGTGCATCGAGAGGATGCCGTAGGAGAGCTTGAGGGCGGCGGTCACCCACGCGCCGCCGTGGTCCTTCAGGACCGGGATGCTGATGAGCCGGAGGCGGTCCTCGTAGGCGCTCCCGTTCCAGATCCCGTTCTTCAGGTCGATCCTCGTGCCGAACGCCGTCGTGATCCTCGGGTAGGTGACGAAGCCCATGCGCACGTAGCCGTCGTTCACCTGGTCGTCGGCGCCGAGTTCGACGCCGCTGATGCCGTCGAGGAGGTAGGCGCTGATGGGGACATGCGGGGCGAACATGGCGATGACCGCGTTGAACGACTGGGACGGGTCGAGGGCGTTCGCGTGGACGCCGGGGCCGAGGTCGCCGGCGTCCTGGTCGCAATCGAAGCTGCCGCGCCCCTGGCCGTTCTCGATGATGACGATCTCGCCGGTGAAGCCGTCCGGGTGCTCGATGATCCGCTGGATGAGGCCGCGGAGGACGTCGGTGTTCGTGGCCCCGCGGTAGCACCACTGTGCGTTGACCTTGATGACGACAACGTCGTCCGCGCGGATGATCCCGTCCGGGCCGGCGAGGAGGTCGAGCGACTCCACCGAGCGGTAGAGACGCCGCTCCCCGGCCGAGAAGACGTGGAGGAGGGTGTCGAGGCCGGCGTGGTGATTCCCGCCGAGCACGAACGGGTTCTCGGGTATGTTGGCGACCCGCAGGACGAGCGACTGCTCGGCATCGTCGGCCCAGGCGTTCCGGACAAGGCCGGCCTTCAGGGAGAGGGCGAGGCCGGCCGTCCCCGCCCCGGCGGTACGGATGAACTCGCGCCGCGTCATCCCACGCCCGCCCCACGGGCACATCCCCTTCATCCGGCGATCCTCAGGTCAGGTGCGAACAATCCTCATGCACGAAGGGAAATGTATCATCGGGTCGGATTAATGTCAACAATAATTATTACTATATAAGAAGCCCGGGGCCGGGATGTCGAAATGACGCAGGGCCGGGGGCGCGCACGACAATCCGCCGCATGTGATGAGGGATTACTCGCCGCGGATCTTCACGGATTCCGGGCGGATATTCCCGGATTATTCTTCTGCGGGATCGGCGCACATCCGTGATGATCCGTGCCCATCAGCGGTTGATTCGTCCCCCGTCGCCGGTGCGGGGCGCGGGGGGCTCAGCCGCGCCGCCTCCTCCGGCGGATGAGGGGGGCCGCGAGGATGAGCATCGCGACGGCGCCGATCGAGTAGCCGAACACCTGCGTGATGACGTGCGCGGAGATGCCGGAGAGGAAGGCGAGGCCCTTCGGGTAGCCCAGGAGGTGGAAGGCCCCCGTCCAGACGCCCTCATAGGCGCCGAATCCGCCGATGCCGCTCATCGGGGTGCTCGCGGAAAGTTCGGCGAGCGACGCGCCGACGAAGACCGGCCAGTAGCCGATGCCGCGCAGCGTGTACGTCTCCGGGTCGATCGGGTTGAGGATCGCGTAGACGAGGAACGCGATGCAGGCGTACTTGAGCACGCGCACGAAGACGGAGAGGATGATCACCCGCCAGAAGATGCCCGCGCGGTGGATGGTCTCGATCTCGGACGCCGTCAGGACGAGCTTGTCGCCGAGGCTGGCCGCCCGGCGCAGCCGGCGCGCGAGCCGCCCCGCGAGGCGCATGATGCCGGGGAGGTAGCGGTAGGCGAGGACGGTAAGGAGGAAGAAGGCGCCGGCGACGCTCCAGAGGAGGGGGGGGGAGACGCCGAGCCGCACGGCGCCGACCACCCCGATCCCGACCGCCATGAGGGGCACCATCACGACGAGGTCCAGGACGAAGGCGATCGCCCAGACCGAGGTGCCGATCTCGACGGGGAAGCCGAAGCGGGCCTTGAGGAGCACGACGTAGACGAGCGTCCCGACCCGCGCGGGGAGGAGGTCGGAGAACAGGTTCCGGACGAGCGTCACGAGGAACATCTGCCAGCCGGTGATGGGGATGTCGGTCCCCGTCCCCCGCACGAGATCCAGGTACCTGATGTTGCGCAGGATCGTCGAGACCATGCTCACGACCATGTAGGCGAGCAGGCCCGCGGGCGAGGCGTTCCTGATGGCGCGCAGGACCTCCCCCGGGCCCACCTTGCTGAAAAGGTAGCCGAGGACTCCGACGCTCAGGATGATCGACACCCCGATGTACAGGGCGGTCCGGCGCGGCTGCGCCGTCCGGCGCGCGGCCTCCGGTTCACCCGCCGGGTCGCGGCGTCTCGAAATCGCATGACCGTTCGACGCGGAGCGCCTCTCTCCCATAGGTCCTCCCCATCGCCGTCTTCAGGCCCGAGCGGAAGGTCCTGCACCACCGGCAGCGGCCGTCGCGGCCGCGGCCGGCGATCAGGAGCTCCATCTCCCCCCGGCCCACCGCCTTCAGGCTGACGTCGGCCCCCTCGAGCCGTGCCTTCCCGCTCGCCCACCTGCCGATGTCGCGGACGAGCGGCGCGAGCGGGGCCGTCCCGAGGAGGAGCCGCCAGCGGCAGCCCGGCCCGCACGGCGGCCTCCCGGCGAACCCCATCACGAGCACCGCGCCCCCGGCCGCACCGGGAGGGACGCCGCCGTCGCGGAACGGATACGGCAGCTCCTTCACCCCCGCCCCCGGGAAGCGGATCCGCACGACCCCGCGCCGCTCGTCCACGCCGAGCACCTCGCCGTCGCCGTGGCACGGGTGCCGGACGCGCCCACCGACCGCCGGATTCGTCTCCATGCGCCACCTCCTCTCACCCTATAAGACGAGGCGGGCGCGCGATTTATTCCGTCGGCGGCGATTTATTTTCTCCGCGCGGGGTGCCGTAGATCCCCCCCGCCTCCCGGACCGCCCGTTCGGGAGGGGGCTGCGCCCCCCCGGCCGCCGCGTCGCCGGCGCCGATGACGGCGCGCGCGCAGGCGGGACAGGCGCAGAAATGGCGGAGGAGGCGATTCCGATCGTAGAGCGGGAGGCGGCCCTCCGCGTAGAGGGCGATCTCCTCCGCCGTGGGGCACGGCGAGCCGTCCCGGAGTTCCCCCGCAGCCCCGCCGGCGAGGAACGCGCGCATCGCCTCGCCCATTTCCCCCTGCTCCCGCGCGATCCGTGCGCAGCGGCCGCAGCGGCGCAGGTGGTCGAGGATCCCCCCCGCCCCCGGCGTCTCCTCGCCGTCGAGCACGCGCGCGATCAGCGCCCGATCGGGACAGTGCACGGTATCCCTCCCCCTCATGGCCGCCTCCCGCGTCGGCCGGCCGCCCCCGCGGCGTCGCCCCGCACAGTATAAGACGAAGACGGCGGCATGTTTATTCCAAGATGTCCGAAAGATTCCGTATGCCCCGCGCCGCGAGCATCTCCCCCATCCTCGCGCGGGACCGGAGCAGGATCTTCCCCACCTCCGACGCGGATACCCGGAGGACCGCGGCGATCTCGCGGTATTTCAGCCCCTGCCAGTAGAAGAGCTCGATCGCCGCCCGCTCCGGCGGCTCCAGGCCGCCGAGCAGGTCGCGGAGGATCCCCTCGCACTCGCGGCGGAGGACCCGATCGGGCCGCGCCGTCCCCCCGCCGGGCGGGGTGCGTTCCCGCCCGTCCCGCTCGAACTCCCTGGAGCGCTCCCCCTCCCTCCAGTACCGCCCCCGCCGGTAGTCGGCGCAGACCCGCGCGGCGACGGCGGCGAGGAACGAGGAGAGCTTCGCACGGCCCTCCCATGCCCTGAGGCGGCGCGCCTCGTCCTCCCAGAGCCGCTCGATGACGTGGACGAAGAGCTCGCGCGCCGCGTCGGGCCCCGGGCAGTACCGGGCGGCGATCCCGTAGAGGAGGCCGCCGTAATCCTCGAGGAGGCGGTCCCACGCCCGGGAATCGCCCGCGGCGCACCGCGAGACGAGCAGCCGCTCCTCCCCCGCCGCCGCGACCCTGCCCGTCGCCTCGTCCATGGGCGGTGAACCTTCCCCGATGCGCCACGTCCCGTCACGCGGGGAGCCGCAGCTCCGACCGCGCCGTCCTGATGCGGCCGCTCACGGCCTCGCCCTCGCCGAAGCGCGCCCCGGGGAGCGCAACGATCCGCTCGAGGGCGCAGCCCCGCCCGACCTCGCATCCGGCCCCGAGGACCGCCTCGGGGCCGATCCGCGCCCCCTCCCCGATGACGCACCCCCTGCCGATGAGGACCGGCTCGACGAAGGTCGCCCCCCGCGCCCCGCGCGCCGGCGGGCGACCGGCGCCCGTCATCCGCCGGCAGTGCGCCGGCATGAGGCCGCGGAGGAAATCCATGTTGGCCGCGAAGTAATCCCCGGCGGTGCCGATCTCCCGCCAGTAGCCCCGCGCGGCGAACGAGGCGACGCGCTCCCCCGCCTCGAGCATCGCGCCGTAGCCGTCCCTGTTGATGCAGGAGAAGGGGCGGTCGGGCAGGTGCCGGAACAGCGCCCTGCCGAGGACATGGACGCCGGCGAACATGACGTTGCGGAGATCGCCGCCGGCGCCGCGGCCGAGAACGCGCCGCACCATCCCGCCCCCGTCCGTCTCGACGCCGCCGTACGGCGATTCCCCCTCCCGCACGACCATCGTCGCGGCAGCCCCCGCGCGGCGGTGCGACCGGACGGCGGCGGCGAGGTCGACGTCCATCAGCGTGTCGGCGTTCGCGACGAGGAACGGTTCGTCGTCGAAGAACCGCTGGACCTTCCGGATGCCGCCCCCGGTCCCGAGGATCTCCGGCTCGACCGAGTACCTGATCGTCACCCGGCCCGCGTAGCGGTCTCCGAGGGCGTCGCGGATCGCCCCGCCGAGATGGTGGAGGTTGACGACGACCTCGTCCACGCCGGCGCGGCGCAGCATCTCGAGGACGTACTCTATGACCGGGCGGTTGGCGACCGGCAGGAGCGCCTTCGGGAGTTCGTCGGTGAGCGGCCGGAGGCGCGTGCCGAGGCCCGCCGCGAGGATCATCGCCTTCATCGCGCCTCCCCGTCGCCCCGGAGGGGGGGCAGATGCCGCGCGAGGACGCGCACCCAGGCGTCGATCTCGG
Source organism: bacterium (assembly GCA_028716845.1). Lineage (GTDB taxonomy): Bacteria > Auribacterota > Tritonobacteria > UBA1439 > UBA1439 > JAQUPF01. The sequence goes on along the minus strand of JAQUPF010000002.1, from coordinate 31,138 downwards.
GGAGGCGCGGGGCGGTCTCCCGCACGTAGGCGAACGTCGGCGCGAGCGAGGGGAGATACCGGTCGAGGCCGCGCGCGGTCGCCATGTGGCCGAATGTCCCGCACGCCTTGAGATTCCGCTGGACGCCCGCCAGGTCGAACCGGCGGATGAACTCGCCCCGGTCGCGCCACGCGACGCCCATCGAGGCGCTCCGGTCGAGGTAGTAGTCGAGCAGCTCCTCCCTGAGGCCGGCGTCGAGGACCGTGTACGAGTCCCGGAGGAGCGAGACGAGGTCGTACTGGCACGGCCCCATGCGGGCGTCCTGGAAATCGAGGATCCGGATCCGTCCGTCCGTCACCATCAGGTTGCGGCTGTGGTAGTCGCGGTGGCAGAGGACGCGGGGGAGGTCCGCGAGGGCACCGGCGAGCGCGGCGAAGCCGCCCCGGACGGCCTCGCGCTCGCCGCCGGAGAGCCGCGTGCGGAAGAGCCCCTCGACCGTGTTGAGGAGGAAGAAATCGAGTTCCTCCACGAGCTTCTCCCGGTCGAACGCCCGCCGGAAGGCGGCGGCGTCACGGGGCGCGACCGTGCCGAGCAGGTGGACGGCGAGGAGCTGGTCGATCGCCCGGCGGTAGAGGCCGCGGACATCGGCGCCGGGCCGCCGGAGCCGCTCCTCGAGCGTGCAGTCGCCGAGGTCCTCGAGCAGGATGACGCCGCCCGGCCGGTCGATGTCGTACACCGCCGGCACGGCGGCGCCGCACGAGGCGAGGAGGGCACGCGTCTCGAGGAAATTGTCCGCGTCCTCGCCGCCCGTCTCCCCGACCATCGCCACGGCGGTGCCGCCCCCGTACGGCAGCCGGAAGAAAGACCGGGCGGAGGCGTCCCCGCGAAGCGGGAGGGGCGGGGCGGCGGAGCCGATCCGCTCCCGGAGGTAGCGCGCGACCCTGTTTTCTTTTGACTGCGGCACGACCGATCCCTATGATGGTGCGGTTCCTCGCGCGCGGCGTTCACCCGATTGTAGCACCAGGCACCGCCCATGACCACCGCGATACGGCCCCCCGCCCTCCTGCCGGGCGACACGATCGGCATCGCCGCCCCCGCCGGGGCGTTCGACCGGGAGGCGTTCCTCGCCGGCGCCGCCCGGATCCGCGCGGCCGGCTACCGCCCCCTCTTCCGGCCGGACATATTCGAGCGCTCCGGCCCGCTCGCGGGCCCCGACGAGCGCCGCGCGGGAGAGCTCATGGCGCTCTTCTCGGACGGATCGGTCAGGGCGATCTTCTGCGCCCGTGGCGGCTGGGGATCGGCCCGCATCCTTCCCCTCCTCGATCCCGCCGTCGTGCGGGCCGACCCAAAGATCTTCATGGGCTACAGCGACATCACCGCCCTCCACGCCTTCCTCCGCCGCGCGGCGGGCCTCGTCACGTTCCACGGACCGCTCGTGACCGAGATCGGCCGGATGGACGGCGGCGACCTCGCCTCCCTCTTCCGGTCGCTGGGGCGGAGCGACCCGTGGGGCGCCCTCCCCGCGCCGGCGCTCGAGGCCCTGCGGGGGGGGCGCGGGGAGGGGGTGCTCTCGGGCGGGAGCCTCTCGGTCCTCTGCGCCACGCTCGGCACGCCGTACGCGGCGGACACCCGGGAGGCCATCCTCCTCCTCGAGGACCGGAACGAGCGGCCCCACGCCGTCGACCGGCTCTTCACGCAGCTCCGGCTTGCCGGGGCTCTCGAGCGGGCGCGCGGCCTCGTCCTCGGCCGCTTCGTCCCGCCGGCGGGATATCCCGCGGACGCCTACGGGGCCGAGGTGCGACGGATCGCCCTTGACGCGGTCGGCGGGCTGTGTTTTCCTGTTCTCTCCCGCTTCCCGGCGGGGCACGCGGGGCCGAACCGCTGCGTGCCGCTCGGCGTCCGGGCGGCGATCGACGGCGAGGCGGGCACCGTCACGGTCCTGGAGCCGTGCCTCTCGGGCCGCGGGGGCACCGCCGCATGAACATCCACATGACCGCCGTCTGCGGGATGGGCATGGGCTCGCTCGCGGGCCTCCTCCGCGCGACCGGCCACCGCGTGAGCGGATCGGACGCGAACTGCTACCCCCCCATGTCGACGCAGCTCGAGCGGCTCGGCATCGCGGTCATGGGCGGCTTCTGCCCCTCCCACATCCCGCCCGACACAGACCTCGTCATCGTCGGCAACGCCGTCCGGAGCGACAACCCCGAGGTCCTCGAGACCGCCCGTCGCGGCATACGCTCCGTCTCCTTCCCGCAGGCGCTCGCTGAGATGTTCCTCGCCGGCAGGACGAGCGTCGTGGTCGCCGGCACCCACGGGAAGACGACCACCTGCGCCCTCATCGCCTGGATCCTCCACCACGCGGGGCTCGCCCCGGGGTTCCTCATCGGCGGCGTCCTCTGCAACTTCGACGCCTCGAGCGCGCCGGGCGGCGGGCCGCATTTCGTCGTGGAGGGGGACGAGTACCACGCCGCGCCGTTCGACCGGCGGCCGAAGTTCATGCACTACCGCCCCCGGATCGGCGTCCTCACGAGCGTCGACTTCGACCACGCCGACATCTTCAGCGGGATCGAGGAGTGCGCGGCGGCGTTCCGCGGCTTCGCCGCCCTCATCCCGGCGGACGGCCGCCTGATCGCCTGCGCGGACGACGACCGCGTCCGGGAGGTCAGCGCGGCGTCGGCCGCCCCCGTGGAGACGTACGGCTTCGCCGCCGGGGCGCGGTGGCGCATCCTCGACTACGAGGCCGGCGGCGGCGGCGCCCGGTTCACGGTCGCCCGGCGGGGGGGGGAATCATGCGCCCTCCGCTCCCCGCTCGCCGGCCGCCACAACGCCCGGAACGCGGCCGCCGCCTTCGCCGCCGCCCGTTCGCTCGGCCTCCCGCCGGCGGTGATCGCGGCGGGGATCGAGGCCTTCAGGGGGGTCAGGCGTCGGCAGGAGGTGCGGGGCGTCGTCGGCGGCGTCGCGGTCATCGACGACTTCGCCCATCATCCCACCGAGGTGGCCGAGACGATCGCCGCCGTGCGGGAACGGTACCCGGGGCGGCGGCTCTGGGCGGTGTGGGAGCCGCGCACGAACTCGAGCAGGCGGAACGTCTTCCAGGAGAATTACCCGGCGGCGTTCGACCTCGCCGACCGGGTCGTCGTGGCGGACGTCTACCTCGCCGAACAGATTGAGGCGGGGCGCCGCTTCTCGCCCGGCGCGCTCGTCGCCGCCCTCCGGGCGCGGGGGGTGGACGCCCGGCACGTCGGGGATCCGGGAGCGATCGCGGACCTCCTCGCGGGGGAGTGCGCGGCGGGGGACGTCGTCCTCGTCATGTCGAACGGCTCGTTTGGCCGCATCCACGAGCGCCTGCTGGAGGCGCTCAGGGCGCGGGGGGGTGCGGGCGGAGGGCCCGGCGGGCCAGGCCGATCTCCCGCATGAGGTTGCTGACGACGGTGAAGGCGGCCTTCTCGACGGAGTCCACGGCGATCTCGGAGAACTCCCTCGTGTCGGTCTTGTAGATGAGGTCCCCCGTCTTCGGGTCGACGAGGCGGATCCTGAGGAAGACGCCGCGCCGCACCACCATCCTCGGCTCGATCTCGAACGGGAGCGGCTCCTCCTCCGTGACGGGGCCGAGCGCCTCCGTCATCTCCGCCTGGAGGACCGCGTCCGCGTCCGCGGCGTCCGCGGCGAGGCGGAACCTGCCCTTCCCCCGGCGGTCGAGCTCGGCGGCGAGGGCGTCCTTCACGAGGAGCGCCTCCTCCCCGTCGGCGGCGTCCCGGACGTCCTCGATGTGGATCGTCCGCACCGCGAGGAGCCGCCGGAGCATGGCGGGGTGATTCCGGTAGTACCGGTACATCGCCCGCTCCCCCCCGAGGCACCCCGCCGCGATCGCGCAGGCGAGGGCGAGGGAGGCGGCCGCCGCGATCCGTCCGTTGTCCGTCATCCCGACCCCGCCGCATCATACCACAGATTCCGGGACGCGCGCCACCGGGGAGGGGGGCCGGATGTGGTATACTGCGGGAGCGGGCACGCGCCCCTGTGGGGTGCCCGCGCCGCCGCATGACCGCCGAACCGATTCCGTTCGTCCACCTCCACAGCCACTTCTGGGGCTCCTACTCGGACAGCGCCCTCTCCATCCCGGAGGGGCTCGACCGCGCCTCCGAGCTGGGCCAGACGGCGATGGCGGTCACCGACCACGGGGAGCTCGCCTTCGCCCCCCGTTTTTACCGCGCCTGCCTCGAGCGGGGGATGCGGCCGCTCCTCGGCTGCGAGTGCTACTTCGTCCGCGACGCGCGCGAGAGCATCGAGCGGGACGACGCGCACCGGAACCACCTCGTCCTCATCGCGAAGGACGCCCGCGGCTGGCGCAACCTCGTCTCGCTCACGAGCGCGGCCTGGCTCGACAACTGCTTCCGGGGCGCGCGCGGCCTCGTGGACTGGGCGCTCCTCGAGCGGCACCACGAGGGGCTCGTCTGCCTGAGCGCGTGCTACTACGGCTCGTTCCCGCTCGCGATCATCCGCCGGGGCCTCGCGGCGGGGCTGCGGGAGCTCCGGCGCTACCTCGACCTCTTCGGCGGGGATTTCCACCCCGAGCTGTCGCGGCTCGGCTTCGAGGAGCAGGAGATCTCGAACGCCGCCATCGTCGCCCTCGCCCCGCGCTACGGCCTCCGGCCCGTCGCGACGAACGACGTCCACTACCCCCATCCCGAGGACTGGATCGCCCACGACATAATCTCCAAGACGCGGTTCGGGAGGGTGACGGACTTCAGCGTCGTGACGAGGTCGATCTGGCTGAAGAGCGCCGGCGAGATGCTCGGCCTCGGCTTCGACGACGCGCACCTCCGCAATGCCGCGGCCGTCGCCGGGAAGTGCGACCTCCGGCTGCCCGGGCCCCCCGTCTCGCCGCCGGTCCTCCACGGATCGCCCGCGGAGGACCTCCGCCTCCTCGCCGCGCGCTGCCGCTCCCGCTCCGGCCGGCGGCGGGGCGCCCGGGAGCGGCGCCTGGGGGAGGAGCTGCGGCTGGTCGGCCGCCGCGGCCTCGCCGGCGCCATCCTCGCCGCCGCCTCCGTCGCGGACCGCTTCCGCCGGCGGGGGGGGGTGCGGGCGGTCGGGCCGGGGGACCGGTTCGGGGGGACCGCCATCGCCGCCGCGCTCGGCCTCTCGGACCCGGAGCGCCCCCCGCGTGGGGCGCCCGACGCCGACGCCTTCTCCTCGATCCGCCTCCGCTGCCCCGACGCGGCGGCGGCGGCACGGCACGTTCTGGACGCGCTCGGCGGGGAGCGGGCGTGCAGGGCCGCCGAGATGGTCCCGATCGGAGGCGGCGAGGCGCTCCGCTTCGCCGCCGAGGTCGGCGGCGTGCCCGAGCCCGAGCGACGGCGCGGCCTCGCCGGCGCGGACCGGGCCGATTCGGTCGAGGCGAATCTCCGGCGCTCGGCGCCGCTCCGCCGCCTCTGCGACGCCCGCCCGGCGGTCCTCCGCTGGGCGAGGCGGATCGAGGGGATCCCGCGCCGCTCCCGCCCCGCCGCCGGCGCGATCGTCATGACGGACGGCCCGCTCCGGGAGCTCGTCCCGCTTAAGCGGCACGGCGCGAAGGTCATGGCGCAGTACGACGTGGCGGGGGCGCGCCTTGCGGGGCTGGCGACCCTGGAGCTCGTGGACGGCGTCAGGCCTTCGCGCTGACCTCGTAGAGGTCGGTCCTGCGGTGGCGGAGGGTGAGGGCGGTCGGGCTCTGCCGGTAGCGGTTGAGGATCTCGAGATCGACGTCGTGGAGGACGACGGTCTCGATGTTGGGCGTGCACTCGGCGGCGATGGCGTCCCGCGAGAAGCAGAAGTCCGACGGGGTGAAGATGCCCGACTGGGCGTACTGGATGTCCATGTTCTCGGCGAACGGGAGGTTCCCCACCGTCCCGGCCATGGCGGCGTAGACCTGGTTCTCGACGCAGCGCGCCTGGACGCAGTGCCGCACCCGCAGGTAGCCGTGCCGCGTGTCGGTGCAGAAGGGGACGAAGATGATGCGCGCCCCGCGCTCCACCGCGATGCGGCTCACCTCGGGGAACTCCACGTCGTAGCAGATCTGGATGGAGATCTTCCCCCGGTCGGTGTCGAACACCTCGATCCGCGTCCCCGGCTCGACCCCCCACCAGTGCCGCTCCCCCGGCGTGATGTGGAGCTTGTACTGCTTGCCGATCTCCCCGTTCCGCTTGAAGAGGTAGGAGATGTTGTAGAGGTGGTCGTCCTCGAGGACGAAGTGCGACCCGCCGATGATGTTGATGTTGTACCTGACCGCCTGCGTGGAGAAGAACTCGAGGTAGCGCGCCGTGAAGGAGGCGAGCTCGCGGACCGCCAGGCCGGGCCGCTTCGCCCGGATGAAGCAGAGCATCTGCGTGGTGAAGATCTCCGGGAAGAGGATGAAGTCGGAGCGGTAGTCGGAGGCGACGTCGACGAAATAGGCGCACTGCTGGGCGAAATCGTCGAAGCCCTTGATGGGCCGCATCTGGTACTGCACGACGCAGATCCGCACGGGGCGCGAGGCGAGGGTCCGCCGGTCGGCCTCGGGGCGGTAGTCGAGGTTCGTCCACTCGAGCAGCGTCGCGTAGCCGGAGGAGTCGGCGTCGGAATCGAGGTAGGCGCGGATGATGCGCTTGAGGACGAAGCCGTTCGAGAGCTGGGTGGTGAGCACCGGGTCGTACAGGATCTTCCGCGTCACCTTCTCCACGTAGTCTCGGGCCGACATCTCGTCCCGGTGCGCGGCGTAGCCGGGGATCCTGCCGCCGACGACGATCCGCTTCAGGTTTCGCTCCCGGCAGAGCCTCTTCCGCGCGTTGTAGATGCGCCGGGCGAGCTTCATGCCGCGGTGTGCGGGGTCGACCATGATCTCGATGCCGTAGAGGGTGTCGCCGGCGGGGTTGTGGTTGCGGATGAAGCCGTGGTCGGCGACCTCGTGCCAGGTGTGCCCCTCGGCGTACTCGTCGAAATCGATGATGACGCTGCAGGACGAGGCGACGAGGCGCCCGTTGCACTCGACGCCGATCTGCCCCTCCGGGAAGATCCTGATCTGGCTCTCGATCTGCTCCCGCGTCCAGGTCTTCATCCCCGGGAAGCATCCCGCCCCGAGGGCGACGATCTGCTCGAAGTCATCCGGCCGGAGCCGGCGGACGACGATCTTTCTCTCGAAACGGGCGAGGTCGATCTCGCTCATGGCCGTTCCGCTCCCGTTCCGGCGCGCGCGGCCGCCTCCCTGATCCAGGAGGCGATGTCGTCGAGGACGGCGTCGTCCATCTTCCGCGGCACGAGCAGGTCGTCCGGCGTGCACTTCCCCTCGCCGTCCACGAACAGGTGGTTGTGCCGCGGGTAGAGGCGCAGCCGGGCGCCCGGCGCGGCGTCGAGCGCCCCCCGCCAGGCCTCGAAATCCTTCACCGTGGAGAGGTAATCCCTCCCGCCCTGCACGACGAGGAGCGGCCGGCCGAGCCGCGCGGCCGCCGCGGGCGGATCGTAGCCCCGGAGGTCGAGCCAGTACCCCGCGGGGATGTCGAGCGGGAGCGCCGAAGAGGGCGTCTCGGCCGAGAGCGCCTGGTCCTTGACCTTCGCGACCTGCGCCCTGAAGCGCTCGAGCGCCGCCTCGCTCTCGCCCGCGGGCGCCTCCCTGAGCGACAGGATGTACGTCATCTGCTCGAGGAGGACATCCTCCAGCGGCCTCGCCGTGCCGGCGAGGATCACGAAGCCGGCGATCTCCCGGTCGCTCGCGCCGATCCTCGGGAGGAGCATGCCGCCGAGGCCGTGGCCGAGGACGAAGATCCTCCGCGGGTCGACCCCCTCCACCCCCCGCAGGAACCGGACGGCCGCGAGGGCGTCGTCGATCGTCTCCTCCCGGGCGGTGATCCGCTCCCGGACCGGCTCGATCTTCCCCGCGTGGTGCCGTAGCCGTTTCTCGTACCGGAGGACGGCGATCCCGCGCGCGGCGAGCCCCCAGGCGATGTCCCTGAAGGGCCTGTTCGGGCCGAAGGATTCATCCCGGTCCTGGGCGCCGAAACCGTGCACGAGGACCACGCCGCAGCAGGCCTTCTCCCCCACGGGGGTCGCGAGCGTCCCGGGGAACTCCCATTCCCCCGTCCCGATCGCCACCTCCCGCTCCACGAAGCGGCCGGGCATCGGGTGCAGCGGGGGCACGTCGCGCGGCGGGACGGGGGAGGGGAGGAATTCGAGCCCCGCAACCCGCCCGCCCCGGTCCAGGACGACCTTCGCATCGACGCACGCCCTCTGGAACTCGCAGGTGACGAAGACGGTGTCGCCCTCTTCCCCCGCCTCGGTCCGTGTCCCGGCGATCCCCCGGAAATCGCCGAGGCGCGCGACGAACGTCATCCAGGTGTCCGCGAGGCCTCCGATCGTCGTCGAGGAGCGCAGCGCGTCGTCCAGCCGCTCGATCGCGGCGCCGAACCGCCCGTCGGAGAGGAGCGTGACGAACTCCCGGCCGGCCGACCCGGGATCCGTCGCCCCGACCGCGCCCGCCCCGCAGAGGAGGGCGGCGGCCGCGACACCGCACGCGAGCCGCCCGATCGCGCTCATCGTCTCTCCCTCAAGCCCCCTGCTCCTTCCGGCGGTATTCTTGCATACGCCGCCGCCGGCGGCAACGCCTTTCCGCGCCCTTCCGCGGCCGTTGTCCCGCCGCAACAAGCACCAGTTCACCACTGATGGGCACGGATTCTTACGGATCATCGCGGATACCGCCGGGGAGGGACGAGCGGCGAGTGGAACAATAATCATCCGCGGGAATCCGTCAATGATCCGTGGGGGCCGGTGGTGATCGGCGCCTTCAAAGCCACTTCAGGTAGTGGAAGTCGCTCGCCGGGTCGTTGCCGAGGCGGGTGAGGACCTCCACGAACCAGAGATCGAGCTGCGCCTCGTGCATGTCGAGGCGGGGGAACGGGTTCGCCGGGCGGCCGCCGAGCGCCCGCCCGACCCGGTCGAGCAGGCCGAGGGCGAGTTCGGGGGTCTCGACGCGGCGCACCCCCTCCCGCTCCATGAGCGTGCCGAACAACCCGTAGAGGAGACGGCCGCCCGGGATGAGGGAGAGGGCGCGCGTGTGCATCACCGGCAGGAACGCGTCGATGACGACCCTCCCCGTGCCGATCGCCCGCGCGGTCTCCTCCCTGACGATGTCCTTCGGCAGGTAGAGGCTCGTCGAGTAGGGGCCCTGCCTCCCGTAGGCGGGGCTGGACGGGTCGCGGCTCGCGAAATCCAGGCTGCCGCGCCAGTCGGAGAAGACGGTCGCCTCGATCCCGACGCCGGCCTCCTCGAGCCGGCGCGGGAACGCCGCGGCGAGGGCGCCCATCGCGGACCTCGTCGTCTCGACCGCCCCCTCGAGGAGCGGGAGGAGCTGCCACTGGAAGAGCCCCTCCTCGTCGCAGTCCTTGACGTAGACCGGTGGGTGCCCAGGCAGGAGTCCCGAGTGCGCCGCCGCGACGGTGTTCACGTAGATGACGCGGTCCGCCGACGCCTCCCGGAGCGCCGTCAGGATATTGCCGAACTTCCGCCCCTCGATCGCGACGCCGTAGTTGAGCCAGTGGAACCGGCCCCCGGCCGCCGCGCGCGCCTGCATGAGGGCGCCGGTTTCGTACGCGACGGAGCGCGAGGGGTCGCGCGACACCACCGTGAGCGACCCCGCGGGCCCGATCCGGTCGAGGAGCGCGGCGGCGACGCACCCGCCGAGCCCCGATCCTGTCCCGCCGGCGACGAGGAAGTGGCGCCCCTCGATCCAATCGAGCCGGTACGCGCCATCCCGCGCCGCGCGCCCCTGCGCCGCGCGGATCCCGTCGAGGAGCCGTTCGGCGTCCGCGGGGTACGACGACGCCTCCTCGACCGTCGGCATGTGGATCGGCGGGCTCCCCTTCCGCACCGGGAGGCCCGGCCACGGCCTCGCGAACGGGCTCGGCCTCGTGTCGGTCATCATCCACCTCCGTTCATCCCGCCGCCTCCCCATCCACGGCACAGATGATAGCCGTTCGGCCGCCGCCGTGTCCAGTCACCCCGCCGCGTACCGCCCCCGCCGCTCGGTGACGAGGCCGTCGCGGGCGAGGCCCTCGAGACAATCCCGCACCCGCTCCTCCCGCTCGCCGAGCAACCGGGCCAGCCCCCGCCCCGTCCGCCCGCGGCGCGCGAGGCAGGCGCGCACGATCCGTCCCCGGAGCTGCCGCCGGGACCCCTCGAACGGCGGCTGCCGCCGGTACCGCGCGCTCCGACGCTGCGGATTGCCGTGCCGCCTGCGGACCGCCGCGCCGTAGTCCATGAGGGCCGAGTACCATGTCCGGGGGTCCGACGCGTCGAGCGTCCGCTCGACGAGGGGGAGGATCTCGCTGTCCGGCACGGCGTTCCGGCGGGGGAAGAAGCGGTGGATGAACGCCGCGCGTATGTTCGTCTCCACGAAGACGGTCGGCCTCCCGAAGGCGAAGGCGGCGATCGAGGCGGCGGTCGCCGGCCCGATGCCGGGGAGGGCCGCGAGCAGATCGGGGGAGGACGGGAGGGAACCGGCGTGTTCCCGGACGACGCGGCGGGCGATCCGCTTGAGGGCGAGCGCCCGACGGTTGTAGCCGAGACCGGACCAGACGCGGAGGACCTCGCGGAGCGGCGCGCGGTCGAGGGACCGGAAATCGGGGAACGCGGCGGTGAATTCCCGGTACTTCCGCACGACCCGCTCCACCTGCGTCTGCTGGAGCATGACCTCCGAGACGAGGATCCGGTACGGGTCCCGCGTCCGCCGCCAGGGCAGCCGCCTGCCGCGTGCGGTGTAGTGACCGCGGACGAGGCGCCGGAAGGCGCGCGCCTCCGCCGTCGTGATCGCCCCGGGGCGCCTCAAGGAGGTGAACCGCCCCTGCCCGCCCGCGCCCGCATCCCCTCCACCGTCCGCCGCAGGACGGGCCGGTTCGGGTTAAGGGCGAGCGACCGCTCCCAGGTCTCCAGCGCAACGGAGAAGTAGGTTTCGGCCGAGGGGTTCTCCCGGTGCATGTGGAGGTACGCCGCGCCGAGGCCGGTGAGGGCATCGTCGTTCGAGGGGTCCCGCGAGAGGATTTCCCTGTACATCCTGACGGCCTCGTTCGTTTTCCCCTCCGCGACGAGCAGCGAGGCGAGGTTGCACGCGGCCGCGGGGCAGTCGGCGTCGAACTCGAGCGCCTTGAGGTAGGAGAGACCCGCGAGGCCGGTCCTCCCGCTCTCGCGGTGGATGTTCCCGAGGTTCACGTGGGCCTCGGCGAGACCGGGATCGGCGGCGATCGCATCCTCGAAATGCGTCCTGACGGAATTCAGGTCCGCGGCGCCGATCACGGAGTAGATCACCCCCATGGCGTTCAGAGCCTGCGCCCTCATCCACGGCGGGAGGCTTTTCGCGATGAGTGTGTTGAGTTCCCTGATCGCTTCGTCCAATAATGGTGTGTCGAACCACTCAAAGTTGGACCGCGCGAAGTGTTCAAACTCAATTTCCGTGAGGGCGTGGGCGAGGTTCAGGCGCGCCTCACTACAGGACGGGCTCATCTCGAGCGCCCGCTTGAAGGCGCTGATCGCCGAGTCGGGATCCCGCAGTGAGAGGCAGGCGCCGCCGAGGTTGTTCCAGAGGACGGGGCTCTCGGCGCCGAGGCCCACCGCGCGCCTGTAGCAGTCCCTCGCCTCGGCGGGGCGCTGCAGGAGGGCGTGCAGATCCCCCATGAGGAACCAGGCGTCGCCGTCATCCCTCCGCTCCTCGATGCGCTCCGCGCACGCCTTCAGCGCCTCCTCGTACCTCGCCCGCGCCTCCTCCCGCCTCCCCTCCGACGCGAGCCGGTGCCCATCGGCCGCGATCCGTCCCGCCCTGCCGGCGGCGCCGGAGAGGGGGATGAGGACCGGCTCGCGGGGGATGGCATAGAGGAACGGCGTCCCCGCCCCGAAGACGTCCGTGCCGATCGACTTGATCCTCTCGACAGTCACGTCGATCAGGGAACCGTCGACGGAAACGAGGAGATAGTGATGGAAGCTGTCCTCGCGATCGAGGAAGAGGGAGCCGCCCGCCCCGCCCGTGATGTAGTACATGACGCCGTCCCTGTTCTCGGCGTGGCAGAGGTGCTGATGACCGGCAAAGACGGCCCGCACCCCGTGCCTGCGGAAGAGAGCGTGGAGCATGTCCCGCACGGGGCGGTCGAATTCACATTCCCAATCAGGGATGACGGAGAACATCGGTCGATGCATGAACACAAACACGTTCTCGCTGTCGGCGTTCTCCGAGAGCTCCCGCTCCAGCCACGCAAGCTGCTCCCCATCGACGGTGGCCTTCTCGCCCGTCAGGTGGGTGTTGAGGAGGATGAAATGCGACCCCTTGTGATCGAACGAGGAGTACAACCTGCCGAACAGCCTGCTCAGGATGTCGGCCGCCCCCGGGCTCGACATATCATGGTTGCCGAAGGCGTAGTAGCAGGGGAGCCGGAGCGCCGAGGTGAACTCGATGAATTCGAAGAGCTGCCGCTTGAGGGCCATGGGCGTGGTGTAGCCGAAGACGAGGTCGCCGCAGTTGACGGCGAAGTCGGGCATGAGTTCGTTGATCCGCTCGATGATCATGCCGTACACCTTGGGTTGCCGGGCGTACATGCTGCTCGGCTGGTTGTCGCCGAGGACGGCGAATGTGAAGGCATTGTTCGTCCGCTCCGCCCCGGCCGGCGGCGTGCCGTCCGCGCCCGCCGCCCCCGGGATCGGGACGGCGATGAGCGCGGCGAGGAGAAACGATCTCCGTCTCACTATGGGGCCCTCTTCTTCGCGCGCACCGCCGTCACCCCCCGCCCGGCGCCTCACTCGAGGGCGAGGACCGCCCGCCCCCGAACCTCCCCCCGCCTGAGGCGGCCGAACACCTCGTTGATCGCCTCGAGCGGGTGCGTCTCGATCGTCGCCCGCACCTTCCCCGCGGCGGCGAACCGGAGCGCCTCGGCGAGGTCCTGCCTCGTGCCGACGATGGAGCCGCGGACGGTGAGCCGCTTGAGCACCACGTCGAAGATCGGGAGGGGGAAGTCTCCCGGCGGGAGGCCGACGAGGACGCAGGTCCCGCCCCGCCGGAGCATGGCGACACCCTGGCGGAAGGACTCGGGCGAGACGGCCGTGACGAGCGCGGCGTGCACGCCGCCGGTCTCACGCACGACTTCGGCGACGGGGTTCTCCCGGGCGGCATTGACCGCGAGCTCCGCGCCGAGCCCGCGGGCGAGCGAGAGCTTGTCGTCGGCGATGTCAACGGCGGCGACGCGCATCCCCATCGCACGGGCGTACTGGACGGCCAGGTGCCCGAGCCCCCCGACCCCCACCACCGCCGCCCACTCGCCGGGCCGCGCGCCGGTCTCCTTCAGCCCCTTGTAGGTGGTCACGCCGGCGCAGAGGACGGGGGCGGCCTCGACGAACGGGAGCCCCTCCGGCAGCGGGGAGGCGAAGTCGGCGGGGACGGCGACGTACTCGGCGTGGGAGCCGTTCGCCGAGTAGCCGCTGTTCCGCTGGCGGGGGCAGAGCGTCTCCCACCCGGTGAGGCAGTACTCGCAGGCGCCGCATGCCCCGTGGAGCCATGCCACGCCGACCCGGTCTCCCTCCTTCCGGGATGTCACGCCGGGGCCGACGGCGGCGACCCGGCCCGCCCCCTCGTGTCCCGGGATGAACGGGAGCGAGGGCTTCACGGGCCAGTCGCCGTCCGCGGCGTGGAGGTCGGTGTGGCAGACGCCGCTGGCGGCGACGCGGACGAGCACCTCGCCCGGTCCCGGCTCGGGGACGGGCACCTGCTCCAGCGCGAGCGGCCTCCCGAACGCGCGCACCATCGCGGCCCGCATCTTCGCGCACATCGCCTTCATCCTCCCCCGCGCCGGCCGTCCACCATCCTGATGTATGCTCCGACACTGAACTTCGACCGGCAGCCGCCCGCGCTCATGGAACGGATTATACCGAAGACCGGCCGCTCCGGCCACGGGCGGTCGTGGACGCCGCCGATGCACCAGGCGATCCCCGCGTAGCCGTTCGGGTCCCGCCCGTCGAGCTCGTATCGGTCGTTGAGCCGGATGGCGATTTCGAGCGCCTCGGCGGGCGATGCCGTCCACTCGAGCAGCTTCTTGCCCCAGTACATCCGCATGTAGCCGTGCATGAAGCCGCGCGCGACCATCTCGCGCTGCGCGGCGTTCCAGATCTCATCGTGCGTCCCGCCCCGCTCGAGCCGCTCGAACGTGTAGAGAAACGGCCGCCGGTCGCCGGCGTGGCGGTCGAGGCTCTTCCGGGCCCACGCCGGGAAGCCGTCCACGCCGTCGTAGTGTTCGGTGTAGCGGCAGAAGTTGTCGGCGAGCTCGCGCCGCACGACGAGCTCCTCGAGGAACGCCTCGCGGGAGCCTTTCCGGGCGGGGCTCCGCTTCGCCTCGAGGGCGACGCGCTGGGCCGAGATCTGCCCGAAGTGCAGGTACGGGGAGAGGCGGGAGGTCCATTCCTCGGCGGGGTCGTTCCGCCGCTCCTCGTAGAGGGGAAGGCGCTCGGAGGCGAACTCCCGCAGCGCCCGGGCGGCCGCCCGTTCCCCCGGCCGGATCCACCCCACCTCGGGGACGCCGCGGTCCGCGCGGATCCTCCGCTCGGCCGACCGCCAGTCCGGCGCCTCGACCGCGCCGCTCCACGGGAACGGGTGGGGCGCGAGCGCCGGGATGTCGGTGAGGAAGGAGGGGAGGAGCCGGGCGATCTTCGGCCGGAAGGTGCGGGCGCCGACCTCCGCCTTTTCGGAGGCGACACGGCACGGCACGATGTTGTGGGCGTCGACCTCGACCACCGGCACGGCCGCCCGCGCGGCGACCTCCCGCCGCCATTCCGCGGCGATGCGGAGCGGATTGAAATCGACGACGAGGGCCCCGGCCCGGCGCCGGGCCAGGAAGGCGGGGATCTCGTCGGGGGGATTGCCGGCGAGGAGGAAGAACGGGATCCCCTTCTCGCGGAGCGATGCCTCCGTTTCGCGGAGGCCGCCGAGCATGAAGCGGTACTGCCGCATCGTCGCGCCGAGGAACGCCGGGACGAGGCAGAAGACGACGGCGAGGGGCGATCGGAGGTCGAGGGCGAGGCGCTGCGCGTGGAGCAGCGCCCAGTTGTCGCGGGCGCGCTGGTCGCGCTGCATCCAGTAGACGACGGGGCCGGCGGCGGGGCGGGCGTCGTTGAGCGGACGAACCCTCCGGCTGTCCATGGGATCTCCGCGCTCCTCAGGGCCCCGCGCCCGCGCCGGGGCGGCCGGAGAGGGCCGCGTCGAGCGGCTCCGATTCATCGAGCGAGGCGAGGTACGCGGCGACGGCGATGAGCATGAGCGCCACCGCGATCCAGAACGCCCACGTCCGCCTCCGCTCCATCTCCCCCCCCCTCACCGCGCCGCCGGGGCGCCGCCGAACGGCCGCGGCGGCGGGATCTCGAGCAGCATCGCGCCCGCGCCGAACGCCGGGCGGCCCGCGGCCTCCCACGCGGCGAGCCACAATCCGGCGAGGGCGCGGGAGGCGAGCTCGAGCCTCCCGCGCGCCTCCCTCCCGAGGAGGGCGTACAGCTCGCGGTAGTAGTCTCGGTCGAAGGCGCCGCCGCCGGCGTCCTGCGCCGACAGGTCCGCCTCCATGATGCCGGCGACGAGGGCCTGCCCCGTCGCGACGAGGGAGAAGCCGAGCTCGATCGGGTCGTCGACGGGGAGGGCGGATCCGGGAACGGCGTCGATCCGGGTGATGTACCGGTTCACCATGCCGGATTCGTACCGGGAGTGGATGCCGGCGTTCCGCGGGTCGGCGGAGCGCTCGCCGTCGTGGTTGGCGGTGCAGTGGAGCGGGCATGCCGCGTCGCCGACGTAGTGGCCGAGTTCGGCGGCGGCGCGGTAGGCGAGCGGCCAGTGCCCCGCGGCCATGAGGAGCCCGAGGCGCTCCCACGTGTCGAGGATCCCCTCCCACTGGATGACGCCGTTCGGCCGGCCGAACTCGCGGACGTAGGCGTCGTAGTCGCGGGGAACGGTGTCGAACGGCGGGGGGTGTCGCTCGACCTTCGCGTCGATGTCGCACCAGTGGCGGGCGTGCTCGCGCCAGTCGGTCCGCTTCCGCCGGTCCGGCTCGAGCGAGCGGTACTCGAGCTCGTCCTTCATGTCGCCGAAGGCGAACCCCGACCCGTCGTCCGCCATCTCCGCGGGGAGGGTGTCCACGGCGGCGCGGTTCACGAGCCGGTGGCCGAACGAGCCCCACGGGAAGGCGGGGCGCGCGAGGGCGGCGAGGGCGACGGCGAGCGCCGCCAGTCGGGCGGGGCGGACGGTCACGGCTCGGCGCGGCCCTCCGCGGGAGGGCGCCAGCGCCGCCCCTCCCAGAGCGTGGTGAAGTAATCCGAGAAGAAGCGGCGCACCGAATCGTCCCGGATGACGACCGCGCACTCGTTCCGCCGCTCGAGGGCGTCGTAGCCCCAGTTGTAGGATCCGATGACGACCAGGCCGTCGACGATGAGGAGCTTCGCGTGGGTCGTGACGTGCTCGTCGTCCCATCGCACCTCGACCCCGCTCCCGTCGAGGCGCTCCCTCGTCCGCCGGTTCACCTCGTTGATCGCCTCGTTGTAGTCGCTCTTGTCGAGCATGACCCGCACCTTCACCTTCCGGCGGGCGGCGTCCGCGAGGGCGTCCACGAGCCGGTTCGCCTTGGAGTCGGGCGATCCCGGCGAGTAGTTCACGCCGTACATCAGCACCTCGATCGAATCCTTCGCCTCGGAGAAGAGGCGGTGCACCTCCGGGAAGAAGTCGCGGTTCGTGACGATCCGGAGGGCGCCGACGGCGAGCGGCTCGAGGCCCGGCTCGCGCGCCGAATCCTCCCAGAGCCGCTCGAAGTAGCGACCGAAGAACCCGCCGACCGCCCGGTCGCGGATGAGGACGTTCGTCTCGTTGTTCCGCTCCATGGAGTTCCGGGAGAGGTTGCTCGACCCGAGGAGGACGCACTCCCCGTCCACGATGAAGAGCTTGTTGTGGGTCATCTTCTCCGGGGTGTCGAGCTTCGCGTCGATGCCGAACTCCCGGAGGTATTTCACGCTCGTGGCGTTGAAGCCGATCCCGTCGTCGATGAGCCCGCGCACCCGCACGCCCCGCCCGTGCGCCTCCCGGAGGGCGTCCTGCACCTGCCGGACGGCGGGGTCGTAGTGGAACATGAGCTGGATGAAGTCGATGCCCGTCCGCGCCCTCCCGATGATCGCGAGGAGGGCCGGCAGGTACTCGGCGTTGACGACCGGGACGATCTCCTGCGCCGGCGCCGGCGCGGGCGTCCGGGGCTCCGCGGCGAGCAGGACCGACGCGCACGCCCAGAGGATGACGCCCGTCCGACGCACCATTCGTCCGCCCTCCCTCGTGGCCGCCCGCCGGGGCGGGGTCCCTCACCAGCCCCAGTCGCCGCCGCCGCCGTCCCCGCCGTCGCCGGCCGGTCCGGCGTCACGCTCGAAATCGCCGCCCCCCTCGTACTCGTCGCCGCCCCCGTCTCCGCCTCCGGCGTCCGTCACGCCCCTGCGGGGGCGTGAGGGGCGCGGCGTCGCGGGACGCGGCGTCGCGGCGCGGCGGAGGGAGGGCAGGTCCGTGCGGCGCATGAACCATTTCTCGTGGAGCGTGTCGTAGACGCCGCTTTGGTCGAGCCGGCGGAGGGCCGCGTTGATCTCCGCGAGCAGTTCCGGGTCCTCCCGCGAGACGGCGATGCCGTAGTCCTCGTCGTGGATGCGCCGCTCGGCGATCCGGAACCGGTAGCCGTGCTTCGCGAGGAGGTGCGCGAGGATGTCCTCGTCGATGATGATGCAGAAGCCGCTCCGGCGCTCGTCGGCGCCCAGCTCCTCCATCGCCTCGTGGTGCCGGGAGTCGCGGAGGGCCTGGACGAGGCGCTCGGGGGTGGCGTAGGTCTTGATCCTGCCGGTGAGATTCTTCCGCGCCCACTTCTCCGCCGTCGTGCCCCGCATGACGCCGATCTCCCAGTGCTTCATGCCGCCCCGCATCCAGTCCCGCCGCCAGTGCACGTCGTGCTGCACGGCGAGGGCGAGGGAGGAGCGGTAGTACGGGACGGAGAAGGCGAGCTGCCGCTTCCTCGGCTCGGTGATGGAGATGCTCATGATGGCCGCGTCCGCCGCGTCGGCGTCGAGGGAGCTCGCGACGGCGGCGATGTTGAAGCTTCGCTGGATCCACTCCGCCTTCGCGCCGAGCTCCTTCGCGATCGCCTCGCCGAGGTCGATCTCGAAGCCGGTCCGCTTCATCCCCTCCTTGTACGAGAACGGGGGCGAGTTGAAATCGGTGATGAGGCGGAGCGTGCGCCCCTCCCCGGGAACGGGGGGCTCGGCCGCCGCTGCGGCGGCGAGGGCGATGATGATCGCGATTGTCCGTTTCATGCGTGCCTCCACGGAATGCCGGCGGGCGCCGGCGTCAGGGCTCCATCATTTCCTGCAGCAGCCCCGGCAGCCCCGACCCGCCGGGGGCTGCCCCGACGCGGTCGATCTTCCTGACGATGAAGCCGTAGATCTCGGACCCCTTCACTGTCCGCTTCACCGTCCGCCGCTCGCCCTTGATCTTCGCCTCGAACTTGTACTTCCGCACGTTCCCGGTGATCGTCAGCTCCTGGCCGGGCGAGAGGTTGCCCAGCAGCTTCTCGTTCTCCCTCGTCTGGTCGGCGTAGCAGGCGATCCGGCCGAGCGGCTGGACGAGGAACTTGATCTTCCGGTTCAGGTTGGCCTCGCCCTCCCAGCCGTGGAAGACGTTGCTGATCTTGCCGAATCCGACCGTGATCGTCACGTTCCGGTTGATGAACGAGCCCGGGTTGGCGACGATCCGGCCGGGGTCCGTCTCCTCGGCCGCGCCGAGGCCGCCCGGCACGAGCATGCAGCCGCCCGCGCAGAGGGCGGCGGCCGCAATGAGCGCCTTCATGGTCCCCTCCTTCGCCCGCCGAACGGCGGATTGCCCCACAAGCATACCACGGCGCGGGAGGGGGAGCAACCGCCCCCTCCGCCCCGGATCAGAAGAACCGATTTCGCACCGATTGCCGCTGATCATGACGGAATCCCCGCGCACGGCCTGGACCTTGACGGTCCCCTTGTGTTTCGGGAGGAGCGACCACATCTCCCCGAGGACGGCGATCTTCTCCTCGAGGTCTCTCGCCGCCCTGAGCCGCTTTCCCGCGACGACGTACTGCGGGGGGAGGTTCGCGGGCATCGCTCGATCCGCCTGCCGGGCGCCCTAGAGCCGGACGGGGATCCCCTCCGAGGCCAGGTACTCCTTCATCTGCCGGATGGTGTAGGTGCCGTAGTGCGCGATGGAGGCGACGAGGACGGCGTCGGCATGCCCCTCGACGATCGCCTCGCGGAGGTGCTCGAGCGTCCCGGCGCCCCCGGAGGCGATCACGGGCACGCGGACGGCGTCGGCGACGGCCCTCGTCATCGGGATGTCGTAACCGGCGCGGGTGCCGTCGGCGTCCATGCTCGTGGGGAGGATCGCCCCCGCGCCGAGCGCCACGACCCGCCTCGCCCACTTGACGGCATCGAGGCCCGTCGGCTCCCGCCCCCCGCGCACCACGGCCTCGAAGCCGGAGGGGACGGCCTTCGAACGCCGCGTGTCGATCGCCACGACGACCCGCCCGCTCCCGAACTCGGCGGCCGCCTCCCCGACGAGGTCGGGACGCCGCACCGCCGCCGTGTTGATCGAGACCCGCGCCGCGCCCGCGTCGAGGAGGGCGCGGATGTCGTCGAGCCCCCCGACGCCGCCGCCGACGGTGAACGGCGCCGACACGGCGGCCGCCGTGCGCCGGACGACGGAGAGGAGCGTCTTCCTCCCCTCGTCGGTCGCCGTGATGTCGAGGAGGACGAGTTCATCCGCCCCCGCCTCGCTGTAGGCCGCGCCCGCCTCGGCCGGGTCGCCGAGGTCCCGCAGGTCGGCGAAATGGACGCCCTTGACCAGACGGCCGTCCTTCGTGTCGAGGCACGGGATGATTCGTCGGTACGTCATGCGGGCCTCCGCCGCGCGCGCCCTCATTATACGCGAAGGGACGCCGCGGGAAAAAGGGGAAGGGCCGCTGTCGCGGCCCTTCCCCCGTTTCACTCGGTTTCGGAAGAGGTGCGGTCCTAGTTGCCGGTTCCCGGCACCATCTTCTTCATCTTCTCGAGCATGCCGGCGCCTT
Organism: bacterium; assembly: GCA_028716845.1. Taxonomy (GTDB): domain Bacteria; phylum Auribacterota; class Tritonobacteria; order UBA1439; family UBA1439; genus JAQUPF01. Next base: position 11,039 of record JAQUPF010000002.1, on the reverse strand, counting down.
CCTTCTCGGTCGCCTCCTTCTCGCCGGCGCCGGGCAGGACGCCCTTCATCTTCTCGAGCATGCCGGCGCCTTCCTTCTCGGCGGCCTCTTTCTCGCCGGCGCCGGGCAGGACGCCCTTCACCTTCTCGAGCATGCCGGTGCCTTCCTTCTCGGCGGCCTCTTTCTCGCCGGCGCCGGGCAGGACGCCCTTCACCTTCTCGAGCATGCCGGTGCCTTCCTTCTCGGCGGCCTCTTTCTCGCCGGTCCCGGGCATCATCCCCTTCATCTTCTCCATGATGCCGGTTCCGCCCTCCTGGGCGGCGGCGATCCCGACCGCGAGGACCAACCCCGCGATCACCATCGCAACAACAAAGCCTCTCACGAAACGCACCTCCCTCCCATGATGCGCGCCGCCCTCCGTCCTCCACCGGGAGGACCATCGAGGACCGCGCTTTTTAAAGCTGTCATAATATAGTACATTTGAAGCCGGATTGCAAGAGAGATAACGGCATCCGTCCGGCCGAATCATAACATACTGCCATACAGAGAGATATGGAATCTTCCGCGGGGAATCCCGCGCGAAGATGGTGGCCATCGTCAGGGCGGAGGACGTTCGTCAGGCGCCCGGCCCGTGGCGCCGCTCGCAGGTGAGGATGAGATCAGCGCTCCCGGCGGCGTCGAACGGAGCGCCGGCGTAGTTCCCGTTCCGGGCGAGGATGTCGAAGCCCGCCGCCCGGACACGCGCCCCGAGCTCCTCCTCCGGTATGGGGAGGAGGGTCCCCCCCGACACGCTCGATCTCCATCCGCCGTCCTCCTCCGCCACGCGCACCATGAGCGCCTCGACGCCCGCGGGGCCGGGGATGAAGATCTTCTGGAAGAACTCGCGCCGCCCCTGGGCGCCGACGATCCGTACGGGCCGGGCGACGGCCGGCCGCTCCAGGATCGGCCGGTAGTTCAGGATGTGGAGGACCGCTGTCCCGCCCGGCCGGCAGACCGCCGCCATGGCGGCGACGGCCTCGCCGACCTCCCCGAGCGAGGCGAGCTGGGAGAGCGAGTTGCCGGTGCAGATGACGGCGTCGAACCGGTCGTCGGCGAAGGCGCGCGGGAGATCGGAGAAGGCGGCGGTGACGAACCGGACGGCCGCCCCTGCCCGCGCCGCGTTCTCCCGGGCGACGGCGATCATGCCGGCGTCGATGTCGGATCCGCTGACCGCATAGCCGTTCCGGGCGAAGAGGACGGCGTGCCGTCCCGTTCCGCAGGCGCAGTCGAGGACGGTTCGGACGCGGCGGCCGGCGAAGAGGTCTCGGTAGAACGGCCACTCGTTCGCGAGCCGCTTCTCCCAGTCGATCTGCCGGTCATACTCCGCCGCGTCCATCCCCCCCCCTGACCCGCCCCCGCCCCTTCGCTTTGAGCCTTGAATCATCGGCTTTGAACTTTAAACTTTCCACTTTGAACTGTAGTTCACCACCCCCCTCCCCCCCCTCCCCCGCCGCCGCCGCCGGAGGAGCCCCCCCCCCCGAACCCCGAGCTCGAGCCGGGCGCGCGGGAGGAGGAGGCGATGGCGGACGAGAAGGAGCCGCCGAGCGAGGAGGCGAACGTCCCCGGGCGTGACGGGCTCCAGCCGCCGCCCGAATACCAGGCGGGGCTGTACGCCGCTCCGCCGTCGGCGGCGCGGGCGAGGACGTCCGAGAACTGCTCCGCCCACGGCTGCTCGACGCCGAGGGCGAGGGCGTAGGGGAGGAACCGCTCGAACAGCTCGGGGGTGCGGTCGGGCGGCGCGAGGAAGGCGAGGCGGTCCCGCTCGGCGACGGAGAGGAACATCCGGAACCCGTCGATCCGGTCCATGACCCCCCTGCCGTGGAGCGTCGGCGCCTTGAGGAGCCGGTAGAAGAGGACGTTGAGGCCCGCGATCAGGAGGAAGAGGGCGACCGTGAGCGGCGAGGCGATCCTCGCCAGGAACACGATCCCCACCGCCTCGCCGGCGAGGAAGGGGAGCGAGAAGAGGGTGAGGAAGACCGCCTGCACCCGGTCGCCCGGCCGCGCCGTTCCCGCCGAGATCCGCCGCCAGGCGGCGACGACGATCGAGAGGAGGACGACGACGCCGACCGTCCAGCCGGTGAGCCACGCCCCCATGAAGAGGATGGCGGCCGCCGCCTCCGGCACCGACTCGAGAAGCCCCGCGCAGATGATGACGGCGGCGGAGAGGAGGACGCCGACGATGAAGTGGCCCCGATTCGTGCGGAAATGGATCCGCTCGCACTGCCCCCTGATCGATTCCCTGAGCGCCGCGACGGCGGCGCTCACGGCGGCGTGGCTGGCGCTCTCCAGCTTCAGGCGCTCCCCCGTCTTGAATAGGGCCGCCGCGATCGCCTGCTCCTCCGGCGGGAGCTCCGCCGCATCCTCCCGCCGGCGCTCGAGCGTGTAGACGCCCTTCTCCTCCCGTATGGCGAGGAAGCCCTTCACCGCCATGCTGATGACGGCGGCGGCGAACGCTCTCGAGTCGTAACCCATCCTCGCGATGGCGCGCGCGACGGCGGGGCTCACTCCCTCGGGCGGGCCGTAGAGCGGGATGACGGTGCCGCGCGACGGGTCCCTGCCGACGGCCGCCCAGACGGCGAGGTAGTAGACGAGGACCAGCGCGGCGCCGATGATGCCGACGGCGGCGGACCTGTTGTCCCGCATGAAGAGCGCGGCCTCCCGCCGCGGCGTCGGCGGCCGGACGATCCCCTTCGGCCAGCCGACGACGATGGTGAGCCCCTCGCCGGCGAGGAGCGGTGCGGTCGTGGAGAAGCGGGCGTTCCCGCCGGCGTCCGCGGAGGAGACGAAATCCCTCCCGCGCGCACCCTCGGGTCCGGTGTAGCCGTGGAGCCGCAGCGCCGCTGCCGGCGGCGGGACGGGGAGGGAGACCGCCGCCGAGGCCGAATCGATCGGGAAGACCCAGTCGGTGCCCGTCACGTTCCAGTAGAGCTCGTCGTGGTCGTCGAAGAAGCCGATCTGCCGGTCGGTCTCGTAGGTAAGGGCGTAGGTGTGCTCGCCGGGGGGAATGAACGCGTCCTCCCGGCCGATGTAGACGCGCGTGCCGTTCCGTATCGACTGGAGGCGGTGGCCCTCGGGCGCCCCGTTCCGGAGGACCCCGGCGACGCGGAAGCCCACCCGGCGCCGGTTGCCGTGCGCGTCGCGGTAGGCGGTGGGGAAATCCCTCCAGATGCCGCGCCGGATCCCCCGCCCCTCGCTCTGCACGCGGATCGTCTCCGTCACCCGCAGGGAGCCGTCCTCGCGGACGGCGATGTCGCTGTGGAAGGCCAGGATCCGCTCCTCCGCCCGGCAGGGGAGGGCGACCAGGGAGAGGAGGGAGAGGAGGGCGAAGGGGCGGACGGCGGACGGGATGGGCGCGCGCGCCTCACGGCCGGCTGAAGCCGACATCCGGCGCCTCCCGCCGGGTGGCGAGCTCGATCTCGAAGAACTCCTCCCGGCCGAAACCGCAGAGCCTCGCCACGAGCGTCCTCGGGAACGACTCGACGGCGATGTTGTAGTCGCGCACCGTCCCGTTGTAGTAGCGGCGCGCGTGCTGGAGATCGTCCTCGATCGCCGAGAGGTTCCGCTGCAGGTCGAGGAAGTGCCGGCTCGCCCGGAGGTCGGGATACGCCTCCGCCACGGCGAAGAGGGATCGGATCGACCGGGAGAGCTCCCCCTCCGCCGGCCCGCGCTCCGCGACCGACCCGCTCCGCATGCACCTCGCCCGCTTCTCGGCGATCTCCTCCAGGAGCCCGCGCTCGTGCTCCCGGTAGCCCTTCACCGCCTCCACGAGCGCGGGGACGAGGTCGGCCCGCCTCCGGAGCTGGACGTCGATCCCGCTCCAGGCCTCGCGCACGAGGTTGCGGGCGCGGACGAGGCGGTTGAAGGCGACGATCCCCCAGGCGAGGACGGCTCCCAGAACGACTGCGGCCGCGGCGGCCATGGCGTGACCCTCCCTGGGCGATGATACCGAAACGGCCCCGCCCGCGCAGCAGCAATCGGCGGGGCCCCGGCTGCGGCATAATGAACTCCACACCACGGAACTCCACGGATTCTTGACGGATTGCCGCGGAGTATGCCTTCTGCCACGGAGATCACAGAGATCACAGAGAATCCGGAGAGTCCTCCCCGTTGAAACCGCGCGAACGTGCAGCAGGACAAACATCCTCCGTGTTCTCTGTGCACTCCGTGGCAAAACACGATCCAATCCTGTCCGCCTTCAATTATTCGATCAGCGTTTATCTGCGGAAATCCGCGGCAGGAAGATCGTGAATCCGCGATAATCCGCAGGAATCCGTGCACATCCGCGGTGGATTCCTGCTTCGTGTCCGGCCGGGAGAAAGTGCTGGAGGAATCGGGCGGGATGCGGGATAATGAAAATCCCCCGCGGGCCGGACGCGCGATTCCCGCCGTGCGGCCGCGGCGCGCGTCGAGGAGAACACCCGTGCTGACGCCGGTCGAATACTATCGCGACCCCGAGGTCAGGGAGCGCATCGCCGAGTACTGCGGCGGCAGCGCCCAGGAGCCCGAGCTCTGCACTGCCGAGTACCTCGTCGGCTACGGCGAGGCGCTCATCGGGACGCCCGCGCCCGAGCCGTACATCTCCACGCCGAAGGCGGGCTTCGGCTCCATCCTCGAGCGCGGCCTCGACATCTTCCGCTCGCTCTGGGACCGGGTCCACACCCTCGGCGTCCTCGACGTGGAGTATTTCAACATCGATTATCCCGGCGAGGTGTACCTCAATCAGGCCGGCGTCTTCAGGAAGCTCGAGCCGGTCTACCGGGCCATCCTCAAGGTGTACGGGAAGTACGGCATCCAGCCGCTCGTCATCATGACCGGGCAGGGGTACCATTTCTCCTTCCAGGTGCAGTCCGGGACGAAGACCGACCTCATGCTCGAGGGCTTCGGCCGCCTCATCGACTCCCTCGAGGGGAAGTACGGCGTGGAGCTGAGCAAGCGGCACCGAAAGGTCTCGCTCCGCCACGGCCGCTCGTTCGACGGGATGGGGAGGGTCATGGAGTTCCTCGCCCACGAGATCGTCCGGGAGGCGGCGAAGGCATCCCGCATCCCCGTCATGCTCACCGACGTCGCGGTCGGGCGGAGCGGGCGCGGCGCCCGCGAGGCCGTCTCGATCGACCTCTCCTGCTTCGGCGACCCGATCTACATGCGCGACCTCCGCTGCGCCTTCTCCACCCACCAGAAGCACAAGGTCCAGCGGGCGAAGGTGGGGGAGGAGATCGCGAGCCGGACGCCGGTCCAGGTCGCCATCCCGCGCGGCTCCCTCGACCTCGACGAGTGCCTCGGCATGCGGCGCCACTTCCGGCGGTGCGCCGAGTACGCCGCGCGGACGTACTGCTTCATCCCCGATTTCAGCGTCAACTTCAAGAAGGTCATCGCGGACTACCAGAAGTCGACGCTCTTCCGCTTCCACCAGTGGTACGACGGCGTGCGGCAGGACCCCTGGAGCAAGTGGGACGCCACCTACCGCGCCTTCGACGCGCGCGTCCTGCCGCCGTGCGTCCAGCACGGCCTCCAGATCCCGAACGACCACCTCCTGAAGCCCACCAACCTCCAGACGCTCACCCGCTGCCTCCTCGCCCTCGGCTGGCACCCGCAGCACGTCGCCGGCCTCGTCCGGTCGAAGTGGGAGGGGGACTACGGCTGGGGCTCCGACCGGTGGGCGCACTTCGACGCCGGATCCCGCTCCTCGTTCTACATCCGACTCTTCGCCGGCCTCATCGCCGACGGCACCGACCAGATGATCGACCACAACTGCGTCTCCCACCTCGAGAAGGGGTACTGCTGGCAGCCGAACTGCGGCTACAGCCTCGGCATGTACCGCTGGAACGGGAAGTTCTGACCCTCCCCCGATGCGCATGCTCAGCCCGGTCATGTCGGAGGAGCAGTTCGATGCCGTCCTCGCGTACTACCGGGACGAGGCGGTGCGGGCCCGTATCCAGGAGTTCTGCGGCGGCCGCCGGTTCACCTGCGAGTACTGCGTCGGTTTCGGCGAGTCCCTCGTCCGGCGGGGCTACCGGCGCCCCCTCCGGCTGGCCGACCGGGACGGGCTCGGCGGCCTCATGGAGGAGGGGCTCGACCTGTTCCGCGCGGTCTGGGACAGCAGGGCGACGCTCGCCGTCTGGGACATCGAGTATTTCAACCTCGACTCCTGGACCGACCTGTACCGGCGACAGGTCCCCCACTTCGAACTGATGGAGCCCGTCCACCGGTCGATCCGGCGCATCCTCGACGGCTACCGGATCCCCCACCTCGACGACGCGACCGCCTCCGGCTACCATTTCGTCTCGCGCATCCCCTTCTCGTCGCCGGTGCATCGGCGGCTCGAGGCGGTCGGCCATGTCGAGCCGGGACTCGCCGAGAAGTACCTGAGCGTCCCCGGCGGCGACAGCAAGCGCCGCCGGCCGGTCCCGGAACGCGAGGGCCTCGGCTACAGCGCCGTCGGCCGGCTCATGGAGTTCCTCTGCCACCGCGTCATGCGGGATGCGCGTCGAGAGAGCCCCCTCCCCATCATGGTCTCCGACGTCGCGACCGCGCGCGGAGAGCGGGGGAGGGAGGGGATGAACCTCGACATCACCCAGTACGCCGATCCGCTCTACATGCGCGACATCCGCACCTCCTTCTCCACGCACCAGAAGCACAAGGTGTACGTCGGCCTCGTCGGGGAGGCGGCCGCCCGGGAGCTGCCGGTCTTCGCCACCGTGCCGCGGGGGGAGCTCGGCATCGGGGAGCTGTTCGAAATACGGCGCGACCTCGCCCGCGCCGCCCGCCACGCCCGGTCGGCCTCCTCGAAGATCCCCGACGCGGCGGAGGGGTGGGGGCGGGTGATCGCGGACTACGCCGCCTCGCCGCTCGCCGCCTTCCACCGGGAGTTCGACTCGGTCGAGCATGAGCCGCCGGACCGGTGGCCGCAGACGTACTGGCGGCTCGATCTCGCGTCGCTCCCGCCGTGCGCGGGGAACGCCATCCGCAACGCGAACCCGGCGCTCGCCGTCCCGAGCTGCATCCAGACGGTCTGCCGCGTCCTCCTCAGCCACGGCTGGCACCCGAAGCACATCGGCGGGCTCATCCGGTCGCACTACGAGCGGCCGCTCGACTGGGGGACGGACTGGGGGAAATACCACGCCGAGACGCGGGCGAACTTCTGGGCCCGGGTCTACTGCGGGCTGATCGAGACGGGGACGGACGAGCTCGTCGACATGAACTGCGTCTCGCACGCCGAGAAGGGGTTCTGTCCGCGGCCCTGGTGTGGCTTCAACCTGGCGGAACGCCGCGACGCCCTCCGCGGGCGGCTCGGACGGTACCTGGAGTAGCCGCGGTCGCGCGCCCTCACCCGCGCGCGTCGTCCCGCGCCCAGCGCTGCTCCTTCCAGGGATCGGCCCGGTTGCTGTAGCCGGCCGACTCCCAGAACCCCGGCCGGTCCGCATCGAGGAGCGTGATCTCCCGCACCCACTTAGCCGACTTGTAGGCGTAGAGGGAGGGGACGACGAGCCGCACCGGCCCCCCGAACCGGCGCTCGAGCGGCGCGCCGCGGTAGCCGTCGGCGAGGAGGACATCCGGGAGGCGTCCCACGGCGAGCGGGAAGTTGGTCGAGTAGCCGCCGTGGCAGCCCACGGCGACGAAGGCCGCGGCGGGCAGGGGCGCCGCCATCGCGAGGAGGTCGGCGAGCCGCACCCCGCGCCACCGGCAGTCCGGCACGCTCCAGGTCGTGACGCAGTGGAAATCGCTCGTCGAGTCGACGTGGGGGAGGGAGCGGAACTCCTCGAGCGTGAGGGAGAGCGGCCCGCCGACGAGGCCGCCGACGGTCAGCCGCCACGCCCCCTCGTCGATCCCGGGGCGGCCCCCCGCGCTGTACTCGATCAGGTCATCCACCCACCGCTGGCCGGGCGGGAGGCGGCCGCCCTCCCCTCCCCCCGCCCGCGGCCGGAGCTTCCATATCGCCCCCGCGCCCGCCGCCCCGGCGAGCGCGGCGAGGAATCCGCGCCTGTTCAACCGCCGTTCCGCGTCCATGCGCCGCCTCCCTCCGCCCGGCTCCGGTCAGGCCGCCGAGACGCTGATCCGCTCGCCGTCCCTGATGCCCTTGAGGAGGTTCGCGGGGGCCGCCGTCCTCCCGATGACGGCGACGGGGCCGGCGGGGACCGGCTCGTCGCCGCTCGATGCCGGCGTCGGGCCGAAGAAGACGCAGAGGCTCCGCCCCCGCGGCCAGTAGCCGATGTCGCCCGGCTCGAGCGCCATGGTCTCTCCGCCGCGCGGGCAGTCGATCCCCGTGTCGAAGTAGATCTCGTCGCCCCAGGTGTGCGCCTCCGAGGCGATCGGCAGGCGCCGCGCGATCTCCCTCGCCGCCGGGCTGTCGTTCAGGACCGCCTCAAACGTGGCCGATTCCGCCGCGAACACGATCTTCATGCCTCCCTCCTTCCGCGCCCCCGCCGCTCACGCGCCGGCGAGCGCCTCCTCCGCGTCTCCGATGACCGCCCGCACCTCGTCGCCCTCTCCCTTGCCGACGGCGAAGAGGTGGGAGGCGATGCTCAGGTCGCCGCGCGCCTGGAACAGGCCGACCTGCGCGGCGAAATCCGCCGGGAGGCCGCCCGCGGCCGCCGCGTACGCCTCTACGAACGCACCGGGCGGGCACGCCTCGAGGAGTCCCGGGACCGCCGCGCACTGGCTGCGGTATTGGGCGGCGAAGGTGCCGACGTCGAACGCCGGCGGGGCGGCGTGCGAGCCTTCGAAATCGACGGCGGCGACGAACTGCGTCGCCGGCTCCTCGATCCGGTCCCTCCCGATGAGGATGTTCTTCGGGTGGTAGTCGCCGTGGCACTGCACGCAGTCGCCGGGGCGCGCGGCGGCGAGCTCCTCCTCCCGGGCCCCGACCGCCGCGGCGATCGATTCGACCCTCCCCGCGAGGGGATGGCCGGCGCGGGCGAACCGCTCCGCGTAGCGGCCGAGCCGGCGGCGCTCGTGGGCGAGAAAGGCATCCGGGGAGGTGAGGCGCAGGCGGAGGCCGTGGAGGCGCGCGAGCCAGCGGGCGGCGAGGGCGAGGAGCGCGCGCCCGTCTGCCGGGTCCTCCGCCCGCAGCCGGTCGATCAGCAGCCGCGCCCGCAGCCCCTCTTCGATGAGCGTGCGCGATTCGTCGTCCCGGTCGAACGGGGCCGGGACCCGGCACGGCCCGCGGTCGAACCCGCGCGCGTGGATCGTCTCGACGATGCGGAACGCCCTGAGCGCCCGCTCCCACGACCCCGTGGAGTCGTAGCGCCTGAAGATGAGCCGCGGGCGGATCTCGTCCTCCCCCTTCGTGCCGATCGTGATCTCGGTCACCGCCATGTGCGCGCCCGCCTTCGGGATCTCCTTGTAGAACGGCCTGCACCGTCCCGCGCGGATCTCGGCGGCGACCTCCCCGATCGTCGCGACCGGGTGGTCGAACTGCGTCGGATAGATCATCCCCGGGGCGCGTCCGTGCGCGTCGGTGCCGGCGATCGCGGTGAACCGGTGCCGGTGCCAGTCACGGAGGCCGCGGCAGTTCTCACGGACGGTGTGGTTGCCGCTGAGGATCTCGACGCCGTCGAGGCAGGGGTGGAGGAGGTCCCCCGCGCCGGGCGACCGTCCGCCGCGGTACGGGTGGGCGAGGACGAGGGCGGCCGACGGGTGCAGGGCCCTGAGGGCGGCGACCGGGAGGGCCTCGCGCACCGGCGCCGCCGCCCCGTAGACGAGCACGTGGCCGACGTCGGTGGAGACCTCCTGCCCCGCGAGGATGAGGAAATGCTCCTCGACCTCCGCCTCCCGGCGCAGGGCGCGGAGATCGTCGCCCGGCCAGAGGTCGTGGTGCTCGGTGAGGACGATCCCCTGGAGCGATTTCGAACGCGCGAGGCGCACGAGCTCCAGCGGGGAAGCGGCGCTGCACGCGGAGCGGGCCGAGGAATGGCAGTGGAGCTCGAGGAGCATACGGCGGCCGCCTCCCCCCCGTTACTCCTCGGGGAGCGATTCGAAGTAGTCGTCCTGCCTGGGATCCGTGAATTCGAAGAGGGCGGGGGTGCAGGTCCCCTTCCTGATCACCCTGTAGACGCACCGGAAGCTCTTCTCCGGTTCGATCCCGTACTTGAGGAGATAGCGCTCGCCCGGATACCAGGAGTTGGCGAGCTGGAACAGCTGCTCGCGCCCGGCGGCCTTCCGGGCCCAGTCCTCGGCGATCTCGCCGTCCGGCGTGAAGGCGAACCAGACCTCGACCCCCTCATAGCCGGCCCCCCCCTTCGCCGCCGCCTGCGCGCGCGACCGGGGTGTCCGGATGATCCTCGTGATGACCGCCGTCCCCGGGTAGTCGTCGTACTCGCAGGGGCCGCCGACCCGCGCCCGACCCGCGGCCGCCCCGTCCCCCGGTTCCGCCATCTCCCCGCCTCCGGCGCCCGCGCACGCGGCCGCGAAGAGCGCCGCGGCGCCGGCGAGCATCCATCTCCTCATCCCGCGTCCCTCCGCCGACGTCAGTAGCCCCCCCCGGCGGTCCCTCCCGTGACGATCGCCACCGAGTTGCTCGTGCCGATCCTGTCGGCCCCCGCCGCGAGGAGGGCGAGGGCGAACTCCCTCGTCCTGACGCCGCCGCTCGCCTTGATGAGCACCTCGTCGCCCACGACCTCCCGCATGAGCCGGACGTCCTCGACCGTGGCGCCCCCCCCCTCCTTGCCCGTGGAGGTCTTGATGAAGCGGGCGCCCGCGGTCTTCGCCAGGCAGCAGGCGCACACCTTCTCGGTGTCCGTCAGGAGCCCGGTCTCGATGATGACCTTGACCGGCTTCTCCTCGCAGGCCCGCACCACCTCCTGGATGTCCTGGAGGACGAGGATGTAGTGCCTGCTCTTCAGGGCGCTCACGTTGATGACCATGTCGATCTCCTGCGCCCACCGCCGGACGATGGCGTCGCGCGCCTCGAACGCCTTCGCCACCGGCGTCATCTGGCCGTGCGGGAACCCGACGACGGCGCTCGGGATGACGTCGGGGCCGGCGAGGCGCCCCGCCACGTCCTCGACGTCGCCCGCAACGACGCC
>JAQUPF010000001.1:311589-397117 GCA_028716845.1 bacterium | reverse complement strand
CTCTTCAGGGCGCTCACGTTGATGACCATGTCGATCTCCTGCGCCCACCGCCGGACGATGGCGTCGCGCGCCTCGAACGCCTTCGCCACCGGCGTCATCTGGCCGTGCGGGAACCCGACGACGGCGATCGGGATGACGTCGGAGCCGGCGAGGCGCCCCGCCACGTACTCGACGTCGCCCGAAAAGACGCAGACCGACCGGAAATGGAAGCGTTTCGCTTCCTCGCAGGCCCGGTCGAAGTCATCCTTCGTCGCGTCGGTCCTGAGCAGGGTGTGGTCGATCACCCGGGCGAGCTCCCGGTCGTAGTCGGCCTCGTTCACCGTCGTCTCCTCTCCGCTCCCGGCCGCCCTACAGCTCGAGCTGCACGAGCTGCCCCTCCCGCACCTCGAGCTCGGGCACGATCGGCGTGAGGGTGTGCCCGTATCGGGTCTGCTGCAGGCCGAACGTGTAGGTCCCCGCCGGCGGCGAGTGCCTCCTTTGCGCGCGGGGCCCTCCGGGGCCGTTCCCGCCGCGATTGTACACCACAACCGGCCGGCGGTTCACCCCGAATCCGCGTTCATCTGCGGCAAGGCCGGTATCACCTTCCATCTCCACTGAACCGCTCAACCCGAACGCAGGAGCCGGCGCGCGAGCGTCGCGCCGAGCACCGCGCAGACGTCCGTGGGGAGGTAGTGGTTCGCCGAGGCGTCGAAGAGGATACTCGCCGAGGGGGGGAACTCCTCGTCCCCGCGCCACCAGACGAGCAGGAGGGGGAGGCGCGGGAGGGGGCGGAACGAGTACGCGAGGTCCCCCGCGGCCTCCCGCCTCCCGCCCAGCCGCTCCGCGGCCGCGGCGATCGGCGCCGGGTCGCCGCCGCGCGCCCGGACGAGCGCGCCGCCGGTGTATCCCCGGAAGGCGCGCTCGTAGAAGGTCCCGTCGCGCAGCTCGGCGAACGATATCCAGCGGCCGGCGAGGGGCGTCCCGTCGCTCGTGAAGAGGTAGTAGGCGACGAGGGCCTGCGTCCCCGGGTCGGCCTCCCGACCGGAAGCGGCGTCCCGTGCGACGAAGCCAGGGAGGTCCACCGCGAGCCGTCTCCCCCAGACGTCGAGGAGCAGCCCGCCCCCGGCGGTGTGCGCGGCGCCCGACCGCGCCGCGACCGCGGCGGGATCGACGCCGGCGAGCGCCCCGCGCATCTCCCGGACGCGCCCGATGAGGGCGCCGGGATCCCCGCGCGCCGCCCCCCACCGAAGGAAATGGCTGTTCTCGATCCGCATGTCCCCTCGCCTCCCCGATCATACCACAATCGGTCCCGCCGCATTGACGTCCTCCACATCCTGTGCTAAGCTGCTAAATTCACCGAAGGGTTGGAGCGGTGGATGAAAGGGAGGATGATGATGATTCGTCGGTTCGTTCGTCTGTGCGGAGCCGGCGCCCTCGCCGCGGCGGTGCTCGCGGCGGTGTGCGCGCCGGATGCGGCGGCGGAGCCGGTCCTCGTCTACTCGCAGGACTGGAGCGGGGGCGCGGGGGGATGGGGCGGCGTCGGCGGTTTCGGCAGGCCGAACTTCGTCAGGATCGGCCACCCCCTCGCCCAGTACGGCTGGTACTTTGGCGGCGGCAGGGGGCTCGGCTTCAGGGCGGACACCATCCCGCAGGTGCGCATGAAGGTCTCCACCCTCGTCTACATGGAGGGGAGCAACCGGAACGGCTTCTCGGTGAACGTCCGCACGAGGGGCGGCGTCCTCGTGTACAAGTACTCGATGGGCGGCGGCAACCGCGTCGACGCGAACTGCCAGCCTCCGACCGATCACATCAGGGTCACCCGGCTCTCCTACGCCCTCCGGACGCCGTACGAGCTCTCCTCGTACTGGTTCCCCGGCACGGGGCGGTTCGCCGTGGGGCTCAAGAACATGCTCACCGGCGAGGAGAAGTTCGACGGCTTCTACCACTGCCGCTCGAAGGCCGCCCCCGGCATGATCACCTTCGATCAGGAGGGGGGACGGGGCCCCGCCTACCTCGGCCGCGTGGAGGTCTGGCTGGGACAGTAGGCCGGCTCCGCGGCGGGCACACCGGGGGGGCGCGTCCGCGCCCCCCCTTTTTTATTCCCCGGATGCCCCTTCGGCGGGGAGCAGTTTTCATTTGACGGCGGGACAGGCGGGCCGTATCATTATTTAGACTAAGTCTCAATATGGGGCCGGCGGGCGGACGATGGAACCGGACAGAGATCTCCTCAGGCGCCTCCTCAAGGGGCGGAACCGCAGGTGCACCGCCGCACGGCGGGCCGTTCTGCGCGGGGCGCTCTCCATGCCCGGCCATTTCGAGGCGGACGACCTCCTCGCGCGGATGCGGCGGACGGGGCGGCGCGTCTCCCGCGGGACGGTCTACCGGACGCTGAAGCTGCTCGTCGAGTGCGGCGCGCTCCGGCAGGTCGCCTTCACCGACCGGCATGCCCACTACGAGCGTGCCCTCGGCCAGCCGCGCCACGCCCACCTCATCTGCCTCTCCTGCGGCCGGGTGATCGAGTTCTCCGGGGCATCCCTCGAGCGGGAGCTCGGCGGGGCCTGCCGCGCGCACCGGTTCCGCCCGCTCTCCCGGACGGTCGAGGTGACCGGCTACTGCGCCCGCTGCGCGGGCGCGGGGGAGGTGCCGTGAGGATGCGGCGCCGGTTCGGGCGGCGGACGCGGCAGGCGGCGCCTTCAGACGGCGGGCGGCGGATCGTCATCGTCGGCTCCCCGAACGTCGGCAAGTCGCTCATCTTCACCCGCCTCACCGGCGCGTACGCGGTCGTCTCCAACTACCCCGGGACCACGGTCGAGGTCTTCCGCGGCTGGGCGCACGTCGGCGGGGAGCGCTACGAGGTCATCGACACGCCGGGGATGTACTCGCTCCTGCCGGTGAGCGAGGAGGAGCTGGTCGCGCGGCGGATCCTCCTCTCGGACCGCCCGGACGCCGTCCTCCACGTCGCGGACGCGAAGAACCTGGAGCGGATGCTCCTGCTCACCCTCCAGCTCATCGAGGCCCGCCTGCCGGTCATCCTCGTCCTCAACATCATCGACGAGGCGGAGCGGCTCGGGATGGCGATCGACGTCCCCCGCCTCGAGCGGGAGCTCAGGGCGCCGGTCTGCGCGACCGACGCCACCACCGGGAGGGGCGTGGACGCCCTCCGGGGGAGGATAGAGGAATATGTATCACGTGCCCGGATGGGACGCCATTGAGGCGTCCCTCGACAGGATAGAGTCGCTCCTCGCGCGCCCCTACGGGATGTCGGGCAGGGCCGTCGCCCTGCTCCTGCTCCAGGGGGACGACGAGATCGCCGGCATCGTCGGCGCCGCCGAACCGGAGGCCCTCGAGAAGATACGGCCCATCGTCGCGGAGGCGCAGGCCCGCTACGACGACCCCCTCCCCTACATCATCGCCGTCCGCCGCCAGGAGGAGGCGAGCCGGATCACGCGCGCCGTCCTCTCGCGGGGCGCCGCCCCGCGGGTCGGCTTCGCCGAGCGGCTGAGCAGGATCATGATGAACCCGCTGACCGGCATCCCGCTCGTCCTCCTCATCCTCTACCTCGGCCTCTACAAGTTCGTGGGCGGCTTCGGCGCGGGGGTGCTCGTCGACCTGGTCGAGGACGCCGTCTTCGTGCGCCGGGTCAACCCGTGGACGGCGGCGCTCGCGGAGCGGCTCCTCCCCTGGGAGTCCGCGCGCGCCCTCATCGCGGGCGACTACGGCATCGTCACGCTCGGCGTGCGGTACGCCGTCGCCATCATCCTCCCGATCGTCGCCACCTTCTTCATCGCCTTCGCCGTCATCGAGGACTCGGGGTACCTCCCCCGGCTCGCGATGCTCATCGACCGGCTGTTCAAGGCGATCGGCCTCACGGGGCGGGCCGTCATCCCCATGGTGCTCGGCCTCGGCTGCGACACCATGGCGACGCTGGTCACCCGCACCCTCCCCACGGTGCGGGAGCGGCTCATCTCGACCATCCTCCTCGCCCTCGCCATCCCCTGCTCGGCGCAGCTCGGCGTCATCCTCTCCCTCCTCGACGGCCACCCGCTCGGCCTCTGGGTGTGGGTGGGGGTGATGGGGGGCGTCTTCATCCTCGTGGGGGCGCTCTCGTCGCGCGTCCTCCCCGGCGAGGCGCCGTCGTTCTACATGGAGATACCGCCGCTCCGCCTCCCGCGCCCGGCCAACGTCCTCATCAAGACGTACAGCAGGGTCCGGTGGTACTTCCTGGAGATATTCCCGGTCTTCATCCTCGCGAGCGTCGTCATCTGGGCGGGACAGATGACCGGCCTCTTCGATCGCGGCGTCGCCCTCCTCCGCCACCCCGTCCGGTGGATCGGGCTCCCCGACGACGCGGCGGTCGCGTTCCTCTTCGGCTTCTTCAGGCGGGACTACGGCGCGGCGGGGCTCTTCGACATCAAGCGGGCGGGGCTGCTGACGGGGAGGCAGATCGTGGTCGCCTGCACGACGCTCGCCCTCTTCCTCCCCTGCGTCGCCCAGTTCCTCATCACGGTCCGGGAGCGGGGGCTCAGGACGGCGGTTGCGCTCTCCGCCTTCGTTTTCGTATTCTCCTTCTCGGTCGGCTTCCTGCTGAACAAGGTGCTCGTCTTCTGGGCGGTGCCGCTGTGAGGTGCGGCCTCTGCGGCTTCGAATTCGACGAGGGGGAGGCCCCGGCGGCCTGCGGGGCGTGCCCGTTCAGGCGGGGGTGCGCCCTCATCAGGTGCCCCCGTTGCGGCTTCGAGACGCCGCCCGAGCCGCGATGGGCGGCCCGGCTGCGGCGGGCGAGGGGAACGGATGAAGATCAGCGAGCGGGCTGAGGAGATCCTCGAGACGCTGTGGGTCCGCTCCGAGGAGAAGGCGGAGCAGGTCGGCCTCGGCGTCGCCCGGGGGAATCCCGAGGTCGAGGAGCTGGTGAAGGCGGGCCTCGCGACCGTGCGCGGCGACCGGATCGCCCTCACGGAGCGCGGCAGGGCGGAGGGGGAGAAGGTCACGCGGCGGCACCGGCTTGCGGAGCGGTTCCTGTCCGACCTCCTCCACGTGAAGGAGCGGCTCGTCCACCCCGTCGGATGCCGGTTCGAGCACCTGCTCGTGGAGGGGATCGAGGACAACATCTGCGCCCTCCTCGGCCATCCCCGGACCTGCCCGCACGGCAGGCCGATCCCCGAGGGGGAATGCTGCCGGCGGTTCCGGGAGGGGGCGGGGAAGGGGGTCATGGCGCTCGCCGCGATGGAGGCGGGGCAGGGCGGCAGGGTGGCGTACATCCAGACGAGGGATCGCTCCCGGCTCCAGAAGATCATGGCGATGGGCGTCCTGCCGGGGATGCCGATCACGCTCATCCAGACCTTCCCCTCCTACGTATTCCAGGTGGGCCAGTCCCAGTTCGCCGTGGATGAGAGGCTCGCGGAGGGGATCATCGTCCGGACGGCGGCGCGGTGAGGGGGGCCATGGGAACACCGACGGGCGCGGTGCGGATCCTGCTCGCCGCCCTCCTGTGCCTCGCGGCGGGCGCCGCCGCCGGGCAGGACCCGATCGAGCGCATCCGGGCCGCCTACCGTTCGGGGGGCGAGCCGGCGGAGACCGACGGCGACATCCTCGTCGTCCACTTCATCGACGTCGGCCACGGCGACGCCGCCCTCGTCCGGACGCCCTCCGGAAGGAACATCCTCGTCGACACCGGCACGACGGGCACGGTCTCCTTCGTCCTCGAATACCTGCAGCGGGCCGGCGTGGAGCGGATCGACCTCCTCATCTGCACCCATCCCCACGGCGATCACATCGGCGGGGCGCCGTCCATCCTCCGGCGGTTCGGCGTGGGGACGGTCCTCGATTCGGGGAGGGAGCACACCACGAGGCTCTACGAGGAGTACCTGCGCGCCGTCCGGGAGAGCGGCCCGACGGTTTTCAGGCTGGGGCGCGCCGGCCAGGGGTACGCCATCGACGGCGCCGCGATCGCCGTCCTCCATCCCGGCGACGCCCTGCCGCGGAAGCTCAACAACTGCTCGATCGTCTGCCGCCTCTCCTACGGCCGGGTGAGCTTCCTCTTCACCGGCGACGCGGAGGAGGCGGCGGAGCGGCAGATGCTGCGGAACCCCTCCTCCTTGAAGAGCACCGTCCTGAAGGTGGGGCACCACGGGAGCCGCACCTCCACCTCCGCCCCGTTCCTCCGCGCCGTGGCGCCGGAGCTCGCGATCGTCAGCTGCAGGGAGGCGAACCGGTGGACCCATCCGCACGACGAGGTCATCGGCAGGCTGCGCGCCCACCGGATCCGGACGCTGCTGACGGCGGACGAGGGCTCCATCGTCGTCGAGACCGACGGCGAGGAGTATGCGGTGCGGTCGCTCGGGAAGCGGGGGTACCCGGCCTGAGCGGCGGGCGGCGCGCCGGGGGGGACCGCCCGGGCTCCGGTTTACAGACCTGGCACGGCCTCCTGCCGGCGGCGATCGCGGCGTCCCTCGTCCCGTAGGTGACGAGCAGGTTCGGCGGTATCCTCCTGGCCCACTCGCACTCCGGCCGGTGGAACGTCCGGGCCCGCTCGCTGCTCCAGTACGCGCCGGCGGGCGCCGCCGCGGGCCGCGCCGCCGGTGCGGCGGGGCCCCGCGCGGGCGCGAATGCAGGAGGTGCCGGCGCGGGCGCGAACGCAGGCGGCGCGGGCGCCGCCGGGCGCGGCGCGGCGGCGAAGACCTCCGGCCGGCACATCTTGCACGGCGTGTAGCCGGCGGCGACCGCCTCCTCGTACGTGTCGAAGTAAACCCGGTTCCTCTCCGACATCTGCGTGGCCCACCTGCAGGTGGGGGCGTGCACCTTCTTGCTCTTCGAGTGGCCGACGAAGCGGTCCTGCGGGGCGGGGGCGGGCGCCTCGGCCGCGCGCGGAAGCACCGCCGCCCCGGTCACGATGGGAGGCGCCGCCGGTTCCGTCAGGAGGGGGGACGCAGCCGCCCCCGTGACCGCCTCGGGGCGGCACACCTTGCACGGCTCGAAGCCGGCCTGTACGGCCTCGTCGTACGTTCTGAAATAGACCCTGTTCCGCTCGCTGATGCCCGCGGCGTAACGGCATCCGGCGGCATGGAACTTCTTCGCCCCCGCCGAGCCGATGAACGGTCCCTCCGGGGCTTGCTGGGCGAGGGGGGATCCGGCCTGCGCGAGCAGCAGGAGGACGGCCGCGGCCGCCACGGCGGCGCCCTTCATCCCCTTCCGCACCGGCGTGATCACGTGAACTGTCCCTCCATCTGGTCCACCGCCTCCTCCTGCATCGCCTGCTCGGCGAGCACCACCCCCTCCTTCTCCTCCTTCTCCTTCCGGCCGAAGAGCTTCGCCAGGAGCAGGTAGGCGCCGATCGGGATGATGAAGGTCCAGAGGAAGTACTTGAGCGGGGAGGCCGCGATGTAGTGGCCGGTCCGGCTCACCGGGTCGATGTACGTGAAGCGGTTGAGGTTGAAGATCGTCACGATGAGGCAGAAGTAGTTGAAGATGAAGTTGCTGTGCGGATTCTGCGCCTTGAACCAGCCGAGCCCCGGCGTCCGCTTCTTCCAGAACGGCCAGAAGAACGAGGCCCCCATGTAGCCGGTGAGGTCGCTCGCGAGGTGCGACCAGTACGCGACCATGGCGACGAGGCCGTAGTACCAGCCGGTTCCCCATCCGGCGCCGAGCGAGGCGACGAGCGCGGCGACCGCGGCGGCGAGGAAACCGACGAAGAAGCTGTGCGTCCAGGTCCGGTGGAACGGGATGAACTCCACGATGACGTGGTCGCCGGTCCGCTTGAAGCCGATCTGGGGGCCGTTCATGATGTCCACGACGGTGGGCCGGCCGTGCGTCTCCACCAGGGGGACGCGCAGCTTGTACCTGCCGACGCGGTGCTCCTTCGGCTCCGTCCCCACGTACGGGATCTGCGAGGTGGTGACGATCGGGTTCATCACGACGACCACCTCCCCCTTCTCGGCGTCGAACTTGATGACGTACTGCCGCCAGAGGTCCGCCCCGACCCGGATCGTGTGGCACTTGATCTTCACCATCCGGTTCTCGTCGTACGCCTGCTCGATCGCCTTCCCGATCTGCGCGGCGACCGTCCGGGCGTCCGGGCGGAGCGGGTCGGGGGAGACCTCGTGGTCGTCACGGGAGAAGAAGGCGTAGAACTTGAAGTCGAGGGTGTCGGCCATGATCCCGTACATCCCCCCGAGGATGAGGATCCAGGAGCGGTCGTACTCCGCCATCTCCACCGCCCGCCCGAAGAAGGAGGAGACGGCGACCCCGGTCATGAAGTGCGTGATCCCTTTCATCGTCAGACGAGCCCCATGAAGCGCGCCACGTGCTGCCCGACCCCCCCCATGTTGAGCGTGATGGGGAGGAGCAGCACCCCCATGCAGTTCATGCGTCGCGAATGGTAGTAGACCGGCAGGAGGCCGATGCCGGTGCCGACGAACATGAGGGCGAGCCCCATGATCCCCGACACCCCCCAGACGACCGCGAGGAGGATGAAGAGGACGGCCACCGAGAGGGAGCGGTAGTTGATCCTGTTGATGAGCCTGATCACGAGCCGCGAGTAGAGGAGGAGGAGGAAGAAGGAGATGCCGCCCGAGAGCATGATGACCCCCATGATCCTCCAGTAGTCCTCGTAGGAGTGCGCGCTCGTGAACGGCCTGAGCATCCACGCCATTCCGCCGCGCGTCAGCTCGAGCCCCGGCACGAAGGCGAGGAGGAACGACCCGATGTAGTAGACCGACTTCGAGGCCCCCTGCGAGATGATGAACAATCGGTCGTCCCGCTGGGCGGTCGCGTGCCCGGCGATGAACCCGCCGATGCCGCCGGTCACGACCGGGAGGAAGGCGGCAATCATCCCCCCGAGGAAGCCCCCGAACCCCCCGCGGGACCAGAAGCGGACGTCCAGGTCGGCCGTCCGGCAGATGTACTGCGGCGGGATCTCCGTCTTGCAGAAGATGTTGCCCAGGACCCAGGGAATGGCGAAGAGGCCGACGAAGACCGGCATGATGTTCTGGAAGGAGTACTGGATCGGGATGATCGGCTTGTTGAGGATGATGAAGCCGAGGATCCCCGAGAGGAGGAAGGTGAGGAGCCCCGCGCCGAGGTTTTTCCACCCGTCGATGAAGCGGCCCCAGCCGGTCTTCTGCCGCCCGCTCCCCTTCGGCCATTCGCTCATGAGCATGTAGGTGATGATGAGCCCCATGATCCAGAAGAGGTGGGGGCGCGTGATGTGGCGGAGCTTCGGCAGCGCCCGGAAGAAGACGGGGGAGGCGGCGAGCATCGCGAGGATGCCGGCGAGCGCGCCGATGCCCGTGAGGGCCGCCGCCTCGTAGCCGCGCCCCTGCATCATGTACTTCTGCCCCGGCAGGACGACGAAGATGGCGCTCTCGTCCGGCGCCCCGAGGAAGAGGGCGGGGACGGTGTTGAGGATCGCCCAGCCGACGACCATCGCCATCATGAAGACGGGGACGTACGGCATCGGGATGAGGGTGCTCGTGCCGGCGCCCATCGTCAGGATGATGAGGATCCCCGAGACGTTGTAGATGTGGAGGGCGGGCATGAGCGAGACGATCGAGGCGCACAGGGTGCCCGCGACCGTCCAGAGGATGACCCCGAGAACGTCCATGCGTCACTCCGCGATCGTCGTTTCCTCGATGCCGGCGGCCGACTTGGGGACGACCTGGAGGCGGTCGCGGTACTCGCCCACGATCCCCCGCACCCGCAGGATCGCCCCTTCCTTCAGGAGGTCGTCGGCGCGCGGCAGGTCGCGGCGGAGGGAGTCCCAGACGACCACCTCCACCTTCCCCGTCGGGTCCGCGAGCTCGAGGGCCGTCCCGCGGGAGAAGCTGCGGAGGCCGACGACCGTGCCGGCGATCACGACCTCGCGCTTCAGCGTCTCGCGGCTGATGTCACCGATCTTCGCCATCGCGGAGGCCGGGGCGGCCGCCGGCGCGGCGGGCGGCCCCGCCTCGCGGAGGTCGCCGGGGAAATCGAGCGTGATCTGAAGCTTCCCCCGGTACTCCCCCAGCCTCCCCTGGACGCTGACCTGCCGGCCGGGCTCGAGCAGCCGCAGCCGGTCGCCGAAGATGTCCCGCCTCGTGTGCCAGAGCACCACGTCGATCGTTCCGACGCCGTCGCTCAGGGTGTAGGTGGTCCCCTTTCCGAACTCCAGCGCCCCGGTCACCGTCCCCTGCACCTTCACCTTCCTCTCGATGTGCTCCTGGCCGAGGGAGGCGATCGCGAGCGTCGGGGCATCGACGCGGCGGACGTGCACCTTCTCCGGGAGGTTGACGATCATCGTGAAGTGGCCGCCCCTGAAGTTGAGCGTCCCCTCCGCGGTGACCCGGTCGCCGGCGGAGGGAACCCTGCCGGCGGCGGCCATCTCCTTGCCGGTCTCGCCGTAGGCCCGCACCTGGATCGTCCCCGTGCCGTCATCCACCGTGAAGCTCACGCCCCCGTCGGCGTAGGAGCTCGACCTCGTCACCTCCCCCTCGACGCGGACGTAGGCGAAGGCGTTGAGCGGCTGGATGTCCCGCACCTTGATGAGCGGGGACTCGATCCCCCTCGCGGCGAGCCATATGAGAAAGACGCCGCCGAGGGAGACGACCATCGAGAAGATCCGGAAGAAGCGGATGCTCATCCGCCGCCGGTGCTCGGCGCCGCAGTACGGACAGCGGACATACGCGCCGACGAAATTGCCGCAGCTCGGGCAGAGCGTCTCCTCCGGAAGGCCCTGGAGGCCCGGCGATTGGGAAGGGGGCTCACTCATGCGATCCTCCCTGGCGTCATGTGACGTGGCGGCCGCCGTTCCACCCGGCCCTATTGTGCGCCAACAGAACGGCGGAAACAAGGGAATAATCCCGCCCGCGCGCCTTCTTAAATATAGCACAATCCGCGCGCGCCCGCGGAGCAATGAGCCGCAGACAATGAGCTGCACACCAACCGTCTCATGCCACCACGATGTTTTGGCCGCGGATTGACGCGGATTTTCGCTGATGCAACTGATTTGTGGTATATTAATGCAGGCGTGGACTGCCGCCGCGGCCGGGTGAGGGCATGAAGAAAATACTTCCGCTGCTGTGCGCCGTCCTCTGGGCGGCCGCCGCCCGGGGGGCGGAACAGGGCGTCCCCGTCGTCGTCGGCTCCTGGAACATCGAGCTGTTCGACGCGGCGGGGCCGGCGGACAAGACGCCGCCGACGAGGTCCCTGCGCCACCTCCGTATGATCGCGGAGACCATCCTCGGAACGGGCGCCGACGTCATGGGGCTCCAGGAGATCATCGCCCCGCCCTCCCGGAAGGAGGAGTACTCCCTCGCCCAGCTCGTGAGCATGCTGAACGCGCTCGAGGGGGAGCGACGCGGGGGCCTCGCGCAGATCTGGAAGGGGGCCGCGTTCAGGCCCGAGGGCGGCGGGAGCCACGTCGCCCTCGTCTGGCGGGACGACGCGCTCGAGATGGTCGGGAAGGCCGTCGCCCTCACCTCGCTCGGCCGCCGGTTCGGCGACCGGTCGCGGCCCTCTCCGAGGGACGCGGTCCTGTTCCAGCGCGTTCCGCTCGCCGCCCGGTTCGCCGTCCGGAACGCGCCGGGGCACGATTTCACGGTCGTCGTCCTCCGGATGAGGGGGGAGGCCGCGGGCGTCCGCGGGGCGCTCGACACGGACGGCCGCCGCCGCGGCGAGTGGGAGGGGCTCATCCGCGACTGGCTCCTCAGGCCGGAGCGGCAGGGGAGCATCCGGAACGAGCGGATGATCGTCCTGGGCGACATGGACGAGGAGGCGCCCGTAATCGTGGAGCACCTCGACGAGCACGGGACCGCCGACGATGTCCGCGGCCGCCTGATCCTCGACCCGTCGGACTTCTCGCGGTCGGAGGCCCTGCTCCTCTTCACGAGCGGCGCGATGGAATCGCCCCGCGATTTCAGCTTCCAGGCGAACGCCGAGGCGGGGGAGCGGCACGGCCGCGGCGTCCGCCAGGCGGACGTCCTGTCGCCCTACCGGAAGCTGGTCGACCATATCCTCATCTCGCGCGGCCTCCTCGACCGGTGGGACGGCGAGTTCCGGATCGAATATTTCGAGCAGCTGTACCCGCTCGAGGACCACATCCGCATCTCCGACCATCGCCCGGTGAGCATCCGGCTCCTCTTCCCCGGGGGGGCGGGCGCGGGGCGCCGCGGGTCGTGACGGAGGGGGGCGCATGAAGGCGCTCGCGCTCGCGCTCGCGCTCGCCGCCCCGGTCGCGCCGGCGGCCGCCCGGGACGGGTCGGCGGAGCTCCCCGCGGGGACGCCCCTCCAGATCATCCTCGAGAGCACGCTCGACTCCCGCACGGCGCGGGAGGGGGACGCCGTCCGGGCGCGCCTCGCCGCCCCGGTCACGGCGGCGGGGGCGACGGTCGTCCCCGCGGGCGCCGCGCTCGCCGGGAGGGTCACGAAGGTCTCGGGCCCGCAGGTCGGGCTCATGAAGGCGAAGATCGAGTTCTCCCTCGACCGGCTCCAGACCCGCCGCGGGACCGTCCCGATCGAGGCGTCGGCGCACTTCGACGTCACCGATCTCGCCATGAAGGGGGGGAAGATGGCGGGCACGATGGCCGCCAAGGAGGTCGCCAAGCGGGCGGTCCCGGTGCTCGGGACGGTTTTCCTCATCCAGGACGCCGCCAGGGCGATCAACTATCTCCAGGAGGAGAAGGAGATCGTCATCCCGCGGGGGACCCGCCTGACGGTCCGCCTCGACCGCCCGGCGCGGGTGCCGCTCTGACGCTCAGCGCTCTCCCTTGAGCACGACGAGATCGGGGGCCGCCTTCAGAAGGAGCTTCTTGCAGCTCTCCCGGATCTGGCCCACGTCGCTCGAGGCGAGCACCTCGTCGGCGAGGGCGCGCGCCTCCGCGAGCTGCACCGAGCGGATGACCTTCTTGATCTCGGGGATCGAGACGGCGCTCACGCTGAACTCGTCGAGGCCCATCCCGAGGAGGATGAGGGCGAGCGACGGCTCGCCCGCCATCTCCCCGCACATCCCCACCCAGATCCCCTCCCGGTGGCCCGCGGCGATGATCTGCCGGATGAGGCGGAGGATCGCGGGGTGCCGCGGCTCGTAGAGGTAGGCGATCTTCTCGTTGATCCTGTCCACGGCGAGGGCGTACTGGATCAGGTCGTTCGTCCCGATGCTGAAGAAGTCCACGTGCCGGGCGAGGATGTCCGCCGTGAGCGCCGCCGAGGGGATCTCGATCATGGCCCCGACCTGTATCCGGTCGTTGAACCGCCGCCCGCGCTTCCGGAGCTCGTCCTTCGCCTCCTCGAGCAGCGCGCGGGCCCTGACCACCTCCTCGTGGCCGGAGATCATCGGGAACATCACCTTCACGTTGCCGAGGCCCGAGGCGCGGAGGATGGCGCGGAGCTGCGTTTTGAAGATGTCGGTGTTCGCCAGGCAGAAGCGGATGGCCCGCCAGCCGAGGAACGGGTTCATCTCGCGCGGCACGAGCGGTTCCGAGACGAACTTGTCCCCGCCGATGTCGAGCGTCCTGATGATCGTCGGGTGGGGGCGGACCTGCTCGGCGACCTTCCGGTAGGCCTCGTACTGCTCGTCCTCGCCCGGCAGCTCCCGGCGGTTCATGAAGAAGAACTCCGTCCGGTAGAGGCCGATCCCCTCCGCGCCGCTCGCGAGGGCGGCGGGGACGTCCTCGGGGAGCTCGATGTTCGCGGCGAGCGCCACCCGGTAGCCGTCGAGGGTCTCGGCGGGGAGGTCCCGCAGGCTCGTCAGTCGCTCCTCGATGACCTGGAGCCTCGTCCGGACCTGGCTGAACCGGCGGACCGTCTCCTTTGAGGGGGAGGCGATGACGGTGCCGCTCGTGCCGTCGACGACGAGCAGCTCGCCCGCCATGATCTTCCCGCTGATGTCGCGGAGGCCGACGACCGCCGGCACCTTGAGCGACCGCGCGAGGATCGCGGTGTGCGAGGTCGGGGCCCCGACGTCGGTGATGAAGGAGATGACCTTCTCCTTGTGCATGAGCGCCGTGTCGGAGGGGGAGAGGTCGTAGGCGACGATGACGACCTCCTCCCGGAGCGCGCTCACGTCCTCCCGCTTCCTGCCGAGGAGGTTGTGGAGGACCCGCCGGACGACGTCGCGGATGTCGCTCGCGCGCTCCTTCAGGTAGTCGTCCTCCATCTGGGAGAAGATGTCGGCGTACTTCTTCCCCACCTGCTGGAAGACGTACTCGATGTTGTGCCGGTCCCGCCCGATCCGCTTGATGACGTCCTCGATGAGCGAGCGGTCCTCGAGCACGAGGAGGTGGGCGTTGAAGATCTCCGCGTGCTCGGTCCCGAGGCGCGCGGAGATCGTCTTCTGGATGTCGAGGATCTCCCGCCGGGTCCGGACGAGGGCGTCCTCGAACCGGGCGATCTCGACCGGCACTTGGTCGGCGTCGATCCGCCGCTTGACGACGACGACCTCCTCGCTGTCGAAGATGAAGGCCCTGCCGATGGCGATGCCGGGCGACACCCCGATCCCCCGGTAGATCGTTTCCCTCGCCCGCCCCCTGCGGCCGTCCCTCGTCGGCATCTCAGTCCTCCCCGAACTTGCCCTGGACGAGCTCCTCGATCCCGTGCACCGCCTCCTCGGCGTCGTCCCCCGTGGCGGTGACGGCGATCCTGGACCCCTTGCCGGCGGCGAGCATCATGATGCCCATGATGCTCTTGCCGTTGACCCGCTCGTTCGCGCGCTCGATGGTGATCTCGGAACGGTATCGATTGGCGAGCTGCACGAGCATCGCGGCGGGCCGGGCGTGGAGGCCGAGCCGGTTCGCGATCGTGAGCTCCTTCCGGACCTTCGTCTCCGCCATCTGGTTTCCCTCCCGGGGCGCCCGTCTCATCGCTGCCGCGCGAGCTGGATGATCTTGACGATGATCTCCGCGAGCCGCTCGGGGTCGTGCCGGACGTAGTCGCGCGCGCTCACGACGTCCTCGACGATCACCCGGAAGCTCCCGCGCCGCAGCTCCCGGCCGTCGAGGGCGACCGGCTCGGCCCCCTCCTCCCGATAGTGGCGGAGGAGGTCCGCGGGGACGCGGCCGCTGTTGCAGATGACGTAGTCCACGATCTCCCGCCCGGCGTGCCGGAGGAGCGCCCGGACGTGCTGGGAGGCCGTGTAGCCCGCCGTCTCGCCCGGCTGGGTCATCACGTTGCAGACGTAGATCTTCACGGCCGGCGAGGAGGCGATCGCCTCGGCCATCCCCTCCACGAGGAGGTTCGGGATGACGCTCGTATAGAGGCTCCCGGGGCCCATCACGACGGCGTCGCTCTCCATGATCGCCCGGAGGGCCGTCTCGGTCGGCCTGCTGCCGCTCGGATCGAGGGCGACCTCCGCGACCTCCCGCCCGCTCGCCGATATCATCCGCTCGCCGCGCGTGACGCTCCCGTCCCTGTGGCGGGCGACGAGGGAGACGTCGCGGAGGGTGCACGGCACCACCCGCCCGCCGATGGCGAGCACCTTGCTCGACTCCTCGACCGCCACCTCGAAATCCCCCGTCACCTGCGTCATCGCGGTGATGAAGAGATTGCCGAACGAGTGCCCGCCGAGGGCGCCCTCCCCCTCGAAGCGGTGCTGGAAGAGGCGGCTCATGAGCGGCTCCGCGTCGGCGAGCGCCACGAGGCAGGAGCGGATGTCGCCGGGCGGGGGGAGGTGGAAGTCGCGGCGCAGGCGGCCGGAGCTGCCCCCGTCGTCGGCGACGGTGACGACGGCGGTGAGGTTGCTCGTGTGCCGCTTCAGGCCCTGGAGGAGGACCGACAGCCCCGTCCCGCCGCCGATCGCGGTGATCCGCGGTCCCTTGGCGAGCTGCGTCTTCCTGAAGACGAGGTCCACGAACTTGGTCTCCCCCACCGGCATGAAGATCCCGACGAGCGAGCTCGAGAGCCGGCTCAAGGCGTAGAACTCGAGGGCGGCCCCGGCGGCGAGGAGCGCCGCCCCCCCGAGCCGGGCGGCCGCGCGCTCGCCGCCGGCGAGGAGGAGGTGGAGACCGAGGCCGAAGATGACAAGGCCGCCGGCGCAGGCGAGCCACCAGCGCTTGATCCCCATTCCGGGGTAGATCCACTTGAGGAGACTCATGCCGGATCCCGCGGGGCCGGACCCTACTCCCGCTTCATGACCTCGATCAGGTCGCGGTCGAGGGCGCGCGCCGCGTGCCGCCCCATCTTCTTGAGCCGCTGGTTCAGGGCCGCCGCCTCGAGGAGCAGGACGATGTCGCGCCCGGGGCGGACGGGGATGACGAGGTGCGGCAGGCTCTGGCCGAGGATTTCGATGCTCTTGTCCTCGAGGCCGAGCCGCTCGTACTCCTTCGCCGCGTCCCACTCCTCGAGGGTGACGACGAGCTCGACCTCCTGCGCGTCCTTGATGCAGGTGGCGCCGTAGAGGTCCTGGACGTTGATGATACCGAGCCCCCGGATCTCCATGTGGTGCCGCACGATGTCGGGGCCCGTCCCGATGAGGTACCTCCCCTCGCGGAGCCTGATCTTGACGACGTCGTCCGCGATGATGCGGTGCCCCCGCTTGATGAGGCCGAGCGCGCACTCGCTCTTGCCGACGCCGCTCCGGCCGCAGATGAGGATGCCGACGCCGAAGACCTCGAGCAGGTCGCCGCAGAGGCTCGTCGTGGGGGAGAACTCCCCCTCGAGGAAGATCGTCGCGCGGTTGATGAGCGCCATCGTGACCATCGGGCTCCGGAAGAGGGGGACCGCCTGCCGCTCCGCCTCCTCGGGGAGCTCGGCGGGCGGCCGGTAGTTCCGCGCGACGATGACGCAGGGGATCCGGCGGCGCAGGAGCTCCCGGATGCGACGGCGCCGGAGCGCGGCGTCCATGTCCTGCAGGTAGTTGATCTCCACCATGCCGAGCACCTGCGGGCGCCGGGAGGCGAAGTAGTCGAAGTAGCCGGCGAGGGCGAGGCCGGGCCGGTTGAGCTCGGGCACCATGATGCGGCGCTTGAGCCCCGCCCCCCCGGCGACGAGGCGGAGGCGGAGCTTCTCCTTCATGCGCCGGTGGAAATCATCGACCCTGATGCCGTGCATGGCCGGCTCCCCTACGGCCGCGGCTCGATGAGGGCGTAGCCGCCGTCCTCCTGCGCGTAGACGAGCGACGGGGCCCCGGCGGCCGTGTTCATGAAGAAGCGGTACGTGCCGCCCGAGGCGGCGATGGAGGCGACCGCCTCCTCGGGCGACGCCCAGCCGACATCCACCGCGTCCGCCCTGAGGTGCCGGAGGCGGCCGTCGGGGCCGATCGCCTCCTCCTTGAAGATCGTGAGCCGGAAGCGGGCGGCGCGGTCTGGACCCCGCACCCTCTTCGGGGAGAGGAGGCCGATGCGCCCCTCGCCCAGCCGGTAGGCGAGGTTGACCTCCCCGGTCTCCTCGTTCAGGAAGGCGAAGAAGAGGTGCCGCTCGACCTTCAGCTGGAGGAGCGCCTCGCGCGCGTACATCGGCTGCATCGCGAGCCGCCGGGAGAGCGACGGCTCCTCGGCGGCCGGCGGGAACGCCTCGGCGGGGGCGACCTCGCGGAGGGGCGCCTGGCGGCGGCGCGCGCGGCGCTCCTTGTGGCGGTGGAGGAGCCGGTCGAGCTTGGTGAGGGCGCGGTCGATGGAGGCGTACATGTCGTGCGTCTCCTCGCGGCAGAAGAGGTCGAGGTGCCTGCCGCGCACCGTCACCTCCACCCGGTGCCGGTACTTCTCCACGTCCATGATGAGGTGGACCTCGTTCACCTGCGGGCGCTCGTGCACGATCCGGGCGAGCTTCTCCCTCGCGTATTCCTTCATCGGCTCAGTGACGGCCACGTGGCGTCCGGTCACCATCAGTTGCATGCGGTCCTCCGGGTCGTCGGCCGCGCCCTCACATCTCGAAGCGCTCGCCGAGGTAGAACTGCCGCGCCTCCGGGTCGTTGATGAGGAAGTCGGAGGTGCCGTGGGTGAGCACCTTCCCCTCGTAGATGAGGTAGGAGCGGTCCGTGATCGTGAGCGTCTCCCGGACGCTGTGGTCCGTCAGGAGGACGCCGAGCCCCTTCGCCCTGAGGCTCGCGATGATCTGCTGGACGTCGAAGACGGCGATCGGGTCGACGCCCGAGAACGGCTCGTCGAGCAGGATGAACGAGGGGGAGGTGACGAGGGCCCGGCTGATCTCGAGCCGCCGCCGCTCGCCGCCGGAAAGGGTGTACGCCTTCTGCCGGGCGAGGTGGGCGATCCCCAGCTCGTTCAGGAGCTCCTCGAGCCGCTCCTTCCGCCGCGCGCGGGAGAGCGGGATCGTCTCGAGGATCGCCATGATGTTCTGCTCGACGGTGAGCTTCCGGAAGATGGACGACTCCTGCGAGAGGTAGCTCATGCCGAGCCGGGCCCGCTGGCACATCGGCAGCCGCGTGACGTCCCGCCCCATGAAGTGGACGCTCCCCGCCCGCGGCCGGATGAGGCCGACGATCATGTAGAACGTCGTCGTCTTGCCGGCGCCGTTCGGCCCGAGGAGCCCCACGATCTCGCCGCGGTTCACCTCGATGTTGACGCCGTTGACGACGGCGCGCCCCCCGTAGACCTTGACGAGGCCGTCGGTCCTCGTGAGCTCCTTCCCGTTCTCCTGCATCGGCATCCCCTTCCCGTCGGTCAGCGCAGCCCCTCGAGCGGCTGCGCATCCTCGTCGGAGTAGAAGACCATCCGCGCCTTCGGCTCGAAGATCGTCCGCTCCCGGTCCTTGAAGATCGTGATCCGGTCGGCGGCGTAGGTGTTCCTGCCCTGGATGATGTGCGGGTTTCCCGTCAGGACGATCCGGCCGTCCTCGGCGGTGTACTCCGCCCTGCGGCTCACCGCCCGCCGCCCCGGCGTGTCGATGACCACCCGCCGGCCGGTCGCCACGAGCCGCCGCACCACGCGCGCCTCGGGATCGAAGTGGACGGTGAGGACGTCGGAGCGGATGTCGCCGCTCGCGTCCCTGACGTGGACGTCCGTCGTGAAGACGGCGACGTTGGCGGCGTGGTCCAGGTCGAGCGACTCGGAGGTGATCACCGTCGGGGGCTTCGCGGCGGGCGTGGCCGCGGGCGCCGGCGTCGCCGGGGGAGAGGAGAGGAGCAGGCAGAGCGCCGCCGCGAACGGGATCACTGGAGGAGCTCCTTTCCCTCGGGGGCGGTGTAGACCACCTTCACGCCCTTCTTGATGGTCCCCTGCTTCTTCTCGTGGTCCCAGTCCATGCCGGTGCCGGTCGTCACGGAGTTCTCCGTCACGATGGTCACGAAGCGGTCGGTCGTCACCTGTCTCGTCTCCTTGTCGAGGATCGCCTTCTCGCTCGTGGCGACGGTGTTCACCCCGTCCTCTCCGTAGTAGACGGCGCGGGCGTCGTCGATCTCGATGAGCGTCGGGGTCAGGAACGTCGCGGCGCTCCCCTCGACCTTCCACTCGATGCGGCCGTCGTGCCGCGTCGAGCTGAAGGTGAAGCCGTCCCGGAGCTCGCTCCCCGGCGGCGTGGGCGTCGCCTCGGTCTCCTGGCCGCGCGCCGCGCCGGCCGCGAGGAGGATCGCGCAGGCGGCGATCCTAGCGCCCGTAGCCATCGACGATGTTCCTCCACTTCCCCTGCGCCGCGAGGACGAGCTCGACGAGCTCCCGGAAAGCGCCCTCGCCCCCCCGCCGCCTCGTGACGTACGCCGCCGCCCGCCGGACCTCCGCGGCGGCGTCCGGAACGGCGACGCCCAGCCCTGCCTTGCGGATGAGGGGGAGGTCGGGGAGGTCGTCGCCGATGCAGCAGACCTCGCGCGGGGCGCAGCCATATTCCTCGCATAGTATAGCAAACAGGGGCCCCTTGTCAGCGACCCCCTGCCAGAGGCGGTCCACGCCGAGCTCGCGCGCGCGGCGGGCGAGGGCCGGCGAGGAGCGCCCCGAGGCGAGGACGACCCGGATCCCCGCCCGGCGGGCGAGCCGCACGCCGAGGCCGTCGTGGACGTGGAAGCGCTTGATCTCGCCGCCGCCGGCGCCGTACATGACCCGCCCGTCCGTGAGCACGCCGTCCACGTCGGCGAGGATGGCCCTGATGCGGCGCGCCCTCGCGCGGACGGCCGCGGCCGTCTTCTTCATCACGCTCACCCGATCCCGATGAGGTCCACGACGTCGAGCATCCCGACCGGCCGCCCCCGCGCGTCCACGACGGGGAGCTCGTCGACCTTCCGCCGCTTCGGGTTCATCCCCCGCATGACGCGAAGCGCCTCGACGGCCAGCCGGTCCGGGGCGATGGTGAGGGGGTTCCTGATCATGCAGGCGCGGATCGGCCGGGCGGCGATGTCCGTCCCGGTCTCGATGGCCCGCCGGAGGTCGCCGTCGGTGAAGATCCCGGCCAGCCTCCCCCGTCGGTCCACGACGGCGGCCGCGCCGGCGCGCGCCCGCGTGATGGCGAGGAGGACGTCCTTGATCTTCGTCTCCTCCCGGACGATCGGGTTCGCCCTGCCGGTCCGCATGACGTCCGCCACCCTGAGGAGCCGGCGGCCCAGGTTCCCGCCGGGATGGTAGAGGGCGAACTCCTCCGCCCTGAGCCGCTTCTTCCGGATGAGGGCGACGGCGAGGGCGTCCCCCATCGCGAGCATGGCGGTCGTCGAGGCGGTCGGGGCGAGGCCGAGCGGGCACGCCTCCCGCTCGACGCCGACGTCGAGGACGAGGTCGCTGTGCCGGGCGAGCGTCGAGCGCGGGTTGCCGGTCATGGAGATGAGGGCGGCGCCGATCTTCTTCACGACCGGGATGAGCCGCAGCATCTCCTCCGTATCGCCGCTCGATGAGAGGCAGAGGACGACGTCGTCGTCGGTCACCATGCCGAGGTCGCCGTGGACCGCCTCGGCCGGGTGGAGGCAGAGCGAGGGCACGCCGATGCTCGCGAGGGTGGCCTGGACCTTGCGCCCGATGATGCCCGGCTTGCCCATGCCGCAGACGATGACGCGCCCCCGGCAGCGGTG
Organism: bacterium; assembly: GCA_028716845.1. Lineage (GTDB taxonomy): Bacteria > Auribacterota > Tritonobacteria > UBA1439 > UBA1439 > JAQUPF01. The sequence goes on along the minus strand of JAQUPF010000001.1, from coordinate 376,236 downwards.
GAGGGCGTCCACGGCCCGGTCGAAGCCGCGGTCGAGCTTCCTCCCGAGGGCGCGGACCGCGGCCGCCTCGAGCCTGAAGACCTCCCGCGCGAGCCCCCTGTACGATTGCGCCTTTTTCATCTTCATCCGATCCGTCCCGTCCGCGTGCAGCCGCGATGATCCGCGTTCATCCGCGGCCGAAATCCTCATTCCACGGATTCCGGGGCGGCATTATCCGTGTGAATCCGCGGTAGCTGAGTGCCTCATCCTCCGCTCGCCGCTCCGCACGCTCTGTTTTCCAGCCGCTTCACGATCCGGTCGATCTCGAGGCACGGCCCGAGAATCGCGGCGAGGCCGTCGATGGGGACCTGACTCGTGGCGTCGCTCAGGGCCTCGTCGGGGCGGGGGTGCGCCTCGAGGAAGAGGGCGTCGCAGCCGGCGGCGGCCGCCGCTCGAGCGAGGACGGGGACGAACTCCCGCCTCCCCCCCGTGCGCGTCCCGAGGCCGCCGGGAATCTGGACGCTGTGGGTCGCGTCGAAGACGACCGGCCAGCCGAGGCCCCGCATGACCGGCAGGGCGCGCATGTCGCTCACGAGGTTGTGGTAGCCGAAGGAGCAGCCGCGCTCCGTGATGAGGAGCCCCCGGCCGTCGAACGCCTCGACCTTGCCGATGATGTTGGCGGCGTCGTCGGGGGCGAGGAACTGCCCCTTCTTCACATTCACGACGCGGCCGGAGCGGCACGCCGCCCTGATCAGGTCCGTCTGCCGGCAGAGGAACGCCGGCACCTGGACGATCTCCGCCACCGCGGCGACCGCCTCGACCTGCCCCGGCTCGTGCACGTCGACGCAGAACGGGACGCCGAGCGCCGCCTTCGCCCGGCGGAGGACGGCGAGCCCCTCCTCGAGGCCGGGGCCGCGGTAGGCGTCGTGCGCGCTCCGGTTCGCCTTGTCGAAGGAGGTCTTGAAGACGAGCGGCACCCCGAGCGACCGAGAGACCTCGACGAGCCCCCGCCCGGTCTCGAGGAGCATCGCCTCGCTCTCGATGACGCACGGCCCCGCGATGAGGACGAGCGGGAGGCCGCCGCCGATCCTGACCCCGCCCGCCTCGACGATCCTCGTCTTCATGTTCCCGCCTCCCCGCGCCGGCCGGCCGCGATGATCGCCCGCACGCGATCGAGGTCCTCCGGCGTGTCCACGCCGACGGAGTCGAACGGCGTCTCGACGACCCGTATCCGCTCCCCGCGCTCGAGGATCCGGAGCTGCTCGAGCCGCTCGGCCTCCTCGAGCGGCGTCGCCGGCCAGCGGGTGAACCGCAGCAGGAATTCCTTCCTGAACGCGTAGAGCCCGATGTGCTTGAGCCGGCGCGCCCCCCCGCCCCAGGGGATCGCCGCCCGCGAGAAGTAGAGGGCGTTCCCGGCAGCGTCCGTCACGACCTTGACCGTGTGCGGGTCGTCCGCCGCCGCGTCGTCCTCGAGGGGCGTCGCGAGCGTCGCGGCGCCGAGCGCCGGCTCCCGCCGGAGCGCTTCCACGGCCGCGTCGATCGCCGCCGCCCCGATGAGCGGCTCGTCCCCCTGGATGTTGACGACGACGTCGCAGTCGATCCGGCCGGCCGCCTCGGCGGCCCGGTCGCTCCCGGAGCGGTGCGCGCCCGAGGTCATCGCCGCCTCGCCGCCGAAGCTGCGGACGGCGGCGGCGATCCGCTCGTCGTCGGTCGCCACGACGACGCGCGCGAGGCTCCGCGCCGCGCGCGCGGCGTCGTGGACGAGGCGGATGAGCGGGCCGGCCCCCGTCTCCGCGAGCGCCTTCCCCGGGAACCGCGTCGACCCCCACCGCGCGGGGATGATCCCCACAGCGACCACGGCCCGATCCGTCATCGCCCCCCCGCGGCGCGCCGCCGCGTCCGGGCCGCCCGCCGGACGGCGGGGCGCGCGCCGCCTCCCGCCGCCTCCCGGCGGAGGATCCAGCGGGAGGCGTCGCCGAGCGACCGGGCGACGTGGTCCGGCCGCGCGCGCGGCGGGAGCGTCTCGAGCGTCTCGCCGCCCGCGCCGGTGAGGACGAGGACGGTGCGGCAGCCGGCCTTCCTGCCCGCCTCGATGTCGGTCAGCCGGTCGCCGACGAAATACGACGCCTTCAGGTCCACGCGGTGCTCGCGGGCCGCGTCGAGGACCATCTTCGGCGACGGCTTCCGGCAGCCGCAGCGGTCGGTCGGGTGGTGCGGGCAGTAGTAGATCCCGTCGAGCGCAACGCCCCCGCGGCGGAGCGCGGCGTCCATCCGCTCGTGGATCCGACGGAGCTCCTCCTCCCCGAACAGCCCGCGCGCGATCCCCGACTGGTTGCTGACGACGAAGATGCGGTACCCCGCGCCGCGGAGGCGCCTGAGCGCCGCCACGACGCCCGGCAGGAGGCGGAACTGCGCCGGGTCGGCGAGGTAGCCGGGGTCGACGTTCAGCGTCCCGTCGCGGTCCAGGAAAACGGCCTTCCTCCTCATCGGTAGATCGCCTCGATGATTTCCTTCCGGCTGACGACGGCCGTCCCCACCTTTCCCACCACCACCCCCGCGGCGTGGTTGGCGACGAACGCCGCCTCCTCCATGGAGGCCCCCGCGGCGAGGGCGAGGGTGAAGGCGCTCACGACCGTGTCGCCGGCGCCGGAGACGTCGAACACCTCCCGGGCGGCGGTCGGGATTCGGACGGGCGGCCTGCCGCCCCGGCAGAGGCACATCCCCTTCTCCCCGAGCGTGATGAGGACGCCGTGCAGGGCGAAACGCCTGATGAGCAGCTGCCCGATCGCGTCCGGATCGGCGCCGGCGGCCTTCCCGTCGCCGGCGAGCCAGACGGCCTCCTCGCGGTTGGGGGTCATGACCGTGACGCCGCGGTAGTCGATCGGGTGGCCCTTTTTCGGGTCCGCGGCGAGGGTGATGCCGCGCCGCCTCGAGAGCCTGACGAGCCCCGCCACGAGCGACTGGCGGACGATCCCCTTGCCGTAGTCCTCGATGATGATGGCGCCGAGGCGGGAGGAGCGGGCTCGCGCGAAGGAGAGGATCCGCTCGATCTCGCCCTCGCCGATGTCGCGCGTCGCCTCCTTGTCCACGCGGACGACCTGCTGGCTGTGGGCGATGATCCGCGTCTTGAGCGTCGTGGACCTCGCCGGGTCCACGATGACGCCGGCGAGGTCGATCCGCCGGTGGGCGAGCCGCTCGAGGAGCGCCCGCCCGATCCGGTCCTCCCCGATGACGCCGGCGACGCAGGCCGTCCCGCCGAGGGCGCAGATGTTGCCCACGACGTTCGCCGCGCCGCCGGGGACGTCCGTCTCCGAGGTCACCTCCACGATCGGGACGGGGGCCTCCGGCGAGATCCTCGTGACGGAGCCCCAGACGAAGCGGTCGAGCATGAGGTCCCCGGCGACGAGGACCGTCGCCTCGCCGAACCGGTCGAGCAGCCGCTCGATCCTCCGCCGCGGCGGTTTCTTCATCGTCCGGCTCCTAGAGCGCCTCGACGACGGCGCGGGCGAGGAGGGGGAGCATGATCTCGTGGTGCCCGCAGATGTAGTATCCCCTCCCGCCGCGGGCGACCGGCCGGCGCGCGATGTTCTCCATCGGGCGGTACTGCCGCGCCATGTCGAAGACGGCCGCGGTGAACCGGCGCGGCCCCCCCCCGGCGTTCCGCGCGACCGTGAGCGCCTTGAGGAAGACCTCGGGCATGATGACGGCCGAGCCGAAATTGAGGATGACGCCGTCCGCGAGGTCGGCGACGACCTCCGTGAAGATCCTGAAATCGTCCATCGTCGCCTTCCCCGTGGCCGCCCCGTCGGCGCCGGGATGCTGGTGGATGATGTCCGTCCCGATGGCGATGTGGACGGTGGCCGGCATCCGAAGCCGGACGGCCCGGGCGAGGACGCTCGCGTCGCGGTGGGGGAGCCGCCGCTCGATGACGGCGCGGCCGATCGCCCAGCCGGCGCCGAGGTCCTCCGCCGCGCCGACGGCGAGCGCCTCGTTCATCATCTCCCCCGTTTCCCTCGCCATGCCGAACGTCCCGTCATCGAGGCCCCGCTGGACGTCCTCGGAGGTCCTGCCGATGAGGGCGATCTCGAAGTCGTGGATGGCCGCGGCTCCGTTCATGGCCACGGCCGTGACGACCCCCCTGCGCATGAGGTCGATGACCACCCTGCTCAGGCCGCACTTGATCACGTGCCCGCCCATGCAGAGGACGACGTGCCTCGACCGCCGCCGCGCTCGGACGACGGCGCCGACGACCTCCCGGAACTCCGTCGCCGCAAGGATGTCGGGCAGGGAGAGGAGGAAGCGACGGAACGATTCCCCTTTCCGGCACGGCCGACCGAAGGACGCGAGCGACACCTTGTGCCGCCGCTCGCGGATCGGCATCGTCCGTATCCTGTCCCAGAGCGGGAATTGCGGAGATCCGGTCATTCTCGCCATCTCAGGCCCTGGGGGAATAGTAGCAGCCCCGCGGCGGCAAAGTCAATCCCGCCCGCGGCCGCAGGCACGATGTACCAATTCACCGCGGATGTACACGGATAATCACGGATTCTCACGGATCCGGCTGCGGCGGAACGCAGAAAGCTCGAAAAGGGAAGGAGCGGAGTTTCTCCCGCGGATGACAACTACTGTTGTTTTATCCGTGCGAATCCGTGGTGTCGGGTGCATGGCTGCATTTTTTCCTTGCGCGGCCGGCCGCCGTCATGATATTCTTTTTACACAGTCGGCCGGATCGCCCTTTTCGCGACTGATCGGTGCCCCCACACCGTTCCCCGCCGCGTATCTCTATTCCTCCCGCACGGGAGGGTTCCGCCATGGACGAGTTTTACCAGGACCAGGAGACCGTCATCCAGCAGCTGCGCCTGCTGCTCGCCGCGAAGGAGGAGGAGCTCGCCCGCCTCCGCGGCGCCTCGGGCGACGGCGGGCGGGAGGAGGCGACGGTCGCCGACGGCCTCATCCGGGAGCTCGAGGAGAAGAAGGAGGAGGCGGCCGCCCTCCGGGCGAAGCTGAAAAAGGTCGAGTCGGGGGCGCGGGAGCGGCTGGACGCCCTCGCCGCCGAACTCGAGGAGAAGGAGCGGGCGCTCGCCGCGGCGTCGGGGGGCGGCGAGGCGGCCGATCCGGCGGAAGCGGGGAACGGCCGGGCGGCCGGCCTCGAGGAGACCCTCGCGGCGGAGCGGGAGGAGTGGGCGCGGCGGCGCGCGGAGCTGGAGGAGCGGCTCGCCGAGCGGGAATCCCTCCTGGCGGAGGCCGGGCGCGCGCGGGCCGCCTTCGAGGAGCGGATCGCGGAACTCATGCGGGAACTCGAGCGGATGGGGGACCTCCCGCCGGCGCCGGAGGCGCCCGCCGCGGATGCGGAGGCGCGCATCCGCTCGCTCGAGGGGACGCTCGAGGAACGGGAGGCCGCCTACCGGACGGCCCAGGTGCAGGTCGCCGCGCTCCGGCGGGGGCAGGCGGCGCTCCGGGGGGTCGCCGCGGGTCTCGGCGTGGCGCTCCTGTTCATCGTCGCAATGAAGGTGAAGCAGTACAACCCGATCCCCGCCGAGGCGATGGCGTTCGAGGTCCGGCCGCTCCCCGCGGCCTTCACCGTCGCGGAGGAGTCCGACCTGCTCCCCAGGCCGGAACCGCCGCCCGCCGCGCCGGCCCCCCGCGAGGAGATTCCCGCCGCGGCCCCCGCGCCGGCGGCGGAGCGCGTCGCCTACACGGTGAAAAAGGGCGACAATATCTGGCTCATCTGCCGGCGCGTCCTGAACGACCCCGCGGCGGTCGAGCGGGTGATCCGTGAGAACGACCTCTCGGACCCGAACGCGCTTCACGTCGGCGACGTCATCTATCTCACCCGCGAGTAGGGACGCCGTGCCCGCGAGACGCTACCGCAAGCTCGTGCGCGACCGGATCCCGCGGATCATCGAGGCGCGCGGGCTCCGCTGCGAGGTGCGCCGGCTCGGAAAGGCGCCGTACGCCCGCGCCCTGAAGGAGAAGATCCGCGAGGAGGCCGCGGAGCTCGCCGCGGCGAGGGGCAGGGACGCGGTGCTGAACGAGCTGGTCGACCTGCAGGAGCTCGTGGACGCCCACCGCCGCCTCCTCGGCGTCGGCGGACGCCGATTCAGGGAGCTCGTCCGCCGGAAGCGGAGCGAGCGCGGCGGCTTCTCCCGGCGGCTGTTCCTGGAATCCGCCGGGTAGGCGGCGGCGCCCCTTCAGCCCGACCGGACGCCGGCGAGGCGCACGATCTCCGCGACGACGTCGTCGATCGTCATGTTCGTGGTGTCGATCTCGACGGCGTCGTCCGCCTTCTTCAGGGGGCTGTCCGCCCGCGTCGAATCCTGGAGGTCCCGCGCCCTGACCTCCTCGACGACCTCCCGCATGACGGGCGAGGCCCCCTTCGCCTTGAGCTCGAGGAACCGGCGGCGCGCCCGCTCCTCGACGGAACCGGCGAGGAAGACCTTGAGGCCCGCCTCCGGCAGGACCACGGTCCCGATGTCGCGCCCCTCCATGACGACGCCGCCGGCCGCCGCCATCCGGCGCTGCATCGAGACGAGCGCCCGCCGGACGCCGGGGATGACGGCGATGTCCGAGGCCCCCCGGCCGATCTCGGTCTCGCGGATCGCCCGGGAGACGTCCTCGCCGTCGAGGAGGACGGTGGAGGTGACCCCCGCCGCGGCGGCGGGGCGCAGTTCGACCGACGTGTCGCGGGCGAGCGCCGCCATGGCGTCGGCGTCGTCCCACCGGATCCCGCGCCGCCTCGCCTTGAGGGCGACGGCGCGGTACATCGCGCCGGTGTCGATGTAGGTGGAGCCGAGCCGCCGGGCGACGAGCCGGGCGACGGTGCTCTTCCCCGAGCCGACGGGGCCGTCGATGGCGATGCTGACGCGCGTCTTCATGGGGCCGGTCAGGGAGGGGATTCTATCAGAACCGCGGCGGCTCGTAAAACACGTCCCCGGGCCCCGGCTCCCCCGCCGGCCCCACCGCGATGATCCTGAAGTCGATCGTGATGAGTCCCGGGCTGTCGGGGCGGAGGTCGCCGGGACGGGGGGAGGGGAGCGGCCTGCCCGCCTCCATCGTGACCAGGTACAGCGTCGTTGTCCCCGCGATGGAGGCGGGGCAGGGGAGGTCCCGCAGGAACGTCGTCTCGAACGGCGCATCGAGGCGCTTGACGTCCCGCGCCGCCGCCCGGGCCCACGGGACGATGCGGCCGTCGAGCATGATGCTGTAGAGGCCGATCGGCGTGTCGGCGAGGATGTAGGCGTCGAACGCCGTCCAGATCGAGATCGTGGCCCGCGCGCCCAGCGTGATCGGGTCGCCCGGATTGAACGCCGCGCCGCTCACGACGAGGTCCACGCCGGGGGAGGGCGTCGGCGTGACGGTGGGGGAGGGTGTCGGCGTGGGGGACGGCGTGGGCGTCGGCGTGGGTGTCGGGGTCGGCGTGATCGTGGGCGTCGGCATGATCGGGGGGAGCGCGTTCTCGGCGTTCAGCCGCCCGCCGGAGAGCACCAGGTTGGCCCACTGCGGGAGCGGCGTGACGCCCTCCAGTATCCGGGTCTTGACTTCCTGGTGACCGGCGCCGGGATCGAGCGACAGGATCAGGGCGGCGACGCCCGAGACGTGCGGCGTGGCCATCGACGTCCCGCTGATCGTGTTGTAGGCGCCCCCCTTCCAGGTGCTCAGGATGTTCGAGCCGGGGGCCGCGAGGTCCACGCTCACGCGTCCCCAGTTGCTGAAGGAGGAGCGGTTGTCGTTGTGGTCGCTGCTGGCGACCGCGATGATGTTCGCGCAGTCGTAGCTCGAGGGATAATGGGGCGACGTGTCGTTGTTGACGCTGCTGTTCCCGGCGGCGGCCACGAAGAGCTGATTGGCGGCGCCGGCGGCCTCGATCATGTTCCTGAGCGACGTCGAGTAGCCGCCGCCCCCCCACGAATTGCTCGACAGGTGCGCCCCCTTGTCGATCGCGTACTCGAGGGCGGCGATCGCGTCGTCCGTCCAGCCGCTGCCGCTGTCGCTGAGGAACTTCAGCGCCATCAGCCGGACGCTCCAGGAGACCCCCGCCACGCCGACGCCGTTGTTCCCGACGCCGCCGATCGTGCCGGCGCAGTGCGTCCCGTGGCCGTTGCCGTCCATCGGGTCGCCGCTCGTGACCGTCCCGGAGCCGCCGGTCCAGCGCGCGCCGTGGATGTCGCCGAAGGTGGGGTTCGGGTTCACCCACATGTTGGCGGCGAGGTCGGGGTGATTGTAGTCGATCCCCGTGTCGATCACCGCGACGATGACATCGGCCGAGCCGGTGGTGAGGTCCCACGCCGGGACCGCCTTGATGTCCGCCCCCGCCGTGCCGCCGGTCTGGCCCGTATTCCGCATCCCCCACAGCTCTCCGAAGCGCGGGTCGTTCGGAACGGCGAGCGCGTGCACCTCGTAGTTCGGCTCGGCGTAGTCGACCTCGGGCAGCGACTCGTAGGCGGCGATGAACCGCTCCAGGTCGCTCCCCGGCGGCAGCTCGACCACCTCAGCGGGGATCCGGCGGTACGCGTGGAGCCGGCGGGCGCCGAGACCGGCGTGGACCGAGGCGCGCGCCGCCGCCTGGACGCGGGGCTTGAAGCCCACGATCAGCAGGTCGGGAAGGTGGGGATGATCGAGGACGGACCCGGCGCCGGGCCGGTATGCATACGCCGGGGATGCGGGCGCCGGCTCCTGCCCGGCGCCCTCGATCACCGGGTGAGGCGTCTCCCGGACGTAACCGGAGGCGGGCCCGGCGAGGGCGACGAGGAGAAAGGCCGCCGGGAGGGCGGAAAGGATCCCCGCCCGCGGACGACAGCCGCATCGGGTCAGGCCCCATCCCGGCCGTCGCATCGTGCGCTCCTTTTCATGGGGGGGACACAGGCAAACCGTCGGCCATGCCCCATCCCCCGTCACATATCATACACCATGACGACCTTCCGGTCGAGCGTGATGACGTTCGGCGTGTCGGGGCGGAGGTCCCCGGGACGGCTGACCGGCGGCATCCTGCCGGCGTCCGTCGTCACCAGGTAGAGCGTCGTCGTCCCCGCGATGGAGGCGGGGCAGGGGAGGTCCCGCAATACCGTCGTTTCGAACGGCGCGTCGAGCCGTTTGACATCCCGCGCCGCCGCCCGGACCCCCGGAACGATGCGGCCGTCCAGCAGGATGCTGAAGAGGCCGATCGGCGTGTCCGCCAGGATGTAGGCGTCGAAGGCCGTCCAGACGGGGATCGTGGCCCGCGCGCCCACCGTGATCGGGTCGCCCGGGTTGAATGCCTCGCCGTTCACGACCAGTTCCATGCCGGGGGAGGGGGTCGGCGTGATCGTGGGCGTCGGCGTGACGGTCCGCGTCGGGGTGATCGTGGGCGTGGGCGTGGGCGTCGGCGTGACGGTGGGCGTCCTCGTCGGCGTCGGCGTGGGGGTCACCGTGCGCGTGGGGGTGATCGTGGGCGTCGGGGTGATCGTGGGCGTCCTCGTCGGCGTCGGCGTGGGGATCGGATCGAAGCGCGCAAAGTTTGACCTCGATTCGTTGCCAATGGCGGAGAACGACCCTCCCGCGTAGACCGTACCGCCGCGCGCCGCGATGGAATACACCGTTAAATTCGCATTCGGGTTCCAGGCGGTTGCCGAGCCGGTGGCCGCGTCGAGAGCCGCGAGCCGGCGCCTCGACGCGCTGCCGATGGTTATGAACGATCCACCGGCGTAGAGGGTGCCGCCGCTCACCATGAGGATCCTCACCGTGGAGTTTGCATTCGGGTTCCAGCCGGTCGCCGCGCCGGTAGCGGCATCGAGGGCCGCGATGCGGTTCCTTGCCGCGAGGCCGATGGCCGTGAACTCGCCTCCCGCGTAGATGACGTTCCCGTCCACCGCGAGTGCGTGCACGATGTCGTCCGCGTTCGGGTTCCAGCCGGTCGCGAGGCCCGTCGCCGCGTCGATCGCCGCGATGTATTTCCTCTCCGCGCCGCCGGCCTCCGTGAACTCGCCTCCCGCGCAGACGGTGCTCCCGCTCGCGGCGAGGGCAAGCACGGGGAAGTCCGCGTTCGGGTTCCAGCTTGTCACCGTGCCTGTTGCCGCGTCGATCGCCGCGATGTAATTCCTCGCCTCGCCGCCGATGCTCGTGAAATCCCCCCCTGCATAGATGACGCCGTCGCCGGCCTCGAGTGCGCGCACGAAACCATTTGCACTCGGGTTCCAGCCGGTCACAGCGCCCGTTGTCGGATCGATCGCCGCGATGTAGTTCCTTATATTACCTCCGATGAACGTGAAATAGCCTCCCGCGTAGATGATGCCGTCGTGCGTCGAAAGGGTGCGCACCGAGCCGTTCGCATTCGGGTTCCAGTCTGTCGGTTCACCGGTGGTTGCGTCGATCGCCGCGATATAGTTTCTCTCCACGACGCCGACGGTTCCGAAACTCCCTCCGGCGTAGATTGTGCCGCCCTGGACGGCGATGGCGCGCACAGTGTCGCCCGCGGCGGGGTTCCATGCGGTCGCCTTTCCCGTTTCCGCTTCGATCGCCGCGATGCGGTTTCTCGCCTCACCGCCGATGGCCGAGAAAGAGCCTCCGGCGTAAACAGTGCTATCGTGCACGGCAATGGCATACACGTAGTTGTTTGCAGACGGCTTCCAGTCGGTTGCCGTGCCTGTTTCCGAGTCGATGGCAGCGATGCGGCCCCTCGCTCCGTCGCCAATGCTCGAGAAATGTCCTCCCGCGTAGACGACGCCTTCGCCCGTCGCGAGGGCATCCACCTGGTCGTTCGCATTCGGGTTCCAGGGAGTCGCGGCGCCGGTTGCCGCATCGAGCGCGGCAATGCGGTTCCTCGGCTGGCCGCCGGCCTCCGTGAAATCGCCTCCCGCATAGACGACGCCTTCGCCCGTCGCAAGTGCGCGCACGATGTCGTTCGAGTCCGGGTTCCAGCCGGCTGGCAGGCCCGTTGCCGCGTCGATCGCCGCGATGTATTTCCTCTCCGCGCCGCCGACCTCCGTGAACTCGCCCCCAGCGTAGACGACGCCGTCGCCCGCCGCGAGCGCGCGCACGGTGCCGCTCGCATTCGGGTTCCAGGCGGTCGGTATGCCCGTCGCCGCGTCGATCGCCGCAATGCGGTTCCTCGTCAGGCCGCCGACGGTCGAAAAAGCGCCTCCCGCATAGATGACGCCTTCGTCCGCCGCGAGTGCATACACGGTGGAGCTCGCATTCGGGTTCCAGGCGGGATCCACGCTCCCGTCGGCGAGGATCCTCGCGAGGCGGTTCCTGTCTGTGTCGCCCACGCGCGTGAAATACCCCCCGATGTACCAGCCGCCTGATCTGTCGGGAACGACGGCGTAGACGATATTGTTCACCTTGGGGAACGGCGGAGTCGGCATGCCGGTGGAGGCGTCGATGGGGACGCCGTGGCCGGTACTCGGCCCGACTCGCCTGAAACTGCCGCCGATGAAGACGACATTCCCTGCGGACACCATGGAATACACCGGCGCGTTCGCCACCCAGGTGCCCTCGTCGGGAATGCTCGACTGGGCGGGGGCGGGAGACGGGAGGAGCAGCGCGATCATCGAGACCGCCGCCGTGATGAGTGCGCGAAGGGAGATCGGGCCAGCGTGCCGGCGCCGGGACGCGCTCCCGTTTTTCACGAGCGAAGGGATGTCCATCTCACGCTCCGCATTTCGGCGATCCCCGGCGCCCGGAAGGTTCCCGCTTGCTTACACGGTGTTTTAGTACCATAACGATACACTAAAGTCAATCATAATTTCTTACTCGCCCGCCTCCGGTCGTATCGGGAATGTCCATGTTCATTTTCCCGGCACCCCCCCGATCCCGTCCTTCCCGACACTTGCCGCAACCGGGACGATTGTCATATAATGCAACATACAAACCGTTCGTTCGGGAGGGAGCGCGTCATGCCCACGTACGAATACCGGTGCGGGAAGTGCCGCCGGGCCTTCACGGCGCGGCTGTCGATGAGCGAGCATGACCGGAGGAAGCCCGCCTGCCCGAAATGCGGGAGCAGGAAGGTCGCGCAGCAGCTCGCCTCGTTCTTCCCGGTCACCTCGAAGAAGAGCTGAGCGCCGGCAGGCCCGTGCCCATCGCGAGCGGCGGTCCGCGATGGGCACTCCTGCGTTCGGGCGGGGGAGGGACGCCACGGTGAAGGCGGCGATGGAGAACCTGACGGTCGTCCTCGTCGGCGTCAGGAACGCCGGCAACATCGGCTCGGCGGCGCGGGCGATGAAGAACATGGGGGTGCGCCGGCTCGCCCTCGTCGATCCCGTCCCGTTCGACACGCCGGAGGCGCACAAGCTCGCCTGGGGCGCGGAGGAGATCCTCCGCGGGGCCGAGGTGCCTCCCTCCCTCGCGGAGGCGATCGCCGGCTGCGTCCTCGCGGTCGGCACGACGAGGCGGCGGGGACGTCGGCGCCGGCCGGTGGCGGACCTGCGCGAGGCGGCGCCCCGGATCGCCGCGGCGACGGGGCGCGGAAGGGTCGCCCTCGTCTTCGGCAGGGAGGACAAGGGGCTCGACAACGACGAGCTCTCCCTCTGCCAGGCCGCCGTCTCCATCCCGGCGAGCCGCGGGATGCCCTCGCTCAACGTCGCCCAGGCGGTGATGGTCGTCCTCTACGAGCTGTTCCGGGCCGCCGCGCCGCGGCCGTCGCCCGCCGTCCCGCCGCTCGTGCCCCTCGCGGAGCTCGAAGGCCTCTACGCCCGGCTGGAGCGCGCGCTCGCCCTGATCGGCTACGGGCGGGAGGGGGACCGGGCGGTCCTCCGGAGCGTCATGCGGACGCTCCGCCGCGTCTTCGGCCGGAGCGGCATCGCCGACGACGAGCTCCGCGCCCTCCACGGCATCTGCCAGCAGATCGAGCGCTTCGCGCGGGGTGCGGGAGGTCGACCGTGAAATTCGGCTTCGTCGCCATCGCCGGCAGGCCGAACGTGGGGAAGTCCACGCTCCTGAACCGGCTCGTCGGCCAGAAGGTCGCCATCGTCACCCCGAAGCCCCAGACGACGCGCGACGCCGTCCGCGGGATCCTCACGACGCCCGAGGCGCAGATCGTCTTCATCGACACCCCCGGCCTCCACGTCCCGCGCGATGTCCTCGGCCGCTACATGCTCCGGGCGGCCCGCCGGTCGCTCGGTGAGGCCGACCTCGTCTACCTGATGGTCGAGCCGGAGCCGGCCGGGGCCGCGGCGCGCGGGATCGCCGGTCCACTCCGAGGCGCGCGGGCGCCGGTCTTCCTCCTCGTGAACAAGGTGGACGCGGTGCCGAAGGAGACGCTCCTGCCCGTGATCGAGTCGTACCGGGGCCTCCTCCCCTTCAGGGAGATCATCCCGATCTCGGCGCGCACCGGCGACGGGACGGACCGCCTCGTGGAGCGGACGGTCGCCCTCCTCCCGGAGGGTGAGAAGATCTTCCCCGACGATCTTCTCTCCGACCAGCCGACCCGGTTCGTCGTCGGCGAGCTGATCCGCGAGAAGGTGTTCGACGCCGTCCGGGAGGAGATCCCGTACGGCACCGCCGTGCGGATGGAGGGGATGCGGGAGCGGGATGACGGCCTCACCGAGGTGCGGGCGACGATCATCGTCGAGCGCGAATCGCAGAAGGGGATCCTCATCGGGAAGGGGGGGAGCATGATCCGGCGGATCGGCACCGCCGCCCGCGCCGAGATCGAGGAGTTCCTCGGCGCGCGGGTCTTCCTCGACCTGCGGGTGAAGGTCATGCGGGACTGGAAGCGGGACGAGGGCGGCCTCAGGAAGGCGGGGTACGTCCCGTGACGGCGCCCCGCGGGCCGGTCATGGAGATCTACCGGACGCTGTACGGGGCGTTCGGGCCGCAGCACTGGTGGCCGGGCGAGACGCCGCTCGAGGTCATCGCCGGCGCCATCCTCACGCAGAACACCGCCTGGGGGAACGTCGAGAAGGCGATCGAGAACCTCCGCCGGGCGGGGCTCCTCTCGGCGGCGGGCCTCCGGCGCGCCACGGGGCGGCGGCTCGCGGCGCTCGTCCGCCCCGCGGGGTACTTCAACCAGAAGGCCGGGCGGCTCAAGGCGTTCATCGCCCACCTCGACCGGGCGCACGGGGGGAGCCTCGCGCGGATGGGGCGCGTTCCCGCCGCCGCGCTCCGGGAGGAGCTCCTGGCCGTCCGCGGCATCGGGCCGGAAACGGCCGACAGCATCCTCCTCTACGCCTTCGGGAAGCGGGCGTTCGTCGTGGACGCCTACACGGTGCGGATCCTCGGCCGCCACGGCCTCATTCGGGCCGGCGCCTCCTACGGCGAGGTCCGGCGATTCCTCGAGGAGCGCGTCCCGGCGCGCGCGCGGCTCTACAACGAGTTCCACGCCCTGCTCGTCAGGGCGGGCAAGGAGTTCTGCCGAACGAGGCCGCGGTGCGACGGCTGCCCGCTGCGGCCCGTGCTCGCTCGCCCGCCCGGCGGGGGATGAGGGGGGAGATCATGGCGGTCATCTGCCCCGCGTGCGGGCGGCAGCACGACATCGCCCTCTTCCAGTTCGGAAGGACGGTGCGCTGCGCCTGCGGGGCCCTCATCGACGAGGCGCACGTCGAGCCGTTCCGCGGGATCGGCCGCATCCTCGAGGAGCTCGACGACCGCGAGGCGGCCGCGGAGATCAGGCGGATGGCCGACGGCGTCTGCCGCATGATCCTCGACCCGTCGGCCGCCGAGGTGGACATCGAGATCGCCGTCGAGCGGGTGCGGGACAGGTGCGCGGCGCTCTTCCCCGGCCGGCTCGGCCTCTTCGAGATGATCTACGAGAGCAGGTTCCGCCGCCTCCGCGGGCAGTTCCGGGGGGAAGGTTGACCGCCTAGCCGGGGGAGAGGGCGGCGAAGCCGGGCTTGATGACGTTGTAGATGAGGTCGCAGCGCTCCGCGTAGTGGATGAAGGCGCTCTTCATGGCGTTCAGCGTGAGCACCTCCAGGTCGCGGATCGAGAGGCCGTACTCGCGCACGGCGATCCCGAGCTCCCTGCTCATCGAGGTGTCGCTCATGAGCCGGTTGTCGGTGTTGAGCGTGACGCGGAACCGGTTCTCGTAGAAGAGCCGGAAGGGATGGGCGGCGAAGCTCTCGGCGGCCGCCGTGTGGATGTTGCTGCTCAGGCAGCACTCGAGCGGGATCCGCTTGTCGAGGACGTACTGGGCGAGGGTGCCGAGGCCCTTCACCCTCCCGTCCTCGACGACGAAATCATCCACGAGCCGCGTGCCGTGGCCGATCCGGTGCGCGCCGCAGTACTGGAGCGCCTGCCAGATCGACCGCGCCCCGAACGCCTCCCCCGCGTGGATGGTGATGTTGAAGTTCTCCCGCTGGCAGTACTGGAAGGCGGCGACGTGCTTCTTCGGGGGGTGCCCCGACTCGTCGCCGGCGAGGTCGAAGGCGACGCAGCCCTTCTCGCGGTACTTCACGGCGAGCTCCGCCATCGGGAGCGACCAGTCGGTGTCGCGCATGGAGCTCACGATGAGGCCGTACCGGACGCCGCTCTCCCGCCTCCCCGCCTCGAGCCCCCGCAGGACCGCCGTCATGATCTCGTCGTGCGTGAGCCCCTTCCGCGTGTGGAAGAACGGGGCGAAGCGCAGTTCGGCGTAGGCGACGTTGTCCTCCTTCAGGTCGAGGAGCGCCTCCCGGGCGACCCGCTCGAGCGCCTCCTCGGTCTGGAGGACGGCGTAGATGATCTTGAACGTCTCGAGGTAGAGGCCGAGGTCTCCCCGGTCGGCGCCGCGGTGGAACCAGTCGAGGAGCGGCCCCGGCTCCTCCGCGGGGAGGGGGCACTTCTCCTTCCGGGCGAGCTCGATGATCGTCTCGACGCGGAGCCCCCCGTCGAGGTGGTCGTGGAGGAGGACCTTGGGGATCCTCCTGATGGTGTCGGCCGACGGCGTCATCGGATCGTTTCCCGAACCCGGTTTCGGGAATTATAGCAGGGCGGGCGACGCCGCGCCACGGCGAAATGGAATAAATGGCGGGTGGAAAAGCGCCAATCCACCGCGGATGTTCACGGATTAATGCGGATCACAACGGATTGGAACCATCGTTCCCGCGGATTCGCGCGGATCCGCGGCCCGTGGCGCCATTCCGTCCGCGGCGCGATCAACCCGCCCGGTCATCGCACCGTGACGTCCGCCTCCGCCGCGTACCCCTCGTACGGGACGACCGGGGGGATTCCCGCCGGGACGAGCTGCACGACGATCGTGTAGGATCCCTCGGTCCCCGGCGGGATGGCGAGGTCGAGCAGCCGCGCCTCGTAGGTCGAGGCGAGGCCCGGCACGTTCGCGGCGAGGGGGCGGGCGCCGGTCGCCACGGTCCCCGGTCTCCCCAGGACGAACGAATAGACGACGTTGCCCGGGCCGTAGATGAGCCCCCACGCGTCGAACGCGTCGGCGATCGGCTGGACCGTGACATCCACGGTGAGGGTGTCGCCGACGGCGGGCGTGGGGTCGTTCACGGCGACGGCGAGGCGCGGCGGGGCGATGAGGCGGTACCGTTCGGCGGTGGCGAGGACGTTCTGGTCGATCCAGCGCCGGCCGCCGAAGACCCACATCTCCGGGCCGGCCGGGCCGGAGACGAGGGCGCCGGCGTGATTGCGCCTCGCCTCCATGAGCGACGGGAACGCCGACCACTCGTTCGATGCGACATCATAGGAATAGCAGTTCGCCCACTCGGAGGACCACTGCCCGCCCCCGGCGAGAATGATGCGGCCCGCGAGGGCGTGGCCGGCGTCCGAGTCGAAGCCGAACGCCCGCCCCTCGCCGGTGCCGACGCCGCCGGGGAGATTCGCGACGGCGGCGTCGTCCCAGCCGGCGGCGATGTCGGCAAGATTCAGTCGCTCGGTTCTCGCGAGCGCCCTGAGGACATTGACCGCCGAGTAATCGTTGCCGCCGACGGCGTACGCGTACCCGTCGACGACGCAGGCGTAGATGAAGCCCCTCGCCTGGGAAAGAGGAACACCCAGGTCCTGCCAGCGGTTCCCGGCCGCTTCCGACGGATCGAATTCCCATGTGTCGGCGTAATGGGTGTCGAGGGTGCCGTTGGTGCCGCCGAAGACGTACATCTTGTTGTCGTGTTCGACGACGCCGCCGGTGAGCCGCACGGGGGCGGCGGGCCATTCGTCGTCGTCGCCGAGATTCGCCGCGGTATTCGTCGCCGGGTAGTAGACCTGCACGCGCTTCGTGTAGTCGCCGTCGCCCTTCCGGCCGCCGACGACATAGATGCCGACGGCGCCGCCCGTTTCGCGGCGATTATGCCACACAATAAAATGTGAGGATGATTCCTGGCCGCGGCTACGCGCGGATCCGATGCAGTGCGAGAAAGGGAAAACCGCTCGATCCGCGGCGGCCCCCTACCGGCTGACGGCGTACAACTTCAGGCTGAAGTTGTACGCCGTGTGAATTCGTCATGATCAGCGCGGATCCGCGGTGGATTGGCTCTTCATCGGACGAGGAGCGGCTCGGCCTTCTCGGGGAGCTCGGCCTTCCGGAGTTTCACCCTGATGCTGCCCGGCTCCACCGGCTCCGGGTATTCGAAGATCTTCCCCTCGTAGTTCCGGAGGACCGCCCGCCCCTCGACGAGCGCGATGAAATAGCCCGGGCCGATGGGGATCTTCCCCCCGCCGCCGGGCGCGTCCACGACGAAGGTGGGGACGGCGTAGCCGGAGGTGTGGCCGCGGAGCTTCTCGATGATGTTGATCCCCGTCGAGATCGGTGTCCGGAACTGATCGGTGCCGACGGCGAGGTCGCACTGGTAGAGGTAGTAGGGCCGCACGCGGACGCGCAGGAGGTCGTGCATGAGCCGCTTGATGACGGCGGCGCTGTCGTTGATCCCCTTGAGGAGCACGGTCTGGCTGCCGAGGGGGATGCCCGCATCGGCGAGCGCCTCGCACGCCCGCGCCGTCTCCGGCGTGATCTCGCGCGGGTGCGAGAAGTGGAGGCTCAGGTAGACCGGGTGGTGCCGCCGCAGGACCGAGAGGAGCGCCGGCGTGACGCGCTGGGGGAGGAAGACCGGGACCCGCGAGCCGATCCGAAGCATCTCGACGTGCCGGATCGACCGGAGCGCGCCGAGGATCATGTCGAGTTTCTCGTCGCAGAGTGCGAGCGGGTCGCCGCCGGAGACGAGGACGTCGCGGATCTTCCTGTTCGCGGATATGTAGTCGCAGATCCGGGCGAGCTCGTCCCGGTCGATCGTGTGGAGCCGCTTGCCGACGATCCGCTTCCGGGTGCAGTAGCGGCAGTAACTCGCGCACGCCTCCGTGGCGAGGACGAGGACGCGGTCCGGGTACCTGTGGACGAGGCCCGGCACGGGCGAGTCCTTGACCTCGCCGCAGGGGTCGTCCATGTCCCGCGGGCAGACGAAGTGCTCCTCGATCCGCGGGACGACCTGCCGCCGGATGGGGCAGTCCGGGTTCTCGGGATCGACGAGCGAGAGGAAGTGGGGCGTGACCGCCATCCGGAGGCGTTCCTCCTCCCGCCGGATGCCCTGGACCTCCGCCGGGGCGAGCCGGAGGCCGGCGGCGGCGAGCGCCTCCAGCGTGCAGACCCTGTTCTTCATCTGCCACTTCCAGTTGTTCCAGTCGTCGTCCGGAACGTCCTTCCACAGCGCGTATCTCATTCTCGGATGTAACATGCTTCCCTCCGTCGGCCGCCCGTCCGCGTCGGCCGTTTGCCGGGGCGCGGCGGGCCTCAGTCGAACCTCCTGCAGTAGATCAGCCGGTCGTCGCCTGGCGCGTAGAAATCCCTGATCCGCGATTCCTCCCCGAACCCCGCCGCCTCGTAGAAGGCGCGCGCCCGGCCGTACGCGGGAAGCGACGAGGTCTCCGCGACGAGGAGCGTCGCCCCCTTCCGCCGGATCTCCTCCTCCATCCGGGCGAGCATCAGGCGGGCCGCGCCGCGCCGCCGCCGGTCCGGATCGGTCACGATCCAGTACAAATCCCATGTCGAGCGCGTGAGCGGCGTCTTTCCGTAGCAGAGGAAGCCGACGACCTCTCCGCCTTCGTCGGCGCAGAGGGCGGCGTACTCCTCGTCGTCCCCGCCGTCGCGGACCGCCTCGTCCAGGAGTTCCATGGCGCAGTCCGCCTCCTCCGGCCTGAACTCCCCGGCGCGGCGAAGGATGCGCTCGATCGCCGCGCGGTCGCCGGCCTCCGCCGGTCGGACGGCCGGCGCGCTCATTTCCCGCCTCCCGTCCCGAGGGCGGCCTCCTTGAGGCGGCCCTCCGCGATCCCGTTCCGATCACAGGCGATCCGGAGCACCTCCCGCACGAGCTCCGCGTAGCCCATCCCCGCGGCCCGCGCGGCCTTCGGGAAGCAGGAGTTCTGGTCCGGGTCCGGGAGGATGCCGGGGAGGGGGTTCAGCTCGATGACGTGCGGCCGCCCCTCCCCGTCGAGCCGCACGTCGATGCGGCACCAGTCGCGGCAGCCGAGGACCGTGAACGCGCGCCGGCACACCTCCTCGATCTCCCGCCGGAGGGCCGGATCGACCGGCGCCGGGCAGGTGAAGATCCTGAGGGGCGCCTCCGGCCTGTCCCAGACCCATTTCGCCTCGAAGGAGTAGATGCGGTTCGCGCCCGCGGGGAGCGTGCCGAAGTCGATCTCGACGAGGGGGAGGACACGGAGGCCGGGGCCGTTGCCGATGAGCGCCGCGGTGAACTCCCGACCCTCGAGGTACTCCTCGACGAGGGCGGGCTGGCGGTAGCGGGCGCGCACCCGCCGGACCTTCGCCGGCACGTCGCGCGGCCGCCGCGCGACCGAGTCGTCTCCGACGCCCATGCTCGACCCCTCCCAGAGCGGCTTGACGATGAGGGGCGGCGCGAGCGGCGCGAGCGGCCCGTTCGAATCGGTCACGACGCGGAACGCCGGAGTCGGCACGCCGTGGTAGGAGAGGATCTCCTTCGCGCGCGCCTTGTTGAGGCAGGCCGCGAGGGTGAAGCCGTCGGAGCCGGTGTACGGGATGCCGAGCATCTCGCAGATGATCGGCACCTGCGACTCCCGGTTCTGGGAGTTGATCCCCTCGGCGATGTTGAAGACGATGTCGGGGCGTTCACGCTTCAGGCTCTCGACGATGTCGGCGTCGGCCTCGATTTCGACCACCTCGTGCGCGCGGGCGAGCGCCGAGGAGACGGCGTCGATCGTCCCCCGTTCGTCCCACTCGGCGTAGCGGTCGTCGCCGGGGGCGGCGGGGGTGCTCGGCCTGCAGTTGTACACGACGGCGACGCGCATGGGGGGCCTCTACGGTCTCCCGAGGAGCTGGGCGAACTTCTCCTGGCGCGGATCCTCCTGGATCTCCGCCAGGTAGCGCTTGAGCGCCTGGACGAAAATCTTCGCCATCGTCGTGTTCTCCCTGACGGCGAGCATGCGGACCTTCTTGTGCAGATCCTCGTCCAGGTAGATGGTCGTTCGCTTTTTCATTGACCGCATCACCTTTCTTCGGCAATCGCCCCTTGGGGCGTGGGCCATGCGATTAACTCATGACATATCCGCATCATTACATAGTTATGTCGCACCATGTGAAAAAAAATCGCCATTCTCCAGACATACTAGCATCGTGATGCCTATATGTCAATATCTTTTTTCATTTTTTCCTCCGGCGCGACCTCATCCCGGCGTCGGGAAGCCACAGCCGGATCGTCACACCCCTGCCCTTCCCCTCCGACTCCGCCCGGATGCGCCCGCCGTGGAGGGACGCGATCGCCCGGCAGGCCGCGAGGCCGATCCCCGCCCCCGGCTCGCCGGGGTACCGCTGGAAGTTCCGGTCGAACATCCGCTCCAGGTACGCGGGCTCGATCCCACGCCCCTCGTCCCTGACGGATACCGACGTCCCGCCGCCCCGCCTCGCGGCGGTCACGGCGATCGTGCCGCGGCGCGAGAAGGCGACCGCGTTATCAAGGACGTTCCTGAGGAGGAGATCGAGCCGGTCCCGGTCGGCGTCGACGGGAAGGCGGCCGCCGGGTGTGGAGACCTCGATCCGGATCCCCTTCCGGCGCGCCGCGGGCAGGAACCGCGCGGCGAGATCGTCGAGGAGCGCCGCCAGATCGAACCGCTCGCGCCTCGCGGCCGCGCCGCCCGCCTCGATGAGGGAGAGCTCGAGGAGCGAGTCCGTGTTCCGCCGCATCCGATCGAGCTCCGTCTCGATCATATCCAGCCCCAGGCGCGCCTCCGCCGGCCCCCCGGGGCCGACGTGCCGCTTCAGGAGATTGAGCCCCATGCCGATCTTGGCCGCGGGCGTCTTGAGACGGTGCGACGACTCGCGGTGGATCTCCTCCCGCATCCGCTCGACGCGCTCGCGCTCGCGGAGGTCGGTGAAGACCGCGTAGCCGCCGCGGAACCGCCCCGCCTCGTCGAACACCGGCACGGCGGCGACGCGCATCGGCACCATCTCCCCCCGCGCGGACCGGAGGCGGAGCTCGTAGCGCGACGGCTCCCCCCGCGCCCGCCGGCGCATCTGGCGCGCGTGGACCTCCTGCCCCGTCTCGTCGAGGAACTCCGCGACGCTCCGCCCGATCAGCCCGCCGCGCCGGTAGCCGAGCATGTCGCGGAGGCCCCTGTTCGCGTACCGGATGATCCCCTCCTCGTCCGAGTACGACAGCCCCTCGTTCGCGCGCTCGGCGAGAACGCGGTACCGCTCGCCGGAGAAGCGGCGCGCGCGGCGCGCCTCCTCCCCGGCGGTCACGTCGGTGAACTGCTCGATCCTTCCGGCCGCCGCCCCGCGGCCGAACGGCACGCTCCGGTGCCGGAGGATCCTCGCCCGCCGCCCCGGGCCGCGCGGCAGCTCGAGCCGGAGGCCGCCGATGCGCGTGCCGGCGCGGTAGGCGGCGAGGACCGACCGCGCGTAGCGGCGGCCGTCCGTCGCCGCGGGGGAGAGGATGTCCCTGACGAAACGGCGGAAGTCCGCCCCGGCGGGGTTCGAGCCGAGGAGGCGCGCCGCGGCGCGGTTCGCCCAGCGCGCCCTGTGGCGGCGGTCGAGGATGACGATGCCGGCGTCGAGGAGGGCGATCCCGCGCGCGAGAAGCGGCGCGGCGGCCTCCCCGCCGCTCCCCCCCGCCCTAGTGCGGGAGGTGGATCTGCTCGTCGTGGTAGGCGGAGAAGGCATGGTCGAGCGTCGAGACCTGCTCCTGCGAGAAGCGCATCTCAAGCCACGCGCGGAACTTGCGCCTGAACTCGCTCCAGGAGCGCAACCGGAGCGCCGAGCGGAGCAGGTAGAGCGGCCGGCTGTGGAAGCTCAGGTAGGCGCGGTGGGCGAGGCGGTCGATCTCCTCGTTGCCCAGCCCGGTCCACGGCCGCGGGAGCGGCATGTCGGGGACGTTGCCGAGAATGTACTCGCGCCAGTAGTCGTAGCCCGTCTCCCGGACCATCTCCCGCCAGAGGGGGGTGAGGGGCTTGGCGAGCGTCTTGGAGAACTGGACGTAGTCGAGGTCGAGCCGCTTGGCGAAGGCGACCGTCCGGCGGAACGTCTCGCGCGTCTCGCCGGGGGCGCCGACGAGGAAGAATCCGAGGGGGCGGATCCCCGTCTCCTTCGTGAGGCGGACGGTGTCCTGCACCTGGCGGAGGGTGATCCCCTTGTTCACCCGGTCGAGGATCTCCTGGACGCCCGACTCCAGGCCGTAGTAGATCCGCCGGCAGCCGGCCTCCTTCATCTCCCGGAGGAGGTGCTCGTCCATCGAGTCCACGCGGGCGCGGCAGGCCCACTCGACGTCGAGCCGCTTCTCCTTCATGAGGCGGCAGATCTCGAGCGTCCGCCGCCGGTTGACGGGGAACTCGTAATCGAAGATGTCGATCTCGCGGACGCCGTGCTTCGTGCAGCACTCCTCGACCTCGGCCACGACGGTCTCCGGGCGGCGGGGGGCGTAGCGGGTGCCGCCCGCCTCGCAGAAGCCGCACCGGCGCGGGCAGCCGAGCGACGTCACCATGACCGTGAAGTTCCGCCGCTCGGTGGGGAACTCCGCGTAGAGCTCGTTGGGGAGGAGGTGCCGGGCGGGGTTCGGGAACTTGTCGAAGTCGATCGGGAGGTCGTGCGGCGTGACGATCACGCGGCCGTTCTCCTTGTACGCGAGGCCGGGGACGTCCGCGAACCGCCGGCCGCCCTCGAGCTCCTCGAGCAGTTTGGGGACGGTGTGGTAGGCGTGCTCGACGCAGCCGAAGTCGATCTCCTCCGGCATGAGCGACTCCACCGGGTAGACGCGGAGGTTGTAGCCGCCGACGAGGACCGGAACCTTGAGCCGCTCCCTGAGAAAGCGGATCCACTCGAGCGTCTCCCGGAACATGTAGGTCGTCATCATGAAGCCGATGATGTCCGGGGAGAAGCGGCGGAGGCGTTCGAGCGTCTCCTCCTTCGTGAGCCGGAGGGTGCGGGCGTCGACGATGGCGACCTCGTGGCCGGCCTTCTCGGCGATGGCCGCCACCCAGGCGAGGGAGAGCGGCGGGAAGAGGCCGAAGAACCGCTGGACGACGCGGAGGTTCTCCTCGTGCAGCTTGTACGAGAACGGATTGAATACGAGCCCCAATCGCATCAGTGCGCCGCCACGGAGAGCCTCTCTCCCCTCGTCCCTATTCCCGAATCCCTGCGGCGATGGAGCGGGCGATGGGAATCGAACCCACATAACCAGCTTGGAAGGCTGGGGCTCTGCCATTGAGCTACGCCCGCGCGCCGGACCCCATACTGTATATTTTCGACCGGGCGCTGTCCATTCCTTTCGCCGCGGCCGCGATGAACAAATCCACCGCGGCCGGCGTGAAGAGCCGAAGCACCTCTTTCAAAGAACCAATCCACCACGGATGTTCACGGATGATTACGGATTCCCACTGATACGATTGAAGTCGGATCCGTGAATATCCGTAATGATCCGTTTCAATCCGCGGCTCGGGGTTCATATTGCTGCCGATCTTCGCGTATCGGCGCGGCGAGAACGGGGTATAATGGGAGTGCCGCCACCGGGGGAACCGCCGTGCGACGCGTCCTGATCGCCTGCTGCCTCGCCGCCGCCTCGACGCGGCCCGCCGCGGGGACCGTCCTCTCGGGCGATCTCGCCCCCGCCGGCCGGAAGGCGGGTGACGAGCCCGCGCTCTCCGCCGGCGTCCCGTACCTGGTCGCGCGCGCGATCAACGCCGCCGGCGCCTGCGACGCGGTCCTGCCCGATTCGCCCCCGCGCGCGTTCATCGATCGCTGCTACGACGCGGCCGGCCTCCCGCGACTCGATCGGATCGAGGAGGAGTGCTCGCGCGCCGGCGCGGGACGGTACCTGCTCGGAAGGTTCGAGCGCCTCGACGGCGGGGGCGGGGCGTCGTTCGCGGTCACCTTCTATGCGGGGGGGGCGCCCCTCGGCGCGCCGGCTGTGTTCAGGGCGGATGTCTCGGGCGCGGATTCGTTCCCGGCGCTCGCCGAGTTCGCCGCCGCGAGGGCCTGCCCCGGCGGGAAGGCGGAGCCGCCCCCCCGGATGCCCGCCGGCATGCTGGAGCGCTTCTCCCGCGCCCTCATCCTGCACAGGGGCGGCGACACCGCCGGCGCGCTGCGGGAGGCGGAGGCGCTCGCGGAGGATTTCCCGGCGTCCGCCGACGCCCGGTACCTGGCGGGCATCGCCGCGGCGGGCGAGCGCCGACCCTACGCCGCCCTCCGGCTCTTCTCGGAAGCGGCGCGGCTCGATCCGTCGTTCGCCCACCCCGTCTTCCGGGAGGGGATGGTGTGGCTCTCCCTCGACCGCCGGGCGCTCGCCGAGTCGGCGTTCGAGCGGGCCGCCCGCATCCAGCCGACGTTCGTCGACGCGCTCCGCGAGGCGGCGGGGCTGAAGGCGAGGCGGGGCGAGTTCGACGCGGCGGCCCGGCTCCTGGAGCGGGCGCTGCGCGTCCGCCCGGGGGACGTCCATGCCCGGTGCCTCCTCGCCGACTGCCTGTCGGCCCGCGGGAGGGAGACGGAGGCCCGGCGCCTCCTCGCCGGCGTCGTGGCCGAGCGGCCGTCGCACGGACCGGCCCGATTCGGCCTCGGCCTCATCCTCCACCGGGCCGGCGACCACGCGGCCGCCGAAGTCCAGTTCCGGGAGGCGGCGCGGCTCTCCCCCGACGACCCGGAGGCGCACCGGATGCTCGGGGAGGCGCTCTCGCGGCAGGGGGGGTACCACCGGCACGGCGAGGCGGCGGCGCTCTTCCGGCGGGCGATCCTCCTCGAGGAGCGGCGGAAGGGGCGGCCGGGCGGTCCGCCCCCCTCGCCCGTCGCCGCGGCCCGGGTCCTCTGAGCGCGGCCGGGCGGGGATCAGCCGTTCCGGTACCGGTCGAGGGCGATCTTGATGATCTTCTCGGCGAACTCCGCGTAGCCGAGTCCGGTCTGGGCGGCGGCGTTCGGGAGGTCCTCGTTCTCGGCGATGTTCGGGTTGGGGTTCACCTCGAGGACGTAGACGGCGCCGTCCGGTGCGAGCATGAGGTCGACACGGCCGTAGTCCCTGAGGCCGAGCGCCGTGTAGGCGGTGCGCGTGATCTCCCCGATCCGGTCGAGCGTCTCCTTCTTCAGGTCCTCCGGGAAGACGGACTGGATCCCCCACTTGTCCCTGTAGGAGGAGTCGAACTTCGCCTTGAAGCTGTAGACCTTGAGCTTGTCGTCCGGCGCCTTGCTGAAGTCGAGCTCCATCGGGGGGAGGATCGTCGGCCGGTCGTTGCCGATGACGCCCACGAAGAGCTCCCGCCCCTCGATGTATTCCTCGACGAGGGCGGCGCAGCCGATCTTCTCGTGCACGTACGAGATGCGGGCGGCGAGGGCGTCGTCGTTCCGCACGACGGAGCTCTCGGCGATGCCGATGGAGGCGTCCTCGGTGAGGGGCTTGACGATGAGCGGGAAGCGGAGCTTCGACGGGCGGATGTCGAACTGGCCCCGCGGGTACACCGTGAAATCGGCGGACCAGAGGCCGTGGTAGGCGAGGACCTTCTTCGCGAGGCCCTTGTCGAGGGCGAGCATGATCGCCCCGGGACCGGAGCCGGTGTACCGCGCGCCGAGCATCTCGAGGAGCGCGGGGATGTGGAACTCCATCGCCGAGTCCCCGCGGAACGATTCGCAGAGGTTGAAGACGATCTCCGGCTGCCGGGACTCGATCGCCGCGATGAGGGCCTTCACGTCGTCGTGGACGCCGTGGAGGGCGACGTCGTGGCCGGCCTTCGAGAGGTGCTCGACGAGGTGGTGGTGCGCGTCCTCGCCCGTCCCCGCCATCGCGAGCTCGTGCTCCTTCTCGTCCGACTGGTCGGGGGAGCGATCGTAGAGGATCGTGATCCTGAGCTTCTTCACGCGCGTCCGCCTCGCATCCGTGGCACGGCCGGTAACGATTATAAACGCGCGACGCGCCGCGCGCCAGCGCGAAGTGAAGACGCGCGCCTCATCCGCCGACTGAAGAAACAATCCACCGCGGATTTTCACGGATGATTACGGATTCCCACTGATATGCTTGAGGTCGGATCCGTGAGTATCCGTACTGATCCGTTTCAATCCGTGGCTCGGGGTTCATCGTTCCGCCGGGGGGCCTACAGCCAGCCGTGGCCGCGCGGGGAGAAGGCGGCGCCCGCGTCGGGGCAGTGGCGGGCGGGGATGCGGGCGGCGCCGGGCTGGAAGTTGACG
Source organism: bacterium (assembly GCA_028716845.1). Classification (GTDB taxonomy): domain Bacteria; phylum Auribacterota; class Tritonobacteria; order UBA1439; family UBA1439; genus JAQUPF01. Next base: position 349,727 of record JAQUPF010000001.1, on the reverse strand, counting down.
GCGAGCGGGTCGGGAACGCTCGTCTCGAGGAGCGGGTCGCTCCCGCAGAAATGCTCGATCGAATCGCTGAAGCCGTCGCCGTCGGTGTCCGGCGAGTCGGGATCCGTCCCGAGGAGGGCCTCCTCGACGTCGGACAGGCCGTCGGCGTCGACGTCGGCGCACGCGACCGGGTAGCCGTCGTACCGGACGACACCGCCGGAGTCCTCGGCGATGGAGACCGCCGCCGATCCGGAGGGGCATGACGGGACCACCGTCACCCCCTCCTGGCCGCTCCCCGGCAGCTCATACTCGGCGATGAACGACCCGCCCGCGGTCATCTCGCGGATCCGGCTTGAACCGTCGAACACCGCGTAGAGCGTCCGGGTCTCCGTCGCGTAGTGGAGGCCGGAGAGGTCGGCCCTGCCCGCGACGGGCGTGATCACGTCGACGTGCGACACGGCGCCGCCGGTCGAGAGGTCCACGTCGAAGACGTAGATCCTCCCGTCCTCCTGGAGGCCCGCGTAGAAAAGGCCGCCCGAGCCGCCGTCGGCATATGGGTGGTGGCCGTTCGGGATGAAGGTGAGCGCCTCGAGGCCGAGGTTGCTGCTCGCGCTCTGCATCCAGGGGGTGAGGTCCCACGACTTCCCCGTCAGCGCCCCCTCCGCCACGTCGAACTCCCTGATCGAGTCGGGGTGCTCGATGCCGAGGTAGATGTAATCGGTGTCCGCGTCGGCGACCGCGATCCCCTCGATGTCGCCCCCGGGCGACCGGGATGTCACGCCGTTCCCGTCGGCGTCCATCCGGATGACCCGGCCGTCGTCGCTCGCGACGAACAGCCGCTCGAGGCGCGTGTGCCAGACGACGCCGCTCGGCTCGCACGGGGAGGGGAGGTTGCCGCCGATGTCGGTCCCCGGGCCCCCCGGCCACGGATCAGCCGCCAGGGCGGCGCAGGGGAGCAGCAGCGCGACCAGCGCCGACTGCATTTCCATGCGTGTCCCGATCGGCGTCATGGCAATGCCGGGGGCCTCAGGTGATCGCGTCCACCGCCTTCCCGAGGACCTTGAACGGGAAGAAGAGCGCCTTGAGGAGGCCTCCGAGGAGGTCCCAGCCCCAGGTCCGCACGACGACCTCGGAGCGGCGCGCCTCCTCCCCCTCCTCGGTGCGGGCGACCGTCTCCGCCCGCCGGGCGGTCGTAACCTGGACGCACGAGGCGACGGCGACGGCCAGCAGGCACGCCGCGAGGAAAACGGCGATCGCTCTCATCGTCCGCTCAATCCGAAAGGGTGAAGGCGGTCGTCCTGAGATCGGGCTGCCCCGGCTCCCTCGGGTCCGTCCCGGGCTTCACGAGGACCGAATAGACCGTGTACTCGCCCCCGGGCAGCCCCGCGCCGAGCCGCTGGGCGAAGGCCATGCCGCGGGAGGGCCGCTTCACGCTGAACCGGCGCACCGTCGGTGGCGGCGGGCCGAGGTTCGGGTCGAAGCGCCGCCACGCCGCGGGCGGGATGAAGGCGTAATACTCGCCGTTCGGCAACCGCGCGACGATGTAGGCGTCCGTGTCCCAGTTGAGCGGGCCCGTGTCGATCGCCGGAACGAGGAAATAGGCGCCCGAGACGCTCCCTCCCGCCCGCACCGTTCCCCCGCGGCGCACGTCGAGCATGAACTCGTGCTGCGGGTAGTCGGCCGGCGTGACGAGCGAGGACGCCTCGCGGAACGGCCCCGGGTCCATATCCTCGAACGAGAGCTCCTCCTCGATGAAGACCGGATCGCTGATCGCCCGGGCGTACGCCTCCGTGATGTGCGGGGGCACGGGGGGCTCGCTCCTGCCGGGGTTTCGGGCCGCGCGGAAATCGGAGGGGATCCCGCCGCTCGTCGCGATGTCGTTGTACCAGACGAGGAGCCTGACGAAACCGAATTCCTCCATGTGGGCGAGGGCGTCGTAGCCCTGCAGGATCCAGTCCGCCTTCGGGATGGAGGAGGTCGAGCCGCCCGGCACCGTCGTCTCCCACGGCGCGCCGACGGTGCCGATGCTGAACGATCCCTGCGGCTTGCCGCCGCCCAGCGCGGCGAGGCGGCGGTGCGTCCGCGCGGCGTCCTCTGCGGCGTAGCTCCCGGCCATGAGGTCGCGCATCGGGGGCAGGTAGAGCCACTGGACGGTGACGGGAAAGCGGGGCCCGGCGTTGGGGTGGTTCCCGTAGTTCAGGCCGCTCACGCCGATCATGTCCACGTAATCGTCGCCGGGGTAGAGGACGTTGTAGTCGCTGAACCATTCCGGCGAGCTCTCGTAGTTGACCGACCAGATCCATTTCACGTTCGTCGCCTTCTTATTACGGAACCGCGCGTGCACGTGCCGCCACATCTGTATGAAATCGTCGGGGCTCTCCCTGTTCCATTCGTGCCCCGGCCACGCCGGGGCGCTCCTGATGTTCATCTCGTGCGCCCAGCGCATGTAGATTGTTTCACGCAATTCCGCGCACCGCTCCGCCATTTTATCGATGACGGCGTCGTGCGCCCCCCTGACGAAGCTCTCGTTGGAATAACGGGGATCGGCCCCCCCCATCTCGTTCCCCGACTGCCAGGTGATGATCGGCACCTTCCCGGCGTCGACAATCTGCCGGACGAGATGCGGATACGCGTCGATGTCGAACGTGAAGTTGCAGTACATCATGACGTGCGTGTGCCGTTTCCCCGTGGCGTCGTCGAACGCCTTGATCGATTCCCGGTATTTTCCGTCTCCGTTCACCGCCGGTATGAATGCGCCGAGCATGATGCCGGGATGGCCGGCGGGCGCCTCCGCCCGGACCGGGCCGCCCGCGGCGAGGAGAATCGCCGGCATGAGGAGCGTGCGGATCGGTCTCATCGCGTTCATTCCAAACGTAATATAGCACCGCCTGTGCGGCGGCGCCAGCAGCGCGGGTGAGGGGATCAGTCGGCGAGGGAGAAGCGGGATTCGCGCAGGTCGGGCCCGCCGCCCCTCGGATCCGCGCCGGGCGGGACGAGGATCGAGTAGATGGTGTACGAGCCGGACGGGAGGCCCTCGCCGGGCCGCATCACGAAGGCCATCCCGCGTGACTCCCCGGTGACGTCCAGGCCCTTCCGGGCGGCGGGGACGGAACCGCCGCTGAGCGTGAACGGGATCCATCTGGAGGGGGGGACGAAGGCGAACAGGTCGCCCGCCGGCAGCCGGGCGGCGACGTAGGCGTCGCAGCGGGACCGTCCCCCCGCCGAGGGCGGATGGAGGAAGTAGGCGGCCGAGAGCGTCTCGCCGCGGCGGAGCGTCCCGCCGTCGCGGACGCTCGGCCAGAACTCGTGCTGCGGATAGGTCCTCGGCACCGGCATGGATCGCGCGCGGTGGAATCCGCCGGGCGTCATCTCCTCGAGTGTCAGGGGGGCGTCGAGGAAGACCGGATCGCGGATCGCCTCCCGGTAGGCGCGCGTGACGTGTTCCGGCACCTCGCCCTCACCCTTTCTGTTCGGGTTCCGGGAGACGCGGTAGTCGGAGAGCACGTCGTCGCTCGTCGCGATGTCGTTGTACCAGAGGACGAGGCGGACGAAGGCGAACTCCTCCGTATTCGCGAGGGCGTCGTACCCCTGCCGTATCCAGTCCGCCTTCGGGATCGCCGAGAAGTACTCCGGCATCGACCGCGCGAGCTCTCCCGCGTACGAGGGCCCGTTGTCCACGCTGCCGAACTCGAAGATGCCCTGCGGCTTGCCGCCGGTCAGTCGCGCCATGTCGCGGAGCGGGACGCCGCCCCCGTACTCGCCGGCCATCATGTCGCGGAGGATCGGGAGGTAGAGCCACTGGACGGTGACGGGGAATCGGGGGCCCGCGGTGGGGTGGTCGCCGTAGTTCAGGCCGCTCAGGCCGGTCATGTCCACGAAGTCGTCGCCCGGGTAGAGGCGCTTCCAGTCGCTGTAGGTGTCGAGGCCCTCCCTCGAGCCGAAGTAGTTCACTGACCAGGTCCAGACAACCTTCTCCCGCGTCGCCTCGTCCAGTTCCTTGTGAAAGACCGTGTGGACATGGCGGAACATCTGGATGTACTCCTCCACGCTCCGGTTGTTCCATTTGTGGCCGGGCCAGGCGGGGGAGCTCTTGATGTTCGGCTCGTGCGCCCAGCGGATGTAGACCGGAAGGCCGAACCGGTCTATGAACCGCTTCACCTGCTGGGCCATGTCCTTTATGACCGCATCGTGTTCACCCCTAATGAAACTCGCGTTGGAGTAGTCGGGGTGCGGCCTCCCCTCGATGTCACCCGACTGCCAGCAGATGACGGGGCTCTTTTCCTTCTCGCCCACCTTCTCGAGGAGGAACGGCCCCTCCCAGAAATCGTACTTGAAATGGCAGAAGATCATGATGTGGGTGTGGGATCTTCCTGCCGCCTCGTCGAACGCCTCGATGTCCTCGTCGTATTCCCACGTGGCGGGGATGAAGGCGCCGAGCATGATCCCCGGCCGCTCGGGGGCGGCGGAGAGGGACGGAGAAAGGAGCGCGGCGGCGAGGGAGAGCAGCGCGGCGGTCCCGCGGAAGATACCTGAATAAATCATCATCGGCGCCGCGCGCGGCTGAAGACCGGCCGGAGGGCTATCGGACCTGGACGACATCCTCGTCCGCCCCGCCGATCCAGTTCGCCGGATCCGCGACGGAGCGCCCCGCGGGGACGCACATCGCCTCGAAGGTGTAATCGCCGGCGGAGATGTTCCGCGGGACCGTGAACCGGAGCGTGCCGGAGGGGTTGCCGCTCACGTTGTAGTTGGAGGCGACGGGCGCGACGCGGAGGTTGAATTGCTGCCTCGCGTCCATGTAGTAGAGGTCATCCTCGGGCGTCGTCACGCGCAGGTAGGCGTCCACGCGCTGCGTGATCCCCTGGAACGCCCAGCCGATGCTGAGCGTGTCGCCCCTCCAGACCGTCACGGGCGACGGCGTGATGGCGAGCGTGCCGCCGCCCCCGTTCCCATTGCCGTTCGGGACGAGCTCGTCGTAGGGGGGGAGGGTGGTGAGGAAGAGCGGGGCCGATATCGCGTTCCTGTAGGCGTTCGTCACCGACGCCTGCACGCCGGCGGTGTCCCAGACGCGGTAATCGGCGTTCGCGGGGGCATCGTCCCTCTTGTTGTACCAGACCACCGCCCGGAGGTTCGGGTAGTTCGCCATCGAGCCGTAGCTCGACTGGATCCACGCCGGCTTCTGCGCGGCGCTCCCCGCCGTGGCGAACCACATCACGATCTGCGGCTTATCGGGCTTGAGGGATGCCATGGAGGAGAGAATGGGGCCGAAGAGATCGTTGAATGAAAGGTTCGCGGTGCCGCCGCCGCCGGCCCAGTTGCAGTCGAACCCGAGCGTCCCGAGCCAGTCCACGTACTCGTCGCCGGGATAGTAGTTCTCCGGCTGATTCCAGGACGCGGGGGGATTCGACGCGTAGTTCGGGCACCAGGCCCACTGCGCGTTCGTCGCGCCCGCTGCCCTGAAGCGGTCGACCACATGCCTCCACGCCGCGATGTAAGCGCCGGCATCATTCCCGTAATGGCTCGCGTTGTAGGGGTTCGTCGTGAGGTTGAACTCCGCGTTGAAGGCGAGGATGACCGGGTGACCGAAGTCGCGCACCGCGTTCGCGATGCCCGTGATGTACGCATCGTGCGCGCCGTTCGCGATGTCGTTCAGGTTGCGCTCCCAGCCGGAGCCCCAGACGCACATCGGCGTGGCGTTCCTGCCGCGGACCCTGTTCATCAGCTCGGTGTGCGAGCCGGCGTTCGAGTACGCCCACACCAGCGCGTACTGCACGATGGCGTGCGGGCGGGTGGCGCCGAAGAGGCCCGTTATCTGAGCGTCGGGGGCGCCGTCGAGAAAGACCCCCAGGGAAACGGCCCCCCGTGCCGGGCCCGCGGCGATCGCCGCGGCGAGAAGAGCGGAAGCAAGTGCGCGCATGTACATGTCCACCTCCTAAAATACATTGTACCACCGCTTCACCGATCCGCACATGATAATCACAGGCGTGTCACCAGGCGAAAAAACGGCCATTCGGCCATGGACGAACACGGATCCTGAAAATGCAGTTCGTCGTTCGTCCTTCGCACTTCGTATATCGCACGAGCCGCAGCAGAACGATGAACCACGAGCCGCGGATTGAAACGGATTCGTACGGATACTCACGGATCCGACTTCAATCGTATCGGTGGAAATCCGTAATCATCCGTGCGCATCCGTGGTGGATTGGCTCTTTGAAAGAGGTGCTTCGGCTCTCCGCGACGGACGCGGCCGCCGTTTCCCGTTGTTGGGCGGGCCGCCTCCCTGCTAGCATATCCCCGTCCCGCCGCGGAGGCCGCCATGTACCGGGAACGGATCGCGCTCATCCTCGTCACCGCCCTCGCCGCCGGCCTGCGCTTCTCCGGCATCACGCACCAGGGCCTCTGGGGCGACGAGGCGTTCTCCGTCTACGATGCCCGGGGCGTGGACATGCACTTCATGACCGCCTCGCTCGTGGACGCGACGCACCGGCGGTTCGTGAACCCCCGCCCCTCGCTCCGCGCCATCGTGCGCGCCTGCGTCCGGAACGAGGGGACGCCCCCCGCCTACTTCCTCGCCCTCGCGGCATGGATGAAGGCGTTCGGGGGGAGCGACCTCGCCGTCCGCTCGCTCTCCGCCGTCCTCGGTGTCCTCGCCGTGCCGCTCTTCTACCTCCTCGGCCGCCGCCTGTTCGGGGACCCCGTGCCCGCCCTCCTCGCGGCGCTCTTCCTCGCCGTCTCCCCGCTCAACATCTACTTCTCGCAGGAGGCGCGCGCCTACATGATGGCGAACTGCGCGGCCGTCGCCGCCTCCTGGCTGCTCCTCCGGGCCCTCGACGCGGAGCGGGGGGCGGGACCGTGGGCGGCCTACGCGGCCGCGGCGCTCCTCGTTTGCTACAGCTTCTACTTCGCCGCTCTCGTCCTCGCCGCACACGCCCTCTACGTCCTCGTCTTCGCGCGCGCGCGCCTCCGGCCGTTCGCGCTGAGCATGGCCGCGGCGGCGGGGCTCTGCCTCCCCTGGCTCGCCCTCGCCTTCGGGAAACAGCTCGCCGTCTCGAGCGGGTACGCGCCGCCGGGCCCCGCGGAGGCGGGGGCGTTCATCCGGGCGACGCTCGCCGGCCTGCGGTACATCGCGGACTCGCTCGTCCTCGGCCCCATGTACAGCAGGGAGATCGTCGGCGACGGCGTCCGGCGCGCGGTCGGGGGGGGTCTCGCCGCCCTCCTCGCGGCGGGCTCCGTCCGCCTCGTCCGGCGGGGAAAGGGGCGCGCGGTCGCCTTCGCGCTCCTCCTCCTCCTCGTCCCGCTCGGCGTGATCGCCGCCTTCGGCGCCCTCAGGTGGACGCTCTGGTACATGAAGCCCCGGTACCACATGTGGGAGGCGTCGGGCGTCCTGCTCCTCGCGGCGGGAGCCGTCTGGGCGCTCCGCGGGGCGTGGGCGCGGGCGCTCCTCGCGGCGGCCGTCTGCGCCGTCTCCCTCGCCGCCGCCCCGTTCCCCTTCTATCCCGGCGTCTTCGACAACGACCACTCGAAGCCGGATTTCCGCGCCGCCGCGGCCGTCATCGCCGCGGGCGAGCGGCGGGGCGACCTCGTCCTCGTCAACATCGCGGGCCACATGATCCCGCTCAACATCTACTACCGGGGGGGGCTGCGCCAGGTCGGCATCGCGGAGTGCGACCGGTACGACCTCGCGGAGACGCTCCGCCGCTACACGGCGGGGCGGGAGCGGGTCTGGCTCCTCGTCGGGGATGACACCCGCGGCCACGGCGACCGGGAGATCGAGGCGTTCCTGGAGGGGCATTTCCCGGAGCGGGAGGCGCGCCGCTTCAGGAAGCTCGCCCTCGCCCTGTACGCGCGGGGGGGGACGGTGAACGGTCCCGGCCGCTGAAGCGGATCTTCCAGCAGCGACCGATCGCCTCGAGGAAGATCCGTTTCGACATCTTGGATTTCCCGAGCGTCCGGTCCACGAACGTGATCGGGATCTCGCAAATGCGGAACCCCTTCCGCCGGGCCTTGTGCTTCATCTCGATGTGGAAGGCGTACCCCTCGGACCTGATGCCGTCCAGGCCGATCGCCCGGAGGACCTCGCTCCGGTAGCAGTTGAATCCCCCCGTCGCGTCGGCGACGGGGAGGCCGGTGACGAGCCGGGCGTAGATGCTCCCCCCGCGGCTCACGAGCTTCCGGTGCCAGGGCCAGTTGACCACGCCGCCGCCGCGGACGTAGCGGGAGCCGATGACGAGATCGTGCGTCTCCGCCGCCTCGAGGAGGCGCGGGAGGACGGCGGGGTCGTGCGAGAAGTCGGCGTCCATGGTGAGGAGGAGGTCGTAGCCGCGCTCGATGCCGTGACGGAATCCCGCCAGGTACGCGGTGCCGAGGCCCATCTTCGAGGGGCGGTGGATGACGCCGACCTCGGGATGCGCGTCGGCGAGCTCGTCGGCGATCCGGCCGGTGCCGTCCGGCGAGTTGTCGTCGATGATGAGGATGTGGAACCCCAGCGCCAGGCCGAGGACGCGCTCCACGAGCTCGCGGATGTTCTCCCGCTCGTTATACGTCCCGATGACGATGAGCGCCTTCCGCGCGGCCGTCATCGCGCGCCCCGCTTCTCGATCTCGCCGATGATCCCCTGGAGCCGGGCGAGCTCGGCGTAGATCAGGTCGCCCCGCCGGCTCCGGACCGCCTCGATCGTCGGCTGGATGTCGATCTCGATGTCGAAGTAATCCTTCGCCAGGCGCTGGAGGCCGTGAGCGCTTCCGATGCTGAGCGTCTGGTAGCTCCGCACGGTGTTGCGCATGAGTTTAAGGATGTCCCGCTGTTTTCCCGTGAACGGCATGTGCCACCCGTCGCCTTTCCCCCGCGCCCGAACTCCGGCCGGGGGTGGCGCATACTATATCGGAACGGCATGGCGCATGTCAATGCCCGCCGGGACCGGCCGCGGACACAAGGAACGAATCCACCGCGGATTTCCACTGATGATTACGGATTTCCACCGATACGGTTGAGGTCGAATCCGTGAATATCCGTAAGAATCCGCGCGCATCCGTGGTGCGGAGTTCATTGTGTGTTCCGCGGATTTTCGCTAATGCGACTGGAACCGACTGCGTTGGGGAACAGTGCTTCCGCCGCGGATGAACGTGAATAGCAGCTCTCTCTTTTCGCCACGGAGATCACAGAGAACAACTACAGTTCAAAGTTGTACGTTCAAAGTCGAAAGCAGCACTGTCCTCCGTGTTCTCTGTGCCCTCTGTGGCCGGTTGTATCTGCGTCAATCCGCGGCCGGAACCCTGTATCTACTGCAATCCAATCCGTGACAATCCGTCAATGATCCGTGGAGATCCGCGGCTCGTGGTTCATTGTTCCGCCGCGGCTGGTTTGTTCTCATCATGCCGGCGGGGCGCTACCACCAGCCGAAGCCGCGCGCGTCGAAGGTGAGGCCCCCGTCGGCGGCGAAGTCGCCGGATGCCCGCGCCGCTTCCGGCTGGAAGCTGACGCGGATGACGGAGGGGTGCGAGGCCGGGTCGAGCGGGTCGCTCCCGAACATGACCTCGAGGCCGTCGGAGACGCCGTCGCCGTCGGTGTCGGGGGCGAGCGGATCGGTGCCGCGGTCGATCTCCTCCCCGTCCGTGAGGCCGTCGCCGTCGGTGTCGGGATCGAGCGGATCCGTGAAGTGGACGAGGATCTCGTCGGAATCGGAGAGGCCGTCGCCGTCGGTGTCGGGATCCGCCGGGTTGGTGCCGAGCAGGTACTCCTCGAGATTGGTGAGGCCGTCCCCGTCCAGGTCCCCGGCCGTGTCGTCTGAGTACGGATCGAGGCCGTAGTATGCCTCCCATGCGTCCGGCATGCCGTCGGCATCCTCGTCGAGTGCCTGGAGCGCCCGGGAGGCGTCGATCCTCCCCCAGCCCATGTACTGGTCCCAGCCGGGGGTATCCTCCGAAGGCCTCCCGACCTCGTCGGCGGCGGTGGACTCGAGCAGCTGCTTGACCCGCTCGAACGTCAGGTCCGCCCGGACCGAGAGAAGGAGGGCCGCCACGCCGGTGACGTGGGGGGCGGCCATGGACGTCCCGCTCCAGCTCGCGTAGGTGTCGTTCCAGAGCGTGCTGTGGATGGAGACGCCGGGCGCGACGACGTCCAGTTCGGGGCCGTAGTTCGAGGAGCTCCAGCGCTGGTCGTCGTGATCGGTGGCGCCGACGGCGATGACGTTGTCGTATTTCGCGGGGTACGTGATCGCGCCGCCGTAATTGTGGGTGGCGACGAGCAGGATGCCGCCGTTGGCGTGAACGTAGTTCACGGTGTCCTCGAGGGATGAGGAGGGGGAGTAGCCCCCGATGCTCAGGTTGATCGCACGGGCGCCGTTGTCGACGGCGTAGCGCATCCCGTTCTCGATCCAGCTCCAGTATCCCCAGTTGCCGCTGTTCAGGACCTTCACGGTCATGATCGGGCACCCCCAGGCCACGCCCGCCACCCCGGTGCCGTTGTCCGTCCCGGCCGCGGCGATGCCGGCGACGTGCGTCCCGTGGCCGTGGTCGTCCTGCGGCCAGTTGTCGTCGTTGACGAAGTCCCAGCCGTACACGTCGTCGACGAAGCCGTTCCCGTCGTCGTCCGTCCCGCTCCCGGGGGTTTCGCCTGGATTCGCCCGGAATCTCCCGGCGAGGTCGGGATGGTCGAAGTCGGAGCCGGAATCGACGACCGCGACGATGATGTCGGCGCTCCCCGTCTGCCATTCCCACGCGGCCGTCGCGCTGATGTCGGCGCCGGGCGTTCCCCCGGTCTGGCCGGTGTTGCGCATCCCCCATTGGAGCGGGAACGACGGGTCGTCGGGGATGCGTGCCCCGCCGTGCGCCACGTAATCCGGCTCCGCGTACTCGACGGCCGGGTCGCGGGCGTAATCGCGGCACGCCGCCGGGATGTCGGTCCCCGGCGGGAGGTCGACGATGAGGATGCGCGAGAGGCCGGCCGTGTCGACCTTGCCGGCCGGGGCGGGCGCCCGGAAGAGTGGCCGCACGGCCCTCGCCCCGAGGCGCTCGCCGATCCGGTCGAGCGCCGGAATGCCGAGGAGGGGCGCCGCGCCGCCGCTCCGCAGGGCCGCGTCGAGGCCCGGCGGGACGTCCCTGAGTTTGAGGATTATCCTGTCGGGGGCGTACGCGGGAGGCGCGGCGCGGACGGCGCCGGCGTGCAGGAGGAAAACGCCCGCGACAACCGCCGGGGCGATGCGGCACAGCATGCGGGAGGACATGTGATCCGTGTCCACTATACCCGATAATTCCCGTCCATGCACGCGGAACCAGGCGAATTAAGTTATGGCGGAGACAACGTACGAATCCACCACGGATTTCCACTGATGATTACGGATTTCCACCGATACGGTTGAGGTCGAATCCGTGAATATCCGTAAGAATCCGTTTCAATCCGCGGCTCGGGGTTCATTGTTCCGCCGCCGGCGGGGCGCTATTGCCAGCCGAAGCCGCGGGTGCCGGCATAGGACTGGCCGGAGTCGGGGACGGTCGCCGGGGGCGCCGCGAGGCCCCAAGGCTGGAAGGTGAAGTGGAGGACGTGGGGGACTGACGCCGGGTCGAGCGGGTCGCTCCCGGACATGACCTCGACGTAGTCGGAGACGCCGTCGCCGTCGGTGTCCGGGTCGAGCGGGTCGGTGCCGTACAGGAACTCCTGTGCGTTGGTGAGGCCGTCGCCGTCGGTGTCCTGGTCCGGGGACAACTGGTCGAGCGCCAGGCGGATGGGCGGCATGGATGTCCCCTCGACGGTGTAGTCGGCCATGCCGTCGGTGATGACGACGATGTTCCCGATCGTCGGGCAGTCGGCCTCGATCGCCCGCCGGCAGTCGTAGGAGGCGGCCGTCGTCCGGAAGACGAGGGCCCCGGGGACGGTGACGCCGGTCGCCCTGCCGCAGTCGGAGCTGCACGAGCACGCGATCGTGTAGAACGGCCTGCCGAGGAGCCGGTCGACCGCCTGCGAGGTGGGGTGGCCGTAGCCGTCGCCGCCGTTGATGAGGGCCAGCTCGGGCCGCATCGCATTGACGTAGTAGGCCGACGAGCTGTACTTCGAGCCGTGGTGGTTGACGTGGAGGACGTCCACCCCCGTCTCCGGGTCGAGGTACGGCCGGTCCGGGTGGTGGGGGTGTGAGGGGGGATTGACATACTTGACGAGGGCATCGGCGAGCCGGCGCTCGCGGCTGTCGGGCATGTCGCCGGCGGTGAGGTAGTCGAAGCCGCCGTACTGGAGGAGCATGGCGATGCTCCGCGTGTTCTTGTCGCTCGTCGGCGCCACGTAGGTGCCGTCGATGAAAAGGCCGTTGGCGGCGACGCAGGTGGCGATGGCGCCGTCCCCGAGGTCGATGACCGTGCCGACGGCGATGGGAACGCCGCGGCCGAAGCTCGCGTTTGCCCCGCAGTGGTAGATGGTGTCGGCCGAGTAGCCGCTCGCGAGGAGGGAGAGGAGCCCGCCGTAGTGGTCGGCGTGGTCGTGGGAGCAGATCATGTAGTCGAGCCGCCGCCCGCCGGGAGGAAAGATCGCGTTCAGGTAGGGGAGAACCCTGTTTCGGCCCATCGTGCTCGTCCCCCCGTCGATGAGGATCGTCGTCCCGTTGGGGCCGATGACGAGCTCGCTCGCCCCCTGGCCGACGTCGATGACGTGGATCTCGAGCTCCCCGGCGGCGGCCCATGTCGCCGCGAGGATCGCCGCGGCGGCCAGGAGCGCCGCGCACCGTGCCAGGGGTCTCACGCCGGTTCCCTCCGCTGTGCCGGGAAAAGCATCGCACCTCCCCGCCGGGGAGTTGTCATGGAATTATGACTTGATTGTAAGGAAAGCCCTTCCACCGTCACCGCCTCACTCGGTCCAACCGCAGCCGCGGGGGCCGAACGGGGCGCCCGCCTCGGGGATAAAGCCGGGATAGGGGTCGGCCTGCGGCGGCTGGAAGTTCACGCAGTAGGCGCCGGGGACGGACGCGGGGTCGAGCGGGTCGCTCCCGAGCGTGACCTCGATGAAGTCGGGGACGCCGTCGCCGTCGGTGTCGGGGAGGAACGGGGACGTGCCGCGGGCGATCTCCTCCCCGTCGGGGAGGCCGTCGCCGTCGGTGTCGGGATTGAGCGGATCCGTGCCGTGGACGAGGATCTCGTCGGAATCGGGGAGGCCGTCGCCGTCGGTGTCGGTGTCGAGCGGGTTCGTGCCGTGCGTGACGATCTCCTCCTCGTTCGTGAGGCCGTCGCCGTCCTCGTCGCCGCCCGGCGCGAGCGCGGTGTACGCGCCGTCGAGCGACCCCCGCAGCGAATCGGCGTTCCGCACGACCAGGTCGTGCGCCCCCGCCGCGAGGCCCGCCGGGACGGTCGCGGCGATCTCGGAGCCGGCCATGGCGTCGACACCGAGCGCCGCCCCCCCGAGCGTGACGGTCGAATCCGCCCTGAAGCCGGCGCCCCGGATCGCGACCGCCGTCGACCGGTCGTTCAGGCCGTACGGCGGGGAGACCTCATCGACCCTGACGGGCGAGAGGAACCGGAGGACGCGGTCCATCACGGTCGCGGCGTTGTTCGGGGCGGCGATATCGTGCCGGATCGCCTCGAACGGGAAGGCGAAGAAGACGATCCGGAACGACGCGGCCAGGCCGTCCTTCGGATGGCGGACGGCGCACCAGGTGGCGGGGCTCGCCGTCCCCCGCCTGAAGACCGGCGACGAGGAGGAGTCGGGCGTCAGGGTGTCCGACCAGTCGGTGAACGGGTAGGAGAGGGCGAGGTCCATGCCGCCCGAGATCCGGTCGCCGTCGATCCCCATCGCCCGAGTCACCTGCGTGTCGCTCGAGTAGCCGGCGAGGCGCAGGTAGTTCGTCCGGAAGGAGGCGGCCACCCCTTTGTAGAGGATGTCCTGGCCGCAGAGGAAGACCCGCCCGCCGCCGTCCATGTAGGAGGCGAGTGCCGCCTGCTCGGCCGTCGTGAGCCCCGCCGTCGAGGCGGAGTAGTTGTAGCCGCAGTTCCAGATGACCACCCCGTAGTTCGAGAGGTCGTCGGCGTCGGGAGACGCCCCCGCCTCCTTCACGTCCCAGGCGTCGTAGCCGTAGCCGGCGGCGTCCAGGGCCTGCTTGAAATAGGTCTCGTGCGAATCCCCCTCGTCGTCGTCCACGAGGAGGATGCCGCCGCCGGCGAGCGTCGTGAACTGGTGGTATGCCCCGCCGTTGTCGTCGGTCCCGGCATTGCCGACGCCGTCGGTCGCGACCACCTCGAAATAATAGGTCGTCTCCGGGTCGAGGCCCCGGAGCCGGACGGCGTGGGAGGTCGCGAGCGTGCCCGACGGGGCCTCGGCGCCCGGCGGGACGGCCGTCCCGTACCGCACGACGGCCGTCGCCGGCTCGTCCGTCCCGAAGGTGAGCGTGCACGAGAGCGCCGCGGGCGCGGCCTGGATGTTCGAGATGGCCGGCCCCGAGGCGTCCGCCGTCGCCCCGGCCTCGGCCCACGCGGCGCTCCCCGTCCCGTCGTCCGCGTCGAGGTAGCGCGCGGTGAGCGCGTCGCCGTCGGCGGCCTGGAGGATCCCGTCGCCCGGGACCGCCGGCCCCGGGGCGAGGAGGATCGTGCCGCGGAACGTCTTCGTCGAGGGCCCCGTCTCCGTCAGGAGCAGGATCTCGGCCGCCGTCTCCGTCGCGCTCCGCAGCTCCGCGGTCGCCGTGTCCGGCGCGCCCGGGTCCAGGTCGAGGTCGGCGTCCACGACGGTCACCGTCGCGGAGCCCGGCAAGGGGTAGCGGTCGGCGTCGAGCGACACCCTCCCCCTGGACGAGATGTTCTGGATCCGGACGGCCGGGTCGCCGAACAGGTTCAGCTCGTAGAGGCACCAGCGCATGCACGAGTTGTTGATCCGGAAGTCGTTGTCCTCCTTGGAGTCGGCGTTCATCCGCCCCAGCTCCCGTATCCCCTCGCCGAAGAGGGCGTCCCAGAACTCGCGGTCGTAGTACTGCGACGGCCCCGCCGTGCTGTTGTACGCCCCCCACCCGTAGCGGGCGTTCATCACGGCGGCGACCGCCCCCTTCTCCATCGTCGTGACGGACTCCGCGAAGCAGTTCGCCGTGTCGAAGCCGCCCGGATTGCACCCCTGGCTGTAGATGAAGAAATACTCGGTGTTCGCGAGCGAGGGGAGGTCCGATGTGTACAGCTTCATGTCGAAGGTGTAGTTGGCGTGGCCGAGGTGGTTGAGGACGTGCACCCCCTCGTTCATGATCGAGACGAGCGCGCTCTTCGGCCAGGAGTATCCCGGGGCGTCGTAGAGCGTCTCGGTCTGGAAGAACTCGTCGTCGGCGAACCCCTTCGTGCAGTAGCCGTGCGCGCAGGAGCCGAGCCGGATCTCCTCCATCGACTCGGTCGCGTACTCCGACACGCCGCCGAAGCCGAGGTGTTCGCCGACCATCACGGCCCGCCGGAGGGAATCGGAGGTCGACGTCTCGTAGGCGATGGTCTTCCGGACGAGGTTCGCGACCTCCGTCGCGTTCTCCACGCAGGCGCGGCCGATGTACACCTCCGCGTACAGGTCCACCTCGCCGCCGCCGGGGCCGTCGGTCGGCTCGCCGTAGACGCCGTCCGCGTCATGGTCGAAGGTGCCGTCGAGGTTCCCGTAGTACATGTCCACCGGCATGTTCGCGGTGGAGCCGCCGGGATACGACAGCACGTAGAACAGGCGGGCGGGAACGACCCCGACGGCGCCGCCGAGGAGGACGTACCGCGTCCCCCAGTTCTCGTGCGCCCAGGCGATGAAGTTGCGGATGCGGGTCTGGTTGTCGCTCCCCCCCGAGGGCCTCGCCCCGTCGAAGTTCGCGTAGATGTATTCCGTCGTCACGATCGTGGACGGCATCCCCCGCGCCGTCCGGTGATCGCGGAGCGCCTGGAAGTTGTGGGGGCCGGGGGCGCCCTCGAGCGCGGCGCTCGTGATGATGACGTGCGGGAAATCGCCCGGGGGGCCTCCGCCCCCGTCGAGCCTCGGCGCGCTGCCGGCCCCGTCGTAGCTCTCGAGGGCCTCGGGGTTCTCTATCTTCCGCTGCAGCCGATCCCGCTCCTCCGTGTCGGGCCGCCGTGGCCGGCGCCCGGGCGACGCGTCCTCCAGCGCCACCTCGAGCGTGAGCCGCTCGTAGTAGGAGAGACGCCGCTCCGACGGGAGGTAGACGACCGGGTGGAGATTGAGGAGCAGGAACTCATAGGGGCCCTTCCGCTGCGCGCTGCGGCCCGTCTCGATGGAGGCGGGATACGGACGACCCGAGGCGTACACGGCGCTGTTCGGCGCCGGCGGCTTCGGCGGCCCCCTGTAACTCAGCGGGACGGGCTCGGCCGCAGGCTCGACCGTGTGGCGCCCGTCGATGCCGATGAGCGTCCCCGGCCTGATCCGCACGGAACGGACCGCCCTGCCGTCCGGGATGAGAACGCGGACGGGCCGGTACGGCAGCGCCGGCTCGCCCGCCTTCTGGAGGAGCGGCAGGTCGCCCATCGTCACGCGCGAGAAGGCGCCCGCCGCCTCGATCGTCGGGGGGAGGAAATCGAATGTGAGGACGATCGTGTCGGCCGGGGCCGCGGCGGCGGTCCCCGCGAAGGCGGCGGCCGCAACCAGCACCATGATGAAGAAGGACATCCTCCCCGCGCCCCCCCGACCCGATTGCATTATACACGGGCATGGCGTATTTGTCAAGGAGGCAACGATTCTGTCGCGGATCTCCGCAGATTATCGCTGAGAAGACCCGGATGGAGCAGCTCCCCCCCTTCACTTCGTTGAATCCGCGTGATTCCGCGTTCATCCGCGGTAAGTAATGATCATCCGCGTGGATCCGCGGCTGGAACTTCACCGGATCCGGGATGAGCCGGTGCCGTCAGCGGAAGGGGGGAACGCACGGCGGATGCGGTGCCGCGTCAGCGATCGGTCCAGCCGTAGGTGTGGTGGTTGAGCTTCGGTCCGAAGACGGAACCGTCGTCCTTCATCCAGCCGTCGGGCGTCTGGAAGTCCGTCGGCTCGAAGGTGATCTTCGCGGCGAAGAGACGCGGCGTCGGCGAGGGGGTCGGTGTCGGCCCCGATGGCGTGCTCGTCGCCATGGGCGTCGGTGTGTGCGTCGCCGTGGGCTCGGGCGTGCTCGTCGGCGTGGCCGTCGGCGTGGGCGTTGCCGGAACCGTGGATGAGATGCCGATCTCGTAGTCGCCGCAGGCGCCGTCGAAGCCGTCCACGACGACATAGTAGGTGCCCGCTCCCGCCTCGTGCTCGATCGCCTCATCGCCCGGGCCCGGGTTCGCGCTGAAGGCGACGCAGCTCTCCGGATCGGGGGCGTCGAAGAGGAAGAGGTCGAGGTCGGCCGTGAGGCCGGTCAGCGAGATGTTGACCGTCGCCGGTCCCGCGAGCGAGAACGAGTAGACGACATCAGGGCCGGTCTCGGGGAACTTGATGCAGCCGTACGCTTCGTAATCGCTCGCGAAGCCGCAGGTCGTCCCGCCCGCGCTGAAGTTCGACGGGACCTCGATCGGCGATTCGAACGTCTCGCCCGGCACGATCCCCCTGATGTCGATGCTGAAGGCGCTGCAGGCGCCGTCGTAACCGTCGATGACGACGTAGTAGGTCCCCGTTCCGGCGGCATACGTGATGCGCTCATCCTGCGTCCCCGGATTGGTGCTTTCGGCCGCGCAGATGTCGGCGCTTGGCCCGTCGCAGAGGAAGAGGTCGAGGTCGGCGGAAAGACCCGAGAGCGTCACGTCTATCGTGCCGGGGGCGGCGAGCGAGAACGAGTAGACGACATCGGGGCCGGTCTCGGGGAACTTGATGCAGCTGTAATCCTCGTATTGATTGTTGAACCGGCAGGTGTCCTCCCCACCGCTGAAAACGGGGGATACCTGGAACGGAAGGACGAATGTGTCGCCGACAAGCGGCGTCCCGGTCGGCGTGGCCGTGGGCTCGGGCGTGCTCGTGGCCGTCGCCGTGGGCTCGGGCGTGCTCGTGGCCGTTGCCGTGGGCTCCGGCGTGCTCGTCGGCGTCGCCGTGGGCTCCGGTGTGCTCGTGGCCGTCGCCGTGGGCTCGGGCGTGCTCGTGGCCGTCGCCGTGGGCTCGGGCGTGCTCGTCGGCGTCGACGTCGGCTCCGGTGTGCTCGTGGCCGTCGCCGTGGGCTCGGGTGTGCTCGTCGGCGTCGCCGTGGGCTCGGGCGTGCTCGTCGGCGTCGCCGTGGGCTCGGGCGTGCTCGTCGGCGTGGCCGTCGGCTCGAGCGTGCTCGTCGGCGTCGCCGTCGGCTCGGGTGTGCTCGTCGGCGTCGCCGTGGGCTCGGGCGTGCTCGTCGGCGTCGCCGTGGGCTCGGGCGTGCTCGTCGGCGTCGCCGTCGGCTCGGGCGTGCTCGTGGGGGTTGCCGTCGGCGTCTCTCCCGGATCGATCTGGTAGCCGGTCGCTCCCCCGTCGTACCAGACCGTCCCGCCCTCGTTGTTCAGATTCATGACCCCGCCGCCGTTCAGCTGGAGATTTTCGATGAGGATCTCCCGGCTGTCGTCCCCGTAGATGACATCCGTTCCGTCCACCCTCAATTGCGTCCATGCCATCGCCGGGGGGGTCACGAGAGCGAGCGTGGAGGTGAGATACGGGTCCTTGGTGAGGTAGATGGCGGTGATGGAACCGATGCCGATCACCTGGCCGTTGACCTCGACCGTGACATCGTCGAACGTGAACGACGTCATTCTGTCACCGGTGATGTAGATCCTGCCGTTCCCGTCCGCCCCCACCGTCAGGCGGACGACATCCTTGTTCTTCAGGTTGAAGCGCGTGCCGTCGATCTCGATGTAGGAGCTGTTTCCCCGCAGGGCGAACTCAACGAACCCTCCGGCGAGCAGGTGCGCCGGCTTGGCCGCGTTGAGGATGACATCACGCACATCCTGGGCGGGAGCCGCGGAGGCGAGGAGCGCGCAGGCGCAGGCGGCGAGCGCCGTCATGGAGAGCCGTCCGGGCGCGGGCGTCCTCATCGCGCCGCCTCCACCGCTTCGGCCGAGCGGATCTCGCCGCGGATCGTTTTGAGGAGGATGGAGCCGTCGAACGGCTTCCTGAGGAATGCGCGCACCCCGGCCTCCATGCCGGATGTTTCGATGCGGTCATCCGCGTAGCCGCTCATGAGGATGACGGGGTGGTCTTTCCTGATCGCGCGAATCCGCTTCGCCGCCTCGAGGCCCCCCATCCCGGGCATGACGACGTCCATCAGCGTGAGCGAGATATCCTCCCGCTCGATTGTCTCGATCGCCTCCTCACCGGTCTCCGCCTGGAAGGCCTCATAACCGGAGAGCTCGAGCATGCCGGAGAAGGCGCGCCGGATGTTCTCCGCGTCGTCCACGACCAGTATTTTCGTTTTCCGGGCCATCGCAATCACTCCGCGCTATTCCCGCGCACGGCGAAGAAATCAGCAAGAGACATGCCGGTGTTGGTTCATTTGAGATAATGTGCATAATTCATTCTGGTGCTATGAGATACACATTATGGCGAGGGTGATTGCCCGGATGGGGAATGCCATAAATGGCCATTGGCGAAGATCAGCAAGAATACAATAGTGCCATGATGGCACTATTCTGGCAGGGGGTGATTCTCTGGGAGGGGGAGAGGGGCGTCGCCGGTCTTTTTCCGCGGTCGGATGCCGTAGCGCTTGATCTTGCGCCTGAGCGTCCGGATCGGCTCGCGCAGTTCCAGCGCGGCGCGGGCGACGTTGCCGCCGGTCTCGCGCAACTTGTCCTCGATGAGGTTCTTTTCGAAGACGGCGACCTTGTCGCCGAGCGTGGCCGCCTCCTGGACGCCGCCGCGGCCGATCGCCGGCGGAAGGTCGTCCGGCGTGAGGACATCGCCGCGCATCGAGGCGATCCCCCGCTCGATGACGTGTTCCAGCTCGCGCACGTTGCCGGGCCAGTCGTGCGCGAGGAGGAGGCTCATCGCCTCGGAGGAGACCGAGGCCTCCGGCCGCCCCATCCCGCCCAGGAAGTGCCGGGCGAGGAGCGGGATGTCCTCCTTCCGCTTCCTGAGCGGGGGGATCTCGATCTGGAGGACGTTGAGGCGGTAGTAGAGGTCCTTCCGGAACCGCTTCTCCCCGACCGCGCGCGCGAGGTCCTCGTTCGTGGCGGCGATGACCCGGATGTCCGTCTCGACCGTCCGGTCGCCGCCGAGCGGCTCGCACTTCTTCTCCTCGAGGCAGCGGAGGAGCTTCGCCTGGGCGGACGGGCTCAGCGTCCCCACCTCGTCGAGGAAGAGGGTCCCGCCGTCGGCCGTTCGGATCTTCCCCGCCCGGTCGCTCACCGCGCCCGTGAAGGCGCCCTTCACGTGGCCGAAGAGCTCGCTCTCCAGCAGCGTCTCGGGGAGCGCCCCGCAGGAGACGGTGACGAGCGGGCCGGCGGCGCGCGCGCCCGCCCGATGGATCGCGCGGGCCGCCACCTCCTTCCCGCTGCCGGTCTCGCCGGTGATGAGGACGGCCGCCTCGCTCCCCGCGGCCATCCGGATGAGGTCGTAGACGCCGCCCATGGCGGCGCTCGTGCCGATGATCCCCTCGAACGGCGATTCCGCGCCCACCTTCCGGCGGAGCGTCCGGACCTCCTCGATCAGGGCGTGGCGCTCGGCCGCCTTCCCGAGGATGGCGATGAGCTCCTCCTCGTCGAGTGGCTTCGTCAGGTAGTCGAACGCCCCCGCCTGCATGGCGCGGACGGCGTCCTTCACGTCCCCGTAGGCGGTCATGACGATGACGGTGAGGTCGGGGGAGAGCGCCCGCGCCCTGCCGATGACCTGGATGCCGTCCATCTCGGGCATCCGGACGTCGGTGAGGAGGACGTGGTGCGCGCCGGCGCCGAGCATCGCGAGCGCCTCGGAGGGGCGCGCGGCGGTCGCGACCTCGTGGCCGTGCATGCGGAGGAAGGTGGAAAGACTCCTCCGCGTGTTGTCGTCGTCGTCGAGCAGGAGGATGTCGAGCGCGCCCATTGTCTCCGTCACCCCGCCGGCAGGGAGATGAGGAACGTCGTCCCCCCGCCGACCTCGCTCCGGAACGTGATCGTCCCGCCGTGGCTCTCGACGGTCCGGTACACCTGCGCGAGGCCGAGGCCCGCCCCCTCCGCCTTCGTGGTGAAGAAGATGTCGAAGACCCGGTCCCTGATCTCGGGCGGGATGCCGCAGCCGTCGTCCGCCACCTCGATCTCGACCCGGCCCCCCGCGCGCCTCGTCGAGAGCCGGATGGCGCCGCCCCTCGGTGCCGCGTCGCGCGCGTTCAGGAGCAGGTTGAGGAGGGCGCGGTGGAACGGGTCCCGCTCGAGCATGAGGCGGGGGACGGCCGGATCGTAGCGCTCATCGAGGCCGATCCGCTTCGCGGCGAGCTCGGGGCCGAGGCGGCGGACGACCTCCCGGACGATCTCGTTCGGGTCCGCCGCCTCGCGCTGGACGCGGACCGGCTTCGTGAACGACATGAACGCGTTCACCATTTCCCCGAGCCGGGCGATGTCCGATCGGAGGATGGAGAGGTTCTCCCGGCAGAGGGCGAGCGCCTTCTTCCGGTCGAGCGGCGAGGAGAGCGCCTTCTCGATGTTCGCGGTCGCGAACGCCATCGAGTTGAGCGGGTTCTTGATCTCGTGCGCCACGCCCGCGATGAGCTTGGAGGTGGCGGCGAGCTTCTCGGATTGGACGAGCCGGTCCTGCGCCGCCCGGAGCTCGGCGATGCTCCGCTGGAGGTCCTCGGTCCGCCGGGCGACCATGGACTCGAGCGAGTCGCTGTATTGCCGGAGCCGCCGGTAGAGGTCGGCGTTCTCGATCGCGATGGCGATCTGGCCGGCGATCTGCCGGAGGACCGCCCCGTCCTCCGCGCCGTATGCCCCGGCCTCCGCGCTCCCCAGGTTGAACGTGCCGATCGGCACGCCCCTCGAGATGAGCGGGAGCACGATGCCCGACCGCATGCCGGTCGCCCGGATGAATTCGTCCTCGGGGAAGACGGCCGCCGTGTCGAGGCCGTCGCGGATGAGGGGTTCGCCGGTGCGGATTACACGCTCGATGCCGGTTCCCCCGATGGGGAAGGGGGCGCCGTCCTCGGGCTCCCCCTCGGGGGCCGGCTTGAGGAAGTAGACCTTGTTGACGCTGCGGAGGCCGTCGGTGAGCGTGATGCTGGCGCGGTCGAAGCGGATGATCTTCCCCGTCTCCGACGCGACGATCCGGAGCACCTCGCGGAGGTCGAGGCTGGAGGTGACGGCCCGCGTGATCTCGTTGATCGTGGCGAGCCTGCGGGCGCCCCGCTCCGCCGCCTCTTTCGATTCGGCGAGTTCGCGCGTGCGCTCCTCCACCCGGCGCTCGAGCGTCCGGGCGAGGTCCGCCAGCCGCCTATTGGAGTCCGTGAGCTCCTCCAGGAGCCGGCGGTTTTCGTCGACGAGGCGCTTCTTCTCGAGGGCGCGGCGGGCGGTGCGGCAGAGGAGGTCGAGGTCGAGGGGCTTGAGGAGGTAGTCGAAGGCGCCGTACTCGAGCGCCCGGATGGCGGTCTCCATGCTGGCATGGCCGGTGATGATGATGACCTCGGTGGCCGGCGCGGTCTGCCTGCACCGCCCGAGGAGGTCGATGCCGTCCACGCCGGGCATCCGGATGTCGAGGAGGAGGAGGTCGCAGCCGGCAGCCCCGTCCGCGGCGGCGGCCGCATCGTCCGTGGCGACGACCTCCCACCCCTCTCCCGTGAGGTAGCGGGCGAGGACGT
This sequence comes from bacterium, assembly GCA_028716845.1. Classification (GTDB taxonomy): domain Bacteria; phylum Auribacterota; class Tritonobacteria; order UBA1439; family UBA1439; genus JAQUPF01. The sequence goes on along the minus strand of JAQUPF010000001.1, from coordinate 327,082 downwards.
TCCGCACGTCCGGGTCGTCGTCCACGACCATGATCCGGCCGGCCATCGGCGTGCCTCCTCGGGAGGGGCGGATCGCGCGGGCGGCGTGCCGCGCGGGCCGCCGCCTGTGTGGGTCCGCCGGCGCACTACGGTAGCGGAACGCGGCGGGGGATGTAAAGCGATATCGGCCCGGGGGGCGCCGATCCTAGTCGTAGAGGTGCGGCGAGAGGATCCGCGAGAGGGCATAGGCGACCACGGACTCGAACGAGCCCCTGCGATCCACGAGGCCGCGCGTGACGATCCCCTCGAAGCCCATCTTCCGCTTCGTGTCGCGCATCGAGGTGAGGAGGTCCATCGCGGCGCCCATTTCCACCCCCTCGTCGGCGATCATGGCGGCCACCCTGTCCGGCACGGGCACGTGCACGCCGCCGCCCTTCAGCACCCGCCCCCCGTCGTCGATCGCGCACCAGACGCAGGTGTAGCAGGAGCCCTCGACCCGCGTGATCCCGCCCTCCAGGCCGACGCCGAGGTCGGCGCCGGTCTTCTCGCGCGCCGCCCTCGCGCGCGCGACGGCGCCGGCGATCGTCTCGGCGTCGGTGAGGGGGTTTCCGCGGACGCCCGAATCGACGGCGACCCCCTCGACCGTGACGCCGTCGAAGACCCTCGCGGCGACGTTCCGCACCGCCTCGATCTTGAGCGGGTTCCTTGACCCGACCGCGATCTTCATGGGGTCAGATCTTCACTATTAACTGACGATCGGAGCCGCTGATTCCCGAACGGAGCCACCGCTGCCATAAGCCGATTCCCGCGCTTGGTTAATAGTGAAGATCTGACCCCACGGTGAGGGGGCCGTAGTACGCCTCGGCGGAGGACGCGGTGTCGTCGGAGTCGGTCATGAAACCGATCCCCCCGACGGGCCGGGCCGGCGCCCGGCCGAACGCCCGCGCGTAATCCTCGAACAGGTTCCGCTCCACGGTGATCCACTCCCCGAGCTCCGCCGCCCCCGAGTGCACGACGACCAGCCGGCACCTCCCCGAGGATGGGCTCGTCCTGATCGTCCCCGGGGGCGTCTCGTTGTCCCGGACGTACTGGAGGACGCGGGAGGTGAGGAACGTCCGGCCCGGGAAGAAGAAGTAGATCCGGGCGCCGTAGTCGTCGTTCGCCTGCGTGTGCGCCGGCCCCTTGCGCGGCAGGCGCGTCACCTTCCAGGACCAGCGGACGACCGGACAGTCGCGGGCGTCGAAGCGGACGGGGCGGTAGAGCATGGAGGCGCTCCCGTCGCTCACGGCGCGGAGAAAGGCCTCGCCGCCGTCCATGCCGACCTCCCAGCGGTTCGGCCTGTTGTAGACCTTCTCCTCCCACCCCTGCACCGCGAGCGGCGCGCCGGCCTCGAAACCGATCCGGACGCACGCCTCCTCCCCCCCTGCGGGAGCGGCCGCCGCGAGGGCGGCCGCCGCGGCGAGGGGCGGCAGGGGAAGGCGCCGCATCATCCACCCTCCTCCCCGGGCATGAGGACCGTGTCCCGGCGGAAGCGGGCATCGTCGCGCCGAGGGTAGTCGAGGGTATGATGGAGGCCGCGGCTCTCCTTCCGGCGGAGGGCCGACCGGATGATGAGCTCGGCGACGGTGGCGATGTTCCTGAGCTCCACGAGGTCCGCGGTGATGATGAAATCCCAGTAGTACTGGAGGATCTCGCGCTGGAGGTTCTCCACCCTGTTCAGGGCGCGTCGCAGCCGCTTGTCCGTGCGCACGATGCCGACGTAGTCCCACATGAACCGGCGGACCTCGTCCCAGTTGTGGCTCACGACGACCATCTCGTCGCTGTCCCGGGCGTTGCCCGTCGTCCAGGGCGGTATCGACGGCGCCGGCGCGGCCCGTTCCCCCAGCAGGTCCCGCGCGAGGCGGGCGGCCCGGTCGGCCATGACGAGCGACTCGAGGAGGGAGTTGCTCGCGAGGCGGTTGGCGCCGTGGAGGCCGGTGCAGGCGGTCTCACCGACGGCGAGGAGCCCCCCGACGGAGGTGCGGCCGTCGAGGGCCGCGCGCACGCCGCCGCAGGCGTAGTGCGCCGCCGGGACGACCGGGAGCGGGTCCCGCGCCATGTCGTAGCCGAAGGAGAGGCACTTCTCGTAGATGTTCGGGAAGCGGCCCGCGATGAACTCCCTCCCCCGGTGCGTGATGTCGAGAAGGACGTGCGCGGCGCCGCGCGCCTTCATCTCGTTGTCGATGGCGCGGGCGACGACGTCGCGCGGGGCGAGCTCCGCGTCCGGGTGGTAGCGGCGCATGAACGGCTCCCCCGAGGGGAGCCGCAGGACGCCGCCCTCCCCCCGTACCGCCTCGGAGACGAGGAAGCTTTTCGCCTGCGGGTGGTAGAGGCATGTCGGGTGGAACTGGATGAACTCCATGTTGGCGATCTCGGCGCCCGCGCGGAAGGCCATGGCGATGCCGTCGCCGGTGGCGACGTCGGGGTTGCTCGTGTAGAGGTAGACCTTCCCCGCGCCCCCCGTCGCGAGGACGGTGACGCGCGCCCGCCACGGCTCGATGCGGCCGCCCGCCCTGTCGAGGACGTAGGCGCCGAGACAGCGGTCGGGGCCGGGCGCCGCCGGATCGACCTTCCGCGCGGTGACGAGGTTGACGGCGATCTTGTCCTCGAGAACGCGGATCGACGCGTGCGCCGAGGCGCGCTCGAGCAGCCGCTCCTGGATCTCGCGGCCGGTGGCGTCGGCGGCATGGAGGACCCGCCGGGCCGAGTGCCCCCCCTCGCGCCCGAGGGCGGGGCGCCCGTCCGGCCCGGCGGAGAAGCGCACCCCCCATTCCTCGAGCTCGCGGACGGCGCGCGGCGCGTCCCGGACGACCTCTCCGACGACGGCGGGGTCGCAGAGGCCGTCGCCCGCGGCCATCGTGTCGCGGGCGTGGGACTCGAACGAGTCGTCGGGCGCGACGGCGGCGGCGACGCCGCCCTGCGCGTAGAAGGTGTTCGTCTCGGTCCGCTCCCGCTTGGAGAGGACCGCGACGCGGGCGAACGGCGCGCACTTGATGGCGAACGTCAGGCCCGCGATGCCGCCGCCGATGACGAGGAGATCGGTCTCCATCCCTGAGATGGTAGCAACCGGACGCGACGCGAGGCAATGGGAAGCCGCCCTCCATAATCCGTCCCTTGCCGCGGCCGGAACCCTGTATCTACTGCAATCCAATCCGTGACAATCCGTCAATGATCCGTGGAGATCCGCGGCTCGTGGTTCATTGTTCCGCCGCGGCTCATGCGATGGACGAAGTACGAACGACGACCGACGAACTGCGTTTGCATGATCCGCGTCAATCCGCGGCCGAAACAGAAGTTCTTTCAACTCTCGATGTTCGGATGCGGCTGAACCAATATCCTTTGTGTTCTCTGTGTTCTCTGTGGCTATAATAGTTTCGTGGACCGGATCGTCATCCGCGGCGCGCGCGAGCACAACCTGAAGGGGATCGACCTCGATCTGCCCCGCGACCGGCTCATCGTCGTCACGGGCGTCTCCGGCTCCGGGAAGTCCTCGCTCGCGATCGACACCCTCTTCGCCGAGGGGCAGCGGAAGTACGTGGAGAGCCTCTCGGCCTACGCGCGGCAGTTCCTCTCCCAGATGCAGAAGCCGGAGGTGGAGCACATCGAGGGGCTCTCGCCGGCGATCGCCATCGGCCAGCGCCCGCTCGGCGCGAACCCACGCTCCACGGTCGCCACGGTCACCGAGATCCACGACTACCTCCGCGTCCTCTACGCCCGCGCCGGCGTCCCGCACTGCGTCGCCTGCGGCGGTCCCGTCCGCCGGCGGACGGTGCAGGAAATGGCGGACGAGGTCCTCGGCATGGGGGACGGGAGGGCCGTCATGGTCATGGCGCGGGCGGTCGAGGAGGCGAAGGGGGATCACGCGGCGATGCTCCGCCGGTTCGCCCAGGAGGGCTTCGTCCGGGTCCGCGTCGACGGCCGCCTCGCCGAGATCGAGGCCGCCGGGCGGCTCGACCCCCGGCAGCCGCACACCGTGGACGTCGTCGTGGACCGCCTCGCGCTCCGGGAGGGAATCAGGAACCGCCTCACCGACTCCCTCGAGCTCGCCCTCCGCCTCGGCGGGGGGGAGGCGATCATCGGGGCGGACGCCCCCGCGGAGGAGCGGCGATTCAGCGAGCGGCTGAGCTGCGGCGCGTGCGGGCGGGGCCACCGGGACCTCGAGCCGAGCGGCTTCTCGTTCAACAGCCCCCAGGGGGCATGCCCCGCCTGCCACGGACTCGGCCGCCGGCTCACGTTCACCCGCGAGATGATCGTCGACGGGGGCCGGAGCCTGGCCGCCGGCGCGATCATCCCGTTCCGCTACGCCGGCTCCCGCTCCCTCGCCCTCCACTACAAGCGCCTCCTCCGCGCGGCCGCCCGGCGGTACGGCTTCAGCCTCGACGTGCCGTTCGACCGGCTCGAGCGGCGGTGGCAGGAGATCGTGCTCCGCGGCTCCGGCGGCGGGCCGGTCACGGTCCGCTCCCGGCACGGGCGGCGGCCCCGCGACCGGCGCGCCGCCTTCGAGGGCGTCATCCCGATCCTCGAGCGGCGTTTCCGCGACACGGGGAGCGCGTACGTCCGGGAGAAGTTCCGGGAGTTCATGGTGGAGATCCCCTGCCCCGAGTGCGGCGGCCGGCGGCTCCGGCCGGAGGCGCTCGCCGTGACGGTCGGCGGCGAATCGATCAGCGCCGTCGCCGCCATGACGGTCGACCGGGCCCTCGCCTTCTTCGGGGGCCTCGAGCTCGCCGGGAGGGACGAGGCGGTGGGGCGCGAGCTCGTCCGGGAGATCGCGGAGCGGCTCTCCTTCCTCCGCCGCGTCGGCCTCGACTACCTCACCCTCGACCGGGAGAGCGGCACGCTCTCGGGCGGCGAGGCCCAGCGGACGCGGCTCGCCACGCAGATCGGCGCCGGCCTCGTCGGCGTGCTGTACATCCTCGACGAGCCGAGCGTCGGCCTCCACCCGCGCGACACGGCGCGGCTCCTCGACACGCTCGCGCGGCTGCGGGACCTCGGGAACACCGTGGTGGTCATCGAGCACGACGAGGCGACGATCAGGGCGGCGGATTACATCGTGGACCTCGGCCCCGGGGCGGGCGTCCAGGGCGGCCGGGTCGTCGCCCGGGGCGGCGTCGAGGAGATCGTCGCGGCCGCGGAATCGGTCACGGGGCAGTTCCTCTCGGGGGCGCGCCGGATCCCGGTGCCGCCCCGCCGGCGGCGGCCGGGGAAACGGCGGCTGAGCGTCATCGGCGCGGCGCACAACAACCTGCGGTCGATCGACGTCCATTTCCCGCTCGGGGTCGTGTGCGCCGTCACCGGCGTGTCGGGGGCGGGCAAGAGCTCGCTCGTGGACGAGACGCTCCGGCGCGCCCTCGAGCGGCATTTCCACGGCGCACGCGAACAGCCCGGGGCGCACCGGGAGCTCCGCGGCCTCGACCTGATCGACAAGGTCGTCCTGATCGACCAGTCGCCGATCGGCCGTACGCCGCGCTCGAACCCCGCCACCTACACGGGCGTCTACACGGTCATCCGTGACCTTTTCTCCCGCCATCCCGAATCGAGGGCGCGCGGCTGGAAGCCGGGACGCTTCAGCTTCAACGTGAAGGGGGGCCGCTGCGAGGCATGCCGCGGCGACGGCCTGCTGCGGGTGGAGATGCACTTCCTGCCGGACGTCTACGTCCCGTGCGAGGCGTGCGGCGGCCGGCGCTACAACCGGGAGACGCTCGAGGTGCGGTTCAAGGGGAAGAGCATCGCGGACGTCCTCGCGATGACCGTCGACGAGGCGCGTCTCCTCTTCCGGGCCGTCCCCCCCCTCCACCGCCGGCTCGGCGTCCTCGCCGAGGTGGGGCTCGGCTACATCGCCCTCGGCCAGCCGGCCACCACCCTCTCCGGCGGGGAGGCGCAGCGGGTGAAGCTCGCCGCCGAGCTCGGCCGCGTCTCGACGGGGAACACCCTCTACATCCTCGACGAGCCGACGACCGGCCTCCACTTCGCCGACATCAGCGCCCTCCTCGACGTCCTCGGGCGCCTCGTGGACGCGGGGAACACCGTCATCGTCGTCGAGCACAACATGGAGGTCGTCAAGTGCGCCGACTGGGTCATCGACCTCGGCCCCGAGGGGGGGGAGGCGGGGGGGCGCATCGTCGCCGAGGGGGCGCCCGAGGCGGTCGCCGCGTGCGGCGCGTCGCACACCGGCCGCGCCCTGCGGCCCTACCTCCGCCAGGCCGCGCGAAAGAAGAAAGAATCCACCACGGATCCAACTACAGTTCAAAGTTGAACGTTCAAGGTTGAAAGGAACAGAGGATCCGCCACGGATGAACGCGGATTCTGCAGACGCAGTCCGTCGGTCGTCCTTCGTACTTCGTACATCGCATGAGCCGCGGCGGAACAATGAACCACGAGCCGCGGATCTCCACGGATCATTGACGGATTGTCACGGATTGGATTGCAGTAGATACAGGGTTCCGGCCGCGGATCGACGCAGATACAACCGGCCACAGAGGGCACAGAGGACGCGGAGGATAGTGCTGCTTTCGACTTTGAACGTTCAACTTTGAACTGTAGTTGTTCTCTGTGATCTCCGCGGCTGTTTGTGCCGTGTTCCTCCGGGATGCGGCGGGCGGGGAGATTGGTCTTGCGGGAGCGGCGCGGCGGCCTGTATAGTGAGCGCGTGGCGGTCGGCGGAGGCCGCGGCGGGAGGAGCGATGGGCGGAATGGCGTGGCTTGAACGGGGCGGTCCCATCATGTGGATCATCGCGGGCTGCTCCATCGTCGCGCTCGCGGTCTTCACCGAGCGCCTCGTCAACCTCCACCGCGCCGGCATCGACGCGCGTGCGTTCCTCCGCGCGGTGCGGAAGCGGATCGCCGCCTCGAGGATGGACGAGGCGGCGGCCCTCTGTGAATCCACGCCGGGGCCGATCGCCTCGATCGTCTCGGCGGCGCTCCGCGCGGCCGGCCGGAGCCGGGCCGAGATCAGGCAGGCGATCGAGGACGCGGGCCTCCACGAGGTCCCCCGGCTCGAGCGGCACCTCCCCATCCTCGCCACCGTGGCGCACGTCTGCCCGCTCCTCGGCCTCCTCGGGACGGTGGCGGGGATGATCAAGGCGTTCCAGCAGATCCAGACCCACGGCGGCGTGGTCAACCCCGGCGACCTCGCCGGCGGCATCTGGGAGGCCCTCCTCACCACGGCGGCCGGCCTCATGGTGGCGATCCCCTCGTTCGTCGCCTACAACTACCTCACCGCGCGCGTCAACGCCATCGTGCTCGACATGGAGACGAGCGCGACGGCCGTCATCGAGGACCTGTCGGCGCGCGCGGAGCGAGGGGGCGCGTCCGGCTGAACCGGCCGGAGGGCCGCCCGGGGCGCCGCCGGCCGCGGATTCCCGACGGGATGGACACCAATCCACCGCGGATTGTCACGGATCCAACTACAGTTCAAAGTTGAACGTTCAAAGTTGAAAGGATCAAATGCCCTGCCGCGGATGAACGCGGATTCACGCAGATTGAACGAAGCAAGAGAAAGGGAAGCCGATTTATTCGGTTCTTATCAGCGATAATCCGCGTCAATCCGCGGCTGGAACCCTGTATCTGCGGCAATCCAATCAGCGGAGATCCGTGGCTCGTGGTTCATTGTTCCGGCGCGGATTCGGCTGAGCCGGGCTCCTGTTGCCGCCGGCCGCCCGCTGTGATACGATGAGCCATCGACGGGGTGCCCCCCGTCCCCGCGCGAGGTCGTCGTGAAGATCATCCACCGGTACATCGGGCTCCGGCTCCTGAAGAGCTTCGGTATATCGCTCGTCGTCTTCACCTTCATCCTCTTCATGGGAAACGTGATCCGGATCCTCGACCTCCTCGATCGGGGCGTGGCGGCGGGGCTCCTCCTGCGCCTCTTCCTCAACTTCATCCCGTACCTGCTGCCGTTCTCGATCCCGATGGCGATCCTGACGGCGAGCCTGCTCTCCTTCGGGCGCCTCTCCGCCGACAACGAGGTCACCGCGATGCGCGCCTGCGGGATCGGCTTCCACAGCATCTTCCTGAGCGGGTACGTCATCGCGGTCGCGCTCACGGCCGTCTCCTTCGTCGTGAACGCGGACATCGCCCCCCGCGCCCACTACGAGGTCCGGCAGCTCCGCTACCGGGTGGGCGAGCGGAGCCCGGAGGCGCTGCTCGAGCCCGGCGTCTTCATCGACCATTTCAAGCCGTACCAGTTCTACATCGGGCAGAAGGACGGCAAGCTGTTCCGGGACGTCATCATCTACGAGAATCTCCCCGACGGGCGCACCCGCTTCCTCAAGGCGAAGAGCGGGGAGATCGCCGTGGAGGGGGAGGGGCAGGTGACGTTCAACATCTACGACGGGACGGTGGAGGAGCCCACGAAGGAGGGGGAGAGCACCTCCCTGTCGGGCGCGTTCAAGACCTACATCGTCAAGATGAACGTCGGCGGCGACCGGGAGGCGATCCCGAAGAAGATGTCCAACTACACGATGGTCGAGCTGGTGGGGCGGCTGCGGCGCTTCCACATGATGCTCCGGGGGGCGAGCCCCAACCTCCAGCGGGACATCGGGCGCAGGATGAACGTCATCCGCATCGAGATCAGCCAGCGGTTCGTCTCCACCTTCTGCGTCCTCGCCTTCGTCATGATCGGGATGCCGCTCGGCGTCACCGCCCACCGGGGGGAGACGTCGATCGGCGCCGCCATCAGCCTCGCCCTCGTGGGGCTCAACTACGCCTTCATCATCTGCGTCCAGGCGCTCCAGACGAGGGTCGATCCGTACACCGCCCTCCTCCTCTGGGTCCCGAACGTCACCTTCGCCGTCCTCGGGCCGGTCCTGACCTACCGGCTCGCGAGGAGGTGAGCCGCCGTGAAGACCATCGACCGCTACCTCGTCCGCGAGTTCCTCGTGCCGTGCGGCTACTGCCTCGCCGCCTTCCTCCTCGTCTACATCATCTACGACCTCTCCGCCCATCTCGACGAGTACATCTCGCACCAGATCCCGCTGCGCCTCCTCGGCAACTACTACCTCGTCCAGATGCCGCTCGTCCTCGTCAACATCATCCCGCTCTCCATCCTCCTCGCCATCGTGTACTGCCTCGGCATGCTCGCCCGCCACAACGAGATCACCGCGATGCGCGCGAGCGGGATCAGCATCTACCGGATCATGCTGCCGTTCATCGGTCTCGGCGTCTGCTTCACCCTCCTCCTCGCCTGGCTCAACGAGAACTTCGCCCCCGAGGCGTACGCGAGGTCCGAGCGGCTCATCGAGGAGTACGGCCGGCGGGCCGGGAGGGAGGCGCTCCAGCCGCTCGCCTTCTTCAATCCGATCGAGCAGCGGACATGGTCGGCGCAGTGGGTGCCCGGCGGGGACTCGCTCTACGACGTCTCCGTCCGGAGCCTGATGAGCAGGCAGGTGACCGACAAGGTCTCCGCGAAGAAGGCGTCCTACCTCGACGGGGAGTGGTGGTTCTTCGACGGCTCGATCCAGTACTACGACGGCAGGGGCCGCCTCCGCAGCCGGGAGGAGCCGTTCACCAAGCGCCGGCTGCCCTTCAAGGAGAAGCCGGATGACTTCGTGAGCAGCCAGAAGGACTCGATCTCGATGAGCAGCCGCGAGCTGAGCAGGAACATGGCGTTCTACCCGCCCGATTCCGAGATCTACCGGCGGAAGCTCGTCGACCTGCGCCACAAGACGGCCCGGCCGTTCGTGGGGCTCACGATCGTCCTCATCGCGGTGCCGCTCGCGATGCGCGCCTCCCGCGGCGGCGCCGCCGGGAGCGCCGGCCTGAGCATCGCCCTCGGCATCTCCTACTACGTGGTCGAGGTCATCGGCCTCTCGATGGGACGCGGCGGGATGGTCCCGCCGTGTGCCGGCGCCTGGCTCCCGAACGTGCTGTTCGGCGCGATCGGGATCGCGCTCATCGCCAGGATCCGGTAGCGGACTGATCTTGAACAACGGGCCGGGGCGCGCCCCCGGCCGGGTCGACGCAGAGATGATCTTCAAGCGCCGCTGCAAGATCGAGCGGGGGAAGCTCGACATCGCCCCGCTCATCGACGTCGTCCTCCTGCTCCTCATCTTCTTCATGCTCTCCTCCTCCATGGTGCTGCAGACGGCGTTCCGCATCGACCTGCCGCGATCCCCCGCGGCGGCCGTGCAGGGGGGGAGAACGGTGAAGCTGACGATCGACCGCTCGGGCCGGCTCTTCTGGCAGGGGAAGCGGGTGGAGCGGGAGGAGCTCGACCGGAAGATGGCGGACCTGGCGGCGGCCGAGCCGGGGACGCTCGTCGTCCTCGACGCCGACCGCGGGGTGCGCCACGGCGACGTGGTGGGGGTGATGGGGATGGCGCACGCGCGGGGGCTGCGGCGCCTCGCGATCGCCGCGGAGCTGGAGGCGGCGGAGCGGAAGTGAGCGCCGGGGGAATGCGGAGAGATGATGGACCGCTCACCGCGGATCTTGACGGATGATCGACGGATTCCCGCGGATCTTCGCGGATAACGGATGATGTTTTTCGCCACGGGGATCACAGAGAACAACTACGGTTCAAAGTTGAACGTTCAAAGTCGAAAGCAACGATATCCTCTGCGTTCTCTGTGCCCTCTGTGGCGAAAGATGATCCGCGTTCATCCGCGTTCATCCGCGGTGGATTCGCTCTTCGTTCCGCGGGAATCCGCGGCACGGCGATGCCGGCCGCCGCGGGTCTCGCGGGATACGCGATACGAGATGCGAAGGACGAACTGATATCCGGGAGCGGCGGCAATGCAGCACGAGCGGTTCGCGCACCTCCACGTGCACAGCGAGTACAGCCTCCTCGACGGCGCCTGCCGTATCGACGAGCTCGTCGCGCGGGCGCGCGAGTGCAGGATGCCGGCCCTCGCGGTCACCGACCACGGCTTCATGGGGGGCGCGGTCGAGTTCTACCAGAAGGCGATGGCCGGCGGGGTCAAGCCGATCATCGGCCAGGAGATGTACGTCGCCCCGGGGAGCCGCTTCGAGCGGAAGACGGAGGGGATCCGGGACGCCTCCTTCCACCTCCTCCTCCTCGCGAAGGACCTCGAGGGGTACCGGAACCTGATCCGCCTCTCCTCGCTCGGCCACCTCGAGGGGTTCTACTACAGGCCCCGGATCGACCGGGACCTCCTCGCCGTGCGGCACCGCGGCCTCATCGGGGCGAGCGGCTGCCTGAAGGGGGAGATCGCCCACCGCATCCTCAAGGGGGACGTCGCGGGCGCCGAGCGCGCGGCCGCCGAGTACCGGGACATCTTCGAGCGCGGCGACTTCTACCTCGAGGTCCACAACCACGGCATCCCCGAGCAGCGCGCGGTGAACCGGGAGCTCGCCGGCATCTCGCGCCGGCTCGGCATCCCGCTCCTCGCGACGAACGACATCCACTACATGCGGGCGGAGGACGCCCTCGCCCACGAGGTGCTCCTCTGCATCCAGACCGGCAAGACCCTCTTCGACGAGCAGCGGATGCGGTTCTCGACGGGGGAGTTCTATTTCAAGACGGCGGAGGAGATGCAGCAGGCGCTCGGCGAGTTCCCCGAGGCCCTCGCCCGGACGATCGAGGTCGCCGAGAAGTGCAACCTCGAGATCCCGTTCACGGACGAGCGCGGACGGCAGATCTACCACATCCCCGAGTACGAGGCCCCCGGCGGCCGCGACCGCATGGAGTACCTGCGCGCGCTCTGCACGGAGGGGCTCGCCCGCCGGTACCCCGGGGCGGACGCCGCGGTGCGGGAGCGGCTCGAGCGGGAGCTGCGGATCATCGAGCGGATGAACTTCGCGAGCTACTTCCTCATCGTCTGGGACTTCATCTCGTGGGCGAAGGGGCAGGACATTCCGGTGGGTCCCGGGCGGGGGTCGGCCGCCGGCTCCATCGCCGCCTACGCCCTCGGCATCACCGACATCGACCCGCTCCGCCACAACCTGCTCTTCGAGCGGTTCCTGAACGCGAACCGGGTGACGATGCCGGACATGGACATCGACTTCTGCTACGACCGGCGCGGCGAGATCATCGAGTACGTCTCCCGGCGGTACGGCACCGAGAACGTCGCGCAGATCATCACCTTCGGCCGCATGAAGGCGAAGGCGGTCATCCGGGACGTCGGCAGGGTGCTCGGCATGCCGTACGGGGAGGTCGACCGGATCGCGAAGCTCGTTCCGGCGGACCCGAAGATCACGCTCGCGGAGGCGCTGGAGATGGAGCCCGAGCTCCGGCGCGTCCGGGACGGCGACCCGAAGGTGGGCCGCCTCGTCGAGCTCGCCTTCACGCTCGAGGGGCTCGCCCGCAACGCCTCCACCCACGCCGCCGGCGTCGTCATCTCGGACCGGCCGCTCATGGACTACCTCCCCCTCTGCCGCGGCACGAACGACGAGCCGATCACCCAGTACGCGATGAAGCCGGTCGAGGACATCGGCCTGCTCAAGATGGACTTCCTCGGCCTCCGCACGCTCACGGTGCTCCACAACGCCGTCAGGATCATCGCCCGCACCCGCGGCGTGACGATCTCGTGGGACGAGATCCCGGCCGACGACCGGGCGACCTTCGACCTCCTCAACAGGGCCGACACGATCGGGGTCTTCCAGCTCGAGAGCGCGGGGATGCGGGAGCTCTCCAAGAAGATCGGCCTCGACCGGTTCGACGACCTCGTCGCCCTCCTCGCCCTCTTCCGCCCCGGCCCGATGCGGATGCTCGACGACTACGTCCGCCGCAAGCACGGGCAGATCCCCATCGCCTACGACCACCCCGCCCTCGAGCCGATCCTCAAGGACACCTACGGCGTCATGCTCTACCAGGAGCAGGTGATCCAGATCGCCCACGAGATCGCCGGCTTCACGCTCCCCCAGGCCGACAACCTGCGCCGCATCATGGCCAAGAAGATCGTCGAGCAGATGAAGCGGCAGGAGGAGGCGTTCGTCCGGGGCGCCGTCCGGAAGGGGATCCGGAAGGCGGTCGCCGAGCGGATATTCGGCCTCGTGCAGCGGTTCGCCGAGTACGGCTTCAACAAGTCGCACAGCGCCGCCTACGCCCTCATCGCCTACCGCACCGCCTACCTCAAGGCGAACTACCCGACCGAGTACATGGCCGCGCTCCTGTCGAGCGAGATCAACAACACCGACAAGATCGCCGAGTACATCGCCGAGTGCAGGCGGATGGGCATCCGGATCCTGCCGCCCGACGTCAACGAGAGCTTCTCCCGCTTCACGGTCGTCGGCGACGCGATCCGGTTCGGCCTCGAGGCGGTCAAGAACGTCGGCGCGGGCGCCGTCGAGTCCATCCTCGCCGCCCGGGAGGAGGGGGGGAGATTCGGCGGCATCCACGACTTCGCCGCCCGGGTCGACCTCCGCCTCGTCAACAAGAAGGTTCTCGAGAGCCTCATCGCCTGCGGCGCGTTCGACAGCCTCGGCCGCCGGCGGGCGCAGCTCACCGCCGCCGTCGGCGAGGCGCTCGAGCGGGCGGCGGAGGCGCAGCGGGACCGGCGGGCGGGGCAGGGCTCCTTCTTCGAGGCGTTCGAGGCGACCGCCGGGGCGGGCGGCGACGCGCTCCCGGACGTCCCGGAGTGGCCCGAGGGGCAGCGCCTGTCGATGGAGAAGGCCCTCCTCGGCTTCTACGTCAGCGGGCACCCGCTCGCGCGCCACGAGGAGGACATCCGCCGCTTCGCGACGGCCGACTCCTCCACCCTCGCCGGGCGGAAGGGGGGGGAGACGGTGAAGCTCGGCGGGATCATCACGAGGGTGCGCCACACCTTCACGCACCGGAAGAACGAGAAGATGGCCGTCGCGACGCTCGAGGACCTCGCCGGCTCGGTCGAGGTCGTCGTCTACCCGAAGGCGTTCGCGAAGGTGGGGGGCCTCGTCTGCGAGGAGGCCGCGGTCCTCGTCGTCGGAAGGGTGGATGTCGACGAGGAGAGCCCGAAGGTGATCGTCTCCGACGTCATCCCGCTCGACGATGTCCAGGAGCGGTGCACGAGCGCCCTCCACGTCCAGATCCACCTGTCGGACATCGAGCACGGGAAGCTCGAGGAGCTGCGTCGGCTGTTCGAGTCATCCCCCGGCAGGTGCCCGGTCTTCCTCGACTTCATCGGGCCCACCGGGGAGCGGGTCACGATGCGGGCGGGCAACATGTTCCGCGTCACCCCCACGCGCGACCTCGTCAGGATGGTCGGGGCGCTCCTGGGGGAGACGGGGCTGCGCCTCGCGGGCTGATGCGATCCCCGGATCCGGATGCGCGTCCCGCCACACCCGGTCTCGCATCCCTCCGCGAGGCTCCTCCCCCTTTCGGATATACGCCGCGCTCCGCGCGATGTACGATGTAAGAAGGACGATGGACGAACTGAGATGAAGGTCGCGGTCATCGGCCCCTCGGACATCGACACGGTCGCCCGCGCCGCCGGCGTCGGGGCCGGGTTGATCAGGGAGGCGGCCGCCGAGACCGGGCGGCTCCTCGCGGCGGCGGGACACGAGCTCGTCGTCTGCCCCGACCGGGGCGTCGCCGTCATCGCCGCGGCGGCGTACAAGGAGGCGGGGGGGAGGAGGCTCCGCGGCCTGATCCCGACCGCGGGGGACGCGGCGGCCGGGTCGCCCGGCAGGGTGCAGCGGAACAGGCCCCTCTGCGACGAGGTCCTCGAGGACCTCACCTGGTACGAGCAGCACTCGCGGCTGGTGCGGCTCGCCGACGCGATGATATGCATCGGGATGAGCTGCGGCACCGTCTGCGAGATCGCCTGGACGAAGTGGACGAAGCGGATCCCGGTGCTCGTCATCAGGGGGCTCTGCAGCCCCGTCCCGGCCGAGATCGGGGCGGAGACCGACATCCGGTACGCCGACTCCCCCGCCGCCGCCGTCGCCGCCCTGGAGGGCTCGGGATGAGGCCCGGCGGCGCGTTCTCCGAGGGCGCCTACTCGGTCTTCCGGGCCCTCTACCGCCTCTTCTTCGCGACCGCCTTCCGCTGGGAGGTGGAGGGGCTCGAGCACATCCCCGCGACGGGCGGCGCCGTCCTCGCGGTCAACCACGCGAGCGCCCTCGACCCGCCCCTCGCCGGCGCCGCGCTCCGGCGGAAGATATGGTACGTCGGCCGGGCGACCCTCGTGAGGAACCGCCTCGTCGAGTTCATCCTCGCCTGCCAGCACCTCATCCCCATCACGCGCGGCGAGGCCGACCTGGGGGCGACGAAGCGGATCATCAGGCTCATCCGCTCGGGGAACATCGTGCTCATGTTCCCCGAGGGGACGAGGAGCGAGGACGGCGCGCTCGGGCTCGCCCGGGAGGGGATCGGGATGTTCATCTCCCGCGCCCGGACCGACGTCATCCCCTGCTACATCTCCGGGGCGTGGCGCGCCCTCCCGAAGGGCTGCCTCCTCCCGAGGCCCCGGAAGATACGGGTCGCCTATGGCCCCCTCATCAGGTACGGGGATCTGGAACGGTTCCCGAGGGACCGGGGGGGCTATCGCCTGATCGGCGCGGTGATCATGGAACGGATCGGCGCCCTGAAGGAGCGGCTCGG
>JAQUPF010000001.1:0-311579 GCA_028716845.1 bacterium | reverse complement strand
GCGGCCCGATCGAGGGGACCGCCGCGAGGTCCTTCTCCCGCGCCTTCCCGGGCGCATCGAGCGTCCGGTAGCCGGCGCGGAAGAGATGCCGCGCCCGGACGCGGCCGATCCCCTTCAGGGAGACGAGATCGAGGAGCTCCTCGCGGATGCCGTAGAGGACGCGCCGCCTGAGGTCCCGCAGCGCCGGCTGCACCCCCTCGATCCGGAGGGCGGACGCGAGGCGGCCCGCGGCGTAGACGAGCCAGTCGGCGTTCTCGACGAACCGGCGGACGTCGCCCGGGCCGATGCCGTACCGGTCGCAGATCTCCTCCTCGCGCGCCTCGTCGATCCAGTCGCCGAGCATCCCCGCGGTGCGGATGCCTTTGAGGAACCGCTCGTACTCGTCCAGCCCCCCGCCGGACGGCGGCGGGATGAGGAAGGCGTCATCCCCCGCCCGCGCCGCATCCTCGAGCGCCGCGCGGTCCCCCCTCGTGAGGTTCAGGAGCGGCATGTCGGGGCAGCAGCAGGCGAGGTGGAGGAGCGCGCCGCTCGAGACCGCCGGCCGGGCGGCGGCGTGCTCGAGCCCCCGCCGGAGGATGAGCCCCGATTCCGGCTGGAGGTAGAGGCGGGAGACGACCGCGCCGAACGTCGTGGCGACGAGCCCGTCGCCGGGCGCGAGGGGGGAGCCGGCGGCGCGGCCGGGCGCGGCGATCAGTCCCTCCTCGATGAGGAAGTCGAGGATCCGCCCGGTCTCCAGCTCGAGCGTCCGGACGTCCCCCTGCGCGGCGAAGAAGGTGAGCGAGAGGAACTCCATGATGCCGGCCATCGAGGCCGCGTAGCCCGCGGCGATCGAGGCGAGGATGTGGGCGGGGAGCGCGCCGCCCTCGCCGAGGCGCGAGCGGAGCGGCTCGGCGTCGGCGCGGATGTAGCGCTCGAAGAGATCGGCGAGGTCCCGCTCCCGCTTCGCCACGAGGATCGCCTCCCCCTCCTCGTCGTAGCCGGGGCGCCCCGCCCGCCCCGCGAACTGCTTGTACTCGAAGACGGGGATCGGACGCTGGCCGAGCCCCGACTCGTAGCGCCCCCAGTCACGGATGACGACCCTCCGGGCGGGGAGGTTCACCCCGGCCGCCAGCGTGGGGGTCGCGCAGATCGCCTTCAGGAGCCGCGCGCGGAACGCCCCCTCGACGAGGCGGCGCTGCTCCTGGTGGAGCCCGGCGTGGTGGAAGGCGACGCCGCACCGGATCGCCCCGGCGAGCTCCCCGCAGAGGCGGGTCGGCTCCTGGAGGACGACCCCGGCGGCGTCCGCGACCTCCCGCAGCGCCGTCCGCTCCTCGTCCTTGAGCCGGCCGCGCAGGTGGGGGGCGAGCGCCCGCGCCGCGGCCTGCGCGGAGCGCCGGGAGTTCACGAAGACGAGCGCCTGGCCGCCGGCGTCCACGGTGTCCGTCACGAGCGACCGGGCGGGGTTGGCCCGTTCGGCGACGAGGGAGCGGGTGGTGCGGTCCGCGTAGTAAATCGTGTCGCCCGCGTAGACGCCCTCGAGGAGGGGGACGGGGCGCCAGTCGCTCGAGACGAGGGCGGCGTCGAGCCAGGAGGCGAGCTCGCGCGCGTTCCGGACGGTCGCGCTGAGGGCCAGGATCCGGAGCGCCGGGTTCACCTGCCGGAGGCGGGCGATCACGAACTCGAGCGTGGGGCCGCGGGACGGATCGTGGATGTAGTGGACTTCGTCCATGACGGCGACGGTGAGGGATTCGCCGAGCCAGCGCGCGCGCATGCGGAGGAGCGAGTCGACCTTCTCCGACGTCGCGACGAGGATCCGGTAGCTCGAGAGGCGCGTCCCCGGGGAGTCGTACTCGCCGGTCGCGACGCCGACCGAAACGCCGAGCGGCTCGTAGCGCCGCTTGAACTCCTCGTATTTCTCCGCGGCGAGGGCGCGGAGGGGGACGACGTAGAGGCACTGCCCCCCCTCCTCGAGGACGCTCCGCAGCATGCAGAGCTCGGCAATGAGCGTCTTGCCGGCGGCGGTGGGGAGGGCGAGGAGGAGGTTCCCCCCGCGGAGGGCGCCGGCGCGGACCGCCTCCGCCTGCGGCGGATAGAGGGTGTCGTAGCCGGCCTCCCGCAGCGCCGAGACGAGCCGGCGCGGGACGCCGTGCCGCGAAAGGTCGGAGATCTTCATGCGGGATCGCTCCGCCGCCGTTCCCGGGGCGGGGGCCATGCTACCACAGATGCCGGATTCTGTATCCGAATGTCGCGAAGCCCGAATGTCGCGAAGCAATGCCCGTTTCCATAACTGCTCTTTCAGTGACTGATCAATGTCCGGGGATAGTACGGGCCGGAGCTGTCATCCCCCGTTTTTCTCTTGCGAAAAACAAGTAAATATTGTAATCTTCAAATCCAAGAAACGAAGTTACGTACAAGGAATAGTTCGACCACGAGATGAAGAAGATGACAACAAGGCGGATTGCGATGTTCCTCCTCGGGCCTTGGATGATCGTGCCACAAGCGGTCGTGGTCGCAGGGCTGGTCGGCGGGGTGCTATATGAACCGCCAGAGATTCACGTCCACTTGGAGCGGCACATCTTCCTTCAAGGCAACACCGACTGGGGCGGCGGATGCCTGTTCGCGGGAACCATTGCACTTTACGTTGCCTTCGGTTTCTCTGCCGCATGGTACTTGGTGCTCAAGATGCAGGAGTCTTCGACTCCCGCATCATTCGGACAGAATCTGCTCAAGGCCGTGTGGTTTCTAAAGTTCCACATCCTTGCCTTCGTTGTCGGCGGGATGGCCAACTTCGGATATGACGCGTGGGTCAGTCCAAACGACTTCCGCAATATGTTCCTGCTAGCCACACTGATCTACACGTTCAGCATCCTGTTGGTCGTGGGAATTCACTCCATCGGCACGCCTCTACTGCTCCGAATGGTTGTTGCTCCGGTTTTCACCGTTCTATGGTTGATAGTCGGATCAGACGGAAACACGGCACGGGCGGGGCAACTTGTGCAATCCGGACAAGATCCACAGCCGATCACACGCGGCACAAGACACGCCATCATGTTGTCATGGCACCGCATGTGTGATTCGGTCTTCGGGGACATCGCAGAAAATACGGAAGGTCGAACCAGGCCTCGCACCGTACCGTGAACCCTGGCGGGTTCACGTCCGGTGAAGGCTGTCGTTAGCTGCTAAAATAGAGATTTGAATGAAAGAGCGCAGAAATTCCTTTCTGATTGTCTATCTACTACTGGTGGGGATATTTTCATTCCCATATTTAGTGATGTGGTGGAAGCCTAATTACTTTTTACGAATACCATGGTGGTGGATGAGAATGCTATTGGAGCTTCCGACTATTCCTCTACTATTCCTAACCATTATCTTAAATCAAAAGGTTGCTCTTTCATTTCATAATGCCAGCCTTCTCTCAGTGCCTTATCTAGGATTAATATGCTCTCCTTTCCTCTATCTCTATTTCAGGCCCCATTCCCTATCGTCACGGGCTACTCGAATTAAGATCCTATGTTATTTCCTAGCGCTTGCTGCCACAATTTATCTTTCAGCGAAAGTAATGAAGCTCGCATGATAAACATACTACTAACTGCAGCTAACAAGTCGCTCCACGCGATTTTTAGCCGCTGTGCGGCCAAGAGCGGGTGAGCTTCACGTTAGGCAGTGGCCGAATCTATTCATACCTGTAAGGAGATTTTCTGCATTGGATATTCCACGGATCTTCAACATCACCGAAAGTGCTCACCACATCCATAACCCGTTCACACCCGAAAAGCTCGCCACTCTCGGCGCGGCGCTGCGTCTGGAAAAGGGGACCCGAGTGCTCGACCTCGGCAGCGG
Source organism: bacterium (assembly GCA_028716845.1). Classification (GTDB taxonomy): domain Bacteria; phylum Auribacterota; class Tritonobacteria; order UBA1439; family UBA1439; genus JAQUPF01. The sequence goes on along the minus strand of JAQUPF010000001.1, from coordinate 307,760 downwards.
TTCGGGCGAGATGCTGTGCACCTGGGCGCGCGATTACGGAGTCATCGGCACCGGCATCGACATGAGCCGGTTATTCACTGAGCAAGCGAAGCTCCGTGCTGAAGAACTCGGCGTGGCCGATCAAGTCGAGTTCATCCATGGCGATGCCGCGGGCTACGTCTCTGACGAGAAGGTCGATGTGGCAGCCTGTGTCGGTGCCACCTGGATTGCCGGGGGAGCCATCGGCACCATCGAGCTTCTCGCGCAGAGCCTCCGCTCCGGAGGGATCATCCTCATCGGCGAGCCCTACTGGCGGCAGTTACCGCCGACGGAAGATGTTGCCAGGGGGTGTCTTGCCGGCGCAATCTCCGACTTTCTCCCGCTTCCAGAACTTCTCGCGTCTTTCGGCCGTCACAACTACGACGTCGTGGAAATGGTTTTGGCAGACCAAGACAGCTGGGACAGATACGAGGCAGCCAAATGGCTCACCATGCGCCGATGGCTTGAAGCCAATCCCGACGACGAGTTCGCGAAAGATGTTCGAGACAAACTAACCGCGGAACCCGAGCGCTACGCCGCTTACACGCGTGAATACCTGGGCTGGGGCGTGTTCGCGCTGATGACGCGATGATGAGGGGATATGAAAACTATAGGTATATTTCTAATATTCGTTTCAGCCGTTTGCACTGCATCTTCTGAGAATCTACAGGGTGAATCAGAAAAAGCGAGAACTCTTAGGCTCGGTATTGTTCTAGAAAAGAAGCCGCCCCTCCTCAAGATTTCTGATATTACCGCTAAAGATAATGATAGAGCTATCCAAGTGGAAGGAGTCGTAATGAACATAAGGCAACGGCGCGAAGATGATATTAGTTTCCTCCTGGATGATGGGACTGGGAAAATTAGGGTTACGGCGTTTCGGGGATTCGGGAAACTTAACGAGACTAATAATCTGCCAAAGGTAGGTGATAAAGTTATAGTGAATGGCTTGCTTTCGGTGTCTGAGAGATTTGGAGTTGTCCTACGGATCAATGTTTCTTCACCTATTGATGCTTATAAAAGCACTCCGGAATTGATATGGGCGGTAAAAGGTCAAGCTGTGGATGAGGTAAAGAAACTCATCCAAGAAGGAACTGATGTTAATATAGAAGACGATAAAGGAGGCTCTCCATTACTATGGGCCGCTTTATGGGGAAATAAAGAGATCATAGAGCTACTCATCAAGAAGGGCGCAGAAATCAATTCCAAGAGTGATAGCGGAAATACTCCACTCATGTTTGCATCGAGAACTCCATATAAAGAGAATGTGAAGCTATTGATAAATAATGGTGCAGAGGTAGATGCAACAAATAATGCAGGTGTAACAGCCTTAATGCTAGCTGCACTAGAGGGAAGATCTGAAATTGTAGATTTGTTGATTCAGAACGGCGCTGACGTTAATGCGAAGGCTGACGATGCCTCAACAGCTATAAGTATTGCACGCGATAAGGATCATAAAGAGGTAGTCAATATTCTCAAGAAAGCAGGCGCTGAAGAATAATCCATCTCGACATATATCTTTCAAAATGCCGCAGCACCTGACCAGCCGCTGAAGCTGACTCGAACAACGCTTCGTTTTTCGAGCCGGCTTAGCTTCACGTTGAGGCGGCGCTGCGCAACACAGAAGCAAGTCGCTCGAGCGGACCGCGCGCGGCGCCCCGCCCACTATGCTTGCTCTACTTGTGCTTATTCCGATTCAGATCATTCAATCAATACGGAGAGTGCTACAATAAGATTACGGAAGGGGTACACATAGCGCACAAAGCGGTGCAGATCTACCGCCGGCTTCTGTCGCCTGAAATATGGTTTGACGTAAGGGAATAAATGTCGTACGCTATTACGTACGATATGGAGGATGGGCCATGACCAGCATGACAGCAACCGAAGCCAGAAAGAAGCTCTATACACTGCTGGACAGTGTTGCGGCCTCACATGAGATCATTCATATTGCAGGCAAGCGTCACTCGGCCGTGTTGGTCGCAGCGGACGATTGGCGAGCTATCCAGGAAACACTCTACCTGGCCTCGATTCCCGGCATGCGGGCCTCGATTGTCAAGGGGCTGAAGACCCCGGTGCGGAAGTGCAAGAAGGAGCTTGATTGGTGAGTTGGACTCTTGCCTACACCAGCCAGGCCAGACGTGATGCGAAAAAGCTCGCCAGATCAGGTTTGAAACCCCAAGCGCAGCGTCTGCTCAATCTCCTCGCAAAGAATCCTTTCCAATCGCCTCCACCTTACGAGAAGCTTGTCGGTGATCTCTCCGGAGCGTGTTCACGGCGAATCAACATTCAGCACCGGCTTGTGTATCAAGTGCTGGATGACATCAAGACGGTTAAGATCATTCGCATGTGGACCCATTACGAATAAACTACAGCGAACAAAACGCTCCATCTGATCCCGCCAAGGCGGGACGGCTGAGCTTCACGTAGGAATAATGAAACTCCATCCCGTTGGCGACAGAAACGGCATTCTGTGGACAAGAGAACTGTCAGGCGTATCATATTTCAGCATTTCGATTATATCGTCGAACAAAGGAATGAGTTTCAGGAGAAGAACAATGGGTAGGTTCCACGATGTCCGGCATGTTTCGCTTCCAGGGACAACCCTGCGTCTATGTGTTGACGGGCGCGAATATCGAGTTGATATCCGCAAGCAGTCGAAGCGGCTGGCGAAAGCCACAGCAAAGCAAAGAGCAAACTATGAAATTTCCCCTTCCGGCTATGGAATCCACCGGCCGGATATTCGGGCGGTGGCCGCGCCTCCCCGGCAGTTGGTATAATGGCGCCATGCCGATATACGAATACCGCTGCGGCACGTGCCGGCGGACATACAGCTTCCTCGTGCGGAACATCGCGGCGCACAGGCCCCCGGCCTGCCCGCGGTGCGGCCGGAAGCGGCTCGAGCGGGTCATCTCGTCGTTCCGCATCGGGCGGAGCGAGGAGAGCCGCCTCGATCGGATCGCCGATCCCTCGGTGCTCTCCGGTCTCGACGAGAACGACCCCCGCTCGCTCGCGCGCATGATGCGGAAGATGGGCGGCGAGCTCGGGGAGGAGATGCCCGAGGAGATGGGCGAGATGTGCGACCGGCTCGAGGCCGGCGAGAGCCCCGAGGAGATCGAGCGCACGATGGAGGAGGGGGGCGGCCCCGGAGCGGATGAGCTCCTCGAGGGGTAGCCGACGCCCGACCCCCCCGATGGTCGCCTTCTCGGGGCGGTCCGGGTCGGGGAAGACGACCCTCCTCGCGCGGCTCATCGCCGAGCTCTCGCGCAGGGGCCTCCGGGCGGGAGCGGTCAAGCACGGCAGGGGGAGGTTCCGACTCGAGCCGCGGGGGAAGGACAGCGCGCGGCTCAAGGAGGCGGGCGCCCGCGCGGTGCTCCTCGTCCTTCCCGGCCGCATCGGCCTCGTCGCCGACGCCCCGGCCCGGTTCCGTCCCGCGGACGCCGCCGCCCTGTTCCCGCCGGGGACGGACATCATCCTCGTCGAGGGATGGAGGGAATCCGGCCTCCCCACGGTCCTCGTCGGCCCCGCCGCGGGCCGGGCGCGGCCGCGGAACGTCATCGCGCGAATCGGCGGGCGGGGGGCGCCCGCGGGGCCCCCCCGCTACCGCCGCGGCGAAACGGCCGCGATCGCCGACCGCATCCTCTCCTCTATCGGCCTATCTTCATCTCGTACTTCCCGCAGCACGGCCAGGCGGCGCCGTACACCGGCCGGACGCACGGACCGCCGTACGGCTGCGGAGGGGGGGCCGGGACATGGGACGGGTGGAACGCCGAGATCGGATACGGGCGGCAGGCGGCGAACCAGGGAGCGGGATAGATCCGCTCCTTGATCTTCACCTTCCCGAACGGGGTGCGGTACTCCCGCTTGATCTTCACCCCGCCGCCCGCCCACGCCTCCGAGACCGTCGCGGCGAGCAGGGCGACGAGGATCGCCGGAACACACAGCCTTCTCATGTGCCACCTCCTTCCACACCGTTATACGCGGCCGGGTGCCCGCGCATCCCCGCCCCCCGTTGTTCCCGAACGGCATCCCGCCGCCGCCGATGGACCCCTCACCACGGATGAACACGGATTCTTACGGATATCCGGGGATTGTTCTTCAGGATTATCCGTGCGAATCAGTGATGATCCGCGCTGATCCGCGATGAAGGAGTTCTTTGTTGCATTTCGATTGGTCGCATTTCGATGGACGGGCGGCGGCCGCCCGTATAGAATGACCTGCGCGATCGGAGAGACCCGATGAACCTGGACGCGCTGCTTCTCGTCGTACTCGCGCTCTGTCTCCTCGCGGGCATCCTCAGGGGATTCCTGCGCCAGGCGACCGCCACCGCCGCGCTCCTCGTCGGCCTCGCCGCGGCGTGGATCGCCGCGGCGTTCCTCGGCCCCGCCCTGCCGTGGGGACCGCCCGGCGCGGCCGCCGTCGCCGTCTTCATCGCCGTCTCGTTCGCGGCCTCCCGGATCGGCGGCCGGATCGTGCGGGAGAAGGCGATCGCCTTCAGCGGGGGCACGGCGGACCGCCTGTTCGGCGGCGCCTTCTCCCTCCTCGAGGGACTGGCGGTCCTCCTCCTCGTCATTTGGCTCTTCGACGCCGTCTGCGCCGATTATTTCGAGCGGCACCCGGGGGCGGCGGAGCGCTGGCGGGGGTCGCGCCTCGTCCGGATGGCGGCCGCGCGCAACCCGGTCGCCCGCCGCGGGCCGGTCATCCGGCTCCGCGGCTTCTTCGAGGCCGTCCGCGATCCCGACGCCCGGGAGAACCTCCGCTCCCAGCCCGCCTTCGCCGCCATGACCGGGAATCCGCGGTACCGCGCGGTCCGGGAGGACGAGGGCGTCGAGGGGGACATCGAGCGGAGGAAATGGGCGAAGGTGCTGGCCGACCCGGCCGTGCGGACGCTCCTCGCGGACGGCCGGTTCTGGAGCGACGCCCTCGAGGTGCGCTGGGAGGCCGCGCTCGATCCGCGGCCCCCGACGCCCGCTCCGACGCCCCCGCCGGAACCCACGCCGACGCCGCCCGAACCCACGCCGACGCCCGAACCGACCGGGACGCCCCGCCGGGACCTCGCGACCGTCATCCTGCGGAGCGGCTCGGTCCTCACCGGCACGATCGTCCGGCGGGACGCGGCCGGCCTCCTCCTCGACGTCCCCCTCGACGGCGGCTCCATGCGGATGCGGATCGGGGCGGCCGAGATCGAACGGGTCGAGACGCCGGGCGCCGTGCCGCCGCCCCTCCCCTGATCCCCGCCGCCGTATCAGCGGCGATTCAATGAAACAATAACCACGGATTCTCACGGATTATTGACGGATATCCACGGATTCAACCACGCCCACACAGCCGGACGCGGCGAGGGAAAGGGCCGCGAATACATCGTTTTCCGCCGCGGATGAACGCGGATTCACGCGATAATCCGCGTCGATCCGCGGCAGGACATTTCTCCCTTTCAACTTTGAACGTTCAACCTTGAACTGTAGTTGAATCCGTCATGATCCGTTTCAATCCGTGGCTATTGGTGCATTGTTCCTCCGCGCCGGGCCTCCGCCGGCCTTGACACGCCCGCGGCGTGATGCCACACTGCGATTCCGCACGGAGCGAAATGCCATGCTGCAGGGGCGCGCGCGATACTTCGAGCTCGTCAAGGTGCTCGGCCTCACGGACTTCAAGCTCCGCTTCAGCACCTCGATCCTCGGCTACGTCTGGTCGATGCTGAAGCCGCTCGGCATCTTCTTCGTCCTCTACATCGTCTTCGGCTACCTCCTCGCCCGGGGCGCCGACCCCCTCTACCGGGACAAGCTCCTCGTCGGCATATTCATCTGGAGCTACTTCGCGGAGGCGAGCACGGCCGGCATCCAGTCGCTCCTCGGCAAGTCCCACATCATCGGGAAGATCTACTTCCCGCGCTCGATCGCCGTCCTCGCCACCTCCCTCAACTACTTCCTCACCTTCCTGATCAACATGTGCGTCGTCTTCGCCTTCCTCTACCTCGACGGGGTGGGGTTCAACCGCTACACGCCGCTCTTCTTCGTCTACGTCGCGGCGCTCTACCTCCTCATCCTCGGCATCTCGTTCCTCCTCAGCGTCGCCTACCTCCGGTTCCGCGACCTGATCGAGATATGGACGATCCTCATCACCGCCGGCTTCTACGCGACGCCGATCATCTGGTCGATCAACTGGATCGACCCGCGGTATCACAAGATCCTCTACCTGAATCCGATGACCTTCATCGTGGAGTACTCGAAGCGGGTGCTCGTCGAGGGGAGGATCGCCGACGCGACGGGCGGCACGACGACGTTCCTCATCGGCAACTGCATCATCCTCGCGGAGGGCGTCATCCTCCTCGTCGTGGGGTTCCTCGTCTTCCGCCGGGCCGCCCCGCGGGCCGCGGAGTACCTGTGACGGGGGGAGGTGACGGCGCCATGGCCGGTCCGATGATCCGGGTGCGGGACGTCTCCAAGACGTTCCTCATCCCGCGGGAGAAGACGATGACGCTCCGCGAGCACCTCCTCGGCTTCTTCCGCGGCCGCCCGGCCGGCTCCGAGCCGCTCGAGGCCCTCCGCGACGTCGGCTTCGACGTCGAGCGGGGGGAGTTCTTCAGCATCATCGGCAAGAACGGCAGCGGGAAATCGACGCTCCTGAAGATCATCGCGGGGATCTACGCCCCGGACGCGGGCGGGGTGGCCGTCGACGGGACGCTCTCCCCCTTCCTCGAGCTCGGGATCGCCTTCAACCCGGAGCTGACGGCCCGCGAGAACGTCTTCCTGAGCGGGGCCGTCATCGGCCTCCGGCGGGAGGAGGTCGCCGCCCTCTACGACGGGATCATCGCCTTCTCCGAGCTCGAGCGCTTCCAGGACCAGAAGCTGAAGAACTTCTCCTCGGGGATGAAGGTGCGGCTCGCCTTCTCCGTGGCGTTCAAGGTGGACGCCGACATCCTGCTCGTGGACGAGGTGCTCGCCGTCGGCGACGCGAGCTTCCGCGAGAAGTGCTACGAGGTCTTCCGGCGGCTGAAGGCGGAGGGGAAGACGATTCTCTACGTGAGCCACAGCATGGCGGACGTCAAGGCGTTCTCCGACCGCGTCCTCCTCCTCCACGAGGGGAGGATCGTGAGCGCGGGCGAGCCGGAGAAGATCATCCACGACTACCAGCTCCTGACGGCCCGCGAGGACGAGCGGCGGATCGCCCTTGAGGAGGGGACGGCGGTCCCCGCGGCCTTCGCGCCGCCGGCGGGCGGGGCGCGCTGGGGGAGCGGCGGCGCGGCGGTGGCGCGCGCGGAGCTCCTCGGGGCCGACGGGAGGGCGAAGCACGTCGTGGCCACCGGCGAGCCGGTCCGCGTGCGGATCGCCTTCACCGCGGCGGCGCCCGCCGCCGGGCCGCTCCGCGTGACGGCCGCGATCCGCCGCGCCGACGGCGTCACCGTCCTCGAGACCGCCTCGGAGCCGATGGAGACCGGCGGCGGGGGGGTCGCGGTGCTCGCCTTCCCGCGTTTCGACCTCCTCGCGGCGACGTACGACATCGACATCGGGCTCCTCCCCGGGAAGGGGGACGAGCCGCACGATTTCATCAGGCGCTGCCTCACGGTCCGGACCTACCAGGAGAGCGGGAGCGTCTACGGGAAGATCGGCGGCATCAGCTACATCCCGCACGAATGGATCGCGGGGCCGGAGGGCGGGCGGTGAGCCGCGGGGGGGCGGTGCGGAGGGTGCTCGTCACCGGCGGGGCCGGCTTCATCGGGAGCGCGCTCTGCGAGGCGCTCGTCGGCGGGGGCCACGAGGTCACCGCCTACGACAACCTCCTCCTCGGCCGGCGCGCCTTCCTCGCGCCGCTCGAGGGGAACCCCCGCTTCGCCTTCGTCGAGGCCGACCTGCTCGACGCGCCCCGGCTCGCCCGCGCCCTCGACGGCCACGACCTCGTCTTCCACATGGCGGCGAACTCGGACATCGAGCGGGGGACGCGGCAGACCGACCTCGACCTTCGGCTCGGCACCCTCGCCACGTACAACGTCCTGGAGTCGATGCGGACGGTCGGCGTCCGGGAGATAGTCTTCGCCTCGACCTCGGCCGTGTACGGCGACCGTCCCGCCGTCGTCCCCACCCCCGAGACGTACGGCCCCCTCTTCCCGATCTCCTTCTACGGGGCGAGCAAGCTCGCCTGCGAGGCGCTCATGAGCGCCTTCGCGCACGCCTGCTCGATGCGCTGCTGGATCTTCCGGTTCGGGAACGTGATCGGCCGCAACGGGACGCACGGGGCGGCGTTCGACTTCATCCGGCGGCTGCGGGAGGACCCGCGCCTCCTCCGCGTCCTCGGCGACGGCCGGCAGGCCAAACCGTACCTCCACGTCTCGGACTGCGTCGAGGGGATGCTCTTCGGCCACGCGCGCGCGGGGGAGGAGATCAACTGCTTCAACCTCACGACGGACGGCGCCACGGCCGTGCGGGCGATCGCCGAGGCGGTTGTCCGGGAGACCGGCTGCCGCGGCGCGCGGATCGAGTACGCGGGCGGCGAGCGCGGCTGGCCCGGCGACGTGCCCCAGGTGCGCCTCGACGGGTCGAGGCTCGCCGCCCTCGGCTGGCGGCCGCGCCTCGGCTCCGACGAGGCGGTGGCGCGGGGGGTGCGAGAGCTCGTGGCGCAGTACTTCGGGGCAAACGGCGAGGGCGCGTGAGGGGAAATGCAGTATATAATACTGGCGGGCGGGCTCGGGACGAGGCTCCGGCCCCTCACGGAGTCGGTGCCGAAGCCGATGGTGCCGCTCCTCGGGCGGCCGTTTCTGGAGTACCAGCTCGGGCACCTGCGGCGCCAGGGGGTGCGGGAGGCGCTCCTCCTCGTCGGCTACCTGGGGGAGCGGATCGAGGCCCACTTCGGCGACGGCGGCCGGATCGGCGTGCGGCTCCGCTACTCGCGCGAGCGCGAGCTCCGGGGGACGGCGGGGGCGCTCCGGCTCGCGGCGCCGATGATCGGCGGCGACTTCGTCCTCATCTACGGGGATTCGTTCCTGCCGCTCGACCGCGCCGCGTTCGAGGCCGCCTTCCGGGATCGGGGGGCGGAGGGGATGATCGCCGTCTACCGGGACCGCCGCGGGGAGACGGGGGTGCGGGGGAACGTCGCCCTCGACGCGGACGGATACGTGGAGCGGTACGAAAAGGACGCGCCGCCGCCGGGGCTCCCGTACGTGGAGGCGGGGGTCCTCGCGTTCCGGCGCGGGGTCCTCGACCGGATACCGGCGGCACGGGCCGTCTCGCTCGAGGGGGAGGTCTACCCCGCCCTCATCCGGGAGCGGCGGCTCGCCGGCTACGCGAGCCCGGTGCGTTTCTTCGACATCGGAACCGGGGACCGGCTGCGGGAGATGGAGGCATGGCTGCGCGATGATTATCTCAAGGACGCCGTTCCGGGTTAGCTTCGTCGGCGGCGGCACGGACCTCGCCGAGTTCTACACGAGGACGCACGGCGCCGTCGTGAGCACGGCGATCGACAAGTACATGTACATCACCGTGAGCCGGCTCAGCAGCTACTTCAGCCACCGGATCAGGGTGAGCTACGCGAAGACGGAGCTCGTGAAGGAGATCGGCGAGATCCGGCACCCGATCGTGCGGGAGGCGCTGCGGCTGACGGGGCTCGACGGGGGGCTCGAGATCCACTCCATGGCCGACGTCCCCTCCCAGACGGGCCTCGGCTCGTCGAGCAGCTTCACGGTGGGGCTCCTCAACGCCCTCCACGCCTTCAGGAACGAGTACGCCTCGGCCGAGCAGCTCGCCCGGGAGGCCTGCCGGATCGAGATCGAGGTGCTCGGCGAGCCGATCGGCAAGCAGGACCAGTACATCGCCGCCTACGGCGGCCTCCGGCAGATCACCTTCAACCCCGACGAGACGGTGTACGTCGAGCCGGTCATCTGCGCCCCGTCGACGCGCGCGGAGCTCTTCTCGAACCTCCTCATGTTCTTCACCGGGTGGACGAGGTCCGCGTCGAAGATCCTGAAGGTGCAGAAGAAGGCGACCGCCGGGAAGATGGAGACGCTCTCCAAAATGCGCGATCTCACCCGGGAGGCGGCCGCCGTGCTGACGGCGGGCAGGGGCCTCGACGAGTTCGGCGACATCCTCCACCGGGGCTGGATGCTCAAGCGGGAGCTCGCGGGCGGGATCACGAACCCCCGCATCGACCGCCTCTACGAGAAGGCCCGCAGGGCGGGGGCGCTCGGCGGGAAGCTGCTCGGCGCCGGGGGCGGCGGCTTCCTCCTCTTCTACGTCGAGCGGCAGAACCGGGAGCGCGTGCGGCGGGCGCTCGCCGAGCTCATGGAGATCGGGGTCGGCTTCGAGCCGCAGGGCTCCAAGATCATCTACGTCGGGGAATGAGACAGAGCGGGAGCCCGCATCGAGGAGCGCCGGGGCGCGGCACCGGGTGCAGCCGCGGTCGCCGGGTGGGAGGAGGACGATGAACACGATCGAGCGGATGTTCGCGGCATCGGGGTCGTGCGAGGAGTACGCGCGCCGCTACTTCGCCTATCTGGGCGAGGTCGCCGCGCGGCTGGACCTCGGGGCGATCGCCCGCTTCGCCGACCTCCTCGACGAGGCGCGGCGGGAGGGGAGGACGATCTTCTTCATCGGGAACGGCGGCAGCGCGGCCACCTCGTCCCATTTCGCCAACGATCTCGGCAAGGGCGCGCTCGTCGCCGGCAGGCGGCCGTTCCGGGCGCAGAGCCTCACCGACAACATCTCCCTCATCACGGCGCTCGCCAACGACGAGGGGTACGACCGGATCTTCGTCGCCCAGCTCGAGTCGCTCCTCGACGAGGGGGACGTCGTCGTCGGCATCTCGGCGAGCGGCAACTCGCCGAACGTCGTGAAGGCGTTCGAGTACGCGAACGCCCGCGGCGCGCGGACGGTCGCCGTCACCGGCTTCTCGGGGGGGAGGCTCCGGGAGATCGCCGGGCTCGCGGTCCACATCGAGACGCCCGGCGGGGAATACGGCCCCGTGGAGGATTTCCACATGATCCTCGACCACCTCGTGACGACGTACCTGAAGATGCGCCTCGAGCGGGAGGAATGAACCGGCGATGACGATCGGCATCCTCGGCGGCGGCCTCACGGGCCTCGCCCTCGCCCGCTTCCTCGGCGCCGGCTGCGAGGTCCTCGAGGAGGAGGCGGCGTGCGGCGGCCTCTGCCGGACGGTGCGGAAGGGCCCCTACTCGTACGACTTGGGGGGCCACATCATCTTCTCCCGCGACCGGGAGATCCTCGACTGCATGAACGGCCTCCTCGGCGACGACGCGGTCCGCTACCGGCGCAACAACCGGATCTGGTTCAAGGGGCGGCTCGTGAAGTACCCGTTCGAGAACGACCTCGCCGCCCTCCCGAAGGAGGACGTCTTCGAGTGCCTCTACCACTTCCTGACCCGGAACTACCCCCCGCCGGCGAACTTCAGGGACTGGTGCTACCACCGGTTCGGGAAGGGGATCGCCGAACGCTACCTGATCCCCTACAACGAGAAGATATGGAACATCCCCGCCGAGCGGCTCGGCCTCGAGTGGGTCGAGGGCCGCATCCCCGACCCGCCGCTCGAGGACGTCCTCAAATCCGCGATCGGCATCGAGACGGAGGGGTACACCCACCAGCTCCACTTCACCTATCCGCGTCGCGGCGGGATCGAGGCCCTCGTGCGCGCGATCGAGGCGCGCGCAGGGGCGGTCGAGAAGGGGTTCAGCGTCCGGTCGGTCGCGGGGGGGCCCGGCGACTGGGTCGTCTCCGACGGGACGCGCGAGCGCCGCTACGAGCGGCTCGTCTCCACCATCCCCCTCCCCCGCCTCGTCGAGGCCCTCGACGGCGTGCCGGCGGCGGTCGCGCGGGCGGCGGGCCGGCTCCGCCACAATTCGCTCATCTGCGTGATGGTCGCGGTCGCGCCGGCGAGGCGGTCGGAGATGTTCGCGGTCTACTTCCCGCAGCGCGAGCTCAGGTTCCACCGCGTCTGCTTCTACGACTACTTCGGCGACTCCTGCGCCCCGCCCGGCCACGCCCCCCTCGTGGCGGAGATCACCGCCAACCCGGGAGACGGGACCTACGAGGCGGGCGACGGGGAGCTCGTCGCCCACGTCGTCGAGGGGCTGGAGCGCGAGGGGTTCATCCGGGGATCGGACGTGCGCGAGACGGACGTCGCGCGGCGGGAGTACGCCTACGTGGTGAACGACCTCGCCTACGGCGAGAGCCTCGCGGCCGTCGCCGACCACTGCCGCGGCCGCGGGATCACGCTCTGCGGCCGGTTCTCCGAGTGGAGGTACCTGAACATGGACGCCTGCATCCGCTCGGCCCTCGAGACGGCGCGGCGGCTCGCCGGGGGGGAGGGGGGATGAGGGCGATCGAGCCGGTGTCGGCGCTCATCCTCGTCCATAACGAGGCCGAGGTCATCGAGGAGGTGGCGCGCGGCATCCACCGGGAGGTGGTGGCCCGCATCCCGGGCTCCGAGTTCGTCGTCGCCGAGGACGGGAGCACGGACGGCACGAAGGAGATCCTCGCCCGGATCGTCCCGGAGATGCCGGGGACGAGGCTCGTCCAGGGGACGGAGCGGAAGGGCTACACGAGGGCCTACAAGGACGCCCTCCGCGAGTGCCGGCGCGACCTCATCTTCTTCAGCGACTCGAGCGGCAAGCACGATCCCGCCGACTTCTGGCGACTCGCCGATCGGATCGGGGAGTGCGACATGGTCATCGGGAGCAAGGCGGGGGCGCGGCGGGATCCGCTCTACCGGATCGTCATCAGCCGCGTCTTCAACTGCATCGTCTCGCGCGCCTTCGGCTGCCGGTTCCGCGACATCAACTCCGGCTTCCGGCTGATGCGGCGGAGCGCCGTCCTCCCCGTCCTCGACGAGGAGTGGTACATGCGGCACCTCATCAACTTCGAGTTCACGCTCCGCGCGGCCGCCCGCGGATGCCGGATCCTCGAGGTCCCGGTGACGCACCGCCCCCGCGCCCACGGCCCCTCGCGCGGCCTCCCGCCGGGGAAGATCCCCGAGGCGGTCATCATGGCGCTCCGGACCATCCCCGCCCTGCGGCGGGACCTCCGCCGGACGCGGCGCGGCGGGAAGGGGTGACCGGATGGACCGCCCGGCGCCCGCCGTCGCCTACGTGATCGCCGACCCGCAGCTCTGCGGCGGCGTCGCCGTCGTCTGCCAGCACGCCAACCGCCTCGCGCGGCGCGGGTTCGACGCCCGCATCATCTCCGCCGCTCCCGGCGGGTCCCTCGACTGGTTCCCGGGCCTCGCCGTCCCCTTCCACCGGCTCGGCGAGGAGCCCGGCGGCATCGGGATCGCCGTGGCGACCTGGTGGGAAACCGCGCACGTCGTCTCCCGGATGGACGTCCCGCGGAAATTCTACTTCGTCCAGTCAGACGAGTCCCGCTTCTACGGAGCGGAGCGGTGCGAGCGCGTCTTCGCGCGGGACTCCTACCGCTTCGAATTCGAGTTTCTCACGGAGGCGCGGTGGATCCGGCGCTGGCTGGCGGAGGAGTTCGGCGTCGAGGCGCGCTACGTGCCGAACGGCGTCGACCGGGAGCTGTTCCACCCCGCCGAGCCGCTCGAGCCGAGGCGGGGGAGGCCGCGGCTGCTCGTCGAGGGGCCGGCGGACATGCCGAGCAAGGGGGTGGCGGATTCGTTCCGCGCGCTCGCCGGGATCGACTGCGAGGTCTGGTACGTCAACTACCGCGGCGCGCCGGACCCCGCCTGGCGGATCGACCGCTCCTTCCACGCCGTGCCGATGGCGGAGATGAAGCGCGTCTACTCCAGCTGCGACCTGCTCCTCAAGATGAGCACGGTGGAGGGATCGCCGGGGCCGCCGCTCGAGATGATGGCCTGCGGCGGGACGTGCGTCGTCGCGCGGACGGCAGGCGTCGAGGAGGGGATCGAGGACGGCGTGAACGCGCTCGTCGTCGAGCCGGGGGACACGGCCGGCGCCCGGCGCGCCGTGGAGCGCCTGCTCGCGGACGAGGCGCTGCGCCGGCGGCTCGTCGAGGGGGGGCGGCGCACGGTCGAGCGGCTCGACTGGGAGCGGTCGATCGACCTCCTCGAGGAGATCTTCCGCTCCCCGCCGCCCGGCCCCGCACGGGCGGCGGGATTCCGGTCGAGGCTGGCCGCCGACCGGGAGGCCGCCGTCGTCGAGGCGTACGCGCGCTTCAGGGAGACGCGCGATGCGGCGGAGCGCGAGAAGGCGGAGCTCCTCCGTGCGCTCGGCAGGGCGAACGACGAGATCAACTCGATCCGGCACTCGAAGGCATGGGAGATCGGGCGCGCCTTCATGGAGGCGCGGCATTCCGTCCGGGCCCTCCTCCTCCTCCCGTTCAGGGTCCTCCGCTGCATCCTCAGATGATTTTTCGCGGAATATCCGCGAAAAATCATGTTGACATAACGGCGTCGTTATGCAAGGATGCCGCCCGGATCGGCACCGTATCGTCGGTGCCCTCCATGCCGTTCATCCTGCTGCCGGGGCGCGCGGAGGGGGCCATGCAATACGACATACTGCACGAGGACTGCGTCAAGGACAGGAGCTACATCGTCGACATCGAGGGGAAGCGCTTCGAGGCCTGCTTCAAGGGCTACCCGGACGGGGACCAGTACAGCCCCGTCTTCGAGATCAGGGACGCGGCCGGGAGCGTGAAGGTCATCAGGCAGTGCGGGGAGCGGTAGCCCGGCGGGGGATTCCCGCGGCGCATGCCCCGGGGACGGCGTCAGGACGCCTCCCCGGGGATTTTTTCCGCGCCGTGCATCGGCGCCGGCGATGATGTATCATTGGGAACATCCCCGACCGCGGAGCGCGGCGGGGATGGAGCGGCCCTTCGGCCGCGGGACACGGCATGAAACACGGGAAAGCGGAGCCGTTCATCACGCGGGAAGCCGTCCTCGGCCTCCTCTCGTCGCCGCGCCGCGGCCCCCTCCGCCGCGCCGAGATCTACCGCCACTTCGGGGCCTCCGGGGACCGGTCGAGGGAACTCAGGGCGCTCCTCGATTCCCTCGAGGAGGAGGGGGCGCTCGTCAGGGTGCGGGGGAACCGGTACGCCGCGCCCGCGGCCGCGGGCCTCGTGACCGGCACGCTCGATGTCGCCCGCGGGGGATTCGGATTCGTCGTCCCCGAATCCCCCGGCGCCGGGGACGTGTTCGTCCCCGCCGGCGGCCTCGCCGGCGCGGCGCACGGCGACACCGTCGTCGTGCGGCTCCTCGGCGCGCGCGGTCCGCGCCGCGGCGGCGGGGAGCGGAAGCGGCGGGCGGGGAAGGTCGTCAGGATCGTCCGGCGCGGAACGGAGACGGTCGTGGGGACGGCGACGCGGCGCGGGGGGCGGCTCGTCGTCGATCCCGACAACCGCCGGCTCCCCTTCACCGTCCGCCTCGACGGCGCGGGCGAGGGGGTGGCCGGCCGGAAGGTGGCGGCGCGGATCACCGGCTGGGGGCGCGGCGGCGTCGAGCCGGCGGGGGTCGTCGAGGAGATCCTCGGCGAGCCGGGGCTCCCGGAGACGGAGACCCGTGCGATCATCCGCTCGCACGGCCTGCGGACGGAGTTTCCGCCCGCGGCGATCGAGGAGGCCGAGCGGGCGGCGGCCGGCGCGATCGGCCCGAGGGGGCGCGAGGACCTCCGCGGCATCATGACCTTCACCATCGATCCGCCCGACGCCCGCGACTTCGACGACGCCGTCTCCCTCTCCCGCGAGGGGGGCCGCTGGCTGCTCGGCGTGCACATCGCGGACGTCTCGCACTTCGTCCGGGAGGGGGGCGCGCTCGACGGGGAGGCGCGGCGGCGGGCGACGAGCGTCTACTTCCCGCGGAACGTCCTGCCGATGCTCCCGCACGTCCTCTCGAGCGGGGTCTGCAGTCTCAGGGAGGGGGAGGACCGCCTCACCAAGAGCGCCTTCGTCACGCTCTCGGACGCGGGGGAGCGGCTCGACGCCCGCTTTGCGGCGACCGTCATCCGCTCGCGCCGCCGCTTCACCTACGCCCGGGTGGGGGCGCTCCTCCGGGGTGAGGCGCGGCCGGAGGACGGGGAGCGGGAGATCCTGCCGGTCCTCAGGGAGATGGAGAATCTCGCCCTCCTCCTCAGGAAGCGGCGGCTCGCGCGCGGCGCCCTCGACCTCGACATGCCGGAGGCGGTCATCGAGTTCGACGAGACCGGAAGGGTCTGCGGCATCCGCCGCGAGGAGTTCGACATCTCCCACATCCTCATCGAGGAGTTCATGCTCGCCGCGAACGAGGCGGTCGGCGCGTTCGTCGCCGCGCGCCGGGCGCCGGCGATCTGGCGCGTCCATGACCTGCCGGACGAGGAGGACCTCCTCGAGTTCGTGGAGTTCGTCAAGCCGTTCGGCTACTCCGTGCGTGACATCAACGACCCGAGGGCGCTCCAGGCGTTCCTGGACGCGGTGAAGGGGAAGCCGGAGGCGTACGCGCTCCAGCTCGCCTTCCTGAAGTCGCTCAAGCTCGCCGAGTATTCGACCCGGGACGTCGGGCACTACGGCCTCGGCACGCGGCACTACCTCTACTTCACCTCCCCGATCCGCCGCTACCCCGACATCGTGACGCACCGCGTCCTCCGGCGGCTCCTCGCGGGGGAGCGGGCCGCCGTCCCGGGCCTCGAGGAGCTCGCCGCCGCCTGCTCGGAGGCGGAGCACCGCGCCGAGGAGGCCGAGCGGGAGTGCCGGACACTCGGCAAGCTCCGCTACCTGAAGGAGCGCCTCGAGGCGGGCGCGGTCGGCGAGCTCGCCGGCATCGTCACGCGGATACGGGAGTGGGGGCTCTCGGTGTACCTGAACGATTACCTCCTCGAGGGGGTCCTGCCGTTCGCGTCCATCCCCGGTGATTTCTACCGCGTCGCGCGAAACCGGGCGAGCGCGACGGGCGAGCGGACGCACCGCCGGTTCAGGGTGGGCGACCTGCTCGCCGTCGAGGTCGCGCGCGTGGACCTGGCCGGGAGGAGCGTGGAGTTCGCCCTCGCGGAACGGCCGGCGGCGCGGCCGGCCCCCCCCCGCCGCCGCCGGCGGCGCCCGGGCGGCTGAGTGCGCGGGAGGATCATCCCATGCGGATGCAGGAGACGATCGACCGGGTGCTCCGCGCCGAGGCGGAGGGGAAGCGGCTCATGGCCGACGCCCGGCTGAAGGCCGAGGAGACCGTCGCCGGGGCCGAGGCGCGCGCCCGCGAGCTCGCCGCGGAGACCGTCCGCTCGGCGCGCGCGCGCGCGGCCGCCATCGTGCGGGAGGCGGCGGCGGCGGGCGAGGCGGCGCGCGCGCGGACGCTCGAGGACACGTCGGCGCGCCTCCGCCGGGAGCGGGGCGAGCGGGAGGGGGCGATCTCCCGCGCGGCGGACGGCGTCATGGCGTTCCTCGTCCGATGAAATCGCTCTCGACCTACGCGGAGCTGAACGCGCGGATGAGGACGCGGCTCGGGACGCTCCCCGACGAGGGGGCGATGCGCGCGCTCGGCCGGGCGGAGGACCTCGCCGAGGTGGCGGGGATGCTCAAGGGGGGCGCGTACGCCCCCCTTGTCCCGCTCCTCGAGGGGCGCGCCCCGCTCGCCGACGTCGAGAAGGAACTTGCCCGCATCGAGATCGCCGAGCACCGCCGGCTGCTCCGCCCCGCGCGCGGGCCGGTCCGGGACCTCGTCTTCGCCTTCATGGAGGCGTACGACGTGGAGAAGGTCGAGGGCCTCCTCCGGATCTGGCGCGAGAAGGAATGGGAGGGGCGCCGGGGCGTGATCGAGGAGACGATCTGCTGGGAGATCCCGGTCGATGCGGTGCTCCGGGCGGCGGGGATCGAGGAGATCATCCTCCTCCTCGATCGGACGCCGTTCAGGGCCCCGCTCGCGGCCGCCTACCCGGCGTTCCGCGCCGACGGGCGGCTCTACCGCCTCGAGCTCTCCCTCGAGCGTGACTACCACCGGCGGCTCGCCGCGGCGATCGGCCGCCTCGGCCGGGCGGACCGGGCGGCCGCCGCGCGCATGATCGGCGTCGAGATCGACATGCGGAACATCGAGATCCTCATGCGGCTGCGGCGGCATCCCGGCGTCACCGCGGCGGAGGCGGGGGAGGCGCTCCTCCCCGGCGGCCTCTCGCTGGGGGAGGAGACCCTCCGCGCGGCGTTCGCGGCGGGCGACGACCGCGCGATCGACGCCCTCGTCGGGGGGCTGCCGCTCGGGGAGGCGGCGCCCGCCGGCGGGGGGGACGCCCTCGACCGGCTCGTCCTCCTCGGCGAGCTGCTCGACGGGGCGCTCGCGGCGGAGGCCCGGCGCGCGCTCACGGGCTTCCCGTTTCGCATCGGGCCGGTCGTCGCGTATTTCATCCGGCGCCGGGCGGCGGCGCGCCGGCTGCGCGGTATCATCGTCGGGAAGGCGCTCGGACTCGCGGCGCCCGCCGCGGCGGGCGGCTGAGGGGGGGGGAGATGTTCAGGCCGGCGCGGATGAAGCAGGTGAGCATCCTCGTCCTGAAGGAGGACGCGGACGCGGTCGCCGGGCGGATCGCCGAGATCGGCCTCCTCCACCTGGCCGACTGCGCCTCGACCGACGACTGGGCGGGCCGCCTCGACCCGTTCGCGACGGCGGAGACGCTCCGGCGCCTCGGCCTCCTCGATCGCCGGATCCGGGGGCTCGCACGCGAGCTCGGGGCCGGGGAGCTGCCCCGGTCGGCGCGGTCGGTCGGGCAGCGGATGACGCCCGAGGAGATCGACGCCTGGGAGGGGCGGATCGCCGGCATCGAGACGGAGGTGAGCGGCCTCATCCTCAGGCGCGATTCGGCCCGGCAGGAGCTCGAGCAGCTCCTCGCCATCGCCTCGGAGGCGAGGATGGTCGGCGCGCTCGGCCCGCTCGCCGCCGGCGGGCGCTCCCCGTTCCTCGAGACGGCGATCGGCCGGCTGCCGCGCCGGCGCGTGCCGGTCCTGGAGGCGGCGCTCGCGCGGACCCCGCACCTCCTCGTGCCGCTCGCCGTCGCGGAGGAGGAGGCGACGGTCGCGGCGGTCTCCCTGAAGAAGGACCGGGCGGCGCTCGACGCCGCCCTCCGCGACGCGGGCTTCTCCCCCCTCGAGCCCCCCCCCGGGCCGGGCGCCTTCGCGGAGGCCCTGGAGGGGGGGATCGGCGAGAAGATCGCCGCCGCGCGCGCGGGGCTCGCCGCGATCGGCGAGGAGATCGCCGCGGCGGGGCGGCGGCACCGGGAGGCACTCGCCGAGCTCGCCGAGCGGATCAACTGCACGAGGCTCCTCGCCCGCGCCCGGGGCGCGTTCCGGTCGACGGGCAGCACCTGCCTCATCGCCGGCTGGGTGCCGGCGGACCGGGCGGGCCGGCTCGTCGACGCCGTCCGGGAGATCTCGGGGGGGCGCTGCTCCGTCGAGATCAGGGACCCGTCCGAGATACCCGCGGTCGGGGCGGGACGGGTGAAGGTCCCCGTCCTGTTCAGGAACCCGTTCTTCGCCCGGCCGTTCGAGCTGGTGACGGCGGCCTACGGCATCCCCGCCTACGGATCGATCGACCCAACCGTCTTCGTCGCGGCGACCTTCCTCCTCATGTTCGGCGTCATGTTCGGGGACGTCGGCGAGGGGCTCCTCCTCATCCTCCTCGGGGCCGTCGCGGCCCGCCGTCTGCGCGACCGGCTCGCGCGGATCGGCGCCCTGCTCCTCGCCTGCGGCGTCTCCTCCCTCGTCTTCGGCCTCCTCTACGGGAGCGTCTTCGGCCTCGAGGGCGTCATCCGGCCGCTCTGGGTCAGGCCGATGAGCGACGCCGCCTTCTTCCTGAAGGCGGCGGTCGTCTTCGGGATCGCCGTCGTGAGCCTCGGCATCGTCCTCAACATCGCGAACGCCCTCCGCTCCCGCGACTGGGTACAGGGGATCTTCGACAGGACGGGCCTCCTCGCGGGCGTCATCTACTGGGGGGGGATCGGCCTGGTCGTGCGGGCCCTCCTCCGCGGCGGGCGGACCCCGCCGGCGGCCGTCATCCTCGCGGTGGGCATCCCGGTCGCCCTCCTCTTCATGAAGGCGCCCGCGGCGCGGCTCCTCGGGAAGAGCGCGAGGCTCTTCCCCGATGGGGCGATGACATACGCGGCGGAGACAATCGTCGGCCTCGTGGAGATGTTCGTCGGCTTCGTCTCCCACACCCTCTCGTTCCTCAGGGTCGCCGCCTTCGCCCTCGCCCACGCCATGCTCTTCATGGCCGTCTTCAGCCTCGCCGACGTCATCCGGGGCGCGGCCGGGGGGACGGTGCTCGCCGTCCTCGTGATCGTGGCCGGGAACGCCCTCATCATCCTGCTGGAGGGGATCATCGTCACCGTCCAGGCCCTCCGGCTCGAGTACTACGAGTTTTTCGGGGAGTTCTTCAGCGCCGACGGGCAGCGCTACGAGCCCGTCCGGCTCGCGGAGTGATCGCGACGGAAGGAGGGAGTCATGGAACAGCGCGTGAGAAGGGGGTCCCGGAGGGCCGTCGCGGCGGCGGCGCTCGCGCCGGCCGTGGCGGGCCTCGCGTTCGTGGTCGTGGCGGGCGTGTGCGCCGCGCAGGGGGAGACGGCCGCCGCGCGGTCGGCCGATCCGGCGGTGATGCGCTGGGCGTTCATGGCGGCCGCGATCGCGGTCGCCGTCGGCTCGGCCGCGGCCGGGATCGCTGTGGCGTACGTCGGGTCGGCGGCGATGGGGGCGATCGGCGAGCGGCCCGAGATCGCGGGGCGGGCGATCATCTTCGTCGGCCTCGCCGAGGGGGTGGCCATCTGGAGCTGGGTGATCGCCTTCCTCATCATCGCCCGCGTCTAGGGGGAGGGGCAGTGGGCTATTTCGTCATCGGCGACGAGGAGACCGTCGTCGGCTTCCGGCTCGCCGGCATTCGGGGCAGGGCCGCTCGCACGCCGGACGAGGCGCGCGGGGCCCTCGGCGTCGCGGCCGCCACCGACGGCGTGCGGGTCATCGTCATCACCGAGGCGGTCGCCGCCTGGCTCGGAGAGGAGATCGGGGGCTTCGACCCCCTCCGATTCCCCCTCATCCTGACGGTGCCGGACCGGCGGGGGCCCGCCGAGGGCCGGCCGTCGATCCGCGACGTCGTCCGGGCGGCGGTGGGGGTCCCCCTCTGATGAGCGGCGACGAGGCGCGCATGGACCCGGAGGATCGGAGCGCGGCGGATCTCTGCCGCAGGATCGCCGAGGACGCCCGGCGGCGGGCGGACGAGGCGATCGCCCGCGCGGAGACCCTGGCCTCGGCGCGCCTCGCGCAGGCGGCGGCCGATGCGGAGGCGGAGGCGGCGGCGATCGTCGCGCGGGCGGAGGCGGCGGCGGTGCTGGCGGCGGGGAAGGCGCGCGCCCGCGCGGAGATCGACGCCCGCCGGATGGAACTCGCCGCCCGGGAGGAACTGATCGCGGCGGTCCTGGAGGAGGTCCGCCGGCGGATCCGGGCCCTCCGCGCCGCCCCCGGCTGGCGGGATCTCCTGAAGGCCCTCATCCTGGAGGCGGCCCGCGACCTCGGCGAGGCGGATGTCGAGATCCTCCTCCCCGCGGAGGACCGGACGGTCGCGGACGCGGCGTTCATGCGGGAGCTCGAGGGGGAGGCGGCCCGGGCCGGCGTTGCGGGGTCGTTCAGGATCGGGGAGCGCGCTGCGGCGGGGACCGGCCCCGTCGCGCGGTCCGCCGACGGGAGGGTGGAGGTGAACAACACGCTCGAGGCGCGGCTGGAGCGCTCCTTGAGGGAGGCGCGGACCATCATCGCGCGCGCCCTCTTCGGGGAGGAGTCCTGAGATGGAAGCCGCGGCGCGGGATCGGATCGCGGGGCGGGTGAGCAGGGTCGTCGGCCCCCTCGTCCGGGCCTCCGGCGTGAAGGACGCGCGGATGCTCGAGCTCGTCGAGGTCGGCCGTCGGCGGCTCATCGGCGAGATCGTCCGCCTCGACGGGGAGGAGGCCTCCATCCAGGTGTACGAGGACACCACGGGCCTCAGGCCGGGGGAGCCGGTCTACGGCTCCGGCGCCCCGCTGTCGGTCGATCTCGGCCCGGGCCTCCTCGGCTCGATCTATGACGGCATCCAGCGCCCCCTCCGCGCCATCGGCGAGCGGTCGGGCCGCTCCATCGGGCGCGGCGTGCGGCTCCCCGCCGTCGACCGGGAGCGGCAGTGGGAGGTCACCCCGCTCGTGCGCGCCGGCGACCGCGTGGAGGGCGGGCAGGTGATCGCCTCGGTCCGCGAGACCGAATCGATCGAGCACCGGGTGATGGTCCCGCCGGGCGTCGCCGGGACGGTGGCGTCGGTCGCGCCGCCCGGCCTCTACCGTGTGGACGAGCGGATCGCCGCGCTCGACGCCGGCGGGGCCGGGGCGGAGCTCACGCTCCGGCACCGCTGGCCGGTCCGGACGCGGCGGCCGGTCGCCTCCCGCCTCCCGGTCTCCTCGGTGCTCGTGACGGGGCAGCGGGTGCTCGACATGCTCTTCCCGGTCCCCCGCGGCGGGGCGGTGGCGCTCCCCGGAGGCTTCGGCACGGGGAAGACGATGGTGCAGCACGCCCTCGCCCGCTGGTGCGACGCCGACATCATCGTCTTCATCGGGTGCGGCGAGCGGGGGAACGAGATGACCGACGTCCTCACGCGCTTCCCCGCCCTCGTCGACCCCCGCTCGGGCCGCCCGCTGATGGAGCGGACGGTCATGATCGCCAACACCTCCAACATGCCGGTCGCCGCGCGCGAGGCCTCGATCTACACCGGGATCACCATCGCCGAGTACTACCGGGACATGGGCTACCACGTCGCCGTGATGGCCGACTCGACCTCCCGCTGGGCGGAGGCGCTCAGGGAGCTGTCGGGCCGGATGGAGGAGCTCCCCGCCGACGAGGGGTTCCCCTCCTACCTGCCGACGCGGCTCGCCGAGTTCTACGAGCGCGCCGGGGCGGCGGCGACCCTCTCGGGCGCCGAGGGATCGGTGACCGTGATCGGCTCCGTCTCCCCCCCCGGGGGCGATTTCTCCGAGCCGGTGACGCAGCACACGAAGCGGTTCGTCCGCGCCCTCTGGGCGCTCGACCGACGACTCGCCGAGGCGCGCCACTACCCCGCGGTGGGATGGCTCGAATCCTACAGCGAGTACGTCGAGGAGCTCGCCGGCTGGTGGGAGGGGGAGGGGATCCCGGAGTGGCGGGAGCTGCGGGACGAGACGATGGGCCTCCTCCAGCAGGAGAGCCGGCTCCAGCAGGTGGTGAAGCTCGTCGGCCCCGACGTCCTCCCCGATTCGCAGCGGATCATCCTGGAGACGTGCGCCATCCTGCGGAACGCGTTCCTCCAGCAGGATTTCTTCGACGAGCAGGACATGTACTGCCCCGTCCGCTCGGCGGCGAAGATGCTCGACCTCATCATCCTCTTCCACCGGCTCGGGAGCCGCGCCATCCGGAAGGGGGCCACGCTCGTCGCCGTGAAGGGGCTCCCGGCCTGCCGCGCCCTCATGCGGATGCGCCGCACGGTGCGTCGGGACGAGCCGGAGGCGCTCGACCGGATGGCGGCCGACCTCGAGCGGTCGATCGCCGAACTGGAGGCCCGCAGTGGACGGCGCTGAGCGGCCCGCGGCCAGGGAGTACGTCGGCGTCCGGCAGGTCGCCGGGCCGCTCGTGGTCGTCGGCGGCGCGTGCCGCGCCGGCTTCAACGAGCTCGCGGAGGTGACCGGCCCGGACGGGACGCGGCGCCTGGGCGTGGTCCTCGAGACCTCCGACGACGCGGCCGTCATCCAGGTCTTCGAGGGGACCATGGGCCTCACGATCCCCGGCACGAGGGTCCGGTTCCGCGGCCGCCCGCTCGAGGCGGCCGTCTCGCGGGAGATGCTCGGGCGCGTCTTCGACGGCCTCGGCCGCCCGAGGGACGGCGGCCCGGAGCCGCTCGGCGGCCGGCCCCTCGACGTGAACGGTCTGCCGATCAACCCGACGGAGCGGGAGTATCCGAACCGGTTCATCCAGACGGGGCTCTCGGCCGTCGACGGCATGAACACGCTCATCCGGGGCCAGAAGCTCCCCCTCTTCTCCGGGAGCGGCCTCCCCCACAACCGCATCGCCGCGCAGATCGCCCGGCAGGCGAGGATCCCGGGCGGCCGCGACGAGTTCGCGATCGTCTTCGCGGCCATGGGGATCAAGTTCGACGCGGCCCGCTTCTTCATGGACGGCTTCGAGGAGAGCGGCGCGCTCCGGAACGCGGCGCTCTTCCTCAACCTCGCCGACGACCCCCCCGTCGAGCGGCTCACCGCCCCCCGCGCGGCGCTCACGCTCGCCGAGCACCTCGCCTTCGACCTCGGCGTGCACGTCCTCGTCATCCTCACCGACATGTCGAACTACTGCGAGAGCCTGCGGGAGATCGCCACCGTCCGGGGCGACATCCCGAGCAGGAAGGGGTACCCCGGCTACCTGTACAGCGACCTCGCGAGCATCTACGAGCGGGCGGGGATGGTCCGCGGCAGCGGCGGCTCCATCACGCAGATGCCGATCCTCACGATGCCCGGCGACGACATCACCCACCCGATACCGGATCTCACCGGCTTCATCACCGAGGGGCAGATCGTCCTGGAACGCGAACTCCACCGCCGGGGGATCTACCCGCCCGTCGGCGGCCTTCCCTCCCTCTCCCGCCTGATGAAGGACGGGATCGGCCCCGGCAGGACCCGCGACGACCACCCGCGCGTCGCCAGCCAGCTCTTCGAGGCGTACGCCCGCGTGCGGGACCTGCGCGCCCTCGCCTCGGTCATCGGCGAGGAGGAGCTCACGCCGCTCGACACCGCCTACCTCGCCTTCGGCCGGGCGTTCGAGGAGCGGTTCCTCGGCCAGGGGGAGCGCGAGGACCGCTCCATCGAGGAGACGCTCGACCGCGGCTGGGAGGTCCTCGCGCTCCTGCCGCGGGACGAGCTCCACCGCATGACGGAGGAGGATATCGAGCGGCACGGCCGCGCGGAGGCGGCCCGCTGACCGCGTCCGGCATCCGCGCGCATGAAGCACGAAGTTACCGCGGATCCCAACAACAGTTGAACGTTCAAAGAGAAAAGTTCAAAGCGGGAAAAGGCGGAGTTTCTGCCGCGGATGGACGCGGATACAACTACAGCAGAAAGTGGAAAGTTGAAAGTTCAAAGTGGAGATAATCCGCGGAATTCCGCGGCGAAAACCCTGTTCCTTTCGGCTGCCTTCTCATCCGCGGTGATCCGCGTTCATCCGCGGCAGGAACATTGTTTCTTGCGGTTTTGGATTTCAATCTGGCTGAGGTGACATCCGCGACGGGCGCTTCATTGTCCGGCGGCGGGGTGGGGGGATAGAGGATGGCGCGGTACGCGATTCCGCCGACGAAATCGAACCTGCTCGAGACGAGGGCGGGGCTCGCCTTCGCCCGGGAGGGGAGGGAGCTCCTCTCCCGGAAGCGCGACATCCTCGTGGCGGAGCTCCTCGGCCTCGCGGCGAGCGCGGCGGCCGCCCAGCGCCGGCTCGAGGAGGCGCTCGCGGCGGCGTACGCCGCCCTCGGGGAGGCGCTCCGGGCGTCCGGCCTCCGCGCCGTCGGGGAGGCGTCGCGAGCGGTCGCCTCGGTCATCGAGACGGAGATCGGCGAGCGGAAGGTCATGGGCGTCCCGCTCCCGGAGGTGCGCTCGTCCGTCTCCGGCGCGCCGCCGTTCTACGCGCCGCGGCCGGTCTCCTTCTGGGTGGACGAGGCGCAGCGGCGCTTCGCCGCGCTCGTCGGGCTCCTCGACGCCGCCGCGGAGACGCGCGCGGGGGTGCACCGGCTCGCCCGCGAGGTGCGGAAGACGGTCCGGCGGGTGAACGCGCTCGAAAAAATCTATATCCCGGACTACGAGGAGACACTACACTATATCGGGGACGCCCTCGAGGAATCGGACCGGGAGGCGTTCTTCGTCCTGCGGCTCGTCAAGGAGCGGCTCCGGCGGAACCGGTGATGGCGGACGGGCACGGCATCAGGAGGATTGCGCTCTTCATCGAGGGGACCGAGCCGTCCATGCGGGCGGCGCGGTACGCGGTCGCGCTCGCGCGGCTGCTCGGCGCGGAGCTCGTCGCCCTCTACGTCGTGGACGTCAAGACGCTCGAGGACCTCCTCCGCGCGCGCATCTTCGTGCGGATGGAGGAGGCGGGCTACGAGCGCGACCTCGAGGAGGACGGCCGGCGCTACCTCAACCACGTCCGCGATCTCGCCGAGGCGAAGGGCGTCCCGGTCGAGACGATGCTCGAGAAGGGCGAGGTGCACACGACGGTCGTCCGCGCGGTGCGGGATCTCGGCGCCGACCTGCTCGTCATGGGGGAGATCGAGACCCCGCGGTCGAGGAAGGATTTCTACTTCGACGAGCGGGAGCGCGTCTTCCGCGAGGCGCGGTGCCCCGTCCTCGTGGTGAAGGGGGACGAGGAGATCAGGGACCTGTACGACGGCGTCTGACGTGGACGCCCGGGAGAGGGGGGCATGGAACTCACGCGGCTGCTGAAGGAGAATTGCATCGTGGTCGGGCTCCGCCCCGGCGGAAAGCGGGAGATCGTCGAGGAGCTCATCGACGTGCTCGTGGCCGCGGGCAGGGTCGCCGACAAGGAGGCGCTCCTCGATGCCACGATGGAGCGCGAGGCGAAGGGGAGCACCGGCCTGGAGCGGGGGGTCGCCGTCCCGCACTGCAAGACGGACGCCGTGCGCGAGCTGACCTGCTCGATGGGCATCTCCCGCGAGGGGCTGGACTTCGCCGCCGCCGACGGCCGCCCCTCGCACGTCTTCTTCTTCCTCGCCGCGCCGAACGGCATGACGGGGCCGCACGTGAAGGCGCTCGCCGCCATCGCCCGGCTCTCCCGGAGCGACGATTTCCTCCGCCGCCTCCGCTTCGCGCCCGCGCCCGCGGACGCCCTCCGCGTCATCACCGAGGAGGAGACGCGCGCGGACTGAGGCGCCGGGCGCGGACGCCGCCATGCCGCTCCCCCGCCGCTCACGCGTCGCCGTCCCGATCGCCGTCGCCGCGGCCGTGGCGGCCTGCGCCCTCGCCGGACGGGGCGCCCCCTCGGCCGATGAGATCCCCCGCCTCCGCGCGGGGCTCCGCTACCTCGACGACCTCCGCCGCCCTCCGGCCGAACGGCTCGCCCTCCTCGGCTGGCGACGCTGCGAGGCGTCCCCCCCGCTCGTCCCGCTCGCGACGCTCCCCCTCCTCGTCGCCGCGGGGAGAGGCGCGGACGCCGCGCTCGTCAACGTCCCCTTCCTCGTCCTCCTGTTCCTCGCCACGTCCATGATCGGGAGGCGGCTCTACTCCGAGGAGGCGGGCACCGCCGCCGCCGTCGTCCTCGCCGGCTTCCCCGCCCTGATCCGGCTGGCGGGACGGTACCTGCCGGAGATACCCGAGGCCGCCCTCGCCGCCCTCTGCGTCGCCGCCGCCCTCCGGGCGCGCGAGCGCCGCGCGCCGTGGGGCGGGGCCCCCGCGGGGGCGCTCTTCGGCCTGGGGATGCTCGTCCGGTGGGATTTCGCCCTTTTCTGCGCCGCGCCCGCGGCGCATATCCTCCTCTCCACGCGCGGCGGCGCGCTCCGCGTCGGGCCGTCCCGGGAGCGGGCGGCCCGCCTCGCCGTCGCGGCGGTCGTCGCGGCGGTCGTCGCGGGGCCGTGGTACCTCTCCAACGCGCGCCGCCTCGCCGCCGCGGCGGTCCTCCACGCGCCCTCCGTCCCGTGGCGCCCGGACGCCGCGGCGCTGCCGATGCTCATCCTGGCCGCCGCCGGCCTCGCGGTCGCGGCGGCGCGGCGGAGGGCCCATCCCGCCCTCCTCCTCTGGATCGCCGTCCCGCTCGCCGGCCTCCCGCTCGCCGGCGTCGCGTCGGCGGACCGTCTCGTCCCCGCCCTCCCGGCGGCCGCGGTCCTGGCCGGAGGCGGGCTGTCGCTCGTCGGCGGCGGGACGGCGCGGCGGCTCCGGCTCGGCGCGGCGTGCGCGGTCGCCGCCGCGGCGATGGCGTGGACGGCGCTGGCTCCCCGCGGCGGCGAACCGCCCGCGGAGGAGGCGGCGCTCGCCGACGCCCTCGGCATTCTACTCGCGCGCGAGGTGCCCGCCCGGGGCGGCGACGGCGCGCCGGTCGCCATCTCGCTCTTCCGCGTCGACCCGGGCCGCGCCGGCGGGGAGACGTTCCTGTACCGGATAGAGCGCGGGGGGATGCGTGCGGTCTTCGCGCCCCCCGAGGAGGCGCGCCTCGTCTTCGCGCGCGTGTCGGATGATGCCGACCGTGCGGCACTCGAGGCGTGGGGGCGGCCGTGGGCGCTCCTCTCCACCGCCGGTTCAGGCCCGCTCCCGGACGGGTCCGCGGCGGTCCTCTGCCGCGTCGCCCTCACGAGGCGCAGGAAGTATGACGCGCACCTCCTCGCGTTCGAGACCGGCACGCAGCGGCCGGCGGACGAGACGGGAGGGCCCGCGCGGTTCGCCGGCCGCGAGGACGACCCGCCGGGCGCCGTCGCGGCGACGCCTCCCCACCCGCTCGAGGGCGGCGCGTACGCGGCGCGGGTCAGGATGCGGTATGACCGCGCGGCGGCCGGCGCGGTCGCGGCGGTCGAGGTGCGCGCCGGCGGAGCGGCGGTCGTCCGGGGGGAGGTGGAGGCGGGCGACCCCCTCCGGGCCGGCCGGTACGGGACCGTGACCCTCCCCTTCGCGCTGCACGCGAGGAGCGCGGCCGAGGTGGCCGTCCTCCACCTCGGCGCCGCCGACCTCCGGATCGAGTCGATCGAGATCGTCCCCGCCCCGCCGGAAACGGAGCATCAATCCACCACGGATCGGCACGGTTGCAGTCCGCCACAGAGCACTCAGAGAACACGGAGGATGGTGTTCGCCGCGGATCCACGCGGATTATCGCGGATTGAACAAGATGGACTCTCCGATTCCTCTGTGGTCTCTGTGATCTCTGTGGCGGCAAGGCATTTGCCTGCTTTCCACTTTCAACCTTGGATGCACGCGGATCCACGCGGATGAGAAGGCGGCCGAAAGGAACAGGGTTTCCGCCGTTTCCCGCTTTGAACGTTTCGCCTTGAACGTTCAACTGTTGTCGGGATCCGCGCCGATCCGCAGGGTGGAGTGCATTATTGTTCCCTCCCGGGCCGGCGCCGTACTTTCCGCTTGACACCATTTTCGCCGTTGGGCTATTGTGCCGCGCCTTTCGGAAGCAGCGCGGCGCGCGCGGGAGGACGGCCATGACGAGCATTCAACTGTGGGGTGACGCCGCCGAGCGGTACAAGGACGAGATCCTCAAGAACCTGAAGATGAAGTGGAGCCGGAAGCGGAGGCGGTTCGTCCGCGAGCGGTGCGACCGGCGGGTCCTGAAGAAGATCATGAACTTCTGCCTCGAGCGGAAGATCAACTACAAGACGGACGACGGCCAATCGTTCGAGGTGATCCCCTCCGAGGCGATCGAGCCGCCCATCGCCGATCTCAGGGCCAGGATCCCCGACGTCTCCAGGGGCCAGGCCGCCATCGAGGAGATCGACTACGAGCAGATGTGGGAGGAGTACAAGGAGGAGGAGTAGCGCCGCCGCCATCGCCCGGGACGCGGCCCGCCGCTGACGGCGCGGAAGACGCGGCCGGCTACGGGGCGACCGTCGCGATGTCGGAGTTCTCCACGGGGAGGCCGTCGTCGCGGACCGGCCCCGGCGGATCCTTCAGGAAGAACGCCGTCGCGAACACCCAGTCGCCGTGGAACGACGGGTCGGGCGGCACCGTGAACCGGAGCGTCCCCGCGAGCGGTGTCGGCGGGAATACCACGCCCCGCCAGCACGGCGCCCGCACCGCGCCGGTGAAACGGTACGACGTCCGCATCCCGTCCTCGAAGAGCCGGACCTCGCCGCCCGCGAGCGCGTCCCCGATGCTCGACGAGGCCCCCGCCGCCTTCGGGTCCCTGATCGCCGCGAGGTACACGTCCACCGGCCGGCCCGCGTAGTCCCAGCGGCTGAAGTCGCAGCGCCAGGAGAGTTCCACCGCCCCGCCCGGCCGGAGCTGTACCGGGGAGAGCGACAGGTTGATGTAGTTGGGCGCGGGCGTCGGCGTCGGCGCGGGCGTCGGCGGCAGCTCGGATCCGCAGATCTCGAGGCCCACGTCATCGATGAAGAAATAGGTGGCCATGGTGTTGTTCACCAGCGCCTGGAAATGCAGCCGGATCGTTCTTCCCGCGAGGTCCGACCCGAGGGTGAACGACTCCTGCCGCCACGCGTCCTTGTAGGACGGATCGCGGTCGGAGAGCGACTGGAGCGTCGTGAGCGTCCTCCCGGCGCCGTCGTGGATCTCCACATCCAGGAAGTCGTCCGGATCGGGGTCGGTCTCCGCCGTCTGCATCCGGACCCAGTAGGAGAGCGTGGCGCCTGCGGCCGACGGCGGGACGCCGACCTCGAGATGCATCCTGCCGTTGCCCGGGCCCCCGAGCCGCATCGAGTACGAGCCCGACCGCGCCTGCTGGGCGCTCCGGACCGCCGAGCCGGTCAGGACCCAGGGATCCGAGCCCGACTCGAAGCCGCCGTTCGTCACGGCCTCGTAGCACACCTTCGGCGTCGGCGTCGGCGTGGGCGTGGCCCCGGGCGTCACGGCGGGAGCGATGTCGGCCGCCCCGGGGAAGACGATCGAGTACGCCTGCGGCGGCTCCGGGAGGGCTGAGGCGCGGACGCGGACCGTCCAGACGCCGGCGGCGGGGCCGCTCACGACGACCTGCTCCTGGTTGTTGAGATTGTCCGCGCCCGTCGTCGCGGTGTCCGACGGATTCGCGGGATCGAGGACCCAGGGGCGGTGGACGGCGCCGCCCGGGGCAACCAGCTCGAGGTCGAGGTCGTTGACGAGCTTCCGCACCGCCATGAGCGTCCCCGGCGGGTCGTCCCAGGCGAGGCTCGCCCTGAGTTCGGGCGTCCCGGGCGCGACCGTCACCGCGTAGTCACGGGTCTCGTCGTGGACGGTGGCCGGCTCCTCGCGGAGGTCGCGCGCGATGATCCGGTCCGCCGCCGCCACGGCGTCGATCCGGCCGTAGCCGAAGCGGAAATCGGGCCCCGCCGGGCCGAGGTCCGCCGCCGTGTGGATGAGGAGCGCCTTCGCCGACGAGGGGAGGAAGGCGACGGCGGTCCCGTACGTGATCCGGTACTGCTCGAGCATGAGGGCGATGACGCCGGCGGTCGTCGGCGAGGCCATCGATGTCCCGCTCATTGTCCTGTAGCCGTTGGATTGATTGCACGAGAGGACGTTCACGCCCGGCGCGCAGACGACCGGCTTGATCCGCCCGTCGTCCGTCGGCCCCCATGACGAGAAGGAGGACATCCCGTCGGATTCGTTCGTCGCCCCGGACTGGATCGGGTTCTTCGCGCACGCCGGCGGCGCGGTTGTGCGGTACGATGAGCCGCACCTGCCGTCTCCCCGCTCGTTCCCCGCGGCCCACGCCATGATGAACGGCTCCCCGAGCGATCCGCGCACGATCGAGTCGAGGAGGATGTCGGTGACGCCGTAGTTCCCCTCGTAGGAGCACGGGAAACCGTTCCAGGCCGTGTTCGTCCCGATGGAGGCGTTGAGGAGGTCGGCGGAGGGGGGCCAGGCGTTCTTCGCGTAGGTGAAATCGTCCTCGATGTCGCCCGGGTTCGTGTAGAGGAAGACGCCGCTCCCGTCGTACTCGAACCCCATCGAGAGGAGATTGGCGGCCGGCGCCATCCCGCGGTTGTTAAACGTCACCGTGCCGTCGCCGCAGACCGTGCAGGCGACGTGCGTGGCGTGCTCATGGAACGGCGAGGAGTCGCCCTCCGTCATCCGAGCGACCAGGTCGCTGTGGCCGTACACCCGTCCGGCGTCGTAGACGAGGACGTTCACGCCGCTCCCCGCGAGGTTGTACGGCGCGGCCTGGAGCGTGTCCGCGCCGACGACCGCCCTGTTCCCGGCGTTGACCGGCTCGAGCGGCGGGAGCGGCTGCTCGATCCACTCGACGATGTCATGGGCGGCGAGGGCCTCGACCGCCGCGACGGGGATCTCCGCAACGAGCGTGTGGACGAGACCCGCCTCCCCCGTGACCCTCCCCCCGAGCGAGCGGACGGCCTCCTCCCCCTCCTCGAGGCCGACGTCCCGGAACAGCGTGACGAGGACGACGCAGCGGCCCGACGACCCGTCGTG
This sequence comes from bacterium, assembly GCA_028716845.1. GTDB lineage: Bacteria > Auribacterota > Tritonobacteria > UBA1439 > UBA1439 > JAQUPF01. The sequence goes on along the minus strand of JAQUPF010000001.1, from coordinate 275,728 downwards.
CGCCCATCCGCCGAACCCGCCCCGCCGGAGGATCGGGCTGATCTTGTCGGCCGGATCGAGCGGCCCCGCCCATCGAACGCCGGGCAGGGCGACGATACGGCCGATGTCGTCCGAGGGGAGCGAGGCGAGCCAGGCGCGGTCGGGCACGTAGGAGAGGAGGAAGAGCCCTTCCCGGCTGAGCGCCGCCCGGCGTGCCGGCGAAGGGATCCCGTCGAGTCGGATGAGGGCGTGGATCCGCGATCTCCCGTGCGCGCGCGCGGCGGCGGCGCGGAGCCCCTCGAGGTCGGCCGGACCCGGCCGGATGACCCGGGAATGGAGCGCGAGCTCGGAACCGGCGTCCGGCCCCTCGTCGGGACCGGCGGCGCCCGGCAGGGGCTGCAGCGCGGCGAGGGAGGCGGCCGCGGCGACGATCGTCTTCAAGCTGGGATGCCACGCGCGCACGTTCACGAGAATCAATATAACATGAAACACGTCGCCGGGCGCCGATGAACGCCGCGGCTTTCCCTCGCGGCCGATCATCGACGCGCCCAACGCGAAAGGGCGGTCGGGGCCGGCCGTCCTGAAGGTCGACGGCAACATCATCGGCGCCGTGGACAGGTGGCCGCTTTTCGCGGACCGGCCCGCGCAAAAAAAATGGCGGCTCGCCGTCGGCGAACCGCCCGTTCCGCTCCAGCGCCCGTCAGAGACGGTCGCGCTCCGCGAGCCGGCCGACGGTGGCGACGCGCTTGAGACCCTCAAGCTTCTTTCCGCCGATGCCGGGTATCTGGCCGAGCTCGGAGACACTCCTGAACCCGCCTGAATCCCTCCTGTAGGCGATGATCAGCTGCGCGATGTCCGGACCGACCCCCGGCAGCTTCTCGAGCCTCCACCGGGAGGCGGTGTTGATGTTCACCTTCCCGGCGGCGTCGACCGTCGAAGCCAGCACCGCGGCGGCCGCGACGACGGCCGCGAGTGTCCTGAGGAATCTTGTTGCCATCATTTTCAATCTCCTTTCCTCTGCATGCACATTTTGTGTGCCTGTTCGTTTATATAAGCATATTATGTGCCACTATGAAATATATCCATTATAATGTCATAATATCCTCTTGTAGTGTGTATTGTGACTTAGTGCGGATAGAACTTCCTGCGATGTATACCTCTTAAATGAAAATGTGTCTATAACTTTGTGATGATATGATATAACCAATGAGATATATGTTTTGTTAATAGTCGAACGATGCCATGATTATATCTATTATGCATATTGACTTGAGGATATCATTCGGATAACATGACGGCTTTTTAAGGATCGAAAGGTAAAAAGAAGGACGCACATCACGGCGTCCACGCGGAGAAAGGCGAAGACCAGCCATGGCAGTGGAGACGGGGAAAAGGGAGTATATCATCGGCAGGTTGTTCTCGCTCCTCCAGGCGTCGCAGGAGGTCTCCTCGACGCGGGACAAGGAGAAGCTGCTGGAATCGATCGTCTGCTCGGCCGCGAAGGTCGTGGACTGCAAGGATTCGTGCCTCATGCTCCTCCACCCGGAGACGAAGGAACTCGTCGCCTGCATCGTGGTGGGACCGAACAAGGACAAGATGCGGGAGGTGAAGTTCAAGATCGGGGAGGGGATCGCCGGATGGGTGGCGAAGCACGGTGAGCCGGTCCTCTCGAACAATGTCCGGAGCGATCCGCGGTACTCGGACCGCTACAACCACATCATCGACACGCCGCTCGAGTCGATCCTCTGTCTCCCGCTCGCCTCGGGCGGGAAGGTGCTCGGCGTCCTCAACATCATCAACAAGCCGGAGGGGGGCCGTTTCACCGACGACGACCTGCACCTCGCCCGCGCGTTCGCCGACCAGGTGGCGATCGCCATCGACAATGCGAACCTCTACGACGCGATGTCGAGGGAGAACAAGCTCCTCCGGGAGCAGCTCGACGCCGCCCCGCGCCTCCTCACCAGCTATTCCCCGAAGATGAAGGCGGTCATCGAAATGGCGCGGCGGGCGGCGGAGAGCGACGCCACGGTCCTCCTGCTCGGCGAGAGCGGGACGGGGAAGGAGATCGTCGCCCGGTCGATCCACACGTGGAGCGACCGGAGCAAGCGGCCGTTCGTCGCGATCAACTGCGCGGCCCTGCCCGAGCAGCTCCTCGAGAGCGAGCTGTTCGGCCACGAGAAGGGCGCCTTCACGGGGGCGGTCCGCAGGAGGGAGGGGAAAGTGGAGCTCGCCGACGGCGGCACCCTCTTCCTCGACGAGATCGGGGAGATGGAGCCCGACGTCCAGACGAAGTTCCTCCGCGTCCTCCAGGAGCGCCAGTTCGAGCGGGTGGGGGGGACGGGGACGATCACGGCCGACATCCGCGTCATCGCCGCGACGAACAGGGACCTCAAGGAGGAGGTCGCGGGCGGCGCCTTCAGGGAGGATCTCTACTTCAGGATCAACGTCATCTCCCTGACCATCCCGCCGCTCAGGGAGCGGGAGGAGGACATCCTCTACATCGCGAACAAGTTCATCGAGCGCTACTGCCTCGAGGAGGGGCGGCCGGCGCCGGCCCTCACCCCCGCGGCGCAGAAGGCGATCCTCGGCTACAACTGGCCGGGGAACGTGCGGGAGCTCGAGAACGTGCTCGAGCGGGCGATCGTCCTCGGCGCGAAGGAGACGATCGACAGGGACAACCTCCTCCTCGACCTCGCCCCCGCGCCGGCGGCGGAGATCGCGCTCACGAAGCCGTACAGGGAGCTGGTGAAGGATTTCAAGCGGGAGATCGTCGCCCGGGCCCTCCGCGAGTGCGGCGGGAACCAGTCGCGCGCGGCGCGGAAGCTCGCGCTCACGCAGCCGTACCTCTCGCGGATGATGCGGGACCTCGGGCTCCGGTAGGGGAGAGGCGGCATGATGCGCGGTTTCATCGGCACGGGGACGCGGCGGACGGCCGCCGCCCTCCTCTTCCTCGCGGCGCTTCCCTCCGCCGCGGGGGCGCGGTGGGTCTTCCCGCAGCCGGCGAGGTTCAGGGGGGAGGGATTCCACGGCGTCGCCGTCGAGGGATGGGATTACGACACGAACGGCGACGGGAGGGCCGACTGGCGGAAGCTGGACACGGACGGCGACGGGGTCGTCGACGTCTACCACGTCGACAGGGATTCCGACGGCTCCTTCGACGCGCGCATCTCCCGCGCGGAACGGGCGCGCGCCGCCGCGCGGCACCTCATCATCTGCGTCGACTCGGTGCCGCATGCCCTCATGGAGGAGCTCTGGCGGGAGGGCCGCTTCAGGGATTTCAACCCCCCGTCGCGCCTCATCTCCACCTTCCCCTCCGACACCAACCCCGCCTTCGCCGAGATCCTCGGGACGGCGAAGACGCCGGGCATCGAGAACCGCTACTTCGACCGGCGCCGCAACAGGGTCACCGGCGGGGCGCGGGACCACCTGGTGCGGCCGAACCCCCGGACGGACCGGACCTTCCACTCGGCCTTCGACTACGAGCAGCACCCCCGCTTCGGCGCCCTCATCTACGTCGCCCCGTACATGGTCGCCGACCGCGATCTCCGGGCGGCGCGGAGGACATTCTGGCGCCTCCACCGTGAGCGGCCCGCGGACGAGCCGATCTTCCTCTACATCGGCTCGACCGACGCGATCGGCCACCGGGAGGGGCGGGAGGGGATGCGCCGCCAGCTCCTCCGGCTCGAGGAGATGCTGAACGAGATCCTCCACGCGACGGAGGGGGACATCCGTGTGAGCCTCTTCTCCGACCACGGCAACAACTTCGTCCCGAGCGGCCGCCTGGTCGATCTCGACGGCCACCTCGCGCGGCACGGCTTCATTCTCGCCGGCTCCATCCGCGACGGGCGGGACGCCGTCGCGCCCCGATTCGGCCTCGTCGGCGCCGCCGTCCTCTACGCCGATCCGCGGAACAGGCGGCCGCTCGCGGAGGCGCTCGCGACGCTCGAGGGGGCGGACTTCGCCGTCTTCGAGGAGGGAGGCGAGGCGGTCGTCATCGGCGCCCGCGGCAGTGCGAGGATCTCCGCCCGCGGGGACCGGTATGCCTGCGCCATCGAGGAGGGGGACCCGCTCGCCCTCGGTCCGATCATCGAGGCGATGCGGGGGCGCGGGGAGATGGACGACGAGGGGTTCGCGGACGACGCCTCCTGGTTCGAGGCGCTGGAGGGGCACGTCTACCCGGACGTCCTGCGGCGGCTCCACGAGGCGGTGCACAATCACGTCGTCAACGTGCCGGACGTCTTCGTGAGCCTCCTCGACGGCTACTGTTCGGGGAGCGCGTTCTTCACGGGGGCGATCGACCTGAAGGGGACGCACGGCAGCGCCGCGGCCGGACAGACGCTCGGCATCGCCATGGGAAACGCGGGGCCGCTCCCGCCCTTCATCCGCGGCTCCGATCTCATGGCGGCGATCGGCGAGCCGGAGCTCCGGCGCACGCCGCCTCCGCCGACCCCGACGGGAACGCCGACGCCCGCCCCGACGGAGACGCCCGAGCCGGCCCCGACGGAGACGCCCGAGCCGGCCCCGACGGAAAGCCCCGCCACGGCCCTGGAGCCCTCGCCTCCCGCGCCGACGCGGACTGTTCCCCCCGGGCGGCGGAGGCCGTTCAGGGAGCGGCTGACGGGCCCGGACGCGGAATGAGCCGCGCCGGTCCCCCGGCGGAGGGCCCGACCGGGGACCGGGAGCGGATGTACGCGGCGAAGGAGTCCCGGTCGAGGATCCCGGTGTCGACGGGATCGAGCCCCTCCGCGAAGACGGTGAAGTTGTCCCCCCCGGCGGCGAGGTAGGAGTTCGTCGCCACCGTGTAGAGCCGGTTGTCGTCGAGCGGCCCGCCGCCGCACTCCGCCGAGCGCACCCTCCCCCCGGCGGGCGCCCCCGGATCGTAGACGACCGTGAGGCCGGAGACCTGGAGGAGGCCGTCCCGGAGGCCGAGGCTCTGCTCGAGGACCCGCCGGACCTGCCGCCCCTGAAGCCGCATCGTGTGGATCGTGTTGTCGAACGGCATGATGGCGTAGATGTCGGCGACCGTGACGGGGCCCGCGAGGAGGGGGTTCCGGATGCCGTATGCGTTGTGGAAGGCGATCTCGGCGCGGGCGGTCTCGCGCATCCCGTCGGCGATCATGTTGCCGAGTTCCGATTCGGTCTCGCCGCCGCCCTCGAAATCGTCGAGCGAGACGCCGACCGCCTCGCCGAACTCCTCCCGCGCGCGCGCGCGCCACTTCTCGACGACCGCCGCCGCCTCCGGGTCGGGCGGGCAGCGGTCCTCCGTGATCGGGATGAGGCCGTACCGGTGCCGGCGGGCGCGCCGGCGCCGCGGATCGATCCTGAGGTCGAGCCGGCCGAGGTGGCGGCCGGAATCCCCCGCCTGGACGATGAGCGTTCCCGCGCGGCCCGCCCTGAGCGGCCGCTCGAGGAGATCGTGACTGTGGCCGCCGACGATGAGGCCGATCCCGTCGACCTCCCGGGCGATCCGGACGTCCTCGGAGACGCCGCAGTGGCTGATGAGGATGATGAACGAGACCCCCTCCCGCTCGAGCTCGGCCACGGCGCGCCGCGCGGCCTCCGCGGGGTCCCCGAACTCGATCGCCCCGACCCTCCCCGGCATCACGATGGCGGGCGTCTGCGCCGTGATGACGCCGGCGAGGCCGACGGAGATATCGTCGAAGCGCACGACGACGTGCGGCGCGAGGAACGGCGGGACGCCCCCGTCCGGGCCGCGGACGTTCGCGCCGAGGATCGGGAAGGCCGCCGCCGCGGCGAGATCCTCGAGGACGCCGACGCCGTGGTCGAACTCGTGGTTGCCGACGGCCATGGCGTCGTAGCCCGCGGCGTTCATCGTCTCGACGACCGCCCTGCCGCGCGACATGGTCCCCTCGGGGGCCCCCATGAAGATGTCGCCCGCGTCGAGGAGGAGCGTCGGAACGCCCGCGCGCTCGTTCTCGGCGCGGATCTCCCGCGCGCACCCGGCGAGGACCGCCGCCCCGCCCCGCCGCTCCCGCCAGCCGGGGACGCGGGCGGGGGCGATGTGGCCGTGGAGGTCGTTCGTGTGGAGGACGCAGAGCGCCGGCCCGCGGGTCGCGCAGCCCGACAGCGCGACGAGCGCCGCCGCGAGGAGGACGAGGAGCAGCCTGGCCTGTTTCATCTTCCGCACCGTGCAGCCGGTAGTGTATCATACGGACGCCGTCTGCGGCGGCATCCGGAGGAGGCGCCATGAAGCGGATCAGGATGGACGTGACGGAGGCGGTCGGCGGCACGCCGCTCGTCCGTCTCGGCGGGATCACGGACGGGGCGGGGGCGACCGTCCTCGCCAAGATGGAATCCTGCAACCCCTGCTCGAGCGTCAAGGACCGGATCGGCGTGAGCATGCTCGCCGACGCCGAGCGGCGCGGCCTCATCCGGCGGGGGAGCACGATCGTCGAGCCGACGAGCGGCAACACCGGCATCGCCCTCGCCTTCGTCTGCGCGGCGCGCGGCTACCGGCTCGTCGTCACCATGCCCGAGACCATGAGCCGGGAGCGGGTGCGGCTCGTGGAGGCGTTCGGCGCGACGGTCGTCCTCACGCCGGGCCCGCTCGGCATGAAGGGCGCCATCGCGCGCGCCGAGGAGATCCTGGCGGCGACGCCGGGGGCGTTCATGCCGCAGCAGTTCCGGAACCCCGCCAACGTCGAGGTCCACCGGCGGACCACCGCGGAGGAGATCTGGCGGGACACCGGCGGCGAGGTGGACATCCTCGTGGCCGGGGTGGGGACCGGCGGGACGATCAGCGGCGTCGGCGGGGTCATGAAGGAGCGCCGGCCGGGCTTCCGGGTGATCGCCGTCGAGCCCGCGGACTCGCCCGTCCTCTCCGGCGGGGCACCCGGCCCCCACGCCATCCAGGGGATCGGCGCGGGGTTCGTCCCGGAGATCCTCAGGCGGGAGATCATCGACGAGGTCATCACGGTCACGCGGGAGGACGCCTTCCGCACCGCCCGCCGCCTCGCCCGGGAGGAGGGGATCCTCGCCGGGATATCGGCGGGCGCCAACGTCTGGGCGGCCGCGGCGGTCGCCCGCCGCCCCGAGAACGAGGGGAAGGTCATCGTGACCGTGATCTGCGACACGGGCGAGCGCTACCTGAGCACGCCGCTCTTCGAAGAGGCCTGACGCCATGAACGAGAAACCCTACCGGTTCGAGACGCTGGCGCTCCACGCGGGGCAGGAGCCGGACCCGGCGACGCTCTCGCGCGCCGTGCCCGTCCACCGGACGAGCTCCTACGTCTTCAGGAGCGTCCGGCACGCCGCCGACCTGTTCGGCCTGAAGGAGTTCGGCAACATCTACTCGCGGCTCATGAACCCGACGCAGGACGTCCTCGAGCGCCGCGTCGCCGCCCTCGAGGGGGGGAAGGCGGCCCTCGCCCACGCCTCGGGGACGGCCGCGATCTTCAACACGATCATCAACATCTGCTCCGCCGGCGAGGAGTTCGTCTCCGCGAACAACCTCTACGGCGGCACCTACACGATGTTCGATTGCATCCTGCCGCAGTTCGGCATCAGGGCCGCCTTCGTCGACCCGCGGCGGCCGGAGGCGTTCGAGGCGGCGATCAACGAGCGGACCCGCGCCCTCTACGTGGAGACGATCGGGAACCCCGTCCTCGAGGTCACCGACCTCGATGCGGTCGCGGAGATCGCGCGGCGGCACCGCCTGCCGCTCATCGTGGACTCGACCTTCACGACCCCCTGGCTCCTCCGGCCGGTCGAGCACGGCGCCGACATCGTCTGCCACTCGCTCACGAAGTGGCTCGGGGGTCACGGCACCGGCATCGGCGGCGTCGTCGTGGACGCGGGGGTCTTCGACTGGACCGATCCGAAGTTCAAACTCTACAACGAGCCCGACGCGGGCTACCACGGCATCCGCTACGCCCGCGACCTCGGCGACCTGAACCCGGTCGCGTTCATCATGCGGATGCGGCTCGTGCCGCTCCGGAACCTGGGCGCCTGCATCTCCCCCGACAACGCCTGGATCTTCCTCCAGGGGATCGAGACCCTCCCCCTCCGGATGCAGCGGCACTGCGACAACGCGATGGCCGTCGCCCGGCACCTCCGCCGCCACCCGAAGGTCGCCTGGGTGCGCTACCCGGGACTCGAGGACGACCCCGCCCACCCGGTGGCGCGCCGCTACCTGAAGAACGGCTTCGGGGGGATGGTCGTCTTCGGCGCGCGGGAGGGTCGCGCGGGGGGCGAGCGGTTCATCGACCGCCTCCGGCTCTTCTCTCACCTCGCCAACGTCGGCGACGCCAAGAGCCTCGCCCTCCACCCGGCGAGCACGTCGCACGCGCAATTGAGCGAGGAGCAGCAGCGGGCGAGCGGCCTGACGCCCGAGCTCGTCCGGCTCTCGGTCGGCATCGAGCACATCGACGACATCATCGCCGATCTCGACCGCGCCCTCGGCTAACGGGGACCCCCGGCCGCGCGCCGCCACCGCCTGCGGGCGCCGAGCTCCGGCGCCTCCCGGAGGCAGGTCCAGAGGATCCGCGCCGATTTCGCGAGGAGCCGCGCCGACTGCCGCCGCACCTCCGCCGGCGCTCCCCCGACGTCCTCCCAGCCGGGCCGATCGAGGTCGTCCGGCGGGATGGCGAGCCGCTCCCAGTTGTTGAAGAGTCGCCCCCAGGGGCTCCCGAGCGACTCGCGGACGATCCGCTGGTGTGACGGGTACCAGAAGGCGTCGTGGTAGAGGACGCTCGCGGCGTAGGCCCAGGGGGCGAGGACGGTCTTGAGCGTCCACTCCACCGGCCGCCGGAGGCCCCCCCAGTAGATCCGGTGCTGCATCCTGCCGGCGAAGGTCAGCCGCTCCAGCGGCCCCGTGAACCGCCAGTTCTCGTCCGCCGCGGCCTCGTCGCCGGCGATCTCGATCAGGCGCGGATCGCCGCAGCCGAGGCCGAGGTCGTGGGCGAGCCGGATGTACCGGATGGAGAGCGGGTCGAAGCCCATGATGCGGGCGGCGACGGCGTCGATGGCGACCTGGTCGGCCGAGGCGAGGATGACGTTCTTCACGTGCGGCGTCATGCAGCGGGGGCCGGGGCCGTCGCCGGCGAAGGTGCCGTCCATCACGGCGAAGACGCCCCGGTGGATGGCCTTCTGGATCATGAGGAGGTCCACGAGCGTCTCGTGGATGACCGGGTGCGTCCAGTGCCGCTTCTCGTTGAGGAGGCCGCCGAAGGCGTTCTTCATCGCCCCGGTGGTCGTCGTGAAGACGTGGGTCTTCACGGTGGGCAGGTGGATGATGTTCTCCCCGATGAATCGGCGCGGGATCATGAAGCCCCGCGGGTAGACGCCGTTCAGGGCGAGGAACCGATCGGCGAGCGGGCCGACCGCCTCCCGGACGTTGACCCACTCGGCGCCCTCGTAGAGGTGAACGTTGCGGATCCCGTGCGCCTCGACCACCGGGAGCTGCTTGTTCTCCCGCTCGCCGAGGCGGGCGTCGATGACCACGGTGCGGTTGTGGCAGGCGTGGACGCGGCGGAGGTCGTAGCCGTCACGCCTCAGCGCGCGGATGACGCCGTCGAGCTGCCAGGGGGGGGTGGAGGAGCCGGGGAAGAAGAAGTGCCAGGAGATGTTGACCTTGAGGGCGGTCTCCGCGTCCGCCGGCAGGACCTCGCGGTAGCCGGCGAGGTTCATCAGCCGGTGATAATCCCGGAGCACCGTCGCGGGAGACGTCCTGAGAATCGCCACCTTCGCCTTGTCCACGGCGCAAAGTGTACCATATTCCCGATCCACCGCGGCCGCAGCCAAGGGATGACAATGAACTCCCTGCCACGGATTCTGTCAACGAAGTTCGTCGTTCGTCCTTCGTCCATCGCGCGAGCCGCAGCGGAACGATGAACCACGAGCCGCGGATCTCCGCGGATCATTGACGGATTGTCACGGATCCCAACCACAGTTGAACGTTCAAAGCGAAAAGTTCAACGTGGGAAACGGCCTCACGTTCGGCTTTATGCGTTCAAATTTCCGCTGTCGTTTGGATCCGCGCCGGTCCGTGGCGGATCGGTGCGTGTCGAGTGTGCGTTGTCGAGTTTGCGCTTTGTGGCCGCGGACGGATGGGGTAAGATGGCCCCTCCCCATGAACGAGCGTGAACTGTGGCGGCGGGCGCTCGCGGCGATCCCCGGCGGCGTGAATTCGCCGGTGCGCGCCTTCGGCGCCGTCGGCGGCGAGCCGTTCTTCGCCGTATCCGCGCGGGGAGACAGGCTCCGGACCGCCGGCGGCCGCGAGCTCGTCGATTACGTCTGCTCGTGGGGCCCGCTCATCCTCGGCCACGCCCACCCGGTCGTTCTCGCGGCCGTCGAGGAGGCGCTCCGGAAGGGGACGACGTTCGGGATGCCGTCGCCGGGCGAGGTGGCGCTCGCCGAGCTGGTGCAGGGGGCCTTCCCCTCCGTCGAGCGGCTCCGCATGACGGGCACCGGCACCGAGGCGGCGATGGCGGCGGTGCGCCTCGCGCGCGCCTTCACGCGGCGGGAGACGGTCGTCAAGTTCTCCGGCTGCTACCACGGCCATGCGGACGGGATGCTCGTCGAGGCCGGCTCGGGCGCGGAGACCTTCTCGGTCCCGTCGAGCGCCGGCGTGCCGCCGTCCTTCGCCCGCGCCACCGTCTCCCTCCCGTACAACGACGCCGGCGCCGCCGGGGCGCTCCTTCGCGAGCGCGGCGGCGAGATCGCCTGCGTCATCGTCGAGCCGGTGGCGGGGAACATGGGCGTCGTCCCGCCGCTGCCGGGGTTCCTCGAGGCGCTGCGCGACCGCACGCGGGAGTGCGGCGCGCTCCTCGTCCTCGACGAGGTCATCACCGGTTTCAGGGTCGCCTACGGCGGCGCGCAGGAGCGGTTCGGCGTGGCGGCGGACCTCACCGTCCTCGGCAAGATCCTCGGCGGCGGCCTGCCGCTCGGCGCCTTCGGCGGCCGGGCGGAGATCATGGACCTCCTCGCCCCCGCCGGGCCGGTCTACCAGGCGGGGACGCTCTCCGGGAACCCCCTCGCCACCGCCGCGGGGATCGCGACGCTCTCGATCCTCTCGACGCGCCGGCTCTACCCGGTCCTCGAGGAGAAGGGGAGGCGGCTCGCCGCCGGACTGGGGGAGGCGTGCCGCGAGGCGGGCGTGCCGCACGCGGTCCAGCGCGAGGGCTCGATGCTCACCCTGTTCTTCGGCGAAGGGCCGATCACGGACCTCGAGTCGGCACGGGCCGCGGACCGCGGCCGCTTCGCCCGCTTCTTCCGCGGGATGCTCGAACGGGGCGTCCTCCTCCCCCCGTCGCCGTTCGAGGCGTGGTTCCTGTCGGCGGCCCACGGCGACCGTGACATCGACCGGACGATAGACGCCGCCCGCGAGTCCCTCCGCGGCCTGTAGCCCCGCCCGCCGCGCGCGAAGGGAACGGACCCGGAAGGACAAAGCCGCCGCGGATGATCACGGATCCCAACTACAGTTAAACGTTCAAAGTCGAAAGCAGCACTATCCTCTGCGTTCTCTGTGTCCTCTGTGGCCGGTTGTATCTGCGTCAATCCGCGGCAAGAACACCGCCGCTCCCGGCTGTGGTATGGATCCGTGCTCATCCGTCGTAATCCGTGCCGATCCGTGGTCGATTGGTGCTTGATATATGCGGCGGTGGATTGGTGCGTCGCGTCTTCAGGGAAGGGCGGTCAGTCGCGGGTGAGGACCGTCACGAGCGCGGTGACGGCGATGGTGACCGGGAGGAGGAGGAGGGCCTGCTCCGGCCAGAACAGGTCGGCGTCCCACGTCCAGCGCGAGAAGGGGAAGAGCCAGTAGTAGTAGACCGGGCAGATCTGCTTCTGCATGACGTCGAGGGCGAGGTGGAGCGCCGAGCCGGCCGCGAGGTACCCGAGGCAGGCGCGCCGTATCGGCCGCGCGAACAGGAGGCTCGCGAGGAGGCAGCAGAGGAGGAGCACGACGGGCGAGTGGAACGCGACGACGAACGGGGCGGTGCCGGGGAAGAGGATGTGCGCCGGCCGCGAGAGGAGGTCCGGGAGGACGGCGCCGAGGGCGAAGAGGGGGAAGAGGCGGAGCCGGAGGAGGCGCCGGATGACCTGGGCGGCGCAGAGGTGCGTGACGAGATCCGGCATGGCGCTCTCCCCCGACCGGACGACACTATAGCCGATTCCGCCCGCCGCCACAAAGCACGAACTCGACACGCACCAATCCACCATTGCCGTCGATGAAATGAACTGCCTTGCCGCGGATTGACGCAGATACAACCGGCCACAGAGGACACAGAGAACGCAGAGGATAGTGCTGCTTTCGACTTTGAACGTTCAACTTCGCACTGGAGTTGTTCTCTGTGATCTCCGTGGCGAAAAGAGCGAGCTGCTGTTCACGTTCATCCGCGGCGGAAACGACTTTACGTTCGGCGTTATGCCTTCAACTTTCCACTGTCGTTTGGATCCGTGCCAATCCGTGGTTGATTGGTGCTTGATATAGGCGGCGGTGGCTTGGCGCGTCGTGTCTTCAGGGAAGGGCGGTCGGTCGCGGGCCGGGGACATCGTGTGACGGGCGCGGGCCGGCGTGCTATAATTCCTCCCGGAGGGAGATCCACATGGGAATCGGAAGACGCGCGGTCTTCGCGGCGATCCTCGTCGCCGCCTCCGCGGCGCGGCCCGTCGCGTCGCCGGCGGATGACGGGGCCGCCGCCGTCACCTTCGATTCGCTCGTCTCGTTCCTCAGGACCGGCAGGGATGCCGACCGCAAGAACGCGGCGAAGATGCTGGGCGGCATGGGAGAGGCGGCGGTCCCGCCGCTCATCGACGCCCTCCGCGGCGATTCGAGCGGCGGCGTGCGGGAGCGGGCGGCGGAGGCGCTCGGCGCGATCGGCGACCGGCGCGCCGTCGAGCCCCTCGTCAGGGCGCTCAACGATCCGAACGGCGGCACGCGGCGGAGCGCCGCCCGGGCCCTCGGCAGGATCGGCGACCCGGCCGCGATCAAACCGCTCCTCCGGTCTCTCGCCGGCACCGACGATCCGTGGATGGTGGAGGCGTGCCAGCGGTCGCTCGGGAGCCTCGATTTCATCGACAGGATCACCGTCGACGAACGGTAGATCCGACCGCGTCACACAAAAGGGAGGGGAACCGCATGAGAGGGATCCGGCTTGCAATCGGCGCGACCGCGCTCGCCGTCTCGCTGATCTCCTGCACGAGCGCCATCAAGATGGGCCTCGAGGAGGCGACGGGGCAGAAGACCGACGTGGAGGTCATACGGCCGATCTCGGCCGACCTCAAGGCCTACCGGCGCGTCGAGGTCGAGCAGTTCACGAGCGGCATCGGCGGCCTCGTCCCCGAGGCGCTCGTGGACGGCCTGCGGGGCATGGCCATCGCGAAGATCAGGGAGGGGGGGCTGTTCCCGAGCGTCGGGCCGGCGACGGCGGGGAAGGCGGCGGAGCCGACGCTCCTCGTCGGCGGCGCGGTGACGGATTACAAGAAGCCCGTCGAGGGCGCGAAGCGGCTCATCAGCAAGGATTCCCTCTTCTCGGTGAACGTCTCCGTCCGGGACAAGGGGACCGGCGAGGAGATCGGCCGCGCCATCGCCCGGGGGCGCCTCGTGACGATGTTCAGGGGGGACGAGGCGACGCTCATGGAGAAGGCGGCGGAGAGCGTCGCGAAGTTCATCGGCGAGGCCCACACGCCCACGCCCGGCAGGATGGAGCGGATCAAGGGCATGTTCGAGTAGGGACATCGTCCGCCGGGGGAACAAACCGTTGCCGCCCCGCGCCGGGTCGTGCTACAGTACCCGCGGTCGGGGGCGTCCCCCCCGCCCCGGGATCCTCGCCGCCATGCCCATGACCGTTCGGGAAGTCGTCCGCGCCGCCCTCGGCGCCTGCCTCCTCTCCTCCGCGGCCGTCCCGGCGGCAGGCGGCGGGTTCACGGGACCCGACGGCTCCTACCGCCTCGACTGCCCGGACGGCTGGACCGTCCGCGAGACCGGCGCCCCGGCCGTGGAGGCGGCCTTCTTCTGCGACGCCGACCAGGGCGTGAACTTCACCGTGACGCGGGTCCCGGCGCCGGGCGAGGCGGAGCTCTCGGAGGAGGCGGTGCGCGAGATGCAGGAGACGTTCCGCAGTTCCTATCCGGGCTACCGGATCACCGCCGATGAGTGGCGGGAGGTCGCCGGGGCGCGGGCCTTCTGCCTCTCCGCGCGGTACGCGCAGGCGGGCCTGGAGCTGCAGAACAGGCAGGTGATGTTCATCAGGGACGGGATCTTCTACACGCTCACCTACACCGCGACGCCCGCGTCCTTCATGCGGCACCTGGGCGATTTCGAGCGGGCGGTCGAGAGTTTCAGGATCGGCGCCGCCGGGTCGGGCGGGTCGCCGGGAACGCCGTGAGGAAGGCCGTGGAGTACCAGGTTCTCGCCCGGAAATGGCGCCCCCAGCAGTTCGCCGACGTCGTGGGGCAGGAGCACGTCACCACGACGATCGCCAACGCCATCGAGCGGGGGCGCGTCGCCCACGCCTACCTCTTCACCGGCCCCCGCGGCATCGGGAAGACGAGCACCGCGCGCATATTCGCCAAGGCGCTCAACTGCGAGAAGGGCCCCTCGCCGCGGCCGTGCGACCGCTGCCCCTCCTGCGAGGGGATCCTGTGCGGCGGCAGCATGGACGTGATCGAGATCGACGGCGCCTCCAACCGCGGCATCGAGGAGATCCGCACGCTCAGGGAGAACGTCAAGTTCGCCGCCTCCGCCGGGAGGTACAAGGTGTACATCATCGACGAGGTGCACCAGATCACGGCGGACGCCTTCAACGCCCTCCTCAAGACGCTCGAGGAGCCCCCCCCGCACGTCAAGTTCCTGTTCGCCACGACCGAGCCGCACCGGGTCCCCGCGACGATCCTCTCCCGCTGCCAGCGCTTCGACCTCCGCGCCATCTCGCCGCGGGAGATCGTCGGGCGGCTGGGGCGGATCGCCAAGGCGGAGAAGATCGCCGTCGAGGACGACGCCCTGTACGCCATCGCGCGGTACGCCCAGGGGAGCATGCGCGACGCCGAGAGCATCCTCGACCAGCTCTCCTCGTTCTGCGAGGGAGACATCGGCGAGGAGGAGGTCGTCAGCATGCTCGGCCTCGTGCGGGAATCGGCGCTCCGGGACATGACCGGCGCCCTCATCGCCGGCGACTGCCGGAAGGGGCTCGAGACGATCGCGGCCGTCGCGGGGGAGGGGAAGGATCTCTCGCTCTTCCTCTCGGACTGGATCGGCTCCCTCCGCTCCGTCATGCTCGCCCTCGTCCTCGGCGAAGGGGAGAACAGCGCCGGCGTCTCCGCGCAGGCGTGGGAGGACGCCGCCGCGGCGGCGAAGGCCCTGACGCTCGAGCAGGTACGCGCCGTCATCGAGACGCTCATGCAGGCGGAGGGGCAGATGCGGCGGTCGCTCTCCCCGAGGGTGGCGATCGAGACGGCGTTCCTGAAGGCCGTCGCCATGCGGGACGCCGCCTCGGTGGCGGAGATCCTCGAGAAGATCCGCGCCCTCGAGGCGCGGCTCGGCGGGGGCGAGGGGGAGGCGCGGGGAGGGGAGGAGCCGCCGCCGGCGCCCCCGCGGGGGCCGGGAGGCCGACGCGCCGAGCCGCCGCGCGGGAAACCGTGGGGGGGCGGGGAGCGGCCGGCGGATCTCCTCGAGGCGCGGCACCGCGGCGGGCGGCCGACGGACGCCCCCCGGGAGCGGCTCTCCGCCGCCGACCCGGCCGGCGACGACCGACCGCCGCCGACCCGCGAGGAGGAGGAGGAGATCCTCGGGCGGATCCGCGCGGGATGGGGGGAGATCGTGGAGCGCGTCTCGGCGGCGAGCCCGATCCTCCGCCCCTACCTCATCGAGGGCGTCCCCGGCGGCCTCGAGGGCGGCACGCTCACCATCGCCTTCCCCGCGGAGGGGATCCATCACCGCGACTTCCTCGAGCAGCCCCGCAGGAAGGCGCTCGTCAGGAAGATCGTCTCGGAGTGCGCGGGCAGGGGCGTCGGCGTCCGGTTCGATCTCGCCGCGAAGGCGCCCGCCGCCGGGCCGCCGGCGGGGGGGGCGGCACGCGAGCCGGTCGCCCGCCGCGAGGTCCAGACGCTGAAGCGGAACCCGGTCATCCAGGAGGCGATCGAGATGTTCCAGGCGCAGGTGGTGGAGGTGAAGAAATAGCGGGGAGGGAACGAGGTGCGGAATCCGTTCGAGATGCTCAAGCAGGCGCACAGCCTGCGGAAGGAGATGGGGAGGATCGACGCCGGCCTCGCGGCGATCTCCGCCGAGGGGATCGCCGGCGGCGGGGCCGTCAGGATAGGCATGGACGGCCGGATGAGGATCACCGCCGTTTCGATCGCCCCCGAGCTCCTCGCCCGCGGCGACGCGCACGCGATCGAGCGGATGGTGCTCGAGGCCTCGAACGACGCCCGCGAGAAGGCGCAGCGCCTCGCGGCGGAGAAGATGCGGGCGCTCGCCGGCGGCCTCCCGGGACCCTCCTGACGGCCGCGCGGCCGGTCATCGCGTCATGCGCTACCCCCGTCCCATCGCACGGCTGATTGCGGAGCTCACGAAGCTCCCCGGCATCGGACCGCGGAGCGCCGAGCGGATCGTCTTCCACCTCCTCAAGGCGCCCGAGGCGGACGCCGCCGCGCTCGCCGCGGCGGTCGCCGACCTCCGGACGACGATCCACCACTGCTCGGTCTGCTACAACCTGGCGGAAACGGACCCGTGCCCGATCTGCGCGGACGGGCGGCGCGACGCCCGCCTCGTCTGCGTCGTCGAACGCCCCGCCGACGTGGTTGCGGTCGAGAAGGCGGGGACGTACCGCGGCGTCTACCATGTCCTCGCGGGCCGGCTCTCCCCCCTCGACGGCGTCGGTCCCGAGGCGCTCCGCGTCCGGGAGCTCGTCGAGCGCGTGCGGAAGGGCGGCATCGCCGAGGTCATCATCGCCACCGGCTCCGACGTCGAGGGGGAGGCGACCGCCATCTACCTCGCCGGCCTGCTGAAAGAGACCCCCGTCCGCGCGACACGCATCGCCCACGGCATCCCGATGGGGAGCAGCCTCGACTTCAGCGACGAGGTCACCATCAGCAGGGCGATCGAGGGCCGCACCCCCGTCTGACCGCCCCCGCCGCATATATCAAGCCACAATCAACCGCGGATCTTCACGGTTCTGGTTCGCCGCAGAGCACACAGAGAACACGGAGGACCTTGTTTGCCGCAAATTCGCGCGGATTCTGTACACGCAGTTCGTCGTTCGTCCTTCGTCCATCGCGCGAGACGCAGCGGAACGATGAACCACGAGCCGCGGATCTCCACGGATCATTGACGGATTGTCACGGATTGGATTGCAGTAGATACAGGGTTCCGGCCGCCGATTAACGCAGATACAACCGGCCACAGAGGACACAGAGAACGCAGAGGATAGTGCTGCTTTCGGCTTTGAACTTTTAACTTTGAACTGTAGTTGGATCCGCGCCAATCCGTGGTGGATTTGTTCTTGTTGCCGGGCTGATTCGGATGATTCGGCTTTGGGGTCCCGCGGCGGCTGTGGTATAATGCAAGGCCCTGTGCATTGTGCGCGCGTGCCGGGGCGGGGCGGCGATGAAGAATATGACGGAGATCCGGTGGCACGGCCGCGGCGGCCAGGGGGTGAAAACCGCCTGCGAGTTCTTCGCCGCCGTGGCGATCCGCGAGGGCAAATACGGCCAGGGCTTCCCCGAGTACGGCCCCGAGCGGTCGGGGGCCCCGATGAAGGGCTTCACGAGGATCAGCGGGGAGGCGATCAGGGAGCATTGCGGCGTGCACCATCCGGACGTCGTGGTGGTGCTGGACGAGTCCCTCGTCGTGTCGGAGGACGTCTGCGACGGCCTGGGGCGGGACGGGACGGCCATCATCAACACCGCCCGGCCGCCGTCGGCGTTCGCGGGGCGGTGCGCGGGGGCGGTCTGGACGGTGGACGCGACGAAGATCGCGCTCGAGGAAATCGGCCGGCCGATCCCGAACATGCCCATGATCGGCGCCCTCGCGAGAGTGACGGGCCTCCTCGACATCGAGACCATCGGCAGGAACGTGGAGAGGGACTTCGCAGCCAAGTTCGGCCGGAAGACGCTCGACGGCAATCTCCGGGCGCTCCGGCGCGCGCACGACGAGGTGAAGCGGGATGGCTGAAGAGCGCGGCTGGCGGGAGATCCCCATCGGGGGACTCATCCTCGAGGCGGGGAACGCGGAGCGGTACGTCACGGGGGGCTGGCGGACGTACCGGCCCCAGGTCGACAAGGACGTCTGCATCGACTGCCTCCAGTGCTGGCTCCTCTGCCCGGACATGTGCATCAACGTCGAGGACGGGAGGATGACCGGGTACGATTACGCGCACTGCAAGGGGTGCGGCATCTGCGAGCGGATATGCCCCGTGCACGCCATCCGGATGATCCTCGAGAGCGAGGCGCCCGGCGGGGCGGACGAGGGCGGATGCTGGCGGTCGGGGAAGAAGCGGGCCCCGAAGAAGGGCGCGGGGGGGGGAGGCCGGACCGCATGAAGCGGACGCTCGCGCTCACGGGGAACGAGTCGGCCGCCGAGGCGATGCGGCAGATCAACCCCGACGTCGTCGCCGCCTACCCGATCACGCCCCAGACGGAGCTCATGCACGCCTTCACGCAGCTCGTCGCCGACGGCGCCGTGAAGACGGAGATGATCCTCGTCGAGTCCGAGCACAGCGCCATGAGCGCCTGCGTGGGGGCGGCCGCGGCGGGCGTGCGCGTCATGACCGCCACGAGCGCGAACGGCCTCGCCCTCATGTGGGAGATCGTCTACATCGCCGCCTCCCTCCGGCTCCCCCTCGTCATGGCGGTCGTCAACCGCGCCCTGAGCGGCCCGATCAACATCCACTGCGACCACAGCGACTCCATGGGCTGCCGCGACAGCGGCTGGATCCAGCTCTACGGCGAGAACCCGCAGGAGGTCTACGACAACATGCTCCAGGCGGTCCGGATCGCCGAGCACCCGGACGTCCTCCTCCCGGTCATGCCGACCTACGACGGCTTCATCATCAGCCACACCCTCGAGCGCGTGGACGTCATCGGCGACGACGAGGCGTCGGCGTTCGTCGGGGAGCCGAAGCCCCGCTTCTCCCTCCTCGACATCGATCGCCCCGTCACCTACGGCCCGCTCGACCTCCAGGACTACTACTTCGAGCACAAGAAGCAGCAGGCGGAGGCGATGAAAAGGGCGAAGGAGGTCGTCCGGGAGGTCGGCGAGGAGTACGGGGCGCGCACGGGCAGGGCGTACGGCTTCTTCGACGCCTACCGCACCGAGGACGCCGAACAGATCATCCTCTGCCTGGGATCGGCGGCGGGGACGGCGAAGGCCGTCGCCGACGAGCTCCGCGACGGGGGCCGGAAGGTCGGCGTGCTCAAGCTCAGGATGTTCCGCCCGTTCCCCGCCGAGGAACTGGCGCGGGCGATCGGCCACGCCCGCTCGATCGCCGTGCTCGACCGCGCGGAGGGATTCAACGGCGTCGGCGGGCCGGTCTGCCCCGAGGTGAAGGCGGCGCTCTACAAGGCGGGCGGCGCGGATGTCTTCAATTACGTCTACGGCCTCGGCGGGAGGGACCTCGGGCCCGACCTCATCCGGTCGGTCTTCGACGATCTCGAGGCGGGGCGGGCGGATCCGCGGGAGGCGATCCATCTCGGCGTCCGGTCGTGACCGCCGGGACGAGGCGACGGACATGGCGATCAATCTGAAGGAGCTCTCGAAGAAGCCGGTGCCGCTGAGCCCGGGCCACCGGGCCTGCGCCGGCTGCGGCAGCATCATCGCCATCAAGCTCGTCCTGATGGCCGCCGAGGAGCCGGTGGTGTGCACCTGCGCCACGGGCTGCATGGAGGTCGTCACGACCATCTACCCGTACACGGCCTGGCGCGTCCCCTTCATGCACAATGCCTTCGAGAACTCCGCCGCGACGATGAGCGGGATCGAGACCGCCTACCGCGCCCTCCGGAAGCAGGGGAGGATCGACCGGGAGATCAGGTTCATCGCCTTCGGCGGGGACGGCGGCACGTACGACATCGGCCTCCAGGCGCTCTCCGGGGCGATGGAGCGCGGCCACGACTTTCTCTACGTCTGCTACAACAACGAGGCGTACATGAACACGGGGATCCAGCGGTCGGGCTCCACGCCGATGTGCGCCGCCACCTCCACCTCGCCCGTGGGGAAGGAGTCGATCGGCAAGCGGCAGTACGCGAAGGACCTGACGAAGATCATGGTCGCCCACGGCATCCCCTACGCGGCCCAGGCCTCGCCGCACCGCTGGATGGACCTCATGGAGAAGGTGCGGAAGGCGCTCCGGATCCGGGGGCCGAAGTTCATCAACGTCATCTCCTCCTGCCACCGCGGATGGCGCGTCCCGATGCACACCTCGCTCGACGTCTGCAAGACGGCCGTCGAGACGTGCCACTGGCCGCTCTTCGAGGTCGAGGACGGGGCCTGGCGCCTCAACTACAAGCCGAAGCGGAAGGCCCCGATCACCGAGTGGTTCGGGACGCAGAAGCGCTTCGCGCACCTGACGAAGCCGGAGAACGCGAAGGTCGTCGAGGAGATCCAGGCGGGCGTGGACCGGCGATGGAGCGAGCTCCTGCACCTCTGCGGAGAGGAGGGCGGGTGAGGGCGTCGCGAACGCCCGCGCCCCGCGAGCGACATGGGTCGGCGGCTGCATCTGACGGTTGAGGTGGACGAGCGGGAGGACGGGATCTTCGAGGCGCACTGCCCGGAGCTCTCCCTCTCGGCGAAGGGCCGGTTCGCGGAGGAGGCCGTCGACCGTCTCAAGGAGATGGTCTTCGCGTCGGTGGGGGGGAATTTCGACGCCACGGTCCTGAGCCCGCCCGATACCGACCAGCTCAAGCCGATCCTCGCCCGCCACAAGCACTGCTACCTGTACATGCCTCCCGGCCGCCGCGCCCACTGACCGCAACCGCAGCCGTAAGTATCAAGAACGAATCCACCACGGATTGCCACGGATCCAACTGTTCAAAGTTAAAAGTTCAAAGTTGAAAGTATCAGAGCTCTTGCCGCGGATTTGACTCCAGCCGAAGAAACGGCGTTCCTGCCGCGGATTTGAACTTTCAACTTTCCACTTTCAACTGTAGCGTCGTTCATTGTGCCCCCGTCGCGGCAAAACGGTTCCCCCGCCATCCGCCCTGTGCTACACTCCGTGCCGGACCGAACAAAAGCGGCCGCCGGGCGTACCATATTGCGGGGGCGGGGAATCCTCCCCGTCGGCCCGGTCGCGCGGAGGGAACGGAATGAGCCGGAACGTGTGGGCGGCGGGGCTGCTGGCCGCGGTCGCGGTCGCGGGATGCACGGGGAGATACACCGGCGGAACGGCGAAGACGGTCTGCGAGGTGAGGATCTACTCCATGCCGCACGGCGCGCGCCTCTTCCTCAACGGGCACTACGTCGGGCGGACGCCGTACAAGTTCACCGCCGTCAACGACGGCGACTCCTCGGCCCACTTCGTGGCGAGGGGCCTCTCCGAGATCGTGGCCCGGAAGCAGGGGTACGACGACGAGGTCGAGGTCATCACGGTCGCCAACTGCTACCGGAAGCTCAACATCGAGCAGGTGGGGGTCACCGACCAGGTCAAGGGCTACCGGGGGCAGATCACCCTCTACCTCGACCAGAAGGAGCGGGCCGTCGAGCGGAAGCACGGCAACATCCTGATCGCGGCCGTCCCCGAGGAGCCCGACGCCGAGATCTACCTGAACGACAACCTCATCGGGAACGGCAGGACCTCGCTCCTGAAGCTCCCCGAGGGGAACTACATCCTGAAGGTCCGGAAGCCCGGCTTCGCTCCGTACACGAAGGTCGTCGGCGTCCTCGCCGACAACGACCTCACCGTCACCGCCATCCTGGAGCCGGTCCCCGAGGACGCGCCCATCGAGGACCTGACCCCGCCCGAGCCGCACATCGAGCTGAGCCCGGCGGGGCGGGAGGCCGAGATCGAGCACGACTCCTTCCCCGGGACGATCGGCGGCCTCGACTAGCCGCCCCCGCGCCCCATGGAACGGCCCCGGAGCGTCGCGACCAACCGGAAGGCCCGCCACGAGTACCACTTCCTCGAGACGCTCGAGGCGGGGATCGCCCTCACGGGGACCGAGGTGAAGTCGCTCCGGCGGGGGCGGGCGAACATCGGCGACGCCTTCTGCGTCGTCGAGGGGGGCGAGGCGTTCCTCTGCAACGCCCACGTGAGTCCGTACGAGTTCGGCAACCGGGCGAACCCCGACCCGCTCCGGAAGCGCAAGCTCCTCCTCCACCGCCGCGAGATCGCCCACATCGAGGGGCAGGTCTCCCGGAAGGGGCTCACCTGCGTCCCCCTTCGGATCTACTTCAAGGGGGGGGTGGCGAAGGTCGAGATCGCCCTCGCCCGCGGCAAGAAGGCCTACGACAAGCGCGAGGCCGTCCGGCGGCGCGAGGCGGCGCGGGAGATGGCGCGCGCGGCGCGGGCGAGGGGCTGACCGGCCGGCCCCCGCTCAGTACACCCAGCCCCGCTCGCCGCGGACGCCGTACGCCGATTCGTCCATCAGGACGTAGCCGAAGGGGACGTCGACGGAATCGGGCTGGAAGTTGACCCACGGGCCGTCCGGCGCGGGCGTGCCCGTCGGCGTGGGCGTCGGCGTGGGGGTCTCCCCCGGCGTCTCGGTCGGCGTCGGCGTGTAGGTATCGCACTCGTCGCAGTCGTTCACCGGGTAGCTCTCCGGCACCGGCGGATTCCCGTGCGGGAGGAGGTAGCAGATCCCGAGCGGCCCGTAGCAGTACGTCTCCGGCGTCGGCGTCGGGGTCGGCGAGGGCGTCTCGGTCGGCGTCGGGGACGGGGTCTCCGTCGGCGTCGGCGAGGGTCCCAGCGGCCCGATCGAGACGTCGTTGAGATCGACCGCGAAATCGGGGGACGCCTCCGTCCACGAGGAGCCGTCGAAATCGGCGATGCGGCACCACGTCGTCTCTGTCTCGGGATCGTACCACGAGCCGACGGCATGCCCCGTGCCCGGCCTGACGTCCACGCTGCCGAGCCAGCCCCGCATGCCCGGGGGCGTCACGTCGGTGAGGGCCGTCCCGTCCCACCGGTGGATGAGGGCGTAGGAGAGCTCCTCGTCATCGTCCCAGAAACTGCTGACGGCGTACCCTTCCCCGGATGAGGACATGCTGATGTCATTCAGATACCCTTCATCGCCGGGCGACACGTCCGACCATGCGCCTCCCGAGCAGCGGAAGATAACGATGCGTGACTGCCCCGCCACGGGATCCCACCGGCTGCCGACGGCGTATCCCTCGCCCGGCCCGGTCATGGTCAGCGACTCGAGATACCCCTCGGCGTCGGGCGTGGCGATGGCGGTCCAGGAGGAGCCGTCCCAGGAGAGTATCCTGATGTACTGTTTGGAATCCACGGGATCCCACCAACTGCCGACGGCGTACGCCTCAGTGGCCGACACCATCCCGACACCGTTGAGCCATCCCTCGATGACCGGGGAGACGTCGGTCCATGAAGACCCGTCCCAGCTCCATGTCTTGACGAAGGACTTCTCCTGGACCTCGTCCCAGTAGGACCCCACGGCGAGCCCCTCCGTGGCGGAGCGCATGTGCATGTCGCTGAAGTACCCCTCCATCCCCGGCGGCGAGACGTCCGTCCACGACGATCCGTCCCACCGGAGGATGACGATGTTCGCCACCTCGGCGACCGGGTCCCAGACGTCTCCCGCCGCCCACGCGTCGCTCCATGAGGTTACGTCCACCTGCCAGAGCGACGCCTCCATGGCGGGGGCGACGTCCAGCCACCGCGCGCCGTGCCGCTGGAGGATGACCGGATGGGATACGCTGAGCGCCGGATCGTAGGTGCGCCCGACGGCGAAGACCGGCTCCGGCGGGCCGGCGGTGGGCGTCTCCGTCGGCGTGGGAGTCGGGGCGGTCGGCGTCGGCGTGGGTGTCGGATCGTAGAGCGCGAGGAGCCGCCGGTCGCCGGAGCCGATGAAGAGCGTCCCGTCAGCCCCGATCGCGGGGGAGGAATTGATGTTGCCTCCCGTGCTGTAGCTCCAGAGGAACGTCCCCGCGGAGTCGAACGAGAAGACCCTCGCCGGCCAGCCGCCGGCGGCGTATATCCCCTCCTCGGCATCGACGGCGGGCGCCGACCACTGCGGATCGTACGCGAGCTCGTAGCTCCAGGCGAGCGCGCCGTCGTGCGTGAGGGCGTAGACGTTGTGGTCGGATGAGCCGAAGTAGACCCGTCCGGCGGCGCCGATGGCGGGGGAGGAGATACTCCCCCAGCCGGCCTCGTAGCTCCACAGGAACGAGCCGGTCGAATCGGCGGCGAAGAGCGTGCCGGTGTCGACACTCCCGAAATAGATGTTCCCCCCGGGACCGACGGCGGCGGTGGTGTCGATGCCCGAGCCCCCGGCATGGTAACTCCACCGGAGCGCGCCTTCGGATGAGAGGGCGTACAGGATCCTGTCCCAGGATCCTATGTAGACGCCGCCGTCGCCGTCGAGCGCCGGAGAGGAATAGCCGATCCCCCCCGACGTCATGTAGCTCCACGCGAGGGATCCGCCCGAGTCGAGGGCGTAGAGGGCATTGTCCCAGGAGCCGAAGTAGATCTCGGAGTCAGGCCCGATCGCCGGCGAGCTGACGATGTCGCCGGCCGCCTCGTAGCTCCACACCAGCGAGCCCGCCGACGTGAGGCAGTAGAGGCGCATATCGGAGGAGCCGTAATAGACCCTGTCGCCGGCGTCGATCGCCGGCGAGGAGAGTATCCGGTCGCCGGTTTCGTAGCTCCAGGCGAGCGTCCGGTCGGGAAGGAAGGCGTAGAGGCGCCTGTCCCACGAGCCGACGTGGATCGTGCCGTCGGTCCCGATGGCGGGGGAGGTGTCGATCGCGTCCCCGGCGCTCACGCGCCAGAGCCGCTTGCCCGTCTTCGGCCCCTCGTGGGCGCTCAGCCCCGTCCGGGCGGGGTTCCCGCGGAACATCGGCCACGCCGACGCCGCGGGCTGGGCGCGGAGCGGGACGGCCGGGATGAGAAAGGCGATGGCGAGTGCGGAAAGAAGGAGACGCGTCCTGGAGCGAAGATGGCGCGGCATGGGACCCCTCCCTTCGAGACGCGGCGCTGGATAAAATTTTAATAAATATTATCACCTGACCATCACGCGGTCAATGTTCGCGCGAATCCAGTGTTCGGGGATCCGGTCCCGTCGTCCTCATGCGTCCTTGCCGCCGCCTCCCCGCGGATGGTAGGATGCCGGCCAAACGCCCCGACGGGCGGAAGGAGGGGAGATGAACGGATCGGTCAGGACGGCGCTCGGCTCCATGACGGCGGGCGCCCTGCTCGGCATCGTCCTCGGCGTCCTCATGCTGTTCTATCCCGGGGGCACGATGCTGCTGATGGCCTCCGCGTTCCGGGTGTTCCAGTTCATCCTCTCCCTCTTCATCGTCTTCTACTCGTTCAGCGAGGGGGCGCACTACATCAGGTCCGGCCGCGCCGGGCAGGGCATTCTCTCGATCCTCCTCGGCCTCCTCGCCACGCT
Organism: bacterium; assembly: GCA_028716845.1. Lineage (GTDB taxonomy): Bacteria > Auribacterota > Tritonobacteria > UBA1439 > UBA1439 > JAQUPF01. The sequence continues at coordinate 250,231 of JAQUPF010000001.1, read as the reverse complement.
CCTCCTCTGGCTCCTCAACGTCGGGTTCGTCTACTTCATCGTCGCCCTCTTCCTCGTCCTCTCGGGCGTGGGGGAGATCGTCGGCTCGTTCCGGGTGTTCGGAGGCAACTTCTTCCTCGCGTTCCTCGGCATCGTCAACATCCTCGTGGCGGTGCTCATCCTTTCGAACCCGGTCATCCTGCCGCTCCTCATCGCCTGGTACGTCCTCTTCTGGGGGATCTCGCGCCTCTTCCTCTCGATGGAGCTCCGGCGGCTCCTCACCCCGTAGGGGGGCGCGGTCCGGCGGGGGCGCTCAGGTCTTCCGGAGGACGAAGCCCTTGAGGTAGGCCGTCTCGGGGACGTGGAGGAGGACCGGGTGGTCGGCGGCCTGCCGCAGCTCCTCCATGACCCGGAATCCGCAGCGGGCGTCCGCCGCCGCCCGGCGCAGGACCTCCAGGAAGAGGTCCCGCGGGATGCCGTGCGAGCAGCAGAAGGTGGCGAGGACGCCCCCCTCGGCGAGGATGTGCATCGCCCGCAGGTTGATCTCCTTGTAGCCGCGCAGCGCGTCGGCCGCGTGGGCCCGCTTCCGGGCGAGCGGCGGCGGGTCGAGGACGATCATGTCGAAGCGCCGGCGCTCCCGGTGCGCGCGGCGGAGGAGATCGAAGGCGTTCCCCTCGACGGCCTCCACGTTCGCGAGCTCGTTGAGGGCGCAGTTCCTCCCGATGACCGCGACCGCCTCCGCGGACGACTCGACCGCCGTGACCGTCTCCGCCCGCCGGGCGCAGTGGAGGGCGAAATGCCCCTGGTAGGCGAAGCAGTCGAGGACGCGCCCCCGCGCGTACCGCGCCGCCGCCGGCCGGTTGTCGCGCTGATCGAGGTAGGCCCCCGTCTTGTGGCCGTTCCAGAGGTCGGCGAGGTAGCGCACGGGGCCCTCCGCGACCTCGACCGGGCCCGGCTGCTCCCCCGCGAGCATCTTCTTCTCGAGCGGGAGGCCCTCCAGCGCGCGGGAGCTCGCGTCGTTCCTGCAGACGATGCCGCGCGGCCGGAGGATGTCGGCGCACGCGTTCGCGAAGAGGCCGAGCCGCGCGTCCACCGCGGGGATGAGCGCCTGCAGGACGACGTACCCGTCGTAGATGTCCGCGACGAGGCCCGGGAGGAAATCCCCCTCGGAGTAGACGAGCCGGGCGGCGCCGCCCTCCTCCATCGACGGCCGCCGGCGCTCGATCGCCTCGGCGAGCCGGTCCGCGAGGAGCCGGTCGTCCGCGACCGCCTCGCCCCTCGTCAGGAGGCGCAGGGCGATCTTCGAGGCGCCGCCGTAGAACGCCGAGCCGAGGCGGCGGCCGCGGGCGTCCGAGACGGAGACGATGTCGCCCGAGCGGGCGCCGCCCGTGTTCGCCACGTCCTCCCGGTAGATCCAGGCGTGGCCGGTCATGTACCACTGGAGGCCCTTCGGCCTGAGGGTGACATTCCTCGGGGGCATGGCGGTATGGTATCCCATGGGAGCGCCGCCGCGCAATCTCCTCCCATTTGAAAGGATGCCGTGCCGCGCCGCCCGCGTGACAAACTGGCCCGGCGCGTCTGATGCGGGCCCGTGTCAATATGGCTCACGCGCCCGGATGGGGGAGAAGTGAGGAAATCCGGATGGCGATGTCTAACTTGTATTATCTTCTCCCGCAATGTATTGCGGATTGCGCCGAGTGCCTTCGCCCGCGCGCTCCCGCTGGCACGGGAAATGCTTAATTATGATGTGGACAAATGGAAGAAAGGAGGTGCGGATCATGGCGCTGATACGTTGGAGACCGCGCGATGTGTGGAGTCCGTTCGCCGACCTCCCCGGTGACTTGAGCAGGGTATTCGACACCTCGGTCGGGCGACTGTTCGGCGATCCGGGCGCCGTCGTGTGGAGTCCGGCCCTCGACATCTACGAGGACAAGGAGTCGATCGTGGTGAAGGCCGATCTCCCCGGGATGAAGGAGGAGGATGTCGACATCTCCATCCAGGGCAACACGCTCACGCTCCGGGGGGAGAGGAAGCAGGAGTCCGAGGTGAAGGAGAAGGACTTCTACCGCTGCGAGCGCTACTACGGCTCGTTCCAGCGCTGCCTCGAGCTCCCCTTCCCCGTCGACCAGGGCAAGGTGAAGGCCTCGTACAAGGGCGGCGTCCTCGAGGTGCGGCTCCCGAAGGCGGAGGAGGCGAAGGAGAAGAAGATCAGGATCGAGGTGAAGGAGTAACCCGCCCGGTCCTGGTCCGGCACGGGGCCTCTCGAGAGAGAGGCCCCGTTTGCTTTCCGCGCAGATCAGCGCGAATGGATAATGTTCTTGCCGCGGATCGACGCGGATTATCGCGGATCCGACTTCAGTCCGGAGTCGGAAGCGGGAGCGTGGAGTGGAAGGAACAATGTGTCAGCCACAGAGAGCACAGAGGACAACTACAGTTCAAAGTTGAACGTTCAAAGCCGAAAGCGGCACTATCCTCTGCGTTCTCTGTGTCCTCTGTGGCCGGTTGTATCTGCGTCAATCCGCGGCCGGAACCCTGTATCTACTGCAATCCAATCCGTGACAATCCGTCAATGATCCGTGGAGATCCGCGGTTCGGGGTGCATTGTGCGCGGCGGCTCCGCGGGATGCGGACGACGAGCTGCCGATCCCCTCGGATGCTATAATCGGGAAAGACGCGCCGGGAGGATCCATCCATGCAGGCGAACTACATGACGAGGGCGTCGTACGAGCGTTTGAGCGAAGAGGCGAGGCGCCTGAAGGAGGTGGAGATACCGCGCCTCGGGAGGGAGAAGCTCGAGGCGGCCTCGCAGGGGGACCTCCGCGAGAACGCCGGCTACGAGGCGGCGCGGGACCGGCTCCACCTCCTCCAGGCCCGTCTCGCGCAGATCTCCGAGCAGCTCGCCGGCGTCCACTTCATCGAGGACCTCCGCGTCCCCGGCGACATCGTCTCCATCGCCACGGCCGTCCGCCTCCTCGACCTGGACGGCGGGGAGGAGGTCGAGTACGTCATCCTCGGGCCGGCGGACGCGGACGCGGACCGGCACGTCATCTCGCACCTGAGCCCGCTTGCGCGGGGGATGATCACGAAGCGGCGGGGGGAGGAGTTCGCGGTGGAGACGCCGGGAGGCACGAGGCGCTTCCGGGTGCTCGCGATCCGCGCGTGGGGCGCCCCCCTCAGATGAGCTTCTTCCGCTTGAAGTAGAGGAACATCCCCACCGACGAGAGGATGATGAATACCCAGGCGGTGAGGTAGCCCCAGACCCCCCACCGGAACTCCGGGATCTCCACGTTCATGCCGTAGAAGCCCGTGATGAGGGTGAGCGGCATGACGAACGTGGCGATGATGGTGAGGGTCTTCATGATCTCATTGAGCTTGAAGGAGATGGAGGAGAGGTAGGCCTCCATGTCGGCGGAGATGAGGTCCCTCGAGCTCTCCGAGATGTCGTAGATCCGGAGGATGTGGTCGTAGACGTCCTTGAAGTAGGGCCGCATCTCGGCGCGGATGAACGGGAAGCCCGGCCGCATGAACCGCCCGATGATCTCCCGCTGCGGCCCGACGATCTTCCGCATCGTGAGCAGGTTGCGCTTCGCGGCGAAGATCTTCGCGAGGACGTCCGGCTTCGGCTCCTTGAGGATCTCCTCCTCGATCCCCTCGAGCCGCTCCCCCAGGATGTCGAGGATCGGGAAGTAGTTGTCCACGAGGGCGTCGAGCATGTTGTAGAAGAGGTAGTCGGCGCCCCGGCCCATGATGTGGCTCCCCTGCTCGCAGCGCTTCCGGTTGGTGCTCACGCTCCGGATGTGCCCCTGGTGGTGGGTGATGACGTAGTTGCGGCCGACGAAGATGTCGAGCTCGCGGATGCTCAGCGCCTCCTCCATCCGCTTCTCCGCGTAGAAGAAGACGGAGTGGATGACGAGGAAGAAGTAGTCGTCGAACTCGTCGATCTTCGGCTGGCTGTGGGAGGCGATGCAGTCGTCGATGAGGAGCGGGTGGAAGCGGAACTCGTCCCTGAGGATGGCGATCTCGTCGGGTTTCGGGTCCTCGAGGTCGATCCAGAGGAGGTTGCCCTCCCCGGCGAGGATCTCCCCGTACCGCTCCCGCCCGGGGTGCTGGAGGTACGTGCCGTCGTCCAGGTGCGCCCACGATGAGATCATTTCCCCTCCCGTTCCGCCCGCGCGGGCGGTTCGGCGCCCGCGTATCCCGCGCGGAGCTGGCCGCACGCCGCCCCGATCTCCGACCCCTTGCTCCGCCGGAGCGTGACGGCGGCGCAGTGGGGCCGGATCCACTCGCGGAACTCCTCCTCGCGCCGGGGGCCGCTCGCCTCGAACCGGAACGGACGCGCGGTGTTGTAGCGGATGATGTTGACCTTGCACGGGACGCCCTCCACGAGGCGGCCGAGCGTCTCCGCGTCTCTCCGCGAGTCGTTGATGCCGCGGAAGAGCACGTACTCGAAGGTCACCGGCCGCCTCGTCCATCGCGCGTAGTCGCGCGCGGCGGCGACGACCTTCTTCAGCGGGTGCTCGCGGGCGAGCGGGAAGAGCTCGGCGCGCTTCCGCTCGTCCGCCGCGGCGATCGAGACGGCGAGCTCGGTCGTGCAGCGCTCCTTCACGAGCCGCCGGATGCCGGGAACGATGCCGCAGGTGGAGATCGTGATGCGGCGCGGGCTCATGCTCGGCCCCTCGCGCGAGGTGAGGATGCGGACGGTCCTGAGCACGTTCTCGAAGTTGAGGAGCGGCTCCCCCATCCCCATGAAGACGACGTTCGTGGGCTGCTCCCCCTCGTCGAGGCGGGCGCGGACCCGCAGGAACTGGTCCACGATCTCGCCGGTCGAGAGGTTGCGGCGGAGGCCGATCATGCCGGTGGCGCAGAACGGGCAGCCGACGGGGCACCCGACCTGGCTGGAGAGGCAGACCGTGCGGCTCGTCGCGAGCCGCAGGAGCACGGTCTCGATCGTCTCGCCGTCCTCGAGGCGGAACAGGTACTTCCGCGCGTCGAGCGCCGCGGTCGCGGCCTCCGCCGCGAGCTCCAGGTTGCCGATGCGCGCCTCCCCGTCGAGCCGCCCCCGGAGCCCCCGCGGGAGGTTCGTCATCTCTTCGAAGGAGACGGCCCCGCGGTCGTAGAGCCAGGCGGCGATCTGACCGCCCCGGTAGGACGGCTCGCCCATCCCGACGAGCAGGTCGGCGATCTCCTCCCGCGTCATCCCCTTGAGGTCGGGCTTCATGTCGGCACGGGCATTATACACCATCCCGGGCCGATCAGGAGGAGGGGAGGGATGCCTGCCGGCCGTCCTTCCGCCTGTCCGGGAGGATGACGCGCAGTTCCCTCCCGTCGGTCTCGACGATCACCGTCCCGTGCTCGTCGGTCTTGTAGACGGAGGCGCGGCGCGCCTGGAGGCGGCGCACGACCTCCGCCTGCTGCGTCTTGCGGGGGGCGCAGCTGATCACGGCGATCCGTGGCGACACCGCGCCGAGGAAGGGGGCACCCGACGAGCCGGTGCTCCCGTGGTGCCCCACCTTGAGGACCGTGCTCCTGACCGGCCGCCGCCGCTGCAGGATCTCCTTCTCGGCGGGTATGCCGGCGTCTCCCGTGAAGAGGAAGCTGACCCCCCCGTACTCGAGCCTGCACACGATGGAGGATTCGTTCGCGCTCTCGTGGAGGGACTGGCCCGGATGGAGGATCTGGAGCGCCACTTCACCGAACGAGTACTGCTGGCCCGCCCGCGCGATCCGGTGCTCCATCTCCGGCTTCGCCCTGATCGCATCCATGAAACTGCGGTAGGTGGCGGAATGGTACGGCATGCCCGGCTCGAGCAGCATCGAGACGGGGAATTCCCGCAGCACGGGGACGAGGCCGCCGATATGGTCGGCGTGGGGATGGCTCGCGATCACGAGATCGAGCCTCACGACCCCCCGCTCCCGCAGGTAGCGGTTCACGGTGGAGACCGCCGTCGAGCTCCGAAAATCCCACCCGGCCCCGCCGTCGATGAGGATCGTCTCCCCGTCCGGGCACTTGATGAGGCATGCGTCGCCGTGTCCCACGTCGATGAAATGGACGCGCAGCGGCGTCGCGGGCGGGGCGGGGGGAGGGGGCGCCCCTTCGATGACGGGCGTCCCGGTGGGCGGTCCTCCCACCACGATGGGGGAGGCGTCCTCTGGACTCGCGACCGCCGGCACAGCGAACACGAGGAGGACGAGGCCGGCGATGATGCCGCGCCTCCGGCGCATGCCCTTCAGGTCCATGGCGATCTCTCGACGGGTGAGAAATTGCTGCCCGCGCCCGGGGACGTGCGGCGCCTCGTCCTCTCGCGGCGCGAATCTCGGTCGGCGGTCCGCGGCTCTCGGCATGGGGGGCGGCGGGAGTGGAATCGGTGAAGGTCCGCCCCACGGTTCCCCTATCCCGCAATCAATATAGCATCCGGGACGATGCGGGGCAAAGGCGGATTCCAGGCGGCGGGGAATAGTCCGTGCGGATCCGCCCGATCCATGGATAATACACTCCTGCACGGACACGCCGCCGGAGAGAGGCCCCGTGGCTACCAGACTGCTCTACCTGTTCCCGTCGACGACTCATCCGGTCACGAACGGCGCGCAGGTGCGCGCGAGCCGCCTCCTGCGGCATTTCGCCGGGGATCTCGGCTGGGAGGTCGAGTTCGCCTGTCCGGCCGGCTCGCGCGACGCCCGGTTCTGGGGGGAGGACGCGAGGCTCCTCTCGGCGGTCCACATCCCCGAAGCCGCCCCCGGTCCGGCCGGCGCCTCCGTTCTCGGGCGCGCGCGGACGGCGGCCGGCGCCCTGGCGAAGCGCGTCCGGGGCCGCTTCCGGCGGATGGACGCGCCCGGCGCCGCCGCGCCGAAGCCGCATCCGAGCCTCGTGAGCGCCCGGATGGAGCGGTACGCCGGAAGCGCGCTCGCCCGTCACGTGCGGGCGCTCCTCCGTGACCGCGCGTACGACGTTGTGCTCGTCTCCTACGTCTGGATGAGCCCCTGCGTGGAGGGGGTCCCGGGCCGCCGGCGCCGCCCCCTGATGATCCTCGACACGCACGACATCCAGTACGTGCGGGAATCGCGCCTGGATCCCTTCCGGGCCGGCGCGCCGTCCGATATCGCGGGGGAGAAGGCGCTCGAGCTGTCGGTCATGCGGCGATACGACCTCGTGCTCGCAATCAGCCGGTGGGACGAGGCGGTACTCCGGCGGGAGCTGCCGGGGGCGCGGCTGTGCGCCGTGCCGGTCGAGGTCCCCCTCCCGCGGGCGGGGAGCGGGGAGCCGCGCCACGACCTCGTCTTCCTGGGGGCGGACAACGAGGCGAACCGCCTCGCCCTGCTCCTGTTCCGGGAACGGATACTCCCGCGCCTGGTCGCGGCGCGCCCCTCGCTCACCGTGGCCGTCGCGGGCCGGGTCGCGCAGTCGCCCGAGATCGGGAACGCCTTCAAGGATACGGGCGTGCGCCTCGAGGGATATGTCCCGTCGTCAGCGGCGTTCATCGCCTCCGGCAGGATCTTCATCGCGCCCGTCGCCGCCGGGGGCGGGGTGAAGATGAAGGTGCTCGAGGCGATGGCGCACGGCGTTCCGGTCGTCACGACGCCCGTCGGCGCGGAGGGGATCGAGTGCGAGGCGGGCGTGCACTGCGCGGTCGCGCGGGACGACGAAGAATTCGCGCGCGAGGTGCTCCGATTCCTCGATTCGCCGGCGCTGCGGGCCGAGGTCGCCGCGAGGGCGCGCGCGCTCATGGCCCGCAGGATGTCGGCCGGGACCGTGTACCGCGACCTGGACGCGGCGCTGGCGGAGGCGCTCCGGTGACGGAACGCGCGGGCCCCGCGGGGGGGGCGCGGCCCCTGCGCGTTCTCTTCGTCCCCCTGAGCGACGACCCGTTCGGGAACCCGTCGGACCGCCGGCGGATGGTCCTCCCGGCGCGCTGCCTCCGCAGGCGCGGCGTCGAGTGCGTCTTCTCGGGGAAAGAGGAGGCGCTCGGCACGCCGGCCGACGTCATCTTCTCGCAGGACCGCGACTACGGCTTCTGGCTCCGCAACGCCGCGCGTCTCGGGAGGCACGGGGCAGCGCTGGTGTTCTCGTTCTCCGACCTCCTGGGATACGAAGCCCCCTCCCGCGCGCACCACTACGCCGCCTACACCGGGACCGCGCGGCCGTTCCCGCCCGATCACTGGCGCCGCCTCATCGCGTTCCTCGAACAGTGCCGGCCGCACGTGGTCGCGGGCTCGCGGCTGCAGGCGGAGGCGATCGCGCGCCTCGCCCCCTCGCTTCCCGTGGAGGTGATCCACGATTCGATCGACACGGACGTGTACCATCCGCCGCCGGCCGCCGCGGAGAGCGCCGATCGGGGCATGACGCTGGTCTGGGAGGGGTGCAGCGACAACCTGCCCTACCTGCTCGTCTGCGCGGAGGCGATACGGAGGATCGCCCGCCGGGCCCCGGTCAGGGTGCTCGTCGCCACGACGGAGGAGCGGCGGAACGAGTTCATGGGCACGAAGAGCAACAGGAAACTCGCGGAGATGATCCTGGGGGAGATCGCGGAGTTCCACGTCTGGGGGATGGACTCGATCGCGGGCCTCATGTCGCGCGCCCATGCGGGGATCGCCCCCCTCTTCACGGACTGCCCCTTCGCCCTGGCGAAGCCGCCGCACAAGGCGGTCATCTGCAACTCCATGCGGCTGCCGGTCGTCGCGAGCCCCGTGCCGGCGTATGCCGAGTATGTCGAGGACGGCCTGAACGGATTCATCGCGGCCACGCCCGCGGAGTGGGAGGAGCGCCTCGATTTTCTGCGCCGGAACCCCGCCGCGCGGGCGAGGATGGGCGAGTACGGCCGGCGGAAGGCGGCGGAGGGCTTTTCGCCCGAGGCGGCGGCGGAGCGGTTGCACGACCTGCTCCGCCGGCTTGCCGGGGCGGCCGCCGGGGGCGCACATCCCTCCCTTTATCGATCCACCTCCAATTGGTACACTCAGGGCTGGAACGGCCCGCCCCGGGGGCGGGATGAGGGCCGGAGCCGATGAAACCGGATCTCGTGGTTCTCGACACCTGCACGGAGCATTCCGCCCGCTTCCTGGCGAACTGTCTCCGGATCCTGGGCGGTTCCTTCCGCATCCACGGCTTCTACTGCTGGCTGTTCGCGGAGGGGGACCTCGAGATCCTGGCCCCGTACCGTTTCCGCCGGCTCGGCGAGGAGGAGTTCGGCGGGGAGGCCCTCGAGCGCATCCTCGCCGGGATCCGGCCGTCGAGGGTCCTCTGCTGGAACAAGCACCATCCGCTCTACGAGCGGCCGCTCCGGTTCATCCGGGAGGAGCTCCCGGCGTGCGGGGTCGTCTACGCCGAGGCCGGCTGGTTCCCCCAGCGGGAGCACGTCTACTTCGACGGGCGGGGGATCAACGCCGATTCAAGCATTGCGGAGATGACCGCGGCCGAGGTGCGGCGTCTGCCGCTGGACCGCCCGGCCCTCGAGGCGTTCAGGAGCGGGTACCGCGGCGGGCGCGCCATCGGGGACGACGGCTTCGTCTTCTGCCCCCTCCAGATCGCGGATGACATGAACATCGTGCAGTTCTCGCCCTGGAGGGACATGGCGGCGTTCGTCCGGCACATGGCCTCCGCCCTCCCCGGCGAGGAGATCGTGTGCAGGTGCCACCCGCTCGATCCCGACAAGGAGCGCCTCCTCCGCCTCGGGGAGGAGATCCCCGGCGTCCGGGTCGAGGAGGGGGGCGACCTCAGGGACTCCCTCGCCCGGTGCGGGTGCGTGGTGGGGATCAACTCCACCGTCCTGCTCGAGGCCCTCCTCTTCGACAAGCCGGTCACTTACCTGGGGCGGGGGATCGGCTCCGGCAAGGAGGGGGTATTCAACTACGACCTGCCGGCGGCGCGGCGATTCGAGGTCGACCGCGATCTGCGGGACCGGTTCCTCCACGATCTGATATTCAACAGGCAGGTTTCCATGAAGGATCCCGACCCGGAGCGGCTCCTCCGCGTCTTCGCCGCGGGGGAGGGGGTGGCGCCCGGGGCGGCGAGGCGGCATTCCCTGCGGCGCTCATACGAGGAGGGGATGGCGGAGGCGGTCTCGAAGGTCGATGGCGAGGGGCGTCCGGCCGCGCTCCGGCACCTCGGCGCCCTCGCGCGCGACTTCCTCGGCGCTCTCGTCCGCCCGCGGGACGGCCTCTCCACGGCCGCCCGCAAGGGCGCGAGGCTCCTCGGCTGCCTGCGGCGCTCGGGGGGCGTCTTCCTGAGGCCGAGGGCGTTCCTGCGCGAGTGGAGGGAGGGGCGCGCGAAGGCGGCGCGCGGCCGGGGCGCCCTCCCGCCCGCGGAGGCGTGGGCCGAAATCGCCCACCCGGTGAACGCCCGGATCGGCCCCGTCACCCTCCTCGGCTGGACGGAGCGGAACCGCGTCCTCACGCTCTTCTTCCTCCCGCACCGGAAGCCCCGCGACAATTTCCTCGTCTTCACGCACCTCTACCCGGACGATCCCGGCGCGCTGCCGGAAGAGAGGAGATCCGTCGGGTTCCTCAACCTCGACCACGCCCCCATCGGCGGGACCCGGCGATGGAAGCGGGGGCTCGCCTGCAGGGACGACCTGTTCATCGAAACCATCCCCCGCGCGAGCTACACCGCCCACGTGGGTCTCCTGGACCCGGTCACGCTGCGCCGGGAGGCCGTCGAAGGGTCGTCCGACGGCGCCGTGGGGATCGGGCCGCTCGAACTGCGGGAGCCGTTCTCCATGCCGGCGTCGTCGACGGGCCCGGGCGGCTTCTCCGTCATCGTCTGCACGCACAACCGCGCGGACTACCTCAGGAAGGCGGTCGAGTCGCTCTTCGCCCTGGACTACCCGCGGGACCGCTACGAGATCATCGTCGTGGACAACGGCAGCGCCGACGCCACCCGCGAGACGGCCGCCGCCCTCCGGGAGGCGTCCCCCGTCCCCTTCCGGTACTGCTTCGAGCCGGTCCTCGGCCTCTCGAACGCGCGGAACACGGGCATCCGGCACTCGAGGTACGACCTCGTCGCCTACCTGGACGACGACGCCGCGGCGGACCGCCGCTGGCTCGCCGCCTTCGACGAGACGATCCGGCGATTCCATGCCGACGTCGTCGGGGGGAAGGTGGTGCCCGTCCCCGTCGAGGGCTTCGATCTCCCGCCCTGGTTCGACACCCCGTACGTCTGGGGCTTCTACGGCCTCGACTACGAGCGGCGCGGGCGGCCGGAGCGGGTCATCCGCATCCAGCACCCCGACTACCTCGGCGGGGGGAATTCCTGTTACCGGAAGGAGCTCCTGAACCTTCCCTGGGCCCGCTTCCACGGCCGGCTGGGGCGGACGGGGAAGCGCCTCTACCAGGGGGAGGAGACGCTCCTCAACTTCTTCCTCTCGAGGAACGGCTACAGGATCTACTACACCGCGGACGCCGTCATTTACCACTTCGTGGACCCGGAGCGGCTGAACAGGAAGTACGTCATGCGCAAGGCGTTCTGGGGGGGGTACTCGGACGCCCTCATGCACCGGAAGATGTTCGGCCTGGGTTTCGTCATCGGCCACGGACCGCGGCGGCTCGGAAGGAGCCTCCGGGCCTTCCGGGCGGCGAGGCGGGCCGGCGAGGACGACGCCGAAATCTTCGAGAAGAAGGGCCTCCTCCTCCACGACGCCGGCTACCTCCTCCGGCTCTTCCGGTTCATGGAGATGGCCCGATCCAGATGAATACGGTTCGTACTTCGTACATCGTACATCGTACTTCGTACTTCGTTCTGGGTGCGGTGTGGATTAACCTCTGTTTGCGATGTACGATGTACGAAGTACGAACGACGAGCTGAAAGAGAGATGCCCAAAGTCAGCGTGATCATCCCCTGCTTCAACCTCGGCCGGTACCTGGACGAGGCGGTGGGCTCCGTCCTCGCGCAGACGATGCGGGACTTCGAGATCATCGTCGTGAATCCCGGCTCGACCGACGAGGAGACCAACGCCCTCCTCGCGGACTACCGGCGGCCGAAGACGAGGGTCGTCGCCACGGAGCGGAAGCGGGCGGGGGCGGCGAGGAACCACGGCATCTCGCTGTCCTCCGGCGAGTACGTCTGCTGCCTCGACCCGGACGACCTCCTCGAGCCGGCGTGCCTCGAGAAGACGGGCGCCGTCATGAACGGAGACCCGGGCGTGGGGATCGTGACGTTCTGGTACACCTTCTTCGGCGACAAGCCCGGCACGGTCGACCCGGACTCCGCGACGCTCGCCGATTTCCTCGTCGACAACCGCGCCTGCACCGCCTCGCTGTTCAGGCGGAAGGCGTGGGAGGAGGTGGGGGGATACGACGAGACGCTGCCGGGGTACGAGGACTGGGACTTCTGGATCGGCATCCTCGAGCGGGGGTACCGCGCGCACGTCCTGGAGGAGTTCCTCTTCCGGTACAGGATCAGGGAGGGGGGGAAGCACCACCGGAGCAACAGCCCCGAGTACCGGGGCGAGATCATGGACCGGATCATCGCCAGGCACGCCGCGTCGTTCCGGGAGCACGCCCTCGAGGTCATCCGCGGCAAGGACCGGCTGCTCGGCGAGTACCGCCTCTACTGGCGGCACCGGGAGGAGGAGCTCGATTGGCTGCTGGGGCACCACGACGACGCGCACCGCTACATACGGGAGCTGGAGACCGCGCTGAACAGGGGCGAGCCCGGCGAGCTCCGCCGCCTGCTCGATGAGCGCGAGCACGAACTCCGGTCGGTGTACGCCTCCAAGGCCTGGAAGGTCGGCTCCGCCGTCCAGCGGGCGTGGCGCGCGGTGAAGTCGGTCTTTTCATTGCCGTTCCGGCGCTGATTCGTACATCGTACTGTGTGGATTAACCTCTGTTTGCGATGTACGATGTACGAAGTACGAACGACGAGCTGAAAGAGAGATGCCGAAAGTCAGCGTGATCATCCCCTGCTTCAACCTCGGCCGGTACCTGGGCGAGGCGGTGGACTCCGTCCTCGCGCAGACGATGCGGGACTTCGAGATCGTCGTCGTGGACGACGGCTCGACCGACGGGGACACCGGGCGCCTCCTCTCGGCCTGCCCGTGGCCGAAGACGCGCGTCATCCGCTCGCCCAACCGGGGACTCTCCGCCGCGCGGAACCTCGGCATCGGGAACTCGGGCGGCGGGTACATCTGCTGCCTCGACGCCGACGACATCCTCGAGCCGGACTGCCTCGGGAGGTGCGCGGCGCTCCTCGATTCCCGCCCCGAGGTCGGCGTGGCGACGTTCTGGTACCGGATCTTCGGCGAGAAGGAGGCGGAGGAGCGGGATCGGGGGACGGAACTGGCGGACTTCCTCGTCACCAACAGGGCGTGCGGCTCCTCGCCGTTCAGGCGGGAGGCGTGGGAGAAGGCCGGGGGCTACGACGAGACGCTGCCGGGGTACGAGGACTGGGACTTCTGGATCGGCGTCCTCGAGGCGGGCTACAGGGTCGCCCTCATCCCGGAGTTCCTCTTCCGGTACCGCGTGCGGAAGGACTCGATGGTCCGCGGGGCGGACAGGCCCGAGGTGTCGAGCCGGCTCCGGCGGAGGATCATCGAGAAGCACCTCGAGAGCTACCGGCGCCGCTTCCCGGAGGTCCTCATCGCCAAGGACGACCTCATCGCGCGGTATCGCCACTACTGGAAGACGGGGGAGGAGTCGCTGCGGCGGCTGACCGGCCACCACGAGGCGGCGAAGCGCCGGATCGAGGACCTCGAGCGGCGGGTCGCCGGCCTCGAGGCACGCTCGCGGGAGGCCGAGAGGGAACGCGCCACGCTCGAGCGCCGGCTCGGCGACGCGCAGCACCGGCTCAACCTCGCCTCGGACGAGCTCCGCGGCATCAAGTCGTCGAGGCCCTGGCCGCTCGCCTGCGCAATCTGCGCCGCGCGCCACTCGCTGAAGGGGCTCGTCCTCCTCCCGTTCCGCGTGATCGACGTCCTCTGTCCGCGCCGCTTCAAGCGCGTCGCCCGGCGGCTGCTCCTCGTCCCGGAGGGGGATCTGCTGCGGCGGGGTCTGTACCGGTTCCCGTACCGCCTCGCGGCGCGGCTCGCCCCCGACCGTGTGAAGCGGCGGCTCCCCATCCCGGTTGTGAACGCGGCCCGGCGGCTCTTCGGCACCGGCCTCCCGCGCCTCTTCCGGCTGGAGCCGTGGGAGGCGCCGCTCGTCACCGTCGTCATCCCCTGCCACAACTACGGCCGTTTCCTGGACGAGGCGCTCGAGAGCGCCCTCGGCCAGACGCTGCGGAACATCGAGATCATCATCGTCGACGACGGCTCCGACGACCCGTTCACGGTGGAGAAGCTCGCGGAGATCGAGCGCCGCGGCATCCCGAACCTGATGGTCCGCCGGCAGGAGAACCAGGGCGTGAGCAGGGCGCGGAACAACGCGATCGCCGCGGCGTGGGGAAAATACATCTGCTGCCTCGACGCCGACGACCGCATCATGCCGGCCTACCTCAAGAAGTGCGTCGCCGCCATGGAGGCGCGGCGGCTCGACATCAGCTACTCCTGGGTGAAGATATTCGGCGACGAGGATCGCGAATGGGGGACGGAGCCGTTCGAGATCGGGACGCTCACGCGGCGGAACTGCGTCCCGACGGCGGCGGTCTTCACGAAGGAGATCTGGCGGCGGGTGGGCGGCTTCAACCCGAACATGGCGGGCGGCAACGAGGACTGGGATTTCTGGCTCTCCGTCGCGGAGGCGGGGGGGAGGGGCGAGGTCATCCCCGCGCCGCTCTTCCACTACCGCCGGCACGGCGTCACGCGCGACGCGCGCGCGATCGAGCGCCACGCGGAGCTCATGGAGATCATGAAGCGCAACCACCCCTCCCTCTACGGCGGCGCGCGCCGCCCCCGCCCGGGGCCCCGCTGGGAGGCGGTCAACCCACTGGTCAACCTCCGGCTGGGCTCCCGTCACGATTTCCTCCCGCAGGAGAAGAAGCCATGAGTTTGGCGTCGAATCGCGTATGCAGTGCGGTTCAATAGATACAAGCCCGCGCCTGTCCAACAGGAACCGCCGCCGCCTCTCCCGTGATCATGAATACACCGGCTTCCTGCGGGGAAAGGTCCATCACCGTCGCAGGGGCGATTGCCATCGCAGCGATGCAAACCATCGAACCGTTTCCACTTCCGCGCGGAAGAACAGGGCGATGAGCGATCCGGTCGAACTCATCGGCCTGCGGGTATCCTTCCTCGGAAGGCATGCGCTGATCCGCCTGAAATTTCTCCCGTCGCGGCCGATCGATGGTGAATATTCCCTCGGCATCAAGCTTGTCCGCGCGAACGGTCAACCGCCGGGTGCCCGCCCTGCCGGGAAACGGCACGCGTATATCGGCTTCGTCATTCGGCCGCGGACGGACACGTGGAGGCCCGGCGTGCCCGTGGAGGTCATCAAGAGCTTCACGATCGCGCCCGGCGTCTATGACATGGAAATGACGCTGTTCAGAAGGACCGATCTGCACAGATTGAATCCACGGCCGCTTGTCGCGAAGGGGGTGCGGATCACGCCGGGTGTGTTCCAGAGGGCAAGGGCATGGCTCGCGGGGAGGGGATTGCTCTCCCCGCCGGTGTTCCCGGACATCATCGGGGAGTACGACGACTTCATCGGCAAGCCGTACAACGCGCGATTCGTCCGCGATCTGACGGGGAGGATGACGGTTCGCGGGAGGACGATCCTGGAGATCGGCAGCGGGAACGGCGCCGTCGCGTGGCAGCTGCTGCGAGCGGGGCCGAGGAGGATCGTCGGCATCGACATTGACTACTTCTCGAAGTGCTACCTCTCCATGCACCGGCGGTATTCGTACGTCATGATGGACGCCTCGTCGCTCGGGTTCGACGACGATACCTTCGACGGGGCGTATTCGTTCAACGTCTTTGAGCACTGCCTCGATCTCGGGCGGGTCCTCTCCGAGATCCACCGGGTGTTGAAGCCTGGCGGGCGGCTCTACGCCTCGTTCGGCCCCATCTGGAGCAGCGCCGTGGGGCACCATTACCACGTGACGGATCGGCACGGCGCGACACCGCACATCCCGCCTTTCGGCCACCTGCGTTACTCCGAGGCCGAGATGGAGAACCTGCTGAGGTCCAAGGGGCTTGAGGATGAAGTGGTGAGGCGGGCGGTGGAATTCATCTACCGCAGCACGATCATCAACCGCCTCGGGATACGCGAGATCGTGCAGATTGTCGAGGCCTCGCCCTTCAGGAGGAAGGACATATCCTTTACGCGCGATACCAAGAGAGAGGTGCCGGAGGAATTCAGGGGGAAGCTCCCCTATTCGGAAGATGATCTCAGCATCAGGGACGTCGAGTTGCTCCTCGTGAAGTGATTGGCCGGACGCGCCGGGGTTGTCGGGGAGGGACAGTGTGCGCGGAGCACGCGCTGCAGGATGTAAGGCCGTGAAACGGGCCGTATCCGGACCGGTTGCGCTCTGCCTCGCCATCGTCGCGGCGGGCATCGCCCTCCGCTGCTGGGGGCTCACTGACAGATGGGCGGGCGGCCACCACGGCTGGAACGGCGCGGTCTACAGCCATGTCGCCCGGAACCACCTCCGCTACGGCTTCCGGGCGACGCGCTTCGTGATGGCTCGTGACGCCGGGGGCCACGCCCCCCCACGATCATTCTACCTCCACCATCCGCCGCTCCTCCCCGTGGTGACGGCGGGCGTCTTCGCAATCCTCGGGGAGTCGGAGGCCGCCGCGAGGGCCATCCCCATCCTCTTTTCTGCCGGGAATCTCATGCTGCTCTTTCTCATCCTGCGGCCGGTCCTCGGGCCCGGCGCCGCCCTCCTCGGCGTCTGCTTCGCGGCGTTCATGACCATGGACCTGTTCTACGGCCCCCAGGTCGAGGTCTTCGGCTCCATGGTCCTCTTCTTCATCCTCATGTCATACGCCTCCTACCGGTCATGGCGGGCCGCGCCGCAGCGGCGCCTCCCGGCGCTGAGCGTGATCGCCTTCGTACTCGCGATCGCGACGGAATGGACGGGCTACTACGCGCTCGTTCTTATCGCGGTGGAGGAGATCGCCCGTCCACGGCCTGATCGAAAAGAGCGCCCGGTTCTCAGGTACTACCTGGCGGCGGGGGCGGCGGGAATCGCCCTCTTTCTCCTGGCGGTCAGGTCCGTGACCGGGAGCGTGTTCGGCGGCGCCTGGATGAAGACGCTCCTGTTCCGTTTGAACATCGGCGCCCCCCCCGCCTACGCGTTCACGATGCGGGAGTACGCCCTGCGCCTCCGGTCGTACCTCGAGACACTCCTCGGCTGGCCGGCCATCATCCTCGCGGGGATCGGCGCCGCCGTCCTCTTCGCCCGCCGGGGCGGCAGCCGGGAGGCGCGGGTCGTCGCCTTGAATCTCCTCGTCCTCGGCTGGCTCCACCCGGCCGTCTTCACGAACGCCGCCTACATCCACACGTACGTCCTGTTCAACGTGACGCCGTCATTCGCCCTGCTCGCCGCGGTCGGGGCGGCGCGGCTGTATGAACCGCTCTCACGGCTCTCACGGCCGCTCGGCGCCCTCTTCATCGCGGCAGTTCTCGTCCTCCACGGCGCCTCGGGGCTGCGCGGGCTGGAGCGGGAGCGCGCCGCGCTCCGGTTCCACGACGGCCACCGCCTCGGCGGGATCATCGGGTCAATGACCGCCCCCGACGAGACAACCGTCATATCGTTCTATGGGAGGCCGGAATTCAGGTACTACGCCGACCGGGACTTGATCCGCAACGTCCGGACGCGCGAGGATTTCGACCGTGCGCTCGCCGAAGCGGGGGGCCGGCGCATCGTCCTCTACGCGACGGGGACATCAGGCCGGGATCTCGCCGACGATGAACTGCTCGCCCATCTCGCGGAGCGGTATGGGGAGAAGCGCGTCGGCGAGTACCGCCTCTTCCGACTCCGCGGTGATTGTCCGGGGTCCCCCCCATAGCGTGCAACCAGGATGGTGGGGTCGGACCACGATTGTTCTATACGGCGCAATAAGACGCGCATACTTCAAGGGAAATGGTGTAATATATTGTCCCGCAAGGAGATATCGTGATCCGACCCCGGGTTCAGGTCATTCTTTCGGTGCTGCTCGGGACGCTCCTGCTCTCGTGGCCGGCATTTTTTAACGGATACCCTCTCGTGTATACCGACACCGGCACCTACGTCGAGAGCTCGTTCACGCTCCGCGTTCCTCCTGACCGCACCATCGGCTACAGCATCTTCATCAGGGCCGCGGGCCTCGGGCGGTCGCTGTGGCCCGTGGTGCTCGCGCAGGCGTGCATCCTTGCCTGCCTGCTCCGCGCGCTCGTCTGCCGGCTGACGGCGCGTCGCCACGACGCCATGACGGTCGCGCTCTGCGCGGTCCTGGGCCTCCTGACGACCGCCCCACTCGTCCAGAGCACCGTCTTCGCAGACGCGCTCACTCCCGTCTTCATGCTCTGCCTGCTCCTCCTCCTGCTGCCGGGCGGGCGTCGCGGAGCGGCGACCGCGGCATGCGCGGCGCTGTTCGTCTTCTCCGCGGCGGCGCACGCCTCGCACCTTCTCATCGGCGCGGTCCTCGTGGCGGCGGCGTGTCTCGCGTGTCTCGCGTCGCGGGTCGCCCCCCTGACATCCGCGCGGCGCATCGCGCTCGCCGCGTGCCTCGTCGGCGCCTCGTGCGTCTTCCTCTCCGCGCTCAACTGGCGCCTCGGGGCGGGATTCTCACCGCTGCGGTCCTCGCATATCTTCATGACCGCCCGCCTCTGGGAGAAGGGGATGCTGCGGCGGTTCCTCGACGAGCACTGCGGCGAGGAGGAGTACGAGCTATGCCGGGAAAGGGGAGAGATCCGCGGGCCCGCCGGCTACTTCCTGTGGGACCCGCGCAGCCCCTTTCAGCTCGGCGGGGGGTGGAACGCGTCCCACGACGAGTACAGGCGCCTGGCGTGGGCGACGATCCGGGCCTACCCGCGCGCGTGGGCGGCCGATTGCGCGAAGGATTCCTTCAGGCAGTTCGGCCGGTTCAACGCCTTGGCCGCGACGTCGCCGATACGGCCGGACCAGTGGGCCTACAAGGTGCTGCGCAGGAGATACCCCCGCGGCTTCGAGGCCTTTGCCGGGTCGAGGCAGCAGCGGGGAACGCTCGGCCTCGGCCGCCTCGGCGCCGTCCACGCCGCGGCTCTGTGCGCCTCGCTCGCGGCGCTCGGCGCGGGGATGCGGCTGCCCCGCATCCGCCGCGACCGCCGCTTCGTCTTCCTGCTTCTCTTCTCGCTCTGCGCCGTCGCGGCGAACGACGCCGTCTGCAGTTCGCTCTCCATCGTGGATGACCGATACGGCGCGCGCGTCGTCTGGATGCTCCCGATGTGCTGCTTCCTCATGCTGATCGCGGGAACCCCCGGGAAGGCGCCGCGGGCGGATTTCCGCTCGCCTCCTTCGAAACCTGCAATATATAATCTGCCACGGGCCGGGGAGGACTAAGCCCCCACAACGGTGAGAGGCCGATTCTCATGACCGAGCAGCGGGGAAGCCGGGGCGGGAAGGAATCGTGGTGACGCTCCCCCGCTCGATCGAGAAGTGGCTCCTCTGCGGCGTCCTCGTCGCCGGCCTCCTGCCACGGCTCTACCACCTCCGCGCCCCGCTTCTCGACAACCACTCCTTCCGGCAGACGCTCACCGCCATGCAGTCCTCCATTTACTATAGGGAGGGCACGTCCCTCTTCCATCCCAAGACCATGGCCGGGAGAAGCGGCGTCTCCGATCTGCCGGAGTTCCCGATCTACAGTTACCTCGTGGCCCTCCTCTACCGGGCCTTCGGATTCGACGAGATCTGGGGGAGGGTCGTCAGCATCGTCTTCTCCCTTGCCGCCGTGTTCTGGTTCTACCGTCTGACGAGGAGGTTCTTCGACGAGGACCTCTCCCTCTTCGCCTCCCTCCTGTTCGCCCTGTGCCCCCTTTTCATTTTCTACAGCCGGAGCTTCACCCGGCAGGGAGGGATGTCGACCTTCCTCACGGTCGCGATGCTCTACTACTTCGTCGAGTTCGTGGACACGCGTTCCACGAAGAGCATGCTGCTGGCCGCCGCCGCCGCGACGCTCGGCATCACCGTGCACCCGCCCAGCGGCTATGTCTTCCTCCCCATGGGATGCTACCTGTTCCGCCGGGACGGGAGGAGCGCATTGAAGCAGTGGCGACTCTGGGTGCTGGGAGCGATCGTGGCCTGCCTGAGCGCGGCGTGGATGTGCTACCAGGCGCACTATCTGAGCGGCGGGGTTCTCTCCCACACCTTTTTCATGCGGGACTCGAAGATGCGGGACTGGTCCTCCCTCGCGTACTACACCCAGTGGATCGACCCGGCGTTCTTCCGCAGCCTCCATCGGCACATCTCCGATTACATGCTCTCGGCGTGGGGTGTGTTCTTCGCTGCCGGGGGGCTTCTGTTTCTCCTGCGGGACAGGAGCGCGGGTTCGCGCCTGTTCCTCGCATGGCTCGCCGCGGCATGCATCGACGCGGTCCTGGACAGCTATCCGTTCTTCATCTGCCCCCACGAGTATTACTACCTTGTTTTTGCCCCCCCGCTGGCGTTCTGCGCGGCCCTGGGCGTCTATCGGTGCTGTTCGCTGTCGCCGCGGTTCCGGGGCGTCCGGTGGTTTCGCCTCGCCGTCCTGGGCGCCTTCTCCTGCCTGTTCTTCCTTCCCGCCTGGAGGGACACCCGCCCTGTCTTCTACCGCGTCAATTGGAATCTCTACGCCTTCGTGATGGAAGCGAGAGATCGCATTCCCGAGGACGCCCTCGTCTACACGGCTTGCTCGGGGCCGGAGGCCCTCTACTACACCTACCGGTACGGCTGGTGGCGGTACAGGGGCGATCTCGATGACGCGAGGGGCGGGGAGGTCGTGCGGCAGATGGAGGAATTGCGCGCGGCGAAAGGGCTGGGGTACGTCATGGTGGCCCACGCGGGTTACCCCTACGACAATCTGATAGCGGACTACCTCGCGTCGCACGAGCTGCTCCACCGGCTGGAAACGAACGAGCAGCCCGTAATCTACTACGCCCTGTACAGGTTGAAGGAGCGCTGACGCCGTTCCTCACCGATGCGGAAATGGAAGACATGCTGAAGTCCAAAGGCCCGGAGGATGAGGTGGCGAGGCGGGAGGTGGACGCCATCTGCCACAGCCCGGCCATCAACCGTCTCGGCATACGCGGGATCGTGGAACTGGTCGAGTCCTCGCCATTCCCGAAGAAGGACATCTCCGCCACTCGGGACACCAGGAGAAAGGTGCCGGAGGGATTCGCCGGCAAACTTCCCTGCTCCGGGGACGAGCTCGGCGTCAGGGATGTCCGGCTCCTCCTCCTCAAGTGATCGGGCGGCCCCGTGCCGCGGGCGGATTTCCGCTCGCCTCCGCGGGAGCCGGCACGATATAATCTGCCACGGACACGGAGGGGAGATGAAGGCGATCATTCTCGCGGGGGGCCTCGGCACGCGCCTCAAACCGTTCACCTCGGTCATCCCCAAGCCCCTCCTTCCGGTGGGGGAGAAATCGGTCCTCGAGATTCAGATCGATCGCCTCAGGAAATTCGGGTTCGATGAGATCATCCTCACCACCAACTACAAGTCCGACTACATCGAGAAGTTCTTCGGGGACGGCTCGCGGTACGGGGTCAGGCTCAGCGTGAGCAGGGAGGATGTCCCGCTGGGGACGGCGGGGCCTCTCTCGCTCCTCCGGGACCGCCTCGCAGAGCCGTTCATCCTGATGAACGGCGACATCCTCACCCTGGCCGATTTCGGGAAGCTGTACGCGTTCGGCCTCTCCGCGGACTCGCTCCTCACCATCGCCATCAAGAAGGAGATTCTCCCGTTCGCCTTCGGCAACATCTTCTTCTCCGGGGACCGCGTGACGGGGATCCAGGAGAAGCCGGAGATCATCACCTGGATCATCGCGGGCATCTACGTCATGAAGCCCGGCATACTCGATCTCATCCCGGACGGGACCTACTTCGGCATGGACGCGCTGATCAGGACCATGCTCGAGCGGGAGATGCCCGTCATGAAGTACGAGCTCGCGGAGTACTGGCTTGACATCGGACGGGTCAGCGACTACGAGAGGGCGCACGAGATCGTGAAGACGCACTTCGAGGAGCCATGAGCGCCGACGGGATGGTCCTCATCACGGGGGCCGGGGGCTTCATCGGCTCGCACCTCGTGGAGCGGTGCGTGGCGATGGGGATGCGCGTCCGCGCCTTCGTGCGGTACGTCGGCGGCGGCTCGTGGGGCTGGCTCGACGACGTCCCCTGCCGGAATGAACTGGAGGTGGTCGCGGGCGACATCCGCGACTACGACGCCGTGCTGCGGGCGGCGCGCGGCTGCGGCGCCGTGTTCCACCTCGCCGCGCTCATCGGGATCCCGTACTCGTACGTCTCGCCGCTGGCCTACGTGCGGACGAACGTCGAGGGGACCTACAACGTCCTGCAGGCGGCCCTCGAGTGCGGGACGGGGGAGGTGCTCGTGACCTCGACCAGCGAGACGTACGGGAACGTCCGGACGGTCCCGATCGGAGAGGGGCAGCCGCCGGACGCCCGTTCGCCGTACGCCGCCACCAAGGTCGCCGCGGACCAGCTCGCCCTGAGCTATCACCGATCGTTCGGCCTGCCGGTGAAGATCGTCCGGCCGTTCAACACGTACGGGCCGCGGCAGTCGGCGCGCGCCGTGATCCCCTCGATCATCATCCAGCTCCTCGCGGGGGCGCGGGAGATCCGGCTGGGGAACCTCGCGCCGACGAGGGACCTGACGTTCGTGCGGGACACCGTGGACGGCTTCCTGGCGGCGCATGACGCGCCCGGCTTTATCGGCGAGGCGGTCCACATCGGGATGGACGAGGAGATCTCCGTCGGGGACCTCGCCCGCATGATCGCCCGTCTCATGGGGGCGGAGGCGCGGATCGTCCTCGCCCCGGCGCGGGTGCGGCCGGAGGAGGGGGAGGTGGAACGGCTCAGGGCCGACAACCGCCGGCTGAAGGCGGCGACCGGGTGGGAGCCGCGCTACGATCTCGAGGCCGGGCTCCGCGAGACGATCGACTGGATCAGGGAGAACCGACATCGGTACCGTCCCGACCGGTACGAGGTTTGATCTCCCGCGGCGGTGGGGGGGCATGGGCTACACGATCCCGCTCTTCGACCTGAATTACGGACCGGAGGAGGAGGAGGCCGTCGTGCGCGTCCTCCGGTCGAGGTGGATCTCCACCGGTCCCGTCACCGAGGAGCTGGAGCGCCGGTTCGCCGCCATGGTCGGCGCGCCCCACGCCGTCGGCGTGACGAACTGCACGGCCGCCCTGCACATGGCGTGCCGGCTCCTCGGCCTCGGCGAGGGGGACGAGGTCATCACCCCCTCCCTCACCTTCGTCGCCACGGTGAACGCGATCCGGTACGTGGGCGCCGTCCCGGTCTTCTGCGACATCGCAGGAACGGATGACCTCACGCTCGATCCCGTCCGTCTCGAGCGGCTCGTCACGGAGCGGACGAGGGCGGTGGTGGTCATGCACTACGCCGGCTTCCCCTGCGCGATGGGCCGGATCATGGAGATCGCCCGGCGGCGCCGCCTCGGCGTCATCGAGGACGCCTCCCACGCCCCCCTCTCCGACTGCGGCGGCCGGGCGCTCGGGACCATCGGCGACATCGGCTGCTTCAGCTTCTTCTCCAACAAGAACATCAGCACCGGGGAGGGGGGGATGCTCGTCACCGGCAACCGGGAGTATTGCGAGCGGGCGCGCCTCCTGCGATCGCACGGGATGACCAGCCTCTCGTACGAGCGGGCGATGGGGCACCGCACCTCGTACGACGTGGTCGACCTCGGCTACAACTACCGCCTCGACGACATCAGGGCCGCCCTGGGTCTCGTGCAGCTCGGGCGGCTCCGGGAGGACATCGAGGACCGGGCCGCGGTGCGGCGCCGCTACCTTGACGGCCTCGGCGGCACGGAGGGGCTCATCATCCCCTTCCGGGAGCACGGGGGATACGTCTCGAACTACATCTTCCCGGTGGTGCTCGATGGTTCGACGCGCGAGCGGCGCGACCGCGTGCGCGAGACCCTCAAGGCGCGCGGGATCGCGACGAGCGTCCACTACCCGGCGGTGCACCGCTTCTCGATCTACCGCCACCTCCCCGCGGAGCTCCCCCTGACCGAGTACGCGGCAGACTGCGAGATCACCCTGCCGCTCTACGCCGGGCTCGGCGGGGAGGCGCAGGAGCACGTGATCCGATCATTCAAGGAGGCGCTCCGTGGGAACTGACCTCATACTTGTTGGAGGGTTCCACGAGATCGTCGAGCTGTGCGCGCGCTGCGGCAGGCGCGTGGTCGGGATCATCGACGGGGCGCTCCGGGGCGACTACCTCGGCTGCCCCGTCCTCGGCTCCGACGACGACGCCCCCGCGATCCGAGAGCGCCTCCCCGGCGTCCCGGTGTTCATCTCCCCCGACTCGCCCGCCGCGCGGGAGCACCTCTCTCGCGCCTACGAGGCGCACGGCTTCGCGTTCGCGGAGCTCGTCTCGCCCGGCGCGACGCTCTCGCCGCGCTGTTCGCTCGGCAGGGGGGTGCTCCTCCAGAGCGGCGCCTTCATCTCGTGCAACGTCACCATCGGGGAGTTCGTCCGCATCAACGTCGGCGCGACCGTGATGCACGACGTGTCGATCGGGGACTTCGCCACCGTCGCGCCGCGCGCCGTGCTGCTCGGGGGAGCGAGGGTCGGGCGCCGCGCCTACGTCGGCGCGAACGCGACGATCCTCCCGGGGAGGACCGTCGGGGAAGGGGCGACGGTGGGGGCGGGGGCCGTCGTGACGCGCGACGTCCCCGACAACGTCGTCGTGGCGGGTGTCCCGGCGCGCGAGATGCGCGCCGGCGCGCCGGCCGGACGGGAGGGGCGATGACCATGGCGGAGCTCTCGGTGGTGATCCCGGTCCGGGACGAGGCGGAGAACATCCCCGAGCTCTCCGCGCGGCTCACCCGCGCCCTGGAGGGTCTCGCGGGCGAATGGGAGGTGATCTTCGTCACCGACATCAACAGCGACGAGACCGTGCCCCGCCTCCGTGAGCTCGTCGCGCGGGACCGGCGGTTCAAGGCGCTCAAGCTCTCCAACCGGTTCGGGCATCACGCCGCGATACTGGCGGGGCTCCGGGAGGCGGCGGGCCGGGCCGCGGTGATCATGGACGGGGACCTCCAGGACCGCCCCGAGGACATAGCCGCCCTCCACGCCGAGATGCGGAAGGGGTACGACGTCGTCTACGGCGTCAAGGAGCGGAAGAACGAGACCTGGTTCCGTAATCTGTGCTCCCGCGCGTTCGTCCGGCTCATCGCCGCGCTCTCGGACCACAGGATCGAATTCACGACCAGTCTCTTCAGGATCATCAGCAGGCGGACGATCGACGAGCTGCTCCGTTTCTCCGAGCGCGACCCCAGCATCACGTTCATCATTGGGCTCATCAACTTCCCGACCTCCAGGGTCCCGGTCGCCTCCGGCAGGAGGGGGCGCGGGACCACGAAATACCCGTTCGCGCGCCAGCTCGGCTTCGCCCTCGACTCCCTCCTCTCCTTCTCCGTGAAGCCCCTGAAGCTCATTTCGGTCGCCGGCCTCGTCGTCGCGGCCCTGAGCATCCTCTACTTCGCCGTCGTGATGGTGCAGAAGGTCACCAGCGGGGTGCCCGTGCTGGGGTGGGCGACGCTCGCCGCCCTCATCACGCTGCTCGGCGGCGTCCAGCTCTTCTGCATGGGGATCATCGGCGAGTACCTCGGGCGGATGTTCATCCAGGGGAAGAACAGGCCCCCGTATATCGTCGAGGAGAGGATAGGCCTGTTCTCATAGCGGTCCCGCGGGACAATCTCCGCAGGAAGGAATCGTGGTGACGGTCCCCCGCTCGGTCGAGAAGTGGCTCCTCTGCGGCGTCCTCGTCGCCGGCCTCCTGCCACGGCTCTACCACCTCCGCGCCCCGCTCCTTGACAACCATTCATACCGCCAGACCCTCACGGCGATGCAGTCCTGGCTCTACTACGTGGAGCGGAACTCCCTCCTCCTGCCGAAGACCGTCTCAGGGAGGGGGGGCACGACCAACCTGCCGGAATTCCCCCTCTACTCCTACATCGTCGCCCTCTTCTATCACCTCACGGGGGTGAATGAGATATGGGGGAGGATCGTGGGCATCCTCTTCGCCCTGTGGGCGGTCATCCTCTTTTTCCAACTGTCGAGGAAGTTCTTCCCCGCCCGCCTGAGCCTCCTCTCGGCGCTCCTCTTCTCGCTCTGCCCGCTCTTCGTCTTCTACAGCCGGTGCTTCATGCGGCAGGGGGGCTTCTCGATGTTCCTCGCCGTCGGGATGCTGTACTGGTTCACCGAGTTCGTCGACAGGGGCGACCGCCGGAGCATGGCGTGGGCCGCGGCGGCCGGCGCGCTCGCCCTCGCGGTCAATCCGCCGAACGCGTACCTGGTGATCCCGATGGCCGTCTACCTTACGGGGAGGCGGGGCCCCAGGGGGTTCCTGGCGCCGCGGCTCTGGGCGCTCGGCGGCATCGTGGCGGTCGCGGTCGCCGCATGGTTCCTCTACCACATGCACGTGCTCAACGCGGGCCAGTTGCCGAAGACATTCGCGCCCGGCGTGGCCACGTTCAGGAACTGGTCGTCGCCGGCCTATTACGTGCAGTGGGTCGACCGGCGGTTCTTCGGGGCGCTCGCCGTCTTCCTCGGCCGCTGTTCGCTGTCGCCCCTCGGCGTGCTCTTCGCGGCGGCCGGCGTCGCCTGCCTCATGCGCGAAAAGGGATCGGGGGCCCGCCTGTTCCTCGCGTGGCTCGCCGCCGCGTTTCTCTACGCGGCGGTGGACTCGTACCCGTTCTTCGTCGTCCTCCACGAGTACTACTTCCTCGCCTTCGTCCCGCCGCTCGCCCTCATGTTCGCCCGCGGCCTCGACGCCTGCGTCTCACTGATCCCGCGTTTCCGCGGATCCGCGCTCTGCAGGGGGGCGGTGATCGCCCTCGTCGTCGGCCTCTCCCTCCGCGCCGCCGCCGGGGAGGTGCTCGCGCGCTTCTACCCCGTGAACTGGCACCTGTGGCATTTCCTGGGGACGGTCGGAAGGAGCGTGCCCGAGGGAGAGCTGCTCTTCACGGACTGCTGGGGGCCGGAGGTGCTCTACTACTCCCGCCGCTACGGCTGGTGGAAGGGGAGGCTGGGGAAAGACGGCGCCGCGGGGAGGGCGGCCGTGGACAGGATGCGCCGGCTCAGGGAAAGGGAGGGGCTCCGCTACGTCGCGTTCACCGATATCGGCGGGGAATACGACGCCGTGGTCTCGGATTTCCTGGCCGGGCATGAGCGCATCGCCCTGTACGAATCCCCGGAGATCCGCCACACGTACGCCCTCTACCGCCTGCGATGACGTTCATGCCGCCGGTCGGGCGCGCATCGCGCGGTCACCCCCTTGGAATCATTTGTTTCGGGGCGTGACGCGGGCGGCGGTCCTCGGGAGAAACCATGTTCAACAGGTGGTGCGGACGGTTCACGCGGCTCCTCGTCCTCTGGGTGGTCCTCGCGGTCGTCGCGGGGTACCTCCGGCCGGGCCTCCTCGCCGGCTTCCGTCCCCACACCGAGTGGCTGTTCGCCCTCACCATGCTCGGCATCGGCATGGTCCTCCGCGCATCGGATTTCGCCCCCGTGGCGAGGATGCCCCACACGGTCCTCATGGGGACGCTCGCCCAGTTCGCCATCATGCCGGCGGCGGGGTTCCTCGTCGCGCGGGGGCTGCGCCTCCCGCCGGACCTCGCCCTCGGCGTCATCCTGACCGGGTCGGCGCCGGGCGCGATGGCCTCGAACGTGATCTCGTACCTCGCGCGGGCCGATGTCGCGTACTCGATCGCCCTCACGAGCGTCTCGACGCTCCTCGCGCCGGTCCTCACGCCGCTGTGCACCTCCGTCTTCGGCCGGACCTACGTTGAGATCCCGTTTTGGCCGATGGTCCTCAGCATCGTCAAGATGGTGATCGTCCCGCTCCTCGCCGGCTTCGCGATCAAGGGGATCCTCCGCGAGCGGATACGGGGGTTCGCCGCGGTCTTCCCGGCCCTCTCGGCGCTTTTCATCGCCTTCATCTGCGGCCTCGTCGTCGCCCTGAACAGGGACCACCTCGCCCGCGTGAGCGCGCTCATCTTCGCCGCGGTCATCCTCCACAACTCCCTCGGCCTCCTGCTCGGCTACGCGGCGGGGGCGCTCTACCGCTTCGACCTGAAGCGGCGCCGCACGCTCGCGCTGGAGGTGGGGATGCAGAACGCGGGCCTGGGGGCGGTCCTCGCGCTCAAGCACTTCTCGGCGGAAGCCGCGCTGCCGAGCGCCCTGTTCGCGACCTGGTGCGTGATCACCGCCTCGGTCCTCGCCGAGGTCTGGAGCAGGAAGGCCCCCGGGGTCAACCCTTTACAATTATAACTTTCCCGTGGCGGTGCGAGCGACAGGCGGGCTTACGGGCGGTTTTCGGCGCGAAAAATCGCGTCTAAGGCCTATTTTTCTGCTGAATAGCTGCGTAATTTATTGAGAAGCAACAAGATATCGTGGTCCGACCCCAATTATTCGATCCAGCCGAGGCCCTTGGGAGCGTTGAAGGGGCGGCCGCGGTCGGGGGCGTGGCCGGAGAGTGAAGCAGTGAGGGGCGGCTGCAGGTTCACCCGTATCGCCGCCGGCGTCGCATTCGGGTCCTGCGCGGCGGCGCTCCCGGCGCAGGAGTACTCGACGTAGTCCCCGACGCCGTCGCCGTCCGTGTCGGCGCTCTCCGGGTCCATGCCGCACGCGGTCTCCTCCGCGTCCGAGATGCCGTCCTCGTCGGTGTCCCGCATCGACGGGAACGAGCAGACCGCCTCGAACCAGTTCTCCGCCATGATGCCGTAGCCGTCCGCGTTCGGGTGGACGTCGTCGGCCATCAGGTCGGCCCTCGCACGCTGCGTGTTCGGGTCGTAGAAATCGACCCAGTTGCTCGTGATGAGGAGGTCGTAGCCGGAGAGCTTCGCGGGGTTCTGGAGCGCGTCGTTGTACTGGCCGATCGCCCACGAGCCCCAGGTGTCGTAGAGGAGGTTCGGGATGAAGGCATCGCCGCCTCGCCCTCCGGGCGTCAGCCACATGCCGCCGGCGGGAGAGGGACCTTGTCCGGGAAGGGCCGTCCCGGTACGGCTTCAACCCGCCGCCGCCGTGTGGTACCCTTGAACATGCGTCGGCAAGGGGAGGAGAAACGGTGACGCCGTCCGTCGCGCTGATCGTCGCCCTCGCCGTTCTCGCAGAGGGCGGGGAACAGGAGTTGGTCGCCGCGCGCCTCTCGGCGGGGAGGGCGCTCCTCCAGGAGCAGCGGTGCGAGGAGGCGGCGCGCCTGTTCAAGGAGGTCCTCGAGCTGGACCCGATGAACGGCACCGCCCTCTTCAACCTGGGCTATATCTACGGCGACTGCCTCCCCGACGAGGAGCTCCGGGAGAAGTACTGGAGCCTCTACCGGGCCTCCGCCCACCTCTCGCTCGGCGACGTCGCCCTCTCCGGCGGGGAGCTCCAGGAGGCGGCGGCGCACTACCAGGACGCGATGGCGCACCTGCCCGCGAGCGGCGCGCTCCACGAGCGGCTCGGCGCCCTCTACCGGAAGATGGGCCTCGGCCGGGAGGCGCTGCGGGAATACGAGGCGGCCGCGGCGCTCCAGCCGGAGAACGCCGGCCTCCAGGAGGAGCTCGCGCGGCACTTTTACGCCGCGGGCGACATCGCGAAGGCGGCCGCCTACGCGGCCCGCGCCGCCGACGCCCGGAGCGGCGACGCCTCCCTGCGGCGGATCGCCATGGACCTCTTCGCGCGGGCGGGGGAGGGGGAGCGGGCGGCCGGGCAGCTCGCGGCGCTCGCGGCCTCCGGCGGGGCCACCCCCGACGAGCACTGCGCCCTCGCCGAGTACCGGATCGGGCGCGGCATGCTCGAGGAGGCGGCGGACGCGATCAGGGCCGGGTGGAGCGAGGGGACGCGGGAGCGGTGCGCCGCGGCGGCACTCGCCCTCGCCCGCGCCCACGAGGAGCGGGGGGACGCGGCCGCCGCCGCGGCCGTCTACGGGGTGATGGCCGAGGCGGGCGCGGTCGGCCCCGACATCTTCAACGCCCTCGCCGTCGCCCTCCAGCGCTCGGGCCGGCTCGATGCCGCCGCCGCGGCGGGCGAGCGGGGGGTCTCGCTCTTCCCGGAGGACGCCGCGCTCCGCAACAACCTCGGCACCATCTACGCCCTGCGGGCCGAGTACGAGCGGGCCGTCGAGGAGTACCGGCGGGCGGTCGAGATCAGGCCGGATTTCGCCGAGGCGTACCTCGACATGGGGATCGTCTACGGCGACTACCTCAAGGATCGGCCGAAGGCGGTCGAGGCGTTCGAGCGGTACGTCGCGCTCCGGCCGGAGGGAAGGTCGCTGCCGGAGGTGTCCCGGCTCCTCGGCCCCGCCCCCGCCGCCCGGATACCGGCCGGGGGGGACGAGGGGGGGGTGCCGCCCGCCGGGCCGACGCCCGAGACGCCGACGCCGACGCCGCGGGCGAGGATCATGCGGTTCTAGGAGCCGCGGGAGGGGATGATGAAAGGCCGCGTCAGGTGCCCGTCGTGCGGGACGGAGTTCCTCTCACGGGAGCATCCGGTCCCCACCGTGGACATTCTCATCCGGCGGGTGAAGGAGGGGCGCGAGGCGGTCGTCCTCGTCCGGCGGAAGAACCCGCCGCACGGCTGGGCGATCCCCGGCGGCTTTCTCGAGTACGGCGAGCGGGCCGAGGACTGCGCCGTCCGCGAGGCCCTCGAGGAGACGGGGATCGAGGTGACGCTCACGGGCCTCCTCGGCGTGTATTCCGACCCGTCGCGCGACCCCCGCGTCCACACCGTCTCCGCCGTCTACACGGCGGAGGGGGAGGGGGAGCCGCGGGCCGACTCGGACGCCGCGGAGGCGGGGATATTCGCCGAGGACGAACTGCCGAGCGAGATCGCCTTCGACCACCGCGCCATCCTGTCGGACTACTTCAGGACGCGCGCCGGAACGCGGTGAGGGGAGGCGCGCCTCTCGCGACGGAACGGGGACCGGCGTTTCTACCACCAGACCGGCGGCGGGTAGTATTGGGGCACGACGTACACCGGCCGCGGCGCCCAGACCACCGGGTACGCCGGATACGGCCGCCGGTACCGGTAGTACGCCCTGTCATACCGGTACGGCCGCGGCCTGCGGTGCCACCCGCCCCGCTCCCAGTGCCCGTAGGAATGCCTCCGCGGCCCCGGCCGGCAGTGCCCCCGCCCGCTCCATGAGAAGGCGGGCGCCGCCGCGAGCGCCGAAATCAGCCCCGCCGCCACGATCGCCCTTCTCATTCCGATCCTCCCCCCTTTCCGGCCGCGCGCTTCACCGCCGGGCGCGGCTCACAGCCCCCTGAGGTAACTCCTCTCCCGGATCATCCTCGCGAGCGCCTGCCGCTGCTCCCTCGAGAGGAGGTGGAACGCCTCGCGCATGTACTCGGTCCCCCGGTCCCGCAGTTCCCGGCGCATCTCCGCCGAGTAGGCGAGCATCTCCCTGATCAGCTCCATGTCGGGGTCGTCCCTGCTCATCTCCTCCCAGAAGGCGTCGGCCTCGGCGGCGTGCTCGGCGTCGTACAGGGCCCGCTCCTCCTCGAAGCGCCTCCTGAGGGCGAGGAACCGCTCCTCCTGCTCCTCCGACAGGCCGAGCCGGCGCGCGATGAGCCGCACGCGGCCCTCGTCCGTCGCGAGCTCACCGATCGTCGTCCGCGCGCGCCAGTACCCGATGACGAAGAACGCGTTGAAGCAGACGCTCGCCGCGAGGGCGATGCCCATGACCCTGTTCAGACGCGCGCTCACAGCGCACCTCCCATGAGGAGCGGGTCGGCCGCCGGGCCGTTCAGGCCGAATGCCGGCGCGAAATAGGCCGAGACGGCGGGCGGCGACGGGGAGGCTGGACCCTGCCCCATGCGGTACCCGGCCGCGCAGGCGGTCGCGACGAGCACGGCCGCCGCAGCCCACCCGGCCGCCGTCCGCGCCGAGAGGCGCTCCAGCAGGATCCGGAACGGGGAGACGGTTCCGGCCGGCTCCGGGACGAGCGCCTTCGCCCTCGCCCTGACCGCCGCCGGCGCCGCCGCCGTGCCCTCCCGGGCGAGCGCCCGGACCTCGCGGAGGGATTCCAGGCAGGCGGGGCAGCGGGCGAGGTGGGCGTCGACGGCCTCCTCGAGCGCCCGGCCCGCCCGGCCGTCCGCCCAGGCGGCGAGGTCCATCGCCTCCGGGCACGGGGACCCTCCCGGCGGCGCACCCGCTTCGCGGGCGCGCTCCCACAGGCGCCTGTCGTCTGAACGGTCGGGCGACATCATGCGATCCTCCATTCCGTTATACGCGCCGGGGGGACGCCGCATCCCCGGGAAAAACCGGTCACGTCGGCTCCCTGAAAAAGGCGCGGAGCTTCGTGAGCGCCTTGTGGTTGATGCTCCGGACGGTCTGCGGTTCCACGCCCAGGAGCCCCGCGGCCTCCTCGACCGCCATGTCCCGATCGAAGAGGAGGTGCAGGACGAGGGCCTGGCGCGGCGAGAGGAGTCCCTCCGGTATCGAGAGCGGGAGGACCGGCCGGGCCGCCTTCCCGTCGCTGACCTGGAGCGCCTCGCCGTCGAGCGGGACCGTGGAGAGGGTCTTCCTGCGGAGGAAGTCGAGGGCGGCGCTCCGCGAGACGATGGTGAGCCACGTCACGAGCGAGGCCCTCGACGGGTCGTACCGCCGCAGCAGCCGGCAGTCGTCCTTCAGGAGGCGGATGAAGACCGACTGCGCGAGGTCGCGCACGTCCTCCTCCGTCGCGCGCGAGGAGCGGGCAAAGAGCGTCCGGCTGACCCCCGCGTAGATGACCGGCGAGAAGCGCTCGACGAACGCGTCCCACGCCGCCTTGTCCCCGCGGACGAGCCGCCCGAGGTTGATCCCCATCGCCG
This sequence comes from bacterium, assembly GCA_028716845.1. Lineage (GTDB taxonomy): Bacteria > Auribacterota > Tritonobacteria > UBA1439 > UBA1439 > JAQUPF01. Next base: position 217,384 of record JAQUPF010000001.1, on the reverse strand, counting down.
GCCCCCGATGTTTGAGCAATCATCATAACAATTAACGCGCGCCCCGCGTTGCGGATTTTCACCCGTTTCCGGGGCGCCCGATTTGAAGCGGCGGTATATATCGTGTAAACTATATTCAAAGGAAAGAGGCAGATGACGCCGCGGCACCTGATGGCGGTCTTGGAGGAGCCCTGGGCGGACCGGCTCAGGCCCATCCCGCTCCGCCTCCTCTTCTCCCCGCGCGTCCCTCCGCGCGACCGGCGCGTGCTGGGCTGGACGCTGCTCGCCGCCGTCTGCGTCGCCTCCCTCCTCGGCGTCGCCTCCCGGCGGCTCGGCCTCGACGCGGTGAAGATCCTCGAGATGCGGGGGATGCCGATCTATTTCACCTTCTACCCCCCGATCATCATCAGCGGCATCCTCACCTTCTGGCTCGGCCTCCCGTGGGGCGTGCTGGTCGCCTATGCGAGCACCCTCCTCGTCTCGTACGACGCCGGCATGTCGATCCCGCTCGCCCTCGTCTTCGCGCTCGCCAACCCCGTCGGCCTCTTCGTCATCCACACGCTCGTGTCGGCCTTCCGGATCGAGCCGGACCTCTCCGACGGCCGGAGCATGCGCGTCTTCGCGGGCTGCGTCCTCCTCGGGGCCTCCGCCTCCTCGTCGGCCGCATTCCTCTGGGCGCTCCGCGGCGGCGGCGAGGCGAGCGAGTTCTTCCCCCTCTGGGAGGGGTGGGTCCTGAACAACGTCCTCTACTTCATCGTCATCGTCGGCCCCGTCCTCCGCTTGACGGGCCGCCGGGTCGCCGCGTGGAAGGGGGCGCGCGAATACCTCGTCCCCGCCGCCGGCGATTCGATCGAGCGGATCACCGTCGCCCTCATCGCCTCGCTCGTCATGCCCATTCTCGTGGCCGTCGCCATCGGCTTCGGCGCCGAGCGCCACATCGACCTGCTCGAGGAGTCGCGGGCCTGGGGCCTCGCCTCGACGCTCCTTGACCGCCTCCGCTTCAACCGGCGGGCGCAGGACATCCTCCTCGCGATCATCGGCTTCCTCTCCTGCACGGGCATCTACCTCTTCTCGATCCTCTACCAGCAGATCGTCCAGGCCCGGCGCGAGCTCGCGCGGCTCTCGGTGACCGACGCGCTCACCGGCGTGCGGAACAGGCGGTTCGCGGACATGGAGCTCGACGCCCAATACAGGCGGTTCGCCCGGTACGGGGCCCCCTACGCCGTCGTCCTCTTCGACCTGGACCATTTCAAGACGGTCAACGACACGCACGGCCACGAGGCGGGCGACAGCGCCCTCAGGGAGATCGCCCGGTACGCGCACGAGAACGTCCGGGACGTGGACGTCCTGGCGAGGTACGGCGGGGAGGAGTTCCTCGCCATCCTCCCCGAGACCGATCGGAAGGGGGCGGCCGTCTTCGCCGAGCGCCTGCGGCGCCACTTCGAGGCGCACCCGGTGGAATGGAACGGCGACCGCATCCCCATCACGGCGAGCTTCGGCGTCGCGGAGCCGCTCGCGGGCGACCGCGACCCGCACCGGGCCGTCGCCCGCGCCGACGAGGCCCTCTACCGCGCCAAGCGCGCCGGCCGCAACCGCGTCGCCGAGAGCACCCCCCCGTCCCCGGCCACCGCTGCGGCCGGGACGGGAGACGCGTGAGCAATCTTCCCTTCATCTGCGCGGTCGTCGGCGCCGCGCTCCTCTCCGCGCCCGCCCGGGCGGTCACGGTCGGCACCGCCGCGGAACTGGCGGCGGCGGTCGCCGCGGCGAACGCGGGGGGCGACCCCGAGATCCTGCTCCGGGACGGCACCTACACCCTCGACGACATGCTCTGGATCGAGGCGGCCGGCGTGACGGTCCGGGGCCTCTCCGGGAATCGTGATGCCGTCGTCATCCGGGGGAGGGGGATGGGCGGCGGCGTCTCGCACGTCTTCAACGTGAACGGCTCCGGCTTCACGGTCCGCGACCTGACGATGCGGGACGTCGCGCACCACGCCGTGCAGCTCCAGGTCGACGTCGCCCAGTACGCGGTCCACTTCTGGTCCGGCTCGCGGGACACGCTCGTGGAGGCGAACCTCGTCGTCAACTGCGACCGGGGGATCGGCTTCGGGATGTCCGGCCGGGGGCACGTCGGGGGGATCATCCGGAACAACATGATCTACCACGACGCGGGCGGGGGCTTCGCCGACGTCGGGATCGCCGTCGAGGAGGCGCCGGGCGCGCAGGTCTACAACAACACCGTCTTCGGGGAGCACGACTACCCGAACGCGATCGAGTACCGCTTCCCCGAAACGACCGGCGCCGGAACGATACACCGGATGGCCGTTCCGGAGCACGCTCCCGGGCCGGAGCCGTCCGTCCGCCCGGAATGATCATGACCTGAACACAGTCTCATTTCATAATACGCTGCGCGGGAGCAAGATGGAGAATTCGCCCGCATGCGACGATGGAAGAGCGGCTTGGAATGGATATTGCTGTTCATTGAGAAAGGGGGCGGGCCACCCTCGGCGGCGGCCATGGGAATAATGACTGAACTATCTTCCTGTGTGTGCTACCGTTCACGGTGTGGGACATGCAATATGTTCTCCCGGTTCTACCGCGTCATTCCATTCCCCGCCGCGCACCCGTTTCCCCATCCTTCACGCCGGGAGGGGGAATGTCCGCGCTCCGCGGGACGGGAAGGCGGCGGCATCCGTCGCCGGAGGGAGGGTGAGATGAAGAGGGTCGCATGCGCGGTCCGCGGCGCGGTGCCGGCGCTCTGCCTGGCTGCCGCCGCCGCGGGGCAGCCCGCCGACGCCCCCTGGCCGATGTTCAGGCACGACGCGCGGCACACCGGGAGGAGCGCCTTCGCCGGCCCGACGATGCCGCTCCTTTCGTGGAGTTACAGGTTCGGAGATGACATTCAGGCGTCGCCGGCCGTGGACGGCAACGGCGTCGTCTATGCGGCGCCATACAGCAATGCCGACAAGAACATCTACGCCATCGACGCGCACGGCCGCCTGGTATGGAGCTACAGCTTCGATGTATGGAACGCGTCTTCTCCCGCCGTCGGTATCGACGGTGATGTCTACGTGGGCACCGGCTCCTTCTACGTCTATGCGCTGCGGTCGGACGGCTCGCTCGGGTGGTCCTACCGGACCGGGAGCAATGTGAATTCCTCCGTCTGCATCGGCGGAGACGGGCGTGTATATGTCGGATCCTGCGACAACAGGATCTACTGCCTGGATTCGATCGGAAAGCTGGCGTGGAGCTACAGGACTGGACATTATATCCGCTACAGCTCCCCGGCGCTCGTCGGCGACTGGATCTCCGTGGGCTCGGAGGACAACATGATCTACTGCCTGGATTCAATCGGCAGGCGGGCGTGGACTTACAGAACGGGGGATAAGGTCAATTCCTCGCCCGCGGTCGGCGACAACAGGATATACGTCGGTTCAAACGACAACAACCTCTATGCCATCGACACGAGCGGCCAGTTCAGATGGAGTTACGCGACGGGCAGCCGCGTCCATTCCTCACCCGCACTCGGCCGGGACGGGGCGGTGTACGTGGGTTCCTGTTCCTTCAGCTTCTTCGCGCTCGAATCGAACGGCTCCCTCCTCTGGAGCTACAGGACGGGGGATCAGGTCTGGCCGTCCCCGGCCGTCGGGATCGACGGGATGATTTATGTCGGCTCCTGGGACAACAACGTCTACGCCCTCGATTCCGGCGGCTCCCTCGTCTGGTCCTACGTGACGGAAGGCGCGGTCTACTCCTCGCCCGCCATCGGCGGCGACGGGAGGATCTACGTCGGCTCGAGCGACAACAACCTCTACTGCATCGGGCCGCCTCCCCCGATCGACCTGACGGCCGTCGGCCGTACGGTGTACGGGCGGACCGACCGGATCGCCGTCACGGCGGACGTGCTGCCGATTTCCACGCCGTGCTACCCGTTCGTGCGGGTGATCATGGCGGACGGCTCGACGCTCTACTACGAGACGGGGAGGGGGTTCGTGGACGCGCCGACGCCGTACCTCGGCTTCGCGGCGGGGCCGGTGACGGTGGCGGCGCCGCTCACCGGCTACCCGGTGCTGGACGCGGGGTTCAGGAATATCGGGCGCGGCATCTACTTCCTGGAGGGCGGGGCGGTGGACGCGGAGCGGACGACCTCCGCGGACGACCTGGTGTACGTCGGCGCCGTGGACCGCGAGCGCCTGGAGGTGTGGTAATCATATCGGGGTCAGACCTCTACTTTATACTATGGCCGGCACGTGACGCGGGATGTGCGCGATGACCCCGCCGGCCTCCCGGGATCATCCGTGAAATCCGTTCGAATGGCTCGTCTTCGAGTCGGCGTGAAAGGGGGGTGACATGAGAACGTTCCTGCTCGCCGCCGTGTTCGTCGCGGCGCTCTGCCTGCCTCCATCGCCGCGCGCGGAGGAGGTGGTGTACGTCGCGAACTCGTACGTCCACAACGCGCCGCAGCCGGAACGGAGCACGGTGATGATGCTCCGGGGGAGCGACATGGCGATCCTGGACACGCTCGTCCTCCCCGCCGCAGAGGCGCACTCGGTGGCGGTCACCCCCGACCGGTCGCAGCTCTGGGTGACCTGCTCGAACGGAAACCACGTCTTCGTCATCGACGCCCAGTCCTTCCAGGTCATCCAAATGTACGAGGAGGATGCACGGCCCATGGGCGTCGCGATCACACCCGACGGCAGCGAGGCGTACGTCGGCCTGCGCGACCTTGGGGCCATCGTGAGGTACTGCACGCGCACGTTCCGGGAGTTCCCGCTCGGGATCGCGGCTGGCTTCGAGCCGCAATTCCTCGTCTTCACGCCGGACGGGGAGCGGGTGTGCGCGCTGAGCCACAACGAGAATCGCGTGGGAGTGTTCCGGACTTCCGATTTCACGGCCGTGCGCGGGGTCGACTATCCCGCCCCCCTCGGCCTCGGCGACGCCGCGATTTCGCCGGACGGCCTGTTCCTCTATGTGGCCAACATGGAGTCCCATAGGATCGAAAGGATACGTACAATGCTCCCTGACATGCCGGGTCCTATTCGGGCGACGACCGGCTACATCAGGCCCCGGGGCATCGCCATCTCGCCCGACGGCAGGTACATGTTCATCGGGCACTACATGGGCGTGAACTCGAAGGTGACGATGTGGCAGATCAGCCCCTGGCGCTTCTGCGACGAGGCGGACATCCCCGTCAACGGGAGGCGCGTCGCCATCAACGATACCGGCACGCGCATCTTCGTCTCGGAGCATAGCGAAGACCAGTGCTACGCCTACGACGTGGACTACGCGAACGAGCGCATCACGTTCGCCTCGGTCGCGGACCTGAACACGATTCCGGGACTCAACGCATCTCCCATCGGCGTCGCCGTCGGCGACTGGGAGCCGCACCCGTCGAACTACATCAACCTGCGCATGGAGCCCGGCTACTTCGAGGCGGGCGACGCGGGAAACCTGCACTACTCCTGCGATTTCAGCCGGTGGAACTACGAGCGCCGCAGGGTCGACATCTACCTCGCGCTCATCAGGAACCCGGTCGTCGTCAACGCGCCCTCGACCGTGGCGGAGGCGCTCGCCGGCGAGGAGGTCTGGTTCTACGGGCGCAATCTCATGGACGTCTACAACGGCGACCCGCAGGAGCCGACCTGGAGCGGCGTGCGCTTCCCGCCGACTCCCGTCGAGGGCCGGCTCCCGATGACGATGCGCGGCGGGTGGGAGGGGCACTGGGTGTTCGCGACCGCGTTCCTCGAGCACGGGACGGGGCGCTTCATCCGGCGGGACGGCCGCCCCGTGGAGAACTCGAACATCTTCAGGCTGCCGTGACAGGAGGAGGGGGGCAAATCTTCACTTTACACCCATGGTCCCCGAGGCCCTCTTCCGCCCTCGGCCGGGCCGCGAGGCGCGGAGCAGTTCGATGTCCGCTTCGTCCTGTTTCCTTCCCGCGGCCCGCTTGCTCCGTATCAGATCCTGCAAGCCGATGAAGTAGACCCGCTCAGCCCCGTATATCCCTCTCTTCCGGTTCTTCCATATCCGCGCGAAGCCGCAGCCCGGGAGCGACGTCAAGAGATCGATCCTTACGGGCTCATGGCCGAGCTGGATGATCCTTCCCCTTTTCGTGAAATCACCGCTGGAGATATTCAGTGAGCCGAAACCGAATTCCCTCAGCGCCGCGAGGAGCCGGGCCGCATTGCCCTCCTCCGGCTCGATGAGGATGTCGATATCCTTCGTATATTTGGGCCGCGCGTGGAAGGCCACGGCATACGCGCCGACGATGCAGTACCGGACCTTATTCCTGTTCAACAATCGCAAGAACTCTTCGTAATCTTTTTCCACCTTCATGGACGCACCGCTTCCCCGTCCTCATCCGCTCTTCGCGCAGATATTGAACGACCGCAAGCCGTTCCCCGGGCGACATCTTCGCATAATAGTCGCGTTCGAACGTCTCCGCATCGGCGAAAGAGGCGGCCTTGTGGATCCACGTTTTCATCGCCGTCCGGCCTCCGGACACGCATTATATGACATTTCCCCTGGTCCGTCAGCGCCGACGGGGGGTCAAATCCCTCCCTTGCACGAATCGTCCCGGAGGTCGGGCAGGGGAAACATCATTCTCCGCACTCGATCCATGCCTCTGATTCTCCGGCCCGTCTGTGCGGGTGAAGGATTTGGCCTCCAATCCCCCAATTCCCGCTCCATGTTGCCACAATCCCTGCGGCGTGGTATTCTGATGGCGATCTTCCCGAGGCGGGATGTTCTTTATCGATGTCGGGCCTTGCGCCGATGTAGCTCAACTGGCAGAGCAGCTGATTTGTAATCAGCAGGTTATCGGTTCGACTCCGATCATCGGCTCCAGTACCGCGGCCCAAAGTTGGAAGTTCAGGGCCCAAGGATTCACCTGAAAGCAGGTCAGTCTTTTTGCTTTTATTCTCTTTCAGCTTTTCGCTTTAAACTTTCGGCTGTATTTAGGGCAGGTACCCAAGCGGCCAAAGGGGGCAGACTGTAAATCTGCTGGCTTTGCCTTCGAAGGTTCGAATCCTTCCCTGCCCACCATAACCACCGTTTCTCGTTTCTCCGGGGATAGCAGTGTTCAGCTTCGCCCTCCGTGTCCTCTGTGCTCTCCGTGGCTGACACGTTGCTGTTGCTTTCGACTTTGCACTTTCAACTTGCGACTGTCGTTGAATCCGTGAATATCCGCACTCATCCGTGAGAATCCGCGGTGAAGTGGTTCCTTGCGCTCCCCGGACGCGGGACGGAAAAAGGCGGCTCTCCGGTGAACCGGCCGATGAAAATGGAGAGCCGCCCGAACCGCCCCTAGTAGAGCAGGAAAGAATTGCTGTAGACGATCTCCAGGATCGTCTTCCCCTCCCTGACCGCCGCGATGAACTGGCATGTCCCGTGCGGCCATTCCCTGAGGGTCTCGACCTCCAGCTCCCCGCTCATCCGGGTGTTGTAGGGGAAATCGGTCATGATCGCCGGCGCGGCGTCGAGCTTCTCGAGGGGGGAGAAGCCCCGCCTCGGCCCGCCGTAGATCAGGATGTCGCCGTCGGGCAGGATGATGCCCAGGATGATGGAGACGGCGCTCTTCCCGTCGGGGGCGATCTCCCAGTGGAGGTCGACCGGCATCCCCGCCTCGACCTCGCTGTCCCGCACGGCGAGCGAGAGCCCCTGCCTCCCCGCGAGGAGGGGGGCGGCGCAGAGCATCACCGCACAGAGCATACCGATGACCGCCGGAGCCATCTTCATCGAAAACCTTGCCTCCAGGACCATCACCAATATACCACCTTCCGGCGGCGGGTTGCAAGGTAAACGTTGAGCCCGATGAGCGCCCCGCCCCAGGCGGCCGCGAGCGGCCAGGTGGAGTCGGTCTTCCGGAAGAAGGAGGGGAACACCCGCGCCATCCGGCGCTGCCGGTGCAGTTCGGCGATGTGGCGGTGCTTGTAGAGGAATCCCGGCCTGTACGCCCCGGCCGTCCCGAGGGCGAGGCTGACCGCGAGGAGGATGCCGAAGAGCAGCCGGAGGAAAGGATCCTTCCCCCGGGCGAAGAGGCAGCAGAGCGCGCCGCCGAGGAGCGGCGCCGGCACCACCATGTAGCGCGGCGGCGGGGCGAAGCCCCCCCACCAGAAGACGAACATCGCCCCGGGGATGTAGATGGAGGCGAGGAGGAGGAGCAGGCGCGCGCCGAGCGCCCGATCCGCCTTCAGGAGCAGGGCGAGGCCCGCGGGGGCGATGACGTAGACGGGCGACCAGGTGAGGATGCCGTGGCCGCGGTCGAGGAGGAGGCCGGCGAGGCCGTCGAGGGCCCCCCTGCTCGCGTAGCCGCGCCGCGCGAAGTCCTGCAGGGCGTAGCCGGCGGCGGGGCTGACCGAGCCGAACGCCCGGTACTGGTACCAGAAGAAGAGGGCGAGCGAGGCGAGGAGGGGGAGCACGGGAAATGCGGCGGCGACGCGCGGACGCGGGGACGCGGCGGCCCGAGATCCCGCGAGGAGCCAGGCGAGGACGAACGCGGGGAGGAAGAAGCGGAAGGAGAGCCAGGGGAGGAAGGCGATCCCCGTTGCGGCGACGAGATGGGCCGGCGACAGGGGAAGTCGCGGCAGGGCGCGGCGGAGGGCGTAGAGGATGATGAGCGCGGCGGGGAGCTCGGGATAGACGAGACTGCCGTAGAAGATCACCGGCGGCGTGAAGGCGACGGCGGCCGTGCAGAGGAACGCCGCCCGCTCCCCCGCGGCCGGGACGATCGAGCGGCAGAACAGGTAGGTATTCGCCGCCAGGAGCGCGGCGAGGACGTTCATGAGGATGGCGACGGCGGCGCGGGGATGGCGGAGGGCGCGGAGGCCGAGGGCATAGGCGGGGGCGATGAGGATCGGCAGCCCCGGCGTGTGGATGGAGTAGATCTCCCGCCGCTCCCAGTCCTTGCGCGCGCCGTGCTCGTCGCACCGCTCCATCCCGAAGTGGCGGCCGTGCCCCTCGACCCTGTTGTTGTAGAGGTTGAAATCGCGGTCGAACGCGACGCTGTGGGCGAGCAGCATGTAGGCGGGCTCGTCGCCGGTGAGGAGGCGCGCCCGCGCGGGACCCTCGGCCGAGATGCCGAAGATGCGCGCGCGGGCGAGCGAGAAGACGACGAGCGCGACCGCGAAGACGGCGGCGGCGATGATCGTGTCACGGCGGTCCATGCGGTGCCTGTCCCCCCCGTGTCGCTTCCCGCCGCGCCGGGGCCGCGGGAAACGGGCCGGGAGGCGCCTCCGCCGCAATTTTACCACACGGGGACGCGGGGGGGATGGTACAATGCCCCACCGGGTTGCCCATGGAAGCCATCAAGAGCGACTGCCGGCACATGCGGTGGGACAGGCCGTGCGACCCCCACAAGCGGGAGGGGGTCCACTGCGACCGCTGCCCGCACTACGCCCCGGTCGACCGCCGGACGCTCGTCATCAAGCTCGACGCCCTCGGCGACGTCCTGCGGACGACGTGCATCCTCCCGGGCCTGAAGAAGGCATTCCCGAAGACACAGGTGACATGGATTACCATGCCGGCGGCGGCGCCGCTCCTCCTCAACAACCCGCATGTCGACCGGGTCGTCCCGTACGGCCCCGAGGCGCTCGCGCTCCTGGCCGTCGAGGAGTTCGACGACGTCCTCTGCCTGGACGCCGCGCCGAGGAGCGCCGCGCTCGGGGGGAGGGCGAAGGGGAAGAGCAAGCGGGGCTTCGGCCTCGAGAAGCGGGGCAGGGTGTTCCCGTTCAACCGGGAGGCGGAGGAGTGGTTCCTGATGGGGCTGTTCGACGACATCAAGCGGAGGAACAGGCGCACCTACCAGGATATCGTGATGGAGATCTGCGGCCTCTCGGGGCAGCCGCAGGAGATCGTCCTCCGGCTGACCGAGGGGGAGCGCGCCTTCGCGCGGCGGTTCGCCGAGCGGGCGGGCCTTCCCGCCGAGCGGGAGCGGGCGCGGAACGGCGTCCGGGTCATCGGCCTGAACACCGGCAGCGGCGCCCGCTGGCCGATGAAGCAGTGGCCGGTCGGCCACTGCGCGGAGTTCGTGCGGGCCTGCCTCGGGAAGGGCGATTGCAGGATCCTCCTCTTCGGCGGCGAGGAGGAGCGGGCGCGCAACAGGGAGATCCTGGCGGCGGCGGGGGAGGGCCTCATCGACACCGGCTGCGGCAACAGCCTCCGCGAGTTCATGGCGCTCATCGGCCTCTGCGACGTGCTCGTGACGGGCGACACCCTCGGCCTCCACGCCGCCCTCGGCCTCGGCAGGAAGGTCGTCGCCCTCTTCGGGCCGACCTCGGCGGCGGAGATCGACGTCTACGGCCGCGGGATCAAGATCGCGTCCCGGTCCGCCTGCGCCTGCTGCTACCTCCGCGAGTGCGAACGGTCCCCCTCCTGCATGGAGGAGATCAAGCCGGCGGAGGTGCTCGCCGCCGCCCTCAAGCTCCTCGCGAAGTGAGGATGCGGCCCCCCGGGCAATGAGAGCCATCGCGGTCGTCCCCACCTACAACGAGGCGGCGACCATCGTCCCGCTCATCCGCGGCGTGCTCGCCCGCGGGGAGGGGATCGAGGTCCTCGTCGTGGACGACGGCTCGCCGGACGGCACCTGGCGGCTCGTCGCCGACGAGGCGGAACGGGACGGCCGCGTGCACCTGCTCCTCAGGACCGGCCGGCGGGGGAGAGGGCTCGCCGGTGCGGAGGGGTTCCGGCGCGCGCTCGATATGGGCGCGGACCTCGTCATCGAGATGGACGGCGACCTCTCGCACGACCCGCGCCATATTCCGGCGCTCCTGGGGGCGGCGGAGGCGGCGGACGTCGTCATCGGGTCGAGGCATGTCCCGGGCGGGGCGGACGAGGAGCGGGGGCCGCTCCGGCGGCTCGTGAGCCGGCTCGCGCGCGGGTACCTCAGGGCGGTGCTCGGCCTCGCGGTGCGGGACCCGACGAGCGGCTACCGGTGCTACCGGCGGGAGGCGCTCGAGGCGCTCCTCGAGGAGCCGCTCCGCTCGGAGGACCCGTTCATCGTGACGGAGATGCTCCATCGCGCCCGCGTGCGGGGGATGCGGATCGCCGAGGTGCCGATCGTCTTCCGCGCGCGCGCCGGGGGCGTCTCGAAGCTCGGGCCGGCGACGCTCGCGCGATACCTGGCCCGGGCGGTCGCCCTGCGGGCGCGGCGGCGGACCGATCAGGGGACGCCTCCCTGATCGGGAGCGGGGGATGCCATGCAGGACGGGCTGGTCGAGGTGCGGATACGGGGCGTGATCCCCACGCCCGGAGGGTTCGCCGTCTTCCTCCAGGACGGGAGCAAGACCTTCGTCATCTACGTGGACGGGGAGGTGGGGGCGGCGATCCACATGTTCATGGAGGGGGCGAAGAAGCCCCGGCCGCTCACCCACGACCTCATCGGCAGTATCCTCGAGGGGTTCGAGGTGCGGGTGGACAGGGTCGTCATCAACGACCTCCGCGACAACACCTTCTTCGCCCGGCTGTTCCTCGTGCGCGAGGACGAATCAGGGAAGCGGATCGTCGAGATCGACGCCCGTCCGAGCGACTGCCTCGCCCTCGCCCGCCTGTCGGGGGCGCGGATCTACGTCGCGCCGCACGTCCTCGACGCGGTGAGCGACGTGGGCGGTTTCCTGAAGGAACAGGACGGCTGAGGCGCCCCGCGCCCCGCCTCCCCCCATCGCGCTGTAGATGCAGCCGCAGTAGCGCTGCCGGTAGAGGCCGTGCAGGCGGCTCATCCGGCAGCTCGCCGCGTAGCCGTCGCCCTTCTTGAAATCCGCCGCGAGGAACCGGACGCCGTGGCGGCGCGCCGCCTCGGCGCCGATGACGTTGATGAGCCCGGCGTCCTTGTGCGGGCTCACCGTGAGCGTGGTGCCGAAGCAATCGAAGCCGCCGAGGGCGGCGGCGCGCGCCGTCTCATCGAGCCGCATCCGGATGCAGAGGGCGCACCGCACCCCGCCCTCCGGATCGCCCTCGCGCCCCCTGACCGTCGAGAACCAGTCGCCGGGCCGGTACGCCGTGCAGAGGAGGGGGATCCCCCTCCCGCGGCAGAAACGGGCCGCCTCACCGCGCCGGAGGGCGTACTCGGCGCCGGGGTGGATGTTCGGGTTGTGGAAGAGGCCCGCCAGGTCGAACCGCACGGCGAGGAGGGAGATGACGTGCGTCGAGCAGGGGGCGCAGCAGATGTGGAGCAGCAGCGTCGGTCGGCGCATCCCGTCCCTCGACGGGCCATTATAGAATATTCGCGCGGTCGAGGGTGAGGAGATCGCGCTGCAATTCCCGGTTGCGGCCGCGCGAATCCGCGCGAATCCGCGGCGGGAACACCACCCGTCGGCGGCGGTGCGCCGATTTCCGGATGCGGTGTTCCACCATCCCGTAATATAATTCGGACACCATGCGCACCATCACCGTGCGGCGCAGGCTGCTCGCGCTGATCGTGGTCCCTCTCCTGGTCTTCGCCTCCGCCGAGCTGGTCATCCGGATCCTGCGGATGGAACTGAGGCAGCCCTACGGGCGGGTGCTTGCCGAGCGGGGGGATCAAACCCTGTACAGATGGGATCCCCTCCTCTTCTGGGCATTCAGGCCGGCGGCGAGGCCCTGGATCAATTCGAAGGGATACCCGGGCAGGGAGGTGGAGGTCGCGAGATCACCCGGTGTGATCCGGATCATCGCCTTCGGTGACAGCTGCACGCGGGGCCCGTGGGTCGATGCGTTCAGCGAGACCTACCCCGCCGTCCTCGAGCGGGAACTGAACGCGGGCGGCAGCGGGCGCCGGTACGAGGTCGCGAACATGGGGTGTGACGGGTACTCGTCATTCCAGATGCTCACGCTGATGCGGCGCGAGGTGCCTCGCTACCGGCCGGATCTCGTCATCGTCAACCCCGACACGCACGGCGCGACACCCGCGCTCGAGGGGTTGCCGGACCATGAATGCCCGAACTTCGCCGGGTTGATATTCAGGACGCAGGAGATTCTCGGGGAGAGCAAGCTCTACCTCCTCCTCCGGCGCGTCATCCTGCGCCTCAGGGCGCGTCCGGCGGCGCGGGCGTACGGCGGGAGGACTGCGCGCGTGCCGCTCCCCCTCCTCGCGGCGAACATGGCGCGGATGCGGGAGTGCTGCGAGGAGGCGGGCGCGGCCATCATCTTCATGAACGCGCAGCGTTACCGCATCGCGGAGACCCATTCGGCGCTCGTCGAGCACAACCGCTTGGTGGAGGCTTTCTGCGCGGAGAACGGTTTGTTGTTCGTCGACCTGTATCGGCTCTTCAAGGAACATCCATTCGAGGAGTCGCTCTACTTTGATCTGCCTAATGACCCCTGCCACCCGAGCGCCGAGGGGTACCGGCTCATCGCCGCGGCCCTCCGTCCGCTCGTGGAACGAATCGTCGAAGAGCGGACGAGGGGCGGCGCGCCGGTGGGGGTTCAGGTATCGGCGCCCGGGCCCATGCCCCGGGAATAGGGTTTACCAGCAGCCACCTATCATACTCCCGCACAGTATATTACATTAATATTCCGCTTCGGACAGTCCCCCCTGTCTCCCGGGGTGCGCATGGTATATAATGGCAGCCCACCGCCGGTTCGGGAGCCGGTTCCATGCGGAAGATCCTCATCACGGGCGCGAGCGGCTTTTTCGGCTGGAACCTCGCGCGGCGGCTGCGGGGCGGGCGGGAGGTCGTCGGGACGTTCCACCGCTCGCCGCTCCGGATCGAGGGGGTCCGGATGGTGCACCTCGATCTCGCCGCGCCCGGCGAGGCGGAGCGGGTCGTGCGGGAGGCCGCGCCCGACTGCGTCCTGCACGCGGCGGCCTGGATCGACGTGGACCGGTGCGAGCGGGAGCGGGAGACCGCGCGGCTGGTGAACGAGGAGGGGACGGGGCGGGTCGCGGCGGCCGCCGCGGCGGCAGGCGCGCGGCTCGTCTACTTCTCGACCGACATGGTGTTCGACGGCGGGCGGGGGATGTACGCCGAGGAGGACGAGGCGAGACCGATCAACCGCTACGGCGAGACGAAGCTCGCCGGCGAGCGGCGGGCCGCCGGGGCGTGCCCCGGCGCGGTGATCCTCCGCCTCGCCCTCATGTACGGGAGCGGGAACCCGGTCCACGGCTCGTTCCTCGGCTGGATGCTCGACCGGCTCGAGCGGGGGGAGCCGGTCAGCCTTTTCACCGACCAGCACCGCACGCCGCTCTTCGCGGGCGACGCCTGCGACGCCGTGGGGCGGATCCTCGACCGGCCGGACCTGCGCGGCGTCCTGCACCTCGCCGGGCCCGAGCGGGTGAACCGGTACGAGTTCGGCCTGCGGGCGGCGGCGGTCTTCGGCTTCCCGGCGGGCCTCATCGTCCCCGTCAGGATGGCCGATCTCCCGGGGCTGATGGCGAGGCCGAAGGACAACTCGATGGCGAACCGGAAGGCGTCGGCGGCGCTCGGCATCGTCTTCACGGGGGTCGACGAGGGGCTCGCGGCGGTCGCGCGGGCGCGGAGGGGCGGATGAGATACCTCCCCCGGCGGCTCTTCCCGATCCTCCTGTACCACCGGATGGGGAGCATCGGCCGGCGCTCACGCACCTACCTCGAGCCGGCGCTCCTCGATCGGCATCTCGATTTCATCGACCGGACGGGGCGGGGCGTCGAGGATCTCGCCGCCGTCGTCCGGCGGCTGCGCGAGGGGAGGGGGCCGGGCCCCCGCGCCGCGGCGATCACCTTCGACGACGGCTGGCGGGACAACTACGACCGCGCCTTCACCCTCATCGCGCGGCGCGGCGTGCCGGTGACGATCTTCCTCGTCTCGGGGCGGATCGGCCTCCCGGACTATCTCGGCTGGGGCGAGATCAGGGAGATGCGGGCCGCCGGGGTGCGCTTCGGCGCCCACAGCGTCCGCCACCCGAAACTGACCGAGATCCCGCCGGCGGCGGCGCGGGCGGAGATCGCCGACTCGAAGAAGGCGATCGAGGACGGCCTCGGCGAGGAGGCGGCGCTGTTCTGCTACCCGTACGGGTATTTCAACAGGGCGGTCCGGGACATGGTGGAGGAGGCGGGCTACCTGGGCGCCTGCTGCAACAGCCCCGGGCGCCTCTGGCCGGACGGCGATCCGTTCGCCCTCAAGCGCGTGACGATGACGTACCGGATGCGGTCGGGGCCGATGCTCCGCGCGGCGCTCTCCGGCTACTACGTCTTCTTCAAGGAGCTCAGGGCGGGGAACAAGGAATACATACGGGAGGGCGGCGCCGGGCGGCCGCCGGCGGGGGGATGAGCGCGAAGAAGGTGCAGAAATCCGTCAGGCAGATACGGCGCTACGAGCTCCTCAACACGCGCGTCTGCGACCTGCCGCTGAAGATCGAGGGGACGCTGCGCATCTGCATCCTCGAGCTGTACCGGGAGCTCCGCCGGAAGGGGATCCGGTTCCGCCCCCGCTTCTACCTGGGCGCCGACATCGGCGACGGCTGGGGGTGCGTGGACGGCACCATCTGCATCGAGGTCCCGTTCTACCTGGCGAACCGCGAGCTCACCCTCCTCCACGGCGAGTATTCCCCCGACGTGGAGAGCCCGGGCGAGATCATGAAGATCCTCCGGCACGAGACCGGCCACGCCGTCAACTACGCCTACAAGCTCCACCTGCGCCGGCACTGGCGGGAGCTGTTCGGGGATTTCATGAAGCGCTACCCGCGTGCCTACAACCCCCGGCGGGGGAGCAGGAGGCACGTCCGCCACCTCGACCTCGTCTACGCGCAGCGGCATCCTGACGACGACTGGGCCGAGTCGTTCGCCGTTTGGCTCACCCCCGGCCTCAACTGGCGGCGGCGCTACAAGGGATGGGACGCGATCGAGAAGCTCATCTACGTGGACATCGTCATGAAGGAGATCGCCGCGAAGTCCCCGATCGTCCGGAGGATCGCGTACGACGCCCCCGCCCGGCGGGAGCGGCGGACGATCGCGCAGCTCTACGAAACGGAGGCGGTGAGCGCGCTCGGCGAGGAGGAGATGGAGGAGTACATCAAGGACCTGCGCCTCATCTTCTCCCGCGTCGCCCGCCGGAGGGAGTACCACATTCCCGCGGCGGATTTCCTGCGGCGGTTCCGGGAGGCGGTCGTCGACGGCGTCGCGGGCTGGATCCTGCACTCCAACAGGAACTCCATCATGAAGATCCTCCGCCGGATGGAGGCGGTCTGCCGCCACTACGGCCTGCTGATGGTGAAGTCCGAGGAGGGCGCCAAGCTCGCCGAGGTCACCGCCCTGGTGACCTGGTACGTCCTCAGCGACATATACGAGTTGTAGGCGCTGCGCGCAACCGCTCCATTGAGGCAGCGTCCACGGCGACGGGGCCGGCGCGGCCGGGGATCTCGGCCATCCGGATCTCCCGGCGGGGGATGCGGTCGGGGACGGCGAGGGCCTCCTCCGCGATCTCCCGCATCGTCGCGAGGCGCACGCCGCGCGAGGCGAGGTCGTCCAGGAGCGCCTCGAACCATCCCGCCCAGCCCATCCCCTCCGCCTCGGCGTGGACGGTGAGGACGTGGGTCCCCGGCCGGCCGATCGCCCCCGCGTAATACCGGAGCAGATCGCCGGCATCGCGGCACGCCCCGCTCCCGAGGAGCTCGTCGAGCGTCGGGAGCGTGGTGGGCACCTGGAGGTGCGCGGCGCGGTAGCCGTCCATCACGGGAAGGAACGGCTCCGCCCCGCGCGTGTCGCTGTGGTAGCGCATCCGCGTTTCGTCCTGGACGGCGAGCTGGCGCGGCGAGCAGGCCCATCCCGGCGCCGCGGAGCAGGCCGGCTCGCCTCCGGCGATCTCCCGGAAGAGGCGGCAGGCGCGCCCGAACTCCTCCCTCGTCTCCTCCGGGCCCATCCGCGGGATCCCGTCGTGCCAGCGGACATGGTCATATCCGTGGACGCCGACCTCGTGCCCCCCGTCGAGGAGGGCGCGGAAACGGCCGGGGAAGGAACGGGCGATCTGCCGCGCGGGGAGGAGCGTTCCCGAGAGGGCGGTGCGGATACCGTACATCCCCGCCGCGTTCGACCGGAGCATCTTCTTCAGGAAGCCGCGCTTCGTGAAGAAGCGGATGACCGCCCTCCCCGAGTTGTCGGGTCCCATGGCGATGAAGAAGGCCGCGCGGACCCGGCGCCGGGCGAGGATCCGGATGAGCGCCGGAACGCCCGCCTCCATGCCGCGGTAGGTGTCGACGTCGACCTTGAGCGAAAGGACGCACTGATCAGCGTGCATGCGCAAACCGAGGTACTCCCCGCGCGGCCTCAGGCCGGCTTCCGCAACAGGACGCAGAGCTCCTCCCCGATGAGGTAGCGTTCATCGAGGGCCCCGCGCATTTCCAGCTCGATGCCCAGGTCGATCGTGCGGAGCGCCTGGACGAACATCCGCTCGTTGAGCGGAGGCGGCGGCGGGGGGGGATCCTTCCTGACGAGATGGCGCTCCGCGAACGAATCGAGCGCGCCGAGGAGGGGGAGCTTGAAATGCCGGCGGGGCGCCCCGGGAGGCATCCTCCCGGGATCGAACACCGCCTTTTCCCACAGGAAGAAGGCCAGCTTGCAGAGGGCGTTGCCGACCGTCTTCGCCCGCACCACCTCGTAGCCGCTGAAGAGGGCCCTGATCTCGTCGAGGCTGTAGCCGAAGCGGACATGGCCGACATCCCGCATCCATTTCGCGAGGTCCTCCCTCTCCGCGGGGCTGAGCTTCGAGGGGTCGTAGTCGTGCGCCCTGGCGGGGGCATTGACGTGCACGTACCCGCCGGGGCCGAGGGAGGCGTCGATATTCGCCGCGAAGCGCGCGTCGTCCTCGACGTGTTCCAGGACGTCCGAGACGATGACGCAGTCGAAGGTTCCGAGGCCGAACGGTGCGGTCACGTTCCGTTGCAGGAACCGCGCATTGTCGAGGCCGTACTTCCGCGCGAGGGATTCCGCGCGGGCCACGGCGTCCCCCGACAGGTCGATGCCCGTCACCTTCACGCGGGGATGGCACCTGGCGAGGTAGATGCTCTTCGGCGCCCCCCAGCCGCACCCGGCGTCGAGGACGGAGGCGGGCGTCGGGCGCACGAGCTCGAAATCGGCGAGGAAACGCCGCAGGCGGTAGTAGCCGGGGATGTCCCGTCCGCCGGAGAACAGCACGTAGAGAAATCGCTCGGTATCGGTCGGCTTCATGGAGGCGTCGGGCGCCGTGCCGGTCCCGGCGGGGACGCGCCCCGCCCGGGCCCGATGGAACCGCCCCCGGCGCGGCTACTGCGCCATCGCCCTGAACCACTCCCAGGTTTGCCGGACCCCCTCCTCGAGCGGGGTGTCGGCCTTCACGCCGAGGATCCGGTGCATCTTCTCGACCCTCGGGACGCGCCGCTGGATGTCCTCGTAGCTCTTCCCGTAGACGGACTCCTCGGCGACGAACTTGATCTTCGACGCCGCGCCCGAGACCCTGATCATGGTCTCGGCGAGCTCGCTGATGGTGGTCTCCACGTCCGTCCCGATGTTGATGATCTCCCCCTCCGCCTCCGGCTTCAGCCCCGCGGCGACGGTCGCCCGGATCGCGTCGTCGATGTAGGTGAAGCAGCGCGTCTGGCTCCCGTCCCCGATGACGGTGATCGGCTCGTTCCGGAGGAGCTGGCCGATGAAGATGGTGAGGACGCGGCCGACGTCGACCCGGTCGAGGCGGGGGCCGTAGGCGTTGAAGTAGCGCACGATCACCACGGGGAGCCCCATCTTCCGGTAGGCGTGGCAGAAGTGCTCGCCCGCCGCCTTCGAGGTGGAGTAGCACCAGCGGTCGATGCGGGTCGAGCCGAGGACCCGGTCGTCGTCCTCGTCCCAGGGGACCTTGGGGTTCCGCCCGTACACCTCGGAGGTGGAGGTGAAGACGACCTTCCTGTTGTGCTTGTGGGCGAGGCGCAGGACGTTCTGCGTGCCGTTGATGTTGACGTTGAGGACGGCGTACGGGTCGGCGACGTAGTGCTCGACGCCGACGACCGCCGCCATGTGGTAGATGAGATCGCACTTGATGATGAGCGACTCGAGCATCTCCAGGTTGAAGACGGTGTCGTGGACGAAGTGGAAGCGGGCGTTGTCGAGGAGGTGCCTGATCTTGAAGCTCGACCCGGTGTCGAGGATGAACACCTCATTCCCCTCCCTGATGAACGCATCGGTCAGGTGCGAACCGAGGAACCCCGCCCCGCCGGTGATGAGCACTCTCATGCGCGTCTCCTTTTCTTTCGCCCGCGCGCGGCGGGCGCTTCCCCATTCTACCCCAGCCTGCTCCCCGGGGGGAGGCCGATCGTCTCCGCGAGGGCGTCCCCCTCCGCCTCCGGCCCCCCCTCCCACTGCGCCCTCCTGAGGACGAGGACCCCGGCGCCGGTGGCGACCGCGATCCCGCCGTCCGGGGGCGGAAGGATTTCCCCGGGGGCGCCGCCGGCAGGCGCGTCCGCGAGCGGCTCGGCCCACCAGACGAACAGCTTCCGCCCCCCCGCCGCGGTGAAGGCGCCCGGGTACGGATGGGTGACCGCCCGGACGAGGTTGTAGATCTCGACCGCGCCCTTCGACCAGTCGATCCTGCCGTCCTCCGGCCGCCGGCCGCCGAAGTACGACGCGGCGGCGTGGTCCTGGGGGATCTCGGGGATGTCGCCCGCGCGCATGCGGGGCCACGTCTCCCGCATCAGGTCGGCGGCCGCCGCCGTCATCCTCCCGAAGAGCGTGCGGGCGGTGTCCGTAAACTCGATCGGCACGGCGCGCCGGGCCACGATCGCCCCCCGGTCCGGCCTCGCCTCCATCCGGTGGAGCGTCACGCCGGTCTCCCGCTCGCCGTGGACGAGGACCCAGTTCACCGGACAGCGGCCGCGGTAGCGCGGCAGGAGCGAGCCGTGCAGGTTGAACGCGCCGACCCTCGGGGCGGCCAGGATCTCCGGGCCGAGGATCTGCCGGAAGTAGAACGAGAAGATGATGTCGGGCGCCATCCGCCTGACGGCGGCGACCATCCGGGGGTCGTTGACGTCCGCCGGCTGGTAGACGGGAAGGCAGCGTGAGAAGGCGGCGTCCCGCACCGACCCGAACCAGATGCGCTCGTTCGGGCTGTCGGCGTGGGTGACCACCGCGGCGATCTCCGCCCCGAGATCGGCGAGCGTCTCGAGACAGGCGCAGCCGATGTCGTGGTACCCCATCACGAGGAGCTTCACGGGGACACCGCGGGCACGTCGGCCGGCCCGGCCGCGACGAGGATGAGGTCGAAGCGGCGGTACCGGTGCGGGGCGACCGGGACGACGGACGGGCCGAGGCGCTCTGCGGCCTCGTCGTACACCGCGCGCTCCATGAGGCAGAAGGCCCGCCGGTCGGAGCGGAGGAACGCGAGGAGATCCTCCTCGCGGTCGAAGAACGCCACCGGCCGGCCGAGGAAGAGACCGAGACCGAGGCGCCTGCCGAACCGCTCGTCGGTGGGGCCGTAGAGCGCGAGCGGCGCCCCGCCGACGGCCGGCGCCACGTCGAGGGCGAGCCGCTCGTGCTCGGCGCGCCGCGCGTCGTGCGCCGGGAGGCCCGCGATGTAGGCGGACCACATTAGGAGGAAGGCGAGGACGACGACGGCGAACGACGCCTGGAGGTGCGTGCCGAGGGGCCGGCGGACGGAAAGGGCCGCGAGGGCGAGGAGGAGGGCGGCGGCGGCGACGACCGCGGGACCGAACATCCCCGGCGCGACGTTGCGGACGAAGACCGGGTAGCCCGCCGCGGCGGCGGCCGCGGCGCAGGCGACGAGCCCCGCCACGACGCAGCGGAGCCGGCCGCCCTCCGCCGCCATCAGCCGGTCCCAGAAATCCCCCACGAGGAGGGCGGCGGCCGGGTAGACGGGGAGCGCGTACCGGGAGTGCTTTCCCGTGCTGATCGTGAGGAAGAGGAGGATCGAGAGGAGCCAGGCCCAGGGGAAGCGCGCGTCGCGGCGCGGGCCGGGGGCGAACGGCCAGAGGACGAGGAAGACGCTCCACGGCAGGAAGTGCGAGAGGAAGGCGGGGAGATAGAACCAGAACGGCTCCGGCTTGTCGAAGCCGGTGGTGAAGCGGAGGAGGTTCTCCTTGTAGACGTACATGTCCACGAAGAACCGCCGCCCCTCGGGGCCGATCCTGAGGAGGAAGGGGACGTACCATGCCGCCTGCATCGCGACGACGATGAGGATCCCCCACGGGAGGCGCATCCGGCGGACGGCGCCGAGCCGCCGCGTCCAGGCGAGGTGGGCGAGGACGGCGAGGGCCGGGAAGATGACGCCGAGCGGCCCCTTCGTGAGGGCGGCGAGGCCGACGGCCGCGTAGCCGGCGAGGAGCGCGCCGCCGCGCGGCGGATCGGCGCGGAGGCCCTCCCAGACGAGGAGGAGGGAGGCGGTCACGAAGAGGGTGAAGAGCATGTCCACCATGCAGACCCGCGCCTCCCAGGCGAAGGCGTAGCTCGTGCAGAGCGCGAGGCCCGCGAGGAGCGCCGCCCGCGTGCCGAAGAGGCGGCGGCCGAGGCGGACGGTGAGGAGGACGCAGCCGAGGGCCGCGAGGGCCGACGGGAGCCGGGAGACGAACGGGGTGAGGGCGCCCGCCGCCCGGGCGAGGAGGGCGACGAGCCAGATGAAGAGGATCGGCTTCTCCGTGAAGATGACGCAGTTGAAGCGGGGGACGATCCAGTCGCCGGAGCGGAGCATCTCCCAGGCGATCACGACGTACCAGATGGTGTCCCTGTTCTCGAAGCCGCGCTCGCCGAGCCGGTAGAAGAGGACGAAGGCCGCCGCGAGAATGAGAAGCGCGAGGCCCGCGAGGAATGCCGTGCGTTTCATGCGACGAGCGCGACGCCCCCGGTCATGAGGAGATCCGCCTGATGACGTAGCGGGGGCGGTTCCGGACCTCGGCGTAGATGCGGCCGATGTACTCCCCGATGAGCCCCATCGCGAGGAACTGCACGCCCATAAAGACGAACAGGACGGCGAAGAGCGTGAAGACGCCCTCCGCGGCCCACTCGGGGCCGCGGATGAGCCGCATGACGCCGAGGAAGAGGCCGAACGCCACCCCGAGCAGCGCGATGAGGATGCCGAGGACGCTGATGAGCTGGATCGGCATGAGCGAGAAGCCGGTCACGAGGTCGAAGTTGAGGCGGAGGAGGCGCCCGAGGCCGTACTTGGACTTGCCCCGCCGCCGCTCCTCGTGGGCGACCGGGATCTCCGTGACGGAGCGGGCGAAGGCGTTCGCGAGCGTCGGGATGAAGCTCGAGATCTCGTTGCAGCGCAGGATCTGGTCGACCACGATCCGCCGGTAGGCGCGGAGCATGCAGCCGTAGTCGCGGAGGCGGACGCCGGTGGCGCGCGAGACGAAGCGGTTGACGAACCAGGAGGGGACCTTGCGGAGGGCGGAGTCGCGCCGCCGGGCGCGCATCCCCCCGACGATGTCGTACCCCTCGTCGATCTTCGCGAGGAGCTTCGGGATCTCCTCCGGCGGGTTCTGGAGGTCGGCGTCGAGGGTGACGACAACCGCGCCCCGGGACTGCTCGAGGCCGGCGAAGACGGCGGCGTGCTGGCCGTAGTTCTTGTTGAACTCGACGAGCCGCACGCGCGGGTCGTTCCCGATGATGCGGTCGATGCGCTCCACCGAGCGGTCGGAGGAGCCGTCGTCGACGAGGATGACCTCGTAGCGGCGCCCCGTCTCCTCGAGCGCCGCCGAGAGCCGCCGGTGGAGCTCCCCGATGTTCTCCTCCTCGTTGAAGACGGGGATGACGACGGAGATGTCGACCGGGGGATCGGCCGCCGCGCCGGGGCTCATCGCGCCCGCCTCCGGTGCCCCGCCGCGATCCCGGCGGCCGCCGCGGCCGCGTCCCTCGCGTCCGCCTCGGACATGCCGGGGTAGAGGGGGAGTGAGAAGATGCGGTCGGAGACGAACTCGGTCTTCGGCAGCTGCCCGCGGGCGCAGCCGAAGGTGCGCGCGTAGTACGGCTGGAGGTGCACCGCGGGGAAGTGGAGGCCGATGCCGATGTTGGCGGCGAGCATCTCCGCCATGAACCGGTCCCGGTCGATGGCGAGCCGGTCGATGTCCGCCATGACGACGTAGAGGTGCCAGGCGTGGCGCGTCCCCGGCTCCTCCGGCCTCCGGGGGAGGAGGATGCCGTCGGTCCCCGAGAGGAGTTCCGTGTAGAGGTCGGCGAGCCGCGTGCGCTCCCCGATGAAGCGGTCGAGCTTCTTCAGCTGGTGGATGCCGAGCGCCGCCTGGAGGTCGGTCAGGTTGTACTTGAAGCCGGGGAAGAGGATCTCGTACTGCGGGATCTCGCGGGCGCCGTACCGGCGCCAGGCGTCCTTCCGGATCCCGTGGAACTTGAGGAGCCGCACCCGCTCGGCGAGTGCGTCGTCGTCGGTGACGAGCATGCCGCCCTCGGCGGTGGTGATGTTCTTGATCGGGTGGAAGCTGAAGACGGCCATCGCGCCGATGGAGCCGACGCGCCGCCCGCGGTACTCGGTGCCGATGGCGTGGGCGGCGTCCTCGATGACGATCAGATTCCGGCGCCGGGCGATCTCCAGGATCTCGTCCATGCGGCACGGGGCGCCGGCGAAATGGACGGGCATGAGCGCCTTCGTCTTCGGCGTGCAGGCCGCCTCGATCCGCTCCGGCAGGATGTTGAGATCGTCGCCGATGTCCGCGAAGACGGGCCGCGCACCGACGAGGGCGACCATGTTCGCGGTGGCGGCGAACGTCATCGAGGGGAGGACGACCTCGTCGCCGGGGCCGACGCCGGCGGCGAGGAGGGCGAGGTGGAGCCCCGCGGTGGCGGAGGAGAGGGCGACGGCGTTCTTCGCCCCGACGTACGCCTTCACCTCCTCCTCGAAGCGGTGGCACTTCGGCCCGGTCGTGATCCATCCGGACCGGATCGAGTCGACGATCTCGGCGATCTCCTCCTCGCCGATGGAGGGGCGGGAGAAGGGGAGCATCTGCTGCCGCGCGGCGGTCATCGTGGTTTTCGGAATGCGGCCGCCATTATATCGCCCCGCGGGTGCGGAGGCAAGGGGAGATGTCCCGGCGTGAGATGTCCCGGTGACATGGCCCGGGGACGGATCCGGGAATATCACTTGACAACATCCCCCCGAGGGCTTTCAATACGTACGGGGAAGCGACACAGGAAGGAGGCCCGAGATGAGGACGGTTATTCTGTGCGCGGCGGTGTGCCTGTTTCTTCCCGCGGCATTCGCATCCGCACAGCCGGCGGGCACGAGGATCGACTTTGCTCCGCCCGACGGCGAATGGGACGCCACCTATGACGGCGCCGCCTGGAACCCGCCCATCACGCGGATGCCGCCCGTGGGCACGGTCGTGGACGCGGATGGCGACGGCGTCGTGGACGCCGTCCTGATCGACCGGAACGGCAACGGCGTCGCCGACGCGGTCGCCGATGTGGAGACCGGCGCCGTTCTCATGGAGCTCGAGGAGCCGGCCGGCGCCGGAGAGGTCGGCCCCCGTGCGGGCACGAGGATCGACTTTGCTCCGCCCGACGGCGAATGGGACGCCACCTATGACGGCGCCGCCTGGAACCCGCCCATCACGCGGATGCCGCCCGTGGGCACGGTTGTGGACGCGGATGGCGACGGCGTCGTGGACGCCGTCCTGATCGACCGGAACGGCAACGGCGTCGCCGACGCGGTCGCCGATGCGGAGACCGGCGCCGTTCTCATGGAGCTCGAGGAGCCGGCCGGCGCCGGTGGCCCGCCGGATGGCGCCCCCCCCGTGGGGACGAGGCTGGATCTCGGGCCGAACCCCGACGGCGAGTGGGACACGACATGGGACGGCGCCAGATGGAATCCCCCGTTGCAGGGCATGCCCCCCGCCGGCACGCTCGCCGATCTTGACGGCGACGGCGTTCCCGACGCGGTGCTGGTCGACCAGGACGGCGACGGCGTCGCCGACGGCGTCGACGTGGGGATGGACGGGAGCGTGGACCAGCAGCTCTGACACGTTCCCCCACGCGTTGAAGCAGGCGCGGGGGGCGGGGCGGCATCCGTCATGCCGCGGTGATTGCCGGCACCCGGCGGCAGCCGATACACACAGGCCCGGAGCGGAAGGTTGTTTCGCTTCCCGCTCCGGGCTGTCACTTCCGGCCACGGTGCGATCCGCGCCGTCCGGTCGCCATGCCCCGCCGTCGCCCGGTTGCGCGCACCGGACGGACAAAGGGGCGGCGGCGCCGTTTCGGAATGTGCTAGAGTAACGTTCCCGTCCTCCCCGCGGGCCGCGGGGAGGGGCGCGGGAAGGTGCGCCATGCGTCTGTCTCAGGGACGGTACGAGCTGCGCGAGGAGATCGCCCGCCGCCGGCGCCACTCCGTCCACCGGGCCTTCGATGCGGTGGAGGGACGGGAGGTGGTCGTCAAGCTCGTCGATCCGGGCCGCTGCGCCGGGCGGGATCTGATGGAGGAGGTGTCGCTCCTCAGGCGCGAGGCGGAGATACTCGCCGGTCTCCGGCACCCGGGGATCATTCCGCTGGAGCGGATCGGCGTCGACGAGGGGCGGGTGTACATCGTCATGCCCCTCCTCCGGGGGCGCACCCTCGAGGCCGAGATCCGCGAGCGGGGGCAGATTGACTGCCGGAGGGCCGCGGGGATCGCGCTGCAGGTTGCCCGGGCCCTCGCCCACGTCCACGCCGCGAGGATCCTCCATCTCGACATAAAGCCGGGCAACATATTCCTCGAGGGGAGCGGGCCGGCCGGGGAACCCGCCGCCATCCTGATGGATTTCGGACTGTCCCGCCTCAACTCCATCGCCACAAGGGAGGATCCGGCGGAGCTCGTGGGATCGGCCGGCTACATGTCGCCGGAACAGACCGGGATCCTGGGACAACCGGTCACCCCCCGCTCGGACCTGTACTCGCTCGGCATCGTGCTCTTCCGGATGCTGACGGGACGGCTCCCGTTCATCGCGGACAGCCTCCCCGCGCTCCTCCACAAACAGGTCGCGGAGGAACCCGTCCGCCCCTCCGCCGTCGTCCCCTCCATCCCGGGCGTCCTGGATGAGATGGTCCTGACGCTGCTCAGGAAGGACCCCGGCGAGCGGTACCTGACCGCCGAGGCCCTCTGCGAGGACCTCGACGCTTTCCGGCGCATGGGCACGCAGGGGCGGGAGGGGACGTTCGTTCCGCGGGGCGCGCGTCCGCGGGGCGTCCTGAACCTCGCGCCGCCGATGCGCGGCCGGGAAGGGGAGCTCCGCGCCTTCACGGAGGTCCTCGAGGCGCTCCCCTCCCCGGGGAGAAACGTCGTGTTCATCCACGGCGATCCCGGCTCCGGGAAGACGCGCCTCGCGCAGGAGTACCTGAAGCTGTGCCTGAAGAGGGACATGCTCCTCATGTCGGGGCAGTGCGTGCTCTGGAACAGGGAGAAGCCGGGCCAGATCCTCCTCGACATGCTCGAATCGTTCGCGGAGACGCTCGGGCGCTACCCCGAGTCCCAGCGCGCGCACTTCCTCCGCGGGATACGGGCCGACGGGGCCGCGGGCCGCGCCTTCACCGAAATCATCGCCGATCTCCGCCGCGCCTGGAGCGAGCTCACCTACCTCACCCACGGCGATCCGCGGAGTATCCAGGAGGAGATCTTCGCCGAGCTCGCCGACTCCCTGGAGGCGATCGCGCGGACCACCGGCGGGATCGTCGTCTTCGTGGACGACGTGCACTGGTGCGATGAGGTGACGCTGTATTTCCTCGGCTACCTCGCGCACCGCGCCGCGGGAAGGCCGCTGCTCATCGTGGGAACCTACTGCCCCGAGCGGGTCGACGCCGGCGGCGAATTCACGAACCTCCTCGCCGGCCTCGCCGTGCAGGAGGGTCGCCTGATCGACCGGCCGCTCGCCCCGCTGCCCCCCGGGGAATGCCGCCTGGTCGTCGCCGACGTCCTCTGCGCGCTCCCCGATGAGGTTCCGTCGGACGTCTTCTCCGCCGTATGCCGGATCACGAAGGGGAACCCCCTTTTCCTCCTGGAATACCTGAAGTGGGCCGTGGACGCGGGGGTGCTCGCCTGCCGGGAGGCCGCCTGGCGGATGGACGCGGCGAGGGGCGGCATCTCCGCGCTCCCCGGCACGCTCGCGGAGATCCTCTCCGGCCGCGTGGAGGCCCTCGAGCCGGACGCCCGGATGGTGCTCTCCTGC
Organism: bacterium; assembly: GCA_028716845.1. Classification (GTDB taxonomy): domain Bacteria; phylum Auribacterota; class Tritonobacteria; order UBA1439; family UBA1439; genus JAQUPF01. Next base: position 190,339 of record JAQUPF010000001.1, on the reverse strand, counting down.
GCCTCGGTCCTCGGGCAGCGCTTCACGCTCGATCTCCTCTCCTCCCTCTGCGGGAAGACGGCCGCGGAGCTCCTCCCGCTCCTCGAGAGGGCCGTCGGCCTGCAGCTCGTCATGGAGCGCGGTCCGGTCGAGGGGGGCGGCTACATGTTCGCCCACCAGCAGGTGTTCGACGCCGTCTACCGGTCGATACCCCCGGAGGAGCGCCGCCGGCTCCACGAGGCGGCCGGCGCCGCGCTGGAGGAGCGGAACCTCTCCGACCTGGACCGCGTGGCGTTCGAGCTGAGCAACCATTTCCACCTCGGCTACGGCGGCAAGAAGGCCTTCCGCTACATGCTCCGCGCCGCCGCCCTCGCCCGGTCGCGCTGCGCCCTCAGGGACATGGCGTACTACCTGGAGCGCGCCCGCTCCCTCTTCCCGGGGCACCGGACCGCCGAGGACGCCGCCGAGTGGATCGAGATCAACCGCCGGCTGGGCGAGGCGTACCTCCGCCTCGGCGACTACGACACGGCGATCGTTCGTTTCCAGGAGGCGCGGCGGTGTTCGCGCGACCGGCGGGAGGGCGCGGTGCTCCGGAGCTACATCGGGAGCGTCCTGTTCAGGAAGGGGAGCTTCATCGACTCGCTCCGCTTCCACGAGCAGGCGCTGCGGGAATTCGGCTGCGCCCCCCCCTCGAATCGCGCCGCGGTCGCCGCTGCGGTGGGATTCCGGCTCCTCCTGCGCGCGGCGCGCTCGGCGTTCCCCCGCCGGGCGCGAACGCGCGGCCGCCGCCGTGACGACCCCTCGGTCTCGGAACGGATCCGCCTCTTCAGCCAGGCGAGCTACGTCTACTTCTTTCTCGGGGACCTCGCCCGGGCGCTCTGGACGAACCTCCACCAGCTCGACGCCGCCGAGCGCCTCGGCCGCTCGGAGCATCTCGCCCAGGCCTGCAACATGCACGGCCTGATCATGGGCCACGTCGGCCGCTTCCGGCGTGCGGAGAAGTTCATCGAGCGGAGCCGGGCCATCAACGAGGGCCTCGTCGCCCGCGCGTGGGGGATCGCCCAGTGCCAGAGCTACCTGGGGTTCTGCCTCATGAATCAGGGGCGCGTGCGGGAGGCGATCCCGACGCTCGTGCGGGCGGTGGAGATATGGAGGGGGGTCGGCGACACGCTCGAGATGGGCTACTCGCTGCGGTACCTGGCGTGGAGCTATTGCTACCTGGGCGATCTCCGGAAGGCGTCCACCACCTTCGACGACCTGGTGGAGCTCCACCGGGGCGCCGGGGATGTCTGGGGGCTCGCGAGCGCGTGGAACGGCAAGGCGTGGGCCGCCATGATGCGGGGCGAATTCGAGGAGGCACTCGACTGCTGCCGGCGGTCCCTCGCGATCTCCTCCGTTCCGGAGCTCGCGACGCCGCGTGCCATCGCCCACAAGATCAGCGGATCGGTCTTCTTCGCCATGGGCGACCTCCGCCGCGCGGAGATGGAGCTCGAGGCGAGCCGGATCCTCATCGAGGCAAACCGGCTGATCTCCCCCGCCCACAGCATGACCTACGCGCTCCTCGCCGAGGTCTACCTGGCGGACGAGGCGCGCGCGGCGTCCCCCTCCGTGAAGGAGAGGCGGGCGGTCAGGCGGCTCTGCCTGCGGGGCCTCGCCCAGGCCGGCCGGATCAAGCGGTTCCGCGCCGAGAGCTCCCGTTCGCTCGCCCTCTACCACGCCCGGTACGGCGGCGACCGGCGGGCGCGCGCGCTGTTCGAGCGGGCGGCGTCGATCTTTCAGGTGCAGGGCTACGCCTATGAGCTCGCCCGCACCTATCGCCTCTACGGGACCTACCTGCTGTCGCGGGGCTCGCCGAGCGCCGTCGGCTTCCTCCAGCGGGCGCTGAACCTGTTCTGCGACATGGCCGCGGCGCGCGAGGCGGAGGTGACCCGGCGGACGCTCGGGGCGAAGGCGTTCGTCGGGCCGGGGAGCGCGTCGGGGCCCGGCGCGGCCGCGCCGGCCCCGCTCGCCGACGCGGGCGCCCTGGAGACCGTCCTCGACCTGAGCGGCAGGGTCAGTCGCATCCTCGACCTCGACGAGCTCCTCGTCCACATCGTCGACCTCGCGAACCAGGCCGTGGGGGCCGAGCGCGGCTTCCTCCTCCTCGGGGAGGAGGGCGGCTTCCGGGTGCGGGTGGCGAGGGACAACGCGCGCAATTCGATCGAGGGCGGCGACCGTGAAATCAGCTGGGGGATCGTGCGCCGGGTCGCCGAGAAGGTGGAGCCCATCCTCATCGCCGACGCGCGGGGCGACGCGGAGTGGAAGGAGCGGGAGAGCATCCGGGCGCTCGGCCTCCGCTCGGTCGCCTGTGTCCCCATGCTCGACGATCAGGCGGTGCGGGGCATCATCTACGTGGAGAACCGCGCCATCCGCGGCCTCTTCACCCGGCGGCACCAGAACCTCCTGCAGCTCTTCGCGGCGCACGCCGCCATCGCCCTGCGGAACGCCGAGCTGTACGAGCGGCTGAAGATCGCGGAGCGGGACGCGCGGGAGGAGAACCGGCGCCTCAAGCGGGAGTTCACCATCACGCACCGGCCGGAGGGGATCGTCGGGGAGGACCCGGCGCTCCGGGCGGTGCTGCGGCAGGTCGTCCAGATCGCGCCGACGGACCTCAATGTCCTCATCCTGGGGGAGACCGGGACCGGGAAGGGGATGGTCGCGCGCGCGATCCACGCGGCGAGCCTCCGCGCCGACCGGGTCTTCGTGGCGCAGAACTGCGCGAACCTGCCCGAGACGCTCCTGGAGAGCGAACTGTTCGGGCACCGGATGGGGGCGTTCACCGGCGCCTCGCAGCACAAGAAGGGGCTGCTCGAGGTCGCCGACGGCGGGACGCTCTTCCTCGACGAGATCGCCGAGGCGTCCCCCTCCATACAGGCGAAGCTCCTGCAGGTGATCGAGGGGCAGAGCTTCAGAAGGCTCGGAGAAAACGTGGAGCGCCGGGTGGACGTGCGCATCATCGCCGCGACCAACCGGGCCCTCGCCGACGAGGTGGCGGCGGGGCGGTTCCGGGCCGACCTCTACTACCGCCTGAACGGCATGACGCTCTCGCTCCCCCCGCTGCGCGACCGGAAGGCGGACATCCCGATACTGGCCGGCTATTTCCTCAACGCCGTCTCGAGGGAGCTGGGAAAGACGGTCAGGGGAATCGCGCCGAGGGCGATGGCCGCCATCGCCGCCTACCCGTTCCCCGGCAACGTGCGGGAGCTCGAGAACGAGATGCGGAAGGCGGTGATATTGACGGAACCGGATGCAATGGTCGACCTGGATGTGCTCTCGCCTTCGATCCGGAGCGGCCTGCCCGAGGAGGCGGAAGTCGGGCTCCCGCCCGCGTATGCCGACCGCACGGTCAAGGAGGCCGTGCGGCTCTTCGAGGAAGGCTTCATCCGGGATGTCGTCAGCGAGTGTGGCGGAAACCTGACGCTGGCGGCGAGGAAACTCGGCATCAGCCGCTCCGGCCTCTACAACAAGCTGGGAACCGCCAGGGACAGGGCGGCCGAATCACCCGATCCGAAATAGCGGCTTCCCCGACATTCCAACCTGACCGAATTCAAACGCCGCTTCAGAATACCCCTCCGGCTGTGTCTCCCTGTTCATCTTTGTGTACACAACCAGACGCGTGGTGTCCAATATCCTGTACAGTCCGGCATCATGGCGATCGAAGCGGCTGGCAGAATTAAAACGCATCGCATTTATTATCAATATATTACGAATATATTGAAAAAGGTGAAGATAGGGAACGGGAAATGCTCATTAAGCAATAGCTCTATTCCCATATCTCAGTCGCCCTGCGCATTTTGCCACGGGATGCGAAAGAAAGGGAAAAGGAGGGGCTGATGAAAAAGATGCTCTCATTCGGCATCCTTATTACATGCGCCTCGCTGGGCGCGCATGTCGCGGCGGATGTACCGCGGCACATCAATTATCAGGGCATGATCACGGACCTTTCGGGCAACCCGGTCTCCGACGGGAGCTACGGGGCGACGTTCCGCGTCTATGACGTGGATACCGGCGGAACGCCCCTCTGGCAGGAGGATCAGACGATCCTGCTGAGCGACGGCCTCTACTCGGTGCTCCTCGGGAGCGTGACGCCGCTCAATCTGCCCTTCGACGAGCCCTACTGGCTTGAGATCGAGACGGTGATCGACGGGGAGACGCTCCTCGTGAGGCGTCCCATCGCGAGCGCGGCGTACGCGATCGGCGTGGCCGACGGGGCCGTCACGGGCGCCACGATCGCCGACGACTCCATCACCTCGGCGCACATCCAGGACGGCGCGATCACCGACATCGACATCGCGGCCTCCGCCGCCATCGCGGACACGAAGCTCGACGTCATCTCCACGCCGGGCAAGGTCCTCGCCTCCGCGGTCGAGGACGTCTTCCTGCGGAACGACGGCGACACCGCCGCCGGGGACTACAACTTCTCGTCGAACGCCCTCGTGATCGATTCGGGGAGCGGCAACGTCGGGATCGGGACGAGCGCCACGACGGGACCAAAACTCACCGTCGGCGGCGACGTCCGGATGACGCACGGCGCCGCCCGGGCCATAGCGGTCGAGTCGAAAGCCACCGTCGGCGGCGACGGCGACAACCTCTCCATCAGCGCCGGCGGCGGCGGTTTGGGGACACAGTTCCCGCCCACCCCCGCGGGCGACGGGGGGACGCTCCGTCTCAGCGGCGGTCTCGGCGGGTTCACGGGAAACGGCCGCGGCGCCCCCGGGAATGTCCTCATCGCGGAATCGGGCGGGAGGGTCGGCATCGGCACGGACGCGCCGCAGGAGCGGCTGGACGTGAGCGGCGGCGTCAAGGTCGGCTCCTCCTCGGGCACGGCGGCCGGGATCATCAGGTGGTCGGGGACCGACTTCGAGGGGCGGACGGACACCGAATGGAAGAGTTTCACGGCCGCGGGGAATCCCGCCGGATCGAGCGGCCTCGTCCAGTACAACAACGGCGGCATCTTCGGGGGCGCCGACAACCTCTTCTACGGCATCGGCAGCGGGAACGTCGGCATACGGACCACGAGCCCCGCCTATCCGCTGGACGTGAACGGCATTCTCAGGGCCTCCACGCTGCTCTCCAACAGCCTCGAAGTGCGCGATGCCGCCGGGGATGGCCTCATCCTGTCCACGACGGCCGGCGACACCACATTCATGTTCGAGACGGGGCTGAATGACGGCTACATGCGGTACAGGGACGATACGGATTCATTCGGTTTCATGGGGATGAAGATCGGGATCGGCACGCTCGCCCCGACCTATCCGTTGCAGGTTTCGACGGCTGAGAACCCCGCGATCATCGCGGCGAACGGCGCGCTGGCCAACGGGCCCGGGATCAAAGCCGCCTTCCTCGCCGAGCGCGGCGACGGGGAGGGAGCGGGCGGCATGAACGTCACGACCGGCGGATCCAGCACGTGGTGGGCCGGCGTCGGCTACCACCAGGAGGGCTATCTGACCGAGGACTTCATCATCGACCGCGACGCGAGGGTCGACAACGGCGCGTACGTCAGCATTTCCCGGTCGACCGGCAACGTCGGCATGGGGACGACGAGTCCCGGCAGGCCCCTCGAGGTGAAAAACGACCGGCCGTTCATGCGTTTGAACAACGGCACTTATTCCTGGGATGTCGGCGTCGACTGCCACGAATGGGCCGACTACAACGATTTCATCATCACGTCCGTGCCGCAGTACGCGGTGCGGCTCATGGTGAGCGGCAATACGGGGTACGTCGGCATTGGGACGACGGGCCCGCAGGAGAAGCTCGACGTGAACGGCGCCATCAGGATCGGGACGACCACGCGGAATGTCAACGGCACCATCAGATGGACCGGGGCGGATTTCGAGGGCCGGACGTCGTCGGGGTGGAAGAGCCTCACGGCAATCGGGACTGCCGCCGGGGCGAGCGGCCAGGTGCAGTTCAACAATGGGGGCGCCTTCGCGGGTGCCTCAAACCTCGTCTACAACGCGGGGAACGGCAGGGTGGGCGTCGGCACGGCCAGCCCCTCGTCGCCCCTGCACGTCGTGGGCGGATCACAGACGTACGCGGCGTTGACGATCGAGGGGCCGGGCTCGAACGGCGCCGAGGGACGGCTCCTGTTCGACGGCAACGTCGCCTGCTCGATCAGGAACGTGTCCGACGGCCAGATGGAGATTGACGGCGGCTACTACGTCCTCGTCAACAGCGCCTTTGGGACGTCCATCGGTTACAGCGAGCCGATAGACCCGTGGTTCGAGCCGGTTCCGCAGCTCGCCGTGAACGGCAATGTGTCCATCAAGTCGAGAGAGGACATGGGATACGCCCTCTATGTGGCCGGGGCAGCCCGCTCCACCGGCGGGTGGACGACGTCGGACAGGAGATGGAAAAAGAACATCCAGCCCCTCGGGGACAGCCTGTCGAGCGTGGCGAAACTGCAGGGCGTGTATTACGACTGGAACCGCGAGGAATATCCCGAGATGGGTTTCCCGGAGGAGCGGCAGGTCGGCCTCATCGCGCAGGACGTCGAGCCGGTGCTCCCGGAGCTGGTGCACACCGACCGTAAGGGGTACAAGTCCGTCTCGTACGAGAAGCTCGCGGTGGTGCTCGTCGAGGCGATGAAGGAGCTGAAGGCGGAGAATGAGGCGCTCAGGGAGCGCCTGGCCGCGCTCGAGGAGAAGGCGCGGTAGCCGGCGCCTGCCGGGGGACGGGGATGAAGATGAACGCGACGCAGCGACATGCCGGCGCCGTGGCGGGGCTGTTCGCCGCCGCCCTCGTCGTGACGCTCGTCGGAGCCGCGGCCGGGTCGAACATCCGGGTCGCGCGCGACGTCGACGCCTCGGGCGGGGGGAGGGTCGACACCCCGCATTTCTCCGAGGCGGCGGTGATCGGGCAGGCATTCTTTGCGGGCCCCCGCGACGGCGGCAGCCTCCGCGACCACGCGGGATTCCTGTACCCGCGCTCCGACACCCCCACGCCCGCGCCGACGGCGACGCCGACGTGGGACCCGAGCGTCCCCACGCCCCCCCCGACGGCGACGCCGACATGGGACCCGAGTGTCCCCACGCACACGCCGACGGCGACGCCGACGTGGGACCCGGCCGTGCCGACGCATACGCCCACGCCGGGCGTATCCTCCGGCGGGTTCCGCGCGAGGATCAACTACCAGCCCGCCGCCGTGCCGACGCCGGACGGCTGGAGCAGGGATTCGGCCGCGCCGTACGCAGAGCGGGCGCTGGGGACCTGGTTCGGCTGGTGAGGAAACCGGCGCGGACCTGCATGGGACATGCGATCCATCAGCAAGATGAGATCGTATTCGCCGCGCGGGTCCATCGGGGCGAATAATGTCACAACAATATGGACCGCAATAAGAAGCGCAAAACGTCTATAATGAAGGTTCCCACAGGCCGGCGATCGCCTCGCCGGCGAGCCTGTTGCCCGCCTCGTTCCAGTGGGTGTCCCGCCTGATGTAGAGCCGCTCCCGCCGGCACATCTCCCTGAAGAGGGGATGGAGGTCGATGACGGGAACGCCGTGCCGCGCGCTGAATTCCCGGAAGCGCCTCGACGGCCATTCGAAGTCGAAGTCCGAATCCTGCAGCCCCGTGAGCCTGAACACCTTCCTCTGGACCGCCGGGTCGACGCAGATCTGATCCGGGATGAGCACGACCGAGAACCCCGCCCCGCCCTCCTCGGCGAGGGCCTTCATCCCGAGCAGGAACGAGGACGCCTGCTCGAACATGTCGGACTGGCGCGATTCGTTGGCGCGCATGAACAGCTCCGACGTGATCCGGAGGATTTCGTCGAACTCGCTCTCGGAGAGGAACGTTTCCGGATCCACTCCGCCGTCATCGGGGGCCGGCGGGCGCCGGTTCGCCGCGGGGCCGTCCCTCTCTCCTCCGCCCCCCCCGGCGCCCGTTCCGTCCCCGCCGCCCTCGACGCCCTCCCCGCGCCTGGAGAGGGTGACCCAGCCCACCTTGATGTAGTGGCAGAGGTACCAGTGGCGGAGCATCAGCGCCCCGTGGGGCAGTCTGCGGACGTTGAAGTGAACGCCGTTGAGCAGGATGCGGTCCCTGTACGTGTCTCTCGCGAAGTAGGAATCCGTGAAGTCGTTGCCGGCGAAGAAGTTCACGAGGACATGGTCCGGCCCGTAGCGGAGGCCCCGTTTCTCGAGCAGGACCAGTTCCTCTTTCGGTCCATACGCGGGTATACCCATGTTGATCACCTCGACATCCCGCCGGAGGCGGTCCCCGAGACGGCGCTCGAGGATGGCGAGGAAGTTGTGCTCGTACGGGACGAGGCCGAAGGCGAACGAATCGCCGAGGGCCACGATCCGGTAGCCGCCCGGCGGCCTGGCCGCCGTCCGCTCGATGTCGCGGAAGCCCTCCGAATTGGTTCCGGGAAGCCCGGGGCGGAGCCGGAAACCGATCTCGGGGTCCTTGACGAAAATGGTGTGCCCGAAGAGGAACGGCTGCCGGAGACGGAGCGCGAACTCGATGAGCGAGATGAGGATGAGGGAACTGAGGAAGACCGCGACGCAGCGGGCGAGGCATCGCGACGAGAAGAACCGCTGCAGGCGCACGAGCGCGGCACGGCTTCGCGGGCCGGCGGCCGCGAGCGCGCCCGTGAGCGCGATGGCCGCGGCGAGCGCGAGGTGCGGGAGGAGGGACCAGACGCGGGGGGAGCGCACCTGGAGGAGGAGGAAGAGCGCGATGACGGACGCGCCGGCGATCCCGATGCGGCAGCGGCCGGTGCAACGGGGGATGTCCCGGCGGAGACCGCCTCCCGCGGCGCGGATCGCGAGCATGACGGTCGTGCCGATGAGAGCGATGTAGAGCGCGAGCAGGATTGCGTAGGGGATCGAGTAGCGCGAGAGGACGGCGGCATGGGAACTGCGGCGCAGGAGGAGCGGCGCGAGGCCGACGGCCAGGAGCGCGCAGTAGAGGGCGAGCGCCTTCCGCAATGCCCCCGTTGCCGGGCGCGGGCCGCGAGTTTCCATGCACACCCCCTTAGATATGGTAATCCTGGAGGACGACGGTGACCGTGGGACGCAGGACATAGACGAACGGCACGCGCCCCCGGACGATGAGCGGGATCCGCGTCTTCTTGTCCACCCAGACCTCGAGCGATCCCTCGACGCCGAAGAGCCCCCTGAACTCCTCGCGCTTGTCGGGATGGTCGGCGTAGTCCGGCTCGATCGAGATCCGAAGCGCGTCGAAGGCGCCGGCCCTGCCGAGGTCGAGCCGCCGCTCCTCCGTGACGGTGACGAGCGCCTTCCAGACGTAGTCCTTCTCGACGAAGCGATAGTGGCGCGCGTTCCCCACCCGGTCGCCGATGTCCCGAGCGAAGTAGAGCGTGAAGAGGATGTCGTTCACGTCGGGGCCGATCGGGAACGATTCCCCCGCGTCCATCGGGGCGGCGTCCATCTCCTCGACGGTTGAAAAGCGCCCCCGCTTGCGCCGGTAGAGCCCCTCCATCCGCTCCCGGTCGAAGATGACCTCGTACTCCCGCTTCTCGCTGCCGACCTCCCGCCGCCAGAAACGGCTGCTCCGGAGGGTGGCCGCGTCCACGATCGAGGTGAGGCGGATGTCGAGCGTGTAGACGACGTAGCGGCCCAGGGCGCGGGCGTCGAAGCGGTACGCCTCCCGCCCCTCGTGCACGGACCTGCTCGTGTCGAACCAGACGTCCCCCACGGGAATCCAGCCGAGGACGTAGCCGCGGTAGTGCAGGCGCTCGCCGGGCGAGAAGAGCGGGGCGGGATGGCCGGCGGCGGCGAGGGCCGCGAGGAGGGCGATGAGCGGCATGCGCATGTCGTTCTCCTCCGCCATGATAGCACACCACCCCGCCCCGGCCAAAGCGGCCTTGACCGGCGCCGGCGGGGAGTGGTATTATTTTTTCGTGCGCCACTAGCTCAATGGTAGAGCAGCTGACTCTTAATCAGGAGGTTCGGGGTTCGAGTCCCTGGTGGCGCACCACTACTGCCGTTTAAAGTTCAAGGTTCCGAGTTGAAAGCAAGAGATGACAGCGCCGCAGAACACTTTGAACTTTGAACTTTCAACTTTGAACTGTAGTTGAGGCGAGAGTGGTGGAACGGGCAGACACGTAAGATTTAGGATCTTATGCCGAAAGGCGTGGGGGTTCGAGTCCCTCCTCTCGCACCATCACTACCGTTGATCGTTTCTCGGGGAATGGCGGCCATACAGGTATGATTGTTGCCCGTCGGGCGGGAAATGACGGGCGGGAGGCATGGCCGATTCAGGGCGCCACGGTCAACGTTGAGGGTGCATACGGCCGATTGATCGCGTCCGGCCCCGCATTTTGCGCTTTCAACCGCGGTCGGCGGTGGACTATACTACCGGCGGTTGGGGGAGCGGGGCGGATCCGCGCAGACGCACGGGCGAGCGTAGCTCAGCTGGTAGAGCACCACCTTGCCAAGGTGGCCGTCGAGGGTTCGAATCCCTTCGCTCGCTCCACTCTTTTCTCCTGATCCCCTCGTCCGGTCGGCGCGCGGCCGCGCGCGTTCCGAACGGACCGGAACGGAGTTCAATGGACATCAAGGTCGAGACGATCGACGCGTGCCGCAGGAATCTCAGGGTGACGCTCCCCGTCGAGCGCGTTCGCCTCGAGATCGACCGGGCCTACGAACGCCTCGGGAGGACCGCCCGCCTCGACGGCTTCAGGCCGGGGAAGGCCCCCCGGCGGGTGCTCGAACTCCACTTCGCCCCGAGGGTGCACGAGGAGGTCAAGGAACGGCTCGTCGACGAGTCGTTCGGGGAGGCACTCCGGCGGGAGGGGATCGAGCCCGCCGTCTCCCCCCGGATGGACGTGAAGTCGATCGCCATTTCGCCGGCGGAGCCGTTCTCCTACCAGGTGGAGGTCGAGACGTGGCCGGCGCTCCGCCTGGGCGGCTACACCGGGATCAAGGTCCGCCGGCGGAAGGAGGCCGTGACCGACGAGGACGTCGACCGGGCCGTCGGCGCGCTCCTCGACCGGCACGCCGAGTTCATCCCCGTGGCGGACCGGCCGGCCGAGGCGGGCGATTTCGCTCTCCTCGACATCAGGGGCGAGGCGGACAGCGCCGTCTTCGAGGAGCGGACGGGCGCCTGGATGGAGGTCGCCGCCGATGCCTACCTCCCCGGCTTCGGCGACCGGCTGATCGGGATGCGGCCGGAGGAGACGCGGACATTCGCCCTCACGCTGCCGGCGGAGGTGCGGCCGGCGCAGCTCGGCGGCAAGGAGGCCTCCTACACCGTCACCCTCCGCGAGATCAAGCGGAAGAAGGCCCCCGCCCTCACGGACGAGTTCTGCAGGGAGCTCGGCGACTACGCGGCCGTCGATGACCTGAAGCGCGCGGTGCGGGCCGATCTCGAGCAGTACGCCCGGGCGCGGGAGGACGACCGCGTCCTCGAGCAGATCAACGACTACCTCCTCGAGCACACGAAGGTGCCGCTCCCTCCCCGCCGCCTCGACGTGGAGACGGCGGCGCTCGCCGAGCGGACGGCCGCGCGGCTCATCGAGGGGGGGATGCCGAAGGAGCAGATCATCGAGAAGAAGGAGGAGCTCCTCGCCGGCGCCCGGCGGCAGGCGGAGCGGAGCCTCCGCCTCGGGCGCATCTACGCCGAGATCGTCCGGCGGGAGAAGATCGAGGTCACGGCCGGGGAGGTGGAGGAGCGCATCGGGAGGATCGCGGGGCAGCTGAAGCGGGAGCCGGCCGAGGTTCGGGGCGCCCTGGAGAAGGACGGCGGCCTCGACGATCTCCGGGAGGAGATCCTCAAGCGGAAGGTGGCCGGGTTCCTCGCCTCGCACGCGAAGGTCAGGGAGGCGAAGGACTGAGGCCGGCCAGGGGAGGGGACGCATGAAGAACCAGCTCATCCCGATCGTCGTCGAGACGACCGGCCGCTACGAGCGGGCCTACGACATCTACTCGCGGCTCCTCAAGGACCGGATCGTCTTCATCGGCACGGTCATCGACGACAACGTGTCGAACCTCGTCGTCGCCCAGATGCTCTTCCTCCAGATGGAGGACCCGGACAAGGAAATCAACCTGTACATCAACTCGCCCGGCGGCTCGGTGACCGCGGGGCTCGCCATCTACGACACGATCCAGTTCGTCAAGTGCGACGTCGTCACCTACTGCGTCGGCCAGGCGGCGAGCATGGCCGCCCTCCTCCTCACCGCGGGGACGAAGGGGAAGCGTTACGCCCTCCCCCACGCGCGGCTCATGATCCACCAGCCGTGGGGGGGCGTCCAGGGGGCGGCCGCCGACATCAGCATCCAGGCGAAGGAGATCCTCCGGCTCCGCGAGAAGATCAACGAGCTCCTCGCCCAGCACACCGGCAAGGCCCTCGAGACGATCGCCCGCGACACCGACCGGGATTTCTACATGACGGCGGAGGAGGCGAGGGCGTACGGCCTCGTCGACCGGGTGGTCGCGGGGATGAAGGAGGTCAAGGGTGGCGGCTAGGGCCGGGGGCGGCGCCCGGGGGCGGCCGAAAACGCGCTGCTCCTTCTGCGGGCGCGAGCGCGGCGCCGCGGGGAGGATGATCGCGGGGCCGGAGGCGAGCATCTGCGAGCGGTGCGTCGACCTCTGCAGGGGCTTCTTCAACAAGCCCCGGGAAGGGCGGCGCCTGAAGATTCCGAAGCCGGCCGAGATCAAGCACCTCCTCGACGGGTACATCATCGGACAGGAGCGGGCGAAGCGCTCCATCTCCGTCGCCGTCCACAACCACTACAAGCGCCTCTCGCACGCCCCCGCCGCGGGCGAGGTCGAGATCGAGAAGAGCAACATCCTGCTCATCGGCCCGACCGGGTCGGGCAAGACGCTCTTCGCGCGCACCCTCGCGCGGATCCTCAACGTGCCGTTCAGCATCTCGGACGCCACGACCCTCACCGAGGCCGGCTACGTCGGCGAGGACGTCGAGAACGTCATCCTCCGGCTCCTCCAGGCGGCCGGCTACGACGTCGCCTGGGCGGAGCGCGGGATCGTCTACATCGACGAGATCGACAAGATACGGCGGACGACCGGCAACGTTTCCATCACGCGGGACGTCTCCGGCGAGGGGGTCCAGCAGGCGCTCCTGAAGATCATCGAGGGGACCGTCGCGAACGTGCCGCCGAAGGGGGGACGGAAGCACCCGCACCAGGAGTACATCCCCGTCAACACGACCGACATCCTCTTCGTCTGCGGGGGCGCCTACCACGGCCTGGAGGAGATCGTCGCGCGGCGGCTCGGGCAGCGGCGCGTGGGGTTCGGCGCCCTCCCGGAGGGGGAGCGCCGCCGCGCCGAGGTCCTCTCGCGCGTCCAGCCGGAAGACCTCATCGAGTACGGGATGATCCCCGAGTTCGTGGGCCGCATGGCCGTCATCGCGAACCTGTCGGCGCTCGGCGAGGAGGAACTCGTCCGGATCCTCACGGAGCCGCGCAACGCGATCGTGCGGCAGTACCGGCGGCTCCTCGCCATGGAGGGGGTCGAGCTCGAATTCACCGATGAGGCGCTCCGCGAGCTCGCGCGGCGCGCCATGCGGAAGAAGACGGGGGCGCGGGCGCTGCGGCTCATGCTGGAGGAGATCATGACGGACGTGATGTACGACGTCCCCTCGCAGCGGGGCCTGGCGAGGTGCGTGATCACCGGAGAGGTCGTCCGGGGGGAGGGCGCGCCCCTCATGGAGTACGCCGGCCCGGAGAAGAAGACCGCCTGACCGCGCGGGGGCGATCGCCATGAAGGGGGAATCGGCGGCGGAAGAGCGGCTCGCCCGGGAGCGCCTCCCGCGGCACGTCGCCGTCATTATGGACGGCAACGGCAGGTGGGCCCGGGAGCGGGGGCTCTCGCGGATCCGGGGCCACCGCGCCGGAGCCGAATCCATACGGGAGATCGTGCGGACGGCGGGGGAGCTCGGCATCGGGTACCTGACGCTCTACGCCTTCTCCATCGAGAACTGGAAGCGGCCGAAGCGGGAGGTCGCCTCGCTCATGGCGCTCCTGAAGCGGTACCTGCGGAGGGAGCGTGCCGAGCTCGACCGGAACAACGTCCGGCTCAGGGTGATCGGGCGGATCGCGGGGCTGCCGGAGGACGTGCGGGGGGCGATCCGCGACGCGGTCCGTCACCTCGATCGCAACACCGGCCTGACCCTCGTCCTCGCCCTCAACTACGGCGGCCGGGGCGAGATCACGGACGCCGTGCGCGCGCTCTGCCGCCGGTGCGCGCGGGGCGAGATCTCCCCCGAGGCGGTGGACGAGGCGACGATCTCCTCGTCCCTCGACACGGCGGGGATGCCTGACCCGGATCTCCTCATCCGCACGAGCGGGGAGATGCGGGTGTCGAACTTCCTCCTCTGGCAGATATCGTACGCGGAGATCCACGTCACCCCCGTCTACTGGCCCGATTTCCGCCGGGGCGAGTTCATCCGGGCGCTCCTCGACTACCAGGGGCGCGAGCGGCGTTTCGGTGGCGTGGGGGAGGCGGCCGACCCCCGTCCCGGATCCCGTTCCCCGGGGGAGTGAGCGGCGCCGCGGCGGGCGCCGCCGCGCGGGAGGGTGCGATCGTGTTCATCCACAGGGCGGGCAGCTCGCTGCTCCTCATCGGCGTCATCATCGTCGCCGTGACCTTCTCCCGGGGAGGCGCGGCGGTCTTCGCCTTCGCGGTCGCCAACCTCCTCGCCCTCGTCGGCATCCTCGAGTATTTCCGCATGCTCGAGGCGAAGGGGGCGAGGGTCTTCAAATTCTACGGCGGATCGGCGGCCGTCATCTACGTGTCGGCGGTCTTCTTCGCGAGCTACCTGCGGCTGCCCGACGGCGGCTTCGAGCACCTCGCCCTCGTCTCCCTCGTCACGGGGCTCTTCATCCTCCAGGCGTTCGAGCGCGACGCGGGGCGCGCCATCGGGAACATCGCCGGCGTCCTCTCGGGCTTCGTGTACGTGCCGCTCCTCTGGTCGTTCATCTTCAAGGTGATGTACTACCCCGGCCTCGACGGCCGGTGGTTCCTCTTCGCCCTCTTCCTCATCGTGAAGGGGGGCGACATGCTCGCCTACGCGGTCGGGAGCACGATCGGCAGGCACAAGCTCATCCCGCGGATCAGCCCGAAGAAGACGTGGGAGGGGGCCGCCGGGAACCTCGCCGGCGGCCTCATCGCCGGCCTCGTCATCTGGCGCTGGTTCCCGTGCGGGATGCCGCTCCCGCACGCGCTCGCCATGGGCGCCGGCCTCAACCTCCTCGGCCAGGTCGGCGACCTCGCCGAGTCCATGCTCAAGCGCGACGCGGGGCTGAAGGACGCGAGCGGTCTCATCCCCGGCATCGGCGGGGCGCTCGACGTGATGGACAGCCTCCTCCTCACCCTCCCGGTGCTGTACCTCTACCTCGTGATGGCCGGATGAACAGGATCGTCGTCCTCGGATCGACCGGCTCGATCGGCCGCGGCGCCCTCGAGGTCGCGGCCGCCTTCCCCGGCGAGATCGCCGTCGCGGGCCTCGCCGCGCGCGCGAGCGTGCAGCTCCTGCGCGAGCAGGCCGGCCGGTTCCGCCCGCGCGCGGTGGCGGTCGCCGACCGGGCGTGCGCCGCCGAGCTCGCGCCGCTCCTTCCCCCCGGCGTCGAGGTGCGCGCGGGCGACGAGGGGGTCGCGTCCCTCGCGCGGATGGAGGGGGCCGACACGGTCCTCTCCGCGATGGTGGGCGCCGCCGGCCTCGCGCCGACGCTCGAGGCGATCCGGGCGGGGAAGCGGGTCGCGCTCGCGAACAAGGAGGTCCTCGTCTGCGCGGGCGAGATCGTCATGGGCGAGGCGGCGGCGCGCGGCGCCGAGATCGTCCCGGTGGACAGCGAGCACAGCGCCCTCCACCAGTGCCTGCGCGCGGGGGGGCGCGGGGAGGTGCGGCGGCTCATCCTCACCGCCTCCGGCGGACCGTTCCTGCGCCGGACGGCGGCGGAGATGGAGCGGGCGACGCCCGAGGAGGCGCTCCGGCACCCCCGCTGGCGGATGGGAAGGAAGGTCACCGTGGACTCCGCCACGATGATGAACAAGGGGCTCGAGATGGTGGAGGCGCGCTGGCTCTTCGGCGTCGAGCCGGAGGCGATCGAGGTGCTCGTCCACCCGGAGTGCATCGTCCACTCGCTCGTCGAGTTCGTGGACGGCTCGGTCGTCGCGCAGATGAGCCGTCCCGACATGCGCATCCCGATCCAGTACGCCCTCCTCCTACCGCGGCGCCTCCCCCTCCCCTGGGACGGCCTCCGGCTCGACGGGATCCCGGCGCTCCGCTTCGAGCGGCCCGACCCGGACCGCTTCCCCTCGCTCGACCTCGCCCGGCGCGCCATGGCCGCCGGCGGCACCCTCCCCGCCGTCCTCAACGCCGCCAACGAGATCGCCGTCGAGCGGTTCCTCGCGCGGGAGATCCGCTTCACGGCGATCGCGGCGCTCGTCGGCGACGTCATGGGCCGCCACCGGGCGACGGCGCGCCCCTCGCTCGAGGAGATCCTCGCCGCCGACCGGTGGGCGCGGGAGGAGGCGCGGCGATGGGCGTGAGCGCGGCGGCCGCCTTCCTCGGCCTGCGGGCGGAGTCGATCCTCCCCGTCGCCATGGGCGTCATCGCCCTCGGCGTCGTCGTCTTCATCCACGAGCTGGGCCATTTCATCGTCGCGAAGCTCTCGGGGATCCGCGTCGAGGTCTTCTCCATCGGATTCCCGCCGCGGCTGTGGGGATTCAAGCGTGGAGAGACCGAGTACCGGATCTCGTGGATCTTCTTCGGCGGCTACGTGAAGCTCGCCGGGATGGAGTACGAGGAGGGGGCGGACCCCCGGAGCGTGCGGGACGGCTACTACGCGAGCTCCATCGGGACGCGCATCCTCGTCTGCGCCTGCGGGCCGCTCATGAACATCCTGAGCGCGTTCCTGATCTACTCGTTCCTCTATGCCGCGGGCTTCCCCGTCCCGTCGAACATGGAGAGCACGGTCATCGGGAGCGTCCTGGAGGGGTCCCCCGCCGGGGAGGCGGGACTCCGTCCCGGCGACCGGGTCGTCCGCATCGACGGCAGGGCGGTCCGCCGCTGGGAGGACGTCACCAGGTCGATCGTCCTGGCGGCGCGGTCGCCGATCGAGGTCGAGTGGGAGCGCGGCGGCGAGCGGTTCGCGGCGCCGATCGAGCCCGAGCGCGACGAGCGTCTCATGGTGCGGCGGATCGGCATCCTGCCGACCGATCTCATCTCGGTGGATGTCCTCGAGGGGTCGCCGGCGGCGGCCGCCGGCGTGCGGGACGGCGACTTCATCGTCTCCGTTGACGGCGAGCCGGCGCACGCGTGGGATCAGCTCGTGGAGCGGATCAGGGCGCGGGCGGGCGTCCCCGTCATGCTCGGCCTCCTGCGGGCCGGCGCGCCCCTCGATGCGACGGTCGTCCCCACGGAGAACCCGGAGCTCGGCCATCCCGCCATCGGCGTGCGGCTGCGGCAGGACGTCTCGATGGACGACCTGAAGGCGAACGGCTTCATCGCCTACGTCCACCGCGACCCGTTCTCCTGGATCGCGGGGAACGTCCGGGAGATGTACCTGACGCTCAGGGGGCTCGTCGCGCGCGCCATCTCGCCGCGCGGCCTCGCCGGCCCGATCGGCATCGTCCAGATCATGAGCTACTCCGTCCGCGCGGGGCCGCGGCAGTTCCTCTTCGTCATCGCCTTCATCAGCGTGAACCTCGCCGTCATCAACCTGCTCCCCGTCCCCGTCCTCGACGGCGGGCACATCCTGCTGACGGTCGTGGAGGGGGTCCGGCGGCGGCCGCTCGGGGCCCGATTCATGACGACCGTCCAGAACATCTTCATGACCGTCCTCGTCGCCCTCATGCTCCTCATCTTCGCGAACGACATCATGCGCACGTGGGGGGGGGCCATCCTCCGGCTCATCGGCGGCGGGGCGAAGACCCCCGCGGGGGAGACCGCGACGCCGGCCCCTCTCCCGGGGCCGTGACGGAGGAGGGGCGATGGAATCCCGCGAGCCCGTCGGGCGGAAGAAGACGAGGCGGATCGTCCTCGGCGGCGTGCCGATCGGCGGCGGCGCCCCCGTGTCGGTCCAGTCGATGACGACGACGCGGGCGGACGACGTCCCGGCCACCGTGCGGCAGTGCCGCCGGCTCGCCCGCGCCGGGTGCGAGATCGTCCGCGTCGCCGTCCCCGACGCGGCCGCCGCGCACGCGGTCGGGCGGATCCGCCGGGGGATACCGGTCCCGCTCGTGGCCGACATCCACTTCGACCACCGGCTCGCCCTCCTCGCCATCGAGGCGGGCGCCGACGGCGTCCGCATCAACCCGGGGAACATCGGCGGGGCGAGGCGGGTCGCGGCGGTGGCGAGGGCCGCCGCCGCCGCGGGGGTGGCGATCCGCGTCGGCGTGAACGCCGGCTCGGTGGAGCGGCGCCTCCTCGAGAAGCACGGCGGCCCGACATCCGAGGCGCTCGCCGAGAGCGCCCTCGCCTGCGTGCGGGCGATCGAGGACGCGGGGCACGACCGCATCAAGATATCGGTGAAGGCCTCCTCCGTCACCGGCACGATCGCCGCCTACGAGCGCGTCTCGGCCCGGACGGACTGGCCGCTCCACGTCGGCGTCACCGAGGCGGGGCCGCCGCTGATCGCGGCGGTGCGCTCCGCCGCCGGGATCGGCCACCTCCTCCTCCGGGGGATCGGCGACACGATCCGCGTCTCGGTGACCGGCGACCCGGCGACGGAGGTCGAGATCGCGAAGGAGCTCCTCCAGTCGCTCGGTTTCAGGTCGTTCGGCCCCTCCCTCGTTTCCTGCCCGACCTGCGGCCGGTGCCGGATCGACCTGCGGCGGCTCGTCCGCGAGGTCCAGCGCGCGCTCGGGAGGGAGACGAGGCCGATCACGGTCGCCGTCATGGGCTGCGCCGTGAACGGCCCCGGCGAGGCGCGCGAGGCGGACGTCGGCCTCGCCGCCGGGAGGGGCGAGGGGCTCATCTTCCGGCGGGGGAGGATCGTCCGGAAGGTGAGGGAGCGGGATTTCCTGAAGGCGCTCCTCGAGGAGATCCGGCGCCTCCCGGGATGACGCCCCGGGCCGCGGCCTCGTCATCCCCCCCGTGCCGTGATCGCCCGGTAAACCGCCTTCGCCATGACCTCCGCGCCGGCCGCGCCCGGATGGACGCCGTCGGGGAACAGCTCCGGCCTCCCGCGGAGCGAGGCGTCGACGTCGATGAGGGGGACGCCGTTCTCCCCGGCGACCTGCCGAATGATCGGGATCGCCTCGTTCGGGCGCTCCTCCCCGTCCATGTAGACCGGCGGCGGGAGGCAGAGGAAGACGCGCGGCCCCGACGGGAGCCGCCTGAAGTGTTCGACCATCGCCGCGCAGTCGGCGGCGAACTCCCCCATGTGCCGCCGGTTCCAGGGGGCGGCGTCGTTCGTCCCGAGCATGATGACGACGATATGGGGGGCGAAGTCGGTCGCCCGGGCGAACGCCCGCTGCCGCCGGTAGGGGAACACCCCCTTCGCGAGCATCGTCGCCCCGCTCACACCGAAATTGCGCACCTCGTACCGTCCCCCGAGCAGCCGTCCGAGGACCGCCGGGTAACAGTTGCGCGCCCTGTCCCGGATCCCCATCCCGTACGTGATGCTGTCGCCGACGCAGGCGACGCGGATCCTCTCCGCCGCGGGGCTCCTCCCCCCGTTCCGTGGTTCATCGGGCGATTCGCGGCAGCCCGTGACGAGGCAGATCGCCGCGGCGAGCGCCGCCGGGATGATCGCCGGGTGTCGCCCCCTCATTGTTCTCCTTCCCCCCGTCTCGGGCCGCCGCCCCCCCGCGGCTCGCGCCAGAGCGTCCAGGCCCGCACGCCCCCCCCGCCGGCCGGAAAGACGTCCCGCACGCGGAAGTCGAGCCGGGAATAGAACGCGATGTTGGGCTCGTAATCCGTGACGGTGTAGGCCGGGACACCGCGGGCGTCGCAGACGCCGAGGACGGGCGCCAGCAGCGCCGAGCCGATCCCCCGCCCCTGCGCGGCCGGCGCGACCGCGAGGAGCGAGAGGTAGTAGTGAGGGGTCTTCGGGAACAGCCGCCCGAACCGGAGGAACGCGGCGAGCTGCCGCGGGAGGCGCGCGGTTGGCCCGATGATGAGAATGAGCCGTGCCGCCCGGCTGAGGTTTCCCCGGAGCGTCTCCCGCCTGTCGGGGGGATGCCAGAGGGCGGCCCCGTCCAGGCCGCCCGTCGTGTACATGAGGCCGTAGGGGAGCGCGTTCCTGAAATCCAGTTCGAGAACGCGCTCCCCCTTCCGTACCGCCCGCTCGCCCCGGCCGAGAATCCACTCGGTGAGCGGCTGGGCGGCGAAGGAGGGCGCGAGACGGCGGACGAGGACGGGGATGTCGGCCTCCACGGCCTTTCGCACCGTAACGCCTTCCATCTCGTGACGGCCGCCCCGCGGCGCCGCACCAGGGACCCGGTTCAGCCCCGCTTCAGGAGGTCGCGGATCTCCGTCAGCAGCCTCTCCTCGCCCGACGGCGGGGGCGGGGCGGCGGGCGCGGCCTCTTCCTTCTTCTTGGCGGCGTTCATCACCTTCACCACCATGAAGATCGAGAAGGCGATGATCAGGAAATTGACGATCGTGTTGATGAACTCGCCGTAGTTGATCGTCGCCGCCCCGGCGGCCTTCGCCGCGGCGAGGGACGGGTACTCCCCCTGGCCGATGACGACGAAGAGGCTGGAGAAGTCCACGTTCCCCATGATCTTGCCGATCGGCGGCATGATGACGTCGTTCACGAGCGAGGTGACGATTTTCCCGAACGCCCCGCCGATGATGATGCCGATCGCCATGTCCATGACGTTGCCGCGCATGGCGAACTCCTTGAACTCCTTCAGCATGCCCATGACACCCCCTCCTCTCTCCTCCCCCCGTTTCCGCCACGCCCCTCGACACGGTCGAGGAACGAGCCGAGCGCCCGGAGGGAGCGCCCGGTCTCTTCGAGATGCGGCACGTGGGCGCACTCCTCGAAGCGCACCCATGCTGAGCCGCGGATGCCGCTCTCATAATATATCACCCCGCGGACCCTGTCTGTCGCAATCTGGATTTCAGCGTGGGGCCGGCCTCCCCCGTCCGCTGCTCAAGGTGGATGCATGGCGACCTCCTCCTCTCTTGCGGCTGTTTGTTCCTCCATCCTATAAGACGAAGCGGGGAACGGTTTTATTCCAGCCGCGGAAATTTTAAATCCGGTGCGTATGGAAAAAAGGCCCGCGGGGCTTGAGGGGAAGGGGCGCTGAGGATATAATGGACCCACTCCGGAGGCGCAGGATTCCCTTCCCCCCGGTTTCCCGGGAAAGACGGATGAAAACTCCCGACACGCTCAGGGCCGTGCTCGCGCGGATCGACGGCCGAGGCTACAAGGCCTACGAGGACATCCGCGGCGAGTATGATTTCGGCTCGTACCGGCTCACCGTGGATTACGTCCAGCCGGATCCGTTCGCCCCGCCGTCCCAGATCATCGCCCGCCTGTCACAGGCGGAGGCGGGTTTCCCGCCCGGCCTCTTCTCGAACGCGGTCCGCCGGACGGCGCTCGAGGATTTCCTCGCGCGACGGTTCCACGAGCTCTCGGGGCGCTCCCGACCCGGGAGCCGCGGCACGGGGAGGAGCGGCCTCATCTCCATCGACGGCCCCCCGCAGGAGGTGATCAGGCGCACCGCCGTCCTCGTCGGCGAGGCGGCGGTCGAGGCGCGGTTCGTCGTGGGGCTGCCGGCGAGGGGGAGGACCGTCCTCGGCCGGCAGGCCGCGGCGATCTTCTTCGATGAGATCCCGTACCTGGTCGAGAAGGCGCTCGTCTGGCGGCATCTGGACGCGGCGGCCGCCGCGCGGCATGTGGACGCGGTCGAGGACGCCGCCTTCATACGGGACGGCCTGCGGGAGCGGCGCCTCGTCGCCTTCGTCGCCGACGGGGCGATCCTCCCCCGCGCGAGCGGCGTCGACGATCGGCCGCTCGCCGGCAGGGACGTCGTGGCCTTCCGGTCGCCCGACGCCCTGCGGGTCGAGTTCCGCACGCCGCACCGGGGCGCGGTGACCGGCATGGGCGTCCCGGAGGGGGTGACGCTCGTGGTCGGCGGCGGCTACCACGGAAAGTCCACGCTCCTCAACGCCGTCGAGAAGGGGGTCTACGATCACCTCCCCGGCGACGGGCGCGAGCTCGTCGTCACCGATCCGCTCGCGGTCAAGATCCGCGCCGAGGACGGCAGGTTCGTCGAGAAGGTGGACATAAGCCCCTTCATCACGAACCTCCCCTTCGGCCGGGACACGCGCTCCTTCTCGACCGCGGACGCGAGCGGCTCGACGTCGCAGGCGGCGAACATCATGGAGGCGCTCGAGGCGGGCGCCCGCCTCCTCCTTATCGACGAGGACACATCGGCGACGAACTTCATGATCCGCGACGCACGGATGCAGCGCCTCGTCTCGAAGGATCGGGAGCCGATCACGCCCTTCATCGACAAGGTGCGCCAGCTCCACCGGGACCTCGGCGTCTCCACGATCCTCGTCATGGGCGGGGCGGGCGACTACTTCGAGGTCGCCGACACGGTCATCATGATGGACGAGTACCTCCCGAAGGACGTCACCGCGGAGGCGAGGCGGATCGCCGCCGAGGGGGGCACGGGGAGGGCGTTCGAGGGCGGCGAGCGCTTCGGCGCGGTGCGGCCGCGGCGTCCCCTGCCGGAGAGCCTCGACGCGAGCCGCGGCAGGCGGGAGGCGAGCGTCGCCGCGAAGGGGCTCCACGCGATCGCGTTCGGCCGGAGCACGATCGATCTCTCCTTCGTCGAGCAGCTCGTCGACATCAGCCAGACCCGCGCCGTCGGCGACATCATCCTCCACGCCGCCCGCCGGTGCCTCGACGGGAGCCGGACGCTCGCCGAGGCGCTCGCCCTCGTCGAGCGCGACCTCCGGGAGAAGGGGATGGACATCCTGTCGCCGTACCGCAGGGGCGACTACGCGATGCCGCGGATGCTGGAAGTAGCGGCGGCGATCAACCGGCTCCGGACGCTCCGGTGCGCATGAACGGCATGAAGGCGCGGCCCCGCCGCGCGGGCGGAGGGAATTCGATGCGGACGATCACCCCCGACGGGTCCTTCGTCGTCGAGGACTACAACTGGAAACCGGCGTTCTCCAATTTTCTCCCCGGGATCGCCGGGAAGACCGGGATCCCGATGTGGGCCTACTACGTGAGCCGCGCCCAGTGCCTCTGCTCCGCGGGCGTGCGGGACAAGGACAACCAGATCCTGGAGTTCCTCTCGTTCAACCGCGCGCTCCAGGTCGTGGGGCAGCAGGGCTTCCGCACCTTCATCCGGATCGGGCGGGGCCGGATCCACGAGCCGTTCAGGAAGCGCCGCCGCGGGACGGTCGTCCAGCGCATGATCGTCGGCCCCGGCGAACTGACGCTCGTGGAATCGGATCCCCGCCTGGGGCTCGAGACGACGGCGACCTACTTCACCCTCCCCGGGGAGGAGTACCCCGCCCTCCTCAGGACGGTCACCATCCGCAACATCTCCTCCCGCCGCCTGGAGGGTGAGATCGTCGACGGCGCGGCGCGGATCCTGCCGTTCGGATGCGACTGCGCGATCCTCCACACCACCGCCCGCCACATCGAGGGGATGATGGGGGTCTTTCCGCGGGCCGGCGTCCCCGTCTTCCGCCTCAAGCAGAGCCCGGCGGACGTCGAGCGGGTGGAGCAAATCCGGCGGGGCACCTACTACGCCTCCCTGACCTCCGGCAACCCCGATCCCCGGCGCGCCGTCTACGTCGTGGACCCGGCCGCGATATTCGGCGATGCCGAGATCTACGACCGGCCGTGGGGCCTGGAGGCGATCGGGCCCGGGGCGATCGGCCGCCTGCCGCAGGTCAGGCAGAACAGGACTCCGTGCGCCTTCACCGCCGCCCCCTTCCGCCTCCCGTCCGGCCGCTCGTTCCGCGTCCATTCCCTCATCGGGCAGGCGGAGGAGGCGGCGGTCCCCCGCCTCCTCCGCCGGCTGAGCGCGCGCTCCTTCGAGCGGAAGCGGGCCGAGAACGCCGCGGTCCTCCGGTCGATCGGGAAGCGGTGCCTTACCGCGAGCGCCGAGCCCGCCTTCGACCATTACTGCGAGCAGACCTTCCTCGACAACGTGATCCGCGGCGGGATGCCCGTCGTATGGAACACCGCCGAGGGGAAATCCGCCTTCTACATCTACTCCCGCCAGAACGGCGACCTCGAGCGCGACTACCATTTCTTCATCCTGGAGCCCACCTTCTACTCGCAGGGGACCGGCCACTACCGGAGCGTCAACCAGAACCGCCGCCTCGACGCGTGGTTCTTCCCCCAAACCGGCGACGAGAACATCCGTCTCTTCATGAGCCTCATCCAGACCGACGGCTACAACCCTCTCGAGATCAACCAGGTCACCTACCGCGTCGTCCGGAAGACCGCCTGCCGCCGCTGGCTGCGCCTGCACGCCCGGGGAAAAGGGATCGAGGAACTGCAGCGGCTGCTCTCCCGCCCGTTCGCTCCCGGTGAATTCGTGATGAAGGCGCGGAAGGCGCGGGTCCGGGGCGCGGACGACGCCGACCGCCTCCTCTCCCGGCTGCTTCGTTTCTGCGCGGAGAGCGATTTTGCCGGCATCCACGAGGGGTACTGGGTGGATCACTGGCTCTACAATCTCGACCTGATCGATTCGTTCCTCTCCGTGTATCCGGAGCGGGCGGAGGAGCTCCTCGTGGGGAACCGCCGGTACTATTTCTACGACAATCCCGACCTCGTCGTCCCCCGGGCCGAGAAATACGTCCTGACCGGCGGCGGCGTCCGGCGGTACGGCGCCGTCAGGCGCGACGCCGGGAAGGAGCGGCGCGTCGCCGCCCGCGCCGCCGACCAGCGCCGGGTGCGGATCGACGGGGGGGCGGGGAAGATCTATTCCACCTGCCTCCTCGTGAAGCTGCTCTGCTGCGCGGCAAACCGCCTCGCCACGCTCGATCCGGCCGGGATCGGCGTCGAGATGGAGGCCGACAAGCCCGGCTGGAACGATTCCATGAACGGCCTCCCCGGCCTCATCGGTTCGTCCCTCTGCCAGACGTTCGAGCTGGAGCGGGTCCTGCGGTTCCTCCTCTCGCGGCTCGACGTGATCCGGCGGCCGGTCAGGGTCTGTTCGGAACTGGCGGCGTTCATGGACGGCCTCGCCGACCTCTGCGAGCGGCGGGCCGCCGGAAAGATCGGCGCGTTCCGCTACTGGGACCGCAGCAACGCCCTGAAGGAGCGGTACCGCGCCCGGACCGCCGCCGGCCTCGAGGGAGGCGAGACCCCGCTCGACCGGGACCGGATCGGGCGCTTCCTCGAGTCGGGGCTGCGGGTGGTCCTCCGCATCTACCGGCCGGAGAACCGCCGCGCGGTGTTCGATCCCGCCGGCATTCCCTACACCTACCTGGTGAACCGGGTGACCCGCTTCCGGAGGCGGCGGGGGAGGGACGGCCGGCCGCTCCGGAACGCGGACGGCCTGCCCCTCGTCGAGCCGCTCGCCTTCCGGCAGGAGCCCCTCCCCCTCTTCCTGGAGGGGCCGGTCCACTTCCTCAGGGTCCACCCGGAACGGGCGGGGGAGATCTACCGGGCGGTGCGGAACTCCGGCCTCTTCGACCGGCGCCTGAAGATGTACAAGGTGTGCGCGCCCCTTTCGGGGGCCCCCTTCGAAATCGGGCGGGTCCTCGCGTGGGGGCCGGGCTGGATCGAGAACGAGTCGGTCTACACGCACATGGAGTTCAAGTTTCTCCTGGAGCTCCTCCGGTCCGGCCTCCACGAATCGTTCTTCTCCGACATCAGGAGCATGCTCCCCCCGTTCCTCTCCCCCCGGGTGTACGGCCGGAGCATCCTCGAGAACGTCTCGTTCATCGTCAGCTCCGCCTTCCCCGACGAGAAGATGCACGGCCGCGGCCTGCAGCCCCGGCTGAGCGGGGTGACCGGCGAGATGCTCCATATCTGGACGCTGATGACCGCCGGACCCGATCCGTTCTTCATGGAGGACGGTCTCCTCCGCTTCCGTCTCCGGCCCGCCCTCCCCGCCTGGCTCTTCAGCCGGCGCCCCCGGGAGGCGACCGACGCCGGCGCGGGCGGCGCCCCGCGGCGGTTCGTCCTCCCGCGGAACGCATTCGCCTTCCGCCTCCTCGGTGGGGCGCGCGTCGTCTACCGGAACGCCGGCCGGAGGGACACCTACGGCCCGGGCGGGGCGCGCGTATCGAGATACCGCCTCCGATTCCGCGACGGGCGGCGGCGCGAGATCGACGCCCCCGTCCTGGACGGTCGTCTCGCCCGCGCCATCCGGGAGGGGCGGGTGGCGGAGATCGAGGCGGAACTGGCCTGAGGGGAGGGCGCGATGCGGGCGGTGGTGCAGCGGGCGGCGAGGGCGTCGGTCGAGATCGACGGGGAGATCGTCGGCGAGATCGGCCGGGGATTCCTCGTCCTCCTCGGCGTGTCGGTGAACGACGCTGAGGAGGACGCCGCCCGGCTTGCCGGGAAGATCGCCCGCCTCCGCGTCTTCGAGGACGAGGCGGGCAGGATGAACCGCTCGCTCGGCGAGACCGGCGGGGGGGCGCTCGTCGTCTCGCAGTTCACGCTCTACGGCGACTGCCGGAAGGGGCGCCGGCCGAGCTTCACGGAGGCCGCCCCCCCCGGGAAGGGGGAGGCGCTCTACGATCGGTTCGTCTCGGCGCTCCGGGCGCACGGCGTCGCCGTGCGGACGGGCCGGTTCGGCGCGCGGATGCTCGTCCGCCTGGAGAACGACGGGCCGGTGACGCTCATACTGGATAGTTCCGGCCGGCGCGTGTAGAATGGCGGGGGATGGGATGGACGGGAACGTGAAGATACTGCTCACGAACGACGACGGGATCCACGCGCCGGGGCTGCGGGCGCTCGCCGCGGCGGTCCGGGAGGTCGGGGAGATCGTCATCATCGCCCCGGACACGGAGCGGAGCGCGGTGGGGCACGCGATCACGACCGCCGACCCGCTGCGGGCGACCGAGGTGCGGACGGACGGCGAGCTGTTCGGCCTCGCGGTCTCGGGGACGCCGGCCGACTGCGTCAAGATCGCCATCAGCGCCCTCC
The DNA here is from genome assembly GCA_028716845.1 of bacterium. Lineage (GTDB taxonomy): Bacteria > Auribacterota > Tritonobacteria > UBA1439 > UBA1439 > JAQUPF01. The sequence goes on along the minus strand of JAQUPF010000001.1, from coordinate 163,306 downwards.
TCCCCGAGCGGCCCGACCTCGTGATCTCCGGCATCAACCAGGGACCGAACACGGGAATGAACGTCATCTATTCCGGCACCGTCTCGGCCGCCACCGAGGCGACGATGCTCGGCGTCCCCGCCCTTGCCGTGTCGCTCGACAGCTTCACGTCGCGGGAGTTCGGCCCCGCGGCGGCGTTCGCCGCGCGGCTCGCCCGGCTGGTCCTCGAACGCGGCATCCCGGAGGGCATTCTCCTCAACGTCAACGTCCCCGCGGTCCCCGCCGGCGACATCACGGGGGTGCGCGTGACGTGCCAGGGCGCGGCCCGCTTCAGGGAGGAATTCCACAAGCGCGTGGACCCGCGGGGGAGGGCGTACTGGTGGCTCGGCGGCGAGCTCATGGAGACCGAGGAGGGGGACGGGACCGACAGCGCGGCGCTCCGGGAGGGGGCGATCTCCATCACCCCCCTCCACTACGATATGACCAGCTACCGCTGCCTGGAGGAGATCGGGCGGCTCGTTGTCGATATGGAGGCGATATAGGGGCGGTTGGCGGAAGGCGCGGTCCGTGCTATCATGCGGCAGGTCCGGCCGTTCCCGCGGGGGGAACGTCGATCAGACAGCGGGGTGAAACCATGATCCATCGTCGCAGTCGTGTCCGAATCCTCGCCGCGGCGGCGCTCTGCGCGGCGCTCGCGCCCGGCATCCTCGGCGCCCAGCAGCCCGTCGTCCAGCAACCCCAGGTCCAGACCGCCGACCTCTTCGCCCGGGACGCGAGCGGGAAGTTCGGACGCGGCATCGTGAACCTGGCGACCGGCTGGGGCGAGCTGCTGCGCTGCCCGGCGGAGATCGCCCGTGAGCGGGGCAGGCTGCTCGGCGCCACCTGGGGCCCTCTCAAGGGAATCGCCATGACGATCCTCAGGACCGGCTGCGGCGCCATCGAGACGGTCCTCTTCTTCTACCCGCTCCCCGGCAACTACGACCCGCTCCTCCGGCCGGAGTTCGTCTGGCCGGGGGACGTCTTTCTTGGGAATGCCCCTCCCGAGCCGGCGCCGTAGGGCGCACGTCCCGGGCCGCGCCGCGCCGCCCCTCCTCGGGGCGCACATGTCCATCGCCGGCGGCGTGGAACAGGCGATCGTCCGCGGCCTTCGCGTCGGCTGCGACGCCGTCCAGATCTTCGTCAAGAGCAACGTCCGCTGGAAGATGCGCCCGCTCGCGCCCGGCGAGGGCGCCCGGTTCGAGACCGCCCGTGCGGCATCCGGCATCCGCGCGCTGTTCGCCCACTCCTCCTACCTTATCAACCTCGCCTCGTCGGACAGGGCGGTGCGGCGGAGGTCCGTGCGGTCCCTCGCGGAGGAGCTGCGGCGCGTCACCGAGCTGAACCTGCCGTTCATCGTCCTCCACCCCGGCTCCCACGGCGGCGCGGGCATCCGGGCGGGCATCGGGAGGATCGTCGCGGGACTGGACGAGGCGCTGGAGGGCGTTCCCGGGACGGCGAAGGTGCTCCTCGAGACGACCGCCGGCCAGGGGAACAGCGTCGGCGGGCGCTTCGAGCATCTCGCGGAGATCGCGGCGGGGGCGTCGCTGCCGCACCGCCTCGGCGTCTGCCTCGACACCTGCCACGTCTTCGCCGCCGGCTACGACATCCGCGACGAGCGGGGGTACGCGCGGGTGACGGACGAGTTCGACCGGACCGTCGGCCTGCGGCGCATCCTCGCCTTCCACCTGAACGACTGCAGGGGGGGCCTCGGCTCGCGCCTCGACCGGCACGCGCACATCGGGAAGGGGCACCTCGGCCTTGGGGCGTTCAGGCTGCTCCTGAACGACGCGCGCTTCGCGGGGCTGCCGATGGTCCTCGAGACGCCGAAGGGGAAGGAGATGCGGGAGGACGCGCGGAACCTCAGGGTCCTCCGGTCGCTCCTCGCCCGCCCGTCCGTGCGCCGATCACGGCGGCCGTGCGGCGCGGCGGGGCAATGAACTCCCCGCCACGGAAATCCGCTGATTCCTGACGGATATCCACGGATTGTCCTCTCGCGGGTTTCTCGCGTTTCTGTGTTCATCCGCGCGCATGTGCCGCGGGCTTCAGCCGGATCCGTGATTATCCGTCGTGCTCCGTGTCTATCCGTGGTGAAGGGCGCTTCGCGCGCCGTCCATGCCGCGGGGGCGATTGCGGGCCCGCCGGCGGGGTGGTATGATGAATGCGAAATCAATGGAAGAGCACATGCCCGCGGACAGCGTCGGTGAGAGATTGCGCGAGGAGAGCAGGGAGGGGCGCATCCCCTGCGCGGCGGCGCTCCGGATCGCGCGCGAGCTCGGCGTGCCGCCCGCGAAGATCGGGGAGATCGCGAACGGCCTGGGGATCAGGATCGCCGACTGCCAGCTCGGCTGCTTCTAGGCGGGGGGGCGTCCCCGCGCGGGGTTCCGGACGATGCCGATATACGAATACGAGTGCCGGCGGTGCGGGAGGGTGACCGCGCTCATGGAGAAGATGGACTCCTGGGCGTTCTGGCGGCGGCGGTGCGCCCACTGCCGCAGCCGGCGGCTGAAGAGGACCTACTCGACCTTCTCGACGGCGCGGCGGCAGTCGATGGGCGACCTCATCGGCGAGATGCGCCGGCTCGGCCCGGTCCATTTCGTGCCGGGCCCCCCGCCGGGCGCGCAGGGGCCGCCGCCGGGCGGGTGCCCGTTCGCCGGGGCCGGGGGACCGAAGGAGGGCGGCGCGGGAGGGGCGCGATGACGCTCGACGCCGATTTCTGGACGGTCTTCGCCATCGCCGTGTTCGCCGTGATCGCCGTCTCGATCATCGCCGCGGCGGTCTGGTCGTACATCTTCAGGGACCGGGAGTGAGGGCGACGGCAGGGCGCCCGGGGCGAACGGCGGCGCGCCTCCTGAAGGGGGCGGCGTTCTGCGCCGTCTTCATCGCCCTCTGTGCGGCCGCGACGCTCGGGGCGATGCGCCTGGTCGCGTCGCGGTCGGGCAGGGCCGATCTGTTCGGGGAGTGGGTGGAGGACATCAGGGACGCGTTCGGGGAGGCGGGCCGGTTCGTGCGCGACCTGCGCCGCCGGCCGTCGCGCGGAGGAGGGACGAAATGAGATATGTTGCGTGGGCGATGCTCGCGGCGGCGGGGCTCGCCGCGGGATGCGTTTCGGTGGACCTGGGCCAGGCGAGCAAGGACTGGTCGGAGGTGGGGAAGAGCTGGGCCGACGCCTATACATCCGCCGACCCCGCGGCCGCGGGCACGCAGGCGCCGCCGGCGCCCTGACGGCGGCGCTCAGCGCGGGAAGTGGTCGCAGATGTCCCTGGCGACCGCCGACTTGAGGTTCTGGAGGACGAGCGGCGTGAGCGTCCGCCGGACGAAGTTCTTGTTGAGCTGGCGCTCGGTGCGCTCCTCCCAGATGCTGAAGTTCCTGTAGGCGACCGCCTGCACCCGCCGGGCGAGGAGGACCCTCCCCGTCTTGATCTCCCGGATGCGGTAGACGATCTCCGCCGCCCCCTGCCAGGTCTGGGCGCGGATGTTGAAGCCGAGGGGGAAGCCGAGGACCGTCCCGATGAGGATGTACATCGGGACGCCGAGGGCGTTGCTGCCGACGAAGCGGCAGAGCGACTCGGTGAGCTCGCCCTCGAGGATGACGTCTGCCTTCCCGGCGAGCGCCTTCTCGTCGATCCCGTCCGGCGTGTCCTTCTTCTCGATCGTCACCGCGAAGACGTCCCGGAAGGCCCGGTTCCGCTCGAGCTCGTCCACGAACAGGTCCTGGAGGTTCCTCCCGCTGATGAAGAGCGGGTAGCGGGCGAAGCTCTTGTCCTCGAACCTGCCCACGGCGAGGACGTGGCCGAACGGCCGCTCCAGCGGCTCGCGGAAGGTGAGCGGCGGCGGGGGGTGCAGCATGCCGCCGCAGCCGAAGACGGTGGCGTACAGGGCGAGTTGGAGGGACGCGACAATCCTTTTCATGGCATTCTCCTCGGGACGGCCTCGCCGCCCGGCCGCGCCCCGCGGCGGTTGCATCCTGCGGCGGCCCACTGTATCATGGGCCCGCCATGAAGTCAAACGCGAAGCGGGCGCTCGCGGCCGGCGCGGCGCTCGCGGTCGTCGCCGCCGCCGGCCTCTGCCTCTACGCCCTGCCGAGACGCCTCGTCCCCTCCCTGCCCGCCGCCGTCCCCTCGGACGGCCTCGCCGCCTGCGTCCGCGTGCGGGGCCTCGGCCCCGTCTGGCGCCGGTGCGTCTCCTCGGAATTCGCCCGGCGCGTCCTCGCCTGCGGCATCTTCCCCCTCGACGAGATGGCGGCGTCGGACCCGAAGTTCCGAAGGAGAATGGAGAACCTCGACCTGTCGCTCGCGCCGCACCTCCTCGGCGAGGACTGCGTCCTCGCCATCTACGCGGCCGGCGGCGACCGGGCGGCGCTCCCGGCCGCGTGGGGGAGGATCGGCTTCAGGGTGCGCCTCGCGCACGCCGCCGCCCGGGCGCGGGACGCGCTCTCCTTCCGGCGGCGGAGCAGGCGGTCGCGGGCCGGCGGCCTCGCCGTCACGGCGGTCCTCGACCGGAAGACCGGCGAGCCCCGGTACAGCTACGCCCTCGTCGGCGACCTCGGGATCGCCGCGGCCGGCTTCGACGAGGCGTTCTGGCTCGCGACGGCCCGCGCCGTCGCGGGGGGCGGGGAGACGGCGGCGGCGCTCCTCCCCCCCGTCGCGGGAGCCGGCGCGGAGGGCGCGGCCGGGTCGCTCCACGTCCGCGTCGGGGAGGTCCTTCGCGGCGGGGACCTGTTGCTCGAACGGCTCGCGGCCGGGGACCCGGAGCGGTTCGAGGCGGCGGCGGGGATATGGCGGCGGGCGCGCCGCGCCGCCGCCGCCGCGGGGACCGTCGACGGGACCTTCACGCTCGCCGGCCACGCGGGCGCCGAGCTCCGCGTGCGGCCCGCGGAGGGGGCGCGCCTGCCGGAGGGGCCGCCGCGCGATCCCGGGAGGGACCCGCTCGCGGGCCTGATGGCGTCGGGCGGCGTCCTCTACGCGGGGGGCGCGGCCGACCTGCGCGCCGCCGTCGCCGGCCTCCGGGAGCGGGGAGGGGCCGCGCGCGTGGAGTTCATCGGCGGGTCGGAGACGGCCGCCTACGGGGCGGACCATTTCGTCCTGCCGTGGCTGGGAGACGACCTCTCGCTCGTCGTCTATCGCGACGCGCGCGGCATGGTCGGCGCCGCCCTCTCCGCGGCGGTGCGGGACCGGCGGCTCGCCGCCGCGAGGATCGCGAAGTTCATGGCCCTCGCGGACCGGGCGCGGGTCGTCGTCCGAGACGCCGGCGGCGACCGCCTCGCCGGGACGCGGGAGCCGCTGCGGATCAGGACCTCGGGCGCGGGCGCCGACGCGTCGTACCGCGTCGGCTTCGGCTGGCCCTTCGACCAGATTTACACGGTGACCGTCGGCCTCCGCGGCGACCGGCTCATCGCCGCCACGGACGGCTCGCCCTTCGCCGGGGAGCGCCGAGGACCGCCGCCGGGGGCGGCGTGGGCCGCCCCGGCGTCGGGGCAGGCGATCCTGCGGGGGAGCGACGCCGCGGGCGCGGCCGCGGCGCTCGGCGGGATCCTCACGTTCGTCATCCCGTTCATGGAGGAGGGGCGGGACCGCGACGCGCTGCTCGGCGCCCGCCGGTTCCTCGCGGCCCTCGAGTGGCTCGAGCCGCTCCGGGAGGGATGGGCGGCGGTCGACGCCGCAGGCGGGGAGGGCCGCGTCCGGTGCGGCGCGGCGCTTACCGATCCGCCTCCTCGGGCGCGGACGGCCCCGGCACGAACAGCGGCCGGACCGGGCCGAACTCCTCCAGCGGGGGGCTGATCCGGGACCGGTCGCCGAGGACGAGGATGGCAGCCCTGTCCGGGTGGAGGCGCGCGCGGGCGGCGGCGAGGACGTCCCCCGCGGTCACGCCGGCGACGCGGTCGAGGTACGTCTCGAGATAGTCGGCCGGCAGTCCGTAGAACTCGAGCGAGGCCGCCTGCTCCACCGACGAGAGCGGCGTCGCGAACCGGAAGACGAAGCTGTTGGAGAACGATTCCTTCGCGGCGGCGAGCTCGTCGGGCGTGACCGGCTCCGAGCGGATCCGCTCGATCTCCTCCAGGATGATCCGGAGCGCCTGCGCGGCGGTCTCCTGCTTCGTCTGGCAGACGGCGTAGAAGAGGCCGTCGCGGAGGTTCGTCGTGAAGGCGGTGGCGGCGTGGTAGGCGAGCCCCTCGCGCACGCGGACCCGCTCGAGGATGCGCGAGGAGAAGCTCCCCCCGCCGAGGATCTCGTTCATGATCATGACCCGGAAGTAGTCGGGGTCGTCGCGCCGGATGCCGAGGTGGCCGACGATGATGTGGGCCTGCTCGGTCTCCCGCTCGATGAGCGTCACCCTCCGCGTCCCGGCCGCCGGCGGCGGCGGGAGCCCCTCCCCGGCCCGCGGGGCGGGCCCGAACGCCCCGTTCAGGATGCGGACGACCGTCGCGCGGTCGAAGTCCCCCGCCGCGCCGAAGATCATCCCCGCGGGCGCGAGGCGGTCGCCGTGGAATGCCTCGATGTCGCCGCGCCCGATCCGGTCCATGGCGCCCGGCTCGCCGACGACCGGGTGGGCGTACGGGTCGCCGCCGTAGACGAGCCGCCTGAATTCGCGGCCGACGATCTGTCGGGGCTCGTCGTTCCGGCGCCGGATGATCTCCCGCACCTGCTCCTTGCGGAGCTCCACCCGCCCCGGGTCGAAGGCGGGCCGCGCGAGCATGTCGCAGACGAGGGGGAGCGCCCGCTCCGCGTCCCTCGACAGGCAGGAGAGGCTGATGCTCACGGCGTCCTGGTCGGCGGTCGTGGAGACCGCCGCCGCGATGAACTCCAGCTCGCGGTCGAGTTCCTCGGGCCCCAGCCGCCCCGCGCCGCCCGTCCGGATCGTCTCGGCGACGAGCGCCGCGAGCCCCTCCTTCCCCTGCGGGTCCCAGGCGGACCCCGCACGGGCGAGGCCGAAGAAGCCGAAGAGGGGGAGCGACCGGTCCTCGAGGATGTAGAGGGGGGCGCCGCAGTCGAGGAGCAGCCGCTCGACCCGCGGCGGCTCGAGGCGGAGCGGCGGGAGGGCGAGGTCGAGCGGGTGGCGCGCCGCGGGGGGGGCGGCGCAGGCGCCGGCGAGGAGCAGGACGGCGAACGCGCCGATCAGGGGATGACGACGGTCGTGCACGTCTCCTCCTGCAGGTAGTCCCGGGCCGCCCGCGCGACGTCGCCGGCGGTGACCGCCCGGATCCGCGGGACGTACTCGTTGAGGTATTCCCACCGGTCGATGACCTCGAAGGTGCCGACGAGGCCGCAGAGCTCCACGACGGACTCGAGGCTCCGCACGAAGTCGGCCTCGATCACGTTCTTCGCCTTCTGCAGCTCCCAGTCGCCGACCGGCTCCCGCGCGAGGAGGTCGATCTCCTCGCGGATCGCCCGCTCGACGTCACCGACGGTGTGCGGCCTGCGCGGGACGGCGTGGGCGATGAAGAGCGACGGGTACTTCGCCGTCGGGGAGGTGACGGCCGCCGAGACGGCGACCCGCCGCCCCTCCACGAGGCCACGGTGGAGCCGCGACGTCCGCCCCGCCGAGAGGACGGTCTCGAGGACGTCGAGCGCGGCGGCGTCGTCGGCGGCAGAGGGCGGCCGGTGGAAGGCGAGGGCGACGCGGGGGGAGGCCTCGAGGGCGAGGCGGACCTCCCGCTTCCCGCGCTGCGGCGGCTCCCTCGTCACGACGGGAGGGAGGGGCGGCTGCGACGGGATGCGCCCGAAGTAACGTTCGGCGAGCCGGACGACCTCGGCCGGCACGACGCGGCCGACGATGACGACGACGGCGTTGTTCGGCGCGTAGGACCGGCGGTAGTGCTCCTCGACCATCGGCAGGGTGATCCGCTCGATGTCCGAGGCCCACCCGATGATCGGCCACCGGTACGGGTGGGCGATGAACGCCGCCGCGTAGAGGCGCTCGCCGAAGGTGCCGGCGGGGCTGTCGTCGATGGAGAGGCGGCGCTCCTCGAGGACGACCGCGCGCTCCCGGTGGAACTCCCTGAAGACCGCGTCCCCCATCCGGTCGGCCTCGAGCCACATCCAGAGCTCGAGCTGGTTGGCGGGGAGGCTGCACAGGTACTGGGTGCGGTCCTTCCCGGTGAAGGCGTTCAGGTCGACCGCGCCGCGTCGCATGAGGATCTTCCAGAGCTCGTTCTTGACCATGAGGGAGTCCGCGCGGCGCTCCGCCTCCGCGAGTTCCTCCCGCAGCATCCCGGCGGCGTGCCCGGCACCGGGCCGCGCCGACCGCTCGATCTCCCCGATCCGCTCGTGGAGCTCGTTGATCCTCTCGATGAGCGGCGCCTCGCCGGCGAAATCGCGCGTGCCGATCCGTCGTGTCCCCTTGAACATCATGTGCTCGAGGAGATGCGTGATCCCCGTCCTCCCGGGCCGCTCGTTCGCCGAGCCGACCCGGTAAAAAACGGAGCAGGAGACGACGGGCGCGAGGCGGTGCTCGAGGACGAGGACGGTGAGGCCGTTCCGGAGGCGGTGACGGTGGACGTCGAGTCGCGGCGCCTCCCCGGCGAGACCGCGGGAGGCGGCGAGAAGCAGGAAGGCGGCGAGGGAGGCGGCGAGGGGCCTGCGCATGCTATAATTCTACCGGCTCATTCCCGCGGACGCAAGGACGCCGCCAGCGCGGCGACGAAGGGAGGCCCGCCATGGACCTGTTCCTGCTGATGATCGCCCTCGCCTGTCTCGGGCTCGTCGCGGAGAAGGGCACGGACGGCGAGATCGCGCTGCCGGCGCCCGCCCTCAAGGGGCGGCTCTCGGTGGAGGAGGCGGTCGCGCGGCGGCGCTCGGTCCGCGAGTACCGGAAGGAGCCGCTCGCCCTCGCCGAGGTCTCCCAGATCCTGTGGGCCGCGCAGGGGATCACCGAGCGGCGGCAGGGGCTCCGGGCGGCCCCCTCCGCGGGGGCGACCTACCCGCTCGAGGTCTTCCTCGTCGCGGGGAACGTGACCGGCCTCGAGGCCGGCGTCTACCGCTACCTCCCCGCGCGGCACGCCCTCTCGAGGGCGTTTGCGGGAGACGTCCGCCGGCCGCTCGCGGCCGCCGCGCTCGGCCAGCCGTGGGTCCGGGTGGCCCCCGCGACGATCCTGATCGCGGCGGTGTATGCGCGCACGGCGTCGCGCTACGGCGGCCGGGCGAGGCGGTACATCGACATGGAGGTCGGCCACGCGGGGCAGAACATCTCCCTCCAGGCGGAGGCGCTCGGCCTCGGCACGGTGGCCGTGGGCGCGTTCAACGACGCCGAGGTGAAGGAGGTCCTCCGCCTGCCGAAGGAGGAGGAGCCGCTCTACCTGATGCCGCTGGGGAAGAGGTAGCGGCCGGGAGTTCCGTCGGACATGAGGGGCGTGCCGCGGCGGCATCGGGCGGGAAACGATCAACCGGCAGCGAGCAACGGCATGGCACCCGAGTCGCCGCCATCCCGAGAAACGGGAAACTAGGAACGAGAAACGGTCGTCACGTCCCAGTTGTTCGCCGCGATGACCGCCTCGAACGTCCCCGCCGCCTTCTCGATCTTGACGAGCTCGCCCTCCGCGCGCACGCGCTGCCCCGCCTCGAACTCGCCGCGGACGTAGCTGTCGCCCAAGATCAGGATGAAGCGCTCCCGCGGCTCGCCGTCCACCGCAGCCCCCTCGAGCGGGAAGACGAGCGGCATGTAGATCGAGTGGCGGATGTCGGTGATCGTCCCGGTCACGACGGCCCGCTCCCGCACCGCCTCGATCCGGCAGTCCCGGAGCGGGATCTCCTCCTCGCGGGCGTAGATGAAGAACGGGCAGACGAGGATGCCGCCGTGGCGCATCCGGAGCGGCCAGAACTTGCCGAACTCCCACACGTGGCGCGACGGGTCCTCCCGCACGAGGCCGAGGATCTTCAGCATGAGGGCGTAGTTCTCCTCAACGCTCCCGTAGAAGCAGATGTCGGTGTCGTCGTCGTGCTCCTCGAGCCTGCCGTACTGGAGCGAGCCGGTGAGCCCCATCCTCCCGACGGGCACCTCGAGCAGGTCGCTCGCCGCCTCGATCCCCCGCCGGATCTTCGGGTAGAGCTCCATGCAGATCTCGAGCGACCGCCGCGGGTCGAAGTAACCGGCGAAGCCGTCGAGCGGGAGGAGCAGGTTGTTCTTGATGACCGGCGCGCGGCGGGCGGCGCCGGCGAGTTCCGGGAAGAGCTCGAAGTGCATCTCGAACTGCTCCGGGTTCGTGAAGGAGTGCATCTTCCCGCCGCTGTACCGCTTGTGGAGGCACTCGTATCGGCGGCCGAAGATGTCCACCCAGCCCCCCGGGCTCGGATAGTAGAGGATCTTGCAGGAGATCGTCCCGGGCGGATGGTGGTAGCCCTGGGCGAAGGCGAGGCCCCCGTCGTGCCGGAGGAAATAGGTGCTGTCGTCCACGCGCCCCCCGAGCTCCCGCAGGGGGACGAGGAACCTCCGCATCATCGAGTCGAAGCGGTCTTCCATGGGACAGGGCGGGATTGTACTACAGGCCGGGAGGGGACGGCAAGGAGGTGCCGGCCCGGGCGCCGCGGCGGCGCCCGGGGGCCGGGGCTGAAAGAAACAGGGTTTCCGCCGGGGATTATCGCGGGTGGACATCGGACACTCCGATTTCTCCGATGCGCAGCGGAGAAATCGGAGGCGGATTTGGTTTGACGGCGCCCGCGGCGATCGTGTACAGTGCGGACGGAGGAGCGATCGGGATGAGCGCGGCGCCCGAGGGCGCGGTGACGCCATGATCCGGCCGGAACGCACCCCCGGCATCCGGCGGCTGTTCGACGGGCGCGACGCCGGTTCCTTCATCCGGTGGGAGCGCCCCGCCGCCCCGCCGTCCGCGCCCGAACCGGAGGTGGCCCCCCCCGGCGACGGCGCCCTTGCCGGCGCCGCGCGACGGTTCCTCCTGGACGAGGGGCCGCGCCTCGGCGTCGCCGATCCGTCGCTCCTCCGCCTCGTCCGCGTCTGGCGGAGCCGGAGCGGGACCCATGTCCGCTTTCAGGAGGACTGGGGCGGCGCCCCCGTCATCGGCGGCATCATCGGCGTCCACCTCGACGGGGCGGGCGCCGTCTACGCCGTGACCGGTTCCTTCCGCGAGGCGCCGCGGGCGGCCGCCCCGGGCGCACAGCCGGTGACGAGGAAACAGGCGGTCGCCGCCGCGCTCGCCGATCTCGGGGCGGGCCTCCGGCTCCGCGGGCGGACGAGGGTGCGGGAGGTCGTCCTCGCCTCGGCGGCGGGGCTCGTCCCCGCCTACAAGGTCACCGTCCCCGCCGCTGCCCCGCTCGGCACCTGGATCTACCTCGTGGACGCCCGATCGGGCGGCATCCTTCGGGTCTACAACTCGATGCGGTTCGCGGTGGGGAGGGGGCGCGTCTACCTCCTCAGCCCGATCGAGGACCCCGAGCTGCGGGAGGTCGCGCTCGAGCGGCTGGACGGGGTGACCGAACTGAAGGGGGCGCACGTCGTCGTCGTCAACGAGGACTACGCGGAGGCGACCTCCCCCGACGGCGCCTTCATCTACGACCCGGCCGAGACGCATTTCGACGAGGTCATGGCGTACTACCACGTCGACCGGATCGCGGCGCATCTCTCCGGCATCGATCCGCACGCCGCGGCCGGCGCGATCACCGCGAACGTGCACGCGGGCGACCGCATGGACAACGCCTACTACGATCCTTCGACCGGCGGCATCTATTTCGGGGACGGCGGCGGCCCCGGCCGCATGAACCCCCTCTCCCGGGAGGCGGCGGTCATCTGCCACGAGTACACGCACGCGGTCCTCGATCGCATCAACCCGCACCTGAAGGGGCGGGAGGCGGACGCACTCCATGAGGGGTACGCGGACTACTTCGGCTGCTCGCTCACCGACGACGCGCAGATCGGCGAGTGGGTCGTCGCGCCGCGGGGCGACCCGCACCTGCGCGACCTGACGAACGGGAAGCGGTACCCCGCGGACATGACCGGCGACGCGCACGCGGACGGGGAGATCTGGGGCGCTGCCTGCTGGGACCTCCGGCGCTCGCTCGGCGCGGCGGCGGCGGACACCCTCGCCTACGAGAGCATGCATTTCCTGCCGGAGTTCGCGCGCTTCGCGGACGCGGCCTTCGGGATCGAACGCGCGGACGGGGCGGTCTTCGGCGGGGCGCACGCCGCCGCGATCGGCTCCGTCCTCCGCGCGCGGGGGCTCGGCGGGGGAGCGGAGGGGAGGCGATGATGAGGACGGCATGCGTGATCGCCTTTCTCTCGTGCGCCGCGGCGCACGCGGGGGAGGAGGCGCGGGAGATCGCGGCGGCGTTTCCGCCGGACACGGTCGACTGCGTCGTCATGAAGCGGGGCGACGCCGCGCGCGCGGAGGAGGATCTCAGGGGCGTCTTCGCCCGGCTGAGGGTCTCGCCCCGCTGCACCGTCGCGGTCCATCCGCTCCCCGGGGAGCGCACGCCGCGCCTCGTCTGCGTGCGCGGAAGGGAGGCGGACGTGGCCCTCGTGAAGAAGGTGCTCGCCGCGCTCGACGAGGCCGCCGGCGTCCCCGGGGCCGCGCCGCCGGTGGTCCGGATCGAGCCGAAGGCGGTCGAGGCGGCGGAGATGAAGCGGAGGATCCTCGCCGCGGCGGCGGGGGCGGGGATGCCGCTCGGGGAGGCGGACCTCATGGTCCATCCCGGCGGCGGGGGCGGCAGCCTCTTCTTCATCGGGCCGGCGGATCTGTCGGCGCGCGTCGTCGAGCTCGGCAGGGGACTCGACCGGCCCGACGACCCGTCGCGGGGGGAGGCCGCGCGCGCCTACGCGCGTCAGGTCGCCCTCGAGACGGTGAAGGCGTTCGGGACGCTCCTCTCCACGGTCCTCTCCGCGGCGGTCCTGCTCCTCCTCCACGCCGTCCTCTGCCGGCTGCCGGGCCTCGGGATGCGGTACCGGCGGTCGTTCCGGCTCTTCTGGGAGAAGCTCTTCGCCGCCTTCAGGGGAAAGGATCTCGCGTGGGAGATCATCACGACGGCCGCGGGGCTGGGGGTGGCGGCGACCGGCGGCGCGGAGAAGGGGCCCCGCGCCGCGGCCGGGGAGGCGCCGTTCGGCCCCGAGGAGGAGCGGCGGGCGCGCGCGGTCGCCGAGGAGTACCTCCGCTTCCGCGGCATGGATCCCGATGAGGCCGGCGTCCGGGCGATCCTCGCCGCCGCGGTCGCCGCGGCGGCCGCCGGGCGCGGCGGGGAGGCGGCGTGACGGGCGGGAGGGAGCGGCCGCTCGCGGTGGTCGTCGCCGCGCTCATCCACGAGGGGAGGATCCTCCTCATCCGGCGGCGCCGGGGCGACTACGTCGGCCTCTGGGGGCTGCCGGGCGGCAAGATCGAGGGGGGGGAGCACGTCGCCGCGGCGGCGGCGCGGGAGATCGCCGAGGAGACGGGCGTCGAGGCTGATTTCGTCGCCTATCTCGGCCTCGTCTCGGAGCACCTCGTCGGCGACGGGCGCCTCGAGCGGCACTTCCTCCTCCACATCTGCGAGCTCGCCCCCCGCTCGCCCCGGGTCGCCGGCGGCGCGGAGGGGGCGCTCGCCTGGTTCCCGCTCGACCGCATCGCCGACGAGCGGGGAGGGATCATCCCGAGCGACTTCCGCATCATCGGGGAGATGGTCGTCGGACGGAAGGGGGGATGCTGGCGGTGCGTGCTCCGCAGGGACGGCGGCGCCCACCTGCTCGACCGCTTCGAGGAGGAGACCTCCCTCCTCACGGGGGGGAGGGAAGGGGGAGCGACACCGTGAACACCGTCTTCCTCACGCTCTCGACCCTGATCTCCCCGCCGTGATCCTCGACGATGCCGCGGGCGATGCTCAGCCCGAGGCCCGTCCCGTGGCCGAACTCCTTCGTGCTGAAGAACGGCGTGAAGATCTTCTCCAGGGACTCCGCCCGGATCGGGGGGCCGTTGTTCGAGACGGCCGCTTCGATGCGGCCGTCCCGGACGCGGCTCGTGACGGCGATGCGGCGCCTCCCGCGCCTGCCGGCGAGCGCGTGGCGGGCGTTCGTGATGATGTTGAGGAAGACGTGCTGCATCTGTTGGATGTCGATGGGGGCGTGGGGAAGGCCGCGGTCGAGCCGGACGTCGACCTCGATCCCGTCCGCCGCGAGCTCCTTTCCGGCGCTGTGGAGCGCGGCCTCGACGGCCGCGTTCAGGTCGGCGGGCTCCAGCACCGGCGGGGGTCGCCGGCCGAAGGTGAGAAGATTCCTGACGAGGGCGTGGCAGCGCGAGGCCTCCTCGTGGATCCGGCCCGCGTCATCCCGCACCTCCTCGGGGCAGGGGGAGTTCCGAATGATCTCGGCGTAGCCGAGGACGCCGGTGAGCGGGTTGTTGAGTTCGTGCGCGATCCCGGCGACGAGCTCGCCGAGGAGCGACATCTTCTCCCGCCGGACGAGTTCCTCCTCCATCCGCCTGCGCCGGGAGATGTCGTCGGCGATGCCGGCGTACCCGATGATCCCGCCCCGCTCGTTCCTGACGATACACATGCAGAGGGCCGCCGGGAAGACCTCGCCGGTCCTGGTGCGGTTGAAGATCTCGCCCTCCCATACTCCGTCCCGCGCCTCCCGCCTGATCTGGTCGGCGAGGGAGGGGGGATTCCCGGGCGTCCCCTCGTAGAAGTCCGCCGTCGGGCGGCCGAGCATCTCCTCCTCCCGGTAGCCGAGCATCCTCAGCGTGGCCGGGTTGACGTAGATGATGCGGTGGTCGAGGTCGGTCAGGATGACGCTCGATGAGGTGTTCTCGACGGCGCTCGCGAGGAGTTGGGCCCGGCGGTTGATCATGAGCGCCTCCCGCATGTCCCTGCAGATCGCGATGATGATCTCCCGGCCCCCGTGGGTGAGGCGGTTCGCGTTCACATCCACGGGGACGGGCGTCCCGTCCCTGCGGACGATCTCCGCGCGGCGGATGAGGCCCGCGCCCGGCGGCGACCTGAGGAGCTCCTCGCGGATCCGCTCGAAGTCGCCGGGGGCGAAGAGGGCCGTCGCGCGCAGGGCGCCGATCTCCTCCCCGCTGTAGCCGGTCAGGCGCTCCGCCGACCGGTTGGCGGAGATGATGTCGCCGCCCGCCTCGGCCGTGAGGATCGCGTCGCCCGCGTGCTCGAAGAGGGCCTGGAACATCTCCTCCGAGCGCCGGAGGGCGGCGTCCTTCTCCGCCACGGCGCCCCGCATCGACCGCGCGAACTCATGGATGACCCCCGCCGCCTTCCGCCGGGCGGTGACGTCGGCGAGCGTCTCGACGACGCCCTTTGAACCGTCGGGCAACCGGATGGCGCCCGCGGTGCACTCGAACAGCCGGCCCGCCGCGTCCTCGATCGTGTAGGACGCCTCCTCGATGTCGCCGGCGATAATGGCGGGGGCGGGACAGCCCGGGCACGGCTCCGCACGGCCCATGTAGACGCGGTGGCATCGTCCGCCGTCGCCGTCGCCGTGCCGCCGGCGGAGCCGCGCGTTCATGAAGCGGATCGTGTAGCGGGCGTCCTGGACCGTCACCGGGTAACGGAGCGCGTCGAGGACGTCGAAGATGCGGGGGGATCCATTTATTCCGGCGGCGTCTTCGGAATCGGGCATGGCGGTCCTTTCCGGGCCACGCCGCATTGTAGGCGAGAGGAGGGGGGGTGTCAACGACCCCGCCGCCGGCGCGTTCGCGCCCATTCCAACCGGATATGATGAACAAACAGCCGCGGACCGGCACGGATCATCACGGATATCACGGATGCCGTTTCGGAATAATCCGTGCAGATCCGTCAATGATCAGCGAAGATCCGTGGTGAGGAGTTCATTAATCCGGCCGCCGCCGCCGGGCCGGGCCGCCTTGCACGACCCCCCCGGGGATGCTACCATCCGCCGTCCGTCGGAGGAGGTGCCGCATGCCCGTGACCGCGGGCGAGAAGGGATTCTGGTTCCTCGCCTGCCTCGCCGCCTTCCTCCTCTTCGCCCTTGCGGCGTTCATGGGCGGCGGAGAGGAGGCCGGCCGCTCCGCGCCGATCGCCCCCGCCCTCCCGAGCGAGGTGGAGGTCCTCAATGCGCTGGAAGAGGCGGCCGAATCGTCGCGCTTCTTCGTGCTCCTCGTCCACGCCTTCCTCCTCGCCGTCTTCGCCGGCATCGCCATCGACGTCCGCTTCGTCTGGCGCCGGCTCCGGGGGCGCGGCGGACTCCCGCCCCCGCGCGGCGGCGCCGAGTGGACGGCGGTCGACGTCGCAGCCGTCATCGCGGTCTTCCTCGCGGTATTCTTCGCCGCCCACGCGGCCGTCGCCGGCGGTCGCCTCCTCCGGTTCGGGGCGTCGGAGGTGTCGGTCTCGGTCG
This sequence comes from bacterium, assembly GCA_028716845.1. Classification (GTDB taxonomy): domain Bacteria; phylum Auribacterota; class Tritonobacteria; order UBA1439; family UBA1439; genus JAQUPF01. The sequence goes on along the minus strand of JAQUPF010000001.1, from coordinate 147,013 downwards.
CCATCCAGTTCGTCGCGGAGCTCGCCGCCGTCATCGTCCTCTTCCGCATCCTGCCGCGTCCCCTCTCACGGGCGGCGCGCACGCTCGGCCTGCGGGGGGGCGGGGCGCTCGGCCACGTCGCGGCCGGCATCGGCTGCTACATCGGCTTCCTTCCGGTCCTGATCGCCCTGACCTGGCTGACGGAGCGGGCGGCCGACCGGCTCGGCATCCCCCTCCAGCCCCAGGAGCAGATCGGGCTCTTCTTCGCCGACCTCTCCGCCCCGGCGCTGTTCCTCCTCGTCTGCTTCGTCGTCTTCGTCGGCCCCGTCTTCGAGGAGATCTTCTTCAGGGGATTCGCCTACCAGGCGCTGCGCGACTCGATCGGCCGCTGGCCGGGGATCCTCGTCAGCGCGGCGCTCTTCTCCGCCCTCCACGCGAGCCTCGCCGTCTTCCTCCCGATCCTGGGGCTCGGCGTCTTCCTCGCCTACGTCTTCGAGGCGAGGGGTTCGCTCCTCCCCTCGATCACCGTCCACGTCTGCCAGAACGGCGTCGCGGTCGCCGGGGCGCTCCTCGTCAGGTTTCTTTCCGGCGCGTAGGCGCGCATGTGGTAAGATAACGCTCGGGCCGCGCCGTCGCCCGCCGTTCCGGAGGCCGCATGAATATCAAGACCGTCGACTGGAAGAGGGGGAGGATGCGGATCGTCGACCAGACGAGGCTGCCGGAGGAGCTCGTCTACATCGAGTGCAGGGCGCCGGAGGACGTGCACGACGCGCTCCGGCGGCTCGCCGTCCGCGGCGCCCCCGCCATCGGCATCGCGGCGGCGATGGGCGTCGTCCTCGGCGCGCGCCGCTCGAAGGCGGCGGACGCCGCGGGGCTCATGCGGGACGTGCGGAAGGCTGCCCGCTACATCGGCACGGCGCGGCCGACGGCGGTGAACCTCTTCTGGGCGCTCCGGCGGATGCTCGAGACGGCGGAGCGGCACCGGGCGGGCGGCCCCCGCGCCCTCACCCGCCTCCTGGAGCGTGAGGCGCTCGCCATCCTCGAGGAGGACAACGCCGTCTGCCGCGGTATCGGCCGGCACGGCGCCGCCCTCCTCCGCGACGGCGACGCCGTCCTGACCCACTGCAACGCCGGGGGGCTCGCGACCGCTCGGTACGGCACGGCGCTCGCCGTCGTCTATGCCGCCCACGAGGGGGGGAAGCGGATCCGCGTGTACACGGACGAGACGCGGCCGCTCCTCCAGGGGGCCCGGCTGACCGCGTGGGAGCTCGCGCGGGCGGGGATCGACACGACGCTCATCTGCGACAACATGGCCGCGAAGGTGATGGGGGAGGGGAGGATCACCTGCGTCATCACGGGGGCCGACCGCATCGCCGCGAACGGCGACACCGCCAACAAGATCGGCACCTACGGCCTCGCCCACCTCGCCCGCGCCCACCGGGTGCCGTTCTACATCGCCGCGCCGCTCTCGACCATCGACCCTGCCACCGCCTCGGGGAGGGGCATACCGATCGAGGAGCGGGACCCGGACGAGGTGCGGACGTTCGCCGGCCGGCGGATCGCCCCGCGGCGGGTGCGGGTCTACAACCCCGCCTTCGACGTGACGCCGGCGCGCCTCATCAGCGGGATCATCACGGAGGTCGGCGTCCTCCGCCCGCCGTACCGGCGGAGCATCGCCGCCGCCCTCCGTCGGGACCGGCGCTGAGGGGACTCCGCCGCCCCGGGCAAAAAGAACCAATCTGCCACTGATGGCCACGGATCATCACGGATCGCCACTGATCCAAACTACAGTCCAAAGTTGAAAGTTCAAAGCGGAAAACGGCGGAGTTTCAGCCGCGGATTGACGCGGATTACCGCCACTTTGAACTTTTGACTTTTCACTTTGAACTGTAGTTACATCCGCCGATAATCCGTGGAGATCCGTGGTGGGGGGTTCATTGAGTACCGGAACCGACGGCACATGAGATTGAGGGACCTGGGCGAGTTCCCGTTCATCGAGGAGATCCGGAAGGCGGTCTCCGCGGCGCCCGGGACCGTCATCGGCATCGGGGACGACGCGGCGGCGATCGAGTGCGGGCGCGAGGGGATCCTCGCGCTCCTGACGACCGACATGCTCGTCGAGGGGACGCACTTCGACCGCGACCGGGACGCCGCGCGCGGGATCGGGTGGAAGGCGGTCGGCTGCGGCCTGAGCGACATCGCGGCGATGGGGGGCCTCCCCCGCGCCGCCCTCATCGCGCTCGGGGCGCCGCCGGAGACGGCGGTCGCGTTCTGCCGCGAGCTCTACCGCGGCGCGGACGACCTCGCGCGGCGATTCGACTGCCCCATCGTCGGCGGCGACACCGTGCGGAGCGGCGCGGGGCTCGTCATCGCCGTCACGGTCTGCGGGGAGGTCGAGCGCGATCGCGTCGCCCGCCGCTCGGCGGCCCGCCCCGGCGAGACCGTGTGGGTCACGGGGCGGCTGGGCGGATCGCTCGCGGGCAGGCACCTGGCGTTCATGCCGCGCGTGCGCGAGGCGCGGTTCCTCGTCGAGCGGTTCGGCGTCCGGGCGATGATGGACCTGAGCGACGGCCTCGGCGGCGATCTCCACCGGATGGCGGCCGAGAGCCGGGCCGGCTTCAGGATCGACGCCGGGAGCGTCCCCGTGGACCGCGCGGCGACGGGCGAGGCGGACGATGAGACCGCGGTCCGGCACGCGCTCTACGACGGCGAGGATTTCGAGCTCCTCTTCACCCTCCCCGCCGGCGGCGACCCGGCGGCGCTCGAGCGGGAGTTCGCGGCTCGGTTCGACTGCCCGGTCACGCGCATCGGCGAGGTCGTGGGGCGGACATCGGGTATCACGCTCGTCCGGGAGGGGCGGGAGGCGCCGCTTGCCGAGGGGGGGTTCCCGCATTTTGAGTGAGCGGCGCACCGTGATCGAATCCTCGGGGCCCGGCGAGACGATGGCGCTCGGCGAATCGCTCGGCCGCCGCGCCGCCGCCGGCACCGTCTTCGCGATCCGCGGCGGCCTCGGCGCCGGGAAGACCTGCCTCGTTCAGGGGATCGCCCGCGGGGTGGGCGTCGCCCCGTCCGTGGCCGTGGCGAGCCCGAGCTTCGTCATCATCACCGAGTACCGCGGCCGGCTCCCCTTCTTCCATTTCGACCTCTACCGGATCCGGGACTGGCGGGAGGTGTTCGACGTGGGGTGGGACGATTACCTCGATCGGGGAGGGGTCATCGCCGTCGAGTGGGCCGAGCGGCTCGGGCCGCTCCTCCCGGCGGGTTGCACGGCCGTCGACATCGAAATAACGGGCGAGGAGACGAGGAGGATCACGCTGGCCGGCGGCGCGGGGGCCGGATCCGCGGAGGGGCCGTCATGATGGTCCTCGGTATCGAGACATCGACGCGGCGGGGGAGCGTCGCCCTCGCCGCGGGAGGGGGGATCGTCGCCGAGGCGGCGCTCCCGGAGGACCGCACGCAGTCGGCCGCGCTCCTGCCGGCGGTCGAGGCGCTGCTCGCGGGGCGCGGCGCCGCCCCGCGCGACATCGGGGGGATCGCCGCCGGCATCGGCCCCGGGTCGTTCACGGGCGTGCGCCTGGGCCTTGCGACCGCGCGCGGCCTCGCCCTCGCCCTCGGGATCCCGATCAGGGGGATCTGCAGCTTCGATGCGCTCGCATCCCGCTGCCCGGCGGGGGAGGGGACGATCTGCACGCTCGCCGACGCCCACAGCCACGGCCTCTACGCCGCCGTCTACGAGCGGCGGGGGGAGGGGATCGAGCGCGTCCGGGAGCCGTTCGTCTGCCGGCCGGAGGAGTTGCCGGGGAGGATCGAGGGGAGGGTGTTCTTCACGGGACCGCGTCTGACGAGGATGCGGGACGCCCTCGCCGGCCTCTTCGGGGGGCGGGCGACGTTCGACGCGGGTGACCGCTTCCCCGAGGCCTCGGCTGCCGCGCTCCTCTTCGAGAGCCCGTTCGCGCTGCCCGACGACCCGCCGGACTCCCTCGGCCCCCTCTACCTCCTGCCCGGCGTCCGCGGGGCGGGCCGCTCCGCCTGACGCCGGGACGCCCTTCACCGCGGTGACGGCCATCTCCGGTCGTCGATGAAGATCCCCTTCAGGACCGCCCTTCCCTTCCGGTCCACGGAGACGCGGGCGAACGGCGTGACGGTCCGGCCGCCGAGGTCGAGGGCGGCCCCCGTCCCCTCGGGGATGAAATACTCCTCGATGCCGTAGACGATGCGGATGCGCGCGTGGGGGGCCCGGTTCCAGTCGTCGGCCGTCACCCCGCTGTCGAGCCCGCCGCCCGCGACCTTTCCCCTGAGGAAGAGCACGTCGCCCGCCGCGGGCACGGTCCTTTGGACCGACACGGCGTTCCAGAGCTGCCCCGACCGCTCGAGCACCACGTACACGGTCTCGCCGTTCCGGACGGCCCCCCCCGTCACCAGGCTCCTGCGCGGTTCGGAGATGGCGTACTGGAAGGTCACGTAATCCCCGCGCAGCAGGTCCCTCGGGTCGACCGGCTCGATCGCCAGGTCCACCACCGTCCCCATCATGAGGATGGAGGTCTTGTACGCGATCATCCCGAGAATGACCGCGACCTGCAGGGCGACCGCCAGGATGAACGAGGTCCGCCTCCGGATCGCCATGATGTCAGCCCCCCGCCCCGCCCGCGCCCCGCAGGCCGGCGATCATCTGCCGCCTCCCCCGCTCCATGAGCCAGCCGACGAGGAAGAGGAGCGCGCCGGCGCCGATGAAGAAGAGGCTCTTGTCGAGGAAGGTGAAGAACCAGTCGATGTATTTGACGGCGATGAGCAGGAACAGAAAGAAGGTGCCCATGTTGATGAGCCATTCCTCGCGCCGGCGGTACCCCGAGAGGATGAGGCCGAGCAGGTGGAGGAAGACGACGATATTGAAGACGCACGCCCAGGCGATCCCCGCGGCGGTGAGCGCGCCCCCCGAAACGGTTTCCTGGCCGGGCACGAGCGCGACGCAGACGAAGAGGGCGGCGGGGATGACCGCGGCCGCGACCTCCGAGGGGAAGACGGATCCGGCGATCATCGAGCGGAGCGTCATGATGCCGAGCGCCGCCGTCAGGAGGAACAGCGACGCGGTGACCTGCGGGGGGCACACCCGGCCCCCTCCGGTCATCTCCTCGAGCGCCCCGAGGCCGGGCTTCGTGGAGAGGAAGAACAGGGCAGCGACGAGGGGAATCGCGCCGAGCAGCCGGTAGACGGTCGAGAACCTCGCGGCCCGCCCGGCCGCGCCGTGGGCGTGGCCGACGGCGGTGTAGACGAGCATGATGAGGAGGAGGCCGGAGAAGACGGGCGACGGCCTGCAGTCGAACTCGTCGATCCAGAAGGCGGCCCTCGCGCCCCACCAGGCGGCGAGGGCGATGAGGCTGAGGGCGAGGGTGTACGGAGTCCTGAACGTGTAGGCGCTCGCGAGGCCGATCCCCGTGCACGCGAGGAAGACCGTCCACCAGGAGAGCGGGGCGCCCGCGTTCCTGTTCCAGGCGAAGATGGTGACCGCGAGGAAGAGCGTGGCGAGCGCGAGGAGCAGCTGGCTCACCTCGTCCTCCGGCGAGAGGGAGAGGGGGAGCGGGCCCCGTCCGGGCGATCCGCGGGAGCGCCGCCGCCGCCCGATGAAATGGATCGCGAGGCCGATGAGGAGAGCCGGCACGATGATCGCGGCGACGATCACCGCCGCGACCAGGTACATGAGGGCCTCGTTCATGCTGCCCTACAGGAGCCGCCGCAGCTCGACCGGCATCCGCCGCCGTATCGCCGCCCCCGACGCGAGGAGGACGAGCGTGGCGACGAGCAGGAGGAACGGCGAGGTGAGCAGGAAGGGGTTGTAACCGTCCAGCTCGCCGAAGATCCCCATCGGGTATCCCGCGAGGGCGACGGCGCCGATCCAGAACGCGAGCTGGAAGAGCCGGGGCGCCCCGGCGGCGAACCCCATGGCGATCACGCCGATCATCCAGAGGATGAAGCCGTCGGGCCAGTTGGCCCGCACGTGGAACATCTGCGCGACGAGGAATATCCCCGCCCCGTACATGAGCGACCCGAGCAGGAGGAGCGCGTCCCCCGTCCTCGCGAGCCGGGTCCGCTCGCGGAGGTGCCACGCCCCGGCGTCCACCGCCAGCATCGCCGCGATGATGGTCGCCACCTTGACGGGCCGGGGCATCCCGCCCCAGTTGGCGGCGATGAAGGAGAAGACGCCGGCGGCCACGAGGACGGCCCCCGCCGTGAGGACGATCCGGATCGTCCGCCGCTGGGTGTCCTCCCCCTCGGCGCGGCCGTCGATCCCCGCGAACGCCGCCTGGATCTCCCCGACGGTATGGCCGCGCGAGATGAGTTCGGTGTAGATCCCCTCCTCCGACATGCCGCCGGCGAGGAGATCGGAGACGACCTCAGGGGAGAGACGGGATTCCATGGAACCCCCTCATGCGAGACGGCGTCGCCCGGAGCCGGTGACGCCGCTGCGACACCATCTATTGCTTTGGACTTTCGACTTTAAACGCTGAACTGTAGTGCTGGTGGGCGATACAGGATTCGAACCTGTGACCTCTTGGGTGTGATCCAAGCGCTCTAGCCGGCTGAGCTAATCGCCCGCTCAATCCATTGATGTTGCCGTATCGTCGATGATCTCCCTGATCCACCCGACCTCGCGCGCCGTGCATCCGTCCCTGCCGCATTCCCCCGATCAACGGTTATCCCGGTCGGTCTTGCGTTCGAGCATCCGTCAGACTTTCAACTTTGAACTGAAGTTGTGCGTGGGCGGTCCCTGCCGGCCAAGCCGTACTATAGATCACCGCGCGTCGAATGTAAAATGGAACTGTGGACCTTGTGCGGGACTGATTGCGGCTGAAGGCGGTGCCGGGAGATTCTGCCCGCGTCGCCTGGCCGGTGGATTATTCTCTATCGCGCTGACGTGCAGAGGGTTGCATAATACGTCTTCGCGCATTTGCGCCGTCCTCCTCGATTATGTATAATAGCGAGGACGTGGAGGATACTTGAACCAGCTTCGACAGGACATGATCGCCCTCCTTGAGATACAGGAGAAGGAGCGGGAACTCCTCGGCCTCGAGGAGGAGAAGGCGGGGCTCCCGGCGGTGCTCGAGGAGGCCAGGGCGCGCCTCTCCGAGGCGGAGCGGGGACTCGCCGCGGCGCGGGCGGACATCAAGGCGCTCCAGGTGCAGCGGAAGGAACTCGAGCTCGAATCGGAGAGCGTGCTCCAGGCGATCGCGAAGTACGAGGCGCAGCAGTTCCAGGTGAAGACGAACGCGGAGTACCAGGCCCTCTCGAAGGAGATCGCCGAGCGGAAGGTGGCGAACGCGAGGATCGAGGACCGGATACTGGAGAGCATGGAGCGGATCGAGGAGGCCGAATCGGCTGCGCGGCTGCTCGGGGAGGCCGTCGAGAGGGAACGGGGATGCGTGGCGGCCGAGGAGGAGCGGATCGTGCGGGAGGCCGCCCGGCTCGACGGGCGGATCGGCGCGCTCGGCGCGGAGCGGGACGCCCTCCTGCCGGGCGTGAGCCCGGTGGTGCTGGGCAGGTACCGGCGCATCTTCTCGAACAAGCGGGACGCCGCCGTCGTGCCGCTCACCGGCTACACCTGCGGGGGGTGCCACATGCGGCTGCCGCCCCAGATCGCGAACAACGTGCGGAAGTGGGACCAGCTCGTCATCTGCGAGAACTGCTCGCGGATACTGTACTGGGCGGACGGGCTCTCCGTCGCCGAGGACGCGGCGCAGCCGGATGCGGTGGAGGGCGTTCACCACGCCCCTCCCCTCTGACGGGAACGGGGAGGGGCGGAGGAGAACGGCCGGCGGATCCGCGCCGGTAGTCAGGTTTCCCTCGAACTGCTCTTTGACATTGTGGCTGTGGTTGGGGCGCGCCGGGCGGCCGCCCCGAGCGCGCCTGAGGCGCGCGAGGGGAGGAAAGTCCGGACTCCGCAGGGCGGCGCACCCGGAGAATATCCGGGCCGTCGCGAGGCCGAAAGGCCGAGCGGCGAGGACGAGTGCCACAGAGACGAGTCCCGCCGCTTCGCAAGAGGCGGCGGGGGTGAAACGCGGTAAACTCTGCGCGGAGCAAGGCCAAATAGGGGGCGACGGGGCTGCCCGTCCCGTCCCGAAAGGGTGAAGCCCCGGGTAGGCCGCATTGAGCCGAGGAGCAATCCGAGGCCCAGATGAATGGCCGCCTCCCCCGCCTCGGCGGGGAAGACAGAATCCGGCTTACAGGCGAGCCTCAACTACAGTTCAAGGTTCAAGGTTGAAAGTTCAAAGTACAGAGTGCCAAGCAAATGGTCAGTGGTGTCAGGTTTCAAGCGGAACCATCTCTGCGCACGTCGCGCACCACTTCTTATTTCCCCGCAGCGCCTCCTCAACGTAAGAATTCAGCAGCGGAGGGCGATCAATCTCCGTCCGCTGCAACGAATTGTTATGTGTGAGGCGGCTTTTTATTGCGATTCAGACTTGCGGGCGCGCTTGCCTTTTTCCCCCGGTGGGGGCAACCGGGCCAGCAACACGGCCGGCGCATTCCCTCTTTAAGCTCCGCGCGCACTCTCTCTATCCGGCTGAGCCTTGTTTCCGGTTTCCTGGCGTCCTCAACCCAGCAAATCCATTCATTGCGCGCGAGCGGCGTGATATCTTCCCACAGGGTCAGTGCATCTCTGTCGGCGGTAAGGGCTTTTCGCAAGTCCGCCGGGACACCATGTACCACACCAGGTGCTATTCTTCTCTGTGACATAGCGAAGAGCTCAGCCGTCCCGCCTTGCCGGGATCGGCCGGAGCGCATTGCTCAGCGCAGCTTCTTAGTCAATAGTAGAGGTCTGACCCTGAACTTTTTTCAATCCCCGCAATCTCAAGAGATTTCCGATCATCCAATGCCGACCAATATGTGCAACCGAGTTCTAAAGCCGGTATGGAGCCTATATCGAATTTGCCATATTGATCGATTGTGCTTTTTACAAGGCCAGGTAGAAGCGGCAGACTCTCTTCACAATACGCACGCAACTTCTTAAGCTGCGCGCTCTTGTCGCATTTATGAATCTTCTCCGACAGCGCAAAGTATAAATCTTCAGCTTGTTTGGGTGAGCTTAAAGGGTATTCAGTACTTTCTGAAAAACAAGAAGAACTCATGAATCCTCTATGAATCGCTAACGACGAAGCTGCGCTGCCGCGGGAGGGGCCCCGCCTCAGGCGGGGGCCCGTGCGCGCTCCGCTCGAGCGGCTTATTAGGGCGGCGCTGCGCACCGCCCCGGTCGCGAGAGTCCGCTCAAAGGTGGTTCGGTGAATCAGGCCTCCCCCAGTGCCTCGAGGTCGGCGATATCCTTCTTCCTGCCCATGGCCCGCTTGTTCTGGAGGTACTGATCACGGCCGAGGTAATGGACGTCGACATCGCCATACGTGCCGGCTGCTTTGCCGGCATCGGCTTGTTCCCAGGAGACGCCGGTGAGCGATGTGACGAGGTCTATTCTGACCGGCGGGACGCCGAGTTGGACAACGTGGTCCGGCTCCTGGAAATCGTCCGCCTTCAGTCCAACTGAGCCAAAGCCGAACGACGTGAGCGCTTCGATGATACGGTAGGCATTCTCCGGCGTGGGCCGGACATAGATATCGATGTCGCCGGTGAAACGGGGAGCGCCGTGGTAGGCAAGGGCGTAAGCCCCCACGATGACGTACTCAATCCCGCGCTCGTTGAACAACGCGAGCAGTTCTCTGAAGTCGGGTTGGACTTCCATGAGCCTGTCTGCGCAGGGTTTCCACCGCCCCGATTCGATCCGACGCAGCGCGCCTGCGCCAGAACGCCAGGTCATCACGGCTGGACGATTCGCTCAATCTTTTTACCGTCACTGTCTTCTGAATCACGCACTTATTTTACTGATTGTCCGGGGAATATGCATCATCTTCTTTTCTGCCCAACGTGAAGCTCAGCCGCCGGCTGGAAAGAGAATCAGGGTCGGACCTCGACTATTGGCTATATTTGCTCGTGACGCATATTCAACCGATGCCCTGTTTCAATGAGCATACGCCGCGCGGCCGGTATGGCGAGCGCGCCTTGAGCGGATCACCCGGCTTCACTCCATGCTCCTCGCCCACCGCCCGAGCAGTCTCCACGAATTCTGATCGCGGCTAGTCCAGGAAAGGGAGATGGTAATTCAATGCCGCCACCTCCGCGTCATAGGTGTATCCCGACAGCATGGAATGGTGGAACTGGAAATAGCGGGTGGATTTACCGACAGGCGGTGGATGGCCGTCCACGAAAATCTCCGCTCGTACAAGGATCCGACTCCCGTTCACCTTGGAAGTCAGGGAGGGGAACGTTATCCTTTCCGCGAAGGTCGTGTGCCATGTGAGCATTCTCTCGGCTGCGTCTTCGAATGCGCCTGCATCCCGTTCGTGCAGGCCTTCCGCGGTATCGGACAAGAGCGGCGATGCATACTCGACAGCCAGGATATCCCGAAGATGTCGGGCGATTTCAGGATCGACCTCGGTGTATGTGACGATCGACCGCCGGAGCAATACTGCCGCAAGCATGACGATGACGGCACATGCAGCGATTCCCCTTATGCGGAGAAAAGGCATATCCTGATTGCCTTCCATTGATTCCGCTCGAGCGTCACGACCGGGGTGGACTCGACGCGCACCTGGTAGCGCTTGCCGTCGCCCTTGAGGCCGATGCACAGGAAGCGATAGGCGGAGACGTCGATGGGGCCGAATTCGGTTTGAATCGACGAGAAACCGCCGCCGTTGTCGGGGGAGATTCCGCCGCTGAACAGCGCATTGCCTGCTTCGTTGATGGCGAGGCGTCCGCGGGAGCGCTCGCCCATGACGCTGTCATCCTCGACTCGCCAGACGCCGAGGCCGGTGTCCGAGTTGAATTGGTGGAGGGTCATGTCGGCTCCGGAGGGGGGTGCGGCGGAAGGTCCGGTATGACGGGTGGCGCACCCGGCGAGCAGTCCAAGCATTGCCAGTGTAATCAGAGGTTTCATCTCTCAGCTCCAACGATTCCTTGTGCGTAATCTCGCTGCGTGGAATCGGATAGTGCAATATAGACTCATTAATCGCAACAGGTTATTCCAACCAGGGCGTTTATTGACTGGCGAATGCGATACATCCGGCGTATAATTCGGATGGCGTCGCGGAATCCGGCGTGCGCAACTACGGGTCAAAGTTCAAAGCAAAAATGTTCAAAGTGACACAGCACGGAGATGCGGGGCCGCGTTGATTCGGGAGCGGGCTCCGGCGAAATCAGGGGGAAAGGGGGAGCAATGGCGAAGCGCGGTCCGGAAAGCTACATGAAACGGCAGAAGGAGCTCAAGCGCAAGCAGAAGGCGCAGGAGAAGATGGCGCGCCGTCACGGCAAGCGGAAGCAGGAGACGGAGAAGACGCCGGGATATCCCGACTGGTTCATCCCGACCGTGTGACGCCTTCGCCGTCCCCGGCCCTTCCCGCCGCCCCGCCCTGTTCCGCCGTTGTCCTCCCTCCCGCATGAAGGGGTGACCGCCGGCCTGCTTCGGAGGGGACGCGTGACGGCCGATCATCGCACCACCCGGAGGGCGTCCGCACGATGTGCTGACGCCGTTCTCCCATGCTGAAGCAACTGCTCGGCCCGGACATCCGGGACATCATCCGGGAGAGGAACTGGCCTGCCCTGAAGGAGGGGCTCGCGGCGTGGCCGCCGCCGGAGGTGGCGGACCTCCTCATGAGCCTCGACCGGAACGACCGGGTCCTCCTCTTCCGCGCCCTCCCTCGCCGTCACGCCGCCGACGTCTTCGCCTACCTCGACCGCCGGCAGCAGGACGTCGTCCTCAGGGAGCTGACCGACGGCGAGACCGGCCAGCTCATGGCGGACCTTCGGCCGGACGACCGGACCGCCCTCCTCGAGGAGATGCCCGCCGCCGTGACGAGGCGCCTCCTCCACTTCCTGGGCCCCGAAGACCGCAGGGAGGCGAGCCGCCTCCTCGGCTACCCGGAGGAGAGCGTGGGGCGCCTGATGACGCCGAACTACGTGGCGGTCCGGCCGGAGTGGACGATCCGACAGGCGCTCGACCACATCCGGCGGTGGGGGAAGGACAGCGAGACCGTCAACATGGTCTACGTGACGGATGAATCCGGGCGGCTGCTGGACGACATCAAGCTCCGGCGGTTCATTCTGGCGGACACCGAGGAGAAGGTCGGGCAGATCATGGACGGCAGCTTCGTGAGCGTGTCGGCCTTCGACGACCGCGAGAAGGCGGTCCGGACCATCCGTCGCTACGACCTCGTCGCCCTCCCGGTCGTGGATTCCGAGAACGTCCTGCTCGGGATCGTGACGGTCGACGACCTCATGGACGTGCAGGAGCGCGAGGCGAGCGAGGATTTCCAGAAGATCGCGGCCGTCAGCGTCGAGCGGGGCGACGGCATGATCGCGAGCATCCGCGACGCGCCGATCCCGCTCCTCTACCGGCGGCGCATCTCGTGGCTCCTCCTCCTCGTCTTCGTCAACCTCTTCTCCGGCGCGGCGATGGCGTGCTTCGAGGCGACGATCGCGCGGGTCGTCGCCCTCGTCTTCTTCCTCCCCCTCCTCATCGACAGCAGCGGGAACGCGGGCACCCAGGCGGCGACGCTCATGGTGCGCGCCCTCGCCACGGGCGACGTCCGGGCGGGCGACTGGGCGCGCATGATCCTCCGGGAGCTCGCCACGGCCGCGGCGCTCGGCATCTCCATGGGGCTGGCCGTCTCCGTCGTCGGGTTGTATCGCGGCGGCCCCCGGCTGGCGCTCGTCACGTCGCTCGCCATGGCGGTGGTGGTCGTCGTCGGGAGCGTCATCGGGATGTCGCTCCCGTTCATCCTGACGCGGCTCCGGCGGGACCCCGCCGCGGCGAGCGCGCCGCTCGTCACCTCCCTCTGCGACATCATCGGCGTCCTCGTCTACTTCTCGATCGCCGAGTGGCTCCTCTGAGGCCGCCGCGCGCACGCGGCGGTTGCGCGGCCGCCCGATTCCCTGTATGATGACCCCGGCGAGCGAGCGATGAGACACGCGCGTTGTGCGGCGGCGCTGTTTCTGGCGGCCCTGTGCGCCGCGGGGGGATGCCGCTCCGGGACGCCGGCCATCCTGATCGACGGCCGCTTCGAAGACTGGCGCGGGATCGCCCCCGCCGACGCCGACCCTTCGGGGGACAGCGGCCCCTCCGGCGTCGATTTCGGCCGGGTGTGGATCGCCGACGACCGGGACACCCTCTTCATTCGTTTCGAGACCGGGAAGGAGATCTCCCTCCAGTCGGGGAACGACATCGTCCTCTACCTGGACACCGACGACTCGGCCGCGACCGGCCTCCCGGTCGGCGGAATCGGCGCCGACCTCTCCTGGCGCTTCGGACGGCGGCGGGGCACCCTGCACCGCGGCGATTCCCCGCGGACCGTGAACGCCTACGAGATCGGCCTCGTGACGGCCCCCACCGTGACGTCGTCGGAGTTCGAGATCAAGTTCCGCAAGGAGCCGCCCGCGGAGGGAATCCCTCCGCTCTTCCGGTCGGGGACCGTTTCCTGGATCCTGCGCGACGAGGGGGACGAGGCCGGCGACGTCGCGCCGGACGCGGGCCGGACGGCGCGCGCGCGGCTGCGGCGAGGGCGCCCGCGCCGCGTCGAACCCGGGAGGATCGGGAGGGAGGCGGAGGGGCACGTCCGGCTCGTCACCTGGAACGTGTACGAGGACAACATCTTCAGGCGCGAGGAGGAGTTCGCCCGGATCCTGCGGGCGCTCGATCCGGACATCCTCTGCCTCCAGGAGATCCGGCGCCACGGCCCCGACGAGGTCCGTGCCCTCGTCACGCGGATGCTGGGCGGCGCCTGGCACCTCGCGAGCCACATCGACTGCTTCACCCTGAGCCGGCACCCGATCGCGCGGACCGTTCCGCTGCGGGGCGCCGTGGGGGCGCTCATCGACCTCCCCGACGGCCGGCACGGCCTCGACCTCTTCGTCGTGAACGCCCACCTCGGGAGCGGCACGAAGGACGAGCGCCGGCAGCGGGAGGCCGACGAGATCGTCGCGCTCCTGCGGGACCTCAAGTCGCCGGGACACGAGGCGGCCCTCCCCGTCGGCACGCCGATGATCGTCACCGGCGACCTCAATCTCGTCGGCGGCGCCGGGCAGCTCCGGACGCTGCTCACGGGCCAAATCGCGGACGAGGAGGCCTTCGGCCCCTCCGCCCCGCCGGACTGGGACGGGACGCCGATGGCGGACCTCTCCCCGCGGCACATCGCCGCCGCCGAGGTGTACACCTGGGTGCATTTCCATCGCAGGGGGTTCGGACCCGGCCGCCTCGACTACGTGATCCACACCGATTCCGCGGCGTCGGCGGGAAACCGCTTCGTGCTGTGCACCGCCTCCATGCCGGACGCCGACCTCGACGCGGCCGGCCTCCGGAGGGCCGATACCGCGACGGCGAGCGACCACCTCCCGGTCGTCGCCGATTTCATGGTGGAGTGAGCGCGGCAGGGGGGCGGCGCGAAAGGGGGGAGACAGCGGGCGAAGGCGCGTGTAGAATGGCGACGGTGCGCTGACGACGGGGGGGGACGTATGGGCGGCGAACGGATACTCATCGCGGACGACGAGGCGTGGGTGCGGGAGATCTTCATCAGGGCGCTCGGGGAGCGGGGATACGAGGTCCACGGCGCCGTGGACGGCGTCGACGCCTACGAGAAGATCAGGAGCGGGGGGTACGATCTCATCGTCCTCGACCTGAAGATGCCCCAGATGGACGGCATGGAGCTCCTCAGGAAGATCCGGGAGACGGACGAGGACGTCATCGTGTTCTGCCTCACCGCCTATCCCTCCGACGAGTCGCTCAGGGAGTCGCTCGCGGAGGGGTGTTTCGACTATATCACGAAGCCGTTCGACATGGACGAGGTCGCCGAGCTCCTCGCGCGTGCGCTCGACACCCGCGCGGTGCGGAGGAGGGACCGCGGGAAGGATCCGGTGCGCGCGGGCGGCGATGTCCCCCGCGGTACGTGATTCATCTTGCGCGCGCCGGCCGGACTTTCATACCATTCACTCCGCGCGTCCCTCCGCGGCCGCGCCGGGTGCGGGGATGAAACCGGATCGAGTGCCCCATAACTTCTGCGGCCTTCCCGAGCGCTCCTCCTCGTGGCGGACGGCGCGCGCCGTCGTCATCCCGGTGCCGTACGACCTCACCTCCACCTACGTCGCCGGCTCCCGGAACGGCCCCGCGGCGATCATCGCCGCCTCGACGCACATGGAGACGTATGACGAGGAGCTGGGCGTGGAGACGTTCAGGATCGGCATCCACACGCAGGATCCCCTCGAGACGGAGGCGTCGACCCCCGCCCGGATGATCGCCGCCGTCGAGTCCGCCGTCGGGGGGGTCGCGGCCGCGGGGAAGCTCCCCGTCGTCCTCGGCGGCGAGCATTCGGTCACCGCCGGCGCGCTGCGGGCGCTGAAGAAGCGTCACCGCCGGCTCTCCGTCCTCCAGTTCGACGCGCACGCCGATCTCCGAGATTCGTACCAGGGGACGCCGTTCAGCCACGCCTGCGCGGGCCGGCGGGCGCTCGAGGCGGGGACGCTCGTCCAGGTGGGGATCAGGAGCCTGAGCGCCGAGGAGGCGCGGTTCCGCCGCGGGGCCGCGGGGCTCCGCACCTTCTTCGCGGCGGACCTCGTCGCCCGCCGGACCGACCCGCGCGAGATCGTCGCCTGCCTCGGCGACCCGGTCTACATCACCGTCGACCTCGACGTCTTCGATCCCTCGGTCGTGCCGGCGACCGGCACGCCGGAGCCCGGCGGGCTCGGCTGGTACGACGTCATCGGCATTTTGCGGGAGGCGTGCGCCGCGCGCCGGGTCGTCGGCTTCGACGTCGTGGAGCTCTGCCCGATGCCGCCGGGGGTGGCCTCCGATTTCCTCGCCGCGAAGCTCGTCTACCGTCTCCTGGGGTACATCTTCTTCGGGCGCCGGACGCCGCCGGGGGCGCGGCGGTCACGGCGGCGATAGGGGCGCGGGCCCGGCGCCCGGTCTCCGCGGCGGCCGAACGGGCCGAAGGGGGGTCACGATGCTGCTCGTTCCCAAGCAGGTCTTCTTCACCAACGGCGTCGGCACGCACAAGAAGGAGCTGCGCTCGTTCGAGCTCGCCCTGCGGGACGCGGGCATCGAGCGCTGCAACCTCGTCACCGTCTCGAGCATCCTCCCCCCCGGCTGCAAGATCATCTCCCGGGCGAAGGGGCTCGCGCAGCTCGTCACCGGCCAGATCACCTTCACCGTCCTCGCCCGTTGCTCCGCCAACGAGCCGCACCGGCTCGTCTCCGCCAGCGTCGGCTGCGCCGTCCCGACGAAGGGGTTCTACGGCTACCTGAGCGAGTACCACGCCTACGGGGAGACGGAGAAGACCGCGGGGGACAACGCCGAGGACATGGCCGTCGCGATGCTCGCGAGCACGCTCGGCCTCGAGTTCGACGAGAACAAGAGCTGGGACGAGCTCAAGAAGGTCTACCACATCTCCAACAAGGTGGTGCGCGCCATGAACGTCACCCAGTCCGCGGTGGTCGGCCCCTCCGGCGATTTCCGGACGGTGCTCGCCGCCGCCGTCTTCCTGTTCTGAGCCGGCCCCGCCGGCCGCGGCCCCCCATGGCGCGCTTCCCCGTGTCGCCGCCGAAGGAGCGGGAGCTCCTCGATCGGATGCGGCTCCTCGGCATCCGCGAGGAGGATCTCGAGGAGAAGTTCATCCGCTCCTCCGGCCCCGGCGGCCAGAAGGTGAACAAGGCCTCCACCTGCGTCTTCCTCCGCCACCGCCCCACGGGCGTCGCGGTGAAGTGCGGGGAGGAGCGGTCCCGCGCGCTGAACCGGTACCGGGCCCGCCGGCGGATCGTCGGGCGGATCGAGGAGCTCCGGCGGGGGCGGCTGAGCGAGGCGCGCCGCCTGCGGGAGAAGATCCGGCGGCAGAAGCGGCGGCGGTCGCGCCGCGCGCAGGAGCGGATGCGCGCGGCGAAGGCGGCGCGCGCGGAGAAGAAGCGGCAGCGGCGGCCGCCCGCGCACGGGGCGGACTGGTGAGGGGCGGCGCTAGAGGACGGGCCCCGCGCGGCGGCGCGGGCGGACGATCTTGACCGCGCGCCCCCCGAATTCGCCGAGGGGGATCGGGCCGTAGAAGCGGCTGTCCAGGCTGTTCTCGATCCGGTCGCCGAGGAAGAAGTAGCGGCCCTCCGGGATGCGGACGGTCTCGCCGGGCAGGCAGCAGGTGCCGTAGTTGCGGTAGGGGATCCGGTCGATGACCCCCCCGGTCACGAGCGGCTCCCCGTCGATGATGATCTTCCCCTCCCTGATCTCGATCGTCTCTCCCGGCATCCCGACGATCCGCTTCGTGTAATACTGCCCCGGCCGGTCTGGCGCCTTGAAGAGCGCGACGTCGCCGCGCCTGATGCCGCCGAGGCGGTAGAGCGCCGTGTCCACGATGATCCTGTCGTTGGGAAGAAGGCCGGGCCGCATCGCCCCGCCGGCGATCCTGTGCACGCGGAAGAGGTGGGGGCCCGTGAGGGCGGGGAGGGGGAGGCAGCCGGCGACGATGACGGCGGCGACGGCCGCCCGGGGAAGGGGGCCGAACGCGCCGCGGAACGTCTCCGCGCCGCCGTTGATCCGCGAGGCGTCGCGGTAGGCGGACGCCATGGACAGGACCGCGAGGACGCCCGCCGCCGCGAAGAGCCAGGAGGCGTGGAGGAAAAAGAGGAGAAGGAGCCAGATCCCCGCATGGAGCCCCGCGGCCGCGTACCGGCCGTTGTAGAGCTGGCCGAGGCCGGGGACGAACCTGGAGAGCGTCGCCGACAACCAGGGCGCCTTCCTCCGGTCGGGCGGGATGGCGAGGCCGCGCTCCCTGTTCCGGCGTTTCACGCCGCTGTACGCGTCCACGAAGGAGCCGACGACGAGGAGGAAGAGCGCGCCCGCGAGCGCCGCGAGGGTTGCGATCGCCCGCACGCCGGTCGCGGCCGCGGGGACGAAGATGAATGCGTACAGGCGCGCCGCGAGGGCGGCCGCGAGGCCGATCGCCCCCGCGAGGAACGCGGCGCCCCTGAGCGGCATCCCGGCGGAGAACTCGCCGAGCCCCGGCAAAATCGAGTTGAGGAAGACCGCCCGCCAGGGCTCACCGGGGAGATGCGTCCGTTCGTGCATGGCTCTCCGTGCTGCGCCGGCGCGCGGGCGGCTCGTCAGCCGATCGCGAATCCCTCGCGCTCGAGTTTCCGCCGCGCCGCCGGGTTGCGCCGCAGGGCGGCGATGAAGACGATCCAGAGGAGGGCGAGGGCGGCCCAGAGGCACCAGCCCGGCAGGGCGGTGATCCCCGACTGCTCCCAGAGCAGGCCGAGGGAGGCGGCCGGCCGCGGGTAGGTCGCGACGCGCGCCACCCAGGCGAAGCTGAGGATGAGGAAGATCCAGACGTAGGTCCTTCGCAGCCGGATGCTGAACGACGACCAGAAGTCGAGCGGCAGGTGGGGGTGCAGGATCTCCTCGGCGAGCCGCCGCCGCCACGCCCCGCTCGCCGCCTCCGGCAGGCCGAGGAGCACGTTGGCGTAGTAGTGCCGCTCGATCATCCGCACGCGCCAGTCGATGGCGATGTAGTAGCTGTAGCGTCGTGCCTCGATCATGAGAAACATGAGGATGAAGAAGTGGGCGGCGAAGAGGATGATGTGCCGGCTCCCCTCCCCCGATATCCCGAAGCTCAGCATCCCGGCGGTGGCCGCCACGGCCCAGTCGGTCGTGTTGTCCACGATGTTCCGCCTGGCGTTCGACCGGGTCATCGCGCCGCGGTAGTAATGGACGATGGCGCCGACGGGCAGGGAGTCGTCGAACCCCTCGGCCGGCGTGGCGGTCGTGTCGGGCTGCATCTACTTCTTCGGCTTCTGGTACCCCTTGATGAACTTCCGGGCGAGCGACTCGGGGGCGCGTCCGTACTTGACGATCTCCGAGTGCATCGTGTAGAGCGCCCAGTAGTCGATCCCGGTGAGGTCGGAGCGCTTGATCCCCGGAATGATCTTCACGAGCTCGTCCCTGATGGCGGTCCGGACCGGCGCGACGTAGCTCGCGCGCGGGTACGTGACGGCGCCCTTCGGGGCCGCCGCCTTCGCCTTGGCCTTGCCGGCGGCCGCGGGCGGCGGCGCAGGGGCGGGTGCGGCGGCCTTCGGCGCCCTCGCCCGCATCCTCGCCGCCCGCGCCCGATCCTTGGCCGCGCGGGCCGCCGCCCGGGCGCGATCCCTCGCCGCGCGCGCGCGCGCCTTCGCGGCATCCGCCTTCTGCCGTGCCTCCGCCTTCCTCGTGGCCGCCTCTTTCATGCGTCGCTCGCGCTCCTCCTCTTTCGTCTTCTTCGCCGCCGCGGCCTCGGCCATCCCCCTGGCCTTCGCGGGGTCGTACCCCTTGATGAGCCGCCGGGCGAGCTCCTCGGCGTCCTTGCCGTCCTTGACGACGTCCTGGTGGATGGTGTAGAGCGCCCAGTAGTCGAGCTTCTTGATGAGCCTCGGGTCGACGTGGGGCAGGAGCTTTGCCACCTCCTCCTTGATGTGGACGCGCCTCGGGGCGACGTACGGCGGCTTCCGCTCGGCGACGGGCGCGGGGGCCGCCGCCCGCTTCCGCACGCGCCGCTTCCGCTTCAGGGCCTTTTTCCCCTTCAACGTCTTCTTCCCCGCCGCGGCCGCGCCGCCCTTCGTCTTCCGCCGTTTCCGTTTCGCCATGACTTCCCCTCCTTGCGGACAATCGTGCCCGTAGTATAATGGTCTGTCCGCGGGGCTGTCAACACATTCGGCCGGACGAGCCCCGGAGCGGACACGGGCGGAGGGAACGTATGGGAACGAAAGAATCGCGGGTCGTCGGCGGCATCGTGCTCCTCAGCATCGGCGTCGCGATCATCGTGCACACCTTCACGGCGCCGGATTCCTACTACGCCCCCATCATCCTCCTCGGCGTCGGCCTCGCCCTCGTCGTGCGGCAGTACCTGGCGGCGGCCGAGCGGCGACGGACGCCGATCGGGGGCGTCGCCCTGCTCGTCATCGGCGTCGCGAGCCTCGTCGATTCGCTCGCGTCGAGCAACATCATCGCGACGACCGTGAAGGCCGTCGCCCCGCTCGTCCTGCCGCTCCTCCTCGTCGCCCTGGGGCTCCGGCTCATCTTCGGGGAGTGAGGCGCCTTCGGGCTGGCGGACCGCGTCGCGGTATGCTATAAGTATTTCTCTTCGCCTTCTCCGGGCGGCCGACGCCCGCGGGGGGCGGCACAGAGGAGCGATCGCCGGATCATGGAATTCACCTACATCGGCAAGAACGTCCCGCGGCCGGACGCGGTCGCCAAGGCCACGGGGAAGGTCCGCTTCCTCGACGATCTCCGCCTGCCGGGCATGCTCCACGCCGCCTTCCTGCGGCCGACGCACGCGCACGCGAAGATCCTCTCGATCGACACCGCCGAGGCGGAGCGGATGCCCGGGGTGGTGAAGGTCGTCACGGGGAGGGACATCCGGTTCCGCTACGGCGAGAACATCAAGGACCGCCTGCCGCTCGCCGTCGGCAAGGTGCGGTGGATCGGCGAGCCGGTCGCGGCCGTCATCGCCGAGACGGTGCGTGAGGCGCGGGCCGCGGTGGGGAAGATCGTCGCCCGGTACGAACCGCTGCCCGTCTACGTCGACGCCCGCGACGCCATGAAGGAGGACGCCGTCCTCATCCACGAGGAGTCGGGGACGTTCGAGCACCTGCCCGGGATGGAGGCCGTCCCCGGGACGAACATCGCCGGCCGCTACACGCTCAGGAAGGGCGACGTCGATGAGGGGTTCAGGCGGGCCGAGGTCGTCGTCGAGGGGGAGTTCAACTACCCGTTCGGCTCCTCGGGCGCCATCGAGCCCCACGGGGCGGTCGCCCTCTTCCACGAGGACGGGACGATCGAGATCTGGTCGTCCTCCATCTGCCCGTTCATCGTGCGCGAGGACGTCGCCCACGTCTACGGCCTCCCGGCCTCCGCCGTCCGCGTCCACATTCCCGAGGTGGGCGGCTGCTTCGGCTACAAGTCGGACGTCACCATCGAGCAGACGGTCGCCTATGTCGCGAGCTTCGTCCCCGGGCGGCCGGTCAAGTGGGTCGCCACGAGGCAGGAGGACCTCCTCAGCACCCTCATCGGCCACGGCATGCGGACGAGGATCAGGATCGGCGCGCGCCGCGACGGGACCCTCACCGCGCTCCGGACCACCGTCATCCACTCGACCGGCGCCTCGAAGGACACCGGCATCCACGTCCTCATCGCCGCCACGCACAACTCGACCGGCGCGTACGAGTTCCCGCACTGCCTCCTCGAGGGGCTCTCCGTCTACACGAACACCCCGCCGGTCGGCGCCTACCGCGGCTACGGCCACCAGGAGTCGCAGTTCGCGGTGGAGCGGATGATGGACATCCTCGCCCGGAGGCTCGGCATGGACCCGTTCGCGCTCCGGGAGAAGAACTACCTCGGCCCCGGCAGGACCACCTCCCTCGGCGAGCGCCTCTGGGAGTCGAACGGCGACGTGCGGAAGTGCGCCGCGGTCATCCGGGAGATCGTCTTCTCGAGGCCGAAGGCGGCGGCGGAGGACGACCGCTACTACTACGGGCGCGGCTTCGCGGCGCTCATGAAGTCGCCGAAGGGCGCCCCGTTCTCGTCGAAGAGCTGCTACCTCAAGTTCAACGCCGACGGGAGCGTCTCCATCAACATGGGCGGCGCCGAGGTCGGCCAGGGCCTCCGGACGGTGGTGCGGCAGGTGGCGGCCGAGGCGCTCAGGATCCCCCCCGAGCGGATCGCCGTCTACACCGAGATCGACACGCAGTTCTCGCCCTGGGAGTGGCAGACGATCGGCTCCATGTTCACGATCCAGGGGGGGCGGTCGGTCATCCGCGCCGCCGAGAAGGCCATCGCGATGATGAAACGGACGGCCGCGCAGGTGCTCCGCGTGGACGAGGACCGGCTCGTCTACGACGGCGAGCACATCTTTCTCAACCACGACCCGAGCGTGCGGGTGGCGGTCGCGAAGCTCGCCCGCGGCTACATGTACGACGACGGCGTGACCGTCGGCGAGGTCGTCCACGCGACCTCCGACACCCGCCTCCCGCGGCAGTCCAACCCGGACGCGTGCGGCCAGGGGACGATGGGGATCACCTACACCTTCGGCGCCCAGGCGTGCGAGCTCCGGATCGAGAAGGCCACCGGCAGGGTCATCATCGACCATCTCGCCTCCTGCTTCGACGTCGGGAGGGTCATCAACCCGCGGCAGATCAGGGGGCAGGTGACCGGCGGGGCGATGATGGCGATCGGCGCGACCCTCTACGAGGAGCTCAGGTTCAGGCCGGACGGCACGGCGGTCAACCCCCACTTCAGGAAGTACGGCTTCCCGACCGTGCGGGAGATGCCGGGCAGGTGGACGGTCGAGTTCGTGGAGACGCCGGAGCATATCGGCCCCTACGGCGCGCGCGGCATCGGGGAGCACCCGGTCATCGGCGTCGCCCCGGCGATCCTCAACGCGATCCACGACGCCATCGGCGTGGAGTTCTACGAGATCCCGGTCACCCCGGAAAAGATCAAGAAGGCGCTCGAGGAGAAGGGGAAGAACTGATGGGACAGACGATCACGCTCACGGTCAACGGCGTCCGCCGCAGCGTCGAGGTCGAGGACGGCGAGCGGCTCATCGATGTCCTGCGGGAGCGGCTCGGCCTCACCGGCACGAAGCGCGGCTGCGACGACGGCTCCTGCGGCGCCTGCGTCGTCGTCGTGGACGGGAAGGCGGAGCGGAGCTGCCTCTTCCTCGCCGCGAAGGCCGACGGCAGGGAGGTGCGCACCATCGAGGGGATGGCCGACGGGAGGGCACTCCACCCGGTCCAGGAGGCGATGATCGAGGCGGGCGCGGTCCAGTGCGGCTACTGCATCCCGGGGATCGTCATGGAACTCGACGCGCTCTTCTCCCGGCAGCCGGACGCCCCCGACGAGGCGATCGTCGAGGCGCTCGCGCGCCACCTCTGCCGCTGCACCGGCTACGAGGCGATCCTCGAGGGGGCCCGCCTCGCCCGCCGGAAGCTGGCTGAGCGCCGACCGGCCTAGCCCCGCAGCAGATTCCATGTATCCCCCGCAACAGATCCGCGCGGCTTGTTGACTGATTCGCACGGATCATCATGCCGCGGATCACGCCAGGAGAGACGGATCCGTCCGCGGTCAGGGGCGAACAGCCGAACGAGCCGGCGTTTCAGCCGCGGATCTCCGCGAATACGAGTGGCGAACCGCTGATGAACGCGGATCCAAGCGGTTGTAGTGCGCCACGGAGTACACAGAGGTCACAGAGCATCCACCGTGGTGAGAAGTTGAACGCCGGAAGAAAAGACATCCCGCCATCGAAGATTGGTGAACATCTGCGGCAAAGACCGTTCCCTCCGCGCTCTCTGTGATCTCTGTGGCATGGTGAAATCCGTGTCAATCCGCATCGCATTCTTGCTTCGTGGCCGTGATCCTGCTATTCTAGCAATACGATAATGAATGAAGGGAGCCGGCCGCCGCGACTGCGCGGGGCGGGGAGGGCGGGATGGGGAGCGACGAGGTGGCGATCCTCTTTTCCGGCGGCGTCGACAGCACCGCCGCCGCCGTCTACTTCCTGAAGCGGGGGTGCCGTGCCCACCTCCTCACCTTCGACAACGGCGCCGAGAAGTGGCTCGAGCTGTCGGAGTACAAGGCGGGCTGGATCGCGCGGCAGTTCCCCGGCCGCTGCACGTGGCGCCTCCTCGACTCCACGCACCTCTTCCATGAGCTCGCCATCAAGGGGCTCGAGGAGGATGTCCGGCGGTACGGCAACCTCGTCTGCTGCGGCTGCAAGCTCGCCATGCTGACCGAGGCGATGCTGCACTGCCGCCGGAACGGCATCGGCCGCATCGCCGACGGCTTCAAGCGGGAACAGGACTTCTACCCCGAGCAGACGCCGGATTACATGGTTCCGGCGGACGCCTTCGCGCGGCGGTTCGGCTTCTCCTGCGAGCACCCGTTCTACGAGTTCCCCGACCTCGTCCCCGGCCACCTCACCCTCGGCGGCGCGGTGCCGACGACTCCCGTGCAGCCGTATTGCCTCTTCGGGAACAACCCGGTCCTCGACAAGCGGTCCATCCGACCGTACGTCGAGAGCAGGATCCCGTTGATGGAGCGGTATTTCGAACGGGCGATCGACATGGAGCCCGCGGCGGGCGGGGTCGAGGCGACATGAAGATCACGACGCGGGTGCGGTACGGCCTCCGGCTCCTGATGGAGCTCGCCCGCCGCCGGGGGGAGGGCCCCGTCCTCCTCGGCGAGGTCGCCCGGCGCCAGGGGATCTCCGCCAAGTACCTCGGGCAGATCGTGATCCCGCTCCGGGCGGCCCGGCTCCTCAAGTCGTACCGCGGGGCGCAGGGCGGCTACGAGATCGGGAGGAGCCCCGACCGAATCACGCTCCGCGACGTCTGGGAGGCGGTGGAGGGTGGCGTGGTCCTCATCGAATGCGCGAAGGATTCCTCCGCCTGCCCGAGGTCGCGCCGCTGCGCGGCGCGCGCCGTCTGGAAGCGCCTGAACGACCGGATGGAGCGGTACCTCGATTCCGTCACCATCGCCGATCTCGCGGCGCGGCCGCGCGGCGGGCCGGGTCGATAGCCGATATCGGGGCCGCGCGCTCTCCTATCTTCCGTCTGAACGCCGCCGACGCCGCCACGACCGCGCCCGCCGAGAGGTACATCGCCGTGTAGCCGAAGCGGCCCGCCACGGCCCCCCACGCGATCGAGCCGGCCCCCAGCCCGGCGTCGAAGGACGCGGTGAACAGCCCCACGGTGACCCCCAGGTCGCAGACGTGGGTCCCCGCGACGGAGAGCGACATGAGGACCGGGTAGAGGAGCGCCTGCCCGAGGCCGCAGAGGGCGCCGCTCGCCGCCATCCCGCCCGTCGACGCGATGAAGGCGACGGAGACGGGCCCCGCCGCGAACAGGGCGATGGAGGGAATGAGCATCCGCCGGCGCCCGATCCTGTCGATGGCCCTCCCGCCGGCGAGGCGGCCCGCCACGGCCGCCGCGGAGAAGGCGGCGAAGAAGACGGCCGGATTCCCGAGGCCGCGCCCGCGCGCGAAGTCGGAAAAGAAGGAGATGATGGAACCGCGGCCGGCCGCGTGGCAGAAGGTGAGGACCATGAGCCACGGCAGGGCGCCCGTGAGGAGGCGGCGCGCGTCGCGCCGGTCGGCGAGGCAGAAGGCCGGCGAGGTCGACTCCTCCAAGGAGAGGGTGATGAGGGCCCCCGCCGCCGCGAACACGCCCGCCGCGGCGAACATCCCGCTGAAGCCGTGCGCGGCGACGACCCTGCCGCCGAGCCACGGCCCCACCCCCTGGGCGATCATGGCGCCGACGCCGAGCGTGCCGAGCGCCTCGGCGAGCCGCTCCGGGGGGGACAGCGCGGCGGCGATGGTGAACGAGGCGGTGAAGAACGCTCCGTAGCCGGCACCGAGGAGGACGCGGAGGAGGATGGCGCGCATCCCCGGCCGGTCGACGGTGGGGAAGAGGAAGCAGGCCGCGGCCATCAGGGCGGCCCCGGCGAACAGGACCTTCTTTCTCCCCGCCCTATCCATCGCCCCGCTGAAGAAGAGGCGCAGGACGACCGCCGTCGCCTCGCAGGAGCCCATGATGACGCCGATCATGAACCGGCTCCCGCCGAGGTTCTCGATGTGGATCGGCAGGAGGTAGAACATCGTGAGGGAGATGAACAGGAGGCAGAAGACGGCGTTCAGCTTGAGGTACTGGGGGGTGTAGAGCGGCTTCATCCGCGGCCCCTCACCGCTCCCAGGTGAAGCGCACCGTGCGGGCGGTGAAGGCGAGCGGCCCCGTCCAGGTCCCCGAGCAGCTCACGCGCGCCCCCGGGGCGAGCCGCTCGCGGGCCGAGAGCAGGTGGCGCGGGTCGATGACGACGGCCTCCGGGGGGACCGCGACGGCGACGCCGCCGATGACGACGGCGGTCGGATTCGAGTCCACGCGCTCGATCGTCCCCTCGATCTCCCCGTCGCGGCCGAGCTCCCGCTGGACCCGTCGCGCCCTGAACGCGCCGGGACCGGTGAACGCGCCCTCCGCCTCGACGAGGTTGCCGATCCGGAGGTCGGAGAGCCTCGCGGGGATGCGGGCGAGCGTCCGCACCTTCGCCCCGGACGCGTCGACGGCGACACCCGAGATCTCGATCCGCCCGGCCGGCGGATCGATCGCCGTGATCCGGCCCTTGATCTCGTCGTCGGCGGCCGCCGCGCCGGCGAGGAGCGCCGCCGCGGCGGCGAGGGTCGTCATTCGGTGCATGGCGGTTCCCATCCCTTCCGTGCGAAGGGCATATGGTACCGAAAGCGGCGCGCGACCGCAACGCCGCCGGCGGAATGCCCACAACGCCTGTATGCAAAGAACCAATTCACCACGGATTGGCACGGATTCTTGCGGATCAGCACTGATCTTCGCGGATTCAGCCACAGCCGGAAGACATGAAGTCTTTGCCGCGGATTGACGCGGATTACCCACACTATGAACTTTTGACTTTTCACTTTGAACTGTAGTTACATCCGTCAATGATCCGCGGCAATCCGCGGTGGATTTGTTCCTGAACTTTTTACGGCTTGCGCGGCGAAAAAAGGGTGTTGCGGTGTCGCCGCTCTTTGCTATCATGCCGGTGTAAGAGTGGGGCATGGCCTTGGCTAGGGAACGGCCCGTCCGGGCCGAACGTCACGAGGATGCCGCTCGACCTCGTGGCGTTTTTGCAGCCGGGGCCTTCCGCCGGGGAAGGCGCCCCGCCAGGGGCAGGTCGGTTGCCTGTCCGAACGGGGCGGGCCCGGCGTCGCAGAAGGAGTCGGTTGGAATGGCACGAGGCACGGTGAAATGGTTCAACGACCGGAAGGGCTACGGGTTCATCACCCCCGAGAGCGGTGAGGACCTGTTCGTCCACCACTCCTCGATCCAGGGGGAGGGCTTCAAGACCCTGACCGAGGGAGAGGTTGTGGAGTTCGAGGTGGCCCCCGGCCGGAAGGGCATGCAGGCCGTCAACGTGATCAGGCAGGGTGCGAGGTAACATATCGAACGATGCGAGCCCCGGTCCCCGTTCATCGGGGGCCGGGGCTTTTTTCTCCCGGAATTCCCCCGTGCGCCCCGGAGAAGCAATGGCCCCCATCGAACGGATCATCGCGATACTGCGGAAGGCCTATCCCCGGAGCCGCACCGCGCTCCGGCACGAGGGCCCCCTCCAGATCCTCGTCGCGACCATCCTCTCCGCGCAGTGCACCGACGAGCGGGTGAACAGGATCACCCCCGCCCTCTTCCGGAAATACCCGACCGCCGCGCACTTCGCGCGGGCGAGGCGGGCGGCGCTCGAGCGGGAGATCAGGCCGACGGGGTTCTTCCGGAACAAGGCGCGGCACATCATCGGCGCCGCGCGGGCGATCGTCGATCGGTTCGGCGGGGAGGTCCCCGACCGGATGGAGGACCTCCTCTCGCTGCCCGGCGTCGCCCGCAAGACCGCCAACATCGTCCTCTCGAGCGGCTTCGGGAAGGCGGAGGGGATCGCCGTCGACACGCACGTCCGGCGCGTCTCGCAGCGGCTGGGGCTGAGCGGGCACGAGGACCCTGAGAAGATCGAGCGGGACCTCCTCGCGATCGTGCCGCGACGGGACTGGCTCGACTTCAACTACATGCTCGTCAACCACGGCAGGGCGGTCTGCCGGGCGAGAAATCCCCGCTGCGCCGACTGCCCGCTCCGTCGCCTCTGCCCCTCCGCCCCCCGCTTCATGGGGGGCCGCTGAGAGGGGGTCAGAGCGATTCGAGATCGGCCGCGGCGAGCCCCGCCCCGGGCCTCCCGTCGAGGCGCGCCGTGACCGTGCCCTCCTCGAGGCGCAGGACGGTGGGGACGACGCTGATCCCGTACCGGTCCCAGAGGGGGCTCGCGTCGTCGTCGAGGACGACGGTGACCGCCTCGATCTCCCCCTCGCGCCGCCGTGCGTACGACTCGAACTCGGGGATGAAGCGCCGGCAGAATGGGCACCCCGACATGACGAAGAGCGCGGCCGTCGGCCGGCCGGCGGGGAAGAGGCCGTCGAGCGAATCGGGATTCCGGATCAGGCGCATGGTCGGAGTATAGCACGGTCGGCCCGCGCCGGTCGCGGCGAAAATAAAGATGAAAAAGGCATTGACGCGGGACCTATATTTGGTAATGTAGTACCCGATTATTGATTATAGGAGCCGGTCCGATGGCGCGTCTGATACGGGTTTCCGAGGGGGCCTCGATGGCGCTCCACGCGATGGCGCTGCTGGCGGCCGCCCCCGGCAGCCGGCGGTCGACGCGCGGCCTCGCGAAGGAGCTCGGCGTCTCCGGGGCGCACCTCTCGAAGGTGCTCCAGCGCCTCTCGCGGGAGGGGCTCGTCGCGGCCGTCAGGGGCCGTTCCGGCGGCTTTTCGCTCGCCCGGCCCGCGGGGGAGATCACGCTCATCTCGATCTACGAGGCGATCGACGGCGCAGTCGCCGGGTCGAGGTGTCTCTTCGCCCGTCCGGTCTGCGGCGGCGGGCGGTGCATCCTCGGCGACGTGCTGAAGGAGGCAGACGACCGGCTCCGGGCGTACCTCGCCCGGACGAGGCTCGCGGCGCTCGCGAAGGCGTACAGGAGGAAGAGGCGACATGCGGCGGCGAATCATACGGATTGACGAGGAGCGGTGCAACGGCTGCGGCCTCTGCGTCCCCAACTGCCCGGAGGGGGCGATCCGGATCATCGACGGGAAGGCCCGGATGGTGAGCGACATCTTCTGCGACGGCCTCGGCGCCTGCCTCGGGCACTGCCCCGAGGGGGCGATCGAGATCGAGGAGCGCGAGGCGGAGTCGTACGACGAGCGGAAGGTCATGGAGAACGTCGTGCGTGGAGGGACCGACGTCATCGACGCCCACCTCGCGCACCTCAGGGAGCACGGCGAGACCGAATACCTCGGGGAGGCGGAGCGGTTCCTCGCCGAGCGGGGGATCGCCGTCCCCGCCGCGGAGGCCCCCTGTGGGGGCGCGCCCGCCGGATGCCCGGGGGCGCGGGTCATGTCGTTCGGTCCGTGCGCCGGGGAGACGGCCGGCGGACCGCCGCGGGCGTCGCGGCTGCGGCAGTGGCCGATCCAGCTCCGACTCGTGCCGCCCGAGGCCCCGTTCCTCGCGGGGGCGGACCTGCTGCTCGCGGCGGACTGCGTCCCGTTCGCCCACGCCGGCTTCCACGAGGAGCTGCTCGCGGGAAAGGCCCTCCTCGTGGGCTGTCCCAAGTTCGATGACGCCGCCGCCTGCGTGGAGAGGCTCACCGCCGTCTTCGCGCGCTCCGGCGTGCGGTCGGTGACCGTCGCCCGCATGGAGGTCCCCTGCTGCTACGGCCTCGTGCGGATCGCCCGGGAGGCGATCGCCGCCTCGGGGAGGGAGATCCCGCTGGAGGAGGTCGAGATCGGCGTCGAGGGGAAGCGGAAATGAGTTCCCTCAAATGTCCGGGGATGGAGCGGATACGGGCCTCGTTCCCCGACGAGGCGGCGTGCCGTTGCGGGGCGACGGTGGAGCTCTGGCCGGATGAGTTCGAGGCCCGCTGCCCGGCGTGCGGCGCGGCGGTCGCCCGGGAGGCGCCGCCGGCGTGCGTCGAGTGGTGCGCGGCGGCGCGGGAGTGCGTGGGCGAGGCCCTCCACGACCGGTACATGAAGCACAAAAAGGCCACCTCGTAGGTGGTCTTTATAAAGGAGTGGTTATTGATAAGGAGGGAACGGGGATGAAGATGTTCTGCTACCAGTGCGAACAGGCGGCGAAGGGGACGGGCTGCACCGTCCAGGGCGTCTGCGGCAAGGACCCGGAGACGGCGGCGCTCCAGGACCTGCTGGTCCACGCGGTGAAGGGGATCGGCTGGCTCGCCGACCGGGCCGGCGTCCGCGACCGGGCCGCGGACGTCCTTGTCGTCCGGGCGCTCTTCAGCACGATCACGAACGTCAACTTCGATCCGGACCGCCTCGAGGAGCTGATCCGGGAGGCGGCGGCCGTCAAGGCGCGGCTGCGCGGCGCCGCCGGCATTTCGGGGGAGATCCCGGCGGCGGCCGCCTGGGAGCCCGCCGCCACGCGGCGGGGCCTGCTCGAGCAGGCCGCGTCGGTCGGCCTCATGGCCGATCCGGAGAGGAACGAGGACCTCCGGTCCCTCGAACACCTCCTCCTCTTCGGCCTGAAGGGGATCGCCGCCTACGCGGACCACGCCCACATCCTCGGGAAGGACTCCGGCGAGATCCCGGCCTTCATCAGCCGCGCCCTCGCGGCGCTCGCGGAGGGGAACCGCGGGGCGGACGAGCTCGTCGGCCTCGCCATGGAGTGCGGGAAGACCAACATCGCGACGATGGAGCTGCTCTCGGCGGCGCACCGCGAGCGCTTCGGCGTCCCCTCTCCCGCGCAGGTCTCCCTCGGGACGCGGAAGGGCCCGGCGATCATCGTGAGCGGCCATGACATGCTCGACCTCGAGGAGCTCCTCGCGCAGACCGAGGGGACCGGCGTGAACGTCTACACGCACGGCGAGATGCTCCCCGCCCACGCCTACCCGGCCCTCCGGCGGCACGCGCACCTCGCCGGCAACTACGGGACGGCATGGCAGAACCAGCAGAAGGAGTTCGCCGCGGCGCCGGCGGCCGTGCTGATGACGACGAACTGCATCCAGCGGCCCTCGAACGCCTACGCCGACCGCATCTTCACCACCGGCCTCGTCGCCTGGCCCGGCGTCGCCCACATCGCCGACCGGACGGACGGGCGGCCGAAGGACTTCTCGCCGGTCATCGCCAGGGCGAAGGCGCTCGGCGGCTTCGGGGAGGCGCCCGGGCGGACGATCACCGTCGGCTTCGGCCACGAGGCGATCCTCGGCGTCGCCGACACGGTCGTCGAGGCGGTGAAGGCGGGCGCGATCCGCCGCTTCTTCCTCATCGGCGGCTGCGACGGCGCGAAGCCCGGCCGCAACTACTATACGAAGTTCGCGGAGTCCGTGCCGAAGGACTGCGTCATCCTCACCCTCGCCTGCGGGAAGTACCGATTCAACGCCATGGAGGCGGGCGAGATCGGCGGCATCCCGCGCCTGCTCGACGTCGGCCAGTGCAACGACGCCTATTCCGCCGTCCGGGTCGCGCAGGCGCTCGCCGGGGCGTTCAACTGCGGCGTGAACGACCTCCCGCTCACCTTCATCCTCTCCTGGTACGAGCAGAAGGCGGTCGCCATCCTTCTCTCGCTCCTCGCCCTCGGCATCAGGGACATGCGCCTGGGGCCGTCGCTGCCGGCGTTCGTCACGCCGGGCATCCTCAAGGTCCTCGTGGAGAAGTTCAACATCATGCCGATCGCGTCGCCGGAGGAGGATCTGAGGGCCGCCCTCGCCTGAGGGGGCCGGGCGGCGAACGGTCGGGAGAAAGGGGAAGGCGGCCATTGCCCGTTTCAGGCGTGCGGGCGGATGATGTATAATCACGTCTGCCGGAGGGAGCACGATGGCTGACGGAAGGAGTCCGTTCCCCGCGGTCAGGGTGAGCGACCGGGTCTGGTGGGTCGGCGCCGTGGACTGGGCCGTCCGCGATTTCCACGGCTACGCCACGAGCCGCGGCTCCACCTACAACGCCTACCTCATCGCCGCCGACTCGTTCACGCTCGTGGACACGGTCAAGGCGCCGTTCCGGGACGAGATGATGGGGAGGATCGCCTCGGTCGTCGACCCGGGCAGGATCGAGTACATCATCTCCAACCATTCCGAGATGGACCACTCCGGCTGCCTCCCCGAGACGATCGCCGCGGTGCGGCCGAAGGCCGTCCTCGCCTCCGCGAAGGGCGTGGAGGCGCTCGGCGCCCACTTCCGCCTCGACGGGATCCGGGCGGTGAAGGACGGGGAGCGGATGCGCCTCGGCGGGGCGGACCTCGTCTTCGCCGAGACGCGGATGCTCCACTGGCCCGACAGCATGGTGACCTACCTGCCGGGCGAGCGGCTCCTCTTCTCGCAGGACGCCTTCGGCATGCACCTCGCCTCGGGCGAGCGGTTCGACGACGAGCTGCCCGACCGGCTCCTGGAGCGCGAGGCGGCGAAGTACTACGCGAACATCCTCATGCCGTACGCGGGCCTCGTGCGCGCGCTCCCCGGGAGGCTCTCCCGCCACGGCATCGACCCCCGCATCATCGCCCCCGACCACGGCCCCGTCTGGCGGGGAAACCCCGGGAGGATCCTCGAACTCTACGCGCGGTGGGCGGAGCGGCGGCCGGAGCCGAAGGCGGTCATCGTCTACGACACGATGTGGGGGAGCACGCACCGGATGGCCCGGGCGATCGGCGAGGGGGTCGCCGCCGCGGGGGCGGCCGTCAGGGTCATGCCGCTCGGCTCGAACCACCGGAGCGACGTCGCCACGGAGATCCTCGACGCCGGGGCGCTCATCGTCGGCTCCCCGACGATCAACAACACCATCTTCCCGACCGTCGCCGACGCGCTCTGCTACCTCCGCGGGCTGAAACCGAAGAACCTCGTCGGCGCGGCGTTCGGCTCGCACGGATGGAGCGGCGAGGCGGTGCGGGAGCTCGAGCGGACGCTGCGGGAGATGAAGGTCGATCTGGTCGGCGAGGGCCTCGGCGTACAGTACGTCCCCGACGCCGCGGCGCTCGCGCGCTGCGCGGCGCTCGGGGGGCTCGTCGCCGAGCGGCTCTCGGGGCGCCGACCGGCCTGATGCCTGCCCGCGGCCATGGAGGCCGTCTCATGAGGAGCGCCCTCGCCATCCTCGCGGTCGCATGCCTCTGCGCGGCGCTCGCCTCCTGCGCCTCCGGGCGGGAGCGGCAGGCGTTCCGCGACTACCGCGAGCTCGAGGCCGTCACCTACGGGGCGCCCTCCCGACACCCGCCGCGTCCGCCGCTTCCGCTCCTCACCGCCGAGTCAACCCTTCAGGACTATCTCCGGTACGCGGCGCTCAACAACCCCGGCCTCGAGGCGGCGTTCAACCGGTGGAAGGCCGCGATCGAGCGGATCCCGCAGGCCCGCTCGCTTCCCGACCCGCGCTTCGCCTACGGCTGGTTCATCGAGGCGGTGGAGACCCGCGTCGGTCCCCAGCGGAACCGCTTCGGCTGGTACCAGACCTTCCCGTGGATCCACAGGCTGATGCTCCAGGGGGGCATGGCGGCGGAGGCGGCGGCAGCGGAGCGCAAGCGGTTCGACGCGCAGAAGCTCAGGCTGTTCTACCGGGTGAAGGACGCCTACTACGAATACTACTACGTCGCCCGCGCCATCGCCGTGACGGGGGAGAACGCGAAGCTGCTCAAGGATTTCGAGGAGATTGCGAGGAGGAAGTACCGGGTGGGAACGGCGGCGCACCCGGACGTCATCAGGGCGCAGGTGGAACTGGGAAAGATCGAGGACAGGCTGCGGAGCCTGGAGGATCTCAGGGGGCCGGTGGTCGCGAGGCTGAACGCCGCGCTCAACAGACCGGTGGGGATGCCGCTCCCGGAACCGTCCACGGTGCCGGAGGAGAAGATCGAGGCGGGCGACGATCAGCTCATCGCCTGGATGAGGGAGGGGAACCCCGAGCTCGCGGCGATGGATTTCGACATCGAGAAGGAGCGCAAGGGAGTCTCGCTGGCGAAGGAGTGGTTCATCCCGGACGTGACGCTCGGGCTCGACTGGATCCAGACGGACAGGGCGCCGATGGTGACGAGCGACAACGGGAAGGACCCGATCATCGCGAACGTCTCGGTCAATCTGCCGGTCTGGTACGACAAGTACAAGGCCGCGGAGCGGGAGGCGCAGGCCCGCTTCATCGCGGCACAGCGCGCGCGCCTCGACATGGAGAACCGGCTGGCCTATGACCTGAAGATGGCACTCTACAACTACCGGGATGCCGAGAGGAAGATCGACCTGTACGGCAGGACGCTCATGCAGAAGGGGGAGGAATCGCTCAGGGCCACGGAGACGGCGTACAGGGCCGGGAACATCGACTTTCTGAACCTCATCGATGCGCAGAGGATACTGATCGAGTTCCAGCTCTCGTATGAGCGGGCGCTCGCCGACCGCGCGCAGCGGTTCGCGGAACTCGAGATGCTCGTCGGCCGCGAGGCCCCCGGCGGCGAAATACCCGCCGATGAAGGCGGCGGCGGGGGCATGGACTAGACGGGGAACGCTTCCCGCCGCGGAGGGGGGAAAGGGCGAAGTGATTCACCGTGGAATTCGCGGTGTGCCGCCCGTTCTTGTCCGCGGATATCCGCAATGATCCATGCGCACTCGCGGCGGCGCCCGGGCACCGAACCGTTGCCCGGGAACGTGACGATGCAGGGGATGCCAACATGAGAAAAGCGAGAATCGTATTTATCCTCCTTCTCGCGGCCTTCGTCCTGGGATACGCCGCCCGCGGCTGCGGGGCGAGGGAGCGGGGGGCCGGGGAGGCGGAAACGGGGGCGGCCGAGGCGGAGCGCCGGACCGAGATCTGGACCTGCTCGATGCACCCCCAGATCAGGGCGGAGAAGCCGGGGAAATGCCCGCTCTGCGGCATGGATCTTATCCCCGTCTCTCCCGGCGGGCCTGCGGCCGGGGCGGGGCGGCCGACGCTCACGGTTTCGGAGGAGGCGAGGCGATTGATGGAGATCCGGACGGCCCCCGTGACGCGCGGCTTCCCCTCCGCCGAGATCCTGATGACGGGCAAGATCGCCTTCGACGAGACGCGCGTGAAGTACATCACGGCATGGGTCGGCGGCCGACTCGACCGCCTGTTCGTCGACTACACCGGCGTCCCCGTCAGGGAGGGGGACCACATGGTCCTGATCTACAGCCCCGAGATCGTCTCGGCGCAGGAGGAGCTCATCCAGGCGGCGAGGGCGGCCGCCGAAATGGAGGGGAGCGGCCTCGACGTCATGCGGCGGCGGACGCTCTCCACGCTCGAGGCCGCGAGCGGGAAGCTGCGCCTCTGGGGCCTCACCGACGGGCAGATCAGGGAGATCGAGGAGCGGGGGGCGGCGACGGACCATATCACCATCTACGCCCCCATCAGCGGCATCGTCATCGACAAGAACGCCCGGGAGGGGATGTACGTGGAGACCGGGACGCGCATCTACACCATCGCCGACCTGACGCACGTCTGGGCGCTGCTCGACGCGTATGAGTCGGACATGATGTGGATCCGCTACGGCCAGGACGTCGAGTTCACCGTCGAGGCGTATCCGGGCCAGACGTTCCACGGGCGGATCTCCTTCATCGATCCCGTCCTCGACGAGCGGACGCGCACCGTGAAGCTCCGGGTGGACGTCGACAATCCCGACGGCAGGCTGAAACCGGAGATGTTCGTCCGGGCGACCGTCCGGGCGAGGGTCGCCGCCGCCGGCAGGGTGATGGAGCCGGACCTCGAGGGGAAATGGATCTGCCCGATGCACCCGAACATCATCGGGGAGGACCCCGGCGACTGCACGATCTGCGGGATGCCGCTCGTGACGACCGAATCGCTCGGCTACGTGCGCGCCGACCCGCCGGCGGAGGCGCCGCTCCTGATCCCCGCCTCCGCCCCGCTCGTCACGGGAAGGCGGGCGGTGGTCTACGTGGAGGCCCCGGGGCACGACCTGCCGACGTTCGAGGGGCGGGAGGTGACGCTCGGCCCCCGCGCGGGCGACTCCTACATCGTCGAGGCCGGCCTCGCGGAGGGGGAGCGGGTGGTGACGCGGGGGAACTTCAAGATCGACAGCCAGCTCCAGATCGAGGCGCGGCCCAGTATGATGAGTCCCGAGGGGGGCGCGCCGCCCGCCGTCCACCATCATGACGGGGAGGCGGCGCCGCCCGCCGCGGATCCCCATGCGGGGCACGGGGCGATGGGGCCCGCCCGATCCCGCTGACGCCGCGCCCGAACGGACGGACATCGGCCATGCTGGACAGAATCATCCGCTTCTGCCTCGAGAACAAGCTCGTCGTCCTCCTCCTCACGATCCTCATCGTGGTCTGGGGCGTCATCGTGGCGCCGTTCGACTGGGATATCCCCCGGCTCCCCCGCGACCCGGTCCCCACCGACGCCATCCCCGACATCGGCGAGAACCAGCAGATCGTCTTCACGGAGTGGCCGGGGAGGTCGCCCCAGGACGTGGAGGACCAGATCGGCTACCCCCTCACCGTCTCCCTCCTCGGCATCCCCGGCGTCAGGACCATCCGCAGCTTCTCGATGTTCGGCTTCTCCACGATCTACATCATCTTCGAGGAGCGGGTGGATTTCTACTGGTCGCGCTCGCGCATCCTGGAGAAGCTCGCCAGCCTCCCCCCGGACCTCCTCCCCGGGGGGGTGCGGCCGGCGCTCGGCCCCGACGCGACGCCGCTCGGCCAGATCTTCTGGTACACCCTCGAGGGGAGGGACGAGCGGGGGCGGCCGGCGGGCGGATGGGATCTCGACGAGCTGCGCTCGGTGCAGGACTGGTACGTGCGGTACGCCCTCCTCTCCGCGGGCGGCGTGAGCGAGGTCGCGTCGATCGGCGGCTTCGTCAGGGAGTACCAGGTCGACGTGGACCCGGATGCGATGCGGGCCCACCGCGTGGCCCTCGACGAGGTCATCGACGCCGTCCGCATGTCCAACATCGACGTCGGGGCGCGCTCGATCGAGGTCAACAGGGTCGAGTATTTCATCCGGGGACTCGGCTTCATCAGGGGCGTGGAAGACATCGAGCTGTCCGTCGTCAAGGTGAACGACAACGTCCCGATCCGCGTCAAGGACATCGGCGTGGTGCGCATGGGGCCCGCCCTCAGGCGGGGGGCGCTCGACAGGGAGGGGGCGGAGGCGGTGGGGGGGATCGTCATCGCCCGCTTCGGGTCGAACCCCCTCCAGGTCATCCGGGGCGTCAAGGAGAAGATCGCCGAGATCTCGCCGGGCCTCCCGTCGAGGACGCTCCCCGACGGCACCGTCTCGCGGGTCACCATCGTCCCCTACTACGACCGAACGGGGCTCATCTACGAGACGCTCGGCACCCTCAACACCGCGATCGTCCAGCAGGTCCTCATCACCGTCATCGTCGTCGTCTTCATGGTGCTCCATCTCCGCAGCTCGATCCTCATCTCGGTCTCCCTGCCGCTCGCGATCCTCTCCTGCTTCATCGCCATGAAGATCTTCCGGGTGGACGCGAACATCGTCGCCCTCTCGGGGATCGCGATCGCCATCGGCACGGTCGTGGACATGGGGATCATCATGTGCGAGAACATCCTCCGGCACCTCGACGAGGCCCCCGCCCGCGAGCGCCGCATCGAGGTCGTCCACCGGGCCGCCGTCGAGGTGGGCGGCGCGGTGCTCACGGCGGTCGCCACGACGGTCGTCTCGTTCCTCCCCGTCTTCACGATGACCGGCGCCGAGGGGAAGCTGTTCAAGCCGCTCGCCTTCACGAAGACGTTCGCGCTCATCTCCTCGATCATCGTCGCCATCGCCATCGTGCCGCCCGCGGCGCACCTGCTCTTCCGGGGAAGGATCAGGAGCGCGCGGCTCGTGCGGCTGCTCGTCTGGCTCCTCATCCTCGCCGGCCTCGCCGTCGGGCTGACCGTGGCATGGTGGGGCGGCCTCATCCTCGTCCTGTTCGGCGTCGCCGAGCTCGCGAGGCCGCGGCTCTCCCGCCGGGCCCCCCGTGCGGTCCCGCTCCTCCCCAGCGTCCTCGCCATCGTCGCGGTGGCGATCATCCTGACCGCGCACTGGATGCCGCTCGGCCCGGAGCGGGGCTTCGCCAGGAACTTCATATTCGTCCCCGGCATCGCCCTATCCCTCCTCGTGCTCTATTCGCTGTTCGAGAAGGTCTATCCGCGGCTCCTCCGGTGGGCGCTCGGGCACAAGCTGCTGTTCCTCTCCCTCCCCGTCGCCATCGTCGCGGCGGGGGGGATGATCTGGCGCGGCCTGGGGAGGGAGTTCATGCCGCCGCTCGACGAGGGATCCTATCTCTGGATGCCCACCATCATGCCGCACGGCTCCATCGGGGAGGCGCTCGACATCCTCCGGAAACAGGACATGCTCATCGCCTCGATCCCCGAGGTCGAGCGCGTCGTCGGGAAGATCGGCCGCGCCGAGACCGCCCTCGACCCCGCCCCCGTCTCCATGATCGAGACGGTGATCGGCTACAGGCCCGAGTACATCCTCGACGGGGCGGGACGGCGCGCGCGCTTCCGGTACGACCGGCGGAAGGGGGAGTTCGCGCGCGACGAACGCGGGGAACTCGTCCCGGACCCCCGCGGCAGGCCCTTCCGGCAATGGCGGCCGCACATCAGGACGCCGGACGACATCTGGCGGGAGATCGCGCGCGCCGCCGAGATCCCC
Organism: bacterium; assembly: GCA_028716845.1. GTDB lineage: Bacteria > Auribacterota > Tritonobacteria > UBA1439 > UBA1439 > JAQUPF01. The sequence continues at coordinate 108,779 of JAQUPF010000001.1, read as the reverse complement.
GGCTCCACCTCCGCCCCGAGGCTCCAGCCGATCATGGCGCGCATCGTGATGCTCCAGAGCGGCATGCGCGCGCCGATGGGCGTCAAGGTCAGGGGCCCCGATCTCCGGACGATCGAGGGGGTCGGCCTCGAGATCGAGCGCCTCCTGAAGGAGGTGCCGTCCGTCGAGCCCGGCTCGGTCATCGCGGACCGGATCGTCGCCACCCCCTACCTCGAAATCGAGATCGACCGCGTCGCGGCCGCCCGCTACGGCGTCATGGTTCGCGGGATCCAGGACGTGATCGAGACCGCCGTCGGGGGGGAGACGATCACCCTCACCGTCGAGGGGCGCGAGCGGTACCCGGTGCGGGTGCGCTACATGCGGGAGCTGCGGGACAGGATCGAGACGCTCGGGAGGATCCTCGTCCCGGCGCCCGGCGGCGCGCAGGTGCCGCTCGCGCAGCTCGCGACGATCACCTACGCGCCGGGACCGCAGATGATCAAGAGCGAGGACACCTTCCTCACGGGCTACGTCATCTTCGACAAGCGGCCGGGCCGCGCGGAGGTGGACGTGGTGGAGGAGTGCCAGCGATACCTCGAGGGGAAGATCGCGAGCGGCGAGCTCCGGATCCCCGCGGGGGTGAGCTACGCCTTCGCCGGGAACTACGAGAACCAGCTCCGCGCCCAGCGGACGCTCGGCGTGGTCCTCCCCCTCGCCCTCTTCATCATCTTCATCATCCTCTACCTCCAGTTCAGGAGCGTGCCCACGTCGCTCCTCGTCTTCTCGGGCATCATCGTGGCGTGGGCGGGAGGGTTCATCCTCATCTGGCTGTACGGCCGGCCCTGGTTCCTCGATTTCAGCGTCCTCGGCGTCCACATGCGGGATCTCTTCGGCGTCCGCCCGATCAACCTGAGCATCGCCATCTGGGTCGGCTTCCTCGCGCTCTTCGGCATCGCCTCCGACGACGGCGTCGTCATGGCGACGTACCTCGACCAGTCGTTCCGGGAACGGCGGCCGGACTCGGTGGGGGGCATCCGGGAGGCCGTCCTCGCGGGGGGGATGCGGCGCGTGCGGCCGTGCCTGATGACGACGGCGACGACCGTCCTCGCGCTGCTGCCGGTCCTCACCTCGAAGGGGCGCGGGGCTGACGTCATGGTGCCGATGGCGATCCCCGCGGTCGGCGGCATGGCGATCGAGATCATCACGATGCTCGTGGTGCCGGTGCTCTACTGCTGGATAATGGAGATGAAGCTCGGATTCGGGATGAAGGTTCGCGAGCGGAGGACGTGATGTATGAGCAGGAAGAATGTCATGGAGCGTACGGGCATGGCGATTCTGTGCGGGCTGTGTGCGATGGCGGTTGCCTGTTCCCTTCTTCCCGCGGAGGCTCTCTGCGACGGGGAAGGGCACGTCCATGGAGGGGCTGACACGGTCCCGCTCGCCTTCAGGCTCCACGGCTCCATCAAGCCGGTCGGCGTCGCCACGTACGCGTCGCTCTGGATCACGTTTCTCCTGGGGATTCTCAAGTTCAAATTGCAGGTCCGGCGGATCGACATGCGATGGCACTACGGCTTCGCCGTTCTCACGGTCGCGCTGGCCACGGTCCACCTTTCGCTCGTGGAGATCGTCCATCGACTATAGGGCCGCCGCGGGGGCGGACCCCGAGAGGGGAGAGAGGAGGTCGGAATGAGAACGATCCATCCCGCGATCGTGCTGCCGGTGGCGCTGGCCGCGCTCCTGCTCGTCGCCGCCGTCGGGGGGCAGCCGGAGCATGCGGCGGGGGCCGCGCCGGTCATGAAGGAGATGGAGGGGAACATCTGTCCGGTGATGGCGGGGCCCATCGACAAGAGGTACACCTACACCTACAAGGGCACCGTCTACTACTTCTGCTGCCCCGCGTGCATCGAGAAGTTCAGCGCCGAGCCGGAGAAGTACGTTCCCGGGGTCAGGGGGGGTGAGGAGACGGGCGCCTCCGGCCCCGCCGCCGCGGATGGGGGCCGATGACGAGCGGGCGGCACGCGGATTTCATCGCCGGGAGGAGCAGGGGGCGGAGCCGACTCGCCCTCTGCCTCGCCGTCACCGCCGTCACGATGGCGGTCGAGCTCGCCGCGGGTCTCATGACCGGCAGCCTCGCCCTCGTGAGCGACGCCGGGCACATGCTCGCCCACGGCTTCTCGCTCGTGATCAGCTACATCGCACTCCGCCTCGCGCAGCGCCCCGCCGACGACCGGAGGACCTTCGGCCTCTACAGGGCCGAGATCATCGCCGCGCTCCTCAACGGGGCGCTCCTCGTCGCCTTCACCGCCCTCATCGTCCGGCACGCCGTCCACCGGCTCCTCGACCCGGTCCCGATCGCGGCCGGCTGGATGCTCGCCGTCGCCCTCGTCGGCCTCGCCGTGAACCTCGCCACCGCCCTCCTGCTCCGGTCGTCGGCCGCCGGCGACCTGAACATCCGGAGCGCCTTCCTCCACATGCTCGGCGACCTCGTCTCCTCGGTCGTCGTCGTCGCGGGGGCGCTCGTCATCCTCAGGACCGGCTGGAACGCCCTCGACCCCCTCCTGAGCGTCTTCGTCTGCGTCCTCATCCTCGCCTGGGCCTGGCGCCTCATCAGGGAGTCGGTGGAGATCCTCCTCGAGGCGACGCCCCGCCACCTCGACATCGCCGACGTCGGGCGCCGCCTCTCGGCCGTCCGGGGCGTGCGGCTCGTCCATGACATCCACGTCTGGTCGATCACCTCCGGTCTCCACGCGATGAGCGCGCACGTGCGGGTGGACGACATGCCGATCAGCGGCACCTGCGGGATCCTGGGCGAGATCGGGGAGATCCTCCGGCGGGAGTTCGGCATCTCCCACTACACCATCCAGTTCGAGAGCGGCGAGTGCGTGGAGCATCCCGTCGACCACGGGGGCGGCGCGCCGTGACGCCCGGCGGGGAGGAGGCGCGCGGCCCGGGCGCCGCGCGGAAGACCGTCCTCCACGTGACGGGGATGCACTGCGCCTCGTGCGTGCGGACGGTCGAGCGGGCGCTCGCCTCCGTCCCCGGCGTCCGGCGGGCGAGCGTCGATCTCCTCTCCCGCCGCGCCGTCGTCGAGCACGATCCGTCGCGGGTCGCCCCGGCCGACCTTGCGGCGGCGATCGAGCGCGCCGGCTATCGGACGGTCGCGCCGGACGTCGGCCGGCCGGGCGCGGCGGCGCGTCGCGAGGCGGCGGAATGCCGGCGCCGCTTCCTCCTCGCCGCGGCCTTCTCCGCGCCGCTCCTCATCGTCGCCATGGGGCCGATGCTCGGCCTCCCCCTCCCGGCGGGGGTGGAGCGGCACGGCCCGCTCATCCAGCTCCTCCTCGTCCTCCCCGTCGTGGCGGCCGGCCGCCGGTTCTACGAGCAGGGGATCGCCGCGGTCGTCCGGACCGGGAGGGCCGACATGGACACGCTCGTCGCCCTCGGCACGGGGGCGGCGCTCCTCTACAGCCTGGCGGTCTCCCTCGCCGCATGGGCCGGCGGGACGGGCGGCCATCCTCCCCATCTCTACTACGAGGTCGCGGGTGCCCTCATCACCTTCATCCTCCTCGGCAGGTGGCTCGAGGCGCTCGCGCGCGGGCGGGCGGCCGCCGGCCTCGAGGGCCTCTTCCGCCTCCGGGCGGAGACGGCCCTCGTCGTCCGGGGCGGGGCCGAGATCGAGCTGCCCGTGGCGGAGGTCGTCCCCGGCGACATCGTCGCGGTGCGGCCCGGCGGGACGGTGCCGGTCGACGGCCGCGTGACGGAGGGGGAGTCGGGCGTGGACGAATCGATGGTGACGGGCGAGCCGATGCCGGTCCGGAAGCGGCCGGGGGACGAGGTCGTCGGGGGGACGATCAACCGCACGGGGGCGTTCCGGTTCGAGGCGACGAGGACGGGCGACGACACCTTCCTCGCCCGGGTCATCCGGATGGTGGAGGAGGCGCAGGCGTCGAAGGCCCCCGTCCAGGAGGCGGCGGACCGGGTCGCCGCCGTCTTCGTCCCGGCGGTGCTCGTCGTCGCCGCCGCGTCGCTCGCCCTCTGGCTCGCCGCCGGCGCGGGGATCGCCTTCGCGCTCGGGGTGTGCATCTCGGTCCTCATCATCGCCTGCCCCTGCGCCCTCGGCCTCGCGACCCCGACGGCCGTCATGGTCGGGACGGCGGCGGCGGCGCGGCGGGGCATCCTCGTGAAGAACGCCCGGGCCCTCCAGACGGCGGGGACGGTCACGACCGTCGTCTTCGACAAGACGGGAACGCTCACGCGCGGCGCCCCCTCCGTCACCGGGGTCGTGCCGCTCGGCGGCCGCGAGCGGGAGGAGGTGCTGCGGCTCGCGGCGATCGCGGAGCGGCATTCCGAGCACCCGATCGGGGAGGCGATCGTCGCCGCCGCGCGGGGCCGCGGGATCGAGCCGCCCGACCCCGCCTCGTTCGCCGCCGTGCCCGGCATGGGGGTGGAGGCGTCCTCCGGCGGGACGCGGATCCTCGTCGGGAGCGGGCGGCTCGCGCGGGAGCGCGGGATCGATCCGGCGGCGGCCGCCCCGGTCCTCGGCCGGCTCGAGGCGGAGGGGGCCACCGCCGTCCTCGTCTGCGCCGACGGCGTCCCGGCGGGCGTGATCGCCGTCGCCGACGAGCCGCGGGAGGGCGCGGCGGCCGCCGTCGCCAGGCTCGGCCGGATGGGCGTCGCGGTCGCGATGCTCACCGGCGACAACGAGCGGACGGCCCGGGCGGTCGCCGGCCGCCTCGGGATCGGGCGCGTCATGGCGGGGGTGCCGCCGGACGGGAAGGCCGGCGAGGTGCGGCGGCTGCGCGCCCGCGGCGAGATCGTGGCCATGGTCGGCGACGGGATCAACGACGCCCCGGCGCTCGCGGCCGCCGACGTCGGCGTCGCCGTCGGCTCGGGGACGGACGTCGCCGCGGAGGCGGGGGAGATCGTCCTCGTGCGGGACGACCCGGGGGACGCGGCGGCGGCGATCGACCTGAGCCGCGCCTGCATGCGGAAGATCAGGCAGAACCTCTTCCTCGCCTTCGCCTACAACGTCCTCGCGATCCCCGTGGCGGCGGGCGCGCTGTACCCGTTCACCGGCTTCCTCCTCAACCCGATGATCGCCGGCGCCGCCATGTCGCTGAGCTCGGTCTCGGTGGTGACGAACTCCCTCCTCCTGCGGCGCGGGGTCGCCGGGGGGCGCCCCCCGGCGCGAGCGTCCGCCGGCCGAGAAGGGTGATCGGGATCGCCTCCCGCATGGAGAGGGCGCGGGAGATGCCGGCGATCCAGCGGTCGGTCTCCGCCCGCAGGATGTCGCCGTCGATCGCGACGTTGTCGGCCTGCCGGAGGCACTTCTGCTCGCACGATTCCGCCGCCAGCCCCGCCCGGGCGAGCGCTCCCATCGCCTCCTCCCTGCTGATGAGGTCGTACACGGGGAGGTGGAGCCGGAGGCCGTGCCCCGCGAGGAGCCCCCCCAGGCGCGCGACGGCGTAGGGGGTCTGTTCCGGCCAGGTGTTCTGGTAGCCGGAGTAGCCCGTCGCGATGTCCCCCATCCCGCGATCGCCGGCGATGACCGCCCCCGCGACGATGTACGCCCGCTGGCAGGGGAGGCAGGTGGCGTACGAGAGCGTCTCCCGGAACGGCATGACGGGGATGGCGATGTGGAGCCACTCCGCCCCCCGGGGCAGTATCCCCTCGAGCTGCGCGAGGCGCGCCTCCACCCGCTCGATCCCGACGAGGTGCTCCGAGGTCGCCGTGACGAGGAGCAGGCGCCGGAACCGCGGCGCGAGGCGCACCGCCGCGAGCGTGGAATCGCGGCCGCCAGAAAACAGGAGGACGCAGCCGTCGCCCGTTCTCATCGGGGCCCCGCGGCGGCGCCCGCCGCCACGGCCAGCCGCACCTCCTCCACGTCCCCACCGTCGATCCGGAAGGCCCGGAGATCGGGGCGGGGGGCGAGGGCGATGATGACGTGCACGAGATCGGGGTCGAAGGCGAGGCGGATATCCTCCCTGGAGGGCCGCGCGCGGCCGCGCGGATGGCTGTGGTAGGCCGCGATGATCTCGAGGCCTTCCCCCCGGGCGCGCTTCATCACGGCGAGCTGTTCCTCCGGGTCGAGCGAGAAGCGGCGCGCGCTCACCCTCGCGTTGCGCATGCCGAACGCCCTCGTGACGAGGTTCCCGTTCCCCGCGAGGAGGCCGCACGCCTCGAGCGGCGCCTCGGCCTCGGCGTGCCGGCGGATTTCCCCGATGACCGGGGCGGCAATGGCGATCTCGGCGGGGGCGCCGGGGGGCTTCATCCCTCGCAGACCTCCGCCGGGCCGTCCTGGAGGTCCGTGATCGACGGCGAGTCCCCGCAGAGCGGGCAGGAGGGGTTCCGGCTGATTGCAACCTCGCGGAACTCCATCTCGGAGAGGTCCGCCACGAGCAGCCGGCCCGCGAGCAGCCGCCCGGCGCCCGTGACGTACTTGACCGCCTCCGCCGCCTGGACGCAGCCGAGGAGACCGGCGACCGCGCCGATGACGCCGGCCTCGCGGCATGACGGGACCGCGCCGGGCGGCGGCGGCCCGATGAAGACGCACCGGTAGCAGGGGGCGCCGGGGACATAGGTCATGGCCTGGCCGAGGAAGCGCAGGATGCCGGCGTGGGAGAACGGCTTCCCGGCGAAGAAGCAGGCGTCGTTCACGAGGAACTTCGTGGCGAAATTGTCGGAGCCGTCCACGATGAAATCGAAGCCGGCGATGATGTCGAGGATGTTGGCCGCTCGGACCCGCTCCCTGAACGGCAGGACCCGCGTGTCCGGGTTCAGCGCGGCGACCTTCCGTGCCGCCGACGAGACCTTGTCATCCCCGACGTCCGCCGTGCAGTGGATGACCTGGCGCTGGAGATTGTGCAGCTCCACGGCGTCGCTGTCCGCGATGCCGAGCGTCCCCACGCCCGCGGCGGCGAGGTACAGGAGGGCGGGGGAACCGAGCCCCCCCGCCCCCAGGACGAGGACCTTCGATCGCAGGAGCTTCTCCTGGCCGGCGGGGCCGATCTCCTCCAGGAGCATGTTCCTGCTGTACCGCTCGGCCTGGGCGTCCGTGAGTTCCATCTAGATCCTCCCGAGTGCGCGCGTGAAGTCCTCGACGAGGTCGGCGGGGTCCTCGATCCCCGCGCATATCCTGACGAGGTCCGGCGCCGCCCCGAGCGCCCGCCGCTCCTCCTCCGGGAACTCGGCGTAGATGGTGGAGGCGGGGTGGAGGACGAGCGTGCGGGTGTCGCCGATGTTCGCGAGGTTCCGGGCAAGGACGAGCCCCTCGATGAACCGGAACGCCCGATCCCGGCTGCCGAGCCTCGCGGCGATCATCGCCCCGAACCGGCCGCCGAACTGCCGCGCCGCGAGCGCGTGCTGCGGGTATGAGGGGAGGCCCGGGTACGTGACCGAGACCGCCCCCCCCTCGACGAGCGCGCGGGCGAGGGCGGCGGCGTTGTCGCAGTGCCGGGGCATCCGCAGCCCCAGCGTCTCGATCCCCATGAGGGTGAGGAAGGCGTTCATCGGCGAGAGGCAGGCGCCGAAATCCCGGTGGACCTCCCGCCGGATCCTCGCGAGGAAGGCGAGCTCGCCGTACCGCTCGGCGTAGGGGGAGAGGTCCGGGAACATCCCCCCGCCCCAGTCGAAGGCGCCGAGGTCCACGATCACCCCGCCGACGGCGTTCCCGTGCCCGTTGAGGTACTTCGTCGAGGAGTGGACCACGACGTCCGCCCCCCACTCCTTCGGGCGCATGAGGAAGGGGGTCACCGCCGTGCTGTCGACGACGAGGGGGACGCCGGCCCGCCGCGCGATCCGCGCGATCCCCCCGATGTCGGCCGTCTCGAGGCCCGGATTCCCGAGTGCCTCGACGAAGAGAAGTTTCGTCCTCGCGGTGAGCGCGCGGGAGAAGCCGTCGGCGTCCGCCGACCCGGCGAACCTCGCCGTGATGCCGAGGCGCGGGAGGGTGCGGCCGAAGAGGGCGTGCGTCCCCCCGAAGAGGCCCCGCCCCGACACGATCTCGTCGCCGCACGAGGCGATGCCGGTGACCGCCAGGGTGATCGCGGCCATCCCGGAGCTGCACGCGACGGCCCCGATGCCGTCCTCGAGGGCGGCGACCTTCTCCTCGAGGAGGGCGACGGTCGGGTTCGAGATCCTGGAATAGACGTGGCCGAACCGTCGGCCCGCGAACACCTCCGCGAGCGCGGCCGGCGATTCGTGGGCGAACGAGCTGCACTGGTAGACGGGCGCGACCGTCGCGCCGAAGCGGTCCCCGTCGGGGGCGCCCGCGTGGACGGCCTTCGTGTCGAAGCGGGCGCCGGGCGGGAGGGCGCCCCCTCCGCCGATGAAGTAGAGCAGCTCGAGCCGGTCGCCGTCCCGCACGACCGCCGAGGGGATCTCCGCCCGCTTCAGGAGGCGGCCGTTCAGCTCCACCGTGACCGCTTCCGGGTTCCGCACCTTCCGGAGGCGGAACAGTTCGGGGAGGCCGATTTCGGTCCCCTCGATCTCCTCCTGCCTGCCGTTGATGATCAGGCGCATCTTCCGATCTCCCCCCGGCGCGCCTCAGTCCTCGTCGAAGAGGGGCGTGCTCAGGTACCGGTCGCCCGCGTCCGGCAGGATGGCGACGACGGTCTTCCCCGCGTGCTCGGGCCGCCGGGCGACCTGGAGCGCGGCGACGACGGCGGCTCCGGAGGAGATCCCCGCGAGGATCCCCTCCTCCCGGGCGAGCCGGCGGGCCGCACCGATCGCCTCGGCGTTCGTCACCCGGATGATTTCGTCGATGACGCCGCGGTTCAGGACCTCGGGGACGAAGCCCGCGCCGATGCCCTGGATGGCGTGCGGCCCCGGCGCCCCCCCGGAGAGGACGGGGGAGGCGTCCGGTTCCACGGCGACCGCGAGGAGGCCCCGCCGCCGCTCCTTGAGCACCTCCGCCACGCCGGTGATCGTGCCCCCCGTGCCGACACCGGCCACGAGGATGTCGACGCTCCCGTCCGTGTCCCGCCAGATCTCCTCCGCCGTCGTCCGCCGGTGGATCTCCGGGTTCGCCGGGTTCCTGAACTGCTGCGGCATGTAGGCGTGCCGCGTGCCGCGGGTGATCTCCTCCGCCTTCTCCACGGCGCCCCGCATCCCCTTCTCCCCCGGGGTGAGGACGAGCTCCGCGCCGAGCGCCTTCAGGAGCCGGCGCCGCTCCAGGCTCATTGTCTCCGGCATCGTGAAGATGACCCTGTAGCCCCTCGCGGCGCAGACGAAGGCGAGGGCGATGCCGGTGTTGCCGCTCGTCGGCTCGACGATCACGGTGTCCCTCCCGATCAGCCCCCGCCGCTCGGCGTCGTCGATCATGCTCACGCCGATGCGGTCCTTCACGCTGCTGCACGGGTTGAAGAACTCGAGCTTGCCGAGGACCTGCGCCCCCCCCGCCGGCGCGCGCAGCCGGACGAGGGGGGTGTTGCCGATCGTGCGGGTGATGTCGTCCGCGATCGCCGCCATGATCCACCTCCGGTCGGGGGGCATGAAATGCTATCTATATGGTAGTAATACTATGATATTCCCGGAGGGATGTCAACACGGCGACGGGGCGGCCGTCAGCGGGGGCGGAGGGGGCAGGGGACGCAGGCGGCGGGCCATTCGCGGCGTGCCACCGCCTCCCGGAATCCGCGGTATGCGGCGCTCCGCCAGATCGAGGGGAGCGACATCCGCCGGAGATCGCCGAGCGGCGGCGGGGCGACGATGGTCTCCCCCTCCCCCGACCGCCACCGGTTGGGGTGGAAGAGGAAGCAGCAGGGGCGCACCGCGCCGTCCCAGGTGACGGCGAGGCGCCGGCCCGGGTCCCAGAAGCAGCCGGTCGCGTCGCAGTTGGCGAACTCCTCGGGGAGGCGGAGCCTGACGCCGAGCGCGGCCGCCGCCGCCCGCCAATCCCCGAAATCGGTCTCCAGTCCCCTCCCCTCCGCGGCGAGGCTCTCGGCGGCCTCGCCTTCGCCGCAGGCCTGGAGGTGGGCGAGGTTCACGCAGGAGGCGCCGAGGTCGCGGGCGAGGCGGATGAGGGCGGGGATCTGCGCCCTGTTCGACCGCGTGAGGATCACGTCGATGTGGAGGAGCGGCCGTTCGAGGCGCCGCCGCCGCATGACCTTCCGAAGGATGTCCATGTTCCGGACGGTCCTCCTGAAACTCCCGGCACCCCTGTTCGCGTCGTGGACGGCGGCGTCGGCGCCGTCGAGCGAGACCGCGATCGAATCGGTCCCCGCCGCGATGAGCGCGCAGATCCGTCCCTCGTCCATGAGGACGCCGTTCGTCGTGAGGTGGGCCTCGCGGCCGTACGATTTCGCCGTGCGGATCATCCGGGGGAGGCGGGGGTTCAGGAGCGGCTCGCCGTAGCCGACGAAGTTCACCGAATAGGCGTAGGGGAAGAGGCGCCGCGCCACCCGCGCGAACGTCTCGGCCGTCATGATGCCGAGCGGCTCGTCGGTGTGGCGGGAGAAGCAGAATCGGCAGTCGAGGTTGCAGGTCCCCGCGCACTCGATGTAGGCGGCGTCGAGCGCGGGTGCCAGCCCGGCGCGCTTCGCGAGCAGGGCGGGGATCAGCCCCGGGCGGCGGACGGCGCGCGCGGCGGCGGCGAGGAGGCGCTGCGGACTGTGCGGCATCAGGGCGTTCTCCGGGTGCGCGCGGGGCGGCGGGAGCGGGCGTCCGTGCCAGCATAGCAGCCGGGCCCCGCCTGTCAACAACATTCACCCCGCCGGATATCCCGGCGGCAGGATATCCGGCTCGTACCGACGATGACGGTCGAAGGGGGGGAAGTGGAGGAATGATGGAACCGCGGCGGATTGGTGCGTTGCGCCCCCGCCGGCGCTTTTCGATGTCGGGCGGCGGCCGCCGTGTGCTATCATTCGGGCGGAGGACGGCGGCACCATGCGAGCGTCCCGCGAGCGGCGGCGACGGCGTCGCCGCCCCGGCGGCGCGGAGGACGACGCCCGCCGGATGCGCGCGCGCCTCGAGGCGATCTACCGGCGGTACACGAGGCGGGAGTACGCCGCCGCCGACCCGGTCCGGTTCCTCTACCGGTACCCGGACGTCAGGGACCGGGAGATCGCGGGCCTCGTCGCCTCGTCGCTCGCCTACGGGCGGGTGGAGCAGATCTGCGCGAGCGCGGCGGAGGCGCTCCGCCGCATCGGCCGCCCGTCGGAGGCCTCGCGCGAGGGGGCGCGCGGGATCGGGCGCGCCCTCGCCGGCTTCCGGCACCGCTTCACGGCGGGCGACGACATCGCGGCGCTCGTCCGGGCGGCGGGGCGGGCGGCGCGGCGGCACGGCTCGCTCGAGGCCTGTTTCGCCGCGGGGATGCGGGGCGGCGACGAGACGGTCCTGCCGGCGCTCTCGCGATTCGTCCGCGAGCTCGCCGCCGGCGGCGGCCTCCGGGGGGGGCTCCTGCCCGATCCGGCCGGCGGGAGCGCCTGCAAGCGGCTCAACCTCTTCCTCCGCTGGATGGTGCGGCGGGACGAGGTGGACCCCGGCGGCTGGGGCGCGGTGCCCGCCGCGATGCTCGTCGTGCCGCTCGACACGCACATGTTCGCGATCTGCCGGCGGCTCGGCCTCACGCGGCGCCGCCGGGCGGATCTCCGGGCGGCGGTCGAGGCGACGGCCGCCTTCAGGCGGATCGCCCCCGGCGACCCGGTCCGGTACGACTTCGCGCTCACGAGGGTCGGCATGGACGGCGCCGCCGGGCGGCGCCGCCGCGCGCCGGAGGGGATGCCATGAGGAGGGTTCTCCCGCTCTCCGAGCAGCGGACCGGCACGGTCCGCTGGTCGGCGGGCAGGAAGGTGCGCTGGTATTTCGGGGAGCGGTTCTCCCCCTGGCTGCTGGAGGGGGTCGGGGCGCTCATGCAGGCGCGCCGCCACCAGGCCGCCCTCCATCTCATGCTCCTCGGGCTGGAGATCCTGAGCGGCTTCCTGGAGGGGCGCGCGCCGGACGAGGAGACCTTCTCCGCCTTCGCGGACCGATACCTGGGGAGGGCGTTCGGAACGGCCGCCCGCGGCGGGAGGCGGCCCGCCGCCGCGGCGGTCCTCCGGCGCTCGTTCCGCCGGGGCTTCGAGGACGGCTGTCTCGCCGGGCCGGGCGTCTCCATCGCCGAACGGTCGCGGTACGCCTGCCGCCTCTACTCGAGGGTCGGCCTCCGGGTGGACATCCGGGCGTTCCACCGCGCGTTCGTCGCGGCGTGCCGGCGGTTCGCGGACGACGCCGCCGGCGATTACATCATCCGGCAGCGGTTCGTCAGGCGGTTCGACCAGCTCGTCGCCGCGCCGCGGCGGCGGGGGCGCGGGGGGAGGGGAGGCGGCGCGTGAGAGCGGTCGTTCTCGAGAGCATCGCGCCGGTCGTCGGGGACCTGCGGCATCTCCGCATCGACGGGGAGGGGATCCGCGCCTTCTGCGCGCGGCACCCCGCCGCGGGGATCCGGCTGCCCGACTGGCGGCACGAGTTCGTCTACCCGTGGAACGACGAGCGGGCGGCGGATTTCTTCCTCCTGTTCAACTGCGTCAACTTCGCGTTCTGGGCGCGCCCGGGCGCGGTGAAGTGGAACATCTCGTACCGGGGGAGGCGGCTCGACGGCGCCTACGGCCTCATGGGGGCGCTCACGCGCGCGGTCGAGGAGGGGGTCCCCGTCCTCGACGGCGCCTTCCTCGCGCGGCTGACGGACGGGGAGCTCGACGGGATCCTGCGGGGGGAGGGGGAGCTCGTCCTGCGGCGCGAGCGGGCGGAGATCCTCCGGGAGGTCGGCAGGGGCCTCGTCGAGCGGCACGGCGGCAGCTTCGGCCGGCTGCTCCGGGCCGCGGGGGGGAGCGCCTCCCGCCTCGCCCGCCTGCTCGTCGAGGAGTTCCCCTCGTTCAGGGACGCGTGCGGGGTGGACGGCCGCGAGGTGAAGTTCTACAAGCGGGCGCAGCTCGCGCCGGCGATGATCTACCAGCGGTTCGGGGGGGCGGGGCCGGGCGGCTTCGCCGACATCGGCGACCTCACCGTCTTCGCCGACTACAAGGTGCCCCAGGCGCTGCGGGGGCTGGGGATCCTCCGCTACGGCGAAGGCCTCGCGGCGAAGGTCGATTCCCGCGTGATGCTCCCCGCCTGCGGCCGCGAGGAGGTCGAGATCCGCGCCGCCACGATCCGGGCGTGCGAGCTGATCATGGAGGAGTACGGGAGGAAGGGGCAGCGGATGAACGCCGTCACGCTCGACGCGTTCCTGTGGCTCCTCGCGCACGACAGCCCGCCGGACGACCGGCCGTACCACCTGACCGAGACGATCTGCTACTGACCGGCCGGCGGCGGGCGGCGGCGGAGCAGCCGCTCGACGAGGATCTGCTCGCCCGCCTTGTTCCCCTCGACCGCGTGGCCGACGAACTGGAGGGCGTAGCCGGAGAGGAAGAGGGCGGCCGCGAATGCGATCCGGCCCGCGAGAAGGAGCGGCAGCGCGGCGATCGTCAGCGGTATGCCGGCGGCGTGCAGGGCGAGGTTGAGCGGTCGCCGGTGCCGTTCGGCCCATTTGTGGAGCATGCCCGCCATGGCCCCTCCGTGCGGGCGCATGGTAGCACAGCGGGGGGCGCGGAGTCGAGCGATGACGGCGGAGAGACGGTTCCGGGGGGGCGGGGCCAGGAAGGACGGCGGGAAGCGGAGGGCCCCCTCCCCGAACGATGAGCGCCGGAAGGCGCTCGCCGCCGCCGCCTCGCCGACGCCGCCGGCCGTCTTCCTCCTCTTCGGCGAGGAGGACTATCTCGTCGAGGACACCGCCCGGCGCCTGGTCGAGGCTCTCGTCCCCGAGGCGGAGCGGGAGTTCGGCCTCGAGGTCGTCCACGGCCCCGGCATCCCGCCCGGCCGCGTCCTGGACGCGCTCGGCGCGGCCCCCCTGTTCGGCATGAAGCGGACGGTCTGGCTGCGGGGCTGCAACCTCTTCCCGCGCCGGAAGAGGGACGGGGAGGAGGATCTCGAGGAGGAGGGGGGGTCGCCCGCCGAGGCCGTCCGCGAGCGCCTCCCCCGTGACGGCGAGGGCGTCACGGTCATCATCACCGAGGAGAAGGTGGACCGCCGCCTGGCGCTCTATCGGGAGATCGGTCGGCGGGGCGTCGTCTGCGAGTTCGCACGCCTGTCGGAAACGAACGACGACCATCTCCGGTTCATCGGCGAGTTCGCCGCCGAGCGCCTCCGCGCGGACGGGAACCGGCTCTCGAAGAATGCCCTCCTCCACCTCGTCAACCTCGCCGGCGCCGGCCTCCGGACGCTGCTGGCGGAGATCGAGAAGCTCGCCCTCTACGTCGGCCCCGGCCGGGAGATCGACACGGCCGCCATCGACCGGCTCGTCTCCCCCCGGAGGGAGTCGGAGGTGTACCTCCTCTGCGACGCCGTCATGGACCGGGACCGGCGGCGGGCGCTCGATCTCCTCGACCGGCTCCTCGCGCAGCGGCTGCCCCAGCTCGCCGTCGCGGCCGCCCTCGCGAGGCGCACGAGGTTCATGCTCCAGGCGGGCGAGCTGCTCGCGGCGGGGATCGTCAGGATGCCGCCGGGGGAGGCGACGTACCCGCAGTTCAAGCGGATGATGGAGGGCGCCGGCGACCGCTACCGCCTCCTCTTCAGGGAGAGCGAGAAGTACCGGAACTTCAACATCTTCTCCCAGCACCCCTACGTGGTGTACAAGACCTGCCTCGCCGCGCGGCGGATCCCGCTCGAGCGGCTGCGCCGGAACCTGGAGCTCGTTCTGCGAAAGAACCGGGCGATCAAGGGGGAGCGGCGGTCGGCGTCGTCGGCGATCCAGGAACTCGTGATCTCACTCTGCGACTGAGGCGCCGCGCGGACGCCGCGCGGGGGCGACCTCGCGGACCGAGGCGGCGAGCTCATTCGCCGTCTGGCGGGCGTCCGTGCTGGAGCGGAGGAGCCGCTCGACCGACCCGCAGGCGTGCATGACGGTGGAGTGGTCCCTCCCCGAGAACGACGCCCCGATGTCGGCGTACGCCATGCCGGTGAGCTTCCGGCAGAGGTACATGGCGAGCTGGCGCGGGTGGGCGACCGATCCCGCGCGCCCCTTCCCGAGGATCGCCGACAGGCGGAGGCCGAAATGCTCAGCCACCCTCGCCTGGATCCGCCCGACCGTGACGGCGTGCCCCTCGTCGTCGAGGAGCTCGTCCTCCAGGAGCCGTTCGATCTCCGCCGTCCCCGGGATCCCGCCCGAGAGCGCCGCGCAGGCGGCGATCCTGTTGAGGGCGCCCTCCATCCGCCGGATGTTCGTCCTGATGCGGCTCGCGAGCAGCATCAGCGTCTCCCGGGGGAGGGCGAGGCCGAGGCGCGCCCCCTTCCGTTCGAGGATGCGGAGCCGGGTGGAGAGCGTCGGGGGGTTGAGCGCGATCACCGCCCCGCCGCCGAAGCGGGAGACGAGCCGCTGCTGGAGGCGCGGGATCTCGGCGGGGGGGCGGTCGCTCGAGAGGACGATCTGCCCCCGCCGCTCGTGGAGGGCGTTGAATATGGCGTAGAACTCCTCCTGGACCTGGTTGCGGCCGCTCAGGAAATGGACATCGTCGACGAGGAGCGTCCCGGCGGAGGAGAGGCGCCGCCGGGCGCGGGCGATCGTCCGGTTCTCGATCGCGAGCATAAGATCGTCCATGAGCTGGTCGCTCGTGACGTAGATGAACGGCCGCCGCCCCTCCCCGCGCGCGCCGATGGCCTGGATGAGGTGCGTCTTCCCGAGGCCGACGCCCCCCGTGATGAAGAGGGGGTTGTGCCTCCTGCCGGGCCGGTCCGCGGCGGCGAGGGCGGCGGCATGGGCGGCCCTGTTGCAGCGGCCGACGACGAAGCTCTCGAAGGTGTAGTCCGGATTCAGGACGGTCGCCGGCGGGGCGGCGGCGCGCCGCGCCGCGGCCGGGGCGGCGGCGGCGGGCTCGGCCGGCGCCGAGACGAGGCAGATCCGGAACGGCGTGCCGGTGAGGGCGCGGGCGCACCGCCCGAGCACGTCGAGGTAGCGCTCCTCGACGATCCGCTCGTGCATCGTGTTCGGCGCCTCGAGCACGATCGTGTCGGATGAGACGAGGAGCGGACGGAGCGGGCGTATCCAGAGCGAGAGGGACTGGCGGCTCATGCCCCCCTCGATGAGGTGGAGGATATCGCGCCAGAGGGGCGCGCCCGCGTCCCCGCCGCGCGCCGCCGCGACGTGCTTCTCGTTGCGCTTCATCGGATTGGTGCGGCGGCGGTGAGCAACACGCCGATTATCCACAGGATATCAACATCCCGTCCCTCACCCGCCGCGTCCCATGCCGCAGTATAGCGGCGCGCGCGCGCGCGTCAAGAACTATTTCGTTCCGGAAAGATATTTCGCTTGCGGACGTCGACCCGCGCCTCACTCGACCGTGACGAGGTTCGAGTTCTCCACCGGGAGGTCGGGACGGATGAACCGTCCCGAATCACGCGCGACGAAGGCGGTCGCGAACGCCCAGCCGCCCCCGAACGACGGATCGGCGGGGACAGCGACGCCGATCGATCCTCTCACCGGCTGCGGCGGGAATGACACCCTGCCGAAGGTCGGTTTTTGCACCGTCCCCGTATAGCGGTAGGCGGTCTTCATCTCCGGACCGAACAGGTACACCTCCGGCCGGTCGAGGACCGCGGCGAGGGTGGAGGGGGCGTCGACGACGGCCGGGTCCTTCACGGCCGCGATGTAGATGTCGAGCTTCACCCCGCCGTAGCGCCAGTCGGCAGTGTCGGCGGCGTAGTCGAGGGTGGTGATCCCTCCCGGCCGGACGGCCGTCGGGAAGGCGCCGAGCTGGACGTAGTTCGGGATCGGCGTCGGCGTGGGCGCCGGCGGCGCGGGGGTGTTGCCGAAGACATACAGGGTGTCGTCCCGGCAGCCGGCGATCGTCCGGCCGGCGCCGTCGATGGCGGGGGATGAGAAGAAGTCGTAGCCGGCCTGGTAGCTCCAGAGGAGGGAGCCGGACGGACGGAAGGCGTACATCCGCTTGTTGAGCGTGCCGATGTACAGAACGCCGTCCGCGCCGACGGCGGGCGACGACTCCATGTCCGCGTTCGTGCCGTAGCTCCACCTGAGCGCCCCGGCGCTCGTGAGGGCGTAGACGCGCGCGTCCTGGGAGCCGAAGTAGATGGTGCCGTCGGCGCCGATGGCGGGCGAGCAGGCGCGGATGTCGGCGCCGGTGGTGTACGACCAGGCAATGGTTCCCGCCGGGTTGAGGGCATAGAGGTTGTCGTCCTCCGACCCCACGTAGATGCGGCCGTCGTCGCCGACGGTGGGGGAGCTGTTCACCTCCCAGCCGATGCGGTAGCTCCACGAGAGGCCCCCGGCGGGGGTGAAGGCGTAGAAGATGCCGAGGTGCGAACCCATGAAGACACGGCCGTCCCCCCCGATCGCCGGAGAGGCATAGGAGAAGTCGTTATCCATGCGGTAGCTCCAGACGAGCGCGCCCGCCGGGGTGAAGGCGTAGATGTTGAGGTCGTGCGAGCCGACGTGGATCCGGCCGTCGCTCCCCACCGCCGGCGACGACCTGATGTCGTCCCCGGTCACGTAGCTCCAGGAGAGCGCGCCGGCCGAGGAGAGCGCGTAGAGGGTGTCGTCGTCGGAGCCGATGATGACGGTCCCGTTCACCGTGATCGCCGGCGACGAGTGCACCTGCCAACCGGTCCGGTAGCTCCATGAAAGCCCCCCTGCGGGGGCGAAGGCGTAGACGTTCCGGTCGACGGAGCCGATGTAGATGCGGCCGTCGGTCCCGACCGCCGGCGAGGAGTCGACGTCCGATCCCGTCCGGTAGCTCCACTCCACCGTGCCGAGCTGCGATCCGGTCGCGCCGCTCCTGCCGGTGCGCCGTGCGTCGCGGCAGAACATCGGCCAGGGGGTCTCCGCGGGCTGCCCGCGTGCCGGGACCGGAAGGGCGGGGGCGGCGGCGAAGACGGTGATCAGAATCAGGAAGCGGTTCATCTCGGCGGCTCCTTCCATGGATTCATCTTCCCCTATACCACATTCTGCGGACCCGTACCACGGCGGCCTCAACGGGCGCGCGTCTCGCCGACGGCGAAGACCCTGATCGCCGCCGCGCCCTCGATCGGGCAGACGTGCTCGCAGCGCCCGCACCCGACGCAGGCGCGCGCGTCGACGACCGGCCTGCCCGGCCCGCCGGGCATCGCGTCCGCCAGGATCGCCTTCGGCGAAACAGGGCAGACCTCCTCGCAGGCGAGGCACGACATCCCCGTCGCCCAGGCGATGCACCGATCCCGGTCCACGACGGCCGTGCCCAACTTCGTCCGCCGCTTCCCGGCGGGGTCGAGCCGACGGATCGCCTGCGAGGGGCAGACCTGGCCGCAGAGCGTGCAGTCGTACACGCAGTAGCCGACGCGGGGGACGAGCCGCGGCGTCCAGAGCCCCTCGGCGCCCGCCTCGGCGAGGGCGGGATGGATGGCGCCCGTCGGGCAGATGCGCGAGCAGGTGGCGCAGCGGAGGCACGCGGCGAGGAACCGGTCCTCCGGGAGCGCGCCGGGGGGGCGGATGAGCGCCGCCCGGTTGACCGTCCCCCGGAAGGATCGCAGGAACGGCGCGGCGACCGCCGCGGCGCCGAGCCCCGCGATGAGGCTGCGGCGCGTCATGTCGGGCCGGCGCTCCGACGGGTCGCCGAGGCCGAGGAACGAGAAGCCGATGGCGTCCTCGGGACAGACGCGCAGGCAGTTGAGGCAGAGGACGCACTCGGCCGGCGCGTGCCGCGCGCCCTCCCCCGTCATCGAGAGGCTCCCGCCCGGGCAGGCGCGGACGCAGGCGCCGCAGCGCGTGCAGCGGGACCGGTCGACGTCGATCCGGAGGAGCGGGGAGCGGGAGACGAGGCCGAGGAGCGCGCCGAGCGGGCAGAGGGCCCGGCACCAGAGCCGCGGAACGACGAGGTTCGCGAGGAGGAGGGAGGCGAAGACGGCGCCGGTGAGCAGCGCGGAGCTGAAGAAGACGTGCGGGCCGATGAACTCCCTCGATTCGAGGAAGCGATACGCGCCGTCCGCGGCGGGGGCGAGGCCCGCGACGCCGGAGTCCGCCGCCCCGATGAGCGCCCGCTTGACGAGGAAATGGACGGCGGGGAAGAGGGAGAGGGTGCACGAGCGGGCGAGGATGCAGAGCGGGTCGAGGATGGCGGGCTGGAGGATGGTGAACGCCGCCGCGGCGAGGAGGGAGACGAGGATGCCGTATTTCAGCCGCCGCCATGGCGCGGGGAGGGCCCGCGGGCGCCTCCGGCAGGCGCCGGCGGCGTGGTGGATCGTGCCGAGCGGGCAGACCCACCCGCAGAAAAAGCGGCCCAGGAGCAGCGTCGCCGCGATCGTGGCGATCGAGAGGTAGAAGAGCGGCGGCAGGAAGCGGGCGGCGGCGAGGTGGCCGAGGGCGGCGAACGGGTCGAAGTGGAGGAAGGTGTTGACGGCGGTCCACGCCTCCGGATCCTCCGCGGCGAGATCGAGCATCCGGCCCGAGTAGGAGGCGGCCGCGAGGAGTGCGAGGAAGAGGGCGAGAAAGAGGGCCTGGGAGGCGCGGCGCGCGCGGCGGAGGGCGACGGCGGTTGATTCCTTCATCTCTCCGGTGCGGCCGCCGCGTCAGGCGGCGATGCGCAGGATGCGCAGGTTCGTGTAGTGCATGGTGCCGAGGCCGCGCTCGTGCGCGCGCCTGACGTGGCCGACCTCCTCGGGCCGGAGGCCGAGGAGAGAGGCGGCGAAGGCGTCGAGGGCGACCTGGTCGGTGCCGGCGGCGATCGTCCGCGGGTGGATGAGGTCGTCGGCCCTGCCGCCGCTCGGCCCGTTCCGGACCATCACCCGCGTCGCGTCGAGGATGACGAGCGTCGGCCGCACGAAGGCGGCCATGTCCGTGATGCTCTCGTCGATCGCCGGGTGGAGGCGGAACCTGCTGCCGCCGAGAACGCCGAAGAGGTTCTTCATCGCCGCGGTGAGGGCGCTCAGGCCGTGCTGCTTGACGACGGGGACGTTGATGAACCGGTCGGCCTCGAGGAGGGGGACCATCACCGGCCAGGAGCCGACCCCCGCGCCCTCGGTGTCGACCTCCCGGAAGACGCGCTCCCCCTGGAACCGTATCCGTCCGCCCGCGCGCGTCACCGCGGGGCCGATGCCGCTCCGCTCGAGGCAGCGCCGCGGCTCGCCGAGCGTGTGGTCGATCGCGACGACCTCGCGGGCGCCCGCCTTCAGCGAGATCTCGGTGAGGGCCGCCGCCATGCCGGGGTCGGTGTTCGCCCCCTGCTCCGGCGTCCGGTCCCAGCTCGCGTTGGGCTTGATGACCACCCGGTCGCCCCGGGAGACGAACCGCCCGATGCCGCCGATGGCGTCGACCGCCTTCCGCACCATCTCGGCGGGCCGGTCGCCGGTGACGACGACGATCTGGGGAAGGGAGGCGGACGGCGGGACGGAGAAGTCGAGCGGCCGCGGGGCGCCGGGCGCCGTCGGGGTCCCGGCGGCGGCGTGCAGGAGACCGCGGCGGGAGGCGAGGGCGAGGCCGAGGGCGGCGTGCGCGCCCCGTGCGAGGAACTGCCGTCGGTTCATGGCGAAGGGGGGCGCCGGCGGGGCTACCGGGCGGCGGCGGAGCGGCGGCGCGCCTTCTCCCGCTCGGCGATGATCTTCTCGCTCAGCTCGTCCCTGAGCGCGCGGCACTCGGCGGACGTCTTCGCGATCTCGGGGTTGTTCCAGATCGCCTCGAACTCGGCGATGAAATCGTCCACGATCCGCCGGTCCTCCGGCCCGCTCACGATCATCAGGTTCTCGAAATTCTTCGTCTCGGCGGAGACGGACCAGTTGTAGGAGCCGTTCACGAGGATCTCGTTGTTGATGATCGCCGCCTTGTGGTGGAGGAGCGCCGCCTTCTGGTGGAAATGGTCGTAGTCGGGCTCCTCGATCTCGTCGTTCCACGAGAAGGCGGGGAACCACTTGTACCTGATCTCGATGTTGGGGAGCGGCCGCAGCCGGAACTCGCTCAGGAGGTACCGCAGCTCCGCGTCCACGCCCTGCTGCCGCTGCTCCGGGTCCTTGATGAACGCCTTCCGCCGCTCCGCCACCTGCCGGTACGACTCCCTCGTGCCGGCGGCGATCCCCTCCATGTCGGGCACCACCGAGGAGGGCTCCCGGAAGAGCTGGCTCAGGTTGGCGATGAGCCGGATGCGGACGCCGGGGTAGTCGCGGGCGATCCTGAGGATGCTGTCGGCGAGCGGGGCGGTGGTGAAGCTGAAGATCATGATGTCGATCGTGCCGGGCCGCCCCTCCTGCGCGCGCGCGACCGCGTGCGAGAAGGCCCCCTTCAGGTGCCGCTCGAGCCGCTCGGTCCTGTTGAAGTAGACCTCGATCTTCGCCGCCGCGGGCGCCGGGGCCGCCATCGCGGCCGCGGCGAGGCAGCAGGCGGCCGCCCTACAGATCGCCGTCCTTCCGCTCCTTCCCCTCATCCGCCGCTCGCTCCTCGTCCGGGTTGTAGAGCCAGTTCCCCATCTCCCAGAGGGCGTCGAACTCCTCCTGGAACGCCTTCACCATCGCCGGGTTGTCCAGGAAGAAGAACCGGTTCTCCGTG
The DNA here is from genome assembly GCA_028716845.1 of bacterium. Lineage (GTDB taxonomy): Bacteria > Auribacterota > Tritonobacteria > UBA1439 > UBA1439 > JAQUPF01. The sequence goes on along the minus strand of JAQUPF010000001.1, from coordinate 87,274 downwards.
TACTTGAGATTGGCGTTGATGTCGATGTTCGCGCTCCCGTTGAAGACGTGCCGCCCGTCGATGATGCCGAACTTCTCGTGCATGATGCTGAACGGGATCCCGGTCGCCTCCTCCGCCAGGGCCGGGTCGAGGGCCTTCACGTAGATCTTGTTCTTGTAGCGCTCCATGTTCCTGATCATGAACTTGTCGAGGAAGGTGGAGTCGAGGAAGAGGCGGATGCGGACGCCGCGGTGCATCGCCCCGAGGATCGAGCGGTGCTCTGCCGTGTCGGGGCTGTGGATGTACATGGCGATGTCGATGGTCTGCCTGGCCCCCTTGAGCAGCTGCACGAGCGGACGGCTCAGGTCGCCGGCCTCCGCCCGCACCTCCTTCCCGCCCGCCACCGGCAGGTGGATCTTCTTGTTGAAGTTGGCGAAGGCGTACCCGCCGAACGGGGACATGTAGACCTCGTTGGAGGGGCTCACCGATGCGGGCCAGGGCAGGAGGGGCTCGTCCGTCTCGACCGGGGCGGGCGCCGCCTTCTCGATCGCGGCCGGCGCGGGGGCCGCGGGCGGTTGCGAGGCGCCTCCGGCGGGGAGGGCGGCCGCGGCGAACGCGATGGCGATCGGGAGCGCGCGCGTGAACGTCATCACGAGAACAGTCTACGCGCCGTGCCGCCGGAAGTCAAACGCTCTTTCGCCTCGGATCACAAAGAACCGATCCACCGCGGATCTCCACGGATTCCTGCGGATCCGTGGTGAATTCGTTCCTGGTGCCTGGATCGTCACAGGCGGATGAGCGTCACCTCGGGGGGGCAGAAGAGGCGGAGCGGGACGGCGAACGTCCCGATCCCCGGGTTCACGTGGAGCGGGCCCGCCGGCGTCCGGTAGAGCCCGCGCTCGTACCTCCCCGAGCCGGGCGGCGTGAGGAGGGCGCCCAGGAAGGGGATGCGGATCTGGCCGCCGTGCGAGTGCCCCGCGAGGATCAGGTCGAAGCGGGCGCCGCCGACCGAGTCGGCGGTCTCCGGGTAGTGCGTGAGGAGGATGCGGGGACCGCCCGTCGCCGCCGCGATGAATTCCTTCGGGTACTGCGCGAGGCCGATCAGGACGGCCGCGCCGTCGGGCGAGGCGGTCGCATCGACGAGCCACGCCCCGCCCGTCGCCTCGAAGGCGGCGGCGATCGCCTCCGGCGACGCCCCGCTCCGGTACTCGTGGTTGCCCGGGACGCCGTAGAGGGGGGCGCGGACGCGCCGGAGCTCGGCGAGCGCCTCGTCGAGGAGGGCCGCATCCTCGACGATGTCGCCCGTGAAGCAGGCGAAGTCGGGATCGAGGGCGTTCACGGTGTCGATCGCCCGCCGGAGGAACGCCCGGTCGCCCTTGTAGTGGAGGTCGCTGAAGTGCGCCACCCGGTAGCGGGCGCGCGGGCCGCCGAGATCCACCTCCCGGACGACGATCCGCCTCGGTTCGACGAGCATGCCCATGACGAGTGCGAGAATGGCCAGGATGCAGACCGTGCCTCCGCCGACAACCGCCTTCGTGTTCAACGCCGCCCGCGCCCTTCCCTCCTGGCATCGAGGAGGAGCGGAGTGCGCCGTCGAAAAAGATCGTCAGGGAATGGAAGAGGATGAACTTCCGAAGCGATAAGATGCATTACGACGGATTGAATATCCATGCGGAATCCGCTATGAGGCCGCCCGGACCGAGTGTTTTCTCCGGCGCGGCATATAGCGCGATCTCTCTTCACGAAGAATCAGTCCCTGATCCCTGCTGTGGATTTCCTTTTTAAACTCGACCCGGCTTTTCAGGAACAGGTCCTGATTCTCCTTCATCAGCCGCTGCGCGGCCATGCGGCAATATTCCCTGTCCACTTCGATCCCTATGCTGTTGCGATGGCATTTCATGGCGGCGAGCATCGTCGTGCCTGATCCGCAAAAGGGGTCGAGGACCGTGTCTCCCCAAAATGAGAACATCCGAACAAGGCGATAGGCAAGTTCCAGGGGAAACGGTGCCGGATGATTCCTTGTGGAGGCTCCCGTCAGGTTGCAGAACTGACGGAACCATTCGTTGAACTCCTGCTTGTCTATTTTACTCAGACGCCGCTGCTCTTCCGTCGGTTTCCTGTATCCGCCGGGTTTCCTCTGCATCAGTATGAACTCGATATCATTCTTGATGATTGCATTCGGTTCATACGGCTTGCCGAGGAACTTGGATCCTTCATTCGCCTCAAATGCGGCGTTCGAGATTTTATGCCAGATGATTGGATTGAGATTGTCGTAACCTATATTCCTGCACATCACGCATACATCTGCATGGAGGGGAACTACCAGGTGCCTCCCATACTTCTTTCTGGAGAGGCACACGTCCCCGACCACGCAGACGAGCCTGCCGCCGGGAACAAGGACCCTGTACGCCTCAGTCCATACCTTTTTCAATTCATTGAGAAATTGCTCGTATTCCTCGATATGGCCGAGCTGCCCGGGGCCTTCATGGTATCTCTTCAGCGTCCAGTAGGGGGGGGAGGTCACCACGAGATGGATTGATTTGTCGGGGACATAGGGCATCCATCTTGCGTCACCCTGGATGAGACGGTGCACAGTGACAAGGTTTTCGAGATCGGTCGTCCGTATCATCGTTTCCCGAAAGCGGCGATTTGACCAATTAGAGATCGGGCAAATAGTGCAAAGGACAAATCTTCCGCGGGTTCTTCGTATCGTCCTTTCAGGCCTCCGGATTCTGATGCCATTAAAAAGGCGGCGGCGGAGTAATGTCTTTCCCTCACGAGCTTGCGACAGAACAGTTCGTATCTTCTTGCATAGGAGGCATCCTTAAACTCAGGGAATACCTGAAAATGGGGTTCTCGCACCCCCACCGGAATCCTCGACCGGCGGCAATCTTCCAGGAGAAACAGATACCCCAGCCATGGCTTTATTGTCCTGTTGAAGGCGCCTTCACGAAACGCAGTCCATAAATCAAGGGCGCTTCCCATCGCTTCTTCCGTGCGGTTGTTGAAGTTGTTCCCGAACGACGGGCCGACCTGTGACTTTGCCTCCATGGCGATGATCAATTCACCGTCCCGCACAACGAGCAGATCCCATTCTTTTGTGGGGCGGAAGAATCCAGGCAGTTCCACGCATCTTTTCCTGAATATATGCCGCGCATCAATTCCTCCGTCGATAAGTAGTTCAGTGATCAGGTTGATGAAGCCGTCCATTTGGGCGCCGCCGGTCACGGCGGCTCTCGCGCCCCGGTCCATTCGTCCTGATGCCTTTTGCCTGTCTGTCTGCCTTGCCCTTGTGAGCCAGAAGGTCCTTATCGCCCTGCTGACTCTTTCATTAAGACGGGCAAGTATCTTATCCACGAGTAGGCCTCCCCCCTGAAGGGCACAACGATCGAATGATAGCATTATTTCGATCATTCGTGAACCGCAATCCAGGCCCACGGTGCAGCCGCAGATGCAGAATCTTCCTGCCGCGGATGCACGCGGATCCACGCAATTTGCAACCCGCCACAGAGATCACAGAGACACAGAGTGATGACCAGACCCGTCATTCTCCGTGGCCTCTGTGGCAAAAAAGCGCATCTCCGCCTTTATGCCGATTGGTGGTATATCCGCGTCAATCCGCGGTGAGAACATTGTCATCCGCGTTCATCCGCGGCAGGCAGTATCCGTCAATGATCCGTGCAGATCCGTGGCAGGTGGTTCTTCTTCCGGCCGCGGCGAAATAATGATTGCGGGGGGGCGGGGGCCGGCACTATCATTTCCCACGGCCGGCGCGCCCATGTGAATCGGGCCATCGGGCGGCCTGAAAGGAGCGGTGCATGCCCCCCAGGATCGTGAGCCTCCTCGGGACCGTCGTCCTCCTCGGCATCGCCTTCCTCATGTCGAACAACAGGCGGCGGATCAGCCTCCGCATCCTCGGCTGGGGCGTCATGCTCCAGGTCCTGTTCGCATTCCTCGTCCTGCCGAACAGCCCCCTCAACCTCGCCGTCAAGCGCCAGTTCGGCCTCGCGGCCGGCCCCGGAGAGGCGTTCTTCAGCATGATGAACGACGCGATCATCCGGCTCCTCGGCTTCGCCTCGGACGGCGCCCGGTTCATCTTCGGGAACCTCACGGGCACGAACGTCCCCGTCGGCCTCGGCGACCCCGCCTCGAGCGTCCCCGCGACGGCGATCCCGGGCTACGTCGCGACGACCGGCGCCTACTTCGCCTTCACGGTCCTGCCGACCATCATCTTCTTCTCCTCGCTCATGTCGGTGCTCTACCATCTCGGCGTCATGCAGCGGATCGTCGTCTTCGTCGCGCGGATCATGGAGCGCTGCATGCGGACGAGCGGCGCCGAGACGCTCTCGGCGTCCGCGAACATCTTCGTCGGGCAGACGGAGGCCCCGCTCGTCGTGCGGCCGTTCGTCGAGGACATGACGATGTCGGAGCTCATGTGCATCATGACCGCGGGCTTCGCCACCGTCGCCGGCGGCGTCATGGCGGCCTACGTCGGGATGCTCAAGGACTTTTTCCCGGACATCGCGGGGCACCTCCTCACGGCGAGCATCATGTCGGCGCCGGCGGCGATCGTCATGGCCAAGCTCATCTATCCCGAGACCGGGGAGCCGCGGACGAAGGGGGGGGCGCGGGTGACGCTCCCGAAGACGAACGCGAACGTCATCGACGCGGCCGCCGCGGGCGCGAGCACGGGCCTGGAGCTCGCCCTGAACGTGGGGGCCATGCTCCTGGCGTTCATCGCGCTCGTGAGCATGGTCAATTTCGGCATCGGGCGGTTCGGCGACCTCCTCAACGCGCTCCTGGGGACCTCCTGGGAGCTGAGCCTCCAGACCCTCTTCGGCTGGATCTTCGCGCCGCTCTCCTGGGTGATGGGGGTCCCGTGGCGGGACTGCACCGTCGTCGGACGGCTCCTCGGCGTGAAGATCGCCGTCAACGAGTTCGTCGCCTACCTCGACCTCGCCTCGCTCACTGGAAGCGGCATCACGCTCGACTACCGGAGCTACGTGATCGCGACCTACTCGCTCTGCGGCTTCGCGAACTTCAGCTCGATCGCCATCCAGATCGGCGGGATCACCCCCATGGCCCCCTCCCGGCGGCACGACCTCGCGCGCGTCGGCCTCAAGGCGATGATCGGCGGGACGCTCGCGGCGTTCATGACCGGCACCGTCGCGGGGATGTTCGTCTAGGGGTTCCGTCGGGGGCGGCCGCGCGCCGCATCGAGCGCCTTCCCGGCGATCGTCGCGGCCATCCGGAACTGGTCGCGGGCCATCCTCCCCATGTCGATCGCCTCCTCGTGGCTCACCCAGTTGAGCGCGTACTGGCAGAGGAAGAGGCCGTTCCAGGCGATGAGCGCCGCGGCGAGGCCCGCGGCCGCCGCCCGCCCCGCCCTCGCGCGCACCCGGGCGTAGGAGGCGGCCGCCCCGAGGGCGAAGAGGGGGAGGCAGTTGTCGAACCGGCGGGCGCCGAACCCGGTCCCGGCCCACCAGTCGTCCACGATCGCGTTCAGGTACGTCTGCATGAGGAGGGCGAGGAGGAGCGACGCGCCGAGGAGCCGGTCCCGCCGGATGAACGCCGGGATCCCCGCCGCGCCGAGGAGCAGGGCGGGGGTCCAGCTGAAGAGGCCGTGGCGCGGGGAGAAGAGGACCTGGAGGACGGCCGGCCTGAACGGATGGAGGAAGCCGGCCCCCTGCGGGATCGTCAGCCAGGCGCCGTGCGCCGCCCGCCACGCGTACATCTGCGGGAGGAAGGCGAGGAGGGCGCAGCCGGCCATGGCGAGCGGCCCGCGGAGGCGGCCGGCCTCCCGGGTGCGCTTCTCCGCCAGGCCGACGAGGGGGACGCAGAAGAAGATGACGTTCTGCGTCCGGACGAGCGCCATCACGCCCCCGGCGAGGCCGAGGAGCGCCCACCGGGACGTCCCCTCGCGGTCCCGCGCGTCGAGCCAGAGCCGGATGAAGAGGGCGACCGAGAAGAACGACGGGACATGGGACATCGACGGGTAGAGGAAGAGGTAGGCGGGGAGGAACGAGGCGAGCCAGACGGTGAGGACGGCCGCGAGCGCGTCGGCCGCGGCAAAGTAGCGGCGGCAGAGGGAGAGAAGGAGGAGGACGCCGAGGAGGCAGTAGACGTGCGTCCCGACGGCGACGGCGAGCGCGTACGGGGCGGAGTAGCCGTCGGCGGGAAGGCCGCCGAGGCGGGCGGCGAGGTGCCCGGCGAGGAAGAAGGGGAGCCAGAGCACGGCGCACCCGACGGGGGTGTGGTTCCAGGCGTAGCCGGTCGCGGTGGGGATGATGGGGACGGGGTTGCGGCTGCCCGGGTAGTTGAAGTAGTGCTCGAGCTCGTTCCTCGTGTCGAGGTCGCCGTCGAACCAGGCGGAGCGGAGGTGGGCGTAGAGGCGCGCCCCGTCGCCGTGGACGATCGTGTCCCGGTGGACCATCCTGGCGGCGCGCCCCGAGGAGACGACGCGGGCGGACATCGCGACGAACGAGGCGAGCAGCAGGGCGGCGACGGCAAACACCAGGAGCGCCGGCGCGCGTCCGTTCATGGCCATGCGGTGCGGCCTCCCCGGGCCGGTCACTCCATGTCGATCGGCCGCAGCGGTCGGCTCGTGTCGCCCGATTCCTCGACCTCCTTCCGCTTCTCGCGGAAGGCGGTCTCCAGCCGGTCGATCTTGTCCCGCTCCTTCTCCTGCGCCTCCCGGAACTTCTCCTCGCGCCTGGCGGCCCCCTCCCGGATGTCTTTCAGCGCGTCGGTGAGCGTGTCGCCGGATTCGCCCGATTCCCTCTTCGGGAACCGGCGCACGACCTTCCCGGTTTCCGCGTGGACCTCGAGCATCCCCCCGCAGAGGGGACAGGTGACGTAGATCGTCCTCGGCATGGGACCCTCCCGTGAGGGCGTGGCGCCCTTACGGCATTATACCTTAAAAGACCCTGACGGCGGTCGTCTTGAAGGTCAGCCGGACGGTCTCGCCCGGCTGGAGGGAGAGCTCCCGGTACGATTGCGCGGTCACGAGGACGGAGAAGACGACCCCCGCGTCCACCTCGAGGCGGACGACCCCGCCGCGGGCGGCCGCCGCCAGGAGCGTGCCGGGGAAGGAGTTCCGGGCGCTCGAGCGGAGCGCTTCCCTCGAGACGACGATCGCCGAGGGGTCGACGGCGACGGTGACGTCTCCCTCGCGCACGCTGTCGGCCTCGACCAGGAGGCCGCCGCCGATCGTGATGACGGCCAGGCCGCCGCGCCTCGCCGCCGTCCCACGGAACACGTTCTCCGGCGCCGCGTCGATGAGCCGCCCCCCGGCGAGGGAGCGGACGGTGTCCGCGAGCCGGTACGCCTGCTCGATGCCGTGGGTGGCGACGAGGACGGCGGGGCCGCCCGGGCCGGCGAGCCGGCGTATGAGCCCCTCCAGCCGGCGGGCGTTCCCGGCATCGAGGTGCGCCGCCGGCTCGTCGAGGAGGAGGAGGCGCGGCCGCGCCGCGAGCGCCCGCGCGAGCGCCACGAGCTGCGACTCCCCGCCGGAGAGCTCGCGCGGCCGCCGGGTCCCGTGCCTCTCCATCCCGACGGCCGCCAGCGCCTCACGGGCGATCCGCGCGCGCTCGGCGCGGGGCGCGCCCCGGGCGGCCGGGGCGTACGCCACGTTCCGCCCGACCGTCCCGCGCAGAAAATACGGATGCTGCGCGACGAGCGTGACCGCCCTGCGCCAGGCGAGGGGCGCGGGGTTCCCCGGCGAGAGGCTCATGCCGTCCATCCGGACGACGCCGGCGTCGGGGGCGTCGAGGCCCGCGAGGATCCTGAGGAGCGTCGTCTTCCCGGCGCCGGTGTGGCCGAGGACGGCGGTGACGGTCCCGGGGCGGATGTCGAGCCGGTCCACCCGCAGCGTGAACGACTCCCCGTGCGATTTCGAGAGGCCCCGCGCGCCGAGGAGCGGCGCGTCCCGTTCCGCGTCAGGCATCGGCCCCCCTCCGCTCGGCGACGCGCATGGCGGCGTTGACCGCGAACGCGACCGCGAGCAGGATCATGCCGAGGGCGGTCGCGAGGGCGAACTCGCCCCTCCCCGTCTCGAGGGCGATGGCCGTCGTGATGTTCCGCGTGTAGAACCGGATGTTCCCGCCGAGCATCATCGAGACCCCGACCTCGGCGAAGACCCGCCCGAAGGCGGCAGCGGCCGCGGCGGCGAGGGCGGGGCCCCCCTCCCGGAGGACCGCCCGCGCCGCCTGCCCCGCCGTCGCCCCGAGGGTGAGCGCCGTCTCGCGGGCGCGCCGGTCCACGCCCCTGACGGCGGCGGCCGAGAAGGCGGCGGCGATCGGGAGGGCGAGGATCGTCTGGCCGATGACCATTGCGGACGGCGTGAAGAGCAGGTCGAGCGGCCCGAGCGGCCCGTCCCGGCGGAGGAGGGAGTAGCAGAGGAGGCCGACGACGACGGTCGGGAAGGCGAGGAGCGTCCTGAGGACGCTCTCGACGAGCCACCGGCCGGGAAACCGCCGCGTCGCGACGAGCCAGCCGAGCGGGATCCCGGCGCCCGCGGCGATGAGCGTCGCGGCGGCGGAGACCCGCAGCGAGAGGGCGGTGATCCGGAGCAGTTCCGGATCGCGGCCGACGATGAGCCGGACCGCCTCCCGCAGGCCCTCGGCGACGGGGTTCATGACGGCGCGCCGGCGACGGCGGCGGGGCGGAAGAGCGGCTCCGCGCCGGCCGGGAACCGGCCGATCAGGTCCCCGGCGGCGGGGGAGGCGAGCCATTCGTTGAACCGCCCGGCGGCCGCCCGGGCGCGCGGGTCGCGGCCGGGGACCGCGGTGATGACATGGTACCGGTTGACGAGGGCCGGGTCGCCCTCCGAGAGGATGACGAGGCCCGTCCGCTCGGCGAAGGAGCGGTGGGTCGCGCGGTCGGCGAGGCAGTAGGCCCGCTTCTCGCCCGCGATGATGAGCGTCGCGCCCATCCCCTGGCCCGTCTCGAGGTACGCCGGTCCGCCGGCGGGGGCGCCCCCCGCCTCCCGGATCGCCCGCTCCCTCGCGTGCGTCCCGGAGTCGTCGCCGCGGGAGACGAACGGCGCCCCCGCGCGCGCGATCGCCCGCAGGGCCGCCGCCGCGTCCGCCGCCGCCGCCGCGCCCGCGGGGTCGTCCGCCGGCCCGACGATGACGAAATCGTTCTCCATGACGAAGCGGCGGTCGGCGCCGCGGCCCGAGGCGAGGAACCGCTCCTCGGCCTCCGGGCTGTGCGCGATGACGCAGTCGACGTCGCCGTTCTCCGCCAGGCGGATCGCCTTCCCCGTGCCGACGCAGAGGACGTCCACGCCGATCCCCGTCTCCGCCGTGAAGGCGGGGAGGAGGGCGTCGAGGAGCCCCGTGTCGCAGAGGCTCGTCGTCGTGGCGAGCCGTATCCGCCCGCCGGGGGGCGCCGGCCGGCAGGCCGAGCAGAGGATGGAGAGGACGCAGATCGCCGCACAGGTGATTCGTCGCATGGCGCGACTCCTTTCCCGTTTCGCGGGCCCGCGGGAGGGGACGCGGCGTGGCGGAAGGAGAGCCGGCGGCGGCCGCTCTCCTTTCCGAACACGGGAGGCACAACGGTTTCCCGCGGTACCCTGTCGGCCGCGCCGCATGGGAGGCGCCTCCCGAAGCGGGCAGCGGCTCGTCGAGCAGCCGACGGATGGTACCGCAGCGGCGCCGGCGGGCGCAAGGCGCAAATCTGTTCTTTCCGCGCCCCCGCTGTGGTAGTATACGGCGGAAGAGGGGCGATGCCGCGGTCATGCACGCGGGCCGCCCGCGGTGATCTTCCATACAGGGGGAGGTGGCGCATGTTTTTCGACAAGAAGGAGCAGCAGGTCAAGGAGATGATGCGGCAGCACCTGGGGAGGATCCGTGAGTGCCTCGACCTGTTCGAGAAGACGATCGGCATCTACCTCGACGGCAACGTGGAGGAGGCGGACGTCAGCTCCTACAACGTCCACAAGAAGGAGCACGAGGCCGACGAGTGCCGCCGGGAGATCCTCGCGAAGCTGTCGGAGGGCGCCTTCCTGCCGTTCTTCCGGGAGGACTTCATCGGCATCGTCGAGCTCGTGGACAAGATTGCCAACCGCGCCAAGACCGTGACGCAGACCATGGTCGTGGAGTTGCCGAAGGTCCCCGACGGCATGCGTGCCGACATCAGGGCGCTCACCCGGAAGGTGGTCGAGACGCTCGAGCCGCTCATGGGGATCTTCAACCAGGCCTCGATCGCGATGGACGGCACTCCGAAGCTCCTCGAGGCGATCTCCGCCTGCGAGCAGGAGGCCGACTCCATCGAGTTCAAGCTCATCAGGAGGGTCTTCCGGGAGGCGACGCTCGAGACGGCCGACAAGATCATCCTCTCGAACTTCGTGCGGACCATCTCCGAGGTCGCCGACGCCATCGAGAACGTGGGCGACCTGATCCAGATCCTGATCTCGAAGCAGGCGATCTAGGCGGGCCGCTTGCGATCCGTGGGCCGTCACCCGACGGCGGGAGAGGCGCCGTCGGACGTCAGGTCGCCTCTCCCAGCGCCCACGAGAAGCACTTGACGCCCTCCGCGCCGTACTGCCTGCGGAGCTCCCGCACGCAGCAGAGCAGCCGCCCCTCCGCCTCGTCCCCGCATGCCACGAAGAGGAGATTGTTCCTCCCCGGCCAGATGTCGTTCCCCAGGTGCGTCCCAGAGGTCGTCCCCTTGCCGAAGACCCCCATCACCTTGGTGTAGTTCGCGAGGCCGCAGCCCTCCAGGCCTTCCATGACCTCCTCGTCGACCGCTTCGTTGTAGGCGATCATGACCATTTTCATCCCGCGGAATCCCCCTCTCTTTCGCGTGTCACCTCTCCCGCCACGGGGCACGGCGCTCGCCGCTTCCTCTTCTCCTCCCGCCTCTTCAGGTGGGACTCGAAGACCGAGTAGAGCGTCGGGACGAAGAGCATCGTGACGAAGGTGGAGACTGTGAGCCCGCCGATCATCGTGATGCCGAGCGGCTGCCAGTGCTCGGAACCCTCCCCCCGCGAGATGGCGAGGGGGAGGAGCCCCGCGAGCGTGGTGAAGGTCGTGCTGAGGACGGGGCGGAGGCGGTCCTTCCCCGCGTTCGTGATGGCGTCGCTGAGGGACAGCCCCCGGGCCCGCAGGATGTTGATGTAGCTGACGAGGACGATGGCGTTGTTCACCACGATCCCCGTGAGCATCACGAGCGCGAGGAACGACATGATGTTCAGGTACGTGCCGGTCAGGACGAAGGCGAGAATGGCGCCGGTGAAGGTGAACGGGACCGCGAACATGACGACGAACGGGTCCAGCAGCGATTCGAATTGCGCCGCCATGACCATGTAGACGAGGAGGACGCCCAGGACGAGGAGGGCGGTGAGATCCAGGAACGCCTCGGACTGCTCCTCTGCCTGGCCGCCGAAGTTGAGGGAGACGCCCGCGGGGAGGGTGATATTCGCCATCCCCGCCCTGATGTCGTCGCTCACCTTCCCCGTGGAGCGCCTGAAGGTGTTGCATTCCACCCGCAGGACACGCTCGCGGTTCTTCCGCTCGATTTCCAGGGGGCCGACCGTCTCGTAGATCCGCGCGATGCTCGCGAGCTTGATCTGTCGCTGCGTGAAGGGCGACACGACGACGAAGCTCTCGACGTCCTCCCGTCTCGAACGGGATGGCTCGTCGAGGCGCACGTGGATGTCGTAGGTGTCGCCCGCCTCCCGGTACCGCGTGGCGGACGATCCCTCGACGTAGGACTTGATGGTGTCGGCGACCGTGCGCATGTTGAGGCCGAGGGCGGAGGCTCGCTCGCGGTTCACCTCGATCCGGAGCTCGGGGCGCGTGAGCTGGCGCGAGATGCTGATGTCCACCGCCCCCGGCACCTTCTCCATGACCTCCCTGATCCGCTCCGCGACGGCGCCGGTGTCCTCGAGCGAGTGGCCGATCACCTCGACCTGAATCTCCTTCCCCCCCATGCCGGAGATGGCGGCCCCGATCGGGCTGCCGATCGTGAAGTTCGTCTTCACGATCCCCGGGATCCTCTCCACCTCCGAGCGGACGGCGTTGGCGATCTCCTGGATGGGGCGCCTCCGCTCCGTCTTCGGCACGACCTTCGCCCCCACCGAGATGACGTGCGAGCCGGAGACATCGCCGAAGATCGCGCCGATGTCGGAGGCGAGGCCGCTCCGGACGAAGACGTTGCGGAGCTCGGGGACCTGCTCGTGAAAAATCTCCTCGACCCGCCGCCCCACCTTCACCGTCTCCTCGATGCGCGTGCCGAGCGGGAGCTGGAGCGTTGCGCGGACGGTCGCCTCGTCGGCCTCGGGGGCGAACTCGTAGCCGACGAGCGGGATGAGGAGGAGGCAGGCGAGGAAGGCGCCCGTGAAGACGAGAAGGGTGGTCTTCCGATGCGACAGGCACCACGCGAGCGCCCCCGAGTAACGGGCCTCCCATGAGGTGAACCACCGCTCCGACATGTCGTGGAACCGGCCCAGGAACCGCCCCTCCGCCGGCGGGCGGTCATCCACGCTCGGCGGTCCGTGGCCCGCGGTGGTCTCGTCCGGCCGGGGGCCGGGGGCCGGGGGCCGCGACCGGGCGCGCATCAGCCTCGAGCAGAGCATCGGGCTGAACGTCGTGGCCGTGAAGAGCGAGGCAATGAGCACCACCGTGATCGTGACGGCGAGCTCGCCGAACCATATCCCGACGAGCCCCGAGATGAAGAGCATCGGGAGGAAGACCATCAGGGTTGTGGCGGTCGACGCGGCCACGGCGAGGAACATCTCGCTGCTCCCGAAGATCGACGCCTCCTGCGGCCGCCGCCCTCGCTCCATGTGGCGGGAGATGTTGTCCACGATCACGATGGCGTTGTCCACCACCATCCCGATGGCGATGGTGAGGGAGGAGAGGCTCACGATGTTGATCGTCCGGCCCGTCAGGAACAGGTAGATGAAGGCGATGAGGAGTGAGAACGGGATCGTGAGGGCGACGATGAGACTGGAGATGAAACGCCGGAGGAAGAACCAGACCACGACGATGACGAAGAGCCCTCCCATCAGGACGGTTCTTTTGAGGGAGTTGAGGGAGTTGATGATGTCCTCCGAGTTGTCCATGATGACGGTGGTCCGCACGTCGGCGGGGAGGTTCCGCGTCAGGTCCGCGAGCCGCCGCTTGACCCGCTCGCTGACCTGCACGCTGTTGGTTCCGATCTGCTTCTGGATGACCATCATCAGCCCGGGATTGCGGTTGACGCGGACGTCGCTCGTTACCTCCTTGAAGCCGTCCTCGACGCGCGCGACGTCCTTCAGGTAGATCAGGGTCCCTTTCCGCAGTCCGAGGATGACGCTGTTGATTTCCGCGGGCGTCGCAAACTCCCCAGGGACCCGCACCAGGTAGTCGGTGAGGCCGTACTTGATGTTCCCCGCCGGTTGGGTGAAGTTCTCCTTCGCCAGGGTGTCCTCGATGTCGAGGATGGAGAAGCCGTACGCCTCGAGGCGCCTCCGGTCGATCCAGATGTTGATCTGCCGCTGGAGGCCCCCCTGGAGCTGGACCGTCCCGACGCCGGGAATCTGCTTCAGCTCGTCCACGACCCGCTTGTCGATGATGTCGTGGAGATCGGCGTAGGAGCGGTCGGCGCTGAAGCCGACGAAGAGGATGGGGATCATCGCGGTGTTGAACTTGAAGATGGACGGCTCGTCCATCTCGTCGGGGATGTCGGGGAGGAACCGCTTGGCGCGGTCGATCCGGTCGCGGATGTCGTTGGTGGCCTCGTCGAGGTTGGTCCCCCAGTAGAACCGCAGGGTGATGAGGGAGATGCCCTCGATGCAGCGGGCCGTCATCCTGTCGATCCCGGGGGTGGTCGCGAGCTGGTTCTCGAGCGGCTCCGTCACCTTCGTCTCGACGTCCTGGGGATTGGCGCCGGGATAGACGGAGATGACGGTGATGGCGGGGGGCTCGATCTCGGGCATCAGGTCGACGCCGAGTCTCGACATCGAGTAGAGGGCGATCACGATGATCCCCAGGAAGATCATCAGGTTCGTGACCGGCCTGCGAACGCCGAACTCCGGTAGGCTCACGTGCCCGCTCCGCTGCCGTCAGCCCGTGGGCGACGGGCTACCGACTGTTGTTGTCCACTTCCACGCGCACGGCCGCCCCGTCGCGCAGGCGCTCCTGCCCCATGATGGCCACCAGATCCCCCGCCTCCAGGCCATCGATCACCTCGACGAGGTCGTTCTCCCGGAGGCCGAGCGTGATGTCGCGCATGCGGGCGACGCCGTCGTTGACGACGAAGGCGTAGGCGTTGGGCTCCCTGCCGATGACCGCCTCCGTCAGCACGACGGGGACGTTCTCGCGCTGCTCGAGGACGAGCTGGATGCCGGCGAACATCCCGGGCTTCAGGCGGTGATCCGCGTTGTCGATCGAGATCTCCACCGGGGCCGTGCGCGTCTCGGTCTCGACGACCGGGCTGATGCGCGTCACCGTCCCCGTGAAGACCTCTCCCGGGTACGCCTCCACGCGCACGCGGGCCGTCTGCCCGATCGAGACCTGGGGGTGGTACCGCTCGGGAACGTCCAGACTGACCTTCGTCCGGTCGATGTCCACGACGAGCGCGACGACGGTCTGGGGGGTGACGTGCGCCCCCCGGTCCACGTAGACCCTCCCGATGATGCCTTCGAGCGGGCTCTCCACGGGGGCCTTCTCGAACTTGAATCCGACCTCGTCCCGGTCGATGTAGGCGATCGTCTCCCCCCTGGCGATCTGTTCCCCGTCCTCCTTGACCTTCTCGATGATCTTGCCGCTCACCTTCGGGAACACCTCGGCCTTGTCCCACGCCTCGATGCCGCTGGCGTAGTCGAGGGTCCGTGAGACCGACACCGTCTCGACGCGCATCGCCCTGACCGGTACCACCTCCGGCGGCGCCTCCTTCTTCCTCCCGCAGCCCGCGGTCAAGAGGGCGACCATCGGGATGAGCGGCAGGATCGCGAGCGGGAGCCGGCCGCGGCCCGCGCGAGCGGCGGGGCGTTCGATGCGCCCGTTGACCGCCGGCGCGCTACGGCCCCAGCGTATATTCATCGTTTTCCTCCATCCGCACGTCGTTCTTCACCAGCGTCAGGCCGACTTCCTTGTCGAGGTTGATCAGCGCGATGTTGTAATCAACGACCGCCTTCATGTGATCCAGCTGCGCCCGGGACATCTTCTCCTGGTAGTCGAGCATGTCGTGCGTGCTCACCTGGCCGGCGCTGTACCGCTCCAGCTGCGCGGCGTAGTTCTGTTCTTCCTTCTCCTTCGCCTCGCGGGCGGCCCGCTCCGTGCGGAACTGGATGTCGACCTCCCGGACCTTGTCCCTCACCTGCAGGATGATCGTCTGCTCCATCCGCTGGAGGTCGAGGATCGCACGGGCCTTCTCCAGCTTCGACTGGTCGTACCTCGCGCGGTCGCCCATTCCCCAGGGGATGGTGAGCTTCGCGCCGACCGTCCAATCGGCATACTTTCCGCTGACCCTGTCCAGGGCGCTCGCGTAGGTGTCGTCCAGACCGTTCATCCCGAAGCTCCCCACTGCGTCGAGGGTGGGGAAGAGGGCGTTCTTCTTCACCAGGATCGTGATGTCGCGGTTCTTGAGATCGAGCTTCTTGGCGAGGTAGTCGGGCCGGTTCTCGAACGCTTCCGTGATGCTCCGCACGAGGTCCGCCTCCTCGACGGTGAAGAGCGGCTTCTCCACGAGTTCCAGGCGGGCGTTCCAGAGCTCGGGGTCCTCGACGAGGTTGGTGACGTATTTGAGATCATCCTCGGCCTTCTTGAGTTGCGCCTCGGCGGTGATGAGGATCTTTTCCCGCTCCGCGACGGCCGCCTCGGTCTCGAGCAGGTCCACGGAACTGACAAGGCCCTTCGCGTAGCGGGCCTTGTTGATCTCGAGGAGGTCTCGGGCGAGGTTCAGGAAGATCTCTGCGATCCCGTACCCCTCGAGGGCGTAGGAGTAGGTGTAATAGGCGTTCTTCGCCCCGCTGACGACGTCGATGGACGTGCTCCTGAACGCCTCCTCGGACTGCAGGCGGTTGTTCCTGGCGATGATGATCTCCGCCCGGTTCACCGTGATGCCGAAGTTCCGCAGGAGCGGCTGGGTGACGGTGACGACCGGCGTGACGGAGTAGTACGGGTTCAGGGTGGCGATCTCCGTGTTGCTGCGGTAGCGCTGGTTGAGGAAGCCGAGCGAGTACTCGGTACCGGTCTGGAGCCTCCCCGAGAGGGCCGCGTCGAAGTTGATGTCGCGGATCTTTGATTCCGGGGGGGAAAAGATGGTCGTGCTCTCGACGGTCGTGTCCCGCAGCGTGTACTCGGCGCCGAGCGACGGCTCGAACGCCGACCGGGCGATGCGCACGTCGTCCTCCCTGAGCTTCGGCTCGATACGGGCGATGCGTATATCGTTGTTCTTCTGCAGGGCGTAGGCAATGCAGTCCGGGAGGCCGATCCGCAGCACCGTCTCGCGGGCCGCGGACCTGATGAACGCCTCCCTGATGACGGCGTCGTCGCCCTCGCCCTCCTTCTCAACCGTCGCCGCGGAGGGCCGCGCGAGCGTCGCGATCAGGATCGCCGCCGTGGTCAGCGTTCTCATCCGGTCACCCTCGCCGGCCACCGTGTGACCGGGCATGGCCGGTCGCGGCGTTCGCACGGGCATGCAAGTGCCCCAGGTGTTTGCCGAGCGCCTCGTCGAGGTGGGCGATCAAGTTCCGGTGGAACTTCTCGATGACCTTCTGCTCGGAGGGGGGAAGCCTCCCGATTGTGTCCGCCAGGAGCTCCAGGCTCTCCGCGCGGAGGGCGATGATGAGCCTCCTGCCGCGCGGCGTGAGGTCGATGACGTGCGCCCGGCGGTCGGTCGGGTGGGGGAGGCGCCTCGCGAGGCCGCTCCGCTCCAGCTTGTCGACCAGGTTCGTCACCGCCGGCGTGGAGATGTGGAGAAGCTCCGCGAGCGAGTTCATCTTGTGCGCCCCCTCCTCCAGCAGGATTATGAGGAGCATGTACTGCGGGTGCGAGATCCTGCTCGCCGCGAAGCGCCTTGAGAAGTACTTGATGAACCGCACGTGCATCTGCGGGATGAGGCTGAGGATCGTCTGCCGCGCCGTCATCGTCATCGGGCCCTCCATTGTCATGCCCGCGACAGTCTACACGAAGATGAGCAAGGAGTCAAACATTTAATATATCATATAATTCAGGCATGGAACAACATGGGGCCGGCGGGAGGGCTGTCACCCCCGTTGCGGGGGGCGAACGGCGGTCGTGCCGTCCGCTGATTTCACGGATGCGCGCGGCATCTGCTTGGATCCCTGTTCACCCGTGGTGAGTAAGGCTGTTGTGTCTCCGCGAGAATCCGCGTCAATCCGCGGCAGATACGCCGCCCCGCTCGGATCAGTAGGCGTTCCGGCGGGCGAAGAGGGTCATGAGGAGGATCTTCAGGTCGAAGAGGACGGACCAGTTCTCGAGGTAGTGCATGTCGTAACGGAGGCGCGCCTTGAGCGAGGTGTCGCCCCTGAGGCCGTTCACCTGCGCCCAGCCCGTCATCCCCGACCGGACGAGGTGGCGGCTCATGTAGCGGGGGATGTCCTCCTTGAAGCGGCGGACGAAGTGGGGCCGCTCGGGCCGGGGGCCGACGAGGCTCATGTCCCCCCGCAGGACGTTCAGGAACTGGGGAAGCTCGTCGATGTTGTGCCGCCGCAGGAACGCCCCGACCCGCGTGCAGCGCGGGTCGTTCGCCTTCGCCCAGACCGGGCCCGTCTCGCGCTCCGCCCCCGGGACCATCGTGCGGAGCTTGTAGAGCCGGAAGCGGCGGCCGTCCTCGCCGACCCGCTCCTGGGCGAAGAAGACCGGCCCGGCGGACTCGATCCGGATCGCGGCGCCGGCGGCGGCGATGATCGGGGCCGAGAGGAGTAGGCCGGCGGCGGCGCCGGCGACGTCGAGGCACCGCTTGACGAAGCGGTTCCACGGGTAGTGGAGGGGGATGTGGTGGAGGCCGACGAGCGGGACGCCGTCGAGGTTCACGACGTCGACCTGCTTCGTCATGAGCTCGAACATGCCGGGGACGTGCCTGAACTCGACGAGGTTCCTGCCGCAGGCGAGGACGATGTCCATGACCGCGTCGTGGTCCATGTTCGCGACGGTGAGGATGACCTCGTCGATCCCGCCGCGCTCGATGAGGGGCCCCGCCTCCGCCGCGTTCCCGAGGACGGGGTCGATGATCCTCGACGAGGAGCGGCGCTCGCCGGGGCAGGCGAGGAAGCCGACGATCTCGCGCTCGAGGCTCGGGGTGCGCCCGATGTGCCGGGCGAGCCGCGCCGCGGTCTCCCCGGTGCCGATGACGAGGATCTTCCGCTTCCCTCGCGAGGCGCGCTGGAGGCGCCGCTCGATCGCGCGCGCGGCGAGGCGGCCGCACAGGAGGAAGGCCTCGATAAGGGGGAAGATGAGGAGGAAGGTGATGCGGGAGTACTTCAGCCCCTCCGGGCTGTGCGTCGACGGGAGGAGGAAGGTGATCGCCATGAGGACGAGCATCCCGGCGACGGTGCCGCGGGTGAGGAGGAAGAACTCGTTCATCGGGTCGTCGCGCCAGCGGCGGGGGTAGGAGCCGAGCGCCTTGTACATGTAGACGAAGACGAGCGTGGCGACGGGGAACGCCTTGAGGTAGAAGAGGAACGGCGGCGTCCCCTTGTAGACCGGGATGAGGGCGACGAGCGGCGACCGGAACCGGATCCAGTAGGCGGCGCAGAACGCCGCGTTCAGGAGGATGACGTCAAGCGCCACGCGCACCGCGGTGGCGATCTCCGTCGTGTGGCTTCGCCTCGGCATGGGCTCCCCGTCGTCGTTCCCCCGGTCCGCGGCCGGCACAACGGACCGCCCGCCGCGGATTTTCACTGATCAGCGGCGATCAGTAATGATCCGTGGAAATCAGTGGTGAATTAGTTCGTATGCTTCCTCGGCCTCGCGCCCCCTGCCGCGGTCGCCTCCTTATTATACCCCCCGCGCGCCGGAAGTCAGCAAGCGCCTTCCCCAGACGTTCCCGGAGCGTCTCCCTGAAGCGGGCGCGGTCGAATGAGAGGGCGTTGGCCCGCGCGGCGGCCGGGTCGAACGCTCGGCGCGAGGCCTCCCGGACCGCGCCGGCGAGCGCCTCGGGGCTCTGCTCCCGGAAGAGGATGCCCGTCTCGCCGTCCCGCACGGTCTCGAGCGCGCCGCCCCTCGCGTACGCGATGACCGGCCTGCCGCAGGCCTGCGCCTCGAGCGGCGTGATGCCGAAGTCCTCCTCGCCGGGGAAGACGAAGGCCCGGCAGCCGCGGTAGAGCTCGCGCACCTCGGCGTCCGGCAGCCAGCCGCGGAAGGTCACCGTGGGGCCGGCGAGCGATTCCAGCCCCCGGCGCTCGGGCCCCTCGCCGACGATCACGAGGGGGAGCCGAAGGGCGTTGAAGGCGCGGACGGCGATGTCGAGCCGCTTGTACGGGACGAGGGCCGACACGGCGAGGTGGTACGCGCCCGGCGCGCCGCCCGGCGTGAAGAAGGCGGCGTCGACCGGGGGATAGATGATCTCGGATCGCGCCCCGTAGACCCGTTCGATCCGGTCCGCGACGTGCCGCGATATCGCGATCCACCGGTCCACCCGCTTCGCGCTGCGGACGTCCCACCGCCTGAGGGAGGCGAAGAACGGTTCTGCGAGGCGCCGTCTCCACCCCCATCGCCCGAAGTACTCATCGCCGAAGTACCAGATGTACCGCATCGGCGTGAGGCAGTAGCAGACGTGGAGGGCGGTCCGGGGCGCCCGGGCCCCCTTGGCGACGCAGTGGCTCGTGGAGACGACGAGGTCGAAGTCGTGCAGGTCGAAGCGCTCGACGAGGGCGGGGAAGAGCGGCAGGTACCAGCGGTAGTGCGCGCGCCGGAGCGGGAGGCGCTGGAGACAGGAGGTGCGGATCTCCATCCGGGCGATCGCGGGCGAGAGCCGCTCCCGCTCGCACATGAGGGTGTGGATGACGGCGTCGGGGAAGAGCTCGCAGAGGACCTCGAGGATCTTCTCTCCCCCGCGCATGCCGTTCAGCCAGTCGTGGACGAGCGCGACCCGCGGCGCCGCGCCGACGCGCCGCGGCGTGTCGGGGCTAGGCGAGGGCGTTGTAGAGTGCAAGCGTCTCCTCCGCGGTCCGCCGCCAGGGGAACATCTTCGCGCGTTCGAGTCCCGCCGCCCGCATCCGCTCCCGGAGCGCCCCGTCGGTGAGGACGCGCCCCATGGCGTCGGCGAGGGCGCCCGCGTCCTCCGGCTCGACGAGGAGGGCGGCGTCGCCGACCACCTCCGGCAGCGAGGAGCGGTTCGAGCAGACGACCGGCGTGCCGCAGGCCATCGCCTCGAGCGGCGGGAGGCCGAACCCCTCGTAGAGGGAGGGGTGGGCGAGGAGGTCGGCGGCGTTGTAGAGGCGGATGAGCGGCTCCTCGTCCTGGCTCCCGAGGAACAGGACGTCGCCGCCGAGCCCCCGCGCGGCGACGTACCGTCCGACCTCCGGATACCTCGGGTCCGTCTCTCCGGCGACCGCCACCGCGCAGTGGAGCCGGCCCCGGCCGTTCAGCGTCTCCGCCGCCCGCACGAGCGTCGAGAGGTTCTTGTACGGGTCCGCCCGCCCGGCGAAGAGGGCGAGGCGGTCGCGGATCCCGAGCGCGCCCCGGACCTCGCCCCTGACCGCCGCCGGCAGCGGCCGGTACTTCGGGTCCACGCCGAGCGGCACGATGCGGACCCTCGACGGCGGGGGGGAGAGGTGCGCGAGGATGTCGGCGCGCGAGCAGGCGGAGTCGGCGATGATGAGGTCCGCGCGCGCGGCGATCCGCCGCATGAGGAGGCGGTAGAGGGGGAAGAGCCGGCGCTTCTTCGAGCGGGGGGCGTAGGAGGGGAACTTGAGCGGGATGATGTCGTGGATGGTGACGGCGACCCGGCCGCCGAAGGGGAGGAGGGGGGCCATGAAGTTCGTCGAGTGGAAGAGGTCGACGCCGAGCCGCCGGAGGAGGCGGGGGAGGAGGATCTGCCCGCGCGGCGAGAACGGGCCGTACGGGACCGTCCGGATCTCCCATCGCGGGCGGCCCGCCAGGCCGAGCTCCCCGCAGACCCGGTCGCGCACCGCGCCGTCCCGGAAGAGGGCCACGTAGTCGTTCCGGCCGTCCATCTCGGAGAGGTACCGGAGCAGGTAGACGGTGTAGCGGCCGATCCCCGCGATCGTCCTGCCGATCCAGCGGGCGTCGATGCAGATCCTCATCGCAGCAGCTTCCTGTAGAGGGCGAGCGTCTCCCGCGCCATCCGCCCGCCGGTGAACAGCCGGGCCCGCTCGATCCCGCGCGCGGCGAGCCCCCGCCCGAGGCCCTCGTCCGCGCAGAGCCGTTCCATCGCCCCGGCGAACGCCTCCGGGTCGCGCGGGTCGCACAGGACGGCGGCGTCGCCCGCCACCTCCTCGACCGCCGGGATGGCGGAGGCGATGACCGGCACGCCGAGCCGCATCGCCTCGAGCGGCGGGAGGCCGAACCCCTCGTAGAACGACGGGAAGACGAGCGCCGCCGCCCCGGCGTAGAGGGCGGGGAGCTCCGCCTGCGGCACGTAGTCGAGGACGTCGACGGCCCCCTCGAGGCCGCGCGACCGCAGCTGCTCCCGCGCGGGCGGGCACCGCCAACCGGCGCCGCCGGCCACGACGAGCCGCCGCCTCGCCGCCTCGCCGCCGCGGTCCCGGACGATCCGCCAGGCGTCGAGGAGCGTCCCGAAATTCTTCCGCGGCTCGATGGTCCCCACGAAGAGGAAGTAGCCGGGGTCGATCGGCGCCGGCCCGGCGGGGGCCTCCCCGGGGATGCCGTTGTGGATGACGGTGATGCGCTCCTCCGGCACGCCGTAGAGCGCCATGAGCTCCGCCTTCGAGAACGCGGAGACGGTGATGACGGCGTCGGCCCGGTCGAGCGTGTACCGGAAGCGGCGGCTGAGCCGCGCGAGGTTCCGGGGGTCGGCGTACTCGGGGAAGCGGGCGAACGAGAGGTCGTGGACCGTGACGACCGCCGCGCCCCGCCGCAGCGGGTGGATGATGAAGTTCGGGAAATGGTAGAGGTCGCAGCGCCCGGCGAGGAGCGCGAAGTCGGGGCGCCCGGCGCGCTCGGAGAGGAAGGTGTAGAGCGCCCCCGGCAGGAGCCGGAGGCGCCGCAGGTCGAACCGCGGGTCGCCGATCCCGAGCCCCCCGAACCGCCGGCGGAAATCGAAGCAGAAGAGGCGGTACCGCTCGTCGCCGGGCAGGCGGGCGAGTTCGCGGACGAGCGTGGTGACGTGCCGGCCGACGCCGGTCGGCCGGCCCACCGCGGTCTGGATATCGATGGCGATCTTCACCGGCTGCCGGGCGGGATGGACGTTGAACCGCGCACCGCGGCGTATGATAGCACGCCGGGCGGTGCCTGTCTCCAGCTTTGCCGCCGGCGGCAATAAAGTACCACGCACCACGGATGTTCACGGATTCCCGACTAGAGATGAACGTTCAAAGTGGAAAGTGGAAAGCGGGAAGATGCCTTTGCCGCGGCGGAATGCGGCTTTGACGGCCCGCCGCCGCGGCTGGTATCATGGGGGCCGCGGAGGACGGCTGTGGCGACCGAACAGCGCGACGTGTACGTGATCAGCGGGATGGGGAGGGACGTCACCGGCCTCGTCTCCCTCGTCACCTCGATCATCTCCGGCGCGAACGGGAACATCATCGACCTGGAGGAGGGCGTCTTCCACGGCCTCTTCTCCATCTTCCTCACCGTCGACCTCGCCGGCGCGAACGTCACCGGCCTCCAGTTCATCGCGGAGATGCAGGCGGTCGCGCACCAGTCGGGCCTCCGGATCGTCGCCGAGCGGCAGCGGTTCGCCGGCCGCCCGCGCCCCCGCCGCATGCTGCGGATCCTCCTCCTCGGCCCCGACCACCCCGGCATCGTCTCGGGGGCGACCTACCTCCTCGCGAACAACGGCGTCAACGTCGAGCGGGCGCAGATGATATCGCGGGGGGATCTCTTCGCCATGGAGATGGATTGCGACACCGGGTCGTCGCCGTGCGCCGTCGACCAGATCGAGGCCGCCGTCGTCTCGGAGATGGAGAAGATCGGGATCCGGCCCTTCTTCCAGGCGGCGGACGTCTACCGGAAGAAGGAGCGCCTCGTCGCCCTCCTCCCGGGCGGGAATCTGCTCGAGGACGCCGCCCGGGAGGCCCTCTCGCCGCGGCCGGGCGCGACGCTCGCGGAGGCCGCCGAGGTCCTCGCGGGCCTCCGGGTGGAGGCCGTCGCGCGGGCGGTCGCCGGACTGCGCCTCAGCTCCGAGAGCGAGGACCTCCTCCACGCCCTCCGGATGATGGGCTGCCGGACCGTCCTCATGGCGGACGGCCTCGATCTCCTCCTCCGCCCGCTCGCGTCCTGCGCCTGCGTGGACCGCGTCGTCGCGGGCCGCCTCGTCACCGAGAAGGGCCGCCTCACCGGGGCGGTGGAGCCGCTCCCGACGGACGCGGCCGCGCGGCGGGCGCTCCTCGATGCCGTCGCGCGGGAGCTCGGAATCACGGCCGGGGAGATGATCTGCATCGGCGGCGGGCCGCCGGCGGAGATCCTGATCCGCGACTGCGGCGTGCGCGTCCTGCCGGACCTCGCCGGCATCCGCGCGCTCGCATCGAAGGGGGCGCTCGCCGAGGCGCAGCTCCCCGCGATCGCCCGAGCGTTCGGCCCGACCTGAGCCCCGTCCGTTCACCGCGGGAGGAGATCCCCCCATGTCGGCACGCCTCGCCCGCCAGCGCGAGACGCGGAACCGGATGATCCTGTCGCTCGCCGGCCTCGCGGCGGTCGTCGCGGCCGCCGCCGCCCTCGCCTGGCTGAGCCACGCCCGTTTCCGTGACGCGCTCGCCGGCAACGTGCGCGCGCAGCTCCTCCTCGTCGCGGAGTCCGAGGCGCAGAGCATCGAGAAGCATCTCGACGACGTCCGCGAGCAAATCGCCTTCGCCTCCGAGGAGCCGGCGCTCCGCCGGCTCCTCGTCGGACGCCTGCCGTTCCGGAGGGGCGGCGACGCCCTCAGGGTCGCGTTCCGGAGCGCCTCGCCGCTCGTCGAGTCGGTGGCGCTCCTGGACGGGGGCGGCATCGTGCGGGAGGCGTACCCGCGCGGGTCGGCCGGCGGCGACCTCTCGGGCGAGGAGGGGTTCCGGGAGGCGGCGCGCGGCGGGCGGCCCGTTGCCGCGCTCGTCGGGGGCGGCGACGCCGTCCCTCCGGCGGTGGCGCTCTACCATCCCGTCCTCGACGGCGACCGGTTCGCGGGCGCCGTCCGCGCGGTCATCCCGATCGGGCGGCTCAGCGCGCTCCTCGAGCACATCAACCGCGGCGAGCGGGTCTACGCCATGCTGTGCGACGGGGACGGCACGATCCTCTGCGGGCCCGAGGGGGTCGGGGTCGGGCGGACCGTGCCTGACCTGCTCCGGGAGGAGTGCCCGGCCTGCGACCAGGCGGCGATCGGCGAGCTCGCCGAGCGGATGCGGCGCGGCGAGGAGGGCTCCCTCGTCGTCCGCTTCGTCGCCCGGGGCACCGGTCCGGGCGTCGTCCCCACCCTCGTCGCCTTCGCCCCCGTCCGCCTCGGCGCGCAGGGCTGGTCGCTCGCCGCGGCGATGGAGTACGGGGCCATAGCCGATCCGGTCGCGGCGAACGCCCGGCGCAACCTCGCCCTCGTGGCGGCGGTCTTCGCCGCCTTCGCGGCGCTCGCCGTCATCGTCTTCCGGTCGCACCGGGAGAGCTACGAGGCGATGGTGTCGGCGAGGGCCTGCCAGATCGTCAACCGACAGCTCCACCTCGAGCTCGACGACCTCAAGCGCCTGAAGGAGGCGCTCGAGAACGGGCGGAAGGAACCCCCGCGCGGCCCGGACGGCGCCGAAGCCTGACGGCCGCCTACTCCGGGGGCCGTCGCGCCGCGCTTTCGCGCGACCAGGCGAGCGCGGCGAGGAACACCCCCGCCATCATGAGGTAGCCCCAGAGGACGGGCGAATCGAGCTGCAGGCCGATCCGCTCCCGGTGGATGAGGCCGACCGCGGTCAGCGCGCCGGCCGCGCACGTGAACATCGCCGCCCGCCCGAACCGGCGCTCGACGCAGAAGACGAGGATGCTTCCCCACAGGAGACCGGTCATGATCGACCCGTGGGCGAGGCGGCCGCAACCGAACCATCCCAGCGATTCGTCGGCGTGCAGCGCCTCGACGAGCCCCTCGCGAAGTCCGGGGTCCAGGCACGAGGCGATCGCATCCCCCTTGCTGCGGACGAACGCCGCGACGTGCGGGACGATCGCCGCGGCCACGCCGATGGAGTGGAGGGGCGGGACGGCGGTGAACGCCTGCGCGGTGATGACGAGGCCGATGAAGAGGAGCATCGGGGCCACGGCCGCCACCGGGATCAGGCCGTGGAGGAATGAGACGAGGCCGCCCGTCGCCGCGGCGAAGATGAGGAGGCCGGCGGCGAGGGCGTAACCGGACCGTCCGCCGAGCCGCTTGTAGGCCGGGTGGCCGATGTAGACGGTGGTGGGGAAGGGGGCGCCGAAGAGCGCGCCGACCATCGTCCCGGCCCCGTCGATCGCCTGGCAGGCGCGGACGGGGTACGCGTCCCCCGCCGCCTCGGCGGACTCGACGTTGTTCATCGTCTCGAGGAAGTTGTAGATCTCGACCGGCAGGATGATGTGGAGGAATCCCGCCGCGTGGCGCAGCCCGGTCACGAGGTCGCCGAGGACCGGGACGGGCGGCCGGAGCCCGCATCCGGCGAGCGAGGGCGCGGCCTCCCCGCTGACGAACCAGAGGGCGGTCCCCACGAGGATGGCGAGGAGCCCCGGCGGGAAATGCCCCGGGAGGGTGACGCCGGCGACCATGCCGAGGAGGACGATGGCGAGGGCGGGGAAGCCGACGACCGGGTTCTCGAACAGCTCGACCGCCGCCGTCGTGGCGATCCAGACGATCGCGATCCCCGCGAGCGTCCCGAGCATGCCGGCGCGGGGCGTCCACCGCTTGACGAACGGCCCGGCGAGCGATCCGCACGCCTCGATGACGCCGCCGATGAACGCCGCCGCGATCCCCACCTGCCACGCGAGGACCGCGTCGCCGGTCCTCCCGTAGGCCGGCCCGATGACGCCGAACAGGTAGACGAACATGACGGGGGTGGAGATGCCGTAGGGGAGGGCGGTGACGTCGTCCCGGCGCTCTCGCCGCGCCAGCCGGCAGGCGAGCAGCACGTAGAGGCCGAGGCCGAAGAGGAGGGCGACGCCGAGCCCCGGCATGATCCTGCCGAAGACGATCCGGTCCGGCATCCTGAAGACGAGCGTGCAGGTGCCGGCGATGATGACGATGTTGGCGAGGTTGTCGGCGAAGAGCGCCCAGAAGGCCGAGAGGTCGCCGCGGGAGAAGATCCGGTAGCGGGGGGCGGGTCCGCTCATGGCGGCACGGATGGTAGCACAGGCGTCCGCGCGCCCGCCAGCCCGAAGCGGGCGGCGCCGGTGTCAACCCTTCAGAATCGACATGATCCCGCGACGGTGCGCGCGGTCCGTCCCGGGTCCCCCCTGCCGGGATGATGACCTGCCCCGGGGATGTCCCGCAGTACGGCCGCCCGCATCCGCGATCCGTTCGATGCCCGGCGGATGCGTGACCGCATATCGACGTGCCCCGCGAGGGGAAACTGCATGCCGATCTACAGCACTTTGTCGAAGGCGAGTCCCAGCACCTCGAACGGGAACGCGACGACCTTGCCGATCAGCCGGAACGCGGTTCCGAGTATGCCGCCGGAATCATCCTTGATGACGGTTTTCTCCTTCACCACCACGGTCCGCTCCTCACCGCCATGAGCGGAGTACGTCTCGGTTTTTACGGTGCCGCCGGACCGGCAGCCTGCAATGACGAGCGCCACGCAGATCAAGGCGGCTCCGGCTGCAATGAAGAGCCGACCCCCTCCTGATCTTCCAAGGCCCCTCTTCATACATCCTCCTTTCCCGTTCGCGCTGCTCCGCATTGTTCGCCCCGCCCGATGCGGTTTTTCGCGCATGCACCGCTCAGTCCACTTTGTCCTTGACGAACTCCGCGGCATCCTCGATCTTCCCGCCGCCCGAGCGGATGTCCTTCCCCAGCCCTTTGACCGTGTGACAGCCCGCCAGCACCATCAATGTCGTCCCCAACAGGAACAGCGCGGCAATTCTCGAACGCATGATCGATCCCCTCCCTTGAAGGGCCGCGGCATCGCCTGACCTTCCCCGCCCGCACCGGGGGATGACGTTCCCGGAGACGATCGCATGCACCGGGAATGTTCCCTGCCGATCATCGGCCGAGGAGCAGCAATACCCCGGCGACCAGCGCCAGAACATCGCTCAACCTCCAGAGATCGCCCAGGTCGATAAATGGGCGCAGCCCCATCAGGATCAGCCAGACCGCCAGAAGCGTCATGCCTATTCTCATGCATTTCCTCCCGCCGCGCTGCACGCGTCACATCGGCCGGAAACTCTCCGGCCCCCGCTCCACCACGCCATCTCCACCCCATGGAGAAGGATGCCTCCTTTCCATGACGTGCATGCCGTATCCTTCATCCCCCGTCACGACACTTCTCCGCAGCGTATCTTCGAAATTAAAGCAGGACGGCGGGAAAACCGCAATGGACGGATGCCGCTTTCTGCTGACCCGTTTCCTCCGCGGGGGGGCAGGTCGGACCGAGGCTGGATGAACGCGCCCATGGCCCGTTATCCGCACAGTCATTCCCGGGACAGGTGCCCCCTCGTCCCGCCGCGGGATTCCACCGGATGAATGTCTCTATCTCGACCGATGGCGCATGATATATGCTATGCACTGAAGGTGCGGCCGCACCACGATCCGTGCCATGTCGCCGGGGAGGCGCATGAGATCCTACATCGAGCTGCTCCGCAGGCTGCTGTTCCACCTTTTCGTGGCCGCCTACATCGGGATCTGCCCCTGGCTCATGCTCTTCGCGTTCGGATATATCTATGATCCCGTGAGGGGAGGGCTCGCCAGAATCGGCGGGTTGAGCATTTCGACCAGGCCCCCGGGGGCGATTATCTTCATGGACGGGAAACGGTACCTGCGCACCACTCCCGCCGCCATCGGATCCGTCATCGCCGGGGAATACGAGATCCGCCTCGTCAAGAAAGGATTCCTGCCGTGGATCCACAAGGTCTCCATTCCGCCCAACAGGTTCGTGTCGCTTGACCATGTCGTCCTCCTCCCGCCGCGGTACGATCGCCGGGAACTGTTCGACGCCGGATTCAGCGACCTGCTTCAGTACTCCGATCGCCCGGCCGCCGTGGCCTTCTCCGGCAGGACGGTCGGGAATGTCAGGCTCCTCGATTTCGAAAGAGGGGAATCATCGGCGCTGTTCCCCCGGGATGAGCCGTGGTCCGACTACAGCGTGAGGGAGGCGCTGTCCGTATACGGAACAGACCGGGTGCTCTTCGAGATCGCCTCCTGGTTGAGCACGCGTTATCTGTTCGCGGATCTGACCGCCGGAACATGGAAGGACATCACCCCGCTCCTGCCGGACAAGCCGCGTCTGATCGCATGGAACAGGGCGTCTCCCGACATCCTTTTCGGGCTCCATGGAGATACGATCGTGAAAATGGACGCCGGCGGGGGCGCATACTATCCGCGGTTCTTCCCCGGGGTCAGGGGATTCGGCCTGAATGAGAAAAACCTGTATATTCTCAGCGGGAAGAACACCGTTCTGCAATGCACGTATGACGCAATGTGCGAAGCGTACCCGCTCCCGATGGCGTCGTCCGTGGGGACCGTGCTGGAAGGGGCGGAATCCGAATTCTTCTCCATCGAGGTGCCGACGGGCGACATCGTCCTGTTTGCCGGGGATCGCGGCGAACTGATCCTGAACGCCGCGCCATACAGGGTCGGGGATGAGAAGATCGCGGGCACCAGGTTCTCGAGGGATACCGGCAAGCTCCTCCTGTGGACCCGCACGAAGATCGGGTACCTCGATCTGAGCCGGGTCCGGGAAGGCCCGACCCCGGAGGAGGTCCTGCCGCAATGGGTGTATGAGGGGGGGAGAGCCATCTCCCGCTGCTTCTGGGTATACGACGCATCCCACGTTCTTTTCCAGGACGGGAACGAGCTGGAGCTGCTGCATCCCGAACCGGGGGGCTCGTACGCTCTTCATCGGGTGGCCGGGGTGAAGAACCGTTCGCGCGCGTGCTATTCCGAGGCAACGGGCAAGGTCTACTTCATTTCCGCGGATACCGGTGCCGTGGTCGAACTGGAGCTCCTGCGGTAAGGATGATCGGGTTCTTTCCCCCCGCGAGGGCGACGGGGGATGGAGGCCGGCTCGAATCATGGATTTTTCGTATTCCCGACAAAACCTTTCCGGGAAGGAGAGGCGTCTGCAGCGGATTCTCGAGATCGTTCCCGGCGCGACGAGCTGGGCGATCATCATCGGCAGTGCCGCGCTGTATCTTGTGCATCCGCTCGCCGGCTCCGCCTTTATCATAGCCTTTCTTGTGTACTGGATCATGCGGCTCCTCTACATGAACATCTTTCTTCTCATCGCCTACGGCAAGCTCTTCATCATGAGAAGGGCCGGCTGGATGGAGAGGATTGAGGAGCTCGACGCGATCATCCAGGATCCGGAGCGGCCGCCCGCCGCCCCACCGGCGGGGAGCCTCCGCGAGAGGATCGCCCGGCGCATTATCGGAGAGCAGGTGAAGCACGTGCTGAAGAGCGGCTCGCTCCCCCCCCCGAGCGACGCCATATACCATCTCGTGATAATCCCGGTCGCCTCGGAGGCGGCTGCGGTCGTGGAGCCGGGAATACGGGCCCTCCGGGACGGGGTGTACCCGACCACCCGGATGGCGGTGGTCCTCGCGGTGGAGGAACGGGCGGACGACGCGGTCAGGGACGACTGCAGGCGGCTGGTGGAGCGGTATCGCGGTGATTTCATGGCCTGTTTCATGGTGACGCATCCGGACGGCATCGAGGGGGAGGCGAAGGTGAAGGGGGCGAACGTGACCTGCGCGGCACGGACCGCGAGGGACTACTTCGAGCGGAAGGCCA
Organism: bacterium; assembly: GCA_028716845.1. Classification (GTDB taxonomy): domain Bacteria; phylum Auribacterota; class Tritonobacteria; order UBA1439; family UBA1439; genus JAQUPF01. Next base: position 57,277 of record JAQUPF010000001.1, on the reverse strand, counting down.
TCCCCCCGGACAACGTCATCGTGTCGTGCTTCGATTCCGACACCGTGGTATCGCCCGAGTATTTCGCCTCCCTGACCTTCAACTTCATGGTAACCCCACAGCGGACCCGCGCGAGCTACCAGCCCGTGCCCGTGTACCACAACAACATCTGGGAGGCGCACAGCTTCGCCCGCGTGCTGGATGTGGGAGCCTCGTTCGTCCAGCTCATCGAGGACACCGACCCGGAGAAACGGGTCACCTTCTCGAGCCACAGCATGAGCTTCAAGGCGCTGGTGGAGGTCGGCTACTGGCCGGTCGACATCATATCCGACGACTCGGCGATCTACTGGAAGTCGCTGATCCACTTCGACGGGGATTACAGGGTCGTCCCGATCTACGTGACGCTCTCCATGGACGTGAACGAGGGTGGCACGCTGTGGAGAACGTTCAAGAACATCTACAGGCAGCGGAGGCGGTGGGCGTGGGGCGTCGAGAACTTTCCTCTCGTGATGAGGGCCTTCCTGGGGAAGAACGGGATATCCCCCTACAACAGGTTCCGGTACGCCTTCAAGCTCTTCGATCGCACGATCACCTGGTCCAGTTGGCCATTCCTCTACGCGCTGATATCATGGCTGCCGATTCTCTATGCCCCGCGCGAATTCAGCAGCATGCCGGTCTTTTACGCGTTGCCGAGGATACGGGGGACGGTGTTCATACTCGCGCTCACCGGTATCCTCATATGCGTGTTTCTGAGTCTCTTCCTGCTGCCGCCGAAGAACACCCGCTACGGCTGGCTGAGGAAGATCGTGCACATACCGGAGTGGTTTCTTCTCCCGCCGATAACCATATTCCTCACCGGCCTCCCTGCGCTGGACGCCCAGACACGCCTCATGCTGGGCAGGCACATGCAGTTCTTCGTGACGCCGAAATACCGGAGGGAGGGTCCGCCGTGAATGCCGGCGGGAGCCCGGCGGGAAGGCGAAACAACACACCGGGGGCATTCCGCCCACTGCATCGGGGTCGAACCTCGAGGATTGACTGAATCGGTCTCGGCTCTTCCCCGCCCGTCCGGAGGAGCTCCTGCGAGGGCCGTTCCTCCATCCGCTCGTGCATGTGCGCGACCGCTGAGAGCAGGTCGGGCCGCGGATCATTTCCCGACGGCGTCGGTGTGCGGGATGAAGAGCGAGGCGATGAACTCGTCCATGTAGCGGGGGTGGGTGCTGAGGTCGATATAGGTGATCCGGTCGGCGAGGGAGAGGATCTCCCCCCCTTTCTCCCCCGACAGGAGGAGCATGTTCGCCCCCCAGAGCGAGCCGTTCCCGACGTACGAGAACCGCTCGAGCGGGAGGGGCGGGAGCATCCCGATCGCCGCGGCGTTCGCCGCGTCGATCGCCTCGCCGAGCCGGCCCGCGATGACGATCCGCGCGATCTCCCCCTCCTCCAGATCGGCGCACCGGAGCAGCGTCCGGATGGCCGACTGGATCGCCGCCTTCGTCCGGAGGAGCTTTTTCAGATCGACGTCCGTGAGGTGGATGTCGCGGGCGGCTCCCTCCTCCCCCTCCTCCCGCACGAGGTAGGCGCGGTGTCCGCCGCGGTCCGCGATGCGCGGGCACCCGCTCCCGGGATCGAGCGTCCCCCGCCGGTCGACGAGGCCGCGGAGGAAGAGCTGCGCCATGAGGTCGATCATCCCGGAGCCGCAGAGCCCGCGCGCCGGCCCGCCGGCGATGGTGACGATCGACGGGGCGGCGTCCCGCGAGGGGATGGCGACCGCCTCCACCGCGCCCGGCGAGGCCATCATGCCGCTCGCGATCCCCACCCCCTCGAAGGCGGGGCCGGTGGAGCAGGCGCAGCCCATCATCCAATCCCTGTTGCCGAGGACGATCTCGCCGTTCGTCCCCGCGTCGATGAAGAGGATGGTCTCCCCGGCGCGGTGCATCCCGCAGGCGATGATGCCCGCGAGGACGTCGCCGCCGACGTAGCTCCCGATGCCCGGGGCGAGGAGGACCGGGGCGGACGGGTCGATCCCGAGGCCGACCTCCGCCGCCGCGAGGACGGGATAGCGGTTGACGACCGGGATGTACGGCTCGATCCTGATCTGCTCGGCGGGGAGGCCGAGGAGGAGGTGGACCATCGTGGTGTTGCCGGCGACCGCGGCCGCGGAGATGTCGTCGGGGCCGATGCCCGCGTGCCGGCAGAGGCGGTCGAGGATCGCGTGGATCGTCTCGAGGGCGAGCTCCCGGAGGCGCCCGGCGCCGCCCTCGCGGGAGGCGGCGACGATCCTGCTGATGATGTCCGCGCCGCAGGAGAGCTGCCGGTTGTAGGCGGCGGCGCGGCGCAGGCAGGCGCCGGTCGCGAGGTCGACGATCTCGGCGACGACCGTGGTGGTGCCGAGGTCGACCGCGAGGCCCCAGGGGCCGGGGGCGTCCACGGGGCGGATCGACACGATCTCCGGGCCGTGCCTCCCCGCGAAGACGTCGGCCGCCGCCTTCCAGCCGCTCCCGCGGAGGACGGCGGGCATCCGGCGGAGGGAGCTGAGGCCGACGCGCGGCTCGCCCCGGACGCCCGCCGCCCGGAGCGCCCGGCAGACCCGCTCGCGGTCGTCGATGTTGTCGTCGAGCGTCGGGGGGGGCAGCTCGAGCGGTATCCGCCTGAGGGGGGATGACGGGACGAGCCCCGCGAGCGCGTCGCGCCGCTTCGCGTCATCCTCGGCGAGGATGACCGTCTCGAAATCCACGCCCGCCGCGGGCAGGAGCGATTCGTCCGGGACGGAGACGACGAGGTCCCCGGCGACGCGGAGCAGGCACGCGAGCCGGTATCCCCTCGCCTGGCGCTCGTCGGGGAGGGCGGGGTGGGGGGTCGGCGGCGCGTCCCCCGATTCGACCTTCACCACGCAGCGGCCGCACCGGCCCTGCGCCCCGCACTCGGCCCTGATCGGGATGCCGAGGGCGGCGGCGGCCTCATGGACCGTCGACCCGTCGCGGACGGCGATCTCGCCGCCCGAGGGGAGGAATTTGACCCTGTGCGCCTTCACCGTCCTGTCCGCCGCCCCCGCCGGCGCCCGGGCGCTCAGGAGGCCGCCTTCGCCCACACATCCTTCATATAGGAGGGGATGTCGGCGGATTCCTGCGGGCCGACCATCACGTTCCAGCCCGGGAGCTTGTCCTCGAGATCGCCGCTCAGCATCGCGACGTAGCCGGGGATGATGATCCGCCGGTGGGGGACGCTCTTCTCGAGATCCCGATCCGTGACCGCGCGGGCGATGATCTCCGCGTTGAACTTCCCCGCCGCCCATGCCGTGAGGACCGACTGCCCCTCCGCGTCGATGATGAGGAGCTTCGAGGGGATCTCGGAGGCCTCGATCTCGGTCGAGACCATGAAGTAGGTGAGGGAGAAGTTGGTCGTGACGAGGAGCGGCGATCCCTCGCCGGCGTCGCCGATCGGGTAGACGCCCGGCTCGACCTGGAGCGGCTTCTGCGGGTCGGTGTAGATGTTCTGCCGGAGGGTGAGGAGCGGGAGGTACTGCCACGGCTCGGGGTTCTCGAGGACGACGATGGACGCGTACTTGCAGATGCCGGCCGCGGCCGCCACGGCCCCGTCGTAGCCGTCGCCGCCCGCCGCCATGATGAGCGGAAAGCCCGCCCCCGGGAGCGAGCGGGCGAGGGCGTGCCGCCGGAGCAGCGTGAAATCCCGCAGGCGGGCGGCGGCGCCGCCGGCGGCGGGCGAGAGGACGAGGTCGTGGACCCCCGCCTCGACGGCCGAGGCGGCGAGCCGCGCGGTCTCCTCGACGCCGCTCCCCTCGACGACCAGCGGGACGGAGAACTCCTTCGCGAGGGCGATCGCCTCCCCGGCGTTGCCGTCGCCGGCGCCCCAGAGGAGCGGGCGGGAGCCGGCGGCGGCCTCGATCCCCGCCCGGAGGCAGCCGGGATCCCGCGAGACGAGAATGAGCGGGAGCGTGCATGCCTCGCGCGCGGCGCGGACGGCCGCGGCGAACCGGGCGGCGTCGCCCGCCGTCTCCTTCACCGCGATCAGGTCGAGGCGCAGCGTCTCGCCGGCGCGCTCGACGGAGAAGGAGGAGGCCTCCCGCACCCGCGCGAGGAGGGCCTCGGGCGCCATCCGGTCGTCCACCTGCGCCGCGACGGCGGTCTTCCGGTAGAAGGTCTTCTCGTGACGGAACAGGACGAGCTCCTCGCCGACGGCGACCTCGCGCTCCCCGCCGCCGATCTTCACGAGGCGGATCGGGGGGGCGGCCGCCGCGCCGAGCTTCTCGCGGGCCTCGTCGGAGGCGTGGGGGCAGGCGTCGAGGCTCACCTGCCTGGCCGCGAGCTTCATGGCGAAGGCGAGGCAGGTCTGGAAGCCGCACTCCCTGCAGTTCGTGTTCGGGAGCAGCTTGAATATCTGGAGGCCGGTCAGCTTCATCCCATCCTCAATGTTCTCTGTGCCCTCTGTGGCTCTGTTCCTTCCATCAGCCCGTCGATCGCCTTCTCGACGGCGGCGATCGCCGCCGGGTGCCGCATGACGAGGACCGCGGCGCCGGCGTGGAGGAGCGAGACGGCGGTCGTGATTTCCCAGAGGACGCCGCGCCTGGCCCGGTCGCCCCAGGACGGCTCCCGCTCCTCCGGCACCTTCACCTCCTTGACCTTCCATGACTCCGCCCCGACGAAGCAGATGAACGGCATCTGGAGCATCTCGTCGCCGCCGAGCGCCTGGAGCCGGATCCGCTCCATCACCGAGTAGGTGTACTCGAGGCCGTAGCCGAGGCCGCCGGTGAGCGGATCGATGACGATCGAATCGGGCGGGAAGTGGAGGTCGGTCATGAGGATGTTGAGCTGCTTGCAGAGATTGACGTCGATCGGCGTCTCTGCCGTGACGGCGTGGCCGAAGGCGACGCCTGCGGCGACGAGGGTCTTGTACTCCTCCTCGACGGCGGAGGCGAGGAGCAGCCGCTCCCCCTGCGCCGCCTCCGCGCAGGCGGTGAGCACCTCGTTCTGCCGCTCGCCGGGGCCGGGGCCCTTCACGATGAGGGGGACCTTCACCGCGCCGAGGAGGCGCCGGAGGAGGTCGGCGGATTCGGCGGCGCTCCGGTTCCCCTTGTCGGCGGCCGCGCCGCGGAGGTCGAGGCAGAGGAGGCGGGCGCCCCGCTCGACGGCGAACCGCGCCCAGGCCACCGGGTCGTCGAAAACGCCTGCGTACGGCTCCCGGAGCGTCTCGCACCAGTCGACGGGCGTGCTGTCCGGGATTTCCCAGGCGACAACCGGCCGGAGGGGCATCTCCCCCTCGAAGCGGTGGAACGGGAGGCAGGTCTCCCCGCCGACCTCGACGGCCTCGCCGCGGCTGCCGCCGTCAGCCGGCGTGCCGCCGATGCGGACCGTGCGTATCCTGCCCGATGCCCGGAATGAAGGCGCCGTCATAAGGTGATCCATCCCCCCGCGAAGACGCCGGCGTCGGCCGGCGCGCGCGCGGGGCCCACATTATAGCGCGATCGGGGAGGGGGAGAACAGAATTCCGCGGGAAGTGAGCAGTTGTGAGAAATGAGACGTGAGAAGTAAGACGTCAGAAGCGATCTGTGGCTGGCGAGAATCCGCGATAATCCGCGTGAATCCGCGGCAATAACGTTGTGGAACTGCGCACATCCGCGGCGGATACTTCACCTCATCCAGGCTTCGTCTTTGCACTTTGAACTTTCGGCTGTAGTTCAATCCGTGAATATCCGTTGAGAATCCGTGGTCATCCGCGGTGCGGGGTGCCTTGTTGCCGTCCGCGGCGGGGCGCACCGGGCCGCCGGTCAGAGGAGCGGCTCCATCCCGAGGGCGGGATGGCCGATCTTCCGGAGGTGCTCGACGAGCTCGGCGGGGTCGGTCGTGACGGACTCGTCGGCGATCATGTCGTACAGGCCGGCGCCCCCGCTCTCCTCGCAGCGCCGCCGGAGGGCCTCGCCGAGGCGCTCCCTGATCTCCCGCGTCATCCAGACGATCCGCCGGAGGCCCCCGTCGGCCGAGATGAATTTCCTGCTCAGGATGTAGCGGGTGCCGATCCCGATGAAGCCGGGCGTCTGCTGGCCGCCGCCGACGGCCTCGGCGAGCGCCGAGAAGGTCATCCCGGACGGCGTCTGCCCCAGGTACTCCCGGTTGACGATCATGAAGCCGTTCGCGTCGGGGAGGATGGCGAGGATGCATTCGAAACAGCCGCAGGAGGTCATCGGGTCGTCCATCGCGGAGTAGGCGCTGAAGCTCTCGATCGTCCGGTTCGACTTCTCGTGCACGAACCGGTTGATCTCCACCCACTTCCCCTTCACGGGGTCGATGCACTCACCCTTCTCGACGGGCTGGTTCGCCCCGGTCGGGTTGATCTGGTGCGCCGCCTTCCCGTCGAGCCAGTTGTAGGCGCCGCAGAGGCCGAGCCGCTCCGGGGTGATGATGCAGATGTGGTTCGGCGCGTACGACTGGCAGAGCTGGCAGGAGTAGAAGGTGTCGACGGACTCGTCGGTCATCGCCCCCATCCGCTCGTCGCGCTCCGCGTAGGCGGCCTTCGCCTCCGGCAGGAGGGCCTCCACCCGCTCCCGGACGGTGTGGAGGGTGACCTGGACCTTGTCCACGATGGCGGGGAAGTCGTTGAGCAGCTTGCTCCGGAGGATGACGCCGAGGTGGCGGAGCCTGAGGCCGGCCGCGGCGGCGTCCCTGCTGATCCGGATCCAGATGATGTCGCGCTGGCCGATGTGCATCACCCCCATCGCCTCCGAGAGGAAGGTGTGGATGTGCCGCTCGAGGATCGACTCGAAGTCCTTCTGCATCTTGCGGCCGGCCACGTCCACGACGATGGCGAGCGGGAGGGCGGAGGCCTCCTCCACGTCGCCGACGTCGGGGCCTTCGACCTCGATCCCGCCGTCCTCCACCTCCTCGATCTTCCTGCTCCGCAGGTACTCGAAGGCGGGGGCGTGCTTGCCGCCGAACTCGACCGCCACCTGCCCCTTCCGCACGCGCTCCCCCTCGAAGGCGGGGCCGTACATGACGGGGATCGGGATCTTCGCGACCTTGATCTTGAGGCCGCGCACGTCGATCGCCTTCTGGGCGATCCCCTCGCGGGGGACGTTCGAGACGACGTGTTCGAAGGTGCAGATGCCGCTCGGGAGGATCTGCGGGATCGCGGTGTCGGCGATGACCGGGAAGCCGAAGTTGAGCGCCCCGGCCGCGGTGGCGAACTTCTCGTCGTCGACCTCGCCGAGGGCGAGGACGAACGCCATCACCCGCTCCTTGTTGTAGAGGAGGATCCGCCTCGCCTCCTCCAGGCCGCCGGGCTGGATCCCGCCGAAGGTCATGGCGGAGCGGGCGGCGAAGCCGAGGGCGAGGACCGCGGCGGTGATGTCCTTGCCGTAGGGGACGAGGAAGGTGTCCCAGTTCATCTCGACGCCGGCCTCGGCGAGCTGCTCGGCCATGCTTGTGCCGTCCGTGCCGCCGGCCATGAAGACGAGGATGTTCCGCTCCTGGAGGTCGCGGGCGAGCCGCACCGCCTCCTCCGTCGACGGGAGCGCCCCCACGCACGCGGCGAAGCCGGGCATCCTGCCGTCCACGAGCTTGATCCCCTGCGTCCGGAGGATGCCGTCCGAGGTCGCCCCGAGCCATATCCCCTCCGCCGGCGTTCCCCCGTCGAGGTATTTCAGCGCCTCGATGACCTCCTCGGCGAAGAGCGTCGCCATCCCCGCGTCGAGCGCGTCGCCGAGGTAGGGGAGCCACAGCCGGTCCGTGGGCACCTCCGGCAGGAGTTCCTTCGCCCGGGCGAGCGCCTTCTTCATGTCGCCGAGCGTCTGGACCTTCAGGCCGAGCATCGAGTAGATGACCGGCAGGTAGTAGGCGGTGTCGGGGAGCGAGACCCTGGCCGCCTCCCCGTGCGAGGAGACCGCCTCGCGCAACGCCTCCTCCGCCCGCCGGTGGATCGCGTGCGCCCCGCGGATTGCCGCCGTTGCGACTGATCGAGACATGCGTCGGTTCCCTTTCCTCAGCCCCCGAGCGCGAGGAGCGCGTCGGCGTACTCCCCGCCGAGTCCCTCCCGATTCGACCTGACGACGTCCAGAACGGAGGGGAAGGCGATCCTCCCGGCGATGATCTCCCCCTTGGCGGGCCCGAGCGGGAGGCGCTTCCTGATCAGCGCGGTGAGAACCCCCGCATGGGCGATCTCCCCCGCCATGATGAGACCGACGAGGCGGTCCTCCCGGAAGACCAGCTTGCGGTAGAACGGGCGCGACGGATCATGACGGGCGTGGACTTCGTACCCGCCGTCACGCGGGCTCACGACGCCGACCGATATCATCGGCAGGCCGAAAAACTCGACGGCGTTCATCCGCAGCGAGAAATCATAATCCCTCGGAACGCCCGCCATGTTCGAGCCGGCGACCCTCCCCTGCTCCGAGGCGCAGGGCCAGAGGGCGTTCACCGTGCGCTCGCCGGTCGCGGCATCCCGCGTCTCCGCCACATCCCCCGCGGCGTAGACGCCCTCCAGGGAGGTCATCATCGTCCCGTCCACCACGATGCCCCTGCGGCACCTGATTCCCGCCTCCCGGGCGCATTCGGTATTCGGCGTCACCCCCTTGGCGACGACCACCAGGTCGCAGTCGACCTCTCCGCCGTCGCCGAGGCGCACGCGCGCGGCGCGGTCGTCCCCCTCGATGGCGGTCGCCTCGACGCCCGTGATGATCCTCGCCCCGCGGTCGGAGAAGAGGGAGCGGTACAGGGAGCCGGCCGTCTCGTCGGCCACCTGGGAGAGGAGGGAGGGGGAGGCGATGACGATGGACGTCGTCACCCCCGCCTCCATGAGCCCGGCTGCAACCTGGAGGCCGATGCATCCGCCCCCCAGCACCGCGGCCCGCCGGGTGGTGGGGAGGAGGGCGAGGATGCGGGCGAGGTCCGCGCGCGTCCTGAATCCCGCCACTCCCTGCTTCTCGATCCCGGGGATCGCCGGCAGTGTCGGCCTGCCGCCGGTGGCGATGAGAATCCGGTCGCATCCGATCGAGGTCCCGTCGTCGAGCCGGACCGATCCGCGCGCGAGCGACACGGCGCGCCTCCCGAGAAGGGCCGCGATGCCGTTCCGCTCGAAGAACCGCTCATCCCTGTAGGCGAGGTCCGGACCGGAGGGGCCGGCGAGGCGGTAGGGGATGAGGCAGCGCGAGTAGAGCGGCTCGGCCTCGTCGGAGATGATCGTGATGGCGTCGGAGGGCGAGATGCGCCGCAGCGTCTCCGCGGCGGCGATCCCCGCCGCTCCGCACCCGACGATGACGTGGTTCATCGGATCTCCTCGAGCGCCGTCACGAACTCCTCGCGTTCGCCGTACAGGAGAGCGCCGGTCGGGCAGGCCTCCACGCAGACCGGCGTGCCCGCGGCGGCGCAGAGGTCGCACTTCAGCGCGACCTTCCGGCTCCTGTCGGCCTCGATGGCGCCGAAGGGGCATACCATGATGCACATCCAGCAGCCGACGCACCGCTCCCTGTCTATCTGCGGCGCGCCCGCGTCGTCCCTGTGCATCGCGCCGCTCTTGCAGGCGTCCACGCACGGCGAATCCTCGCAGAACCGGCACTGGAGCGCCAGCGGCCTCCCGCCGGCGTTCCCCACGCGCACGCGCGCCACCGGACGCGGCTCCTCGGCGATGGCGAGGGAGAGATTCCTGGAGAGCGAGTGTTCGACCGCGCAGGCGATTTCGCACGTGCGACAGGCGGTGCATCGGGCGGCGGCGACGTAGATCCGCTTCATCTCATCCCTCCACCGGGGCGGCCGCGGCCGTTTCCGCCCCGTACATCGCCGGCGGGAGGCCGAGCGCCGTGCGCTTGGCGTCCATGTGGGCGACCATCTCGGCGGCCCCCTTCAGCGGGTCGCGCTCGAAGCTGAACCTGCCGCCGGTGATCTCCTCCATGCCCGAGGTGAGGAACTCGCAGACGTTGCGGCTCCCCTCCACGCGCGGGGGGGGCGAGAAGACGGTGAAGATGCCCGAGGCGACCGCGTAGCAGCCGATGGAGACCGCCTTCTCGCTCATCGCCTCGGGGGCGGCGGCGGCGACGGGCAGGTCGCTGATGTCCTCCCCGAGGCCGCCCTCCCGCACCACCTCACAGAGCGCCCTCAGGATGCGGGAGTTGTCCACGCACGATCCCATGTGGATGACGGGCGGGATGCCGACCGCCTCGCAGATCTCGCGCAGCCCCCTCCCGGCAATGCCGATCGCGGCCTCGGGCCTCAGGAACCCCTCCTTGGCGCAGGCGGTGGCGGAGCAGCCCGTCTGGATGACGAGGACGTCGCGGGCGAGGAGCTCCCTCGTCATGGCGAGGTGGCCCTCGTCATGCGTCACCCGCGCGTTGTTGCAGCCGATGACCGCCGCGACCCCCCGCAGCCTCCCGGAGATGATGGCGTCGTTGAGCGGGCGGAAGGTCGAGCGGAAGGTGCCGCCGAGGTTGGAGAAGATGTTCTCCACGGTGAAGCCGGCGACGAGGTCCATCGTCTCGTCGGGGATGTTGACGCGGTCCCTCCTCCTCTGTGGGAAGCGGTCGACCGCCCGCCGCACGATCTGGTGCGCCGTGAGGCGCGCCTTCGACTCGTCGAACTCGATGTGCGTGACGCCGGGCATCCTCGCCTTCGGCGAGGTGGTGACGAGCTCGGTGTGGAAGCAGTTCGCGATGTCGGCGAGGCCGGGCATGACGCACTGGACGTCCACCACCATGAGCTCGACGGAGCCGGTGAGGAGCGAGAGCTCCTGGCTCAGGAAGTTCCCGGCGACCGGGTACCCCTGCCGCATCAGGAGCTCGATGGAGGTGCAGCAGAGACCGCAGACGTTGATCCCCCTCGCGCCCCGCTGCCGGGCGTACTCCAGGAGCTCGCCTTCGCGGGCGGCGCGCGCGACCATGTCGGAGAGGGCCGGCTCGTGGCCGTGGACGACGATGTTCACCTCGTCCGCCTTGAGCACGCCGAGGTTGGCCTTCGACCGGATGGGGGAGGGGGAGCCGAAGAGGACGTCGCTCAGCTCGGTGGCGAGCATCGAGCCGCCCCAGCCGTCGGCGAGGGCGACGCGCATCCCGGAGAGAAGGATGTTCCGGTAGTCCACGTCCACGCCCTCGTGGGTCCGATGGAGGGCCTCCACGATCTCCCGGTCGATGCCCTTGGGCCGGAGGCCCGCCTTCGTCCACTTCTTCCTGAGCGCCTCCGGCGCGCGGTTCATGAAGGGGAGCGGGGCGCGCGGAAACTGATCGAGGCAGGCGAGGGCGACCTTCTCGGCGAGCGGCTCCGGGGCGAGCCCCCCCGCGTCGACCCCGAGCTCCTTCGCGATCGCCGCGAGCTTGACCGGGTCGGCGATCCGGAACCCCCCCGCCTCGCCCTTCGCCGCGTGGAGGAGGGTGCCGGCGATGTCCCTGCCGTGATCGGAATGGGCCGCGGCGCCCGCGGCGACGGCGCGGAGGAAGTTGCGGGCGGCGATCGTGTCGACGTCGGCGCCGCAGCACCCCTTCTGGCCCGGCGGGCCGAACGGGTCGATGCGGCAGGGGCCCTGCAGGCAGATGGTGCAGCAGATCCCCAGGTCGCCGAAGCCGCAGCGCGGCTCCATGGCGTCGCTCCGGTCCCACACCGTCGCGGGGGCATGCCCCGCCGCCGCGTCCAGCACCTTTTCCGCCGCCCTGTCGACCGTCCGTCTCATCGTATTTCCCCCGTCAATCCGCGCCCCGCCCGCGCGCGGATTCCTATTGTACATCCCCGCGCCCCGATTTCCGCTCCAAAGAACTCCTCGACCACGGATTCCCACGGATCATTACGGATCCCCGCGGTTCCGCACCATCCATCGGGCGGAAGAGGGCGTCGGCGAGGAGGGCGACGGCCGACTCCGCGGCCGGATCCGTCGCGACCGCGCCGGTCCGGATCGCCTCCTCCCTGAGGGAGGGGCTGAACGGGACCGCCCCGAGGAACTCGAGGGGGCGGAGGGCCCGCATGACTGCGTCCGCCTCTGCCGCCGAGGCGGTCTTGTTGGCGACTGCGGCGACCCTGCCGACGCCCATCTCGGCCGCGAGGCCGGCGATCCTTCCCGCGGAGGCGGCGCTCGTCGCCGACGGCTCCGCGACGACGAGGAGGGCGTCCACGCCGCGTGCGGTGGCCCTCCCCAGGTGCTCGACGCCGGCCTCCATGTCCGCGACGACGACCTCGTCGGAGCGGAGGAGGATGTGGCCGAGGAGCTCCTTCAGGAAGACGTTCGCCGGGCAGGCGCAGCCGCCGCCGGCCCTGGAGACGCCGCCCATGACGATGAGCCGGACCCCCCCGTGCGCGACGCAGTGGGTGGCGGGGATGTCCTCGACGCGGGGGTTGAGCCGCACGAGGCCGCCCCCCCCGCCCGCCCGCTCCCTGATGAGCTCCTTCAGCTCCGAGACCGGCCGGATCCGGCCGGCCTCCGGGAAACCGAGCGCGGCGGCGAGGTTGGCGTCCGGGTCGGCGTCCACGGCGAGCACGGGCAGCCCCCGCCGGGCGAACTCCCTCGCGAGGAGGGCCGCCACGGTGGTCTTCCCGACGCCCCCCTTCCCCGCCACAGCGATTTTCATGAGTGAATGATAATTATTCCCTAATTATTATATTCCGGATGCCGGCCGGCGTAAACCGGAAACGCGCCGCCGCGACCCGCCCCCGGCCGGAAACAGGGAACTCCCGCCGCGGATGCATGCGGCTATTGAGTATTCGCCGCGGATTCGCGCGGATTTTCGCGGATATTCTTAGGTGGAGGATAGTGCCTTTTGCCACGGAGATCACAGAGATCACAGAGAATCCGGAGAGTCCTCCCCGTTGAATCCGCGCGAACGTGCAGCAGGACGAACATCCTCCGTGTTCTCCGTGCACTCTGTGGCAACACACGATCCAATCCTGTCTGCCTTCAATTATTCGATCCGCGTTTATCCGCGGAAATCCGCGGCAGGAACGTTGCGGAGCCGCGCACATCCGCGGCCGAAACTCCACCGCATCCCTGTTTCGACGTTCCCCTTTGAGCGTTCAGCCTTGAAACGGAGGCGGAGCGGAAAATCGCGGGCCGGTGAAGCGGGCGGAGAGGCGGCGGAGGGCGTCGAGGACCATCCCGGCCGTCTCCACGGGGAGTGTCCCCGTCCCGCAGCTCGGCGTGAGGAGGCACTGCCGGCGGAGGGCGTCCGCGGCCACCCCGGCCTTCCCGCAGAGGACGCGGAGCCGCTCCTCGAGCTTCCCGGCGAGCCCCTCCGCCGTCTCCCCCCTGATCTTCTCGGAGGTGGGGACGATGCCGATCGCGAGGATCCTCCCCGCCTCGAGGAACGCCCGCAGCGCCTCGGGGTAGAGCGTCATCCCCGTGAAGTAGTCGTAGGCGTCGAAGTCGATGACGTCGAGCTCCGTCTTCATGAGGAGCGACCAGTCGGTGTTGCCGCAGCAGTGGATCCCCGCGAGCGCCCCCGCCCCGTGGATCGCCCCGACAACCTCGCCGACCATGGAGAGCACCTGCTCCGCCGAGAGGCTCACGTAGGCGGAGCCGAAGGAGGCGAGGTACGGCTCGTCGAGCCAGACCATCACGGTCGGGCAGACCCGCCTCAGCTCCCTGGCCTGCCAGGCCGCCTTCAGGGCGATCGACTTGAGGACCGCGTCCATCAACTCGTCGTGGTAGAGGATCGCCCGCTTGTTCTGATCGGTGACGGTGAGGCCCAGGCTCACGGGGCCCACGATCTGCCCCTTCACGCACGCGACCTCCCCGGCCGCGCCGCCGGCGAGCTCCCCGAGGAGCCGGTGGAACCCCGGGGCGTACTCCTCGCCGAGGGCGAAATCGTCGAGGTTCCCGGCGATGACCTTCCCGTAGCACGCCTCGACCTCGGCGAGGACGTCCCGCCCCGTGTCGAAGTAGACGCGCTCCCGCTCCCGGTCCACGACGAGGCAGGGGAGCCCCTCGCTGTACTGCACGTACATGTTCTCGAGGAAGGAGCGGTTCGGGAGCTGCGGCCACGCGGGGATCTCGGGACACGCCCGGAGGACCTCGCGGACCGCCTCGCCCGGGTCTCGATGGGGCATGCTCCCCACGACGGTGGCGCGGCAAGAGGGGGCGAAGATCGTCATGGTGTCGGCGGCGGCGAGCCGGAGAGGCATTATCCTCCGGCGCCCGGCGCGCCGCAACCCTTTTCTGCGGCGGGGATTGTCCGCGGCGCCGCGCTCCGCTATAATCCGCATGCGCGGTCATGCATTACCTCGACGAGAGCCACATCCTGCTGTTCCTCGTGCAGGTGTTCATCCTGCTCCTCTGCACCCGCGGCCTCGGCGAGCTGTTCAGGCGGTGGAACCAGCCGCCGCTGACGGCGGAGCTCCTCGTCGGCATCGCGCTCGGGCCGACGATCCTCGGCCGCCTCCTCCCGGCGCTCCACGGCGCGCTCTTCCCCGCGGACGCCGTCCAGCAGAACATGCTCGAGACGGTCGCCTGGATCGGCGTCCTCTTCCTCCTCCTCCAGACCGGCATCGAGATCGATTTCTCCATCGCCTGGCGCCAGCGCGGCTCCGCCCTCACGATCGCGCTCCTCGACATCGTCATCCCGATGGCGGTGGCCTTCCTTCCCTGCCTCCTCCTGCCGGACCGCTACTTCGCGCAGCCGGGCCAGCGGATCATCTTCTCGCTCTTCATGGCGACCGTCATGACCATCAGCGCCATGCCGATCGCCGCCCGCGTCCTCCACGACCTGAACATCCTGAAGGCGGACCTCGGCTTCCTCATCATGTCCGCCCTCGCCGTCAACGACATCGTCGGGTGGGTGCTGTTCACGATCGTGCTCGGCCTCTTCACGCGGACGGCGGTCGACCTGGGCGCCGTCGGCCTCGTCTTCGCCGGGACGATCGGCTTCGCCGCCCTCGCCCTGACGGTCGGCAGGCGGCTGTCGAACGCCGCCCTCCTCTCGATGCAGCGCAGCCGGCTGCCGGAGCCGGCGACCTCGCTCACCTTCGCCTGCCTCCTCGGCCTCCTCTTCGGCGCCTTCACGCAGTGGCTCGGCATCCACGCCCTCTTCGGCTTCTTCATCGCGGGCGTCATCATGGGGGAGGCGCGGACGCTCTCCGAGGAGACGCGGTCGGTCATCACGCAGATGGTGCACGCGATCTTCGTCCCCCTCTTCTTCGCGAACATCGGACTCAAGATCGACTTCGGGGCGAAATTCGACCTGCCGCTCGTCGCCTTCGTCTGCCTCATCGGCGTCCTCGGCAGGTACCTCGGGGCGTGGGTGGGGGTGACCTGCACCCGCGTGCCGCGGATCAACCGGAACGCCATCGCGATCGCCCACACGCCCGGCGGCATGATGGAAATCGTCGTGGCCCTCGTCGCCTTCGAGGCCGGCCTCATCATCGGCACGGTGTTCGTGGCCGTCGTCTTCAGCGCGGTCTTCTCCTCCGTCATCATGGGCCCCTGGCTGCGCTTCGCCCTGAACCGCCGGGCGGCCGTCCGCGTGATGGACTACCTCCCGCCGGAGTCGGTCGTGCCCGCCCTCGCCCCGCACGACCGCGACGGCGCCATCGCCGCGCTCGCGGGAATCGCCGCCGGGCGGACGACCGCCGCACCTGCCGGCGAGATCGTCCGCGCCGTCCTCGCCCGCGAGCGCGAGTACGGCACCGCCATCGGCGACGGCGTCGCCGTCCCGCACGCGCGCGTCGCGGGGGTGCGGGAGCCGGTCATCGTCTTCGGCCGCTCGCTGGCCGGCATCGACTGGGACGCCCCCGACGGGAGGGCGGCGCACCTCATCTTCCTCCTCGTCATGCCGGAGGCCCTCGAGGACGTCCACGTCCAAATCCTGTCAGGGATCGCCGCGATGGCCCAGCGGCGGGAGGGCAGGGAGGCGCTCGAGGAGGCGCGGGACGCGGCGGGACTCTGGGAGGCGCTCGCCGCCGGTTTCGCCGCTGCGGAGGCGCGCCGGACCGGACGGGCGGCCTGAGCCGGCGGGAGCGTCAGGCCGGCTCGGCGGCGGCCCCGGGGGGGGGCGGACGCCGGACGGGGAAGAGCACCCGCATCTTCGTCCCCCTCCCCGGCGCGCTCTCCGCCATGATCGCCCAGCCGTGGGCGCGCACGATGCCGAGGACGGCGGCGAGGCCGAGCCCCCTCCCGACGAACTTCGTCGTGAAGAACGGGTCGAATATCCTCCGGCGCGTCTCCTCGTCCATCCCGCAGCCGGTGTCGGCCACCTCGAGGTGCACGTACGGACCCTCCGGGAGGCGGTCGCCGAGCAGGGCGGCGTCGAGGCGCCCGCGGTCGTACTCCGCGAGCCCCGTGGAGACGAGGATCGTCCCCCCCTCACCCCCGACCGCCTCGGCCGCGTTGAGGATGAGGTTCATGACGACCTGGACCACGCGGGAGGGGTCGGCCTCGATCGGGGGGAGCCCGCTCGCGAGGCGGTAGGTGACCGCCGCGCGCGGGGAGATCGATCCCTTCACCAGCCGGGCCGTCTCCCGCACCGCCTCCCCGAGATCGACCGGCAGGCGGCGGGCCGATCCATCGCCGGCGGAGGCGAACATCTGGCGGCAGAGACGCGCCGCCCTGTCGGCGGCCCTCGCGATCTCCTCGAGGTTGCCGCGGATCCGGGAGGACTTCGCGAGCCGCATCAGCGCGACGTCGACGTGCCCCTTGATCGCCGAAAGGATGTTGTTGAAATCGTGGGCGATGCCGCCCGCCATGACGCCCAGGCTCTCGGCCTTCCGCGCCTGCTCGAGCCGCGCCTCGAGCCGCCGCCGCTCGTCCTCCATGCGCTTCCGCTCGGTGATGTCCCAGAAGACGCCGAAGACGCCGATGACGGCGCCGCCCTTGTCCCTGACGGGGGCCTTGAACGTCCGGACGGCCCGCGGCTCGCCGCCGCGCACGTACTCCTCCTCGAATTCCTCCGCCGCCCCCGATTGCATGACCCGCACGTCGTCCGCCCTGTACTTCGCGGCGAGCTCGGGCGGGAAGAATTCGGCGTCGGTCATCCCCTTGATCGCGTCGGGGGTGATCCCGAGGTCGGCGGCGTAGCTCTCGTTGCAGAGAACGTAGGCGGAGTCCCGGTCCTTGTAGAAGATCTTCTGGGGGAGGTTCCTGAGGAGGGTCCTGTACCGGTCCTCGCTCTCCCGGAGCCGGTCCTCGACGCTCCTGCCGTCGGAACGGCGCTCCCCTCCCGGCGGGATGCCCATGGCCGGATCTCCAGAACCCTTATAAAAAGATTATACCATGCTATCCTCGGCCCTTCAATCGACCTCCGTTCTTTGAACCTTCAACTTTGGGCTGTCGTTTGGGAATCAGTTGTGCGCGGGTGCCGATTCGGGTATAGTCTCGCGGGCGTTGCACGGGAGGAGCGCACGACGCATGAAAAAGGGCGACATCGTCATCAGGGGCGTCCATCCGGAGATCGAGGGCGGCCGCTTCCCGGTCAAGCGGGAGGTGGACGGGACCTTCACCGTTCGCGCGGACGTCTCCGGCAGCGTCCCGGTCGATGTCAGGCTCCTCTACCGGCCGAGGCACGCCCGCTCCGCCGCCTGGAAGAGCGTGCCCATGGAGCGGGAGGGCGAGGGCCGGTGGAGGGGGAGCTTCCCGCTCGCCGGCCTGCTCGGCTGGTGCCTCTACACGGTCGAGGCGGCGCCGAAATCGGGGCGGGGAGAGGCGGTCAGGTACCGGCGCGCCCTCGAGCTGATGGTGGAGCCGGTGCGGGCGCGGTTCGCGGCGTGGTACGAGATGTTCCACCGCTCCCAGGGAAAGGTGCCGGGGCGGAGCGCCACCTTCGACGACATGATCGCCCGCCTCCCCGACATCGAGCGGATGGGCTTCGACGTCATCTACCTGCCTCCCGTCCACCCGATCGGCAGGACGAACCGGAAGGGGCCGAACAACAGCCTCGTCGCCGGGCCGAACGACCCGGGGAGCCCCTGGTCGGTGGGGAACGAGCACGGCGGCCACACGGCGGTCAACCCGGAGCTCGGGACGCTCGACGACTTCAGGCGGTTCGTCCGGGCCTGCCGGAAGCGGGGGATGGAGGTCGCCCTCGACATCACGACGAACTGCTCGCCCGACCACCCCTGGATATGGGAGCACCCGAACTGGTTCTTCTACAACCCGGACGGGACGCTCCGGTACGCCGAGAACCCGCCGAAGAAGTACGAGGACGTCTGCCCGATGAACCTCATGCCCGAGGACCGGGAGGAGCAGTGGAACGAGCTCAGGCGGATGTTCACCTTCTGGATCGACCAGGGCGTGACGATGTTCCGGATCGACAACCCGCACACGAAGCCGGACGCCTTCTGGGAGTGGATCATCCGCGAGGTGACGAGGGAGCACCCGGGCACGATCTTTCTCTCCGAGGCGTTCACCGACTACGACCGGCTCGAGGGACTCTCGATGCTCGGCTTCTCGCAGTCGTACACCTACTTCACCTGGCGGTACACGAAGAACGAGTTCATCGAGTACCTCCTCAAGCTCACGGGGAGCTCCCTCACGGAGTTCCTCCGCCCGAACTTCTTCGTGAACACCCCCGACATCCACCCCCCCTACCTCGTCACCGGCGGCCGGCCGATGTTCAAGCTCCGGATCGCGCTCGCGGCGACCGCCTCCCCGCTCTACGGCATGTACAACGGCTACGAGCTGATCGAGAACGACAAGCTCCCGCACAAGGACGAGCTCAGGGGCTCGGAGAAGTACGAGTACAAGGTGCGCGACTGGGACGCCCCGGGCAACATCAAGGAGTACATCGGCCGGCTCAACCGGATCCGGAACGAGAACCCGGCCCTCCACTACCTCGACAACCTCCGCATCTGCAACTCGACGCACGACGGCGTCCTCTTCTTCGAGAAGACCTCGCCGGACGGCGGCAACACGATCCTCACGGCAATCAGCTTCGACCCGCACGCCGCCGCGACCGCGCGCCTCACCGTCCCGATCGAGCGGCTCGGCATCGCCTCGGACGAGGAGTACGAGCTCCGGGAGCTCATCACCGGCGCGGTGCGGACCTGGCGGGGGAGGGAGAACTATCTCACCCTCGACCCGGCGGTCGAGCCGGCGGCGATCTTCCGGGTCGAGCGGCGGGATTGCCCGGGCCCGCCGCGGCGGAGAGGGGAGGAATGAGATGAAGGTGACGATGATGGCCCGCGAGTACCCGCCGAACGTCTACGGCGGCGCGGGGGTGCACCTGCGCGAGCTCGCCCGGTGCCTCTCGAGGATCATGGATGTCGAGGTCCGGTATTTCGGCGGCGAGGGGAGCGCGGCCCCCCATCTCCGCGTGAAGGGCTTCACCCCCTGGGAGGCGCTCCGCTGCGCCGCCGAGCCGAAGTTCGACGCCGTCTTCAAGACGCTCTCCACGAACCTCGCGATGCTCTGCGACGGGATCGACTCGCAGGTCGTCCACACCCACACCTGGTATGGCCACTTCGCCGGCCTCCTCGCGAAGATCCTCTACCGGGTGCCGTTCGTCGCCACCTGCCACAGTCTCGAGCCGCTCCGCCCCTGGAAGGTGCAGCAGCTCGGGCAGGGCTACGCCGTGAGCGCCTGGATGGAGAAGATCGGGATCGAGGGGGCCGACAGGGTCATCGCGGTCTCCGGCCTGATGAAGGAGGACATCCTGCGGCACTTCGACGTCCCCGCCGAGCGGGTCGAGGTCATCCACAACGGCGTCGATCTCGACACGTGGCGGCACGCCCCCCTCTCGGACGACCTCAGGGAGCGCTTCGGGATCGCCGACGAGTACATCCTCTTCGTCGGTCGCCCCACGCCGCAGAAGGGGATGGAGTACCTCGTGGACGCCATGGACCGGATCCCGTGCCAGCTCGTCATGGGGGCGGTCGGCGCCGACACGAGGGAGTACGAGGACCGGATGACGGAGAAGGTCAGGGCGAAGCCGAACATCGTCTGGATCCACGAGCTCCTGAAGGAGGAGGAGTATATCCAGCTCTACTCGGGCGCGCGCGTCTTCGTCTGCCCGTCCATCTACGAGCCGTTCGGCATCATCAACCTCGAGGCGATGTCGTGCAGGACGCCGGTCGTGGCGAGCGCGACGGGAGGCATCCTCGAGGTGGTGGTCGACGGTGAGACGGGCCTCCTCGTGAACCCCGCCGATTCCGGCGCGATCGCGGAGGCGGTCAACCGGCTCCTGAAGGACCCCGAAATGCGCCGGCGGTTCGGCGAGAACGGCAGGCGGCGCGTCGAGGAGCGCTTCGGCTGGGACGCCATCGCCGCCCGGACGAAGGGGCTCTACGAGCGCCTCGTCCGCCCGGCGGGGTGACGGGGGCCCCTACCCCTTCCGCTCCCGGAGGTCGCGCCACTCCTTCGCGTGGTGCCAGATCCAGTCGAGGAACGCCTCCTTGCCGATGTCGCGGCCGGCCTTCTCCGATTCGATCCACTTGTGCCGCAGCATCTCCTGGAACTGGCAGGCGACGTCCTCGCGCATCCGCGCCGCGCGCCACTCCTTCGCGTGGTGCCTGTCCCAGTCGAGGATGGCGTACTCCAGTCCGACGTCGCGGCCGGACTGCCGCGAGAGGAGGTACTTGTGGGTGAGGATGGCGTCCATCTCTCCGGGGAGGAGATTCCGCTGGATCCGGCGAACCTTCCGCAACTGGGCCGGCGTGAGAATGTCCACGGGACGGCACCCTCTCATCACGAGGCTATTTGTACCAAAGCAGGTGGTGAGAGGCAAGAGACGCGCGCCCCGCAACTCCCGTGGCAAAAGGCACTATCTTCCACCTGAGAAAATCCGCGCGAATCCGCGGTTACACTCTGTCACTTTCAACTTTTGACCTTCAACTTTCGGCTGTGGCGGAATCCGTGAGAATCCCTGGTGAGGAGTTCCTTGTGCTCATTCGGGGAGGGTCAGCGGGCCGGGCGTGCCGGCGGGATCGCCGCCCGCCAGGCGTCCAGGATGTCCCGGAGGGTCGCATCGAGGTCGCGCGACGGCGCCCAGCCGGTCGCGCGGCGGAAGCGGGACGCGTCGCCGGAGAGGAGCGGGATTTCGGAGCGCCGCATCCTTGAGGGGTCGGGCCGGACCTCGATCCGGACCGCGCTCAGGGCGAGGAGCCGGTCGAGGACGTCCCTGATGCGGCGGGGGGTGCCCGTGCAGATGTTGTACGGGCCGCCCCCGACGTCCCGTTCGGCGGCGAGCCGGTAGGCGGCGACCATGTCGCGGACGTCCGTGAAGTCGCGGGCGGCCTCGATGTTGCCGACCTCGAGCACCGGCGGCCGCGCCCCCGCCTCGATCTCGGCGATCTGGCGGGCGAACGACGAGGTGACGAAGTCGGGGTTCTGCCGCGGGCCGATGTGGTTGAACGGCCGGAGGATCACCACCGGCAGCGCATGGACGCGGCGGTAGTAGGACCCGACCTCCTCGGCGCAGCGCTTCGTCATGGCGTAGAGGTTCGCGGGCGCCGGGGGGCGGTCCTCCGTCAGCGGCATCTCCTCCGGCGGGACCTTCCCGTACACCTCCGCCGTGCTCACGAGGATGACGCGGGGCGGGGGCGAAACCCTCCCGCATGCCTCGAGCACGACCTGGCTGCCCCGGACGTTGACGTCGAGGGCGATACGCGGCGCGCGTTCAGCCGCGGGGACGAAGGAGACGGCGGCGAGGTGGAAGACGGCGTCGGGGGAGGCGTTCGCGAGGAGGCGGCCGAGCGGGTCGGCGTCGAGGATGTCGCAGGCGGTGACGGCGACGGGTCCGGCGTCCGCGAGGGCGTCGAGCGGCGCCCCCGGCCGCTCGATCCCCGCCACCTCCCATCCGCTCCGGGCGAGGTGCTCGGCGAGATGGGCGCCGGCGAACCCGGCGATGCCGGTGATGAACGCGCGCATCCGGGCGCTCCTGTGGGCGGTGCCGGGGCGGCTACTTCGTCATCGCGCCGGACCGGATCATCGCGGCGACGAGCTCCATGTCCGCGTCCACCATCATGTGGACGAGGCCCTTGAAGTCCGTCTCCGGTCTCCAGCCGAGCTTCCGCCGCGCCTTCGAGGCGTCCCCGGTCAGGACGTGCACCTCCGCGGGCCTGAAGTAGCGCTCGTCCTGGACGACATGGTCGCGGTAGTCGAGGCCGACCCTCGCGAAGGCGACCTCGCAGAGCTCGCGCACCGAGTGGGTCTCCCCCGTGGCGACGACGTAGTCGTCCGGCTCGGCCTGCCGGAGCATCAGCTGCATCGCCCGGACGTAATCGCCGGCGAAGCCCCAGTCCCGCTTGGCGTCGAGGTTGCCCATGCGGAGCTCCTTCTGGAACCCCGCCCTGATCCGCGCCACCCCGAACGAGACCTTCCGCGTGACGAACTCGAGGCCGCGGCGCGGCGACTCGTGGTTGAAGAGGATGCCGGAGACGGTGAAGATGCCGTAGGACTCCCGGTAGTTGATCGTGATCCAGTGCCCGTACACCTTGGCGACGCCGTAGGGGCTGCGGGGGTAGAACGGCGTCCGCTCGGTCTGGGGGCTCTCCTGCACCTTGCCGAACATCTCGCTCGACGAGGCCTGATAGAAGCGCACCTTCGGGTTGACGATCCTTATCGCCTCGAGCATCCTCGTGACGCCGAGCGCGGTGATCTCGCCCGTGAGGATCGGCTGGTCCCACGAGGTGGGGACGAACGACTGCGCCCCGAGGTTGTACACCTCGTCCGGCTCCGTCTTCTCCAGCGCCCGGATGAGGGAGTTCTCGTCGATCAGGTCGCCGGAGATGAGCGTCACGCCCCCCTCGAGCAGGTGCTCGACGCGCTCGGTCGTGATGGTGCTGCTCCGCCGCTGGAGCCCGAACACCCGGTAGCCGTCCCGGAGGAGGGACTCCGCCAGGTAGGAGCCGTCCTGCCCCGTGATCCCCGTGATGAGCGCCGTTTTCATGCCCGCCCTCCCCTCCCGACGTCGCGGGGAGGAGATATATCACAGTCGCCGGAACTTCTCTAACATCTTTTTATGGGCGGCGCAGAACGTCCCGCGGACGAGCTGGGCCCGGATCAGGTCCTCCTGCCGGTGGGCGTCGTACAGCCGGCAGTTCCGGCGCGGGCAGAACGGATCGCCGCATATGCGGTAGAAGAGGGCCTGGGCGGTGTACCCCTTGAGGACCTCGGTCATCCGCGGGTCCCCGTAGTCGATGAAGCGGCCCCGGAACAGTTCCCGCACCGTCGGCTCCTCGCGCTCCCAGAGGCCGAGGGCGGCGTACCGCGTCCTCGCGATGTGGTACTCCCTCGGCCTGGCAGGCCCCTCGACGATCCCGGCGGTGGAGATGACGGAGGGGAAGGCGTAGACGGCGGCGCGGACGTGGACGCCCCGGAGGGGGTCGCGCGTCGCGATGAGTCGTCCGGTGTAGATGATGTGGCAGGCGGCGGCGTCGTCCGCTCCGGGGAGCGACTCGAAACGCTCCCTCGTGGCCGCGAAATCGTAGATGAGACCGGTCGCGGCGACGACCGGCTCCCGCAGCCGCGCCGTGACGGGGACGAGGCGGGGGAAATGGCCCCGCACGAACCGGGCGAGGGCGGCGAAATCGACCGATTGCACGCCCTCGTCATGGAGGAATACCCGCTCGGGGAGGTTGATGCGGTCACCCCCGCTTCAGGATCTCCGCCGCGACCCGCGCCGCCTTCCTCCCCGAGAGGAGCATGGCACCGAAGGTCGGGCCCATCCGGGGGAGGCCGTAGACGGTCGCGACGCTCATGCCGCAGACGACGAGGCCGGGGTGGACCTCCCCGGTGTGCTCGAGGACGAGGTCCTCCGAGCGCTCCACCCACATCGGGCCGAAGCCCGGCATCCGCAGGAGGCCGCGCTCCTCGAGCCTCCGGGCGACGCAGGCGTCGTGCCCCGTCGCGTCCACGACGACCTTCGCCTCGAGCGCCACCGGGTCCACGCAGGTGATCTCCCGGGGGAGGGCGCGCACCGGCGTCCAGTTCACCACCGCCCCCCCGATCCTGTTCTCCTCGCGCAGGACGAGATCGTCGAACGACGTCATGGTGGCGAAGACCGCGCCCGCGTCGCAGGTGGCGGCGATGAGCTTCGAGCAGGCGTGCGGGCCGTCGGCGACGAAGAGGCCGGGGGCGCGCCGCGCGTGCGGGACCCCCAGCTCCTTCAGGACGGCCTCCCCCGGCGCGCGCACCGTGAGCTTGTTCATCAGGTAGCCGCCGATCCAGAAGCCGCCGCCGAGGTAGTTGTTCCGCTCGATGATGAGGACCCTTGCGCCGCGCCCCGCGAGGTCCCTCCCCGCCATGAGGCCCGACGGGCCCCCGCCGACGATGATGACGTCCGACTCGACGTATGCCGTGAACTGCCGGGCGAACTCCTCGACGATGGCCCTCGTGACCTCCTTCTCCCCGACGCCGCTGAATATCCGCTTCTTCCGCTTCATCGCACCTCCGGACATCATTCCCTCCGTTCTCCCCTCCGCACGCGCAGGAGGAGCCGGCCGTCGCGCTCCTCCTCGGCGAGTATCGCGCAGCCCTCCGCCTCGATGCTCCGCCTGGTGGCGGCGCTCCCGGCGCCGCCGTCGAGGATGATCTCGAGCACCCCGCCCGGCGGGACCTTCTCGAGGGCGAGGAGGATCTTCGCGAAATTGAGCGGGCAGGGGACGCCGCGCACGTCGAGGGGGCCGCCGGCGGCCCCCGGCGCCGCCCCTCCCCGGCCGGGGAACCGGAACGACGAATCCATGCCCCCGTATATCCCCCGCACGTGCGCGAGGAGATCGCGCGCGTGGATGTACGCCGCCCGGCGGCCGCCACGCGGGAGATCGTCCGTCGTCCGACGGAAGACCTCGGCGGTGCGGGCGAAATCGCGCGAGGCGATGCCGGTCTCGATAAACTCCCCGGCGAACGCCGCGAACGCCGCCTCCTCGTCGCGCGGGTCCTTCCCGCGGACGACGAGGAGCGCGCGGCTCGAGAGGAAGAGCGCCCGCCGGATCCCGTCCGCCCTGAAATCCCCCCGCTCCGCCTCCTCGAGGGCCTTCCCCGCCTCGCGGAGATCGGATTCGATCATGTCGATGATCCCCGCGCCGCACTCGCCGGGCCCGATCCCCCTGAGCGAGAACTCCTCGTCGCTGCCCCAGTCCCGGTAGAAGTCCGGATTGGCCGCGTGCGGCGGCACGGCGCCGAGGTCGGCGATGATGCCGCGGGCGATCGCCTCTCCCCCCGCCTCGATGACCTCCGCCGCGTCGCCGCCCGCCGCCGCCTCCTCGATCCGCCGGAGGAACCGGCGGAGGAATTCGGGCACCGCCTTCGCGGGGAGGACGCCCGCCTCGCGGGCGAGCCGCGTCGCCGCCCCGGCGGGCCTCCCGCCGACGAGACACGAGTAGAACGGGACGGGACGTCCTTCCGCCCGCCGCACGAGCCCGGAGAACGACAGC
The DNA here is from genome assembly GCA_028716845.1 of bacterium. Taxonomy (GTDB): domain Bacteria; phylum Auribacterota; class Tritonobacteria; order UBA1439; family UBA1439; genus JAQUPF01. Next base: position 32,024 of record JAQUPF010000001.1, on the reverse strand, counting down.
ATCCCGACCGGCGCCCCCGCGCAGTTGTTCGGGCAGCCGTTGACCCGTATCCGGACGCGCGGGAAGAGCGGCGACCGCATGAACTCCCGTCGCACCCCCTCCTCGAGGACCGCCGCGAGGCCGGGGGCGTTGCAGAGGCCGAGGTTGCAGGTGAGCGACCCCTTGCAGGCGACGATGTCCAGGAGCGTCCCCGCGTGCGCCGGGTCGCCGAGGATCGCCCCGGCCCGGCCGAGGAGTTCCGGGACCGACTCGTTCCGCACCCAGGCGACGGCGAGGTTCTGCCCCTGCGTCGTGCGGAACTCGATCCCGGGATAATCCGCCTCGAGGTCCGCCAGCCGGAGGAGGGCGTCGGCGGGGATGTCGCCGCGGGGGACGCGGAGCTCGGCGACGGAGAAGCCCGGCTGCCGCTGGGGCCTGACGTCCGATCGGGCGGGTGCGGGAATTCCGCCCGCTCCCGCCGGCGGGGCGTCTCCCCGCGGCGGTTCGGGCCGGAGGCGGAGCGATCCGTCGGGCCTGAGCGCCGCGCGCTCCTCCCGGCAGAGGCGGGCGAAGCGGTCGAATCCGATCGCCTCGATGAGGAACCGCAGCCGGTTCCGGCGCCGGTTCTTCCGGTCGCCGTGTCGCGCGAAGACGTTCTTGACGGCCTCGACGCAGGCGCCCGCCTCCTCCGCGGGGATGAAATCCTCCAGGACGCCTCCCACCCTCGATTCCCGTCCCATCCCGCCGCCGGCGAGGACCGTGAAGCCGCGCTCACCGCCGCGGAGGGCGGCGATGAGGCCGACGTCGTTGACGCCGCACGCCGCGCAGTCCCTCGCGCAGCCGGAGAGGGCGACCTTGAACTTCCTCGGCAGGTCGAACGAGCCCTCCCGGCGCAGGAGCAGGCCGGTGAGGGCGACCGCGTAGCCGCCGACGTCGAACGCCTCCTCGGGGCATATCCCCGCCAGCGGGCAGGCGGTGACGTTCCGGACGGTGTTGCCGCCGCCGCCGCGGGTCGACAGGTCGTCCTCGGCGAGACGGGCGACGACCGCCGCCGTCTCCTCGATCCGGAGGCCGTGGATCTGGATGTCCTGCCGCGTCGTGAGGTGCGTCCCGGCGCCGTGCGCGGCCGCGGCGAGGGCGATCGCCCGGGCCTGGCGGGGGGAGAGGCGCCCCGCGGCGACGCGGACGCGCCCCATGTAGAGGCGGTGCCCCCGATGGCTGTAGAACCCCCACGGGACGCGGATGCCGGTGAAGCGGCCGCCGTCCATGCCGCCGGCGAGGAACTCCGCGAGCGCGCGGCGGAAGGGCTCCGCCCGCCGTATCTCTTCAGGGAGCAGGGACATTCACGCCTCGAAATACTGCCGGGTGGAAAAATACCGCTCGCCCGTGTCGGGGAAGACCGTGACGACGGTCTTCCCGTCCCCCAGGCGCCGGGCGACGCCGATCGCCGCCCAGGCGGCCGCCCCCGACGAGATCCCGACGAACAGCCCCTCCTCCCGGGCGAGCCGCCTCGCGGTGCGGTATGCGTCCTCGTCCGTCACGCCGACGACCTCGTCGATGACGGCGCGGTTGAGGATCTCCGGGACGAAGCCCGGCCCGATCCCCTGGATACGATGCGGCCCCGCCGCCCCGCCGCCGAGGACGCCGCTCGCCGCCGGCTCCACGGCGACGATCCTGACGGCGCGGCGGAGGCGTTTCAGGACCTCGCCCACGCCCGTGATCGTCCCCCCCGTGCCGACGCCGGCGACGAAGGCGTCGATCCGGCCGCCGGTCGCCTCCACGATCTCCCGCGCCGTCGTCCGCCGGTGGACCGCCGGGTTCGCGGGGTTCCTGAACTGCTGCGGCATGAAGCTCGACCGGATCTCCCCGTGGATCTCCTCGGCCCGCCGCACCGCGCCGGCCATCCCCTCGTCGCCGGGGGTGAGGACGACCTCCGCGCCGTAGGAGCGGAGGATGTAGAGCCGCTCGAGGCTCATCGTCTCGGGCATGACGAGGACGCACCGGTATCCCCTGACCGCGGCGATCATCGCGAGGCCGATCCCGGTGTTGCCGCTCGTCGGCTCGACGATGGTGGTGCCGGGTGAGAGCGCGCCCGATCGCTCGGCCTCTTCGATCATCGAGCGGCAGATCCGGTCCTTGACGCTCCCGCCCGGGTTGAGCCCCTCCAGCTTCGCGAGGATCGCCGCCGCCCCGCGCCCCGCGACGCGGCGCAGGCGGACGAGGGGTGTCCCCCCGATGAGGTCGGCGACGCTCTCCACGATCCGGTCACGGCCCGCCATCGCGCACCGTCCCCTTCATGAGACGAGCAGGAGCCGCGTGAGGGCGTAGGAGATGCACGCCGCCACGACCGGGGTGACGAGCCAGACGGCCGCCGTCTTCCGCGTGACCCACCGCCGGAAGGTGTGCCGGCCGCCGTTCTTGATGCAGGCGACGGCGAAGAGCGACCCCATGTTGAGCTGGACGAGCGACTGGGGGATCCCGAGGAGGGAGGCGGCGATGAGGAGCGTCGCCGTCACGACCGCCACGAGCGTGGCGGAGAGGAGGCCGAGGGGGACGATCTCGGTGCCGGCCGTCTCGAGCGGCCTCCCGCCCAGGAGCCACGCCCCGGCGCCGAAGAGGGGGGAGACGGCGGCGAGGGCGGGGAAGACGCCCAGCAGGCCGGCGCCGGAGAGCGGGCCGGCGGCGTTGGCGACGTTGTTCGTGCCGATGGCGAAGGCGACGTAGCAGCCGGCGACGACGGCCGCCGCCCGCAGGCGCCGCTCGAGGACGAGGATCCGCTCGTGGAGCCGGAGATTCCCGTCGCGGGGCGGGTAGACCGCCCGGTAGAGGGAGTAGGTGAGGACGAACGAGGCGACCGGCAGGAGGATCCAGGCGGGGAGGAGCCTGAAGGCGAGCATCCGGAAGGAGAAATGCCGCACGCCGAGGCCGACGCCCGCGATCGCGCCGACCGTGACCTGGCTCGTCGACTGGGGGATGCCGGCGAGGTTCGCGATGAGGAGTCCCGCGGCGGCCGCGGCGATGATGACGGCGGCCGCGGCGTGGGTGAGGTGCTCCCCCTCGAGGAGGTCGCGGCCGAGGGTGAGGCTCACGCGCCTGCCGAGCAGGATGGCGCCGAGGACGACGAAGAGCGAGAAGAGGGCGACGGCCTCCCGCTTCCGCATGAATGAGGCGCCGACCGGGGCGGCGAAGGAGGGGGCGATGCCGCTCGCCCCCATGTTGAGGGCGAAGAAGACGACGAGCGCGACGAGGAGAATCGGCATCGGTCCCTCCCGCCCGCGGGGCGTGCCGCCCGGGGCCCCATTGTACCCCGCCCGCGGGGCGGGAGGGAAGGGGCGCGATGGGGCACGCGGCCCGTCCGGCGGGGCCATGACGTCAGATGCCGTCCCCGTCGACATTGAGCCGGAGCGGGCGGGTGTGGATGCCGCACTCGCCGCCGCACTTGCTCGTGCCGATCCAGCGGCCGGCGCGCTCGTCGTCATCGGTGGTGATCCTCGTGCACGGCGAGCAGCCGAGCGAGCGGTAGCCGAGGGCGTAGAGGGGGTTGACCGGGACGCCTCGGAGCGCGAGGTACTGCCACACCTCCCGCTCCTTCCAGATGAGGATCGGGTTGAGCTTGACGAGCCCCTCGTCCCGCTCCTCGATCTCCCTGAAGTCCGTGCGGGTGCGCCCCTCGGTGCAGCGGAGCCCCGTGACCCAGCAGGTGACGCCCATCTCCTCGATCGCCCGCCGCGTCGGCTCGACCTTCAGCAGTTCGCAGCACCTGTCCGGGTCGGTCTCGTGCAGCAGGTCGGGGATCGGGGCGTCGTTCCTGAAGACCGACAGCTCCGGGTAGCGGCGGACGGTCTCCTCCATGAAGGCGACCGTCTCCGGCGGCTTGAAGCGGGTGGTGACGATGAAGCCCCGGATCGACCGGCTCACCCGCTTCGCGAGGTCCCAGACCGCGACCGAGTCCTTCCCGAGGCTGTTGGCCACCACGAGGCCGTCCCCGTGCAGCCGGTGCGCCTCCCGGATGAGCTCGAGGGACCGATCGACCTTCTGCCTGAAATTGAGCGTCTCGACGAGCGCCTTCAGATCCTCCGCCCGTGTGGTCGCGAGCATCGCACTCACCTCCTATACACTAGTAATATACTAGTCATAGTCTATAATAGCGGATGCCGCGGCGAATGCAAGGGGAAATTGCAGCGCCCCGCACGCGGCGGGCGCGGGGGAGGAAAAGGCGTCGAAGCCCCCCCCGCGCTGTGCTATCATCTCCCTCCGAGGGGGATCGCGCGCCATGGGCACCGGTTCCGTCGGCACCGTCCGAACAGAATATTACAGCTTCGCCGAGCCGCCGGGCGAGCTCGTCCTCGAGAGCGGCGAGCGGCTCGGCCCGGTGACGATCGCCTACGAGACCTACGGGAGCCTGGACGCGGCGCGGGGCAACGCCGTCCTCATCCTCCACGCGCTCTCCGGGGACGCGCACGCGGCCGGCCTGCACGCCGATGGCGGGGCGCGGCCCGGCTGGTGGGACAACATGATCGGCCCCGGCAAGGCGTTCGACACCGACCGCTATTTCGTCATCTGCTCGAACGTCCTCGGCGGCTGCATGGGGTCGACCGGCCCCTCGTCGGTCAACCCGGCCACGGGCGGGCCGTACGCCCTCGACTTCCCCTTCATCACCATCGCCGACATGGTGCGGGCGCAGAAGGCGCTCATCGACCATCTCGGTATCCGGGAGCTGCTGGCCGTGGCCGGCGGCTCCATGGGCGGGATGCAGGTGCTCGAGTGGGCGACCGCCTACCCGGAGATGGTCCGGGCGGCCATCCCGATCGCCACGACGAGCCACCTCTCGGCGCAGGGGATCGCCTTCAACGAGGTCGGCCGCCGGGCGATCATGTCGGACCCGGCCTGGAAGGGGGGGAACTACTACGGCGGGGAGCCGCCGCGGAACGGGCTCGCCCTCGCCCGCATGATCGGCCACATCACCTATTTGAGCGACGAGGCGATGCACAGGAAATTCGGCCGCCGGCTCCACGACCGGAAGGAGCTCAGCTACGAGTTCCTCACCGATTTCCAGGTCGAGAGCTACCTCCACCACCAGGGCGACGCCTTCACCCAGCGCTTCGACGCGAACGCCTACCTCTACATCACCAAGGCGATCGACTACTTCGACCTCTCCGAGAAGGGCGGCGGGTCGCTCGTCCGGGCCTGCGCGGGGGTGCGGGCGAGTTTCCTCATCATCTCCTTCTCCTCGGACTGGCTCTACCCGCCGTACCAGAACAAGGAGATCGCCGACGCCCTCCGCGTCGGCGGCGCCGAGGTGAGTTTCGTCGTCCTCGACTCGAGCTACGGCCACGACGCGTTCCTCCTCGAGGCGGAGCAGCAGACCCGCCTCATCTCGCATTTCCTGCGGCACGTCCACGAGGATCACGCGCCCGGGGGGGCGCACCGATGAGTCCCGAACTGGAGACGCTCCGGCTCCGGCCGGACCTCATGAAGATCTTCGAGATCATCGCCCCCGGCAGCAGGGTCTTCGACCTGGGGGCGGGGAGCGGCGACCTCCTCAAGGCGCTCGAGCGCCACAAGGGGGCGCTCGTGCGGGGCGTGGAGATCTCCGCGGAGGGGATCATGGAGTGCATCGCCAAGGGGATCCCCGTCTACCAGAGCAACCTCGACGAGGGCCTCGAGGACTACGCCGACCAGTCGTTCGACTACGTCATCCTGAGCCAGACCCTCCAGCAGGTGCACAAGCCGAAGTTCATCCTCCAGGAGATCGTCCGGGTGGGCCGGATCGGGGTCGTGAGCATCCCGAACTTCGGCCACTGGTGGATCCGGCTCCAGCTGCTCCTGAAGGGAACGATGCCGAAGACGACCTACATCCCGTACGACTGGTACGACACGCCCAACATCCACCTCCTGAGCATCCACGACTTCCGGCGGCTCTGCGCGGAGATCGGGATCCGGGTCCGCAACGAGTGGACGGTCAGCTTCAAGGAGGGCCCCCTCACCTCGCTCATGCCGATCTGGCCGAACATGCTCGCGCCGCTCGGCATCTTCGAGATCGGCAGGCAGGCGGAGGCCGGCGCACCGGAGGATTGATCCGATGGAAGAGAGGGATTACTTCGAGAGCCAGATCGGGCAGATCCTCTGCCCGATGTCGGACCTGATCCGCGGCGTTCTCGACACGACCTACCTCATGCGGCACGACGGCAGCTTCGTCTACGTCGAGGGATACTACGGGCCGCCGGGGAAGGTCATCGGCAAGATCATCTACTACCCGAAGCCGGACGGGAAGATCGACATCCACGGCAGGGCGTACGAGAGCATGGTGAAGGCGGAGCGGGACGGCGAGGCCGTCTACATCCCCCACGACGAGCAGATCCGCATGCACTACCTGCTCGACCCGACGCTCGACCGGGAGGACCTCGTCATCACCCGGTTCCACGTCGGCTTCCCGCTCTCGGGCTTCCGCGGCTACTTCAACGACCGGCTCTCCCTCTTCTACGCCATGGGGAAGTTCCCGCTCGTGGGGCGGGCGGTGGAGAACGTGAGCCGCTTCCTGGAGATCCCGATCAGCCGCCTCGGCATCACCGGGTCGACCGCCCTCGGCCGCCGCGGCGAGCACTCGGACATCGACCTCGTCATCTTCGGCACGGTCGAGCAGAACAGGGAGACGGCCGACCGCATCTGCCGCTACATCCACGGCAATCCCGACTGCCGGGTGGTCGAGTTCGGCAAGTTCTGGCCGCTCCGGTTCATCCACCAGGGGATCGAGATCTGCCCCGCCTACGTCTACATCGATCTCGACGAGGCGCCGTTCAGGAACTGCGCCGTCGAGCCCGTGCGGGACGGCGTGGACGCCTACGGGACCGTCGCCGACAACACGCACGCGATCTACATGCCCCCCGTCATGTCGCTCGCCGACGTCTACCTGGACGGGAAGCCGGCGGACGACCTCCCCCTCGTCGTGTACGACGGCTCGGTCCGCGGCGAGTTCTACCTGGGGGAGCGGCTCCATGTCCGCGGCCGGCTCATCCGGGTCCGGGAGGGGGCCGGCGAGTCGCTCGCCCTGACCGCGTTCGACGCGGGCGACATCGAGCGCGAGCGGTTCGCGAAGGGGGTCCCCGTGCTGGACGGGGAGCTCCGGCGCTGCCGCTACCGGCCGAAGGGGTGAGGGGCGGGTCCTTCACCGGGCGCCGGGTTTCGGGTACACTGTCGGTACACCGGGGGTGATCGCATGCGGCAGCCACGCTGCATCCTGATCCGGGCGCGCTTCATGCTCCCGATGAGCGACGCGCTCGGCCGTTCGACGCGCATCGAGGACGGCTACGTCCTGACCGTCGGGGACCGGATCGCCGAGGCGGGGCGGTACACGGAGGAGGTCGGGGAGCGGATCCTCCGGGAGCGGGGGGGCGATCTCCTCGTCGTCGGCGCCCCCGCCGCGCCGGCGCCCGCCGGCGTCCCCCGCCTCGACGGCGTGCTCCTGCCGGCCTTCGTGAAGGCGCACGGCCACGACCACGAGTCGCCGATCATCGGCGTGGCGAAGGACCAGCCGCTCACCCACTGGCTCGACCACGCCGTCAACCCCTTCTCCGGCTTTCTCGAGGAGGAGCGGGACCGGCTCGCCGCCGCGCTCGGCTCCCCGCCCCAGCTCGTCGCCTACCGGAAGGCGCGGCTCGACGACGTCTCGTACGGCATCACCGCCGCCCTCACCCACCACTGCAACTTCAACAAGCGCCACGTCGCCGAGCTCGTCGAGGCGAACAGGGAGGCCGGGACGCGCCTCGTCATCGCCGTCGGCGGCCAGGACCGCAACTACGACCCGCGCGCCCTCGACACGCCGGCGGAGGCGGTGGAGCGGATGCGCCGCGCCGCCGCCCTCGTCGCCGGGGAGCCGCGCGCGGACGTCATCCCGGGCCCCGACCAGTTCTTCTCCAACGGCCCCGAGATGCTGGCGGGGCTGAAGGCGTGGGCCCGGGAGAACGGGACGCTCATCCACACCCACTCCTCGGAGGAGCCGAAGACGACGCGCTGGTTCGTCGAGACGTACGGGATGACGGAGGTCGAGTACGCACGCTCGGTCGGCTTCCTCGACCGCGACACGATCCTCGCCCACCAGGTCAACTGCACCGACCGGGACCTCGAGATCATCCGGGAGACCGGCGCCGCCGTCGTCCACAACCCGCTGGCGAACACCATCCTGGGCTCGGGGATGCCGCCGCTCGTCAGGATGCTCGGGATGGGGATCCCGGTGGCGATCTCGACCGACGGCTCCGGGAGCGCGGACAACCAGAACATCCTGAACGCCGCCCGGCTCGCCTCCCAGTACCAGAAGGCGCTCCACGCCGACGCCTCCCTCCTGCCCGCGCAGCAACTGCTCGAGCTCATCACGGTGGAGCCGGCGCGGATGCTCCGGCTGAACGCGGGGTCGCTCGAGCCGGGGCGGGACGCCGATCTCGTGCTGATCGACCTCCGCCGGCCGAACCTCGTCCCCACCCGGATCGAGACCGTTGTGGAGAACCTCATCTGGGCGTCGAACGGCGACGAGGCGCGCTGGGTGGTGGCCGCCGGCGAGGTGCTCGTCGACGACTACCGGTTCACGCGGGTGGACGCCGGCCGCGTGCTCTCGGACGTCGGGCGCCTCGCGGAGCTGTTCGCCGACTACGCCCGGCGGGCGCCCGAGGTGCGGGGCACCGGGGCCCACCGGTAGGGCCGCCCCCCCCGCGCCGCGGACATGATGAACTGCGCGCCACGGATCAAACTACAGTCGAAAGTTCAAAGCCGAAAGTTTAAAGCGGGAATAAGTCATTTGCCGCGGATTTCCGCGGATCAACGCGGATCGAATAATTGAAGGCGGACAGGCCTGGATCGTGTGTTGCCACAGAGTGTACAGAGAACGCAGCGGATAGTGCTGCTTTCGACTTTGAACGTTCAACTATGAACTGTAGTTGTTCTCTGTGATCTCCGTGGCAAAAGGCGCACTTCGCTGCGGCTCATGCGATGGACGAAGGACGAACTGCGTTTGCAGGATCCGCGTGAATCCGTCATAATCCGCGGGGATCCGCGGTGGATTTGTGCATTGTGCCTGCGGCTGTAGTCGGATCCGCGGCGGATGGGTGCTTCGCATGACGGGACGGACGGCATGATACTCCTCTCGATCGGCTCGCTCAGGTTCTACGGCCTCGACAGGGTCTTCGCCATCGCGAGCGACCTCGGCTTCGACGGGATCGAGACGATCGTCGACGACCGCTGGGACACGACCGACCCGCTCTACCTCGGCCGCCTCTCCGCGCGCTACCGCCTCCCGGTGACGGCGGTCCACTCGCCGTTCTCGTTCGTCCCGACGCCGGCGTGGGGCGACGACCCGGTCGAGCGGATGCGCGGGGCGGTGCGGCTCGCCGAGGAGCTGGGCAGCGAGGTCGCGGTCTTCCACCTGCCGTTCTTCGCGGAGCGGCGCTACGCCCGATGGCTCGCCGAGGACCTGCCCCGGTGGCAGGAGCAAACGCCCGTCAGGCTGGCCGTCGAGAACATGCCGCACGCCCGGAAGATCCTCGGCCGCCTCGGCGTCCTCCTCGGCACGGGGATATTCTACGAGCGGGACCGGGGGAGGGCGCGGAACAGGCTCCTCGGCCCCTTCAGCAGGCCCTGCTTCGTCGGGAACGACTTCGACGGCCTCTCGCGGTTCCGTCACCTCGTCCTCGACACCACCCACCTCGCGACGGGCGGCGGCGACCCGGTGGAGGCGTACGAGCGGATCAAGTCCCGCCTCGCCCTCATCCACGTGTCGAACTTCAACGGGCGGGAGCACCAGCCGCTCGGCCGCGGGGAGATGGACCTGCGGCGCTTCCTCTCGCACGTGGCGGGGGACGGCTACCGCGGGCACGTCACGATCGAGCTCATGCCCGACTACTTCCCGGACAGGACCGAGCCCACCGCGCGGGCGGTCCTCGCCGCCGACCTCGCCCTCTGCCGCGCCTGCCTCGGCGGGGGGGGCGCGCCGGCGGCGGACGCCCGGCCGCGGGCCGCGGAGACGGCGGGGCGGTGATGCGGAAGATCGCGGCGATCGGGAGGGGGGGGGTCGGCAAGACCAGCTTCATCGCCGCCGCGGCGGAGATCCTCGCCGGGGAGGGGCCGCTCCTCCTCATCGACGCCGACCCCGACCAGAGCCTCGGCGAGATGGTCGGGATCGAGCCGGAGCGGGACGGCCTGCGGACGATCTCCGACATCCTGTTCGACATCAGGGCTGGCCGCATCGACGAGCGGCTCGGCTCCTCCGCCCTCGCCGAGAAGGTGGAGATCCTCGTCGGGCGGCACGGCCTCCACGAGGGCGAGCGGTTCGACTTCCTCGCCGTCGGCACGAAGTGGACCGAGGGCTGCTACTGCCAGCCGAACAACATCCTCCGGGGGCTCATGGCGCGGCTCGAGCGGAACTACGCCCATGTCCTCATCGATTCTCCCGCCGGGCTCGAGCACCTGAACCGGAGGATCACCCCCTCGCTGGACGACGTCTTCGCCATCATCGGCGCGTCGAAGAAGGCGCTCGACAGCGCGCGGCGCGCCCGGCGGATCATCGGGGAGATCGGCATGCGGGTGGGGAGGTTCCACCTGGTGGCGGGGTACGATTACCCGGCCGCGGGCGTCCCGCCGTCGGTCGAGGGGTTCGGGACGGCGGGCCGGCTCGAGCGCGACGGAGAGGTCGCCCGCCGCGCGCTCGAGGGGGGGACGCTCGCGGGGCTGCCCGCCGGGTCGCCGTTCGCGGCCTCCGTCCGCCGGGTCCTCGCCGCCGCCGGCGTCATCCCTCCGCGCCGGGGCGGGGGTCGGTGAACTCGATCCCCGGCGGCGGCCTGAACCGATCCGGGGGGACGGGGACGTCCACGCTGATCTCCACCGCCTCCTGGACCATGTTCCCGAGGGCGGGGTTCTCGGTCCGGAGGGGGAGGCCGTTCCACTTCCACGTCCGGACGCCCATCACCTCGTAGATGGCGCACTCCCTGCCGAGGACGGTGCCGGCCCCTTCCATCCTGATCTCGTCGATGCCGCCGAGCCCGCGCGCGAGGTCCCTGCCGATCTCCTCCATCGCCTCCCGCTGCCCGGGGTCCATCGCCTCGACCATCTCGCGCGCCCGCCGGGCGTAGCTCGGCGCCCTCGTCCCCCTCCGCCGGATGAGGTCGATCGTGTAGACGTTCTCGCCGTCGTCGATCTGGAGCGTCGAATCCCGCCGCTTCCCCCCCGGAAGATCCATCGTCGTCTCCCGTTCGACGCGGCGCTTCAGACCGTGTTCATCGATGGTGACCGTCTCGCTGCCCTCCTGGATCGAGCCGGTGATCCGGTAGGTGACAACGGCGCTCCTGAACGGGTACCGCCCCCGCTGCCCGGCGCCCGCCGGGATCGCCGCGGAGAATGCGGCGCAGAGGACCGCGCATCGCGCCATCATGGTGCTCATCGGCATGGTCTCCGTCGCGGGCCGGGCGCGCGCCCGGCCGCGGACATTATGGTAGGGGAGGGGCGGCCGCCGGTCAACGGGGCAATCGCGATTCACAGGAATCAGACCTATTCTCTATTTTATCTTCAGGGGGCATTGACAGGACATGCACTATATGATAACTTGAAGCTTGAAAAACGATATGGCACGCAAGCCGCAAGCGTCCGGCCGCGGACCGAGAGGAGCGTGAGTTCGATGCCCGTCAACATGGAGAAGGCGATCAGGCGGTTCAACAGGCGGTACAAGGAAGTCGGCGGCTACGAGCGCTTCAAGGCCCTCATCGCGGAGGGGAAAACGCTCGACGCGATCGGGAAGGTGTTCGGGTTCACCAGGCAGTACGCGTCCCTGAAGAAGATCGAGTTCGGCCTCACCCCGCCGCCGAAGCGGTACCACGACACGGAATGGCTCCGCCGTCGGTACGTCGCGGAGAACAGGACGCTCGCGGAGATCGCCGAGGAGTGCGGCGTCGACCCCGGCACCATCTACGTCCACCTGAAGAAATGCAGGATCCCCCTGCGCGGCGTGCCCTCGGGCGAGCGGCACCACCGGTGGAAGGGGGGCCGCTTCAGGCGGCCGGACGGCTCGATCGTCATCACGGCCGGCAAGGACAAGGGGAAGTACCTCCACCGGCTCGTCATGGAGAAGGTGCTCGGCCGTCCGCTCCGGCGGCGCGAGAAGGTGTACCATATCGACGGCGACAAGTCGAACGTGGACCCGAGCAATCTCCGGCTCGCCTCCACGGAGAAGCCCGCCTGAGGTCGGGAGGCATGCGGTGAAACGCGGCTCCGGTATCGCGGCGGTCCTCGTCGTCCTCTCCGCGCTCCTCGCCGGCTGCACCACCCTGGACGAATCCCCCCTCGGCAAGGGGGTGAAGACGTATGAGAAGTACAGCGACGAGTTCGGGCGCGAGCGGGATGTGCAGCTCCTCGGCAAGGATGTCGTCATCGAGCCCGAGGCGGACAAGAAGATACGGATCAACTTCTGACGCCGCCGCGTCGGGCGGGCGGTCGTGACCATCCGGCCGCGGCTCCTCTGCCTCTTCGCCTTCCTCCTCAACAGCGCGACGGGCGTCCTCGTCGTGGCGCAGCCCCTCCTCGCCATCCGGTTCGGCGCGGGCCCGCTGCTCCTCGGCCTGCTCGGATCGGCCGGCGCGCTCGTCTACGCCGCCGCCTGCCCCTTCGCCGGCCGCCTGTCGGACGAGCTCGCCGCGGCCGGCCCCCCGGCCGCCGGACGGCGCCGGGCGCTCATCCTCTCCGCGGGCCTCTTCATCGTCGTCGACCTGTCCATCCTCCTCGTGCGCGGGATACGGGACGTCTTCATCCTGAGCGCCTGCGGCTCGGTCTGCGCGGCGCTGTTCTGGCCGACGGTCCAGGCATGGATCGCGGAGGCGGGGAGGCGGGAGGGGCTCTCCGGCAGGCTCGGCGTCTTCAACCTCTCCTGGAGCCTGGGGATCATGGCGGGGCCGATTGCGGGAGGCTTCCTCTTCGTGGCGGATTACCGCTTCCCCTGGCTGTACGGCCTGGCGGTCAACGCCGTCATCCTCGCCGTCCTCCTCGCGACGCGGCCGGGCCCCGCCGGCGGGGATGCCCCTCCCGTCCCGGCGGAGAGCCCCCCCGCGCCGGTCCCCGCGGCGTTCTTCCGCCTCGCCCTCTGGGCGAACTTCGTCTGCTGGTTCTCGCTCGCGAACGCGCAGTCCATCTACCCGAAACTCGCCCTCGCCCGCGGTTTCTCCCCGCAGAGCATCGGCGTCCTCCTCTTCCTCGTCGGCGCCGCCCAGTCCCTCTTCTTCTTCGTGCTGATGCGCCATTCGTTCTGGCAGTTCAGGTACTGGCCGCTCGTGGCGGTCCACGCCGCCGCCGCCGCCGGGATGGCCGTCATCGCCTGCAGCGGATCGGCCGCGCTCCTCGCCGTCGCCTTCCCGCTCCTCGGCCTGGGGCTCGGCCTCTCCTACTACTCGAGCATCTACTACAGCGTCTGCGGCCTCGCGGCGGCGGGGAGGCGGACCGGCATCCACGAGTTCATCGTCGGCTCGGGATTCCTCATGGGGCCGATCATCGGCGGGACGATCGCCCACCTGGCGGGACTCCGCGCGCCGTTCGCGGCGTGCGCGCTGCTCCTCGCGGGGACGGCCGCCGCCGAGGCGGCCATCGGGGGCAGGTCGGAAAGGGGCGGATCCGCCCGCGGCTGAAGCGCGCCGCCCCCTCAGAGCGCCTTCTCGAGCAGCGCCGTGAGGTCGCGCTCCGCCGCGGCGATCGGGTTGGCGTCGAGGCTGGAGCCGCGCGCCTCCCGCGCGATCCCGGGGAGGTCCCCGTCCCGCACGCCGAACCGCGAGAGGCCGCCGGTGATGCCGATCCCTTCCGCCAGCCGCCGCACGCGCTCGACCGCCGCCCGCGCGGCATCGTCGGGGGAGAGGCCCGCCGTGTCGGCGCCGAGCGCCGCCGCCGCCCGCCCGTATTTCTCCCGCGCCGCGGGGAGGTTGAACGCCATCACGTGCGGGAGGAGGATCGCGCAGGCGCGGCCGTGCGGGATGCCGAAGCGCGCGCCGAGGGGGTGGGAGAGGGCGTGGGCGGCGCCGAGGCCGGCGTTCGCGAGCGCCATGCCCCCGAGGAGGCTCGCGAGCGACATGTCGGCCCGCGCCCCGATGTCGCCCCCGTTTGCGACCGCCCGCGCGAGGCTCCTCCCGACGAGCGCCATGCCGTCGAGGGCGAGCGCGTCGGTGAGCGGCGTGCACCTCCTCGAGACGTACGGCTCGAGGAGCTGGGCGAGGGCGTCCATGCCGGTGAAGGCGGTGATGTCGGGCGGGAGGGGGAGGGTGAGCGCGGGATCGACGATGGCGACCCTCGGGACGAGCATCCGGTGGCGGATGCTCCGCTTGGAGCCCGCCTGCCGGTTCGTGATGACCGCGTTCCGCGTCGCCTCGGAGCCGGTCCCGGCGGTCGTCGGAACGGCGATGAAGGGGAGCGGCCGCTCTGAGAGCTCCCTCCCCTCCAGGAAGTCCCGGACGGAGCCGGGGTTGGTCGCCATCGCGGCGATCGCCTTGCCGGCGTCGAGGGCGCTCCCGCCGCCGGCGGCGACCACCAGGTCGCAACGACCATCGACGGCCGCCCGGCCGCCCGCGTCCACGGTCTCGATCGACGGGTCGGGCTCGACGCCGGGGAACGGAACCGTCTCGACGCCGGCCCCCCGGAGCGCCTTCGCTATTTCGCCGAGGAGGCCGGCGCGCTCGAGCGCCCCCCTCCCGGAGACGAGGAGCGCCCGGCGGCCGAGCGCCGCCGCCTCCCCGCCGAGACGGCCGAGCGCACCCGCGCCGTAGAAGATGCCCGCCGGAACGAAGAACTCGTGCGCGCTCACCGCCGCCATTCTACCCGCGCCGGCGGGGGCGGATGAAGCGAAATCCCCGACCGGATCGGGAACGATCATTCAAGAACAAATCCACCACGGATTCACGCAGCTATTGAGTCTTCGCCGCGGATTCACGCGGATTATCGCGGATGCAACTGCCGACGAAAGTCAGAAGTTCAAAGCGGAAAGCGGCGGTGTCCCCGCCGCAGGATGCATCGTCTCTTCCTTCTTCCACTTCGTTCGATCCGCGTGAATCCGCGGCAGAAACTCCAATTCATCCCCCTCTCGACTTTCAACTTTGAACGTTCAACTTTGACTGTAGTTGAATCCGTGAATATCCGTCCATAATCCGTGAATATCCGTGGCTCGGAGTGCATTGTACTCCATGCGCGGCGGGAGACCGCGCTTGTCCGGCGGCGGCGCGTGTGGTATATACGGGGCCCTGACGCCGCTGGGAGACGGATGAAACCGGTCCTGCTCGCGATCGATCTCCAGAGTGATTTCCCGAGGCTCTTCGCCCTCCTCAAGCCGCGCGCGCGGTTCGAGGCGGACGTGGGGGCGCTCGCCGCCGCCTGCCGGGAGGGGGGCGTACCGGTCATCCACGTCCTCACGCTCCACCGGCGCGACCGGAGCACCTGGACGCTCCACATGAAGCGGGACGACTTCCGGATCTGCATCGAGGGGACGGAGGGGATCCGGGAGATCGGGGCGATCGCCCGGCGCCCCGGCGAGCCGGTCTTCCACAAGACCCGCTGGAGCGCCTTCTTCGGGACGGACCTCGACCGCTTCCTCCGGGAGCGGGGATACGACACCCTCATCCTCGCCGGCTTCCTCTCGCACGCCTGCATCCGCGTGACGGCGCTCGACGCCTACCAGCGCGACTACGGCGTCATCATCGCCCGCGACTGCATCGACACCTACGACGCCGCCCACGAGAAGATCACCCTCGACTACCTCTCCCGCTACGCGGCGCGCGTCATGGCGAACGAGGAGCTCCTCCCGCTCATCCGCAGGGAGTTCCCCGCCCGCCCCCCCGTCTGACCCCGCCGGATGGCTCTATGCACCACCCACCGCGGATCTTCACGGATTGAACTACATTTGAACTGTAGTTGTTCTCTGTGATCTCCGTGGCAAAAGGCACTATCTTCCACCTAAGAAGATCCGCGATAATCCGCGTGAATCCGCGGCGAAAACATATACGTCCGCGGCAATCGCTTTCGTTTTCCGCCCCGCTGTGATAACATCGCGTCGCGCAGGCCGGGAGAAGACCGGCGCGCGAAAGGAGGCATCGCCATGCTGTGGGGAAAGATCGGCGAGACGTCGGGACAGGTGTACCAGGTGCTCCAGAAGAAGAAGTCGGTCACGCCGAAGGAGCTCATGAAGGACGTGAAGGCGCCGTACGACATCATCCAGATGGCGCTCGGCTGGCTCGCCCGCGAGGGGAAGGTGAAGTTCGAGAAGGCGAAGGGGACGTACAAGCTGTCCCTCAAGTAGAGCGAATGGGCACCTCGCTCACCGCGCGGATCATCGGGGACCACCTCGTCTCCGGCCGCCCCGTCCCGGGGGAGGAGATCGCCCTCCGCATCGACCAGACGCTCACCCAGGACGCCACCGGCACGCTCGCGTTCCTGCAGTTCGAGGCGCTGGGGCTCGACCGGACGCGCGCCTCCCTCTCCGTCTCCTACGTCGACCACAACACGCTCCAGACGGGATTCGAGAACGCGGACGACCACCGCTACCTCGAGACGGCCGCCGCGCGCTACGGCGCCTTCTTCTCCCGGCCGGGGAACGGCATCTGCCACCAGGTGCACCTGGAGCGCTTCGCCGTCCCGGGCCGGACGCTCCTCGGCGCCGACAGCCACACGCCCACCTGCGGCGGCCTCGGGATGCTCGCCGTCGGGGCGGGGGGGCTCGACGTCGCCGCGGCGATGGCGGGGGAGCCGTTCCCCCTCGTCTGCCCGGCGGTCGTCCTCGTGCGGCTGTCGGGGCGGCTCGCCCCCTGGGTCTCCGCCAAGGACGTGATCCTCGAGCTCCTCCGCCGGCACGGCGTGACGTGGGGGAGGGGGAAGGTGCTCGAGTACGGGGGCCCGGGGGTCGCCGCGCTCTCCGTCCCCGAGCGCGCGACCATCGCGAACATGGGGACCGAGATGGGGCTCACCAGCTCGGTCTTCCCCTCCGACGCCCGGACGCGGGAGTTCCTCGCCGCCCAGGGAAGGGGCCGCTCGTGGCGACCGCTCGCCGCCGCGGCGGGCGCGCGCTTCGACGAGGTCATCGAGCTCGATCTCGGCCGCGTCGAGCCGCTCGCCGCCGTCCCCCACAGCCCGGGCAGCGTCAGGACCGTCCGCGAGATCGAGGGGACGCGCGTGGACCAGGTCTGCATCGGCTCGTGCACCAATTCGTCGCTCGGGGACATGCTCGAGGCGGCGGCGATGCTCGAGGGGCGCGCCGTGCCGGCGGGCGTGAGCCTCACGGTCTCCCCCGGCTCGCGGCAGGTCCTCCGGATGCTGGCGGCCCGCGGCGCCCTGGAGGCGATGATCGCCGCCGGGGCGAGGATCCTCGAGACCGCGTGCGGACCGTGCATCGGGATGGGGCAGGCGCCCCCCTCGGGCGGCGTGTCGCTCAGGACCTTCAATAGGAATTTTCCCGGCCGCGCGGGGACGCCCGACGCGCGGGTGTACCTGGCGAGCCCCGCCGTCGCCGTCGCGTCGGCGCTCGCGGGCAGGATCACGGACCCGCGCCGCCTCGGCCGGCCGCCCCGGGTGCGGCTCCCCCGCCGCTTCCTGGTCGATGACCGCCTGGTCGTCCCGCCCCCGCGCCGCCGCGCCCGCATCCGCGTCGTCAAGGGGCCGAACATCAGGCCCCTGCCGCGCTTCCGCGCGCTCCCCGACCGGATCGAGGGGGAGGTCCTCCTCGTCTGCGGCGACGACGTGACGACGGACGATATCATGCCGGCGGGGGCGGGGATCCTGCCGCTCAGGTCGAACATCCCCGCCCTCTCCGCGCACGCCTTCGCGCGGATCGATCCGACGTTCGCCCGCCGCGCCGCCGGCGCCGGGACGGGCATCGTCGTCGCCGGCGGGAACTACGGACAGGGATCGAGCAGGGAGCACGCCGCCCTCGTCCCGCGCTTCCTCGGCGTCGCGGCGGTCGTCGCGCGGTCGTTCGCCCGGATCCACATGGCGAACCTCGTGAACTTCGGCATCCTCCCCCTCACCGCCGACGCCCCCGTGCGGAAGGGCGACCGGCTGCGCATCCGCGGCGTCAGGGAGGCGGTCTCCTCGGCCGAGTCGGTCGTCGTCCGCAACGTGACGCGCGGGGAGGAGTTCGCCGCCGCTCTCCGGCTGAGCGGGCGGGAGCGGCGGATCCTCCTCGCCGGGGGGCTGCTCAACCTCATCAGGGGCGGGCGGAAGGCGTGACCCGATGGAGGCGCACCCGTGAGAGCGGAAGGACGTTCCACCGGCCGCGGGCGTGAGGCGCGCGCGGCGCGCCGGGCGGCGCTGCTCCTCTGCCTCGCCTGCGTCGGCTGCGGCCGCGGCGGGCCGGCCGTCGGCGTGATCGACGTCGACGAGGTCCTGAAGGATTACCGGAGATCGCGCGAGGTGCAGGACGGCCTCGAGAAGGAGAAGCGGGACCTCGAGGCGAAGGGGCAGGAGATGGTCGATGAGATCAGCCGTCTCGTCAGGGAGAGCGAGATCCTGAGCGAGGAGGCCCGGAAGGAGCGCGAGGCCCGGATCAGGGAGAAGAGCGCCGCCCTCGAGGCGTTCCGGCTCGGCGCGACGAGGAATCTCATGGAGAAGAGCGGCGACGAATACCGGAAGATCATGGTCGAGGTCCGGGAGGCGGCCGCCGCCGTCGCGCGACGGCGCCGGCTCGACCTCGTCCTCGACGCCTCCTCGGCCGCGTACAGCGACCGGCGGCTCGATCTGACCGGCGAGGTCGCCGCCGAGCTCAACAGGCGCCTCGTCGCCGAGCCGGCGGCGTCCCCGCGCTGAGGGGCCCCGCGACCGATGCCGTTTTCCGTGCCGTTCCTCATATTCTTCCAGCTCGCCGCGGGGGAGCTCGCCGTCGCGGGGGCCACGCGGCATTTCCTCTTCCCGGTGGACGGCCTCTCGGCGGCGGCGCTCGGGGGATGGGCGGCGCGCGGCGGCGGCGCGCTCAGGCTGCTCGTCTACGTGAAATCGGGGGAGAACTGGCGGGAGGCGACCGATCCCGATGACGCGCGCTGGAGCGGGTACCGGACGGCGGACGGCGGGGCCTTCCGCTTCGCCCAGGCCGGCGTCTCCGTCCTGGAGCGGCAGGCGGCGGGCGGGGAGGAGCGCGCCGCGGCGGCGTTCCGCGACGCCGGCCTCGTCCGCGACATCCCCACCTGCATCCCGGCCCGCCTCGCGCCCGACTACCGCCCCGTGATGGAGGTCGTCCGGTGGCCGGGGGAACGCCCGCGGGTCCGGCTCCGCACCGTCCCGCCGGTCGACGGATTCTCGCCGGAGCTCGTGACGGATTCCGATCCCGCGAGGCCCGGCAGGGACGGCGATTTCGGGACGATCCTCGTCGATCCGCACGGCTTCCGGAAGGTCCTCCTCGGCGTCAGGGTCTCCACGGGCGGCGCGGAGACGCCGGCCGCGGCGATCGCGCTCGGCAGGGTCGTCCTCGTGTCGGGCGGCGGGAGGGCGGCGGCGGTCGATCCCGCGACCGGGGCGGTGCGGGAGGGCGTCCCGCCGGGCACGGACACGGCCGAGCTGGGGGGATGCGTCTACGTGGCCCACCCGGACGGCTACAGCGTGCGGTACGGCCGCCTCGAGAGGATCGACGTGGAGGCGGGCCAGGGGGTGCTGCCGGGAACGGCGATCGGGGCGGGCGGGGTGGAGGGGGTCCACCTGGAGGTGCGCTGGGGGAACCCGCTGAGCGACAAGGATTCCGTCCCCCTGAACCCGTGGGAGTTCTTCGAGGGGCGCGCGGGGGAGGACGAATGGCGGTGATTGAGCGCCCCCTCCGCGCCCGGAGGTCCCGTCGCGGGCGGGGGGAGGGATGGCGCGCCGAGAGGAGCGACCGCCGGCGCAGGCGGAAGAGCGTCACGAAGGCCGAGCTCCGTCGCCGGCTGCGCGCCAGGATCGACGGGGCGCTGAAGGCGATCGGCGTCGCGAACAGGATCCCCGTCGTGCCGGAGAAGGCGGCGCACCTCGGGCGGGCGATCAGGCACCTCGAGGCGGCGCTCGAGTCGCGCCCCGGCAGCCGCGCGCTCCGGCAGCAGCTCACCCTCTGCCGCGAGGCGCTCTGGGACCTCGAGCGCGGCGCGGCGGACGCCGCCGCCCGCCGGGTGGAGATCGTCATCGGGGAGGCGTGAGGGGGTCGCCGTGAAGAGGGTGCTGTTCTGCACGTACTGCTCGGCGCGGAAGCGGCGGCGGCCGGCCATGCTGCCGGCGGTCCGGCGGTACGCGTCGCCGAGGATACGCGCCGTCCACCGGGAGAGCAGGCGCGCGGGGGCGGCCTTCGCCATCCTCTCGGGGGAGTTCGGCCTCATCGGCCCGTGGAGGAGGATCCCGTACTACGACCACCTCCTCCGGGCGGAGGAGGTCCCGGCGCTGGTGCCGCGGATCACCGACTCTCTGCGGAGGAGGGGGTTCCGCTCCGTCCGCTTCTTCCACGAGTCCGCGCGCGCGAACCCGCGGCTCCGGCCGTACCTCGCGGCCATCCGGCGGGCATGCCGCCGGGCCGGCATCCGCCTGACGACGGTGGAGCTGCCGCCCCGCGCTCCTCGGCCCTGAACCCGGGACCCTTTCCGCCTTTCAACGTTACACTGTTTGATGCTTTCAACTTTGAACGTTCAACTTTGAACTGTAGCTCTGGTGCGGAAGGGGGGATTCGAACCCCCACCCCGTGTACCGGGACTGCGCCCTGAACGCAGCGCGTCTGCCTGTTCCGCCACTTCCGCACGATCGGCGCGATTCTACGGCATCGCCGCCCGGCTGTCAAAAGGAGAGGGCCGTCTCCCGGGCGAGCGCCTGCGCCTTCCGGATCTCCTCCTCCGCGACCTCGGGGCCGGACGCGTCCATCGGCTGGGCGACGATGAAGGTGATGTCGGTCACGCCGACGAAGCCGAAGACCGTCCTGAGGTACGGCTCCTGCATGTCGAAGGGATGGAACGGCGTCCCGGGACGGTAGTCGCCGCCCCTGCTCGCGACGACGACCATCCTTCTGCCGCCCGCCAATCCCTCGACGCCCGTCGCCGTGTACCTGAAAAGGTACTTCGGCTGGACGATGACGTCGATGTACTGCTTGAGCCGGTACGGGATGTTGAAGTTCCACATCGGCGTGCTGACGAGCCAGGCGTCGGCCGAGAGGAAGCGCTCGATATGCCGGATGACGCCGGCCCACAGCTCCCCGAGCGGCCCGTCGAGGTCCCCCCCGCCCATGAGGACGTACTTCCCGCGGACGACGGGGACGGTGAGCGCGGGAATCTCGTCCGTCCAGACATTGAGCTCGTCGATGTCGCAGGCGGGGTGCCGCTCCCGCAGCGCGCCGAGAAACGCCCGGGAGACCCGGAGCGTCCGGGATGCATCCCCCCGGGGGCTCGCGATGACGTGGAGGATCCTCTTCATGGCGTCGCGCCCTCCCTTCCGCCGCCCCGACCGGTTGCGGCGACATCCATTTTACCGCGCCCGATCATCCGTTGCACCAGGAATGTGCGATTGAATGTGCTGAACCCTCCTCCGCATTCTCCGTGGTCTCTGTGATCTCTGTGGCGACAATGGCGTTGCATGGGCCGGGGGCGAAACCGCTTCACAATTGCCCCCTCCCTGTGCTATAAACGCACCGCAACGGCACCAAGGCGGAACCCGATGTCCGTCGCATCCCGCGTCGGGATGGACGGGGAAGGGACCGGCGCCGACCGTCAACCCGGCGCCGGCGAATCGGGCGAGGCCTGAAGGGAGGATGCGGCATGGCAGTCGTGTCGGTCAGGGAGCTCCTCGACGCGGGGGTCCACTTCGGCCACGAGTCCAGGCGGTGGAACCCGAAGATGAAGCGGTTCATCTTCGAGGAGCGGAACGGCATTCACATCATCGACCTCCACCAGACGCAGGAGCAGGTCGACCGGGCGTACGCCTTCGTCAGGGACACCGTCGCCTCGGGCAGGCAGGTCCTCTTCGTCGGCACGAAGCGACAGGCGGCCGACTTCATCCGGGAGGCGGCGCTGAAGACCGGCATGCCGTTCGTCGCGGATCGCTGGCTCGGCGGTCTCCTGACGAACATGCGGACGGTGCGGAAGAGCATCGGCCGGCTCCGCGCGCTCCAGCAGGTCGTCGAGGACGGCACCGTCGAGAAGCTCCCGAAGAAGGAGGTCGCCTCCATCCGCCGCGAGATGGCGAAGCTGGAGCGGAACCTCGCGGGGATCATCGGGATGGACGACGTCCCCGGCGCGCTCTTCGTCATCGACCCGAAGCGCGAGCGGATCGCCGTCGCGGAGGCGAACCGGCTCCGGATCCCGATCGTCGCGCTCGTCGACACGAACTGCGACCCCGACGAGATCACCCACCCGATCGTCAGCAACGACGACGCCATCCGCGCGATCAGGCTCCTGACGGAGGCGGTCGCCCGCGCCTGCGCCGAGGGGATGCGGCGCCACGCCGGCGACGAGGGCGCCGAGGAGCAGGCGCCGCCGCCCGTCGGGCAGGGGGCGGCCCCGCCGGAGGCGCCCGCCGAATCCGCCGGGACGGCCGGGGCGCCGGGCGCGAGCGAGTAGCCCGCCCCCCCGCCGCACGCCCGCCGCGGGCACTGTCTCATGACCGATACAAGAGAGGGAGGTTCAGCCGTGCAGGTCACACCGGAAATGGTGCGCGAACTGAGGGAGCGAACGAACGCCGGCATCATGGACTGCAAGAAGGCGCTCGCCGAGTCGGGCGGCGACATGCAGCGGGCGATCGACATGCTCCGGAAGAAGGGGCTCGCCATCGCGGCGAGCAAGGCCGGCCGGCGGGCGGCCGAGGGCGTCATCGCCTCCTACATCCACCACGGGGACAAGGTCGGCGTCCTCGTCGAGGTGAACTGCGAGACCGATTTCGTCGCCCGGAACGCCGATTTCAGGGAGTTCGTCAAGACGGTGACGCTCCAGATCGCCTCCGCCACGCCCGCCTTCCTCTCCCCCGAGGAGGTGCCCGCGGACGTCCTCGAGCGGGAGAAGGAGATCATCCGCGCGCAGGTGAAGGGGAAGCCGGAGGGGGTCGTCGAGAAGATCGTCCAGGGCAAGCTCGGCAAGTTCCACGAGACCTGCTGCCTCCTCGAGCAGCCGTCGGTGCGGCCGGAGCACGACGGGAGGAAGATCAAGGACCTCCTCACCGACCTCGTCGCCCGGCTCGGCGAGAACATCGTCATCAGGCGCTTCACGCGATACCAGCTGGGGGGCTGAGCGCCCGTCCCGCGCCCCCCGCGCGGCCCGGCGCTCGTCCGGAACCTGGAGGCGGCCATGCCCGATCGGCGGAAGCGGACCTTCTACCGGCGCGTCGTCCTCAAGATGAGCGGCGAGTTCCTCGGCGGCGGCGACCTCGGGATCGACCCCGGCGTCGTCCACGGCCTCGCCCGCGAGGTCAGGGACGTCCACCGGATCGGCGTCGAGGTCGGCCTCATCATCGGCGGCGGGAACATCTTCCGGGGCTCCCAGGCGGCCGCCCGCGGCCTCCACCGGATCACGGGCGACTACATGGGGATGCTCGGCACCGTCATCAACGGCCTCGCCCTGCAGGACGCCCTCGAGAAGGCGGGCGTCCCCACCCGCGTGATGACCGCCGTCGAGGTCCAGCAGCTCGCCGAACCGTACATACGGCGGCGGGCGGTCCGCCACCTCGAGAAGGGGCGTGTTATCATATTCGTCGGCGGGACGGGGAACCCCTACTTCTCCACCGACACGGCGGCGGCGCTGCGGGCGGCGGAGATCGAGGCGGAGGCGCTCCTGAAGGCCACGAAGGTCGACGGCGTCTATTCGAGCGACCCGGTGAAGGACCCCCGGGCGCGGCTCTACCCGTACCTCGACTACATGGACGTGCTCCGGAAGCGGCTCAGGGTCATGGACTCGACGGCCGTCTCGCTCTGCATGGACAACGGCCTGCCGGTCGTCGTCTTCAACCTGGCCGCGCGCGGCAACATCATGAAGGTCGTCAGGGGATCGAGGATCGGGACGCTCGTGAGCGCCGACCCGCGCGCCCGGAAGAAGAGCTGGCGGCCGCGGGACGGGGGAGGGTGATCGCGATGGAACTGGCGGATATTCTGGACGAGATGGAACTCAAGATGATGAAGTCGCTCGAGGTGGTCGAGCACGAGTTCGCCGCCATCCGCACGGGCAAGGCCTCGCCGGCGCTCGTGGAGAACATCGTGGTGGACTACTACGGCGCCCAGACGCGCCTCCGGCAGCTCGCGAGCATCTCGACGCCCGAGCCGCGCCTCATCGTCATCCAGCCGTGGGACCCGTCGGCGGCGGACGCCGTCGAGAAGGCGGTCATGAAGTCGAAGCTCGGCGTCACCCCCCTCCGGGACGGGCGGATCATCCGGGTCCCGATCCCGGAGCTCAGCGAGGAGCGGCGCCGGGACCTCGACAAGGTGGTCAAGGGGATGGCGGAGGAGGGGCGCGTCGCGGTCCGGAACGTGCGCCGCGAGGCGAACGAGCACATCAAGAGGATCCAGAAGGACGGGAAGATCACCGAGGACGAGATGACGCGCGCCGAGAAGACGGTGCAGGAGAAGACGGACGCCTACATCAAGCAGATCGACGCGCACCTCGCGAGGAAGGAAAAAGAGATCATGGAGATCTGAACTACAGTTCAAAGTTGAAAGTTCAAAGTTTAAAGTGAAAACAGCCAGTGAAAACAGCCAGTGGAAACAGCCGGAGGCGGGGCGATCAGTTCATAGTTCCGGGTGCGTAGTCGGAAGCACCGGGCAGGGGAAGCAAGCCGCGATCGTGCTTCACGCGTCTTTTGACTTTCGACTATCAACTTTTAACTTTGAACTGTAGTGGGGGCGTAGCTCAGTGGTAGAGCAGCTGCCTTTTAAGCAGTCGGTCGGAGGTTCGAATCCTCCCGCCCTCACCAGTACTACAGTTGAAAGTTGAAGGTGAAAAGTTGAAAGTAGAATGGCATATGCACCCGTTGGAGTTGGTAAAAGAGGCCCTCGCTCAAAAGTCCCGTCGGAAGTTCGACGAGAAAATGGACGAGTTCGTATGGGCTCTCATCCACACAAGGGAGGGGCGGAAACTCCGCGAGAGGAAGGGAATTAAATTCTAGTTAAATTACCCAAATCATGCATCATTGATGCAGAAGGAAGCAGCATACGTAGTTCCCGAAGACATCGGGCGCAGAGGGAAGGCTCGCACTTTCCCCTGGCAGGAGAAGCCCATGCGAATCGTGCTGGCGTTGGGGGCTGCAATCGCGATTCCCGCCTACGGTGTTTCGGGGCCGGCGAATATACAGGAGTATCCTGGGGCATGGTGCCGGTACGGCAGCTTGCCGGTTCCCGACGATCTCGCTTCCCCCTTTTCATCTCATGAGACGTTGAATTACACGCTGGCCGTGTTCTATGTGCTTCCCACCGATGTCCCATACGATGAAAATGCATATCAGCGTGTGATCCAGGCCACGATGCATGTCCGGGCCTGGTACCAGTGTGCGACGGGCGGGATGACGTGGGACCTTGAGTATCCCGAAGTCGTGGACGTCTATTATGCGGATCAGACCCGGGAGTACTATGTGGAGAACGGAAGTTGGTGGGGTTCTCTTCTCGGCGAGATGAGCAGCAAAGGGCTCCCCATTTGGGCGCCGGGAATCGCCACGGTACTATGGGTGCACGGTGCTGGCTGGTGGGCGGGTGCCGCTTGGGGATGCGAGGGGAACTGCGGGATAGCGCTCCTCGGCATAGAGCTGTTTCCCGAGTTGAACAATCCCGAATACTCTGATGGTGAGTGCCCCGGAGGCGTAGGGGTGGCCGCCTGGCCCTGCACACCGGAGGGAGCGTATGCGCATGAGATTGGGCACATCCTGCAATTGCCGCATCCCTCCGACCCATACGGCAACCACAGCATCATGGCCACGCACTGGAATTTTCCCGACCATGCCCCTCTTTCGGATTCGCCATGGGGATTCCTGACGACCGAACTCCAATCCATATGTTCCAACCAATTCATGTGCGAGGGGGTTGGCCTTTTCCAGCATTATCCCGATTGTGACGTAGTGAATTTACCGCCAGCTGGGTCCCAGCCCGATGCGAATTTCTCCGTATCGATAGAGCATCAAACGGCAACCTTTACCAACAGTTCGAATGATAATGTGCGCAACTACTGGACGTTTGGAGACGGAAATGTGGGTTTTGAGTTGAATCCGGTATACAGTTACACCCAAGTCGGAGATTATGAGGTGTCGCTGCGGGTGAGTAACAGCAGCGCGATGATGGATTGCCATCAATCAATGGTCGCCATTCAGACAGTGGTTCCGACCATCACGCCGACGGGGACGCCGACGCCGACACCAACGGCAACGGCGACTTATACGCCGACGCCCTCGCCGACGCCCTCGCCGACGCCCACGGAGACCCCGACGAGCATTCCGACGCCCACACTGACCCCTTCCCCAACCATCACGCCGACTTCCTTCCCCAGCGTGGAACTTGTCGTGAGCGGCGAGGCGTTCAGTCCGGGCGACCGGATCACGGTGGGCGTTCGTGCCGCGATCCCGATCTGGGCGGCGTTCGATGCCTACATCATGGCGGACACGCCTGCCGGAATCTTCAGCATCATGCTGGATGGCCGTATCGTTTCCGGGATCCGCCCCGCGGCGCGGGATGTCAAACGGCTCGACGCGCCGTTCGAGATGACGGTGCTGCGGGAACTGCCCTGTCCCGCCTCCATCCGGGGGACGACGACGCTCTACCTCGTCACGACGTCCGCCGGCAGGTTGCCGACGGTGGGGCGCCTGGAGGATCTCCGCTTCGACACGCCGGACCTCATCACGATCGACCGGAAGGCCATCGCGGTGAGGGCTGCCGGCTCGGCGGCCGCCGCCTCCCCTCGCTCGCGCATCGATACGTGCTTAAAAGGGACTGTGGTGCGGCAGCAGTGCCCTGTATAATGATGCCCCGTCGCCGAACTTGTTTGGTTTTCACTTTCTGTTGAAAAGAGTTGGATCGGCTCGTCCCGCCCTCACCAGCACTACAGTTGAAAGTTGAAAGTCTAAAGTTCAAAGTGAATAAGGTCGGAAGCGAACAATCGGTTCAGGGTTCCAGGTACGGAACCGGAGGCACGGGGCCGGAGAAGGCAATAAGGACAGTTCAAAGTGTTGAGAGTAATAAGTTCGTGGTGAAAGAGCGGGGAAGACGAGGAGTCGGGGGCGAGGGGCCGGGGCGCAGGAGAGGGGCGGCGGCGCGGAACCTGAGCGGGCGGGCCTGGTGCGGGAGGAGGGAAAGGTCTATTTCGATTTCGAGCGATTGAAGGTTTACCAGCGCGCCCTTGAGTTCGCGCATTTCGTCTTCGATCGATGCAGGACGTTCGACGCGGCGTACAGGAATTCACTGGTCGACCAGCTCCAGCGGGCGGCGCTCTCCATAAGCACGAACATCGCGGAGGGAGCGGGGAAGGCATCGAGGAGGGAGAAGATCAAATACTTCTCCTACGCATTGGATTCGGCGAAGGAGTGCATCCCCTGCATCACGCTCGCGTGCCGCCAGGGGCAGTTGAGCGAGGGAGAGGGGGCGCGGGCGCGCGAGGACTGCACCGCGATCTGCCGGATGCTCGCCAAGCTCATCCAGTCGGTGGAGAACGAGGAACTCAGGAAGAATGCCCCCCTCGCTTAGCCCTTTACTCTCCTCACTTTCTACTTCATACTTTATACTTTGAACTTTCAACTTTGAACTTTGAACTGTAGTTGCGACCCCATCGTCCAGAGGCCCAGGACTCCAGACTTTCGATCTGGCAACCGGGGTTCGAATCCCCGTGGGGTCGCCACAACTACAGCCGAAAGTTCAAAGCCGAAAGTTGAAAGCGATGAAGCGGCCGCTCCCAGCCGCAAGCCGTCGCCACTATGGGGGCTCATCTATTTTGGGATTGAGCGATCCCGCTAAGCGCAAGCGCCGAAATCCCTACAGAAACCGGGCGATGTCGCGCCGAAATCCCTTCCCGTCAATGTTAGTCAATAGTAGAGTTCTGACCCCGATGATTTCAAGCAGCATCTTCGCCTCGGTGAGCTTCATCCCCCTCTCCTTCACCCGCGACATTACCCGCATTCGCTCCCGCTCTTTGAGGCTCATTCGCAGCGTCCCCGCGCTCATTGGCACCCCCTTCGCGGGTGCCATTATAGGGGACATTTCTATTTCGCTCGAAAGGGGACATTATCACTTCGCTATGACAGTAAGACAAATAGATATTGACTTACTTTCTTAGATAAATTATACTTAACTGAACAATGGAGGACAAGATCTATGAAGACAGCCATAGTAACTACAAAGGGCCAGATTGTGATCCCATCGAGAATCAGGAAACACTATAAGATCAAGAGGGGAACACATGTATGCTTTCTGGAACGCGATAACGATATTATTATCCGGCCTGTGACTGATGATTATATCGAATCCCTAAAGGGATCTACTGGCACAAGCGGTAGAGCACTGAAAGTACTTCTTGAGGAAAAGAAAAAGGAGCGCGAACTGTGAGCAGGCGCAAGGTACTGGATTCATACGCCTTAATTGCTTTTTTAGAGAACGGAACAGGATCTGATAAAGTATTTGATCTAATAAGGCATGCTCGGGATACTGAGGATCGCCTTTTATTAAGCGTAGTGAGTTGGGGCGAAATATATTACATTCTTTATAAGACCGCCGGCAAGAAGGCTGCTGACCAAGCGCTGCAAGATATAGACACTCTGCCTATTGAAATAGTCCCTGTAGATTGTGGCCTTGCCCGCGTTGCGGCTGAGCTTAAATCCAAACTTAAGCTGACCTATACTGACTGCTTTGCCGCCGCTCTTGCAAAAATTAAGAGAGTAGAATTGATAACGGGAGATCCGGATTTTAACCAAATCGAAAAAGAGGTACGAGTATTTTGGCTTTGACATGCCAATAGATACAATTGGGTGCAGGTCATGAAATACAGGCCGCATCTAAAACTTGGGAGGAAATTGTGACTCAGCTAATTTACACACCAGATGTTGACATAAAAATGCATGAAGAGGGCGCCATCCGACTTATTTGCAGAGCTTTTCAGTCTCACGAAAACGGTTTACCAGAATGGCTAAAAAATTCCGCAGATGCTTACTCTCGCGAAAATGCCCCTGAGGCCAAAAGAGTTATCGTAGTTATTTTGGATTCTGGGCGTAGGCAGCAAAAAGCGTCGATTTCTTGTTTAGATTTTTCAGGAATGACAAGCGCTATGATCGAACAATATTTTAGAAGATGGGCTGATCCGGAGGCTGCTCAATGCGGCGTACGTAATGCATCTGTTCAGGGGGGACATGGCAATGGTGGCAAATGTTATATGGTTCAGATGTTTGAAGATTATTCGATGCTACGTACTGTAAAGAATGGCATGGAATGTTGTTATGGTGTGACTGGCGGCTCAATCAGATTTGGCTATATCCCGGATCGGGAAAAAGGTCGTGATCTTCCTATTAGTGATTTACGAGAGGAACTGAGTAAGGTTCTTGCAGGCGTCGGTTGTAGTATTCGAAATCTGCCAGAAGAGGTTCTGAAGGGGCTAGCAATGGCCGATGGCTTTACATTGCTCACGGGCTCAAGCCCACGAGGCTACGAAAATCGCATTGCGCCGATTCCATTGATTCTCAATCTCCAAGAACACCCACAAATGATCCAGACTATTCAAATGTGCAAAGTATTTGTAATGGTGAACGGGGAACCAGCCAATGGTGGCAAGTCCCTTTCATTAGCCGAGATCAAACCAATAGCAGGAGCTGAGAAACCACGAACTATACAAATTCCAAATGCTCTAAAAGATCCGCTTACAGAACAAGAGATATCGACTACCCAATCCGGGGCATTGCCTTCTGGAACATTAACATTAAGAACCTCAGACGTCAGTATGCGATGGAGCAAGAAAGGAAGGCATAATGTCATATATAAGGCTCAATCAGGTTATATTGGATACGTTCCTGTGTGCGAACTTGATATCCAGTCGCCATATCGTGATCGTATCTATGGCGAATGCTCCCTCGATGCACTTGAGCCACTAAAGCAGAACGAAAGAGCGAGATTGGCTAATAATCCGTTGTCTCGCGCTGTTGAGAGTTTTATTTCAAAGCAAATTCAGGCATATGCTAAGGAATTTGAGGCGCGAGATCGAAGGAGCTATGATCAAAAGGAACAAGATGCTATTAGTAAAATAAACGAAGCTCTAGATCGCTGGAAGAATAGGTTCATTAATGAACTGATGCAAGGCCTATGGGGAAGAGGGGATGGAACTACTAAGAAGCCCGCACCAGCGCCCTTGCCAACCGGAAGGCCGGCAAAACTTGAGTTAACATTATCTAATCAAAGAGCCGGTATAGGCGTTTCATTCCGTCCGACATTGAAATTCTATGATGCGTCAGGACGTCATATTCGACCTATACCTTACCGCTGGATTAGTGAAGATACTAATGTAGCTATGGTTGATGATGATTTAATGATAGTCAACACCTTCGCTATTGGCAGAACATCTATATATGCAGAAACCTTAGATGGGAGACTTAGATCTAATAAGGTGCCGTTAGAGGTAGTTTGTATCCAGGATATTGTCATTTCTCCTGAAGAGGTCCAGTTGCCAGCTGGTAGCCGTTCCAAGCTTGAGGCCATCTGCCAATTGGCGGGTGGAGGACAATCTAGCGGGGTATCCGTCGTTTGGACAGAAAGCAATCCAAATATAGCGAGGGTAAGCTCTAGCGGGTTGCTTTTTGCCTTTTCGCAAGGAAATACAGAAGTAATCGCAGGCGACGACAAATGTATCGCGCGACGACCGGCAATTGTAAGAGTTACTCCTAGCACAGGTCGTGGTCAAGGAGATCAACGCGGTAAAAGTTTACCATTAGTCTTGGTTTCTGGAATTCATTCAGATCCGGAAAACAAGGAGGCGGTTAATTTTAGCAGGGAAGATCCTCCGGTTGCACAAAGGCCTCAAGATGTTGATAGAAATATTTGGTGGATTAATAGTGCATCTCCTTTGGCACGTTTATATCTCGATAATAATAAGGGATATGGATATCAAACTCGAGAATGGAGAATGTATCACCTCGAACGCTACATCGATATAATTGTTCAAATCGCACTTACTCATGGGCCGAAGGAAAAGGAGTCGCTATCTGTAAATGATTGGATAATGGAATGGGGAGCACAAGCGGCAGAAATACAAGAAGCGGCATCTGCTGATCTTTTTGATTTTTTGGCAACTGGTGAATTGCCAAAAGAATAAAGAGTGATAGAAATCATGCAATTAAGCGTTTCTGATAAACTGCTACTAGCGGCTTTCGAATTGGAACAACATGGCAATCGGCCATTTTCAGCTGAGGACTTAGTCGTGTCAGCATGGAAGAAATTTCCAGATACTTTTGGATTAGCCGGGCATCAAAATGAACATAGTCAATTGATGTATCCTGACTCAAACAGGGTTTTTGCCGAGGTAATGGGCTCAAAACCTATACGCAAGAAAGGATTCCTTGAAAAAGTTGGAAGCAAGATGTATCAATTGACAGAATCAGGACGTGCGCAAGCAAGGATATATTTAGAAAGCGAATTCGGAGAGCCGGTTAAAAAGGTCGCGCTTGCGAGAGAGCTAAAAGGGCAACTTATAAAACTATTTAAGAGCAAAGCAGTCGAGAAATTTAGAAATAATCGATTTGAAGATATCACCTTTTATGATGCGTGTGCCTTCTGGGGCATTTCTCCTCGGATCTCTGCTATAGAATTCGAGGGTCGTGTTGCAAATCTAAGGAAAATTATAGAGACTGCTCAACAAATGCTCAAAGATCAGATAGCTAGTTTCGAACACGGTGGAAATACTTTCGACAATAAAGATCTTAACGTTTTAGTTAGTACCAATGATCAACTCATGCGCAAATTCGAAAATGAGATAGCAGTTATAACGCAAAGAAAAGATAAAAGAACAGTCTTGTCCAAAATAGGAGTCAAATAGCCTGAGACAAAAGACCTCCATGATGCGGTAAGATGGAGTGGTCAGAACACCATCGGAGCGGTGCACGAGCACCGCAACACCACATCAAGGAGGCGTCAT